>NZ_SGXE01000001.1:1098207-1772870 GCF_004216895.1 Aquimarina brevivitae | reverse complement strand
CCCCAAAAAAACCAGTAAAACAATAAACCCTATCTCAATGAACCAAACAAAACAACTATCCCGTTTTGCGGGTGCAAACATAACACCCTTTTTTGAATTACAAACAACTTTTTTAGATTTTTTTTACACCCTGTTTTTACTTCCTAAAACAACTTACATCTCCTACTCCTAAACCGTAAAAAAAACACTAAATAATCAATGAACTCAAGCCAACCCTCTTGCGGTAAGCGGGTGCAAACATACCACCCTTTTTTCAATTACAAACAACTTTTATGAAGGTTTTTTTAAAGTATTTTTTAACCCACTGAAGGGCAAATGAATACCCCTTAAAAAAATAAAAACACTTACAAAAGAGACATACTAGGATAAATAATAGCAGACAAATCTTTCTTTAAATAACATAACAGCATTACAAGTATAAAAAGATCCTCGCCTACCCCTAACTGGTATCAGATAGGGATTGTAGTGGCATCCTTGGTTTGTTAACACACTAACAAACCAAGATACAACGGAAAGCCCGCAGAACTGCATCGCAGGGATGATCTGCAGAATACCTTAAAACGACTACTATAAATCAAAACAACTACCCCTAGTAAGAAAGGATATCCGTTAGTTTATACTTAAATCGTATTAAATATGAATTATGTAACACAATACTATTGTAAGGATAGTATTATCCTATTATCTTTGCTCCTTTAATAAATAAGAAATGATTAAAATTACATTACCAGACGGTTCAGTTAGAGAATACCAAAGCGGTATTACTCCTATGGAAGTAGCAAAAGATATTAGCGAAGGGTTTGCCAGAAATGTTCTTTCTGCCAAATTTAACAATACTATTATCGAAACCGCTACCTCACTGACAACAGATGGTAATCTGGTACTCTACACCTGGAGAGAGGATGAAGGTAAAAAGGCTTTTTGGCACTCCTCTGCCCATATCTTAGCACAAGCATTAGAAGAACTATACCCTGGTGTAAAGCTTTGGGTAGGACCTGCTATTGAAAATGGCTTTTATTATGACGTGGATTTAGGTGAACACACGCTTTCTGAAAAGGATTTTGACAGCATTGAAAAAAAGATGTTGGAAATAGCCAGAGGTAAGCACGATTTTAAGATGCGTTCAGTAAGCAAGGAAGAGGCGCTATCTTATTATAAGGGAAAAAATGAATATAAAGTAGATCTTGTTGAAGGACTTGAGGACGGTACCATAACGTTTTGCGATCACGACACCTTTACGGATTTATGCCGCGGTGGCCATATTCCCAATACAGGTATTGTTAAAGCGGTCAAAATAATGAGCGTAGCAGGGGCTTATTATAAAGGAGACGAAAACAATAAGCAATTAACCCGGGTTTATGGGATTAGCTTCCCGAAGCAGAAAGACTTAAAAGAGTATCTCTATTTATTAGAAGAAGCTAAAAAAAGAGACCACAGAAAACTAGGCAAAGAACTAAGTTTATTTACGTTTTCGCAAAAAGTGGGGCAAGGACTACCGCTTTGGTTACCAAAAGGAGCTGCGCTTAGAGAACGATTAGAGCAATTTTTAAAGAAAGCTCAGAAAAAAGCAGGTTATGAAATGGTAGTTACTCCACATATTGGTCAAAAGGAGTTGTATGTTACTTCTGGTCATTATGCAAAATACGGTGAGGACAGCTTTCAACCCATCCATACACCCGCTGAAGGAGAAGAGTTTTTACTGAAACCGATGAATTGTCCGCACCACTGTGAGATTTATAGCAGTGAACCGTGGTCCTATAAGGATTTACCAAAGCGATTTGCTGAGTTTGGTACGGTGTATCGCTACGAGCAAAGTGGAGAGTTGCACGGCTTAACAAGGGTACGTGGATTTACACAAGACGATGCGCATATTTTTTGCACCCCTGATCAATTGGATTCAGAGTTTAAAAAAGTTATTGATTTAGTTCTTTATGTATTCGGGTCTTTAGGGTTCGAAAACTTTACTGCCCAGGTATCGGTTAGAGATTTAGAAAATCCTGAAAAATATATTGGCGATCCCGTAAACTGGGAAAAAGCAGAAAATGCCATCATCAACGCTGCAAAAGATAAAGGACTAGACTATGTAATTGAAACTGGTGAAGCTGCGTTTTATGGACCCAAGCTTGACTTTATGGTCAAAGATGCTTTAGGTAGAAGCTGGCAATTAGGTACCATACAGGTAGATTATAACTTACCTGAGCGTTTTGACCTTACCTATAAAGGAAGTGACAACGAGTCGCATAGACCAGTGATGATTCACCGTGCACCGTTTGGAAGTATGGAGCGTTTTATTGCTATTTTATTAGAGCATACCGGCGGAAACTTCCCACTGTGGCTAATGCCAGAGCAGGCTATTGTACTATCTATCAGTGAGAAATATGAAAAATACTCGGAAAAAGTTTTAAATTTGTTAGAAAATAACGAAATTCGCGCCCTTGCGGATAATCGTAACGAGACGATTGGTAAAAAAATTCGTGAGGCGGAATTAAATAAATTTCCTTATATTATAATCGTTGGTGAAAAGGAAGAAGAAACCAACACCATCTCTGTGCGAAAACACGGAGGTGAAGATTTAGGTTCGATAAGCATCTCGGATTTTAATAAAATTGTTAAAGAAGAGATAAATAGAACCTTAAAGTCCTTTAATGGATAGTATATTTAAAGTAAAAAGAAGTTTAATTTAAAATTTTAACGTCATAGCAATACGAAGAAGAAGATCCCAACAAGCATTTCGGGAGAAAAAAGAAGATGCACATAGAATCAACCATCGAATTAGAGTTGATGAAGTTCGTTTAGTCGGAGATAACGTAGAAACGGATATCTATCCGATTAAAAAAGCAAGAGAGCTTGCGGAAGAACAAGGATTAGATTTAGTGGAAATATCACCTAAAGCTAACCCTCCTGTTTGTAAAATTATGGATTATAAAAAATTCCTTTACGAACAGAAAAAAAGAGACAAAGCTCTCAAGGCTAAGGCTACAAAAGTTACGATCAAAGAAATAAGATTTGGTCCTAATACCGATGAACATGATTATGAATTTAAGAAAAAACACGCCGAAAAGTTCCTACAAGATGGGGCGAAATTAAAGGCTTATGTTTTCTTTAAAGGAAGATCTATTGTTTATAAAGATAAAGGCCAGATATTATTATTAAGACTTGCCACGGATTTAGAAGAATACGGAAAAGTAGAACAAATGCCGAAACTAGAAGGTAAGCGAATGACAATGTTCATAGCTCCTAAAAAAGGAAAATAAATATAACTAATCTTTTAGCATTAGTTATATATACAATAATAAGTGAGATTAAAATTAAGGATAAGATGCCTAAAATGAAAACTAAATCCAGTGCTAAAAAACGATTTAAAGTTACTGCAACTGGTAAAATTAAGAGAAAGCACGCTTTCAAGAGTCACATATTAACAAAGAAATCTAAAAAGCGTAAGCTTGCTTTAACGCACTCCACATTAGTGCACAAAAGCGATGAAAATAGTATTAAGGAACAATTGTGTATTAAATAATTGTACCAAAATAGTATTTGGTTAGAATTAGTATAAACCCAGGAGTTAGGCTATTATAAAATAAGCAAGTATCAGTAATGATCGCCTACTACTAAAAAATTTAAAATTATGCCAAGATCAGTAAATTCTGTTGCGAAGAGAGCTAGAAGAAAAAAGGTTCTTAAGCAAGCAAAAGGTTATTTTGGACGTCGTAAAAACGTTTGGACAGTAGCCAAAAACGCGGTGGATAAAGCAATGCAATATGCTTATAGAGACCGTAGAAACAAAAAAAGAAGCTTCCGTGCCTTATGGATCACTCGTATTAATGCAGGTGCTAGATTACACGGAATGTCTTATTCTCAATTTATGGGTAAAGTAAAAGCTAATGATATAGAGCTTAACCGTAAGGTGCTTGCAGATTTAGCGATGAATCACCCAGAAGCTTTTAAAGCTATTGTAGATAAAGTAAAATAATTCTTTTAACAATATATCTCACTTAGAAAATCCCGCAATAGCGGGATTTTTTTTACATCTAAAACTTAAAGCAGTGTATTTTATCGTGTTTTTTTGCGTTTAAACTGTTAAACTACATTGTCAGCTCAGATTTTTGTGTATTTTTGTTACAAATCGATTATATGTATTTATTTCGCCCTAAAGTTTTATTAATCAACCTATTGAAAGCAGTAATGATAATTTTAATCTTGTTTACTGAGTTGACTACTATAGTATGGACCGCTACCGCTTCAATGCTATTGTTTAGTATATTTTCGTTGTTCAATATCGACCTAGATAAAGGTGAAAAAACTGAGCTCCAATTGATTCCTATCAAGAAATGATCATAAACAAGTTCAAAAATTATTTTATTACCAAGCAAAGTAATAAAAAGCAAAGTTCGGATGAGAAGGTTATCAGTGATCTTATCCACTTTTTATGGAAAGAGATTGAATTCCCTATAAGCGATAGTTCCCTAAAGAGTAAAATCAAAACCTTTGAAAAATCTTCGATCACCCGAAAAATTGAATCACTACCTGAGATTTACTTGCTGTTAGAGCAACAAATTACGGAAAGAAATTCAGTTACAAAACTCTCTCAACAACAATTAAGAGATACCATACAAGAAAAGTATCCAGCACTATTAAATTTTGCACATTTTAAGCTGATATTCCAAAGTTTAAAAGAGCAAGAGCTTATGCTTTGTAAGTTATTTTTATCGCGTGTATTAGACAAATCCATTGAGCTTATTGGATCTGACGTAAGCCAAGAAATATTAAATATCAAAAACAGCTTGCAGCGTAATTATGATATCAATCGATTGGATCTCATTAACGAAAGAAAGAAGTTGCTGGATTACTCCACAACAATTTATGCTGTATTTAAAAATCAAATTGGCATTAATGCCATAACAAATATTTATTTATTAATATACAAACAACATTTTCAGTCGTATAACCTTTTAGAATCTTTTACTGCAACACTTAACGTTATTCCCGAAGAAATCTTAGCTAAGGACCTCATTCATTTTCCAAGTAAGCAACAAATGCTTAGAATGCTACAGAAGCAACTGTACAGCATGGAGGAAATAAATGAGCGGCTAACCAAAGAAATCGTTGAGCGAAAAAAAATTGAAGAAGAGCTAAAATTTAGTGAATATCTTAAAACTACAGTTCTAGAAACCGCTATGGATGGCACGATCTTAGCCAAAAGCGATGGTACTGTACTTAACTGGAATAATCAGGCGGAAAATATTTTAAAAGTAAAACGTAGTGAAACCATAGGCGAAAGTATATATAGCTTTGTACCTAGAAAACTACGTGAAGAATTAAGAACCAGTTTTGAAGATTATATCGCTTACGGAGAAGGACAACTTATCAATCGTAGAGTTGAAACTGCTGTTAATCTTAGAGATGGTTCTATTGTATATGTAGAATTAACAATTGTACCAATTAAGGTCAAAGACGATTTTTTATTTAATGCTTTTTTTAGAGACATTACGAATAAAAAACTTATTGATAACGAGATACGAGAGGCTAAGGTTATGGCAGAAAAATCTGCAAAAGCCAAGTCGATTTTCTTGTCCAATATGAGTCACGAAATCAGAACACCTCTTAATGTTATTCTGGGATTAACCGGAATTCTGCAAAAAAGTGGCTTCAATAATCCTGAGGTAGACAGAAAAAATTTGGATGGCATTCAATTTTCTGCGGAGAATTTATTAGTCTTAATCAATGATATTCTTGATTTTAGTAAAATTGAAGCTGGTAAAATAACATTACACCAAGCAGACTTTAATATTCACGAGTTATTAAAAAACGTATCCAGAGGGTTTAGAATTAAAGCCGAAGAAAAAGGATTAAGCTATGAATTAAGCATCAGCGATAATATTCCTAAATTTATTGTGGGGGATCAATTAAGGCTGAATCAAATTTTAACCAATCTTTTAGGTAACGCGATCAAATTTACTCAAAAAGGCAGTGTGGCTATCAATGCCTCAGTTGCCCTAGATGATAAGGAAGAATTAAAGCTTAGGTTTACTGTTAAGGATACAGGTATCGGTATACCAGAAGATAAATTAACTCAAATTTTTAAAAGCTTTTATCAAGTCCATAAACCTGGTAAAACGAAAATCGAAGGAACGGGACTAGGACTTTCTATAAGTAAAAAGTTAATTGAACTCCAAGGTGGTACGTTGGAAGTAAGTAGCACATTAGGAGGCGGATCGCAATTTGAATTTACTATCGCCTATCAAAAGAGCAATTTAAAAAATGGATACAGCGCAAAGGATGAATTAATTTTAGAAAAAACAGAAAATAAAGTTACAGGAATGAAAGTATTGGTTGCAGAAGATAACAAAATGAATCAATTTTTTATCAGTCAACTCTTTAATGAATGGGAAATAGAAACAGAAATAGCAAATAATGGTCAGGAAGTCTTAGAAAAACTCGAAGAATCTACCTTTGACCTTATTTTAATGGATATGCATATGCCCGTAATGGATGGTGTGGAAGCCACTATTCAAATCCGGAAATCATCGGACCCCAATATTAGTCAAATCCCAATAGTTGCGTGTTCTGCCGATGTATTTCCAGAAGCAAAACGCAAGGCTATTGAGGTCGGTATGAACTACTACATCACCAAACCGATTAGCGAAAAAGCATTAGAAGAAATTCTATTTAGCCTCAAAGACACTCCTAGAGAAGAAATAGAGGCACTGGATCGCCCAATAAACACGACTAAAACAGAAGCTGCATCAAATATATTAGATTTAAGTTTTTTAAACGAAACGTTTAGTGGTGATAGTGATATTATCCATCAAGTCCTTCAACTCTTTGTCGATGAAACGCCAGACGACTTCATCGAATTGCAGGTAAGTATACGCGTTCAGAATTGGGAACAAATAAGTCATTATGCGCATAAGTCTAAATCTAGCTTTAGTTCTCTCGGATTGAAATCGCAAGCGGCACAATTACAAGAAATTGAAACCTTAGCAAAAGAGCAAAAAGACATAGAGCGGATTACTGCATTGTCGGATAGTTTAAACAAAACTCTAGAGTATATTAAAGGTGAAATAGAATATCACCTTAATTAAGACACAACTTTGATATAGTGTACCAAATACCTTTTATATTTGCAGCTATGTCAGATACCATTACTAGCATACAGAATCCAAGGATAAAATTTTTAGCCTCACTTCAAGAAAAATCCAGAGTTCGAAGAAAAGAACAAAAGTTTAGCGTGGAAGGTGTTCGCGAAATCATGCTTGCCGTGCAAGGAGGATATACGCTTTTAGAACTCTACTATTGCGACAGTATCCTTCAGCAAGAAAATCTAAATTTCACCTCCCTAGAAGGAGCCAAGTTAATTGCAGTTTCCAAAGAAGTATATAATAAATTAGCGTATCGGTCTTCTACAGAGGGTGTTATTGGTCTTTTTAAAAGCAAAGATCACGATTTATCCTTGTTAAATATCAACCAGGACTCACCGCTTTATCTCATCGCTCAATCCATTGAAAAACCTGGTAATATTGGTGCGCTACTAAGAACAGCGGATGCTGCAAATATTGATGCGGTTATCATTGCAGATCCGCTTACGGATATCTACAACCCTAACATCATTCGATCTAGCGTAGGATGTGTTTTTACCAATACAATCATCACAGAAACTTCCGAGAATATCATTACATTTTTACATAAAAATAAAATAAATATTTACGGCGCTGCATTACAAGCTTCAGTAGATTACCATCGCATAGATTATACGCAGCCCAGCGCTATAGTTGTGGGAACGGAAGCAACTGGTTTAACGGATTTATGGTTAAAAAACACTACAAAAAACATTAAAATACCAATGCAAGGAAAGATCGATTCGATGAATGTTTCTGTTGCAGCAGGAATTTTAGTTTTTGAGGCAAAACGACAACGAGACTTTACAAATTAATATCATAAAAAAATCTTTGGACATTTAGTTAGTACTAAATACACTAAAAATTAGTAAATTACCGTTCCTATACCCAAATCCAAAGAACCTAATTACCTATAGCTAATGACGCCATCCACGTTATTTTATTTATTGATTACCATAGTTATCATTGTATTCGTCATAGATACATTGTTAGACTTCTTGAATGCGCTTCATTTTAATGATGAAATCCCTAAAGAAGTTGCGGATGTATATCCAGAGGATGAATATCAAAAATCTGTAGCCTATAAAAAGGTTAATTTTAAATTTAAATTGGTGTCATCCAGTGTTTCGCTTATCCTAATGTTACTTTTTTTTATTTTTGATGGTTTTGCTATAGTTGATAATTTTGCCCGAAGTTTATCTGATAATCCAATTGTGATTGGGCTTATCTTCTTTGGCGTTATTATGATTGGTAGCGATATTTTATCCACTCCTGCAGCCTACTATAAAACTTTTGTTATTGAGGAGGAGTTTGGTTTCAACAAAAGTTCTAAAGTCACTTTTTTTACTGATAAGCTCAAAGGATTAATCATGCTAATCATAGTTGGCGGAGCGCTACTAGCTTTAATTATATGGTTTTTTGAATTAACCGGAAAATCATTTTGGATATACGCCTGGGGCTTAATTTCTGTTTTTACCTTGGCAATGAATATGTTTTATGCCAAATTAATCGTACCCATCTTTAATAAGCAAAGTCCATTAGAAAATGGAGCGCTTAGAGATACTATTGAAACCTATGCGAAAAAAGTAGGGTTTCAGCTTAAAGATATCTACGTAATCGATGGCTCCAAAAGAAGTACAAAAGCCAATGCCTATTTTTCAGGTTTTGGAAGCGAAAAAAGAATTACACTTTATGACACACTGATCAATGACTTGAGCAATGAGGAAATTGTTGCTGTACTAGCACACGAAGTTGGTCATTACAAGAAAAAACATATTGTTTTTAATTTAATTCTATCCGTGGTACTAACAGGAATCACCTTATGGTTTCTATCTTTATTCATCAGTAATCCTCTGTTATCGGAAGCGCTAGGCGTGTCTCAGCCTTCTTTCCATGTAGGTTTAGTTGCTTTTGGTATTTTGTATAGTCCCATTTCAGAAGTTACCGGCCTAATTATGAACTCTGTTTCAAGAAAGTTTGAATATGAGGCTGACGCCTACGCAAAAAGCACCTACTGCGGCACAGCTTTAATCAATAGCTTAAAGAAACTATCCAAAAAAAATCTAAACAACTTGACCCCACATCCAGCAATGGTTTTCATTCATTACTCCCACCCTACTTTACTCCAACGAATTAAAAATATTAAAGGATAATACTTACCTATTTTTTTGTTCATTACAATTGATAATCGTAATTTTATTTAAAGCTCTGCTATAAAAAAAAGCATTGTGATTAGGTAGGCTTTAAAAAGGGGAAACTTCACACTAATACTTATATTCAAGGCTTTTATAACTAATATGCATATGACGGAAGCTGCTATAGAAGAAGAAAACAAAAAAATTGCTAAGCAATATAAAGAGCTGCTGCGCATAAGTTATCGTCATCTTAATGATGAGGACAAGAAGCTTATTCGACAAGCTTTTGATGTAGCTGTTGATGCCCACAAAGAGCAACGTAGAAAAAGTGGTGAAGCTTATATTTTTCATCCCATAGCCGTCGCTAAAATCGTAGCAAGCGAAATAGGGTTAGATGCCACATCTATCGCAGCCGCATTATTACACGATGTGGTAGAAGACACTGAATATACTTTAGTAGACATTGAACAAATGTTTGGAGATACAGTTGCTCGCATCGTGGATGGGTTAACTAAAATATCTTCTCTTAAACACGATAAAGACATTTCATTGCAGGCAGAGAATTTTAGAAAAATGCTGCTTACGCTAAATGATGATGTACGGGTAATAATTATAAAAATAGCCGACAGGCTTCATAATATGCAGACTATGGATGCTATGAAGCCCGATAAGCAGGTTAAAATCGCTTCTGAAACCTTATACATATATGCCCCCTTAGCACATCGTATAGGACTTTATAACATCAAAACAGAGCTCGAAGATTTAGGACTTAAATACACCGAGCCCGAGGTTTATCAGGACATACTTGAAAAAATTAAGGAAAGTAAAGAAGAGCAGGATGAGTATATCAAACGCTTTTCAGATAAAATACGCGAGGGTTTAAATAAAGAAGGCTTGAATTATGAAATTCAAGGTAGACCTAAATCTATTTTCTCGATCAGACGAAAAATGATCAAGCAAAATATATCTTTTGATGAAGTATATGACAAATTTGCCATACGAATTATTTACAAATCTGATTTTGCAAACGAAAAGTTCATCGCCTGGAAAATCTATACTGTAGTTACTGATTTTTACAGACCCAACCCAATTCGATTAAGAGACTGGATATCGCAACCAAAATCTACGGGATATGAAGCACTACACATCACCGTTGTTGGGCCTGACAGTCGATGGGTAGAAGTGCAAATTCGAAGCGAAAGGATGCACGAGATTGCTGAAAAAGGATACGCTGCGCATTATAAATATAAAAACAACCAGGAAAAACAAGATCAAGGGTTGGACGGCTGGTTAAACCGTTTACAAGAAGCACTTGAAAACTCAGAAAGCAATGCCGTTGATTTTGTAGAGGAGTTTAAGCTTAATCTTTATGCCAAAGAGATATTTGTGTTTACCCCACAGGGAGATTTAAAGTCTTTACCAAAAGGTGCTACCGCTTTGGATTTTGGATTTAGCGTCCATACCGAAATAGGATTACACACCCGTGGTGCCAAAGTAAATGGAAAATTGGTGCCACTTAGCCACGAATTAAAAAGTGGAGATCAAGTAGAAATAATTACTTCTAATAACTCTAAACCTTCATCCAGCTGGTTAGATTATGCGACTACTGCAAGAGCACGGGCCAAAATCAAATCAGCATTACGAGACGAAAAGAAGAAAATTGCAGAAGAAGGAAAAGAAGTACTCAAAAGAAAACTAAGGTCTCAAAAGATAACACTAAACGAAAAAGTGGTTAATGAGTTAGTCTTGTATTTTAAGCTTAAAACAAGCTTAGACCTTTTTTATCGTGTTGGTCTTGGTACCATAGACAATCAAAAAATAAAAGAGTTTGCTACCACGAGAAGCAATGTTTTTATGAATTTCATTAAAAATAAAATGCGTCGTGGCACCTCTAAAGAAGTAGAAAAAGAAGAAATTACTTCTAAATATGATCTGATCGTTTTTGGTAAGGACGCAGAGAAATTAGAATATAAACTTTCTAATTGTTGTAACCCAATACCAGGAGATGATGTATTTGGTTTCATCACAGTAAATGAAGGTATTAAAGTACATAAAAAAGACTGCCCAAATGCCTTGCAATTGCAAAGTAATTATGCCTATAGAATTATGCCTGCCAAGTGGATTGATTCCTCCCAAGAGGAGTTTAAAGCGGTTATAAAACTAAGCGGTATTGATAATATTGGTGTAGTTAATAAGGTAACGCAAATTATCTCTAATAATATGCACCTTGCTATTTATAATATGAATTTTGATACCAACGATGGGGTTTTTACCGGAAAAATAACGGTAGGACTAAAAAATAAGAATGTCTTAAAAGATGTAATGCAAAAATTAGGTAAGATAAACGGAATCGATAAAGTGATTCGTGAATAGCATTACCTTAGTACAATTTACTGTAGGATTTTTGTTTACCAATTGGCATAACCTAAAGATGAGTTTCTCCTTATTATTAACTTCAAATCAGTAATTAACTTCCAAAAAATAATGTAAATTTGCGTTTTCAAACGTATGAGCACTAAAGAAAACTCACAAAACGATCAAAATATCGTTAAAAACGTATTTACCAGCTTCTTAGAAGAGAATGGTCATCGTAAAACACCAGAACGATACGCAATACTCCAGGAGATTTATGAAAGTGATGAACATTTTGATATAGAATCTTTGTATATCAAAATGAAAAACAAAAATTATAGAGTTAGCCGAGCGACACTTTATAACACTATCGAGCTTTTGTTGGAGTGTAAATTAGTGCGTAAGCATCAATTTGGTCAAAGCCAGGCCCAATATGAAAAATCGTATTTTGATCGACAGCACGACCATTTGATCCTTACAGACTCTGGTGACGTTTTAGAATTTTGTGATCCTAGAATTCAATCCATAAAAAAAACCATAGAAGAGATATTTGATGTGGACATCACCAACCACTCCTTATATTTCTACGGAACAAAGAAAAAATCAACAAATCAATAAACTAATGGCAGTAAACTTATTACTGGGTCTTCAATGGGGAGACGAAGGAAAAGGTAAAATTGTAGATGTACTTACAAAAGATTACGATATTATAGCAAGATTTCAAGGAGGTCCTAATGCAGGGCATACTTTAGAATTTGACGGTATAAAACACGTACTTCACACAATTCCAAGTGGTATTTTTCACCCTAACGCAATTAATCTTGTAGGTAATGGAGTCGTTATAGATCCTGTTATCTTTAAAAGAGAGTTGGAAAATTTAGAAAAATACAATGTTGATTATAAAACCAAATTGCTTATTTCCCGAAAAGCACATTTAATCCTACCTACACATCGTATTTTAGATGCCGCGTCTGAGGCCTCAAAAGGAAAAGCTAAGATAGGTTCTACGCTGAAAGGTATCGGTCCCACGTATATGGACAAGACTGGTAGAAATGGTATACGAGTTGGTGATCTGGAATTAAACGACTGGAAAGAACGTTATAGAAACCTAGCCGATAAACACGAGGCTATGATTGACTTTTACGATGCTAAGATCGAGTACAATCTAAAAGAACTTGAAGATGAGTTTTTTGCGGCTGTTGAAATGCTTAAAAGTTTAACCTTCATTGATAGTGAAGAATATTTATATAGAGCTCAAAAAGACGGCAAGAAAATCTTAGCAGAAGGTGCTCAAGGTTCGTTACTCGATATTGATTTTGGAACCTATCCTTTTGTAACCTCTTCAAACACCACCGCTGCTGGGGCCTGCACAGGATTAGGAGTTGCGCCCAATCAAATTAAAGAGGTATTCGGAATTTTTAAAGCCTATACCACCCGTGTGGGAAGCGGACCCTTCCCTACTGAACTCTTTGACGAAGTAGGAGAAACTATGGGTAGAGTGGGTCATGAATTTGGAGCTACTACTGGTAGAAGAAGAAGATGTGGTTGGTTAGACCTGGTCGCTTTAAAATATGCAGTACAAGTAAATGGGGTAACCCAATTGATGATGATGAAAGGTGACGTATTAAGCGGCTTTAAGAAACTAAAAGTTTGTACCGGATATGAATATCAAGGTCAAACTATAAATCACTTACCGTACAATATTGAACCCGAAAATATTACTCCAATATATACAGAAATGAAAGGTTGGAAAGAAGACCTGACCAAAATGACCGATAGTAGTCAATTTCCTAAAGAATTAAATGACTATATCGCATTCTTGGAAAAGGAATTAGAGACTCCTATAACCATAGTTTCCGTAGGACCCGATCGTAAACAAACGATACACAGATAACGTTAAGCATACAATTTAAAAAAAGCTCTAGCCTATTCTGGTCTAGAGCTTTTTTGTAATTAAAGAATGTTTTATAAACAATTAGCGTAACACCCTGCAACCCCAACGTAAGCGAATCGTTTATAAGGCAGTACCGATACTTTTTTAGCTGAAATTTGAATATCATTAGCTGGAATTTTCGTTATTTTGCACACAAAATATAGATCTTTGAGACATATAATTTTCGTAATAATCATAGGTGTTTTTTTTAGTTCCTCTAGTATTGCTCAAGAAGGTAAACCAATAAAAATACAGTCAGACAGAACGATTAAGGACCAAAACAGGTTTGAAGGTGCTACTATACTTGCTAAGGTTACAAAACAAGTATACATGCAGCACGAAGGTATCGAAATATGGTGTGATCGTGCAGTCTATTATGGAGATGATGAGTTCGTTAGAGCTTTTGGTAATGTAAGAATGAAACAGGGAGACACCCTAACGATGACTAGTGATTATGCGGAATATAATGGAAAAACTAAATTTGCATACGCAAGTGAAAAGGTGTTTTTAGAGACCCCCTCAAATACTCTTAAGACAGATACACTTTTTTTTGACCGATTACGACAACAAGCCTATTATCGAAGTGGTGGTACCGTTAAAGACTCTTCCAACACACTAACTAGTAGAATCGGTCGCTATTTTATGGAACGTAAACAATACTCTTTTAATACCAAGGTTAAAATTGTCAACCCTGAAAACACTGTAGATTCTGAACGTTTGGACTACTATACCGAAAACGGACATGCTTACCTTTACGGACCTTCCACTGTTAAGGGCAAAGAAAGCACCTTGTATTGCGAACGCGGATTCTATGATACCAAAGTAAAAACAGGGTATGCTATTAAAAACGCAAAAATAGATTACGACAACCGTACCGTTTTTGGAGATAGCATTTTTTATAATAGTGCAATTCAGTTTGCTTCCGCTACCAATAATATTAAAGTATTAGATACGGCAAACAACAGTGTGATCACCGGGCATTATGCGGAGGTTTTCAAAGACAAAGATTCTGTATTTATAACAAAAAGAGCTCTTGCAGCTACCCTACAGGAAAAAGATTCCATTTATATCCATAGTGACACCCTAATGGTAACTGGTAAGCCCGAGAAAAGAATAATGAGGGGGTTTTATGATGTAAGAATCTATAAAAGTAATATAAGTGGTAAAAGTGACTCTATCCACGTGGATCAAACTACAGGATATACTAAGATGATTGGTCAACCCATCATATGGTCGCAAAAAAACCAAATGACAGGGGATACGATAAAAATTATTTCAAATACCAAAACAGAAAAGCTAGACTCACTTATTGTTTATCAAAATGCTTTCTTAGTACAAGAAGATACGCTCAAAGCAGGCTACAATCAGGTAAAAGGACAAACCTTATACGGGCTTTTTAAAGACAATGAAATTTATCAGGTCGATATAGATAAAAATACCGAGACCATATTTTATCAGAGAGAAAGCGAAGGAGAATTAACTCTTATAGGAATCAATAAAGTGCTATCTAGTTCCATTAAATTGTTATTAGACAATAGAGAGATTCAGGATGTATTTTATTATCAAAATATCGACGGGACTTTATATAAGGAAAATGAATTGCCCGAAAATGCAAGACAACTTTCTGGATTTAATTGGAGAGGTGAAGAGAAAATAAATAGTAAGGCAGATCTATTTAGAGGCGAATCTCCACCTAAATTAACTAAAATCAAAGGCATACCACTCCCTGAAATAGAAACGGACTTCTTTGATGAGGAAACAGTAAAACGACTCAAAGAAAACAAATCACAAGGATCTCAATTATTGGAGCAAAAGCTTAAAGATGCGGAG
The DNA here is from genome assembly GCF_004216895.1 of Aquimarina brevivitae. Taxonomy (GTDB): domain Bacteria; phylum Bacteroidota; class Bacteroidia; order Flavobacteriales; family Flavobacteriaceae; genus Aquimarina; species Aquimarina brevivitae. Next base: position 1,757,505 of record NZ_SGXE01000001.1, on the reverse strand, counting down.
CTAAAAGAAACGGAAGTTAAAAAGAAACAACCGCCTTTACTGAAAAAAATCAAAGGAACGGATAAGAAACCTAATAAAGACAACAAAAAGCAAGTAAACGTAGATCCACTTTTAGGAAAAACGGCTAAGGAAAGAGATAGCTTAACGGTAACCAAGTTACAGTTTAAATCAGGAGCTAATAGTAAGGATACACAAAAGGAGTAATTGATAATAAATGATGGCGCATAGAGAGGGATTTTTTAAATATCAAGCACAGACTACTCCCCATCCGCTTGCTATGGAAGTAGCAAATGCCGAAGGATCATATATTTACGATACCACCGGTAAGAAATATTTGGATTTTGTAGCTGGAGTTTCAGCTTGTAGCCTTGGTCATAGACATCCAAAAGTTATAAGAGCAATAAAAGAACAGCTGGACCAATACCTCCATGTGATGGTGTATGGAGAGTACATTCAAAAATCTGCTGTTGAATTGACAACACTACTCGCCAAGCATTTATCTCCTTCCTTACAAAAAACATACTTAACAAATTCTGGAACGGAAGCCATTGAAGGTGCCTTAAAATTAGCACGACGCGCTACCGGAAGAAGCCAAATAATTGCTGCAAAACTTGCCTATCACGGCAACACTATGGGCGCACTTAGCGTAATGGGGTACGAAGAGCGCAAACAGGTGTTTAGACCATTAATACCTGAAATAGAGTTCCTAGAATTTAATAATGAAGATGATTTAGATATCATAACATCCAAAACAGCCGCAGTTATTTTAGAAACTATCCAAGGAGGTGCTGGATTTATTATGCCCACTAATGACTACTTAAAAAAAGTCAAACAACGCTGTCAACAGGTTGGGGCCAAACTCATATTGGATGAAATACAACCAGGATTTGGTAGAACGGGAGAACTTTTTGGTTTTCAGCATTATGATATCGTTCCTGATATTCTGGTGATGGGTAAAGGTATGGGGGGTGGTTTACCTATTGGTGCATTTACTGCATCCGAAGCCATGATGGACTTATTAATGGCTAACCCTAAATTAGGACATATCACAACCTTTGGGGGTAATCCGGTGATAGCTGCAGCAGCATTAGCCACACTAAAAGAAATCACAGAAACTAACTTAATACCCGCGACACTTACCAAAGAAAAATTATTTAGGTCTTTATTAATTCATCCTCTTATTAAAGAAGTACGTGGTAAGGGATTGATGCTTGCTATGCTAACCCCGAGCGCAGAAATTGCCACAGAAGTAGTTTTACAATGTCAGGAAAAAGAATTGATTTTGTTTTGGCTATTGTTTGAAAATAAGGCGGTTAGAATAACACCTCCCTTAACCATAAGTGAGGATGAAATTAAAGAAGGTTGTGCAATCATCTTGGAAGTTCTGAATAAGATCCAAGAAAAAACTACATAGTTTAACATTATGCTGATAATTTATTTTGTATTTTTAATATACTTCACAGCATTAAAACCAAGGGCTTTTTCTTAACTAAAATGGGTACAATATTTGTTAATTAGTTTGTTAAAAACAAAAAACATATGTATTAAAACCGTATGATTTGATTTGTAATTTTAAGTTGAGGAAATAAAAAAAGCGTTACTAAATTACTAAACCGACTAGTGATCTGGTTTAAAAAGGGTTGATAAATAATTTTAGAGTACACATTCATTTGATTTGTTACGTAGCGCAAAATAACGTGTAGAATATACTACTTCATTGGAGTAGATCTATACTAGTGATAAAATAAATAGTTAGTGACGGATGAGATTTAACCACGAAGAAGAAGAAGATAATTTTTCACTTACAAGATATGAGTCTATGCTTAAATCAAACGATATTAAGTTTTTTGACTCTGATGAATTCGAAGGCATTATACATCATTACCTGGAGAATGGTAAAATAGCTAAAGCCAAAAAAGCTATTTCTTTAGGGCTATCTCAGCACCCATCCTCCGTAAACCTGAAATTATTACAGGTAGAGATATTGGTTTTTGAAGACCGACTGGATAAAGCAGATAATCTACTGGCGCAATTGCACGCCATTGAGCCCGATAACGAAGAGATTTACATTCAAAAGGCTAATATATTATCCAAGCAAAATAATCACAAAGAAGCTATTGGATTACTTAATAATGCCTTAGCACATACTGATGAATATGCTGATATCTACTCTCTAATAGGAATGGAATATCTATTTATGGATGACTTCGAAAATGCAAAAATAAATTTCATGAAATGTTTAGAAGCAGACGACGAAGATTTCTCTGCGCTCTACAACATTATCTATTGCTTTGATTTCCTAGATCAACACGCCGAAGCCATAGAGTACCTCAATATGTTTTTGGACAAAAATCCTTATTGTGAAGTTGCCTGGCATCAAGTGGGTAAACAATATTATGAGCTCAAAGAGTATGAAAAAGCCTTAGCCGCATTTGATTTTGCTATTATCAGCGACGATTATTTCATCGGAGCTTACTTGGAAAAAGGAAAAGTGTTAGAGCGATTAAAACGGCACGAAGATGCTATCGAAAACTATAAAATCACATTAGAGTTAGATGATCCTACCTCATTTGCATTGCTTAGAATTGGTAAGTGCTATGAAAAATTGGGTAAAAGCGATCTGGCCTTACAACATTTTACAAAAACAGTTCATGAAGATCCGTTGTTAGACAAAGGTTGGATTGCCATTACTGATTTCTATTTTAGAAAAAAGAACTATCAAAAAGCGCTGTACTATATTAATAAAGCAATCAATATAGACGGGGAAAATGTGTTATATTGGAAACGGTATGCCAAAATTAATAATAGACTTGCCTTTTTTGAAGAGGCAGAAAGAGGTTATAGAAAAGCTTTAGATTTAGGTAATTATGAATTAGAAACCTGGCTTAATAGAGCTGATATACTACGTTTTTTAGGGGAATCAGAGGCAGCAATTCAAAATTTATATCAAGCACTTGAATTTTACCCAGAAAACGCTGAAATTCTTTACCGACTAGCCGGCCTTTTCTATGAAAGTCAAGATGCTATAAAAGGAAAACACCATCTTCAAAAAGCCCTCGAAGCAGACTTCGAATACCGTATTGTTTTGGAAGAATTATTTGAGCAGGTTTACAACTTATCCATTGTTCAAAACCTCATTTTAGCATATAAATAGAATTTTAAAATTATTAAATTTTAGGGTTAGGTTTCATACATTTGTGTGCACAAAGAATTTAATCATTTTAGAATGCCCAAAAACCTTAAGGACTATATTTTAATTTCAGCCAAGGGATTGGCGATGGGAGCTGCAGATGTGGTTCCTGGCGTTTCCGGAGGTACCATTGCTTTTATTTCTGGTATTTATGAAGAATTAATTTCTACTATACATAAATTAGATTTTGGTTTTTTTAAAACCTGGAAAAAAAAAGGGTTTTTATACTCTTGGCAATACTATAATCTTTCTTTTTTATTAGCATTATTTGTGGGTATCGGCATAAGTATTCTTAGCTTATCTAAACTTATAAAATGGTTATTGCATAATGAACCTCTTTTGCTTTGGGCCTTTTTCTTTGGGTTAGTTCTTGCCAGTATCATATATATAGGAAAGCAGATATCCGACTGGAAACCTAAAATTTGGATCGCTATCGTGGGATCCACCCTACTCTCCTACTTTATAACTACAGCAGAACCACTAGCATCTCCAGATAGTAATTTATACTTATTATTTTGTGGGTTTATAGCCATAATCGCTATGATCTTACCCGGTATATCTGGAGCGTTTATCTTATTATTACTTGGCGCCTACGAAAGTTTTATCGGTATACTCAATAACTTAAGAGACGGCTTGATTAATTTAGATATGGTATTATTGAAAGAAGCTATACTAAAAATACTGTTTATCGCAGCGGGAGCTATACTAGGATTAAAATTATTTTCAAGAGTTTTAAATTGGATGTTTACCAATCACAAGAACACCACTTTAGGATTACTTACCGGTTTTATGATTGGTTCTCTTAATAAGTTATGGCCGTGGAAAGAAGTATTATCTTGGAGAATTAATTCTGAAGGTTTAAAAGTTCCCTTCTTAGAACAAAGTATTTTACCCCAGCATTATGATGGTGATCCAAGAATAATGATTGTATTACTATTTGTTGTTATTGGTTTTTTACTAATTTTAGGGTTGGAACGTATCGCAGCTCAAAAGGCGAATTAAGCTTATGCAACAAAATACTCGAACCCTTACTGATAAGCTTTTTTTAGTGATTAAAGGTCTTGCCATGGGTGCTGCAAACAAAGTACCTGGGGTCTCTGGAGGGGTAGTGGCCTTTGTTGCAGGTTTCTACGAAGAATTTATTTACTCCTTACAAAAAATCAACGGCAAGGCTTTTAAGTTGTTAATCAATCTGCGATTAAGAAGTTTTTGGCGCTATATAAATGGTAAATTTCTCGGACTACTCATTTTAGGAATGGTAATCAGCTATTTTAGCGTTTCTCTATTGTTAGATTACTTACTAATTCATTATGAATTGTATGTTTGGTCTGCCTTTTTTGGTATGATCATAGGCTCTATCTATTATATTCTCAAAGGTTTTGAAGACTGGAGCAATCGCAATATTATATTAATGATTATTGGAGTAATTGCGGGTGTGGGTATATCATTACTAGAACCAGCTACGGAAAATGACAATCTCATTTTCGTCTTTTTTTGTGGCATTATTGGTGTTTCCGGTATGACACTACCTGGACTATCGGGCTCCTTTATTCTTATCCTACTGGGTAATTATGTATTACTTCTTGTTGACTCTGTTAATGCTTTATATGATACTATCGCTGATGTCATCCGTATGGATTTTAGCTTCACCAGTGACCCAGAAAGAATTCGCTTATTGAAAGTTTTAGCGGTATTTAGTTTAGGCTCACTTGCAGGATTAATTACTTTATCCCATTTTTTGGGATACCTATTAAAAAAATACAAGTCTGCGACCTTTGCAACCATAATTGGTTTCATCACAGGTTCTTTGGGCGTAGTTTGGCCTTGGAAGATTAAAGTTTTTAAAAAGAATATATCTGGTGAAATTATCTATGATGCCTTGGGTAACCCCATACTTGACAATTATGATCGCTATATTCCTGATGTGACATCAATAACTACCTACACAGCAGTTTTTTTTGTGATACTCGGAATTTTTATAGTACTCGGTCTGGAATGGTATGGTCAAAAAACAGTAAAAACTACAACGTGATATGAAGCTTTTTGGATTAGTTGGCAAAAATATTGGTTACTCATTTTCTAAAACATACTTCGCTAAAAAATTTAAAGAAAACCAACTTAACAACTACACCTACCAAAACTTTGATATTACAGACATCGATGCAATACGACAAGTATTCAAAACAAAAAACTTATCAGGTCTTAATGTTACTATACCGTACAAAGAGCAAATAGTACCCTATTTAGATGATCTAGACCCGACTGCGAAAGCGATTGGTGCTGTAAATGTTATTAAGATCGATAATAATAAATTTATTGGTTACAACAGTGATTGTTATGGTTTTAGTGAATCATTAAAACCTTTATTACAACCAGCAATAACCAAGGCTCTTATTTTAGGTACTGGTGGCGCTTCTAAAGCCGTAGCGTACGCCTTACAAAACTTGGGTATCACTTCAACATACGTATCGCGTTCTAATGAAAACGATGCACTTCATTACGATGCGCTTACTTTGAAAATTATAGAAAACCATAAGCTTATTATTAATTGTACACCACTTGGCACACACCCCAATGTAGATCGCTTTCCTAACATTCCATATGAATATTTGGAATCCCAACATATATTATACGATCTCATCTATAATCCCTCAGAAACCTTGTTTATGAAAAAAGGTAAAAAAAGAGGAGCTACGGTTATTAATGGATATCAAATGTTGGTCTTACAAGCAGAAAAATCTTGGGAAATATGGCACTCTTAATCGCACAACATACCTTAACCATCTAATTGCAAATACGATCCGGGGCTTTGAGGTTATCTAATATGTTAGTATCTTTAGTGTTTAATAAAGCTCAGAAGAATTAAAAAGCAAATTACGATGGCTACAAGTGATAACCTGCCAAAAGCAGATGGAGATAACGATAAAGTTAACGGTATTGAGGCTAATACTGAAATAACGAATACAAAACAGGTCGATTCTGAAGAAACGAAAGCAACCTCAGATACCGACAACCCAAAAGAACCATCAGTAACAGACAAAAGCAGTAATACTAAATCTTCGACTGACGAAGCCCAAGATGAGCTTGATAAATCAGTAGCTGAAGACAGTGAAGATACAAGCTCACTTGAAAGACACGATATTGAAAAAAAGGATTATCACTCCATGTCCAAAGAAGATCTGGTCAATGAGCTAAGGACATTAGTTAAAAATGAAAAGGTACAGGCTATAAAAGAACACGTGGATGAAATTAAAGCTGAGTTTAATGCCAAGTTCAATGAGGAGGAAGAACAAAAAAAAGAAGATTTTTTAGCAGACGGAGGGGACATTATAGATTTCCACTACTCTACGCCACTAAAAAAAGAATTCAACTCTGTATACTTCGATTATAAGGAAAAACGTAATGCCTACTATAAGAACTTAAAAAGAGACCTTCAGGAAAACCTAAATAAACGATTAGAAATTATTGAAGAACTCAAGGGGTTATTAAACATAGATGAGAACATAAATTCAACCTATAACCACTTCAAAGAAATTCAAGAAAAATGGCGCAACGCAGGTCCAATACCTAGAGATCGATATAATACCATATGGAATACCTACCACCATCACGTAGAAAACTTTTATGATTTCTTACACCTTAATAGGGAATTTAGAGACCTTGATTTTAAACACAATTTAGAGCAAAAACTAAAAATAATTGAAAGAGCTACAGAACTAGCTCAAGAAACTGATGTCAACCGAGCTTTTAGAGAGTTGCAATCCTTACACAAAATGTGGAAAGAAGATCTAGGGCCAGTTGCAAAAGAATATCGAGAACCCATTTGGGAAAAATTTAGTGAATTAACCAAAAAAATTCACGAAAATAGACAGCGATACTTCAAAGAACTTGATAAAATATATGAAGTCAATCTGGAGAAAAAACTTCAAATCATTGACCAAATTATAAAAGTCGGTAGTGATCATCCAAAAAATCATAATGGCTGGCAACAAAAAATTAAAGAAATTGAAGCCCTAAGAGAGCAATTCTTTAAAGCAGGCAAAGTACCCTTAAGTGCTAATGAGGAAACCTGGAGCAAGTTCAAGACAGCAGTTCGTGATTTTAACAGAAGTAAAAATGCTTTTTACAAAAACCTTAAAAAAGAACAGTTTGAAAATCTGAACAAAAAAATGGAACTTGTTCAAATCGCTGAGGATAATAAGGATAGCGAAGATTTTAAAGTGACCACGCCCTTGATGAAGAAAATACAAGCGGACTGGAAAAAAATAGGGCACGTTCCAAGAAAAGATAGTGATAAGATATGGAAAAGATTCAAAGCTGCCTGTAATGCTTATTTTGATCGTTTACACGCAGTGAAAGATGAAGCTAACAAAGAAGAGGTGGAGGCCTTAGAAAAAAAGCAAGAACATCTAAAAGAATTACAAGACTTTACACTATCAGGAGACAATAAAGCTGATTTAAAAACCATAAAAGAGCATATCAGTACCTGGAAAACCATAGGTAGAGTACCGTATCGTAAAAAGCAAATTGAAGAGGAATTTAATAAAACCCTAGACGGTCTATTTAAACAACTCGATGTAAATAAAAAAGAAGCGGAACTTATTAAGTATGATAATAAGTTAAATGAATTATCCAATCACTCAGATGATCGCGTATTAAATAATGAGCGTAGCTTTATCCGCAAAAAAATCGATGAAGTAAAAGGTGAAATCAGACAGTTGGAGAATAACTTACAATTCTTTAAAAATACGGATGACAGTAATCCATTAGTAAAAGAAGTGCATAATAATATAGCAAAACATAAAGAACAGCTGGAAGTATGGAAAGCTAAGCTTAAAAAAATTAAGCAATTGTAATATTAATTATGCAATGTCCTCTTTGTACCCATAAAGCAAATCCGTTAGGTACGTTACGAAAACGAAAATTTCATCATTGCCCTGTATGTCAGGGCATTTTTGTTGACAAGAGTTACTTACCCTCTACTGAAGAGGAAAAAGCGCGATACCAGCTGCATAACTACGATATTGAAGATGCAGGGTATCGTCAATTTGTAGCTCCATTACTCTCTACCATTACCAAGGAGCAAAACGCTAAAACAAAAGGCTTGGATTATGGTTGTGGCCGAATACCAATACTAACTTCATTATTAAAGCGTAAAGGATTTATAATTACACCTTATGATCCATTTTTCCATCCCAACTCTAATGCGCTTGATACCACCTACGATTATATCATTTGCTGCGAAGTAATGGAACACTTTCATTCACCTTGCGACGAATTTAAACATTTAAATACCTTACTAAACAAATCTGGAGTGATATACTGTAAAACCAATCTTCGTCCTTCGTTATATAATTTTGAGTCCTGGTGGTACAAAAATGATATTACTCATACTTTTTTTTACGCCGAAGAAACTGTAGACTGGATTCATAGGAATTTAGGTTTTTCAGAGATGGATATAGAAGATGGAGTGATTTCATTTTACAAACATTAATTCAATGTAATGTAATGTATATAATGATTGTAAGAATACTATCAAAAAAACAAATCGCTTATCATTGCTGATAAGCGATTGTTTTTTAAGAATACATAACTAATAATTAATTATGTTATTACTATTCTAGTGAAAAGGTAATACCTGATCTGAGTTTTTATTCGCTACTAAAATTTCAGTTAAGTTTATAACCGTAGTAGCTGTATTAGATCCTGGTACGAAGTTAATCGCATCTAAATCATTCTTTACCGCATCTATAAATGATGGGATCACTGCAACTGTTCCAAGATCACCTTCGCTAACATTAGGATTCTGAAGGATTTCATTTTCGTGTATAACTAATTTTACACCCATATCCGCAAAACGCAATCCTTCTGCTATAAATACTTCTTGTCTTGTTCTGTATAACAATTCAAGAGCTGCATCTCCTAAAGTCATTGCAGTAACATCTGCAGAAGTTAAAGATGTTCCTGATACCGTTGGCACGTCAATGTTACCTGATTGTCTATCTAAAACTAACCCTGCTCTTCCATTTACAACAACAGATGGACTACTTGGTCTATCATCAAAAACTGATGAAGGATCTGGTCGTTGCTCAATAGAATCATCAATATTTCTAACTTCTCTAGTATCAATTAAGCTTAACAAATCCTGTAAATTATTTTGTGCAGCTAATAAATTACTATTTGCTAAATTAGATTCAGCTAATATTAAATATGCCTCTTCTGCTTTTAAATAATGTACAGATTGATCTCTATCTGGCGTTAAGAAAGAATATTTAGGATCTAAAAAATCTAAGGTTGGTAATGGCTGTAAATCATCAAAAGTACCTCTTTGATATAATGCATTCTCAAATAGATTAACAGGACCATTTAACTGATCATATTGTGCTGATCTTAAAAAGTCGTTATCCAATGCAATCGCATTTTGAGCCGCAGTAACTGCTTCTGTTTGGTTACCTAAATAGTAATTTGCTCTAGCCAATGCTAACCAATATTCTGGTTGTGGATTTAATGCAATTGCAGTTTCAAAAGATGCAATGGCACTCGCTAAATTATCAGCAGAGGACACAGGAACTCCTAACTCTTCTTGTGGAAGTGCAGAAAAATACATTCCTGCATATAAATAAGACATTCCCTCAAAGAAATTATACTCAGCTTCAGTGGCAGAAGTATATTCTGAATCACCAGGCCCAACCTGATTTAGTCCAAACTGAGCAGCTACGCGAATTCTAGCAATTCTAAACTGTGTATCTCTCATATCCGGATCATCGATACGGATTTCTAAGTTATCCAAAAATTGACTAAAAAATGTTTGCGTATTTACATAGTTATCCGACCCTAACTCGGATAAAATAAGTATTTCATTTAAAGTTAACGCCATTTCTCGTTCTAATCCAGCCAACCAAATTAATGATGAGTTGGGTTGTCCTACGATCGACGACTCTGACAAGTTCGGGTTCTCTACTGAAGTAAAATCAGTAGCATTTTTTAGGTCATCGGTACACCCAAAGAGTAACCCGATAGCCATTATATATATTGATATTTTTTTCATTTCGATCATTTTTATTCTTAGAATTTAAATTTAAGAGATGTCATATAGATTCTAGGTGCAGATTCTGTACCGTAAGCAAAACCACCACTAGCAAAACCATTTTGAGCACCAATACCTGATCCTGTTGTTTCAGGGTCAAAGTCACCTGCTGTCCAGTTAAATGGATTTGTTACTGTAAATCCAACAGTTACATCTGAGAATATCGCTAATTTATCTCCGAAGGAATAACTCGCTCCAATATTTCTTATTTTAACAAAGTCATTATCAAATACGAAATAATTAACGTAGTTAAAAGGATTTGTTGTTCCTACCAAATCATCAGGGATTCCTGTATTGTCAACCCCTCGTAAGTGTCTTAATAAGAAACTTAGATCTACGATTTTTCCACCAAATTGATAATCTCCTGTCATGAATAAGTTAAAATTCTTGTAGGAATAGTTCAGTCCAAAAGAACCGAAATTAGGTGCAAATGTATCACCTAAAGCAGTATTTGGTGTAAAGGTATAGGTTCCATCACCATTAGGTGTTGCAGCCGTACCTCTTAAATACCCTAAACTTTGCCCTTCTTCTACCCAAGAACCGATTACTGTAAATCCACCAACATTAAATGCAGGTGCTCCACCCGTACTGTTTACAATGTTATCATTGGTGTTATACGAAGCGTTAATGCTTAAATTGTGGTCTTGTGTTCTAATGATGTCAGCATTAAAGGCAAATTCCCATCCTTTGTTTTCAATCTCACCAATATTCTGTACTTGGTTAAACTGACCAGACGATGGAGGCGCACCCGGTGTAAATAATGCATCTTCAGTAATAGCTTGATATCTAGTTCCGCTAAAATTCAAACGGTTATTAAAGAATCCTAATTCTACACCAAATTCTGTAGATTTCACAATTTCAGAACGTAAATCATCGTTACCTGGATTGTTAAATATAAATGAAGGTAAACCTAAATACGGATTTAAATTAAATGTTCTGTCCTGAGAAAAAGGTTGTGCAAAGTTGGTTGCTTCACCATAGTTAGCTCTTAACTTAATAGATGAAACCACCTCACGGATACCACTATCATAATAGAAATCATGGTCAGAAATATTATAAGTAATACCTACTTTAGGTAAAAGTAATGGATCACTATTCTTACCTGCAGATGTGTTTTGGTCTAATCTTCCACCAAATTCTAAGAAAGCTACGTCGTAGATCCCTATGTTTTCAAGGAAATATAGACCATAGTTAGCATTTTCTAAAACAAAGTCATCAGAAGTTACTGTTGGATAGAATCCCATATCTGTGGTTCCATCAACACCTCCAGAACCATTCACAAAGTACTGTCTGTCTGTCGTTCTAAAGAACTGACCTCCTACGATAGTAACAAAGTCAAAATTTTCTAGACTTGCATTATACGTGAAGTTTAAGTCAGAAGTTAATGTAAACGCCTTTCTTAAAGTTCTTGATAAGTTTGCTTGATCTGTTGTTCCTGGATTAATCGCTCCAATAGCAATTTGAAATGCATTAGTTTGGTAGTTTTGTTGTACTACATCTCTAGAATCAATACCTACAGTTAAGTTAGCATCAAAACTATCACTGAATTCATAAGTGAATTTATTTGAATTCGTAAAACGGTTTACCGTACTGGTAATATCAACGGTTTCACCGATTCGGTTGGATCTATCCAATTCTGATTGCCATTGCGCATCCGATAACTCATCAAGGTTTCCTCTACCCCCTCCTTCAAAAGCAGAGAATCTAGAGAAACTTGTATTCGCATTATAATCTAGGTTGTATTCAAATCCAACGTAAGAGAAGGATCCCTGATACTTCAGCTTATCAGTAACCTGAGCTCCTAATCCAAAAGAAAGGTTTCTTCTAACCTGCTCATTTAATTGGTTAAAGGAGTCATCAGAATAAATACTTCCTGAAAAGTTATAGGTAACTTTTTCATTACCTCCGTTTAAACCTAATTTATACTCTAAAGATAATCCTGGCTCAAATAAAGCCTCAGCTGTTCTTTCATACTTAAGGAAGTCTTCAGTAGCATTAATGATACCTACTCTTGATTCAAATGTAATGGTAGGCTTTCCTTTTGTTCCTTTCTTAGTAATAATTTGAATTACACCATTTGCGGCGTCTGCACCATATAACGTAGTCGCAGCACCCCCTTTAATGTATTCTATCTTTTCAATAGATTCTACAGGTATATCTGCCAAAGCAGAAACGTTAGCACCCCCAGTTCCAATACCTAACTGTGGATTGGAGTTCAAGTTATCCACTCGAATTCCATCTACAATTACTACTGGTGTTGCCGAAGTAGAAGCAGAAATAGGTCCTCTAGTTCTTACAATCGACGCAGTACCAGGCTGACCAGAACTCAATCTAATTTGTGCACTAGGCGTAGTAGATTGTAACAATTGGTCAATCTGATTGGATGGTAATTTATCAACTTCATCTGCTGTTAACACATCAACTGTTGTTGACAATTTTCTTTTTGCAATACCAGATCCCTGACCTGTAATTACAACTTCCTCTAAAACCGATTCCGATGCATTTAATTGAATATCAATTGTATTGCTATCTGCAACTACCACTTCCTGGTTTTCAAAACCTAAATAACTAAATTGTAGTACAGCGCCTCTATTAGCTTTGATCGTATAGAGACCATCAAAGTCAGTTTGAGTACCTGTATTAGTGTTTTTCACAATAATGTTAACCCCTGGCAATGGTATACCTTTGCTATCGGTAACCGTACCGGAAATCGTTTTTTCCTGAGCGAATGCAATGCCTGCAAATAAGAAGCAAAGCATCAACAATTTGTAACGATGTACTTTCATAAAATAATAAATAAATATTTCAAAATTAGACTTAAATAGTAATATTAGTGTGTTACTTTACTATTCCCCTTTTTTATAAAGAATGGACAAGTTATGCTGTAAAGGCTAACTCAACTTTTCTTTATTGTAATAAAAACAAAGTTATGGAAAATTTTATACTTGTCCATTCCTTCGCAAATGAAAGTTATTTAAGGTATCTAAAAGGTAAACCCTACCTATTTTTACCTCTTTTTAACTTTTTTTTAAGATTAATTCATACTGATTTTTGATCTTATATATTCGGTTGGCGTAATATTACAATATCGTTTGAATGACTTATTAAATGTCACTTTATTGTTGTATCCGACCTCATATGCTACATCTATAATATTTACATCATTTTCACTTTTAAATATCTCTTTTGCTTCTTCAATCCTATACCTATTGATCAATTCAAAAAAGTTCAAACCAAAACTTTCATTGATTATTTGAGAAGTGCTATTTCTGGATGTACCTAATAAATTTGCTAGCTTTGGAAGCGTAAGATCATTTATTCGATATACTTTTTCCTCATCCATAAGAAATAGCAGCTTTTTCTTCAGCTCCTTAACCTGAGTTCTGGTTAAATTAGACTTTTTATATTTCTTACTAGAAACCTTCCTATTAGAAGGAATCTTTGTTTTATTTTTTACGATATCTCCAACCCCTTCATTAAGGCTAATTGCAGGAATTGGTGCAATATTCAATTCTTTACCAGATTTATCATCAAATTTAATTGATCTATTAGTCGTCGATATAGCTGTAAAATTTAATGTTGAATAATAGCTTATATAAAGCACTATTAAAGACATAGAAATGATTTGTAAATGAAAGAAGAATCCCTTCAGAAACACATCTTTTAAGAGTAATACATAAATTGTATATGAAACTAAATAAAGCAAACTAAAAATTATGATATGCTTTTGCCATCTCCTTTGGCTACTCGTAAATTTATACTGCTGTTTTTGTGACTTAAGAAAAAGTCGAATCGCCATAGCTGCATAAATACCTATCGATAATACCTTAAGACCAGCGATTAATTCCATAAATGGTCTTTCATTGTTAAGTATCATGAGCAGCTTTTCCTCTTCAGGTAAACTATAAACCGGAAAGAGCAAAATGATAAAAAGCAGTGTCGGTGCTAGATGAATGAGATCAATCTTTCGAAACGTATAACCTTCTAACGTTCTCTTAAAATAAAAATAGATAATTGGCCCGTAAAGAAATGAAAAGGCTGCTGTTATATATAAAGCGTGAGGAAAACGGTAATCGTAATTAGCCATATAAGCACTAATCCTTATTATAAACAGCGAATGAAGCATCAAAAAACTAGCAATAAGCAACCTGGCTATTAAATCCCCACCTTGTTTCAGGATCAAAACAGAAAAAACAAAAATTCCAATAAATCCAACATACAAACAAAACAATGACCAGAAATCAACCTTAACAAAGTATTTGTCTTTCAATAAACGAAACGACTTATCCTCTTGCATTGCATCAAAAGCTGTGTTATTTATGAAAGAAATATCAGCATTTGATTTTATATAGTTTTCTAGGTAGTATGCTGTTTTTTCTGCATTACCAAGTTTAGCGTTATATAAAGCTAATTTTTTATAGTTCACTTCTGGCTTTATGCTATTACCATTAGCCTTAAGATTAGCAGCATCAAAAGAGTCGTTTGGAATTTCCACCGGGTTGGCGGAAACCATATTTACAAAAAAAAGAAAGCAAAGCCATAAACAAAATTGTAACAGCGGTGTTTTATAAAAAATGAACTTTATTTTCATAGTGCATTAAAACAAGTCCCTAAAATTAATCTAACTTGACTTTGTGTCCCATAAACTTTAACACGTAAAAAAAATTGTTGTGCTTAATTTAACAAGAGAACTAAAAACGTTAACATATGTTTAAGTGGTTGCTTTTTAAAAAATCTTCAGTCTGTAATTGTGCTTTAAAAGATATACTCTAGTATCAATTGATCGTTATATATCTTAATTGTATGCTTTTTGAAACCTTGACACTTGTTTAAAAAGAAATCAGAAAAATTAGTTTTGTACTTTCAGAATTGAGCTCAACAGCGTTTTGCTTCTTCCCAGAAAACATCCATCTCTGCCAATGTCATGTCTTTTAAACTTTTATTTAGTTCTTTAGCTTTCTGCTCCAGATATTGAAATCTCTTTATAAATTTTTTATTGGTTCGCTCTAAAGCGCCTTCTGGATTGATTTTTAAAAAACGAGCATAATTGATCATTGAAAATAATACGTCTCCAAATTCAGCTTCAATTTTATCTTGATTAGCCTCCTCTATTTCGTGCTGCAATTCGTCCAACTCCTCTTTTAACTTTTCAAAAACCTGAGTGGGTTTCTCCCAGTCAAAGCCTACTCCTGCTACTTTATCTTGTATCCTACTTGCCTTAACTAAAGCTGGTAAGGATTTTGGAACACCTTGGAGTACACTTGTTTTTCCTTCTTTGAGTTTTAAGTTTTCCCAATTTCTTTTTACTTCTTCTTCATCCTTTACCTCTACATCTCCATAGATATGTGGATGACGATCAATCAACTTATCACAAATAGAGTTGGCAACCTCAGCGATATCAAAATCTTGTGTTTCGCTACCTATTTTGGCATAAAAAACGATATGCAATAAAAGATCACCTAACTCCTTTTTAACTTCCTGTAAGTCATTATCCAATATAGCATCGCCCAATTCATAGGTTTCTTCAATAGTTAGATGCCTTAATGACTGCAGGGTTTGTTTTTTATCCCAGGGACATTGCTCTCGTAATTCATCCATAATATCCAGCAGCCTATTGAATGCTTTTAACTGATCCGCTCTACTATTCATAACCAATAAAGTATTAAATTAGAATGGATGTCATTTTATTTTGCGTAATTCTAAATTCCGCAACCAAATCTTTTACTATATCAGCAGCAGGCTTAATATCATGGATAAGTCCCGATACCTGACCAATCTCCAGCTCTCCTTCTTCTAAATCCCCTTCAAACATGCCTTTCTTAGCACGTGCTCTTCCCAATAATGTTTTTAGCTCTTCAACCGATGGTCCTTTTTTGTACAATTCAATAACCTGGTTATAAAAATTATTTTTAAGCATTCGTACAGGAGCTAATTCTTTTAATGTAAGTGAAGTATCGCCCTCTTTAGCTTCAACCACCATCCTTTTAAATTCTGGATGAGAAGAAGCCTCTACACTAGCAACAAATCGACTACCTACTTGAACACCATCGGCCCCTAAAGCCATCACTGCATACATTGCAGCACCTGTAGCAATACCCCCTGCAGCGATTAATGGAATATTCACTTTTTCTTTAACCATAGGTATTAATGCCAATGTTGTTGTTTCATCCCTTCCGTTATGACCTCCTGCTTCAAAGCCTTCTGCAACAATAGCGTCTACACCTGCTTCTTGAGCTTTCAATGCAAATTTTACACTACTTACAACGTGTACTACGGTAATGCCCTTTTCTTTCAAAAAGGAGGTATATGTTTTTGGATTACCAGCAGAGGTAAAGACAATCTTCACGCCTTCTTCGATAATAATATTGATAATCTCTTCCAGATTTGGATATAACATGGGGATGTTTACTCCAAAAGGTTTTTGGGTTGCTTTCTTGCATTTTTGTATATGAGTCCGTAAAACATCGGGATACATAGATCCTGCTCCAATAAGACCTAAACCTCCTGCATTACTAACCGCACTTGCCAATTTCCATCCACTTGCCCATATCATCCCCCCTTGAACTATAGGATATTCAATATTAAAAAGTTCTTTAATTCGATTCATCTTTAATTGTGTTAGGTACTAATCGCAAACAAACTTAGCAGTTTAATTCTACAATAAAAAGGAATATTGTGGTATTAAAAATCCTGCGTACTGCAGGATTATTT
Organism: Aquimarina brevivitae; assembly: GCF_004216895.1. GTDB lineage: Bacteria > Bacteroidota > Bacteroidia > Flavobacteriales > Flavobacteriaceae > Aquimarina > Aquimarina brevivitae. The sequence goes on along the minus strand of NZ_SGXE01000001.1, from coordinate 1,740,517 downwards.
GCATAAAATAAGATAAAAATTTTTAAGATATTACTCCAGAGCCAATTAACTCGTCACCTAAATACCAGGCCGCAAATTGTCCCTCTGTAATAGCACTTTGTTTATTTTGAAACTCAATGTATAACCCCTTTGATGTCATATACAAAGTAGCCTCTTCCAGCGGTTGTCGATATCTAATCCTTGCTTTAACTCTCATCTCTCCGCCAATGGTTAACTTAAGGTCTTGACGCACCCAATGTACTTCATCTGGTTGAATTAGTAATGCTTTTCTGTACAACCCTGGATGTTGTTTACCTTGTCCTGTATATATGGTGTTAGTCTCTACATCCGTATCTATGACAAATAAGGGTTCTGGAGTCCCCCCAACCGCTAATCCCTTTCGTTGACCTATGGTATAATAATGGGCTCCTTGATGTTTGCCTACAACTTTGCCATCTGCAAGAGTATAGGTATACTTTGCGGCGAGATAGTCCAGTTCTTCTTGCTTATTCGCAAAGGTGTTTGTAGTATCCTTAAATTGATCTTGTACTGCAGAAATCTCTACAATTTTTCCTTCTTTCGGTTGTAATTTCTGTTGTAAGAAATCTGGCAAGCGCACTTTTCCTATAAAACATAATCCTTGAGAATCCTTTTTCTCTGCAGTAATCAATCCTTGCTCTGAAGCAATTGTACGTACTTCAGATTTCAGCAGTTCACCCACCGGAAATAAAGTCTTTGCCAATTGCTCTTGAGACAACTGACATAAAAAGTAGGATTGATCTTTATTGGGGTCTTTGCCCGATAAAAGTTGATGTACTGCCTGACCATCTTTTTCTACAGTTTTCTTTCTACAGTAATGCCCTGTTGCCACGTAATCAGCACCAAGTGACAAGGCTATTTTTAAAAAAACATCAAACTTAATTTCGCGATTACAGAGCACATCGGGATTTGGAGTACGACCTTTTTCGTACTCATTAAACATATAATCTACGATACGTTCTTTATATTCTGCACTCAAATCTACCGTCTGAAAAGGAATACCTAACTTTTCTGCTACCAGTAAGGCGTCATTGCTATCTTCTAACCAAGGGCATTCATCAGAAATGGTAACGGAATCATCATGCCAGTTTTTCATAAATAATCCAATAACCTCATAACCTTGTTCTTTCAGCAAATAGGCTGCGACGCTAGAATCTACACCACCCGATAATCCTACCACTACTCTCTTACTCATCTAAATATGCTTCTCTTCATTATTTTTTACAAAATTAATCAATAAAATTAAAGCAATGTAACCACATTGCTTTAACTTTTCTTATCGTGATATTAGAAAGGATTATACTAATCTGATCCACCATTTGCTTGTGGAAATAATTTTTGTTTATCTAACTTTCCATTTTTGTAATATTTCCAAATCCCATCTTTTTTATTCTTTTTGTAGCTTCCTTGAATAATTAACTCCCCTTCAGTATCATAGTACATTGTAGGTCCGTGTAGTAAATCATTTTTATAGGTGTACTGTTTCATGAGTTTACCTTCTTCAGAATAAATCAAACGCTTACCTTCTCGTTTACCATCCACGTAGTAAGTTTCCTCCGTTAACTGACCATTATCAAAATATGTTTTCTGGACACCGTGAAGCTGGTCTGCTTTGTAGTTTTCAACCATCATCAGTTTATCAGAATTATTGTGATAATACTTCCATTCACCTACACGCTGTTTACCGATCATCTTACCCTCACTAATTACTTTTCCCTTAGAAGAAAAATAGGTTACGGATACAGAGTCCTTATCTTTAGTGAACAGCTTAATCGCAGTTGGTACATCGCCACTTGTAGGTTTATAAAATTTAAACTCTCCTACCTCTTTACCATGTTCAAATGTGCCTTGGTACCGTATTTGATCTGTACCTTCATATTTTTTCAACCATTCACCGTGTCTTTTACCATCTGAATCAAACTGATTATACTCTTGACCAATGATCAAAAAGCTAGTTAATAATGCAAAACAGAATAGATGTAATTTCATTTCCTTCTTTTTTTATAAAAGTAATCCCTTTCCTTTTAAATCAAAAAATATACCATACTTAGCTCACCATAGATGATCAATATCAAAACTAAACAGCAATTAATTAAATTTTGTTTAACTACATAATTTGTAATAGTAAACAAAATATTTTGTTTCTTTTGTGTTTATAAACAAAACTTAAAGAAATGAAATTTATTTTAAAACCACTTAAAGTCTTTTTAGTGTTGACTTTATTTTTTGGGATGTATGCCTGCGATGATGACGATAATGACAATGTAATTGAAATTGAAGCTAGCATATCGGCCTTAGTACAAGCAGACAATAATCTTGGTGCTTTAGCCGACGCCCTTTTCGAAGCTAATTTAATCAGCGAATTTGAAGGGACGACTGAATACACGCTTTTAGCACCTACGAATCAAGCATTTACTGCTTTTTTATTGGATAATGGTTGGGATAATGTTTCTGAAATCCCAGATGAAACTTTACGTAAAATATTACTTAATCACGTTATTCCGGGAACGTACCCTGCGTCTGAGCTTAATTCGCAAACAACTGGCTATTTAACTACTGCATCTAATGCAGGCCCTAATAATACCAATGTAAGCACGTTTTTTAATGCATTAAGTGGCGTTTCTTTTAATGGAGGAAGCAGCAATGGAGGCGCGACAGTAGACGAAGCCGATATTGTAGCGACTAATGGAATTATCCATATCGTGGATGCAGTTATCCAATTACCTGATGTAACCACATTTGCGGCAGCTGATCCGGAGTTTTCTACCTTAGTTTCTGCTCTTACTGATTCAACTCCAAGCACTGATTTTATTGGCATTCTATCCAGGGATGAAGGAGAATATGTGGATGGAATCAATCCGCCATTTACAGTTTTTGCGCCCATAAATTCAGGGTTTGATGCTATTACACTGCCAACCGAAGAAGGAGAGGTTGCTGCCATTTTACAAACTCACGTAGTTACTAATGCAAATCTGACTAGTGCTACATTAACAAATGGTACAGTCACTACACTTAATGGAGATGTTACTATTGATACTACAGGCCCTACGTTAGAAGGCGCAGGAAACACATCTGCCACTGCCATACTTACCACAGATATACAAGCTACCAACGGTGTCATCCACGTGATTGAAGAAGTATTATTACCTGCGAACTAATCACAACAGTTAATTACAAAAAGAAAAAGCCTGTCTTGCGACAGGCTTTTATTTTATTTCTTTTTTGCTTTTTGTTGCTGCTCTGCTTGCTCCATAAGCTCTTTCATTCGCTTTTGAAACTTACCTTGCTTTTTGGGTTTCTTTTTATTCTCCTGAATCTTAGCGTGAATTTTATCATCGTCAATAATTACATTTTTAATCACTAACATTATACCAATAGTAATTAAGTTAGAGACAAAATAATATAATGAAAGTCCACTAGCATAGTTATTAAAGAAGAACAACATCATTAAAGGAGACAAATACATAATAAACTTCATATTTGGCATACCCGGTTGTGTCTGCATATTTTGCCCCGTTGTCATCATCATATAAATGAATATCGCTATGGATGCCAGTATGGGAAATAAACTGATATGGTCTCCATAAAATGGGATGCTAAATGGTAATTGTGCTATGGTGTCATAACTCGATAAATCCTCAGCCCATAGGAAGCTTTTTTGACGTAGCTCAAATGCACTTGGAAAAAAGTTGAATAGCGCGTAGAACACAGGTATTTGCATCAAAGCTGGTAAACAACCACTCATAGGATTGACCCCTGCCTTACTATACAAAGCCATAGTTTCCTGCTGCTTTTTCATAGCATTATCCTTATGCTTTTCATTGATCTCATTGATCTCCGGACGCAATACCTTCATCTTGGCCTGAGACAAATAAGATTTATAAGTGATTGGTGATAATACGATACGAACTACGATGGTAAGAATTATAATAGCTATTCCATAAGGAAAAACACTTGTTAGAATATCAAAGAATGGTATAAATAAGTATTTATTAATCACACCAAAAATACCCCAACCCAAGGGAACTACCTCATCAAGGTTTCTATCATAATCATTTAAAATTCTATAATCCGTAGGACCGTAATACCAATCCATATTATAGCTTAATTCTCCTCCATTCAACTCTAATGGAATCGAGGCAGTAAAAGCCTTGGTAACTTTAATATCTTTATCTTCTAACTCGCTAGTGTTAGCAACATTTTTGGAGGTAAAAGCTGCTGTTTTAAACGGAGTGTCCGTTAATAAAATAGAAGTAAAAAAGTGTTGTTTAAATGCAATCCAGGATACATTATTCTCCTGGTCATCTGTAAAATCACTTTGTCCTAAATAATCATCTTTTCCATCTTCGTACTCATAGATCAACTCCGTATATCTATTTTCGTAAGATGCGCTTTTTGCGTGACGAATACCTTCAAGCTCCCAATCTAGATTAATTTTTTGACCACTATTGAACACTTGCTGTAGTCCTTGTGACCGTATCGTAAAGTCCACCATATATTCGTTGGGCTTCATTTCGTAACGGTACTCCAAAAACTGATCCTCTGCTACTTTCAGTTTCATAGAAAGGATGCTATTTTCGCCATTGGAAGTAAGCGATGGTTCAAAGTATAAATCTTGAGTATTTAATATTCTATTATCCGTAGTACCAAAATTGATATTGAAAGAGGCATTTTCTCCATCTTTTATCAAATAAACAGGAACAGAATCATAAGTTTTAAAGTTTTTCAGTAAAGCCTCATGAATATATCCACCCTTAGTTGCCACTTTTAAACGAAGTAATTCATTTTCTAAAACTGTATACTCCTTTGCTGCAGTCGCATATTTTGCAGAATAGGCAAAAGCTCCTAATTGTGTTTTTGCTTTTGCCAACCCTGTAGAATCCGAAACGTCAAATGTAGCCTCCTCAACTTTTTTTGTTTTTTCCTCTACAACCTTTTCTTCTTTTTGAGCTTCTACTTGCTCTTGCTTGGCTTTTTCAGCCTCCTTTAACTCTTCTTCTGATGGCTTGTTCATATACAACATACCGATTAGTATGATGAATATTAATCCAAAACCAATTATTGAATTTAGGTCAAACTTTTTTTCTTCCATGTATATCTAAGTATAAAAGCCCTTACAACGGCTTTAAAAAATATTTCAAATTACTTTTCAATTATCTAGCCAGTATCTATTTTGATGACACTTTGGCATCCTTATGAGCTATAGCATATTGCACTGCTGATTTTATAAAGGCTATAAATAGCGGATGCGGATTGGCTACAGTACTTTTATATTCTGGGTGGTATTGTACACCAACAAACCAGGGATGATTTTCTATTTCAATAATTTCTACCAAATTTGTCTTTGGGTTAACACCAGTAGTTTTAAGTCCAGCTGCTTCCAATTGCTCTCTATATTCGTTATTGTATTCATAGCGATGTCTATGTCGCTCCTGAATCATATCTGTACCATAAGCTTTGTAAACATTACTTCCTTTTGTCAACAAACAATCCCAAGATCCTAAACGCATAGTACCGCCCATATCTTTGATGTTCTTTTGCTCCTTCATCAAATTGATAACAGGGTTAGGGGCTTCTTCATCTACCTCTGTTGAGCAAGCATCTTGCAGGCCTAAAACATTTCGTGCAAACTCAATTACTGCCATTTGCATCCCTAAACAAATCCCAAAAAATGGAATCTTGTTTTCTCTAGCGTATTGTACTGCTTTAATTTTCCCTTCAATCCCACGTTCACCAAAACCTGGAGCCACAAGCACTCCGTCTAGTTTTGCTATTTTTTTATCAATGGTTTCATCATCAATAAACTCTGAATGTATACTAACTACATTAACCCTCACTTCATTTTCTGCACCAGCGTGTATAAAGGCTTCCTGAATGGATTTATAAGAATCCTGTAGCTCTACATATTTACCGATTAATCCAATTGTTACTTCGTGTTTTGGATTTTTATGTCTGCGTAAGAATTCATTCCATTTATCCAAATTAGGCTCTTGCTCCTCACTTAGCATTAATCGCTTGAGTACTACCCTATCAAGCCCTTCTTGTAACATCAAATTAGGAACATCATATATGGTAGAAGCATCGATAGATTCAATAACTGCTTCTTTGCGAACGTTACAAAACAACGCTAATTTTTCTCTAAGGTCTTCTGACAGTTCATGTTCTGTTCTACACACCAAAATATCCGCTTTTATACCGCTCTCCATTAGTGTTTTTACACTATGCTGAGTAGGTTTTGTTTTGAGCTCACCTGCAGCAGAAAGATACGGTATCAGGGTTAAATGTATTACCAGTGCATTATAGTCACCAAGCTCCCATTTTAGCTGACGAACAGCTTCAATATAGGGCAGTGATTCAATATCACCTACGGTACCACCGATTTCAGTGATTACGATATCATAGGTTCCGGTCTCTCCTAGTATTTTTATTCTTTCTTTGATTTCATTAGTGATATGCGGAACTACCTGTACCGTTTTACCTAAGAACTCACCTCTTCGTTCTTTTTCTATTACACTTTGATAGATTCTACCAGTGGTAACATTATTCGCCTGAGAAGTAGAGGTATTCAAAAAACGTTCGTAATGACCTAAGTCCAAATCAGTCTCTGCTCCATCATCGGTCACATAACATTCGCCGTGTTCATACGGGTTTAGTGTTCCGGGATCTACGTTGATATACGGATCAAATTTTTGTATGGTTACTCTATACCCACGTGCTTGCAATAGTTTTGCTAAAGAGGCGGCTATAATTCCCTTTCCTAATGAAGATGAAACTCCTCCAGTAACAAAAATATATTTTGTATTAGCCATGAAAACTAATTGTTTATGCTGTTAAAATTCAATTCGGCGCAAAAATACAAAGAAGTACGAAATACTAACCCTTATACCTCTGCTATATTTTTAAACTTATGTGTATTTATTAACATAAAATACAAAATCCTGCCGGTGACAGGATTTTAAAGTACGAACCTAAATCGGTTGTTTATTTGTCTTCTTTTGTTTCGGTATCGTCTGAAACCTCTTCTTGTTCAGAGAAATCAGTCAAACCTTTAGACTGCAATATATTGTACCATTGTATAACTTTTTTAATATCGCTGGCATATACTCTTTCTTCATCATAGTCTGGTAGCACTTCACTGAAATAATTTTCTAGCTCCTCTTTGGACGCCTTGTGACTGATTGCTTTTTCTCCATTTTCCTTTTCAAAAATCTTTTGAAAAACCTCTCTTAGTGGTATTTCTTCTGAAAGGGTGTAAATTGCAATTTCGCTAAGCACACTTACGTTATGCCTTAAACTTACAGATAATCGCTTACCGTCTAGTAAAGACTCCGCTAAGAAACCAGTTCTTGTTTGTGTTTTTAGCTCATAAAGTCCTGGTTTTCCTGAAATGGCTAGTATTTTATCTAAACCCATATACTGATGCTGTTTATTTTTTTAAAGGTGGCAAATATCAATAGTTCTTTTTTAATTATCAAAAAATATAATAGAATTATCTTTTCTTCACGGCCGGAAAACGCATTCTATAATCCGCATTTACTTTACCTTTTGAAATATTCGTTAATTTACCTTTGATCAACCGCTTTTTTAAACTGGATAATTTATCGGTAAACAAGATCCCTTCAATGTGATCGTATTCGTGTTGTATGACCCGTGCAGCAAGACCATCATACTCCTCAGTACGCTCCTTAAAGTCCTGGTCCACATACTTAATTTTAATTTTTTCTTGCCTAAAAACATCTTCTCTAATGTCCGGAATACTTAAACACCCTTCACAAAAAGCCCACTCCTCACCTGTCTCTTCAATGATTTGAGGATTAATAAAAACTTTTTTTAACCCTTTTAGCTTTTCTGCTTCAACCGGATTTAAATCTTCATCGTCCGCAAACGGCTCAGCGTCAATCACAAACAAACGTTTAGACAACCCAATTTGAGGTGCTGCTAATCCTACGCCATGTGCATTGTACATGGTCTCAAACATATTTTCGATTAATTCGTCTAACTTAGGATAATCAGCACTAATATCTTTTGCTTTTTTCTTCAAAACAGGATCTCCGTATGCTACTATGGGTAATATCATAAATGAATTATTTTCGTGTTCAATATTTACTTTTGGTTATATAAATAGTCTTGAAGAATAATCGCTGCACTCATTTCATCGATCAATGCTTTATTTCTTCTTTTTTTCTTAGAAATACCACTTTGTATCATAGCTTCAAAAGCCATTTTAGAGGTAAATCGCTCGTCAACTCTTACGATGGAAATATCTTCAATTTCTTTTTGAAGCTGCTGTATAAATTCTTGAATTGCACTTTCGATATCTGAAGCCTCTCCGTGTAACCGTTTAGGCTCACCAATTACTAAAAGTTCAACTTCTTCTTTGATCCAATAATTTTTCAACCAAGACATTAACTCCTTAGTACCTACTGTGGTTAGTCCAGTTGCTACAATCTGCGATTCATCAGTTACCGCTATACCACACCGCTTTGCTCCATAATCAATTGCTAATAACCTGGCCATTATTTTTTCTAGCAAAAATAGGACAATAATATAATAACTAAAACTATCATTAAAGGAATCCTAAAATAAGGGCGTATTCTTTTATTTTAAAACTAAGCTATTATCTTTACCAAAAAATAAGTACATGAACCAGTTAAAGCAAATCATTGAAGCAGCTTGGGAAGATAGAGAACTTCTTAAAACAGAAAATACTCAAAACGCTATTCGTAACATAATCGATCTTTTAGATGCTGGCGAATTAAGAGTCGCTGAGCCAACTTCGGATGGATGGAAGGTTAATGAATGGGTCAAAAAAGGAGTGGTGCTTTATTTTCCAATCCAAAAAATGGAAACGCTTGAAGCTGGAATTTTTGAATATCACGACAAAATACCCTTAAAAAGAGGGTATGAAGATAAAGGGATCCGAGTGGTACCAAATGCAGTCGCCAGGCACGGGGCTTATATTTCGCCCGGAACTATATTAATGCCTAGTTATGTTAATATCGGCGCTTATGTAGACCAAGGTACTATGGTAGACACTTGGGCAACGGTAGGAAGTTGTGCGCAGATTGGTAAAAACGTTCATTTAAGTGGTGGTGTAGGTATTGGAGGGGTGTTGGAGCCCTTACAAGCAGCACCAGTGATAATCGAGGATAACGCCTTTATAGGCTCTAGATGTATTGTTGTAGAAGGTGTAAAAGTAGAAAAAGAAGCTGTTTTAGGCGCTAATGTAGTACTAACTGCTTCAACTAAGATTATCGATGTTACAGGTAACGAACCTGAAGAAATGAAAGGAATTGTACCTGCAAGATCAGTTGTTATACCTGGTAGTTACGCCAAGAAATTTAATGCAGGAACGTACAATGTACCTTGTGCCTTAATTATTGGAAAAAGAAAAGAAAGTACGGATAAGAAAACATCCTTGAACAATGCGCTTAGAGAATATGATGTAGCAGTTTAATTTGATATGGCATTACCTCAATCACATAACGCAGATAATTTGAAGGAAGAGGCCTCCAAGGCTTCTCTTTCTTCTGTGCGCAATACTGATAATACCAAAGCGAAAATTAAAATTTTGGTGATTCAGCAAAAAATGATCGGGGATGTATTGGCCAGCACAATTATTTGTGAAGCGTTGCGAAAAAAATACCCTTTTAGCAACATTTCTTATTTAGTTAACTCAAATACCAAGCCTGTGGTTATTGGCAATCCACATATCGATACTATTATTGAGTTTAAACCAGAATTTAAAGAAAGTAAAACTGCTTTCTTTAAATTTTTAAAACATATTCGAGGCCAGCGTTATGATTTGGTCATTGATGCCTACGGTAAGTTAGAAAGCAATTTAATTAGTTTATTTTCTGGAGCCGATGAGAAAATTTCTTATTATAAATGGTATACTTCTTTTTTGTATAATGAAACGATCAAACCGTCTGCAAAAGCTTTAACTAACGCAGGGTTAGCGTTGGAAAACAGACTGCGATTAATCTACCCTGAGTATGTGATAGCATCAAAGATTATAAGGCCTAAAATTTACGTGACAGAGGAAGAGAAATTAGAAGCCAAAAACTTTCTTTCGCAAAATGGTATAGATTTAAACAAACCCATTATTATGATTGGGGTATTAGGAAGTGAGAAAATTAAGACACTACCAGCTGCTTATATGGCAAAAATTATAGATCAAATTGCAGTAATAACTGAAGGTTCAATCCTTTTTAATTATATCCCAAATCAACTAGAAGAGGCTCAGGAAATATATGATAAAACCGCAGCAGACACAAAAGAGCAGATACATTTCGATGTATATGCTAAAGGTTTAAGAAGCTTTATAGCTGTTTTATCCCAATGTGATTTGTTAGTAGGTAATGAAGGTGGAGCGGTAAATATGGCTAAGGCACTTGATATACCCACCTTTACATTTTTCTCTCCTTGGATCATTAAATCCGCCTGGAACATGTTTGAGGATGGAACCCAGCACGATTCTGTTCACCTGAACGATTTTAAACCTCAATTATTTGAAAATAAATCCATAAAGGAATTAAAAGAACAAGCTTTAGATTTATATAAAGAGTTTTCACCAGAACTCTACAAAGAAAAACTAAACGCATTTTTGCAAAAATTCAACACTAGATTTTCTCTATCCCAAAGAGAGTCCGAGTAAGTTTTTGTTCTTTGGTTACCTTGCGGATTTTTTTGTTATTCTCAATCATTTCAGGTTTAACATACCCTCTTTCGTGGTGTAAATGCACACATACCGCTCTAAACCGAATTTGCTTTGGTTTTATACCTTTATTCATTAATCGCTCGCCTAATTCACGATCTTCGCCTCCATATTGCATGCGTTCATCAAAACCATTGGCTGCAAAAATATCTTCTTTCCAACCAGAAGAATTCATACCGTTCCAGGTGGCTTTAGTAGGTGTTATCCAGTCCTTTAGTTTAGCTTTAAAATTATGTTTAGAAAGCTTATTAAATTTAAATTTAAATGGCAACCCTTTACTTCTAAGCCATTGAATATCAAAACAATTTTGATTTCTTATATCGTCTTCCGTTATCGCTTCTGAAATTTCCTTCGGTAATTTGAAATATCCTCCAGATAAAAAATATCCTTTTTCCCTATACTGCAAATGCCTGGCTACAAAATCAGCACGGGGTATACAATCCCCATCTGAAAAAAGAAAATAGTTTGTTGCACACTGTTGCATAGCTTTATTTAAAATCTCCGTTTTTCTAAAACCTTTATCCTCGTGCCAAACATGTTTAATCGGATATGTGGATATAGCAGAGAACTCTTGTATTACTGCTCTTGTATTTTCATCAGACCCATCATCTGCAATTACTACTTCAAAATCCTTTACATTTTGACAATCATAACCAATTAAAACCTTTTTTAACCAGAGCGGTTGATTGTAGGTACTTAAAACTATAGAGATGTTCATTCTTTTTTCTAATAAACTAGTTGATAATAGTTATTTTTGGCAAAACATATATCACAATAACGTTTCAAAAATCGGTAATTATATTCAATCAAAAAAATAAGATGCTTAAACTCTCGGGGGTAATCATTACTTTTAATGAAGAACAAAAAATCGAACAATGCCTTACATCACTACAAGATGTAGTAGATGAAATTATTGTTGTAGACTCCTACAGTACCGATAAAACCATAGAAATTTGTAAAAAGTACAATGCTAAAATTGTTTTTCAAGAGTTCCTGGGGTACAAGGAACAAAAAAACTTTGCTATTACGCAAGCTACTTATGACCACATTGTTTCACTAGATGGTGATGAAGCCTTATCACCTGAATTAAAAACATCAATCATTGCTTTAAAATCCAATTGGGACTACGACGGTTATTTTGTGAATCGATATAATAACTTTTGCGGTCAGTGGATAAACCATTCTGATTGGTATCCTGATAGAAAGTTAAGAGTTTTTAAAAAAAATACTGGCGAGTGGAAAGGTATAAATCCTCACGATTCTTTTCAATTAAAAAAAGGGTTGAAAGCAGGTTGCTTAAAAGGAGATATTTTACATTGGAATTATCTTAACTACAGTGAATTTAACTTACAGACTGAAAAGTTCTCCTCCATATCCGCACAATCGTACTTTAAATTGGGTAAAAAAGCGCCCATTTGGAAAATCGTTTTTAATCCCACCTGGGCATTTTTTAAAGCCTATTTTTTAAGATTAGGGTTCTTGGACGGTTTAAATGGATTAATCATTTGTGTACAAACCGCAAATATTACATTTTTAAAATATATCAAGCTGAGAGAGCTGCACAAAAAAAAGGATAATCCTGTTATGAATTGAATAATCTGTCTATTTTTTTAGCACATTCCTCCCAGGTAAAATCAAGCACAGTTTCTCTAGTGTTCGTTTTTATTTCAAAAGCTTTTTCAATTAGCGGTATTATCTTGTCGTACCTTTCATTTGGTTCGAATAAAAATCCATTTACACCGTGATTTATAAGATCTGGTGCAAAACCAGTTGTCGAAGCCACAGGTACGCAATTTGACATCATAGCCTCTAAAATAGGTACAGGACCACCTTCTAAAAAGGATGGAGAAACAAACACATCGATCTTACTATATAATGCAGGATAGTTATCGTAGGGCTCATTTTTAAAATACGTAAAATTAGGGTTATTCGCTACTTCTTTGAATCGCGGATCATTCTCCCAATTACGCCCGATTAAATAAAAATGCCGTTGTGGTAAATTGGTAATCAGATCAAAAACTAAGTCTGGATTTTTTCGATCACTATAGGTAGAGCAAAAACCTACTCCTCCTTCTCCCCTTTCGTGTTTGTAGAAGAAATCTGAAGAAGTGGCAATATGCATCACAACAAGAATTTCTGGTTTTACTCCTGCTTCTATCAACTGTCTTTTTACATCAGAGTTAAGACAAATTACATAGTCTGCCGCCTTGTTGAAACACCAAACAACGTGCGTTTTACTGTACTTTTTAGACCAGTTGGTATGCGTAAACATCACAATATTTTTTTTACCAACAATACTAGGCTTACTTCGTAAGCATCTGCAAAAATAATTCTGATAAATAAAAAAATAACCATCAGCATTAGGTAGTTGGCGTAATTTATCGTGATAATGAGTGGAAGCATTGAGCAAAGAGTACCGGGACAACCTTCTTACCTTAGCGCCAAAGATCCAATCTTTGTCCTTTTCTCTTGCCACATAAACCACCTTGTTCACCACTTTTTGTTTATCCTTTTTAACAAACCACGATAAAACAATGGGCACAATGTATTTCCATTTATGTGCAACAATAAAGTATAATCGTTCTTTAAAATCAGAATTAGCGGCCATTTAGGTCGAATATTATAGTATTAAATTGGACTTTTAGAAACTCTATCTTTATATTTCTTCTTCCAGAAAAAAATGGTTTTCTTGATCCGTATTTTTCGGTAGTATTTATGTTGAAATTTACGCGTATAATACCACATTGTACGAAAAACAGCGTCTTCATCTTCGCCAGTACACAATGCATATTCATTGCTCATGATCTCAATCATAAATTTATGTATGGTCAATTTAGCAAAATTCTTAACTCTCGTCTTAAAATTCATTGGTCCAAAAACCATTCTATTTAGATCAACAAGAAAAAAATCATAATCACTATTCCCCTTTCGTAAGATTAATGTATTACCTGGGGAATGATCGAGAAAATTAACTTCTCTGGTATGCAACTTATAAGTAAATCGAGTAAAAGCCCTTAAGATGGCTTCGTGATCCGGTATGGTAAAATCAGTAGTTAATTCTCTATACGTTAGATCTGCATCAATAAGTAGGCTTACGTAATAACTATCTTTAAGCCCCAAAGCGCTATAGTTTTCTTTATACATTATAGGATCCGGTGTTCCAATATCCTTTGACTCCAAAATAGTAGCATACTCAAAGGAACGCCTCGCTTTGCTTTTTCTGAAATAGCGATAGGCTATGGTGTTTATAAAATTAGGATTTTTAAACGATTTAACCACCACCTTTGTACCATCACTAAGTTTATGTATAGTTACCAAATTTCTACCAGATTGTAGAATACTGTCTGAGCTATTTTCTTTGTTTCCACCTAATATAGCACTAACCTCGTCTTTAAGGTGTTTATATTGAGGATTTATGATGAGTCTTGTCTCCATTATATCACTATGATCATAAATAATTAACTGAGCAGCTTTGGCAGGCTACAAAGATAGAAATTACAAGTTCATTAAAAATCATAGTAACGTCTTATTTAACTACTCGTTTGGCTACAGTCGCATACTGTGGAAAAAGAATGTCCATTTGGGTAAACAAAACCGGTAAATTGTATAAATAAGGTCTGATCGATCTACTTTTATTAATTCCTTCGTGAGTGACTACTTCATATCCTAAATCTTCATACATCCTGCGGATACTTTTATTGGTAAAAAACCTAAGATGTGTTCGATCCATTACACCATAGTCTTCATACAACCAATCCTTTTTCAGTAATAACCGCATAAACGTATTGTGATACCTAACATTAGGAATAGAACTAATTATGACACCTTGAGGCGCTAACTTATTTTGTATTTTCTGGAGTACTTCATAGGGGTCTACCAAGTGCTCCAAAACATCATTAAAATAAATGACATCAAAATAATTATCTGGTAATTCATCGATATAGTCCTCGCAAGGACCAGAGTATACTTTATCAAGTTTTTCCTTAGCAACCTGTGCCTCTCGATCCATATATTCAATCCCCCAAACTTCAGCATTGGTTTGCTCCTTCAGCACAGCTGCAAAAGCCCCATTACCACAACCCACATCTATAATTTTAGACGCATCTTTAGGGAGATACTTTATCATCTCATATCTGATGTTATCATAATATCCCTCGGGTTTAGAAGCGTAGTCCATCTTAGTTTTATTTTTTAAGATGGTAAAGATATTAATTATCACGTAATAGAAAAGAGAATGTACATCACATAAGCCTTGCCCACATTTATTGTATCTTTATCACCGAATTTTGATTCACCTAATGCAATATTAATGCTTTATGAACATAGATATTTCGGTAATTATCTTAAACTACAACTCGGCTGAATTTACCATTGATTGCATCAAATCTATACAGGAAAAGACTTCAAGCGATCTTAATTACGAACTTATTGTCGTTGACAATGCCTCTACAATTGAGGACTATCAAAAACTCAAATCGTTTATTGAAAAGATAAATTCTGCTAACATTCGATTGGTGAGAAGTAAAATCAATACCGGTTTTGGTACTGGCAACATGCACGGTGTACAATATGCAAATGGAGATTACTATGCTTTTGTAAATAATGATACCTTACTACAAAATGATTGCTTACAAATTGGCTTAAATTTTTTGAAAGAAAATAATACACTTATATGTAGCCCGCAACAATATGATGAAGAAGGTAATGTTAAGAAGTCATTTGATCATTTCTTAACCCTCAAAAGAGAGCTTATTGGACGAAAATTATTAGAAAAATCAAACCCAAAAAAGTACCCTAAGCGAAAGAAGGTATACGATACTCCAATTGCAGTACAAAGTGTTCCGGGTTCGTTTATGATAGTTGAACGAGAGGCTTTTGATGCAGCAGGAGGTTTTGATACGAATATCTTTTTATATTACGAAGAAACAGATCTTTGTTACAGGATTGCAAAACAGCATAAGAATCGCGACATATGTTTTCTAGTCCCGGAAGCCAGGTATACTCATTTTACCGGAAAAAGCACCAAAGCAGGTGTTGCAATAGCTAAGGAATTGAAAATATCTTTGTTTTATGTGTTAAAAAAGAATTCAGGATTTATACCTTACCTAATTCTGAAATGGTATCTGTCCTTTAAGTATCTTTTAAAAGCACCTTTTAAAGCAAAAAATTTAGCATTATTTAAATTAATCATCAAAGGAGCACCCTTATCTGAGTCGCTTAAACATCAACAAGTTATTCTCAATAAATAATATGCATATAGTTCATCTTTCAGCTGTTAATAATTGGGGCGGTGGTGAAAACCATATTGAAAATTTATGTAAAGAATTACAAAACACCTACCCTGAGGTTAAAAACACTATATTTTGTGTAAAAGACAAAGTATTTCATAATCGGCTTAAACAAACTAATTTAGATTATGTCACCCCTAAATTGGCGGTTAAATTTGATCCAAGATATTTTATAAAATTGGGCTTCTATTGTAAAAAACACAAGGTAGATGTTATCCATATCCACGATACCAGTGCTATTGTTTTGGCCATATTAGCCGATAAATTTTTTGCACTTCCTCCATTCGTCTTTAGTAAAAAAACTTCTTTTCCTATTAAACAACGAAAGAAAACCCTATACAAGTACAATTATCCAAAAATTAAGAAAATATTGTGCGTTTCTGAAGAAACTAAAAACGTAACAGCACAAGCCATCACCGATCACAATAAACTTATCACTATATATCACGGAACAAATTTAGCTACTAAAAGCAGCCAAACGGATTTCTTGCTAAGAGAAAAATACAATATCCCAACGGATAAAATTATCATAGGAAATATAGCCAACCACATTAGAGCCAAACATCTAGATACCTGGATCGATGTTGCAAATGAGATCATCAACGTTAAAAAAGATAATCGCTTCTATTTTGTACAGATCGGAACTTTTACGGAGAGAACAGAGCCGTTACTAGATAGAATGAATGAGCTAGGACTTGAAAAACATATGAGTTTCTTGGGCTATACCCCGAATGCCTCTAACTTCATTCCTCAATTTGATATTACCCTTATTACCTCCCAAAGTGAGGGTGTACCTCAAGTAATTTATGAATCCTTCTATCATAAAACTCCGGTAATAAGCACAGATGTTGGAGGAATTCCAGAAATAATCCAACACAAAGTCAATGGCCTATTAGCTCCTATGCATCAACCCGTGCCTTTAGCTGATTGCATTACTGAATTAGCAAATGATAAAGAGTTACAGGAAAAATTTATAACTATTAGTTACCAAAAACTACTAGACAACTATACTACGGCTCAAATGGCGGCTCATACAATGGAGATCTATACCGAAATTGTAAATCAAACGCATTAGCAACCCAAATAACGGATAATAACTGTAATTTTGTAAAAAAATCCTGACTAGCGTGAAGAACGGAGACAATGAACTTGAACAAGCATTACAAATCCTCAAAAGAGGAGGAATTATTTTATATCCTACGGATACAGTTTGGGGCATCGGTTGTGATGCAACGAATATAGATGCAATAGACAAAATTTTTAACCTAAAACAAAACGACCCAAAAAAGTCCATGGTTTGTCTGGTAAGTGACTTTAAAATGCTTCAACAATATGTAGAAGAAGTACCAGAAGTAGCTTATGATGTTCTAAAATATGCTCGTAAACCAACTACAATAATCTATGATAAACCCATACGGGTTTCTGAAAATCTAATTGCCGAAGATGATACCTTGGCTATTAGGGTGGTAAGAGATGATTTTTGCAATCGATTGATTCGCAAACTTAAAAGACCATTGGTAGCTACCACTGCTACAATACAAGGTCAAGAATCACCTAAGAGCTTTAAAGAAATTTCGAAAGCTATTTTGGAAGGCGTTGACTATGTCGTAAATTTGCCTGACAAAAATAAAAATGCTAAACCGTCTGCCATAATTAAAATTGGAAATAACAGTACGGTTAAAGTGATTCGGAAGTAACTTGATCCATGTCTGAAGAGAAGAAAAATTATAAAGAAGCCTTAACTCACCCAATATTTACATACGTTTCTAGAGCAGCTCAGGAAATAGGGGTGCAATCCTTTGTTATTGGCGGTTTTGTAAGAGATTATTTGCTACAACGCGGAAACGCAAAGGATATTGATATCGTTGCGGTTGGTAGTGGTATCGAACTGGCTAAAAAAGTAGCAAAATCACTACCAGAACAACCTAAAGTGCAGATTTTTAAAACCTATGGTACAGCCATGATCAAGACCAAGGACATAGAGATTGAGTTGGTTGGTGCACGTAAAGAGTCATATACAGAAGATAGTAGAAATCCTGTGGTGGAAAATGGCACTTTAGCTGATGATCAAAATCGTAGAGATTTCACTATTAATGCATTGGCGTTAGACCTTAGCCCGGAAAACTATGGAAGTTTACTTGATCCATTTAACGGTTATGAAGATTTAAAATCAAAAATTATCAGAACCCCTTTGGATCCTGATATTACCTATTCCGATGATCCTTTACGAATGATGCGTGCTATCCGATTTGCATCCCAATTGCATTTTAAAATTGAAAAGAAATCATTAGAAGCTATAAGCCGAAATAAGGAACGAATAAAAATTATAACCAAAGAGCGTATTGTTGATGAGCTGAATAAAATTTTATTGAGTGAAAAACCATCCATAGGATTTAAATTACTAGAAAAAACAGGGTTATTACATTTTATTTTACCAGAGTTAATAGCGCTAAAAGGTATCGATGAAGTTGAAGGACAACGGCATAAAGATAATTTTTACCATACTTTAGAAGTAGTGGATAACATTGCTGAAAACACAGATGATCTATGGTTACGATGGGCGGCTCTATTACACGATATTGGTAAGGCGCCCACCAAGCGTTTTAGTAAAAAAGTAGGATGGACTTTCCACGGACACGAGTTTGTAGGTTCTAAGATGGTGTATAAATTATTTAAAAGGCTCAAGATGCCTCTAAATGACAAAATGAAATTTGTCCAAAAAATGGTTTTGATGAGCTCAAGACCAATCGTAATTGCATCTGAGGTTACCGATTCTGCAGTGCGTAGGTTAGTTTTTGATGCTGGAAATCATATCGAAGAATTAATGACGCTTTGTGAAGCTGATATAACCACGAAAAACCCAAAAAGATATAAGAAGTATCATAATAATTTTAAACTCGTTCGACAAAAAATGGTAGAAGTTGAAGAACGAGATCGCATTAGAAATTTTCAGCCACCAGTGAGCGGTGAAGAAATAATGGAGTCCTTCAATATAAAGCCTTCTAAGGAAATAGGAATTATAAAAGAAGCCATCAAAGAAGCTATTTTAGAAGGAGAAATACCTAATGAACACGAGGCAGCTTATCATTTTATGATAAAAAAAGGTGAGGAATTAGGCTTAACACTAATTAAACAAGATTAAGTTTTACAATAGAGGGTTTACTCCCTTTACAATAATCATTTTGGATGAAAAAATATTTTAGACCCCTTGTCATAACAGCAATTGTATTTATTTACCTCATCATAATAGCTGGGGCTGTAGTGCGCATGACAGGATCTGGTATGGGTTGCCCCGATTGGCCAAAATGTTTTGGATATATCATTCCACCGACTGAAGCGGCTCAAATTCAATGGAAACCAAATCACGAATATAAAGAAGGTACTATTATCATATTTAATGAAGCATTAAAAGTTGCTCACCGTGATTTCAAAACAACTGAAACTTTTACCGCATCCAATTGGAGTCCATACACAAAACACGATTATGCTAAATTCAATGTGTGGCATACCTGGATCGAATATATCAATCGCTTAGTGACTGTATTATCTGGCATTCCCATTCTGCTAATGATCGCTTGCTCCTTTTTTTATGTTAAAGAAGATAAACGCATTGTGATTTTATCCTTCTTAACGTTAATTGCGATGGCATTTCAAGCCTGGCTCGGAAAAGAGGTGGTGGATTCTAATCTTTTACCTTACAAAATTACCATACATATGGTAATGGCCTTTATAATTTTAGCTATTTTGCTGCTGCTATTATTCCTAGTACAGAGAAAACAGCAAAATGTTATTTTTCCTCCACTATTTAAAAATATATTGGCAATAGCAGTAATCCTAACTCTTGTTCAAGTAGCGCTTGGCACACAAGTACGGCAATACGTAGATGAACAAGTTAAGTTACTTGGAGAGCATTCTAAATCTCAGTGGTTACACCCTCCTACTCTTAATTTTTATATCCATAGATCTTTTTCAATAGTGGTAACCCTTGTAAATATTTGGCTATTTTATAAAAATAGAAAGTTAAACTTAGAGCTTAACGGAATGAATTGGGTAATGATATTGATTGGTTTAGAAGTTGTAACGGGAATTTTGATGTATTATTTTGATTTTCCTTTTTTATCCCAGCCCTTACACCTTGTACTATCATCACTGTTATTTGGAGTACAATTTTACTTACTTTTAAACGTTTATAAACCTAAAAAAGCACCTAGAGCAATTTAATTTCTAAATTAAGCTTGTATCTTTGCCAATCCTAAATTTAATATGATGATTTATCGATTTAGAGTAATATTGGATACCGAAGAAGATGTGTTTAGAGACATAGAAATTGAGGAAGAAGCTACATTAGAGCAGTTCCATAATGTAATTACGCAATCTTTTGGATTTGATGGCAATGAGGTTGCTTCATTTTACGCCAGTGACGAGGACTGGAACCAGGGAGAAGAAATTTCGTTGTTTGATATGAGTGATGGCAGTGTTCCTGTAAAACTTATGAACGAAACTACGATAAATGATATTGTCACTGAAGCGTCTCCCAAGATGATTTACGTTTACGACTTTCTTAGTATGTGGACCTTTTTTGTAGAACTGGCAGAGATAGCCGAATATGAGAACGGTAGAGAATATCCTAATGTAATGTTTGTACACGGACAATTACCCGACCAAGCGCCAGACAAGGAGTTTGTTGCAGATGATAGTTTTGATGACGATGTAAATGATGAAGATGTCATGAATCTAGATGATTATGATGACTTAGATTTTGACGAAAATTGGAATTAATTTAATTCTAAAATTATACTTTTATAGACCACACCTTTTTAATAGCCTAGAGCAATGATCAACTTATACAGCACTCAGATTGAATCCCTTTCGGTTCATCGTATTGGTAACAAAAGTAGAAATGAAAATATTTTTTTATCAGATGTACCCTACCAACTTAATGATGAGC
The DNA here is from genome assembly GCF_004216895.1 of Aquimarina brevivitae. Classification (GTDB taxonomy): domain Bacteria; phylum Bacteroidota; class Bacteroidia; order Flavobacteriales; family Flavobacteriaceae; genus Aquimarina; species Aquimarina brevivitae. The sequence continues at coordinate 1,719,546 of NZ_SGXE01000001.1, read as the reverse complement.
TGATAGCACTGTTAAAAGAGTATTTCTTTAAACCCTTTAGAGAGAAAGAAGAAAACTACTTTCAGTTTGCCAATGAGGTAGATGTGGAATTTAATCCGCTGTATAAAATTGTCACCGAAATTTTCGATCATCCTTCTTCAGTTCACGAAAAATCGAGACGTATAGCTTCTTTATTATATGAACAATCACAACACCCTCATATCAAAAGCGGAGAAGTTTATGTAGCCTATTTAGATAACGTAACCATTGATAATGAAAAAACTAGTGCTGTTGGTATATTTAAATCAGAATTAAAGCACGACTTTTTACAGTTTGAAGAGAAAGAATCGCATATAGAGTTATTAATCCAGCAAGGGGTTAACCTTAACAAACTTGATAAAGGCTGTCTAATTTTTAATCACAAAAAAGAAGAAGGGTATAAGATACTATCTGTAGATTCTAATAAATACGATACCAAGTATTGGTTGGAACACTTTTTAGGCGTTGAGGCCTTTGCAGATGAGAATTTTTATACTAAAAAGTATATGAAATTCTGCCAGGATTTTGCAAAAGACGTAGTGCTACCTGCTGAGGATAAGAAGGAAGAAGTGATGTTTATGAATAGAGCAATCAATCACTTTGCAAAAAACGATAATTTTGAGGAAACTGCGTTTTTAAATGAAGTAATCGACAATCCTAATCTTATACCTGAATTTAAGAACTATAAAACAGAAAAGGCTCCAAAGTATCAAATCGAAGATTTGACCACCTTTCCTATTGCTAACAATGCAGTGTCTGCTGCTCGCAAAAAGATAAAAAATCTCATCAGTTTAGATACGAATGTGCAAATCAAAATGGATTTTATCAATCCAGAGTCAGCAGAGAAATTTGTAGAAAAAGGTTGGGATGAAGAAAAGCAAATGTACTACTATTTGGTGTATTTCAATAAAGAAGTTAAAGGGTAACGTAAATTTAATTGAAGTTCTCTAGGCAGTTATAGAGATCAACAAAATGCAGTACCATATCCTTACTTGGATTACCTAATAAAGTAATCTATATCCAATGCATTACTCCTGTCATAACGCTATATCGTTAACAAACTGATGATGAAATTCTACTACCGATAATCTTATTTTAATAATTCATTAACATAGCTTGTATAATGATATACAAGGTTATATTTTTGCTTTTTAATTTTTTTTACCCAAAATAACGGTAACATTTCCTCCCTTTAAGACACATTACTTAAAGTACAATCAAATTATTTAATATGAAAAATATAATAGCCATAGCGACTTTTATACTATTAACAAGAATAAGTTTTGCACAAACAGAAACCTCTACTAATGAAAAAATAGATCTTCAGTCTCCTACCGGTGTCAGCTTATTCCAAAGCACCTCAAGCAATGGCATCTGGGCAACCGGAATGATAACAGCTGATCGCTGGGGTGTTTTTGAAGATGCTACCAGTGCCAACGAAAGATTAACTATACTTCCTGGTGGTAATGTAGGTATAGGAACCACTAATCCTCCTCAAAGATTAACAGTTCAATTTACGGGAGAGAGTGGTATTGCTGCGAAAGCTATAAGTAATGGGAGTTTGGGAGCAGCTAACATCGTTGTTGACCCAGCTACAGGGTTCCCTGGACGTTTTTTGTTTAGAGAAAATGGACAAAATAAAGCTTGGATTGATTATCTAGGTGGTAAGATAAATATCAGAGACAGCTCAAACACTCCTTTTTTTACCGTTTTAACCAATAATGGTAATGTGGGTATTGGAACAACTAACCCTTCTGAAAAACTAGACGTTATTGGGCGTATTCGTGCCTCTCAGTCTATTGATGTAACAGGAATTACCAATCCTACAAGTGGTGTAACGATGAACCTTGCCTATAGTGCATCTGATTTTGGGTTAGTACGTGCTCGCGATTGGAATAATAATACCTGGAAACCTATACATTATCAAGCTTCTTATCATAATTTCGCAACAGGTAATGTCGGGATTGGAACTTCAAATCCAGGAAGAAAGTTACAAATTGTAGACGGAGCTTTTAATAGAATGAAAACCTCTATAGGAACATTACAATTGAATCAAGGAAGCAGAGAACCTGCCCTATTTGTTTCTAGATGGTTAGGAAGTGGGAGTTTATATCAATCTGCAATTTTACATACTGAAAATAGTATGGGAAGTTATGGATTAGCTTTTAGTATGACTGGAACACACGATGACAATAATTTTTCTAATTACAGTACTAAAATGTATCTTACCCAAAATGGTAATCTTGGTATAGGCACCACAACACCAGACGCTAAATTAGCGGTTAATGGCACTATACATTCTAAGGAAGTAAAAGTTGATCTAATCGGATGGCCTGATTATGTTTTTGAAAGCGATTACCATCTACCTACCCTGCAAGAAGTTGAGCAACATATTAATGAAAAAGGTCACTTGCAAAATATCCCTTCTGCTGCAGAAGTAGAAAAAGAAGGTGTTAAATTAGGGGAAATGAATGCCAAACTCCTGCAAAAAATTGAAGAGCTAACGCTATACATGATTGAGCAGGATAAAAAAATGAATCAACTTAAAGAGCTAGTATTAGATCAACAAAAAGAAATAAAAGAATTGAAAAAATAAATAAATCATGAAAAGAATTATTCTTGTATCTATCTTATTATTGTGCACGAGAATATCTAAAGCACAAAATATTAATTTAAGCAATGCTACAGACTACATTAGAGTTCAAAAAGCTGGTGAAACTGATTATACAAGAGCTTTTGGCCTTAATGGCTCTAATCATTTATATATCGGTAGTGTTGAAAAAACAATAGGAAATATTTATTTTTTTAATAAAGGAACCGACCACCTAATGACATTAAATCCTAATGGAAATTTAGGTATTGGCACCACTAATCCCGGGTCTCGATTAGATATACTTTCAAATACCGCACTAAATCAAACAGAAAGTTTTATGCGCTTTAAAGTATCTGATGCTCCCTCGGATTATCTGCAAATATTTAATATCACTGGTGTTAGCAACAGATTTCTACCTGCTATTAAAGGAAATGTACAGTCTGCAAATATAAGCTCTTTGATATTTATTGGGTCTACTGATGCTACAAATGACAATTCAAGTGACAATAGTATTATGAGATTTGACACTAGAAGATCTACTAATGATCAAGGAATAACGAATAGATCTTTATTTCAATGGACAAATTTTGACCAAAAGCTAATGACCATGTCTGCAAATGGTAATTTGGGTATTGGAACAATATCACCTACTTCTAAACTTGAGGTAAGAGGAGGAATTAAAACATCTTATGATAATAATAGATCTATTACTTTATTCACCGCAGGAGATGGAAATGCCTATATGAATATGACTGGTGGCACCGCAAACTCTCGATTTGGATTTCAGGTTGATGGAAGTAGCAAAATGTCCCTAATGCAAAATGGTAATTTGGGTATTGGGACTGTAAACCCAGATGTTAATCTTCATGTTTCAAAAAGTAATGGCCAAGGAAATGCTCCTATCATTGCTGGTAATGTGGCAACTTTTCAAAGTAATTCTGCGCCAGGATATTATACTTCTGCAAATATTATTTCAGGAACAGAAGGAAGAGCTAGTTTCTTTTTTGGAGATAAAGATGGTGGAGCTATGGGAGGTATACGATATAATAACTCGGATAACTCCTTAAGTTTTAGAACCAATGGAGGTGATGACAAACTTTTAATAACAGCAAGCGGTAATGTCGGTATAGGCTCTACAAACCCAGATGCAAAGTTAAGAGTGCAAGGTTTACATTCCTTAGCTAGATTTAAGACTGATATTGATGGACGTTTTGAAATTCAAGCTACCAGAAGTACTAGTAATTCTAACATAACTGATTTAGTACTTTCCTCCCAAAATCACATCGTTTTAGACCCTAATGTTTCTGGAACTAATGGAAATGTGGGCATAGGGACTTATACCCCAGACGCTAAATTAGCTGTCAATGGCACCATTCATAGTAAAGAAGTAAAAGTGGACCTGGTAGGATGGCCAGACTATGTTTTTGAACCTGAGTATAATTTACCTACTCTGCAAGAAGTTGAACAACATATTAATGAAAAAGGTCACCTGCAAAACATCCCCTCTGCGGCAGAAGTGGAAAAAGAAGGTGTTCAATTGGGTGAAATGAATGCCAAACTCCTGCAAAAAATTGAAGAGCTTACACTTTATATGATTGAGCAAAACAAAAAGACAGCACAACTTCAAAAAGAAGTTGAACAGTTAAAAAAGAAAAATGCTGAATTAGAGCAGAGAATAAAATAATTTTTAAAGTATCAAGAGACCGAAGTAATGATTTCAACTTCGGTCTTTGATTTTTTGTTTTTACCTATTACCGAACAATTTAACAACTCTACAAATTTGTGTACCTTAGGATTAAACTCTTAGCCTAAGCATGATCACTCCCTATTTTTCAAGCACGACCACTAAACTTCTATATCAAGTGGTTATCGACCTATTGAATGAAGCTGTTGTACTCAGTAAAAAACACACTGTGGAGCTACAAATTATGTGCTTTAATTTTACAGAGGAGCTCATTTATGAGCGGATAAAAACAATCGCCCTCGAAAACCCTAAGATGACCATCAAGATATTAGCCGATTGGGGTAATATTTCTCAAGAAAATGATCGTAAAATTCATCTCTTGGCCAAACTCAACCTGCCCAACTTAAGAGTTCGATTAAAATATGATCAGCCTTACCTTTGGGATACAGCTCAGCAAAAGCTCTTATGGAACTATAACGCTAGTTTGGGGATGTTGCATCATCGCACGCTATTGGTACTCAAAAATAATCAACCTATAGCTTTACAATCTGGTAGCTATAACTGGACAAAACAAGCGAATCGAAATTATGAAAACATCATCCAATTCTCATCAACCAACAGTAATAAAGATAATACCGAACTCTTAAAATGTTTTCAAAAAGAATTCACATTTTTATGGAGCAATACTTCTCTTACACTATCCTTTAAAAGTGGTTTGCAATATTTAGACAAATTTGCAAATGAATTAAAATCAAATAAGGAAGTAGCACTTCCTTTCGGCTTAACTAATGACGATATCCAAGAGAATACACTACAACAAAAAACATTACCAAAAAGTGAAATAGACTCCTCCATATTAGTTGGTTTTAATAGTAAGTATCCGTCACAAGAAAATGGGAATGGCTTTCACCAATACAATAGTTCGCGCTCTTTTAACCTTCGAAAAACCTCAGGCATTGTGCATAAAGCACCCATTACCATAACAACCCTAACGTTGGATCTAATCAATGCTGCAAAACGAAATGAGACGATTTACCTTGCTATGTTTGCACTCTCCTATCGCACTGCAGAATATAACGCTTTATTGCAAGCGGCAAGACGAGGCGTACGATTACGGTATATTCTTGATCGAAACGCAAATGAAGAGGTAATGGATAAGCTTCAAAAAACAGCTTCCAAAGAAAGACTACATATTAAAATCCGATCAGGAAAAAAGGTGATGCATCAAAAATATTTGGTTAATATATCCACTGGTGATATCGTTACCGGAACTGCTAATATGACTACAGACGCCACCGATAGACATTGGGAACATCGTATTTTATTTAGAAATAAAAAAGCTCTGGCAACTCAGTTCATTTTAGACTTTGAAACCATTTGGGAAAGAATATCCTTGAGTAAATACAAAAAATAAACCGGGCTTGATGCCCGGCTATTAAACCACGAAACTGATGCTTCGATCATTTCGATATTATAAATATAAACAAAATAAATGTACCACACAAATTTTTTATCCTTCCAGCAATCGCCTCATATTCACATTTTCATAATTTCTACGGACAAAATCCAGTGCAGTTTTCAAAATTTCGCCCATTGTCGCACTTCTTCTAAATTTAAGATCCAATGTAAAGTTATACAAATGCTCTCGTAACTCTTCAATATTCTGATCCGTAGAAATTCGATCTGCACACATACAATCAATTAAAGTTTCAGAACGATCTCTGGCATTAAGCATTCGTTTAGCCAATATAGAACGTTCTTCCTTTTTGTATTGTTCGATAGAGTTTGGTTGCAGTTTAGTCATCACCAGATTGACCATCTCAAAATTTTCTTTAAAAAACTGGGGTTGATATACTTTTAATTTTCCCTCATAAGACTGCTGATCAAAATCAATCGCTCTTAGCCTGTATTCTACGTGATCAAAATCGTGAGTAGGCACAATAACATAATTATAGGATCGCATATCCCCCAGCAACCGCATTTGACAACGTTCGTTGAATTTTACAAATTCTTTTGCTATCTGTGATTTAGCCTGATCACCAAGATTGGGTAAAAAATCTTTAATAAAAACATCTCCCGGTATACCTGCAATATGCTCTTCTATAAGCGTATTTTTATAAACCAAAAAGTTAATCCTATTGGGCGAAAAAATATGTTCGAGCTCTAGACCGTAGATTCGTGAAGCGTCTGCTTTCTTCACATAGATATACGTAAAGTTGTCATTTAAAATATTACGTATTTTAATCCGAAACGGTTTAGAATTCCCAAAGGTACAATAGTCAATCGCATCTACATTAAGAAATTCAATTGCATCTTCGTTTCCATCAGAGTGTAAAATCGTATATACTTTTTTTAAGCTTTGCTCGATCTCCGGACGCTCGTGCTCTTCATAATACACTCTAACCCATAAAGTATCCTCATCATTACTATCATAAACCACAACCGAACCCGAAAAACGTAATAGATCGTCGTAAAACACCGGAATCTTTATTTTTCGATTACACTCCAACAAATATTCCTCTAATCGCTCACTAATGGGATAGGTTGGTTTTTTCTTTGACATCAACTTTTCTTCCATAAGGATAAAAATAGCAAAATTGTGTAAGCCAAATATTATTTATGTAATTTTATAGCCCAATTATACTCAAAATCAAAATTTAAGCTACAACATATTATGAAGCCTATATTTACAATATTACTATTTTCTTTCTCTTTATTGACTGCTCAAGAAACTGGCAAATGGTTCTATGCAACGATGAATTTACAAGACGCGTATGAGCTCCAAAAAGATTTCCCTAGAGAAATTGAATTACTGAAATCTGTAGGTAACGAAGTGGCTGTGTATATGAGTGAAGAGGTAAGCCATGAACTACACGGAAGGGTTTTAGTGCACGGACCTGGTTATATCTATAGAAATTCCAAAGAGAACGCTATAAAAAACCTCACTACCAGTGTTAAAAGTTCCCCCAAAGTAAACTTTAGCATTACTGAAGATGCTACGGTAAACGCTGCAATGAATGCCATCAATACACAAAATATTGAAGACCATATACTAGAGCTACAAAATTACGGCACTCGATACCACACCAGAGCAAATGCAACACAATCTGCAGAAGATCTTAAGGTTAAATGGGAAACTATGGCTGCAAACTACGGTAGAACTGATGTTAGCGTTCGGTTATACAACCATACAAATACCGGTATGCCTTCTGTAATTATGACCATTACAGGGACAGAAATTCCTGATGATTATGTGGTCGTTGGAGGTCATTTAGATTCCACTTCATCACAAGGCAACGATAATGCACCGGGAGCTGATGATGATGCTTCTGGAATTGCTACAATTACCGAAGCCGTTCGCGCATTATTCGAAATTGATTTTAAACCCAGAAGAACAATCGAAGTCATGGCTTATGCTGCAGAAGAGGTGGGTTTAGTAGGTTCTACTGAAATAGCGCAAGAATACAGTACCAATGATATTAATGTTATTGCGGTTTCCCAGTTTGATATGACAAATTACCAGGGATCTGGTAATGATGTTTATTTTATTGAAGATAACACAGATGCATCGTTAAATAGTTTTTTTAAACAATTAATAGACCATTACAATGCTTCAGGAACCCACCAACTAACTTACGGCACAGCCTTTTGTAATTATGGTTGCTCTGATCACGCTAGTTGGCATCGAGAAGGGTTTAAAGCTACCTTCCCTTTTGAAGCTAGTTTTTCTTCCTACAATCCTAACATTCACACGGCTAATGACACGTTTAGTATATCAGGTACTGCAAATCACGCCACTAAATTTGCGAAGCTGTGTACAGAATTCTTAATAGAAATTGCAAAATCGGATGAAAGCCTTTCTGTAAATGATTTTGAACAAGCGGGGTATACCTTGTATACAGCAAATAGAACCTTAATCTATACGGCTGAATCTTCAAGTCCTCAGTTAACCAACATCATCTTGTTTGATATGCAAGGAAAAACGATACTAAAAGAAAATGATTTAGATAGATCGGGTGCCATCGCTTTACAAGCCATAAGCCCCGGAATTTATATCGTCGCCGCAAATTTGGAGGGTGGAAAAACGATCTATAAGAAACTAGTTGTCAACTAGGTATTAATATTTCCTTTTCTCAAAAATTTAAGCTTGACCACCTCCTGTTACCGGGAGGTGTTTTTGATTTAACACAACTAAGCAATGTAACAAATTAGCGATAGGTTCGTCTAGTCTTATAGAACCACCAAAAAACAAGCAATTGGAAAACATACTTACAATTAACAATCTTACCAAAAACTTTGGTCGCATAACTGCGGTAAAAGATTTGTCTTTTACGATTCAAAAAGGGAATGTGTATGGTATCTTAGGGCCTAACGGAAGTGGTAAATCTACTACCTTGGGTATTGTACTTAACGTTGTAAATAAAACTTCAGGTGACTTTACCTGGTTTGATGGAAATACCTCTACCCACGATGCCTTAAAAAAGGTTGGAGCCATCATTGAGCGACCTAACTTTTATCCTTATATGACCGCTGCCCAAAATCTTAAATTAGTCTGTAAGATTAAAGGCGTTACAACGGATAAAATCGACGATAAATTAGAGGTTGTAGGATTGTTAGACCGAAAAGATAGCAAGTTTAGTACATTTTCTTTAGGGATGAAACAACGATTAGCTATTGCTTCCGCCCTATTAAATGATCCTGAAATCTTGATATTAGATGAGCCCACTAATGGACTCGATCCACAAGGAATTCATCAAATACGTGAAATTATAAGAAAAATCGCTGCACAAGGAACGACTATTTTATTAGCCTCTCACCTGCTAGATGAAGTAGAAAAAGTTTGTACTCACGTGGTTATCATACGCAAAGGAGTGAAACTTTACTCCGGACCAGTTGATCAAATGAATGCAAGCTATGGTTACTTTGAGTTAAAGAGTCATCATATGAATCAACTTAAAGATTGGTTAGCTTCACAACCTTCCTTTGGTATCCTTAAGGAAGAAGGAGATAAAATTACCGCTTTTCTTAATGAAGAACTAGAGGCTTCTGAAGTCAATAAAAAAGCGTTCGAGGCTGGGATCGTATTAACCCATTTGGTGAAACGAAAAGAAAGCCTTGAGGAACAATTTTTACAACTTACCAACAACCAAAACTAAACCCATGCTACGATTACTAAATATAGAATTTCATAAACTTAAATATAGTAGATCTGCAAAGGTAATATCCATTACATATTTTGTATTGATCACCTTTATCGCTCTTATAGCCTCTATCGAATTTAAATTTGGCGGTATTAACTTTAGAATTGCAGATCAAGGCATTTTCAACTTTCCTTACATCTGGCATTTCAATGCATTTATAGCAGCTTGGGCTAAGCTCTTTTTAGCTATCGTAATCGTTTCTATGATGTCTAACGAATACAGCAATAGAACCTTAAAACAGAATTTAATTGATGGCCTAAGTAAAAAAGAATTTGTTGCCTCCAAATTTCTAACTGTTATTGCTTTTGCTTTAATCTCTACCCTGTTTTTGTTCTGTGTTTCTATGATTTTAGGCCTTAGCTTTTCAGATTATACTGAGATAGGCATTATCTTTTCTGATTTCGAATACATTATCGCCTATTTTGTAAAATTACTAGGATTCTTTGCTTTTTGCATGTTTTTAGGTGTTTTTGTAAAGCGATCAGCCTTTGCATTAGGATTTTTATTTATCTGGTGGGTTATAGAAAACATCTTATATGCTTTAATGAAATTTAAAGTTTTTAAAGGGACTACTATTGCTGATTCTATCATTCAATTTTTTCCTTTAGAGTCAATGGGGAATTTAATAAAAGAACCTTTCACCAGACTTAATTTTATTCAATCCGCTGCAAATCAATTAGGTGAATCTTTTCAAAAAGACTATGGAGTACATTGGTATCAGTTCTTAATTGTACTGGTTTGGACTTCAATTTTTATTTGGCTATCCTATTTACTTCTAAAAAAGAGAGATTTATAATATATTTGACACTTTGGGGTCAAATAGATGAAATACATTCTTACAGTTATACTATTACTCTTCTCCCTTATCTTTTATGGTCAGGGAGAAGCTAATTTTTGGTACTTTGGTCAAAACGCAGGGCTTAATTTTGGAACCACACCTCCCTCAGCATTAACCAATGGACAGCTAAATACCTTAGAAGGCTGTACCACGATATCTGATGCAACTGGTGCCTTATTATTTTACACGGACGGACGCTCGGTCTGGGATAGAAATGGGGTAATTATGCCAAATGCTAATTACAATGCAGGCAACGGACTGCTAGGAGACCCCTCGAGTACGTCAAGTGCATTGATCGTGCCTCAACCCAATACTCCCGGACGTTATTTTATTTTTGCCGTTGATGAACCACATCACGAAAATGCGGCTACATATCCTAACCAAAACACGGACTTTAGTGTCAATGAAGATGACGGGTTCAATAATGGCTTTACCTATTCTGTGGTAGACATGAATCTCAATGGAGGCCTTGGAGATGTCATTCCCACAGAAAAAAATATCCCATTGGTAACTTACGACCCCTCAAGTTTTGATGAAAGCTCTTATAAGTGTTCCGAAAAAATTACTGCAGTTAAAAGTGACGACTGTGATGCTTTTTGGGTCATTACCCATTTTATAGATACCTTTTATGCGTTTAGAGTGGATCAAACGGGTGTAGACCCAAATCCTGTCACATCGCAAGTTGGTGTTGAAGTTCCAATTTCGGGGTATCGAAGAAATGCATTGGGATACATGAAAGCTTCTCCTGAAGGGGATAAAATTGCAGTGGCACATCTTGGATTAGCTACAGTTACTGGAGGCAACGGTCCTGGAAAAGTATTGCTGTATGATTTTGACAATGTAACCGGTTCTATAAGTAATGAAATTGAACTCTACGATGGAGATGCCCCCTATGGAGTTGAATTTTCTCAGAGTGGCGAAAAATTGTATACTACCATAGGTATTGGTAGTGACGGCTCCGGAGACGGTTTTTTAATGCAGTTTGATCTAACCCTACCTCCCACTCAAATTGCAGCTAGTGGTACCCGTATAGCCAATGAAAATGGTCAAGATATTACACCATTTAGTGCAGGGGCTATTCAGCTGGGTCCTGACGGTAGGATCTACAGAGCACTTTTTAACTTTAATAACGGAGATGACAATTACCTTGGTGTACTTCAAAATCCCGAAGCGGATGCCGCTAATGTAAATTACAGCGATCGGGGCATTTTAGTGGATACTGATGGACTGCGTGGTTCTCGTATCGGTTTACCCCCGTTCATTCAATCCATATTTGCACGTTCCATTGATATCGTGAATAGTGGCACACCGAATGATATAAATTTAAACCTTTGTGAAGGCGATAACTACACCCTAAGTTATCAAAACATTGCAACAGCAACGTATACCTGGTTTGTTAATGACGTGGCAATTGCTAACACTACGAATAGCTTAACCATAAATACCACTGGTAATTATAGATTAGAAGTTGATCTCAATGATGGTAGTTGCCCACTAATTGGAGCAGCAAACGCTACTTTTTTTGAAGTACCTACAGTTCAAACTACGCCAACTACTCAACAACTATGTGATTCAGACAACGATGGCAGCCTTGACCTTGATCTTTCCTCGTACACGGCTGACATTTTAGGAACTCAAGACCCAACTACCTTTCAGGTAAGCTACTATCGAACACTTACGGACGCTGTATCAGGAAGCAATCCATTACCTCAAATTTTTACAACTGAAAATAATCCACAAAACATAGCGATCCGTATACAAAACAATGGTAATCCATCTTGCTTTGACACCACAAACTTTTCCGTAGAAATATTTGATACACCTACAGCTAATCGAGTTGAACCGATTATCGAATGTGATAATGCAGACGATGGAGATGATACTAATGGAGCCATTAACTATGACCTAACACAATTAAATAGTATAATTTACAACGGTCAGGATAATGCGCAGTTTAACATTCAGTATTTCACCAATCAGCTTGATGCAGACAACAACACCAATCCCATACCTAACCCAACGACTTTTTTATTTGATGGAAATACCTCTGCTGTATTTGCAAGAATTCAAAACTCTGCTAATCCGGGCTGTTATGATACCACTGAAATTCCGGTTACAATCAATCCGCTGCCACAAGCAATCCCTTCTACATTAACGCAGTGCGATGCTTTTCAAGACCCCAATGACGGAAACACCATTTTTAATCTTGATCAGGTTTATGATCAGCTTACAGGTGCCATACCCGATAGAAACTTGATTTTTTACGAAAGCTTAGTAGATGCTCAAAACGATATCAATCCTATCAATAACACTTTAGCCTATGCTAATACTTCGGCCAATCAAATGTTATATGTTCGTGTCATCAATAATAATACTGGATGCTACAGGATAAGCACAGTGAGTTTAGCCGTAAGTTTAACCAACGCCAATGATATTGAATTTAGGGAATGTGATGATGACGGAAACGAAGACGGCTTTAAAGTTTTTGACCTGACCTTAGCGGATACTCAAATTCTATCAGGTCTCAATAATCCAGATCTATCGGTAAGCTATTACACAACTCTTGATGAAGCACTAGCAGAAATTAATCCTATTACTACCATTACTAATACCACTCCCTACACCCAAGGTACAGATATAGTCTATGCTCGTGTAGAAAATAGTAGCAATCAGTGTTTTGGCATCAATGAAGTTGCACTCTTTTTATATGAACTACCAGCTATCGAGAGGGAAGCTATTTATTTTAGCTGTTCCAATGGTCCGCAAATACAGCTTGATGCTGGGTTACCCGTTGGAGTAAATCCAGGGGATTTTAGTTATAGTTGGTCCACAGGAGAAACCACAGAAAACATCACCGTAGATGCACCAGGCAACTATTCAGTGATCGTTACTAATAACAACACGGGTTGTGCTGAAGTAAGGACGGTGAGCGTAGAAATTTCTGGACCTGCTAGTATATCCTCTATTGTAATTGTTGACGCCACAACGAATAATAGTGTTACTATAAATACTGAAGGTCCAGGCGATTATGAGTACACCATTGATGTTGATAACCAAGGCATCCTCAATTATCAAGATAGTACCATATTTACAAATGTGCCACCAGGTTTTCATACCGTGTACATAAGAGATATAAATGGATGCCAACCCATTGTAACTCGCAATATTTCGGTTATTGGATTTCCAGGTTATTTTACTCCAAATGGTGACGGTATTCACGATTCTTGGTCGGTAGAAGGAATTTCTAGTGATGTATTGGGCAATTCCATTATTTACATTTTTAATCGACAAGGAAAATTATTGAAGCAATTGTCTCCAGGAGGAAACGGTTGGGATGGAACTTTTAATGGAAGATTGATGCCCTCTGATGAATATTGGTTTAGAGTTCAGCTAGAAGATGGTAGATTATCCACTGGAAGTTTTTCGTTAATTCGATAAAATCGTACCCTATCCTTTTATAGTTTCTTAAAGAGTTTTTTATTCCGTAACTCTTAATTTAGCGAAACGGAATTAATACCATCCTCTCAAATTGCTAGTAATAAACTCGTATGAAATTTAATATAAAATCAGAATTTAGCCCAACAGGAGATCAACCACAAGCCATAAAGCAGTTAGTAGGTGGCATCACCTCTGGTGAAAAACATCAAACCTTACTGGGGGTGACGGGTTCTGGTAAAACATTTACAGCAGCTAATGTCATAGAAAGTGTGCAAAAACCAACACTGGTATTAGCACATAATAAAACCCTTGCCGCTCAGCTGTATTCAGAGTTTAAACAGTTTTTTCCTAATAATGCTATAGAATACTTTGTATCCTACTATGATTACTACCAGCCTGAAGCCTATATCCCAACCACTGGGACGTACATCGAAAAAGATTTATCCATTAATGATGAAATCGAAAAATTACGCTTAAGCACTACCTCATCCTTACTTTCAGGTCGAAGAGATGTACTTGTTGTTGCATCCGTTTCCTGTTTATATGGTATCGGCAACCCTATTGAGTTTCAAAAAAATGTAATCTCCATTGCCCAGGGTCAATTTGTATCCCGAACTGCGCTGCTCCACCGCTTAGTTCAAAGCTTGTATTCTAGAACTGAAGCCGAATTTAAGCATGGGAATTTTAGAATTAAAGGAGATACGGTTGATGTTTTTCCGGGATATGCCGATGACGCCTTCAGGATACATTTTTTTGGTGACGAAATTGAAGAAATTGAAGCGTTTGATGTGCAAACGAATGAAGTGTTAGAAAAGTACGATCGATTGAATATTTATCCCGCAAATATGTTTGTTACTTCTCCGGAAGTACTACACAATGCAATTGATCAAATCGCATTAGATCTTGGTAAACAGGTCGCTTATTTTAAAGAAATAGGAAAACCATTAGAAGCCAAGCGACTAGAAGAACGAGTGAATTTTGACCTGGAAATGATCAAAGAACTTGGTTATTGCTCTGGTATTGAAAACTATTCTAGATATCTGGATGGAAGAGCGCCAGGAACAAGACCATTCTGCTTACTTGATTATTTTCCGGATGATTATTTGATGATCGTGGATGAAAGTCACGTGACTATTCCGCAGGTACACGCTATGTATGGTGGAGATCGATCCCGAAAAGAAAATTTAGTAGAATACGGATTTAGATTACCTGCCGCCATGGATAATAGACCCTTAAAATTTGAAGAATTTGAGGTGCTTCAAAATCAGGTAATATATATTAGTGCCACCCCTGCAGATTATGAATTACAAAAAAGTGAAGGTACTTACGTGGAACAAATTATTCGCCCTACCGGATTATTAGATCCAGAAATTGAAGTAAGACCCAGTCTTAATCAAATCGATGACCTCATCGAAGAAATTCAAAAAAGAGTCGATAAAGACGAACGTACTTTAGTTACAACATTGACCAAAAGAATGGCAGAAGAACTCGCAAAATACCTTACACGCATTGATGTGCGCTGTCGCTACATTCATAGTGACATTGATACCCTGGAACGTGTAGAAATTATGCAAGATTTAAGAAGAGGACTTTTTGATGTACTTATCGGTGTAAACTTATTAAGAGAAGGCTTGGACTTACCCGAAGTTTCTTTGGTCGCTATATTGGATGCAGACAAGGAAGGCTTTCTGAGAAATAATAGATCTTTGGTGCAAACCGTAGGTAGAGCAGCAAGAAATGTCAACGGTAGAGCAATAATGTATGCTGATAAAATAACAGAAAGTATGCAGAAGACTATTGATGCAACCAACTACCGTAGAGAAAAACAGATTGCCTACAATGTAAAGCACAACATTACACCTACAGCTATCAAAAAATCATTAGATAGTGCCTTAGCTGGTAAAAAGCCAGAACCTTATCAATTTGAAGCAGCACCAACACTTAAAGCAGCTGAGGAGGAAACAGCGTATTATACGAAAGAACAATTAGAAGCTAGGATTAGAACGGTTAGAAAAGAGATGGAAAAAGCAGCTAAAGATCTTGATTTTATGATGGCGGCGAAACTACGCGATGAAATAAAAATGTTACAAGAAAAGGTTAAAAATACAAGTATATAATGGTTGGGACGTAATAAAATTACGTTTTTGCTTCCTCCACAAACCACAAACAATAGCTAACTTTACATTTCGAGATGAAATAAAATATTTGTATTCCTAATTCTAAGGCTTTTTTGGAGTATATTTATCTAACTATACTACCCAAAAACAAACCAAAGCAGATTACAATTAAATAATTCGCCGATGTATACAAATTTGTTATTTCAAAGTTTTTTTTATCTGTCTGATAATTTTTTAATGATCATAGATAGCGACGGAAATTTTAAAAAAGTGAATGACAAATGGAAAGAATTGGGGTTTTCTAAGGAAGAGCTTATTCAAACTCCTTTTGTAAATTTGATATATCCTGAAGATCAAGCTGAAACTAAAAATTTTATTGCGGCTGATGAATTTAGCAATACTGCATCTGAGCTTAAAAATCGTTTAGTATCTCAAGACGGAGACATATTGTTGATCAAATGGCGATTTTTAAAAATAGATTCCACGGAGGATATCATAGCCATAGGAAAAGACATTTCGGACCAGACCAGGCAACAATTGACTTATGAAGCCTTTACTAAGGATCTTAAAGAAAAAAGCAAAAAACTAGAAGATCTCTTTGAACTTAGTGAAGATCTCATCGTTATTGCAAACGCTGACGGATATTTCAAAAAAGTGAATCCCAAATGGATTGAAATATTAGGGTATTCAGAAGCTGAATTATTAAGCACGCCGTTTATGGAATTTATTCATCCAGATGACCGCAGTAAAACCACTACTATGGTGAGGAAACAAATGGAAGGTACTACAGCCATTAAATTTGAAAATCGATACCAAACTAAATCCGGTGAATCCGTTTGGTTGGAGTGGAATGCAACATCCGTAGATCAAACTGGTGATATCTTTGCGATTGCAAGAAATACCACCGCCCAAAAAAAACAAAAAATAAGGGAACAAGCAACGCTTAAGGAGGTAAGAGCTAAAAATAAACAACTAGAAGACTTTGCCTATATTACCTCTCATAACTTACGAGCTCCGGTGGCAAATATTGCTATGCTCACCAAGTTTTTAGAAGAAACGCAACTTTCTGAGGAACAGGAAAAGTTAACTAAGCTGCTTACAGACTCTACCCGGATCTTAAACCAAACCCTGCATGACCTCATAGAAGTTATTCAGATCCATAACAAGGATAACACAAAATTAGTCGAGGTTTCCTTAGAAAAAATAGTAAAAGAAGTAACCAATCAATTAAGTGGAGAAATTATGTCAAGTAAAGCAGAAATTACTACAGACTTCTCCGACGTGAGCATTGTGAGATATTCTGAAATCTTTTTAAGAAGTATTTTCCTTAACCTTATATCGAATGCACTCAAATATAAATCTCCAGATCGTAAACCTGTGATTAATATAACAGCTAAAAGATTAAAAAATTCGATACAATTAACATTTAGCGATAATGGAATAGGAATTGATCTAGAAAAATATAAGAATCAAGTTTTTGGATTCAAGAAAACCTTTCACAATAATATTGATGCAAAAGGTTTAGGACTTTTTATGACTAAATCACAGATAGAAGCTCTTAATGGAACCATCAAAGTTTCGAGTACCCTAGAGAAAGGTACTAAATTTACGAT
This sequence comes from Aquimarina brevivitae, assembly GCF_004216895.1. GTDB lineage: Bacteria > Bacteroidota > Bacteroidia > Flavobacteriales > Flavobacteriaceae > Aquimarina > Aquimarina brevivitae. Next base: position 1,702,044 of record NZ_SGXE01000001.1, on the reverse strand, counting down.
TAATCTTAACCTTTAAATGAGTAAAACAAAAGAAACATTCTGCGTAATTGATGACGATTTGATTCATCAGTTTATTATCAAAAAAATGATAGCTGGTATACCCGCAGATTTTGAAAAAAATGTTTTGGTCTTCTCCAACGGGCTAGAAGCAATTACCTATTTAAAAAATGCAATATCTAACCACGATGAATTACCTGATATCATACTGTTAGATATCAACATGCCCATAATGAACGGATGGCAATTTTTAGAGCAGTATAAATCCATTTTTCCCTCATTAAATAAAAAAATTACCATTTATATTTTATCCTCATCGGACAATCCGCATGATATTGCAAGGGTAAAGGAATTTAAAGAAGTGTCGGGGTACTTTATTAAACCCATTACAGAAAATGAATTAGAAAAATTAATGACAGCCATATAAATTAAAAAGCGCTCTTTTAGAGCGCTTTTCAAAAACATTAATTAACTAAATTAAGTCTCAAATCAAACTTATTTATGAAATCTCAATCAATCGTTTAGGTTGAACCTTAGCTTCCTCCTTTTTAGGCAACGTAATCAACAAAATTCCATCCTTATAAGAAGCTTCTATAGCCTCAGGATTAATCGTTTCTGGAAGCGTAAACGAACGCTTAAAAGAGGTATAGGAAAATTCTTTTCGGGTATAATTTGCATCATTTCCATTAGTCTCACGCTCTACTTCTTTCTCTGAAGATATTGAAAGAAGGTCGTTATCCAATTCTATATTAAAATCAGCTTTATTTAATCCAGGAGCAGCTAATTCTACCATAAAACTATCTTCATTCTCTCTAATATTTACCGCAGGTGTATTAAAATTACCTGTTCCATTTTTGGTTACTCCCCCAAACCAATCGGTTGCAAATAAATCGTCAAATACTGACGGAAATCTGTCTGTTCTTTTTACTAAAGTCATAATTGTATGTTTTTAAAGGTTTATTTCAATTTTACAACTCATACATAGCAAAATGAATTCCACTTCAAAAAACACGACTTTTTGTCATATTTAAACGAGATTATTGTGTCATATTGACGCTTTCGTAGCAATAGATGCTTTAAAATTGACCGTTCGAAAGATGACTGCAAACGCTATATCTAGTAGAAGATACTCAATTCCCTAGTTATAAAAACGAGAAAATATGGTAATCAGTTCCTGGGGAGGTATAACTTTATTAGGGTAGTTATGCATTTCCGTCAGCACTGTTTCAATAGCCTCCGGTCGCAATCCCATCTGTAATCCAAGGTTTTTAATGGTTAACAACTCCTGAGCGTTAGCCTCTTGATCTACGTTCATCAATAGGACTAATCTGTGAAATTGAAGAATGCGTTGGGGTTCAGATTTAAGTGGAGTTTTTTCAATTTTTGTAACCCTGAGCTCATCGACTTCCATTTTATTTATTCCAAGCTGTTCCGCTACGGCTACAATAAAGTCATACTCTAATTTTTTGAAATTATTATCCGCTTGCGCAAACTGAATCATTTCTGATAACAGACTTAGTTTTTCTTTCTTACTGTATCCCATTATATTTTTTAATGGCAAAATAACATATTTTCTGACATTCCTTTGGGACTTATAAAGCTGATAAAAAAATTGTAATCAAATTCAATCAATTTTACTTACTTTACTATTGAACTAGTAGGTTCATTTAAATGACTCAAAAAATGCTTGATAACAAACAAAAAAAACAATACAGAGAAGAACTTTTTAGACATTTGGATGGAATTGTAACTGCCCCCATAGCCTATAGTCTCTATAATGAAGGAGTAACAAGCTATATACAGCAGCATGAAGCAATAAGTTTAGCAGATCTTGTTAAAACGTTTAATGCTAACGAAGGTTACCTTAATGTTGCCTTGCGAACCTTAGCCGCTCAGGGTTGGCTTGACTATACTGTAAAAAATGAGCTGGTCACTATTAAAACAAATGCAACTTCACCAGAGGCTTTCAGTCTGTTCCCTTTATATAAAGGCGTTGTTGACCTCATCCAACTTTCAGGAAACTATCATCCCCGAAAATTTGAATTAGAACCCTTTTATGCGCTCGAAAAGCTTTTTGATGCCTATGAAGCTGAATTTAATCTTTCAACGAGCGATGCGTCAAAAGAATTAAAACACCAAGTATTAATGCATATTGAAGGTGTTTTAATCGGTCCAACGATTGTTCGCCTTGGAATGGGTGGTATGTTTCATAAATATTTTATGGAAGCTTCTTTTACTGCAGATGAGTACCACCAGCATCCTGAAAGTTTTGACAAAATCCTTACATTTTTAAGCAATAGAGGTTGGTTTATTAAAAATGACAAGCATTACTCTTTTACTGAAAAAGGTTTATTTTTTGCTAAGAGAGCAGCAGCCTACGGGGTCACGGTATCGTATATACCGATGTTCAGAAAAATCGAGGAACTCATTTTTGGTAATCCTAAAATATTATGGGAACACAAGTCTGAAGATGAAATTCACGTGGATCGCGAGATGAATGTTTGGGGAAGCGGTGGAGCGCACGCAGCTTACTTCAAAAAAATTGATGAGATTATCATTGACTTGTTTAATAAGCCTTTAGAAGAACAACCCAAAGGAATATTAGATATGGGATGCGGCAATGGAGCTTTTTTGATTCATTTGTTTGACACTATAGAATCCAAGACATTGAGAGGTAAACATCTTGATGAACACCCACTGTTTCTTGTTGGTGCGGATTTTAATACTGCGGCATTAAAAGTCACTAGAGCCAATATTATACAGGCCGATATTTGGGCTAAAGTCATTTGGGGTGATATTGGAAATCCTGACCAGCTTCAAAAAGATTTACAAGAAAACTATAAGATTAACTTAAAGGACTTGCTTTCGGTGCGCACGTTTTTAGATCATAATAGGGTTTGGAAAGCACCTGAATTAAGCTTAGATACACCTAGTACTTCCACAGGAGCATTTGCCTATCGCGGCAAAAGGCTTCACAATACTGATGTGGAGCGAAACCTTAAGGATCATTTTTCAAAATGGGCTCCTTATATTCGCAGGTTTGGTCTTATTGTTATAGAATTACACACCATAGCCCCCTCGTTAACCGCAGATAACCTGGGTAAAACAGCCGCAACTGCTTACGATGCAACCCACGGGTTTTCTGACCAATATATATTGGAAATCGAAAGCTTTTTAAAAGTGATCCAAGAAATAGGATTGCAAAGTGACCCAAAGCACTTTGCTAAATTCCCAGATTCTGAATTGGCTACGGTAAGTATTAATTATATAAGGGAATAAAAAAATCCCGGTTGATGAAGCCGGGATTTTCAAATAATTTTTTGTTGTTATGCGGATACCAATCGTACCGGCACTTTGTAAAACTTAATAGTTGGATTAAGTTTCATTGCTACTTTCTTGTAATTCAATCTACTTTTGATAAAACTTTCAACAGTTAGATTCTCAGAATCCACGTTTAAAACAACGATTTCTCCTTTTTCATTTAGGGTAAACGTTACAAAAGCAGTCATTTCTCCATCCACATTAAAAGACGGCTCATCTAATAATTGGTGAATTTCTTTGTTCAATTGTTGCTCTTGGGTTGGCTCTGTTGGTGTTCCTGCGATAGCAGTGCTACTAATGATTAATGCAGCGGCTGCAAAAAATACTTTGATTTTTTTCATGACTTGTTCGTTTTTAATGATTATTTATCTATAAGACGACAACAAGCTCAAGATTGTTACACTACATAGTTATTTTTAACAGATATTAACAATCACATACCTAGATAGTTATAAGAACACCGGTTATCTAGTTAATCTTGATATTATTTTTCGATGTTCTGGATACCGCAAACTCAATGCCTTTCTATCCGCCAGCTCAAAATCATCAAAATCAAATCCAGGCGAAACGGTACAACCCACGAAAGAATAGTCATCTTCATTTCTTACACTAGAAGCAAACCAAACTCCTGCAGGAACTACCAATTGCGGCACAGCCCCATTACGAAGATCAAGACCCACCTCGTATTTGGTATAAGCACCTTCTTTATCAATAACGTGCACATCGAGTGGAGAACCTTCGTAATAATGCCAAACTTCATCTTGTTGGATTCTATGAAAAGCAGAAAAATTATCTGAGGTTAATAAAAAGTAAATCGCAGTACTGCAATTACGATCACCAGAAAAAGTATCAGGGAGGTTCTTTTTTTTAATTTTAATCGGACTTCTATGGGTTTCTTTATAAAATCCCCCTTCAGGATGTGGCAATAATCCTAAGCCAGTTGTAAGTTCATCAATTCTATCTTGAGTTTTCATTAAGGTTTTATTAAAAACAAAAAAGCAGCCCTAAGGCTACTTTTTACTAATATACTTTAAATTATTTATGCAAAAACAGCCTGCACCTTATCTGCAGCTTCTTGGAATTCAACAGCACTTTGAACATCCAATCCACTAGTATCAATCAGTTCTTTTGCTATATCAGCATTCGTTCCTTGTAATCTTACAATAATAGGTACTTTAATAGCGTCACCCATATTCTTATACGCATCTACTACCCCTTGCGCAACTCGGTCACAACGTACAATACCACCAAAAATATTGATTAATATTGCTTTTACATTAGGGTCTTTTAAGATTATTCTAAACGCAGTCTCTACCCGTTTTGCATCAGCTGTACCTCCTACGTCCAAAAAGTTAGCGGGCTCACCACCTGCTTGCTTAATTAAATCCATAGTTGCCATAGCCAATCCAGCTCCATTTACCATACAACCTACGTTACCATCAAGGTCAACATAATTTAGTCCTACTTCTTTAGCTTCTACTTCAATAGGATTTTCCTCTCGTACATCGCGCATTTCTGCATAATCCTTATGACGGAAAAGAGCATTGTCATCTAAGGTAACCTTAGCATCTACTGCCATAATTTTATCGTCACTTGTTTTTAATACAGGATTGATCTCAAAAAGCGAAGAATCTGATTCAATATATGCTTTGTAAAGCGCTGTTACGAACTTCACCATTTCTTTGAAAGCCGTACCGCTAAGACCAAGATTAAATGCAACTCTCCTTGCTTGGAAAGGCATTAATCCAACTGTTGGATCTACTTCTTCAGTAAATATTAGATGTGGTGTTTCTTCTGCCACTGTTTCAATATCCATACCTCCTTCAGTAGAATACATAATCATATTCTTACCAGTACTCCTATTCAAAAGCACAGACATGTAAAATTCGTCTGGTTCACTATCTCCAGGATAATACACATCTTCAGCCACTAAAACTTGATGCACTTTTTTACCTTCTGCAGAGGTTTGAGGAGTTACCAAATTCATTCCAATAATCTGACCTGCTATTTCCTCAACTTCTTTAAGGTTTTTGGCAAGTTTAACTCCACCACCTTTACCACGTCCACCTGCGTGGACCTGTGCTTTTATCACATGCCATCCCGTACCTGTTTCTTCTGTTAATTGCTTTGCCGCATTAACCGCTTCATTGGCGTTACGAGCAACAATCCCTCTTTGGATACGTACTCCAAAACTACTAAGTATTTCTTTACCCTGATATTCGTGTAAATTCATCTTTATGTATTTGTTTTTTTAAATCGTTAATCCCGATGGTCCAAAAAATCACCTTGATAAAACGTGTTTTTTTCCTTATTGAAAAAGGAGTTTCAAAAATAGGAAAAGTGAAGGTTCTGTGCCAATCTTTTTTGAGTAAGTTAGTTATTAAACTAATAATATAGCCAATTATGGCTTTTAGATCTTAAAATCCTTTAAGTCCAAAGGATCTAAATTTTTAAAATGACCATTCATCTGAATTACTTTTTTAGCCCTATTCATTTCTTTTACTACAGGTATAGTACCTTTTAAATGACCGATCAGATACGCCAATCGTTCTTTTTCATTCCTGATTTTTAACAAGTGATATTCTTGCTCAAAGGAAAGACCTATTTTATGCGCCACTTGGTAACTCAAAACCGGACGCTTAAAAATAGGTGGTTTTTCAATTGCCAACTCTACATAAAGCTTGGCAATATAATTCAACAACTCTTCTTGTAGATCTAGATCTGTTACTAAATCATCTTCAAAAAAATTTACTTCAGCACCAGCATACCCCTTATTGGGATATTGATGATGAAAATCTACAATTTGAAAAACACGAATACCTTTACAAATAATATCACACTTCCCATCTGGATATTCTTTGACTACCTTATCCAAATAAACCTCTGTACCATAATCTAAGCGTTTATTAAGAAAAGTTGGGATTCCAAAATGAATTCCCTTGTCGTTACAATCAAATATTAATTGTTTATACCGATCCTCAAAAATATGCAACGCTAATTCTTCTTTAGGGTAAACAACTAACTGTAAGGGAAAAAGTGGAAGCATAATAAATTATTTGTTGTAAGTAACGGATCAATAGTCAGTCCTAAAATTAAGCATAATCTTTGTAATAGTATATTAACTAATTAAACAAATATAACTGATCTGTTATATTTTAGTATTTAAAGTTATTATATATACAATTATTAATAATTTTGAGGTTTTAAAATCATAAATTAATGAATTATCAAGATCTCATAGCTATAACGGAACAACACGGAAGCCCGGTGTATGTATATGACGCCGAAAAAATAGAAAGTCAATACAATCGATTATGTAATGCTTTTACAAAGGTAAAACACCTTAAAATAAATTATGCCGTTAAAGCGCTATCGAATCTTTCTATATTAAAGCTTCTAAATTCATATGGCGCTGGTCTTGATACGGTTTCGATACAAGAGGTAAAACTGGGGTTGCTGGCTGGTGTACAACCAGAAGATATTATTTATACGCCTAACGGAGTGTCGCTGACTGAAATCGAAGAAGTAGCTGCGATGGGGGTTCAAATAAACATCGACAACTTATCTATATTAGAGCAGTTCGGTACCAAACATCCAAACATACCGGTTTGTATTCGAATCAACCCTCACGTAATGGCTGGTGGTAATTCTAAAATATCAGTTGGTCATATTGATAGTAAATTTGGAATATCAATCCATCAAATCCCACATATACTACGTATAGTAGAAAACACTAACATGACTATTAACGGAGTACATATGCACACGGGTAGTGATATTCTGGATATCGAAGTTTTTCTATACGCTAGTGAAATATTATTCGAAACCGCAACTCATTTTAAAGATTTAGATTTTATTGATTTCGGAAGTGGGTTCAAAGTACCTTATAAAGAAGGGGATATAGAAACGAATATTGAAGAATTAGGTGATAAACTGTCCAAAAGGTTTAATTCCTTTTGTAAAAGCTATGGTAAAGACTTAACCCTAGGGTTTGAGCCTGGTAAATTTTTGGTTAGTGAAGCCGGTTATTTCTTAGCTAAGGTTAATGTAGTTAAACAAACTACTTCCACCGTATTTGCAGGCATCGATACAGGATTCAACCATTTTATCCGCCCTATGTTTTATAACGCGCAACATCAAATTATAAACCTTTCTAACCCTGATGGAAAAGAGCGGTTTTATTCTATTGTAGGCTACATCTGCGAAACGGACACCTTTGCTTCAAATCGAAGAATCAATGAAATTACTGAAGGAGATATACTCGCTTTTAAAAATGCGGGTGCGTATTGTTTTTCGATGGCTAGCAATTACAACTCTCGATATCGACCCGCAGAAGTCCTTTGGTATGAAGGGAAAGATTATGTGATTAGAGCTCGAGAGACCTTTGACGACTTGATAAAAAATCAGGTTAGTGCTCCAATTTTTGAAAAAGAACCGCAATTAGCTGAATAATAGCTCGAGCGCTTTTAAAATAAAAAATCATCGCTTAACGCCAGGTTGAAGAATGCTAAAGTTTTCTCTTTCTTTAGCTTCTTTGACGGTCGTTTTTACATCTTCTAGTAGCATTTTAGCATTATAAATTATTCCATCCTTTATCGTGTAGGAAACTCCTCCCACTCGTACCACTTCATTTTCTTCTGTTAGACGTATAGCGCCCGTGCCGTACAAAACCTTTAAATTCTGTAATGGATTTTCATCGATCAATACAAAATCTGCAAGTTTACCAACCTCTATAGTACCTAATTTATCTGCAACACCTAACGCTTCAGCACCATTAAGTGTAGCTGCTCTAATAACTTCAAGAGGATGAAACCCTGCTTCTCTTAATAGCTCTAGTTCCCTAACATAAGCAAACCCATACAACTGAAATATAAATCCAGAATCTGAACCTGTAGTAACTCTACCTCCTCTATTTTTATATTCATTGATAAAAGTCATCCATAATCTATAGTTTTCTTTCCAAGCCACCTCTTGCTCCGTACCCCAATCGTGCCAATATGACCCGTGTGATACTTTACTCGGTTGATAGAATCGCCAAAGAGAAGGTAGTGTATAATCCTCGTGCCATTCTGCCCGGCGAGCGCGATGTAAATCGCGACTAGCTTCGTAAATATTAAATGTGGGATCAATGGTAAAATCCAAAGCAATCAATTCGTTCATCACATTATTCCAGTGCTCGGAATATGGAGGCGCAGCTTGCTTCCACAATTTACCTGCTTCTTCAAATCTATGCTGTTCATTTTGGTAATTATAATCTAAGGGATAATCCTGTACGGTGCGATCATCAAATAATGCCTCTGGCAATCCATACCAGTGCTCCATAGATGTTAATCCAGCTCTGGCAGAATGCAAAACGTTCCACCTACCTACATCCATCTGAGCATGATGACAAGCAGACTTTAACCCCAATTTTTTGTTTTCCGCTAAGGCTGCTTCCATAATAGCCGGAGGAGCCCCAAAAAACTTAATTCCATCTGCTCCCTGTTTTGCGTTATTCCTAACCCAATCAACAGCCATCTCTGGGGTACTAATTCCGTCTTTACTTCCCTGACCAAAACCAGTATAGGCATAAATTCTAGGGGCTATAATTGCATTTGTTTCACTTTTAGCCTTCAGTTTTAAGGTCCAGTCTAATCCTCTTCCGCTAGGTTCTCGAACCGTAGTGATGCCGTGCGCCATCCAAAGCTTAAATACATAATCCGAATCTGCACCCTGCGCAACTCCACCAATATGACCATGCATATCGATAAAGCCCGGCAAAATATACATTCCTTCTGCATTTAATTCCTTTCCACCAGCCTTGAGAACAGGTCTATTTGACTTTTCTATAGAAACTCCAGGATAACCCACCGGTACAATCTCTTTTATGACGTTTCCTTCGACTACAATATCCATGGGTCCCCGAGGAGGAGCTCCATTTCCATTAATAATCGTAACTCCTCTTATGATTAATTGAGTAAACGGACCTTCTTGCAATTGCTGAGCGCTTAAGAAAAAAGTAGAAGTAAATACAATAAGTAAAGTAAAAGATTGAACTAATTTCGTCATAATTAAGAATACATGGTGCAGTATGGTAAATATAATGAATCTTTAGTGCCCGTATTATTAATTTGCTTAAAAAGCTTTGTAGCAGGTATATTTAAAAGGTTATAAACTTCAACCTTGGCAATACTAGTATTTAATTAAGAGAACTTTTGAATATTACGAATTAAATATTCTAAACCATTCAATTTAATTTCATATATCGATTGTAATTGCTCGCCTAATTTCCCTTTGGGAAAACCTTTGTTCTTATACCAAACTAAATAATATTCAGGTAAATCGACTAAATATCTGTCCTTGTATTTACCAAAAGGCATTTTGGCTTTGGAAAGTTTTGTGAGAAATGAAGTATCTAAACCCGTATTCAACGTTTATGGAGTTACGAAGTAGTTAATTTTTTTTTTGTGGTCTCTATAAAACCACATCAACGTTTCTATTTTCTTTTCCCATTTCTTCTGGGCTTCTTTGTTTCGAGAGTGATCGGTCTCCTCATCGTATCGCTCCTGCATATTGACTCGCATTCGTTCAACCAGCTTATACATTTGATTTAAATCCTTGCGTATATTTTTACCTGGCTTATATTCCTTTAGCCTTTTGCGCATCATCCTAGCATGTACTTCAGAAATATCAAAATGCAATTGTTCGTGTGCCAGTAAATAATCAGTCATTTGACCTTTTTTAACCCAAGAGAGTGATGGATAACAAAAACTATCTACTTCAAACTTAAGCTCTAAGTCATTTTGATCTTTACTATACGACCATTGATAAGTAATACCGGTATTTACTGCAGAATCAAAATTACTACTTAAGTCAGGTTTACCTCTAAAGTCTGACCAGTCTAAATTACTTTTTTCTGCATAAGAAAAGCGTTCAACATAACCATTATTAGCAAAAACTAAAATCAATAAAATCGTAAAGAATTTACTCATAATTGAACTAATTATGCCCAGTTACCGTTATTTGTTTTACTAATTTCAATATCAAATTATTAGGACGGGGCAAGTACTAATAAGAGATACAAAAATAAAATTTCATTATCAAGAAGTACTTCAAAAATTACTTCCACATTAAATCAAAAAATCTCTTTACTTCACACAATATCTATGCCAACCTTACTTATAACGTAAAACTGAACAATGTATTTTAAAAATGTGTGTGAGTTAAGAGATAGTTCTAATTATAAAACCCAAATTATTAATCCGACCTTGTGTTTTATGATTAGTTAAAAATAATATAATTTTGGAAACTAGAAAGAGAAAAACCAAAAATTTTATTCAATAATATTCAGTTCCAGGTTTTCGTTAAATTTAATAAGGTATACGGCTTCATTGTAAAACCCTCCTTTTTCCTCTTTTTTATAATCAAATTTATTTTCTACATATTCTGTCGTTGCTCGATAATCAGCAGCTTGATACATACTCTCTGCCGTTCCTAAGCGTAATAATACGTCATAAGCAATATCAAAACCACGCACAATAAATTTGTTTGGGGCTATCCCATACTTGGCCTTATAATTTTTTACGAAGGAATTACCCTCAGCAACATCTTCGGATTCTTTATCAATAGAGGGATAATGCATCTGCAACTTTGATAGGTGCTCATTGTTGATACTGTCATCATCAAAAGCTGAATTCTTATCAGTAGTAAACAATGTAATCTGATGGGATTCCGCCTTAGCGTTTAAAAATGGAGTTACATTACTTATCATAGCCACATCATCAGACTCCAAAATCACCCAGTTTTTCTTTTTTTCGTCTAGCACCTTGTTTAAATCAACTTCATATAAATAATTTCCTTCTTGTAATTTCGCTGTTTTAGCAGTTGGAAAAACAGTATTCAATTTGGCACGTAATGAATCAAACTTCTTTCCTTGTTGTACAATAAGTACGATATTCTTATCTGTAGTATCTTTTTTAATATAACTGATCAATTTGTCCTGTAAAATATCATCCGATGGCCTGGTTTGAAAGAAATTATCAAACGAATCTGCGTCTTTTTTTGAAATTGGAGAAAAAACAGGCGTGTTAAACGGTTTTAATTCCTTAACCACCGTTTCAACGTTTGCCGGATATAATGGCCCTATTACTGCATCAAGACTTTCAAAATCATTTTCTGCTATGACTCCTTTTATATACTCCGTATTATTATTTTTTTTGGTATCATACACAAAAACTTCTGTTGAAATACCCAAGGTTTTAGCTGAATCAACAGCCATTTGTACACCTTGATAAAAATCTACAGCTATTCTTAGGCTTTGCTTCTTTTTAAGGTACTCCTCAGTTTCATTTACCTCATCAAAATTCAATTCTTCAAGGTTAAATGGAAACATTACCCCTATTTTCTTAGTTTTAAAGTTATAAAGCTTATCTGTTAAGTCAACAATTCTATTCTCCTTAATTCCCACAAAGGTAGATGTATCTATCGTTTTTTTAGGAATAACAATAACAGACCCTGCTTTTAAACCATCTTTTAAATACGGATTCATTTTAAACAAAGAATCAGCTGGTATTTTTAACCTATTTAATATGCCGTAAATGGTTTCTTTAGGTTTTACTTCATACAATTCAAACCCTGAGGCTACTGTTTCTTCTAAAGGTACGAAGATAGTGGAAGGAACTTTTATTTTTTCTCCTATCGGAAAAGAAGGGTCTAGATTTGGATTTAACTTATCAAACGCTTCAATAGTAATCCCATGTCTTCTGGCAATACTAAATTTGGTATCCTTTGGTTTAATGACATAAGTAGTTAGCGCTGATACCCTACCTGTAGTGATAGTATCTACAGGGGTATTAACTACAGTTTGTTCTTTAGCAAAAATTGGAATTCTTATCTTATCCTTTTTCTTTAATTGCTCAGCATACAATCTTTTGTTACTTCTTTTTATATCCTCTATGGAAACTCCATATTCTTTTGCAATACCAAACAAAGTTTCTTTGCGCTTTACTTTATGAGTTTTGTAACCAATTATTTTTGGTGATGATGCTGTAGCCTTTAAGCTGTCTATTATACGCTCCTTATCGTCATTTAGTGTTTGCTCTACATCTTCTGCAGTATTTACTGGTTTTTCAACTTTACCAACACGCAGAATTTGGCCCGCTTTTATTCCATTAACAGACTCTGGGTTAAGCATATAAATGGCATCTTCTGTAGTATTATAGCGCTTTGCCAAACTAAAAACAGTATCACCATCAACAACTTCATGGATTTCAAATTGTTGATCTCCGGTAACGGGAACAGCAAGAATTTGACCTTCTTTAATTCCCTCTTTGGCAGTGGGGTTAATTCTTAAAATAGCATCAACTGTGGTATTGTATTTTTTCGCAATTCTATACACATTTTCGCCTTTAAGGACCTTATGTGATTTATAATTCTGCGCAAATGAAATAGTAATACTACCTATGCATACCATTAAAAACACTAAAATGTTCTTCATGTTTGTTGTCTCTTTTAAGATCGTTCTCTTCTTATAACGATCAATTCTGTTCTTAATTTTGTTAGTTTTTAAAATAGCTACAAAATTTTCTGCGCTACTATTCCCATTCTATAGTAGCAGGTGGTTTCGAACTTATGTCATAAACCACTCGATTTACCCCTTTAACCCCATTAATTATTTTATTAGATGTTTTCTGCAAAAACTCATAAGGTAAATTCACCCAGTCTGCTGTCATACCATCTGTACTTTCTACAGCTCTCAATGCAACACAATTTTCATAGGTTCTTTCATCTCCCATTACTCCAACACTTTGAACCGGTAGTAATATTGCCCCTGCTTGCCACACCTGATCGTATAAATTATTTTCTTTTAATCCGTTGATAAATATAGCATCCACCTCTTGTAATATTCTTACTTTTTCTTCTGTAATATCCCCAAGTATTCGTATAGCTAATCCAGGTCCAGGGAAAGGATGTCTACCTAATAATTCTGGATCAAGGTCCATTGAGGCTCCTACTCTTCTCACCTCATCCTTAAATAACATGCGAAGCGGTTCTACCACTTTTAACTTCATAAAATCAGGAAGTCCACCTACGTTATGATGCGATTTAATGGTTACTGACGGTCCATTCACCGAAACAGATTCTATAACATCTGGATAGATGGTTCCTTGTCCTAACCACTTAGCATCTTCGATTTGATGTGCTTCATCATCAAACACTTCGATAAACACTCTTCCAATTGCTTTCCTTTTTTCTTCTGGATCACTAATACCTGCTAAAGCAGACAAAAAGCGTGCCGAAGCATCAACTCCTTTCACATTAAGCCCCATTCCTTCGTATTGCTGTAATACAGAATGAAATTCATTTTTGCGAAGCAAACCATTATTGACAAAAATACAATGCAAATTTTCACCAATAGCTTTGTGTAATAGAACGGCAGCGACTGTAGAATCTACACCACCGCTTAATCCTAGGACCACTTTGTCGTTCCCTAATTTTGCTTTTAACTCATCAACTGTACTCTCTACAAAAGAATCTGGTGTCCAATCGGATTCTAATTTAGCAATTTTAATTAAGAAGTTTTCTAACAGCTGCTTTCCATCCGTAGAGTGATACACCTCTGGGTGAAATTGAATTGCATAGGTTTCTTCGCCTTCAATTTTATACGCTGCATTTAAAACATCATACGTACTTGCTAATCGTATTGCGCCAGTAGGTAATTCTTTAATCGTATCACTATGGCTCATCCATACCTGAGAACCCTCCGTAATATTCTCAAAAAATAACTCCCCATCTTTTATAAATGATAAATTAGCTCTACCATACTCCCGCAAGTTCGAAGGTGCTACTTCTCCTCCACTAAAATGTGCTAGGTATTGCGCTCCATAACAAACAGCTAACAACGGTACTTTTCCTCGAATTTCAGAAAGATCTGGATGCGGTGCATCCTCTGCACGAACAGAAAACGGAGATCCTGATAAAATGACGGCTTTAAAATCTGCAACATATTCGGGAATCTTATGAAAAGGATGAATTTCGCAGTAAATATTAAGTTCTCTTACTCTTCTGGCTATTAGCTGGGTGTACTGTGACCCAAAATCTAATATAAGTACGTTGTTTTTTTGCATAGGCAAAAATAAAATTAAATTGACAACTCAGAAATCAGATTTCGTATATTTTTAATTCGTGGAGTTAATTTTGAAAAAAATAAAGCGATTTAAATTTATTTACCTTTTGAAAGTGCACCATAAATAATTAAATTTATAAGGACAATTCCTAATCCTTATTTATGACTGACCTTATTTTCAACACTATTAAAAAAGAGCTATCATCGGCGCTTACGGATAAAAAACATCCTTTTAGATATTTTACCATGGCTACCTCTGACATCAGTGGAAGATCCAGACTTAGAACCGTAGTCTTAAGAGATTTTGATGAGGATTTCAATCTGTACATTTATACCGACAAAAGATCAAAAAAAATAACACACATCATCGAAAGAGAATGGGTAAGTGCTTTGTTCTATGATCCAGAAAAATTAATGCAGGTAGTAATCCGGGCAAAAGCCTATATCATTGACGATGACAAGAGCTTGGCAAGAGCCTGGCAACAAATTCCTGAAAAATCCAAAAGAGATTATACTACCATTCAAAAGCCAGGAGAAGAAATCCAAAATCCAGAAATAGTTGATTACCTTGATAAAAAAGATTTCTTTACTATACTCAAGTTTGTGCCGGATAAAGTAGAATATTTAAAATTGAAGCGACCTAACCACGTTAGAGCTTGTTTTAAAAGAGTAGGCGGTGGATGGGATGGAAGCTTTATAGTCCCTTAAATGAAGTTTGTAACCCATTTTAATTTGCATTTTAGGTTACGATAAAAATACCTTGATGTATACATTACGACAGCATTACATATTTAAACCCAATATTATTCCACTTTAGCTTTAGGCTATTAATACAAGAATGAATAATCCCAGGTGGTTTGATAAAACTACAATAGTATAATGTAGTACTGAGCTGTGTAATCAAAAGCACATACCCTTATGAATTATTCACTTAATTGTCCATCATAAATTTTGAATAGTTCACGATATTGAAAAGTAGTTATACCTTATTCAGGTTACCTTTGCAACTAAAATGTATAGCAATTCATGCTCAAAAATAGAATTCTATAGTATTATTCTTTCTTGTACATCACATTATTAAAACTTTGAATTGTATTATTTTCCATCTCCTTTGAAAATTCTGAAGAAGCCTCTTCAATTGAAAAATTGAATACATTAAAAAAAGAGGTAATTATCGCTCTTGATCTTGAGATATTTTTATTTAAAGTTGCAGTACTCATAGTTAATTAGCTTTAATTATTAAACACTATTTATAATTCAAAGTTAAAGAAATTTAGCGTACAATATGTTTATTTTCAGACACTTATTGCTTACTACCTAAAGTTTTATCACTCTTACAAAATCTACTGTATTATATTTAAAAATTATGATTTTAAGGTGCATAAACTATGGAATTCTAAACGTAAACCCTTAATTAAATAGGTTTTAAAAAAGATAGCTTTGATAGCTATAAAGAACAAAAAATCGATTGTTAATTTGTCAGAACAACAAATTCGGCATTTAAAGGATGTAAATACTCCATCAATTCAGCTATTAAATCCTCTCCATACTCCAAATAAAATTCGGAAAAATTTTTTACACGCTCCTGTAAGTTTTGGTTAGGAAAAAGTTCATTTTGTAAGGAAGTTAAACGCGCTACCTGATCACTTAATTTAAGCCGCTGTGCTTTTAACAAACGTTGTTCTAAATTCGCCAACCCTTTTAATTGTTTGACCTCTTGTGCTTTTACTGCATTTATAAAAGAAGCATCTGTTTGCTCTGCTAACGCATACAAGTCTTGAAACTGTTGCTGCAAGTGTTCCTTTTGAGGACCAAAATCAATATCGATATTAGAAATTTGCCTCACCTTTTTGTTAATCAATTCGTGTTGTTTTAAAAACAGATCCTGTGTAGTTACCCCAAGCTTAACCATCTTTTTGGACTGTTTTGCAGTTTGCAATAGTGCAGAATTTCTTAGCAGTAAGATCGGCAACGGAACTTCCATTTCAACAAAAAGTTCTTTAAGCTCCAACCAATAAGCTAACTCACCACCTCCGCCAATATAGCAGAGATTTGGTAGCATCACTTCTTGATACAATGGTCTTAAAAGTACATTAGGACTAAATCGCTCTGGGTTTTCGTGTAACTCTTTTATGAGCTCAGTTTCCTGCCAAACGATTTCGGTATCATTGACATAAAAAGTATTTTCCTTTTTAATAATACGCTCCCTAAGGGTATCCGTGATGTAAAATAGATTAATATCCCTTGGATTTACTTGAATGTTATATCCTGATTTTTGTAAGGTCTTAATAGTTGGCTCGATAGCTTTAACGGTAGTTCCTTGCAATAGTTCTTTTTGCATATAGGGTACAAAAAGGTTTTTTACATCTTTATCATCGGCATCAATCACCACCAATCCATGTACTCCAAAAAGTTCATTGGCAATATATCGTGTCGCTTCCGCTAAAGTTGCAGATTCTAAATAAGCTTTCTTAAAAAGAGCTTTTAAATAATCTGCATTTTTACCTACTCCAATTTCCGCAGCAAATATTTCATAAACTTTGTCTAATCCTTTTGTTGTCAATCTACCTACTGGACCTTGGGAGGTTCTATTCCACTGAATCTTTTTACCATATAAATTGAAATATTTAATCTCATCAAAATCATGGTCTTCAGTTGCCATCCAATATACCGGAATAAAATTTTGATCCTTATATTCTTCTTTTAATGTCTTACATAGATTTATGGTAGAAATTATTTTATATAAAAAGTATAACGGTCCCGTAAATAAATTTAGTTGATGTCCTGTTGTAATAGTAAACGTATTGGATGCTCCTAAACTATCAATATTAGCATTGACCTTTTTGGTAGTCTCAATCTTACGGTATTGCTTTTGTAAAACTTGAACTAAAACTGCTCTATTTTCTAAAGAGAACGATTTGCCTTTGGCATCTATCTGATCTTTAAAGTTGGCTAAATGCGGAAAATTATCATAACACGATTGTAGCTGCTCTTTTTCATCAAGATAATCACATAATAAAGAAGAAAAGTAATTGGTATCTCTAAAAGGAATAGACTCCGTAGACATAGAATTAATCAGTTTTAGAGGTTAAAGATACAGCTCTTTATTTTCTGAAATCCTAAATTTTAGTTAATACGATTTATAGAGTTAAATGAACAACCTAATTTACCGGATCTTAAATTTTTTATTCAAAACAAGTCAGTATCCTTATGAAAAAATTACTCTTCGTTTTATTTATCTACCTTCCTTTCCTATCTGTTGCCCAAAGCAGTCCTAAATCTCCGGCAGAATTCTTAGGGTATGAAATTGGTGAACAATTTTCAAGACACGCCGATGTTGTTAATTATTTTGAACACGTTGCCAATAACTCTCCTATGGTCAGCTATCATCGCTATGGCCAGACCAATGAAAGAAGACCGCTAACCTATGCTATTGTATCCACCGAGGAAAACCTAAAAAACATTGAAACTATTAGACAAAATAACCTTAAAAATATTGGTTTACTTAATGGGGATGCAACCCAGAAGGATATTGCAATTGTTTGGCTAAGTTATAATGTACATGGCAATGAAGCCTCAAGTACCGAAGCCTCAATGGCCATGGTATACAAGCTTATTACTCAAAAACAAGAGTGGCTTAAAAACACCGTAGTCATTATCGACCCTTGCATTAACCCCGATGGTAGAGATCGATATGCGAATTGGTATAATATGGTTAAAGCTACCCCGTTCAACACAAGCCAAACTGCAGCCGAACATTACGAACCTTGGCCGGGTGGAAGACCGAATCATTATCTGTTTGATTTAAATAGAGACTGGGCCTGGGCCACTCAGGTAGAAACCGCATCTCGTCTCCACATATATAACCAATGGATGCCTCATATCCACGTAGATTTCCATGAACAAGGGATCAACGAACCTTACTATTTTGCACCTGCTGCAGAACCTTTTCACGAAATCATAACACCTTGGCAGCGTGATCTTCAAACTCAAATTGGTAAAAATCACGCTAAATATTTCGATGAAAACGGGTGGCTATTTTTTACTAGAGAACGTTTTGATTTACTGTACCCTAGTTATGGGGACACCTACCCTACATTTATGGGAGCAATTGGTATGACCTATGAACAGGCTGGCCACGGACGTGCAGGATTGGGTATTGACACGGATGAAGGGTATGTACTTACCTTAAAAGATAGAGCACTACATCATCTAACTACCGGATTATCAACAGTAGAAGTTGCTTCAAAAAATGCAGCAAAAATTAATACAGAGTTTCAAAAATTTTTTAATAATGAAGATTTAACCTATAAAAGCTATGTATTACAAGGTGAGGCTGATAAAATTAGAGCCTTATCACAGCTGTTGGACAAACACGAAATCCAATATGGATATTTAGCATCCGGAAAAGTATCAGGATTTGTGTATAAGGAACAACAAAAAGGTAATGTTAATGTAACTAACGCACTCGTTGTACCTACCTCGCAACCTAAAGGCAAAATGGTCAAAGTGCTTTTTGAGCCTAAAGCAGCATTAAGCAATCCTTTAACCTATGATATTACGGCCTGGAGTATTCCTTATGCCTACGGATTAGACGCTGTAGCTTCTACTGCAGATATACCCTATACTAAAGCAATACAAACGACAACAAAAAATACGGTGGATCAATCCGCAGCGGGATATATTGCTAAATGGAATAGTCTTATGGACGCCACTTTCTTAGCAGACTTATTAAAGAACGACATACGTGTTCGATTTTCAGAAAAAGATTTTGTGAATAACGGAATTGAGTTTAAAAAAGGGAGTTTAATAATTACCAAAAGCGATAATAAGGCTACTACAAACTACGATCAAAAATTAATCTCAATAGCTAATAATCATAACAGGAAGTTATACGCTACACCAACAAGTTTTGCTAATAAGGGTATTGATTTTGGATCCCCAGATATCAAACTCATAACAAAAGCAAAAGTTGGCGTTCTTAAAGGCAATTACATTTCATCCTTAAGTTACGGTGAGATATGGCATTTCTTTGAACAGCAATTAGGGTATCCGGTAACCTCGATTGATACTGATTATTTCAAAAACATTGAATTATCACAATTTGACGTTTTGATTCTTCCTAATGGATATTATGGTGGCTACCTTGATAAGGACACTATGGAATCCATTTCTAATTGGGTACAACAAGGAGGTAAACTGATTGCAATTGGAAACGCTGTAGCCGCATTTAGTGATAAAAAAGGATTTGATCTCAAAGAAAACAAATCCAATACTAAAGAAAAAGATTCTACTGGAAACTTGACACCCTATGATCAGCGCGAAAAAGAAAGTGTTAAAGACTTCATTACAGGAAGCATCTTTAAAACGCAGGTTGATCCCTCTCACCCTATGGCATTTGGGTATAATGACACCTATTTTACCCTAAAGCTAGGTAGTGATTCTTACCAGCTGTTACAAAATGGATATAACATATCCTATATCACTACCCCTGAAAGCGTATCTGGTTTTGCAGGAGAGGACGCGAAAAAAAGCTTAGAGAATTCATTAGTATTTGGTGAAGCTAGAATGGGGCAAGGAAGCGTGATTTATATGGTTGACAACCCATTATTTCGTTCCTTTTGGGAAAATGGTAAGCTGTTTTTTGTAAACGCGGTCTTTTTAACCAATAATAACAAGTTTAGACTCTAAT
Source organism: Aquimarina brevivitae (assembly GCF_004216895.1). Taxonomy (GTDB): domain Bacteria; phylum Bacteroidota; class Bacteroidia; order Flavobacteriales; family Flavobacteriaceae; genus Aquimarina; species Aquimarina brevivitae. Next base: position 1,681,930 of record NZ_SGXE01000001.1, on the reverse strand, counting down.
GAATTTTATAAAAACTCTTTTAGTATGTTTTATAGTATGTTTCTCTGATGCAGCATTAAAAGCTCAAGAAGCAATTACTATAGAGTTCTTACCAATAGCATCTACCAAAGAGGTTCAACAATTGTATGATTTTGAAGGTGTCGAGCGATTAGACCTTAAAGTAAATGGAATAAAAGATCAGGGAACAAAGATTTTGATAATTACAAAAACATTTTGGAATGAAAAATTAACCAAAACAGATACTATTTCAAGACTTGATATTAATAGAATTCTTGAGAAAGATGGAAGTATTCTTTTGACTTTTTTAAGCAAGCAAACTAAGGACGTACTGAAATCCAAATGGTACATTAAAAGGTCTTGGACAGATTATCATCACTTTGAGTTATCTCAAAAAACCTATATCAAAGAGCTTACAAAACAATATTTCATCATAAATCCTTACGGTGAACGAAAAGAAGATCGATCTACAAATCGTGTTACCTTATTCATTTATAGCAGTCCTTATTTTTTTAATGAAGATCCCTCAGTAATGATTGACGGAAATCATCCGTATACGATAAACAAATGGATGAAGCTGGCTGAAATCGAACACTTTATAGAATTTGAACTTCACATTTTACCATAAAATTCATCAATTACTATTATATTATGAAAATCAACAATACACTTAAGAGTTTAAGTATGCTAGCTTTAACAGCTACCGTACTTTTTTATTCTTGCAAAAACACAGAAGAAGAAAAAACTATGGATAATAACAAATCCACGCAGAATGCATTATTAGCAGAATGGGAAGGTCCTTTTGACGGGGTACCAGCATTTGACAAAATGAAAGTCGAAGATGTAAAGCCAGCACTGGAAAAAGCAATGGAACTTAATCTTAAGGAGATTGAAGCAATTGCTAATAACGAAGCACCACCCACGTTTGAGAATACCATCGTAGCTATGGAAAAATCTGGTAAAACTCTAGATCGCGTTTTTACGTACTACGGGATTTACAGCAGCAATATATCATCACCCGAGTTTAGAAAAGTACAACAGGAAATGGCACCCAAACTCTCCGAGTTTCAGTCTAAGATCTCCCAAAACGAACAACTTTTTCAAAGGATCAAAACTGTATATGAAGCTTCAAAAGAAAAGGAATTAGCACCAGATCAACAGCGTGTTGTTCAACTTATTTATGAAGAATTTGCAATGAATGGCGCTGAATTAAACACAGAAAAGAAAAAGCGTTATGCAGCAATCAATAAAGAATTATCAGAGCTGTATACCAATTTCTCCAATAATGTGCTAGCCGACGAAGAGGGGTATGTTACCTACTTAAACAAAGATCAATTAAGCGGCTTGTCAGAGCCCTTAATAAAAGCATATGCAAAAGCTGCTGCAGATAGAGGCAAAGAAGGTCAATACGCTGTAACGAATACGAGATCCTCCATGGATCCTTTTCTAACCTATTCCGATGAGCGCGCATTGAGAGAAAAGGTATGGAAAAACTATTATTCAAGAGGCGATAATAATGATGAGCATGACAACAAAGAAATCATAGCTAAAATTTTACAATTAAGAAAAGAACGTGTTGGTCTATTGGGCTATGACAATTATGCCGAATGGAGATTACAAAACAGAATGGCTAAAACACCAGAAAATGCATTACAATTAATGAATGCTGTATGGCCTGCCGCCATTGCACGTGTCGAAGAAGAAGTGGCTGATATGCAAGCCATAGCAGATGCAGAAGGAAAAGACATTATAATTGAGCCTTGGGATTATCGATATTATGCAGAAAAAGTGCGAAAAAAGAAATACGACCTGGACTCAGATGAAGTAAAGGCCTATTTGCAATTAGATAAGCTACGAGAAGCGATGTTCTTTGTCGCAGGAGAATTATTTAATTACAATTTTGCGACAGTAGCGAAGGGTACTGTACCAGTTTTTCATCCTGATGTAAATGTATGGGAAGTGACTGATAAAGATTCTGGAGAGCATATTGGACTTTGGTATCTAGATCCATTTGCCAGACAAGGTAAACGATCTGGTGCCTGGGCGACCACCTATCGAAGTCATACAACATTTAATGGCAAAGAAACCGTATTAGCATCCAATAACTCTAATTTTGTAAAGCCTGCACCTGGTGAGCCTGTATTAGTATCATGGGATGATGCAGAAACCTTTTTTCACGAATTTGGACATGCCTTGCACTTCTTCTCTTCAGAAGTAAAATATCCAACTCTTAATAGCGGAGTAAGAGACTACACGGAGTTTCAATCGCAACTATTGGAGCGTTGGCTGTCGACAGATCCTGTGATTAACAATTACCTTGTTCATTATGAAACCGGCAAACCTATGCCAAAAGAACTGGTACAAAAAATTAAAAATGCAGCCACATTCAACCAAGGTTTTGCTACCACAGAATATTTGGCTTCGGCAATGATGGATATGAAGTTACATTTAGCAGACCCGGATACTATAGATGTCGCCAACTTTGAAAAAGAAACGCTGGCTAGTTTACATATGCCTAAGGAATTGGTAATGCGTCACAGAACCCCTCAATTTGGACATGTGTTTTCTGGTGAAGGCTATGCTACAGCCTATTACGGATATATGTGGGCAGATGTTTTAACCTCTGATGCGGCTGAGGCCTTTGCTGAGGCACCGGATGGGTTTTATGATAAGGTGGTAGCTGCCAAGCTTGTCAACTATTTATTTGCACCAAGAAATGCGATGGATCCTGCTGAGGCCTATAGGAAATTTAGAGGTAGAGATGCTAAAATTGATGCACTTATGCGAGATAGAGGTTTCCCTGTTCCTCAAAATTAACAAACTAAAAACCCGGTAATACTGCCGGGTTTTGTATTTTTAAACTTATAAAAACTAGTTAAGTGTTTAGCATTTGATAAAAGATAAGTATCTTAAATTTTGCCAATTAATTCGTTTATTTTATGAAATATGCCCATAGCCTAGCCTTATTAATTCTCCTGGTTGTCTGTAGCTGTAATGAAAGAACAACCACATCAGTTACTGAGCAAAAAGAGGCTTCTCCTTTGTATAGCCAAGAAATGAAGACAATGCTTACTAAGCTTAAAACTGCAGCCAAAAATTACCAGCAAAAATCAGATGAAATTAAGGCCTCCAATGATTCTTTATATAAGGCGGTTGGATCTGCTTACCAAAACTTTATTGACAAAAGTACGTTTCTAATAAAAAAACAAAATGAGTTGCTTCAAAAACAACTGATACTCGAAGAAAAGCTGTTAGAAAACACTAAACCTACTGAAGAATTAAAAGCTGATCGCAAAATTATTAATAAAGATTTTGAACTGCTTAAAGAAGCCTATAAGCAATTGCAACAAAGTTTTGAAGATTTGGAATATAATTTAAATTCACCACACGCAGAAGAATACTCCGTAGAAGAAACTTAAACAATGAAACGCCTTATTAAAATACTTACTTTTTTACTACTACTTCCTTTTACTTCAGCAATTCTTGCGCAAGAAGAGGTCACCATCAATTCAAACAATATCAACTTAAGCGGTACCTTATTAAATCCTAAGAACACGAAGACAGTGGTATTACTTATTTCGGGGTCCGGTAATACCGATCGAAATGGAAATTCGCTAGTGGGAACCACCTTGTTAGAAAATAACAGCCTTAAAATGGTTGCCGAAGCTCTATTTGAAAAAAACATCGCATCTCTACGATACGATAAAAGAGGGATAGGAAAAAGTAATACTACCTCTATCAAAGAAGAAACCTTAACTTTTGATATGTTTGTAAATGATGCCATAGCATGGGTTCACTTTTTATCCGAGCGGTATTCCAAAATCATTATTGCCGGGCATAGTCAAGGAGGTTTGGTAGCTATCTTAGCCGCTCAAAAGACTAACGTAACCAAAATCATAACATTGGCCGGTTTAGGCGATTCTGCCTACAATACGCTTAAAACACAACTCCAAAATCAACCGAAATTTGTAACCGATACAGCGCTTCCTATCTTAGATAAGATTAAAGCTGGTCAAAAAGTGGATAGTATTCCTCCTTATTTAATGAGTGTTTTTAGACCGCAAATCCAAAACTATCTTCAATCCTTTTTAAGTTATGATCCTAAATCAGAAATTGAGAAGCTATCCATACCCGCTTTAATCGTTCAGGGGACAACTGATATCCAAATTAGTGTTGAAAATGCTAAAACACTAGCTGAAGGCAATGAAAAAGCGGAGTTACTTATTATAGAAGGTATGAATCATGTACTCAAAGATGCTGAATCTGACAGAACAAAGAATTTAAAAACTTATAGTAACCCTGATTTACCTTTACACCCTTCTCTTATGCCACCAATCATAGCATTTATTGAAAAAGCTTCTTAAAAATTATATAAGGTTGTAAGTGGTATATTAGTTTATCAATATCTTGTACCTAAAAATGAAAACAGTTTTACACCCCGCAGCACAAAGAGGACACGCCAATCACGGATGGTTAGACTCTTACCATTCTTTTAGTTTTGCCAACTATTATGACCCCAACAAAATAAACTTCGGAGTACTTCGAGTTTTAAATGACGATACCGTTTCTGGCGGTATGGGATTTGGCAAACACCCACACGAAAATATGGAAATCATATCCATACCTTTAGAAGGCGATCTAGAACATCAAGACAGTATGGGTAACACTACGGTAATTAAATCTGGAGACATACAGGTGATGAGCGCTGGGACTGGTGTTTTTCATAGTGAATACAATAAAAACAAAGATCAACCCGTCAAGTTTTTACAAATCTGGGTAATCCCGAACCAAAAGAATGTGACACCCAGATATGATCAAATAAGCATCAAATCTGAAGACTATCAAAACAAACTTCTACAAATTCTTTCTCCTAATCCTGACGATGAAGGCGTGTGGATCTATCAAAACGCCTGGTTTTATATGGCCTCATTGTCCAAGGATAAATCCTTATCGTATAAAATTAAGAAAGAAGCTAATGGAATCTACCTTTTTGTGTTAGAAGGACAACTAACTATAGTAGATAATATATTAAACACTAGAGATGCAATTGGTATTTGGGACAATGGCGAGGAGTTAGAAATTAAAGCCAAAGAAGACTCTAAATTTCTATTAATGGATATCCCTATGCTTCTGGAATAACATCAAAGCACTTAAAAAAGCCCATATTTTCATACGTTCATTTGGTTTTCTATTATTCAGTTTACAAATAACTGAATAAAAGGCTTGTCAATAGATGAGATTTAGTTGTTTTTGATTAAAATATTCGTAACTAAAGTGCGTATTTATTGAAAAATATTAAATCAAAAGTTGTAATACACCTCATATGTTACCAAATCGTTAAAGAATTGTTTTTTTACACTCTTTTGTATTTTTATCTAAAATTCATAAAAAACGATTTTTTTTTACATTAAAATCATGCTTTCTTCAATAAGTGATTCTAAGTTCGTAAAGTTTAGCCCAAAATGTTGCAGAATAAAAACACAAAAATCGCTTAAACTACCGTTATACAAGGGATTGGAAGCTTTTCAAGTTGTTTTCTATTGAACTTTTTAGATACATTTGCACCAGAATTTAAAACGGGAAACAAAAATTTAATAACAACAACAAAAAAGTTCAAGTCATGTTAAAAAAACTTTCATTTTTACTAGTATTATCTATCGGGTTTATCGCTTGTGAGTCAGAATCAGTTGAAGAAGCAGTATTGATTCAAAATGATGATCAAGAAATCGAAAACGAAAACGATAATGACGGTGAAGTTGATATCTATATCGACGGAAACAAAGGTTTATAAGAATTAATACGATATACTCTTTTATAATTTAGAGTTAGCCACGAAAGTTAAGGAGAGTTTTTAGTATTTTAGAGGGAATGCAATTTTGCATTCCCTTTTTTATTTTTACAACCCAACTTATGAAGACTTCTACAACAAAATTCATTTTCATTTATGGCGTAATATCTATAATCTCTTTCCACTCTACTTCAGCACAAGAAAATCTAGAAGCTAAGTACAAAGAATTCGATTTTTGGAAAGGAGAATGGCAAGTGTATAAACATAATACAGACACGCTTGTTGGTTACAATACCATCACTACAATTGTTGATGATAAAGCGTTAGAGGAAAACTACAGCTCCTATAAGACCAATTTTAAAGGAGTCAGTTTAACAAAATACAACCCAAAACTAGACCGCTGGGAACAGTTCTGGGTGGATACTAGTGGAGTTACCCTTTTCCTAAAAGGGAATTATATTGACAATGCCATGGTATTACAGGATACTACTAAGACATCCCTTAATAAAATAATTTGGAAACCTATCAATAATAATGAGGTTCGACAGACTTGGTATCAAAGTAATGACCAAGGTAAAACCTGGGTTATAGTGTTTGATGGTGATTATAAACCAGTAAAATAACTAGATTACTTTACCATATAAATCAAAATCCTCAGCTTCATAAATTTCAACCTTAGTAAACTCTCCGGTTTTTAAGTATTGCTGGGTTGCGTCAATAAGCACTTCGTTATCCACATCCGGAGAATCAAATTCAGTACGTGCGATATAATAATTACCTTCCTTGCGATCCACTAACACCTTAAAAGTTTTACCTATTTTTTCTTGGTTCAACTCCCAAGATATTTGAGATTGAATATCCATGATTTCGTTTGCTCTTTGCATTTTCACCTCCTCGGGTACATCATCTTCGAGATTGAAGGCGTGTGTATTTTCTTCGTGAGAGTAGGTAAAACAACCCAATCGCTCAAATCGCATCTCTTTAACCCACTGTTTTAAGGTATTAAAATCTTCTTCTGTTTCACCGGGATACCCTACAATAAGTGTGGTACGAATAGCCATCTCAGGTACAGCTTCTCTAAACTCTTGCAATAGCTTAGTGGTTTTTGCTTTTGTCGTTCCACGACGCATAGATTTCAAAATAGGATCTGCAATATGTTGTAATGGTATGTCGATATAATTACAAATTTTGGACTCAGCACGCATAACTTCTAATACATCCATTGGAAAACCTGTAGGAAATGCATAATGTAATCGAATCCAATCTATTCCATCAACTGCTACTAAAGCCTTTAATAAATCTGCTAATTTTCTTTCCTTATATAAGTCTAAACCATAATAAGTAAGGTCTTGTGCGATCAAAATTAATTCTTTAACTCCATTTGCAGCAAGTTTCTCTGCTTCCGTAACTAAATCTTCAATGGGTGTAGATTTATGTTTACCTCTCATCAGCGGTATAGCACAAAAAGAACAAGGACGATCACAACCTTCAGCTATTTTTAGGTATGCATAATTTTTAGGTGTTGTCGTTAATCGCTCCCCAATCAACTCGTGCTTATAATCAGCACCTAAAGCTTTCAAAAGTCCAGGTAATTCTGTTGTTCCAAAATATTGATCTACATTAGGAATTTCCTTTTCTAAATCTGGTTTATAACGCTCAGACAAACATCCAGTAACGAATACCTTATCAACTTCACCTTCTTCTTTTTGCTGCACATATTGTAAAATAGTATTAATTGACTCTTCCTTTGCGTTAGCAATAAAACCACACGTATTAATTACAACTATATTACCCTCTTGTTCGTGGACTACTTCTTTCTTATTAGCTCTTAGTTGTCCCATTAACACTTCACTGTCATAAACATTCTTACTACAACCTAGCGTAACTACATTAATCCTGTTCTTCTTTAAACTCTTAGTTCTCATAGCTTTATTATAAAGGTTTGCAAAGATACAATGATTCTGAAAAGTAGGAGAATTTTATTGCTAAAACCTAGTTATTCTTTCATTACAAAGATTTTCTAAAAGGTAATGGCTTAAAAAGCAAGTCTAAGTACTGCGTTTGGTGTAAATCCTAATGCTGTTCTTTCATTTTGAATCGGTAAATCCTGATCATTCAATGAATAATAGTCTCCAATTACGTTATTATTATTGGTAAGATTCCAAATAGAAACCCCTGCCTTGGCCGCAATCTTTTTGCCGATATTAAATTTATACACTGCTGAAAAATCCGCTCTAAAATAAGGAGCTAAGTTCGCAGCATTTCCCTCACCATATTGAATACTGGGTCGATCATCTACCGGCACGGATAAAGCTCTTGAAGTTGGTAACCCCGAGTGCCAATTTAATCCCAAAGAAACTTTGAGCTTATTAAAATCATAGGACGCACCCGCAGTCATTGCGTGGGTAATATTGGTGTTATTTGGAAAAACTACGTCCTCTAAATTGTCAAACGTATAATTATTGTTAGTAAAAGTGTACCCAAACCAACCATTGAAATCCATTACCTTTTTACTGATTAAAAGCTCTGCTCCATACGCATCATACGCACCAATACCATTTTCAAATTCATATTTGGTTTGAAAACCCTGACTCCTAGCCGTAATACCATCTACATTTTTATAATACCCTTCAATACTCACCAATAAATCATTTTGGTTATATGTAAGTCCAGTAGAAACTTGTTTACCTTGGATCACCGGAATATCTTGATCATTGGACAATACCCAGCGTCTTTTTTCTACACCGAGAAAATCATTTTGAAAATTAATAACCTGCGAGGTATATTGATGCTTAAACTCTCCTAAAATCTCAAATGAAAAAAAGTCATTAAACTTTCTACTCACACTCAATCGAGGCTCTACAAAGTGTCTTTTAAGCTTATCATTGTAAGTATAACGCGCCCCAACCATAAGGTTAGTGTTTTTGTCTTTGGACTTCAGTATGGCTTCTGAAAATAAAGCGTGCGCTCTTGTTACCCTTACCTTTTCATCAACAAACTGCGGGTTATCAATATCATTTAAGTTTGTGATTCCGGTTTCAATAAATTGATACCCCAACCGAAGTTTAAAGCCTGGCTTAAACGTTTGTATGGTGTTTAATGTAATTCCGGTTTCTGAAACTTTGTTTTCTTGCAAAAATCGTTGATCTTCTACAAGATTAACATTTTCTGCCTTTAATTGATAATCGGTATTGTAGACCTGTAGATTCGTAGAAAAACGGTCCGTCCATTGTCGATCATAGTTAAGGCCACCTGCAATACTATTTTGAAGTATACTACTTTGTCTTGAGGTAAAATTACCGGAGACTACTGCGTTTTCCAAAAAAACCAATTCATTACTTAACAGCAAAAAGTTAACCCTTAATTTATCTTTGGGAGAAGCGGCATAGTTCCACCTTACATTAGTGTCATAAAAATCAAAATTAAGGTTAGAACTACTTCCATTACCAGGAGTGTTCACTATTTCGGTATTTTGTTTTATCCGATCAAAATAGGACGAGTAGGTCGGGGTTTCTATGAATTCACTTATTGCTTTTCTACCTGTGATCTGAAGTGTCCCATTTTTTCCGGTGGGTATTTCCGCAAAAACATTGCTATTGATAAGATTGGTCCCTACACTTAATTGCAAGCTATCGCTAATGCTTTGGGCTGTATTCATCAAAATAGTTCCAGAAACTCCGTCGGTATACTGTGCACTACTACCATTTTTAATTATGGTAGCTTCTTTAATGGTGTTAGGATTAAAAACTGAAATCAAACCAAAAAAATGACCCGATTGATACATTTTTATACCATCCCATAAAATCAAATTTTGATCGTGTGTTCCTCCTCGCACATTTATATTAGAAACCGTTTCATCAATACTCTGTATACCAGGCAAGGTTTGTATAGTTTGCAGAACATCAGTTTCTATAAGTCCTGGAAGGATACCAAAATCTGAATAATCCAATTGAATACCTCCATCACTGGTTTTACTAATTCCTCTTGTGATTAAGTTCCTTAGCACAATTTCGTTTAAACTTTCCGTGATTTGTTGTGTGTAAATGGTAAGACATTCCTCTTCTGAAAATTGATTTGGTAAGAGGGTAACCTGTCGATAACCTAAATACTTAACGACGATCTTTTCATTAGGATCTCTTATGTCTAACTCAAAATAACCTTTGCTATTGGTAATAACGGAATTTGTATCCCCCTGAACCGTAGCATATGATAAAACAAACTCTGATCCTGACTCCTTGACATATCCACAAATAGTACGATTATATTCCTTTTGCTTAACTACCACAAAATTATTGGTTATGATTTCGTACGAAAGACCGGTATTTGCCTGCAAGTATTGTAGCACCTCTTTAAAAGACAAATCCTTGTCAGGAACTTCAATTTGTATGTCCCTAACAAGGCTATCTGCATAAGTAAACTGATACTCAAAACGGTTTTCGAGAAGTAAAAAAACCTCTGAGAGTGGTTTAGTAGTATTGCTTTCTTGCGAAAAACCTACGAAACCTATAAAATACACAAGTAATAGACTAAAAAGTCTATGCCTATTTACTTGTCGTAATAGTAATATTTTTCGTGTTATCAACAGTATAGCTTAAATCTAATGGTAAAGTTATAGATTTTAGGCCATCTTCTAAACTATTATGCACAAAACCTCCTGTAAAAATTTGGTTTTGATTGATATTCTTCAAATCGATGTTAACGTTATATTGTCTTTCAAATTCACGTATGACTTGAATGTAAGGAATACTCTTAAAAGTCGTTCGATTGTTAATCCAACCAGGAACTTTCTCTGGCGTTTTATCAAAATAATGTTTTCCATCGATAATTCTAAATCGGCTTCCTGCCGGTAGATTTACGGATTCGTGATCGCTAAGCGTTAAATTAACTAATCCTTCATAGCAATGTACCTCGAAAAAGCCTATTCTGCTCTTCACATTAAATTTGGTTCCTAATACGGTAACCGTACCCTCCTCCGTAACCACATCAAATCTTTTTCCTTTTGCAACTTTGAAATAGGCTTCACCTTTGAGACGTAAACTCCTTTGATTTTGCCAATTATTGCCATTATATTCTATTTCAGAATCTGCATTTAATACAACTTCTGAGTTGTCTGGAAGAACAACCTCCTGTTTTTGAGCTAGTGGAGCACTTACGCGATCATTGAATGGGTTAATTACTAAAAAGCCAATACCCAACATTATCACAAATACAGCAACAATCTTTAATACTAAACCTAAGGAAGACTTTTTCTCCTTCTTTGGAACCAGTGTGCGTGCTTCTTCATATCTTTTATAAAAAGATTCGATATCAGCGACATCTGTAAACTCAGAAGCCTTGAAATACTTTGCTGCTTCAACAACTCTTAGATGATCTTTATAGTCATCTTGCTGCTCGAAAGCAGTTCTTTCTGCATCCGTCAATTCGTCGGCTAACCACTTGCGTATAAGATTATCTTTTTCCATCTTTTTATAACTCTGTTCTATCTATATAACAACTGAAAATCAAATACTCCTTTTTTTATTTGAAAATTTTTATTTAAATCCTTCTATTTCCTCCTTTAATTTATTATAGGCAGTATAAATTCGATTTTCGATTGCCTTTCTTGTAGTACCCAGCATTTCAGCTATTTCAGCATGTTTTTTTCCTTCTACTTTGTTCATCAAAAACGCCGTTCTCTGATCCTCTGTTAATTTACTAAGTGCTTTTTGATATTTCTTTAGAAATTGTTTTTGCTCTAATAAAAACTCTGGGGATTCGTAAGTGTATTCTTTAGGTTTGTTTTCTGTATACTTTAAAACTACTTTTTGATGTTTAATTTCGTTTAACATCATATTATTAGCTACGGTAAATAAAAAACCTTTGGCCTTGGCCACGGTAACTTCTTTACATTTGTCCAATAGTTTTATAAACGCATCCTGCATTTTATCATTAGGCCCTAATGACTCCCCATATTTATAATAAAGGTAATTATGTAAATCCTTTGAATATTCTTTGTATATAGATGAAAAAATAGCCTCATCACATACATTCTTATGGAGCTCTTTTGGCATAAAACCCTTAAATTTTTAGTAAATGTAGAAAAAATTGAAAAAATTAAAGGAGTTTTAAGAACTTAGTTGTTTTTATACATGTAAGGCTATACGAAAATTAAATTAAGATGAAGAATACAAGAACTGCTATAATTTACCTTTTTTTGTCCCTAACAATACCTACTTTTATAAGTTCTTGTAGACAAGAGTCTGACACCCTAATTCAACCTTCTGAGGAGCAGGTTTTAGAGCCTAATTCTAAAACAACCAGCCTTATGGCTAAAGTTACCTTAAACGACGGGTCAATCGATAATATTATCGACAATTCTTCGTGTTTTACAGTTCAGTTACCCATAACTGTTGCTGTAGATGGTAACCAATTAGTCATTGCTTCTACAGAAGATTACTTGGCAATTGAAGAATTATTACTTCAAAATAACAGTGATCAAGTGGTTATTTCTTTTCCTATCACCCTAATCTTTTCTAATTATGAAGAAGTAATTGTTGAAAGCAGTGAAGAATTATCAGCACTAATTGAAGCGTGTACTCCTCCATTAGAGGAAGATGATAATCCAGATGATGACGATGATGACGATGAAGAAGTATTTGAAGACGAAGATGAAGATATTGAATGTATTGATTTTCAATATCCTTTCAATATAACCGTTTTTAATCCGGATACAGAAATTCTTGAAACGATACGTATAGAATCTGATGAAGAGTTATTTGCATTTGTTTCAGATCTAAATGATGACGTAATTGCAAACATCTCCTTCCCAATTACATTGGTACTATCTGATGAAAGCGAATTAGTCGTTAACTCTAATGAAGAATTAGAAATAGCTATTGAAGAAGCTTCTGATGATTGTGATGATAACGATACTACTATTTTACAATTAGAATCGGTGATTGTAGAAGATGAATGGGAAGTTCAAAAATACAAGGATAATCAAAGTAACGAAACAAGAAACTATAGAAACTTCATATTTACATTCAATCCAGACCGTACTGCCTTAGTGCGTAATACAGATACAGATGAAGAATTTGTATCTCAATGGAGCGCCTTTACGAGAGCAGATGGAAGCCTCAGAGTACAATTTGATTTTGGCGACGAACCACCATTAGACAAATTAAATATCGACTGGAATGTAAAGAAAATTAAAACCAATAGAATAATGTTGGATGAGCGAGAAGGAGAAGGTATTAGTAAAGATGAATTATTTTTTAGAAAAGTAAGATAAAAAAGGTAAGTGCGTGTAGTAGCCCTAATCATACACGCTACAACCTAAACAAATTGAAAATTATTAGCACTTAAGATATCGGGTAGGAGCTACTTTTCATACGTAATCCTAATCAATAGTGAATATCCGGTAAATCTTGCAAATGCTGATTTTGAGTATGAAGCCTTCAGAACCCTGAAGGCTTTTCCTCTTCTAAAAAATAAGGTATCCGCTTTAATTCCAATTACCGATAATCCTCTGGCATTACCCGGTATTTCGTTACTTCTTCAAATGCTTTGGCACTGCTTAATAATAGATCTTCCTTAAAAGGCTGACCTATAAACGTCAATCCTTTTGGCTCTCCCTTAGCTGAATACCCCATAGGAACTGTTAGCGCAGGGTATTTAGCAACAGCTGCATAACCTGCGTGATAATTATTAATTGAAAGTACTGCATCCAGCTGGTATGTATCAAAAAATGCATCAAAATACAGTCTTCCTACCCGTTCTAGTTCTTTTTTAATGGATTTCAACTGCGATATAGAAGTCGAATCTTCAGTTATTCCATCAAATAACTGCTGTCCATAGGGTATTCTCTGTAAACTATCCTGTAAATTAAATTGCCTAATATCAGTAACACTAAACACTGCCACTTGCTGTTCATCCTTGGTTTTAAGATAGTTTTTTAAATCCATCTTCATATCTGCACTCAACAGCGTTATAAAATCCGATAATGGCAGCTGTTTGGGTTCTATTTCAAAAACCAGTCCTCCTGATGCTTTTATTTTAGAAACCGCTCTACTATATAAGGAATCTTCAAGGAACTCCTTGACCACACCAAATCGTTTTCCTGCCAATGTTGCATTAGAAAGCTTTTCATAAAAACTATCATATACAATCTGTTGCGAAGCAGGATCATCAACGTCCTTTCCTAACATTGCCTTGTACACTATTGCGTTGTCCATAACAGTACGAGTCATAGGACCTGGTGTATCAAGTGTACTAGATATAGGCACTATTCCACTCCGACTTAAGGTACCAATTGTAGGTTTTAAACCTACCAACGAATTTTGACTAGAAGGAGAAAGTATAGATCCACTAGTTTCTGTACCGATAGCCGCTACACAAAAGTTGGCTGCTACCGCTGCACCACTACCAGAACTAGAACCACCAGATTCAAAAACCAATCTTCCATATGGATTCATAGTCTGCCCACCAATGGCACTATAGCCTACTGGACATCCTGCACATAAAAAATAAGCCCATTCGCTTAAGTTTGCTTTACCTAAGACTAATGCCTTCTGAGATTTTAATTTTTGGGTGATATAAGCATCTTTATCCACCTGATTATTTTGTAGCACCACAGCACCTGCTGTAGTGACCATTCCCTTGGCATCAATATTATCTTTTAACAAGATCGGCATTCCATAGACTGAATGTTTGTCTATGTTAGACTTATCGCTTTGATCTAAGCGGTTTGCTTGTACAATCACATCTTCATTTAAAGAAATAATCGCATTAAGCGACAATTTATTATCCGACTCGAACTTCCGTATTCTATACAGGTAAAACTTGACTAAGTCCGTATAGGTTAGCTTTCCTTGCTGTATTGATTCCTGTAACTCTGGTATACTCTTATCAAGCACTACAGGTTTAAGTTCTTGATACCGATTCGCATTAAAATCTACCATTTGCGCATTGAGTACTTCCCAAATCTTGTTTTTATCTCGCACCCGAGAATTGATAAGTTTTAAGTGCATGCGCTCCTGCTCCAGCGTTTTACTTTTTTGCAAATCCTCAGTTTCGTCATAAGCCTCCCAAAAGGGGATAGATTCTTGAGTTGATTTAATCTCTTTCTTTTGATGCTGTTGACAAGCAATCAATAAAAATATAATGACCAGGCTACTAAGGCGAGCTCCCATAACAATAAGTTTTAAATGATATGTTTCATCTAAAACTATAAAAAAAGGCAAAGTAACTAACTACTATGCCTTGATTTAACTATTTTGTAACAAAAATAAATTTACTTAAAAAAGGAATCTACAAACTCATATTTATTAAACACCTGAAGATCCTCAATACCTTCTCCTACTCCAATATACTTAACTGGTACTTTAAATTGGTCACTTATACCAATAACAACTCCTCCTTTTGCTGTACCATCTAATTTTGTAACTGCCAAAGAAGTAACCTCTGTTGCCGCAGTAAACTGCTTAGCTTGTTCAAAAGCATTTTGACCTGTAGATCCATCTAAAACTAATAAAACGTCGTGAGGAGCATCCGGAATAACTTTTTGCATTACCCGTTTCACCTTAGTAAGCTCATTCATTAAATTTACTTTGTTATGAAGTCTACCTGCGGTATCGATAATAATGACATCCGCATCTTGTGCCTTTCCTGAAGTTAATGTATCAAAAGCTACGGATGCAGGATCACTACCCATGGCTTGTTTTACGATAGGAACTTCTACCCGATCTGCCCAAACTTGTAATTGATCGATAGCCGCAGCTCTAAAGGTATCTGCAGCACCCAAAACAACTTTTAAACCTTTTTTCTTTAACTGATAGGCTAATTTACCGATTGTTGTTGTTTTGCCGACGCCATTTACTCCAACAACCATTAATACATATGGTTTTTTATCGGCAGGGATTTCAAAATCTGTAGCTTCCCCTACATTGGTTTCGGATAAAAGTCCAGCAATTTCTTCTCTTAATATCTGGTTCAATTCTTCCGTACCTAAATATTTATCTTTAGCTACCCGATCTTCAATTCTTTCGATAATTTTTATGGTAGTCTTTACCCCAACATCGCTAGTGACCAAAACTTCTTCAAGATTATCCAGTACGTCATCGTCTACTTTGGATTTACCAGCAACTGCTTTTCCTAATTTAGAAAAAAAAGAATTTTTCGTTTTCTCTAACCCCTTATCCAGTGTCTCTTTTTTATCTGTAGAAAAGATATTTTTAAAAAAACTCATTGACTAAAAAACTAAATGATTTAATATGCTTTTATAAAAAAAGAGCCATTCCAATAAAATTGAAATGGCTTCTTATTCGATATTGTTATGTGTAAAAGATTTACTTTTTGTCCAAGAAGTCATTTACAGCTTCAGGTGCCATAATAGATTCAACAAAAGTGTAAGCTCCTGTCTTTGGAGACTTAACCATTTTAATAGCTTTGGTTAATCTCTTTGATCCGGTTTGTAACGTTGCTACTGATTTCTTTGCCATGGTCCTGTTATTTTATTTCTTTATGAACTGTCATCTTCTTAAGAATAGGATTAAATTTCTTAATCTCTAATCTATCCGGAGTGTTCTTTTTATTTTTTGTCGTTATGTATCTTGATGTACCAGGTTTACCTGTAGCTTTATGCTCAGTACATTCTAATATTACCTGTACTCTATTACCTTTCTTCGCCATTGTACTATCTCTTTAAAAAAGAATTTATTTCGTTAAAAAACCTTTTGCTCTTGCTTCTTTTAAAACCGCAGAGATCCCATTTTTATTTATTGTCTTCAAAGCAGCCGTTGACACTTTTAACGTTACCCAACGATCCTCTTCTGGGATATAAAAACGTTTCTTTATTAAATTAGCATTGAATTTACGCTTTGTTTTATTCATTGCGTGAGAAACATTATTCCCTACCATTGCTTTTTTACCTGTAAGCTCGCAAACTCTTGACATCTCTTCTTATTAATTTTGTTGTTATTTCAAAACAGGGTGCAAATTAACGAATTATTTATATAACCACCAATAAAATGTTTAGCATTTTTTAGCTAATATTTTTTAACCAGGTCAAAAATAACAAAAACACGGGTTTATACCTATTTAATTAAACCTGAAACCCTACTACTTTTGAATGAGTTAGTTTAGTGAACGTGACTGACTGCTTAATTAAGGGGTAATTAAGTAGCTTATAAGTGGATCATCTTTGGTGATCCACTTTTGCTGTAACATCCAATTAAACAACAGTTAAAATTACGTCAAGATTTGTAGTGGATTAACGATTATAGTTAAAAAGTAGTGATCTTAAACTCAACAATACGCAAATAGAGCCTCATAAACACCATAATTATTGTAAATTTACTACGCTAACGTTTACTGATTATGCCATATAAAATTAATGAAACCTTACTTAGCAAACACGATATTGGAATTGGCAGTTTTTATTTCTACAATAATCTACTGATCTCTGAGATCAATGAGGGTGTTACGATGAGTGTTGATAACACTAAAGAATTATATAAACTTATTGATAAATATTACGGCAAGTCAACTCCTTTTGTGTATATCGCTAATCGAATTCATTCGTATTCGTTTGAACCCACAGGGCATTATGATTTTGAAAAAACGTTTCCTAATGCCAAAGCCCTTGCTGTTGTGGTTTATGATAAAATAAATACCCGGGCAGCAGAGTTTGAAAAAGTTTTTGTTGGACCTCCTATGGCTATTTTTAATAACGTAGATAAAGCCATTGACTGGATACAACAATATATACCAAAGGATTAAAGTTTTTATACCCTAATTAGAGATAAGACATCTAGTTACTCTCAATCTTTTCCGAACCAAGCTCCTTAAGTAACATTTCAAATGCTTTTGCCACCGCTTTCCCAATTGTTTTTTCCCTGTTATTACTGAATACAAATTTTTCAGAAAACACCTTTTCTGGGGTTGCTATGGCAATAAAAACTGTTCCAACAGCCACATCACCATCGCCTTTAAGTGGCCCTGCATTACCAGTAGTTGCTATCGCGTAATCAGACTTAAATTTTTGTTTACAAGCTGCTGCCATAGCTTGCGCTACCTCATGACTAGTGACTGAATAGTTTTCAATAATTGTAGGGTCCACTCCTAGTATATCGGTTTTGGATTGGGTTGCATAGGTTACGGCGCCTCCTTTAAAGAAAGCGGAAGCCCCTGCGTGAGAAGTTATATTTTCAGCAATTCGTCCACCCGTACAACTTTCTGCAACAGCAAGGGTAGCATTTTTTGACTTTAGCAAATTACCAATAATTAATTCGATAGGATCATCTTCGTCAAAACCTACCATTATATCACTTATCAATAATTTTAACTTCTCAATTTCTGCATCTATGCCGTTTTGAACTACAGTAAGATCCTTACCTCTGCCGGTAAGTCTTAATCGTACTCTACCAAGATTAGGTAAATAAGCCAATTTGATATAAGAAGGTAGGTTATTTTCCCAATCTTCGATTCGTTCAGCAATAGCACTTTCACCTAGCCCATAGGTCATTATAGTTTTGTGCTCGATAAAGGGTCTGTCAAACCGTTGTTGTAGCTTGGGCAGTATGGCAGAATTCATCAAGCCCTTCATCTCATAAGGAACTCCTGGTATAGAAATAAAAACTTTATGATCTTCTTCAATCCACATTCCTGGGGCTGTTCCAAATTCATTTTTAAGAATTACTGCTTTACTCGGCACTAAAGCCTGAGCCCGATTTAACGGAGAAATAGGAGTCGAAATGTATTTTTTGAACAACATTTCAATATGCGTCAGTACCTCCTTATTTTCAACTAAGGTGTCATTAAAATAACTACAAATGGTATGCTTAGTGATATCGTCTTTGGTGGGACCAAGCCCTCCGGTCAAAATAATTATATCTGCTCTTTTTCTGGCTTCATCGAGTGCATTGATAATATGCTGTCGGTCATCGCTTATCGAAGTGATCTGACAGACCTCAACACCAATCTTATTAAGTTCCTTGGCAATAAATACGGAATTGGTATCAACGATTTGACCAATTAAAATTTCATCCCCTATGGTAATTATTTCTGCAAACATCAGTCCTTAGGGTAATATATTAGCTAAAATCCTTCTTCAGATCTCCAATTGCTTTGGTAACGGTGGTCACAATATGATTTACGGTAGGTTGAATTTCTTCTTTGCTTTTTTTAGACTTTGACCAGGACTCTACTCTTTTAATTTCTGTTAGTAAGTCAATGTTAAAAAGCTGTAAATTGGGTTTCATTTTGTGCGCATATTGATAAGCTGTTGCCGCATCACCTTCATTTACTGCTTTTACCATACCATCTAAATCTGGTGGAATTTCTTCTAAAAATGTTTGTACCAACACAGCTATGAACTCTTCATCTCCTCCTGACAATTCATTTACTGCTTCTAAATTATATGCTTTATCCATTTATTTAACTTTAATTGAAAAAAATTCTTGGTTGTCAATAAAACCTTTCAGTTGATCTTCTGCTTTGACAGCCCCTACACCTGCAGGCGTTCCTGTAAATATAACATCTCCTATCTTTAAAGTGAAATATTTTGAAACATATTCTATTATTTCATCAATTTTCCAGAGCATAAATTGTGTATTTCCCTTTTGTACGATCTGCCCATTTTTTTCGAGACTAAAATCAATGTTATTAACATCTTCGAAGTTCGATTTATTGACCCACTTACCTATCACTGCTGCACCGTCAAAGGCTTTTGCTTTTTCCCAGGGTAAACCTTTTGCCTTTAATTGAGACTGCAGGTCTCTTGCTGTAAAATCAATTCCTAATCCTATTTCCTCATAATATTTATGCGCAAATTTCTTATCGATATACTTTCCTAAACGATTAATCTTAATCAATAACTCAACTTCATAATGTACATCTTGGGAAAAATCAGGAATAAAAAACGGTTGTTTTTTAACTAATATAGAAGTGTCGGGCTTCAAAAAAACTACGGGTTGATCTGGCCGTTCATTAGCCAACTCTTCTATATGTTCTGTATAATTTCGCCCGATACAAATTAGCTTCATATAGCTTTTTATTGATTTAAACTATTATTTAATTTTCGCAATCGTACAGCAGTTAGTACTTTTTTGGTATACAATGGAAAATCTGCATTTTGCAGCCAACCAAAATAACCCGGTTCCTTTTCCATTACATCTTCCACTAATTTACCTTTGTGTTTACCAAAAGCAAATACCTCCTGACCTTCCTTATTGTAGGCTATAAAACCAGCGAAATCTGCAAACTGCTTGCGCGAACTAAATTCTGCCAAGAATTTAATGTCATTTTCCAATTCTGGGTATTTATCTAGTTGCGCTTTTAACACTTCATAGGTTGCCAAGGTATCAGCTTCTGCAGAATGTGCATCTTCTAAGTTTTTATCGCAATAAAATTTATAAGCTGCAGCCAGCGTTCTTTTTTCCATCTTATGGTATATGGTCTGTACATCAACCGCTACACCATTCTTCATGTCAAAATCAATATCTGCTCGTAACAATTCTTCTGCTAACAAAGGAATGTCAAAGCGGTTAGAATTAAAACCACCTAAATCACAGCCTTTAATCATATCGTTGATCATTGGAGCCAGTTCTTTAAAAGTAGGTTCGTTGGCAACCTTGGCATCATCAATACCGTGTACTGCTGTTGTTTCTGCCGGAATTGGTATACCAGGATTCACTAGCCACGTTTTACTTTCTTTATTCCCGTTTGGGTGAATTTTAAGAATTGAAATTTCTACTATTCTATCTTTTGAAATGTTTACCCCTGTAGTTTCAAGATCGAAAAAACATATGGGTCTATTTAGTTTAAGCTCCATAATTAATTGTGTGAGTCAAATATAACAGGTATTACATTGAAAGTAAAATAATACACAATTTTAATCCAAAAAATCATTTAGAAATTAGTTTTACAAATACGTTATCCGCAAATTTCTTGGTGATGGTTTCCTCTTTATTCTCAAAACCAATACGCAAAGAGTTATCAAATTCGCGGATTTCCAAGACTTCGATTTCTGAACTTAGCATTAAACCTATATTGGACACATATCTAAGAAAATCCACAGACCCATCATTCACTGCAACCAGCTTGCAAGTGTCTCCTTCTTTAACGGAAGAAAGCATCACTTTTGGAACCTCTACATAATCCCCCTGAGCATTAGGTATAAATTCACCGTGCGGATCTTTCGCCGGAAAATCCATAAAACGCTCCAATTCATCAATAAGCTTATGAGACTTTATATGCTCTAATTGCTCAGCGACTTCGTGCACTTCATCCCAGGTAAAATTTAAATAATTATACAAAAAAGTTTCCCAGAGTCTGTGCTTACGTATTAAACGAACAGCTACTAAGCGACCTTCTTCCGTTAATTCCAGCTTACCGTACTTTTTACTACTAACGTATTTTTTTGAAGTAAGCTTTTTAATCATATTGTTACTCGAAGCCGGCGAAACACTCATATAATCCGCTAATAAATTATTCCCAACCTTTTCATTTTCATTATCATTTAATAATTGAAAAATAGCTTTGAGATAATCCTCTTCACTTTTCGTTAAATTTTGTAGATTTATTTTGTTAGTCATAACTAACTTTTCTAGTTTTGCATTTATAACATTACAAATTTAATAATACTAATGAAAATAAATAGCATAAGTTTACTTACATTTTTTTCTTTGCTTATTGGCGGTTCTATAATAGCACAAGAAACGACACCCCCTCCTCTAGTAACAGACAGACCTGATGCAACCGAATCCCCAACTGTTGTACCTATAGGTACAGTTCAAATTGAAACCGGTGCTTTCTATGAAGAATCAGAAGACCTAAATGTGGTACTAAAAAACACAACTTTTAATACTACATTAATGCGAATCGGCCTTTTAGAACGGTTAGAGTTAAGAATCGGTTGGGATTTTTCCGAAATTAAAACTGAAATTGACGGTACAGAGCTGAACACAGTACAAAATGGATTGTCGCCGCTATTGTTTGGTGCCAAAGTAAATATTACAGAAGAAAAAGGATTGCTACCAGAAATTGGTTTGATCGGGCATATCTTCCTTCCATTTACCGCTTCGCAGGATTTTAGACCCGAAACTACAGGCACTAATTTTAGATTTTCTTTTGCTCATACCCTAAGTGAAAAGTCGAGTTTATCCTATAATATTGGTGCGGTTTGGGGTGATGATTCTCCTGAGGCAGCCTATATATATACCTTGGCATATGGATATAGTGTTACCAATAAATTTGGGTTGTATGCAGAGTTATATGGAGATTTTCCGGAAGACAGCCAGGCTAACCACCTATGGGATGCTGGTTTAACCTATCTGGTTACAGATTTGATCCAATTAGATGCTACAGTTGGATCCGGAATTCAAAGTGATCAAAACTTGTTATTAAGTGCTGGTGTAAGTATAAGATTACCAAAATAAACGATAGTATGAAAAATACCATAGCTCTTCTTTTTTTATCGGCGTTACTTTTTTCTTGTAACTCCAACCAAAAAACAGAAAATGAAAAACTACAGGTTGTTGCGACAACAACTATGATCGCAGACTTGTTACACAATTTAGGTGGTGATAGCATAGAATTACAGGGACTTATGGGTGCTGGGGTTGATCCGCATTTATACAAAGCCAGCGAAGGAGATGTAAGTAAATTGCTTAATGCAGATCTTATTTTTTACAATGGATTGCACCTAGAAGGAAAACTGGTAGATGTTTTTGAAAAAATGGAATCCCAAGGAATTAAAACCATTGCGGTAGGCGAAAGTATTGAAAAGTCGGAGCTTATCGGATCTGATTACTTTGCTTCTAACTACGATCCTCATATTTGGTTTAGTGTATCGAATTGGAAAAAAGTAACTGAGTTTACTACCAAAAAACTTATAGAACACGATCCGAAAAACAAGTCTTTATATCAAAAAAATAGCGAAACCTATATTAAAAAATTGGATCAATTACAGCAATCGCTGATTGCTAAAATAGAAACCCTACCTAAGGAAAAGCGTATTTTGGTTACCGCACACGATGCATTCAGTTACTTTGGTAAAGCATACGGCTTTCAGGTAGTAGGATTACAAGGACTTTCTACCGCTACTGAAGCAGGTGTAAAAGATGTTCAGAAATTAGCTACTTTTATAATAGAACAAGAGGTGAAAGCGATTTTCGTAGAAAGTTCAGTTCCAAAAAGAACGATTGAAGCCCTGGAAGAAGCTGTTAAATCTAAAAACCACTCGGTAACTATAGGTGGCACATTATATTCAGATGCGCTAGGTAATCCTGATACTAATGAAGGAAATTATCTGGGTATGTTTGCCTATAATGTAGACACCATCATAAACGCACTACAATAATGGAAGATCAAATAGCTGTAAAAATTGATGACCTTACTGTCGCATATGATTACAAACCTGTGTTGTGGGATATTGATTTGGCAATTCCTGAAGGTGTGCTTATGGCTATTGTTGGACCTAACGGTGCTGGAAAATCTACCTTGATTAAAGCTATCCTGGACATTCTAAAACCAATAGCAGGTAGCGTGGAGATTTATGGTAAGCCCTACAAAAAAAATAGAGCCCTAGTTGCATATGTTCCTCAGAAAGGTAGTGTAGATTGGGATTTTCCTACAACCGCGTTGGATGTAGTGATGATGGGAACTTATGGAAGCCTTGGCTGGATTAAGCGTCCAGGTCAAAAAGAAAAAAAAGCAGCGTTAGAAGCTTTGGAAAAAGTAGGAATGTTATCCTTTAAAAGTAGGCAGATTAGTCAGCTTTCAGGTGGGCAGCAGCAACGTATTTTCTTAGCAAGGGCTTTGGTTCAAAATGCTTCTATTTATTTTATGGATGAACCTTTTCAGGGAGTAGATGCTACCACAGAAAAAGCAATTATCAATATTCTTAAAGAATTAAGAAAAGCCGGCAAAACAGTGGTGGTAGTACATCACGATTTACAAACTGTACCAGAATATTTTGATTGGGTTACCTTTTTAAATGTAAAGAAAATCGCTACTGGCCCGGTAAAGGACATCTTTAATGATGATAACCTTACCAAAACCTATGGAATCAATTACAAAGTTGCCATAACGCAGTAAATTTTTTAAGTAAAAGCTACATGGAGCTAAAAGAATATTTTGAATTTCTAATTTCGGACTACACCCTAAGAACAATATCTATAGGAACTGCAGTGTTAGGAGCTATCTGTGGTATGTTAGGTAGTTTTGCGGTGTTAAGAAAGCAAAGTTTATTGGGAGATGCCATATCCCATGCTGCTTTACCAGGGATCGCCATAGCTTTTTTAATTATCGAATCTAAGAACAGTGTAGTGTTTCTTATCGGAGCATTACTAAGCGGTTTGCTCGGTACATTTTGGATTCGAGGAATAGTCAACAAAACACATTTAAAATCTGATACCGCTTTAGGTCTGATTTTATCTACTTTTTTTGGTTTTGGGATGTTGCTATTAACCTATATTCAAAAGATTCCTAATGCTAATCAGGCGGGGTTAGAAAGTTACTTATTTGGTCAAGCTGCAACATTAGTGGAAAGTGATGTTTGGTTAATGAGTGGGGTTACTGGAATTAGTTTTATTATTTTACTACTGTTTTGGAAGGAACTAAAAATCCTGCTCTTTGATCCGGACTTCACCAAAACAATTGGCTTCAATACTAAATTTCTGGATATTCTAATCACATCCTTTATTGTTGTCGCTATTGTACTTGGCTTACAAACAGTGGGTGTCGTATTAATGAGTGCAATGCTTTTGGCGCCTGCAGCTGCCGCAAGGCAATGGACAAATAAACTAAGTACTATGGTCATTGTAGCAGCGATCTTTGGAGCTTTATCTGGGGTAATCGGCACGGGAATAAGCGCCAGTTCCAATAATTTATCCACAGGTCCTATAATTGTTATAGTCGCGGCTATTTTTGTACTCTTTTCATTTGTGTTTTCTCCCGGAAGAGGGCTGTTATTTAGAGAAATACGATTTAGAAAAAACAGAAGAGACTTACAATTACACAAAACCCTTTCTTTTATGTATCATATTGCTAAAGATCACGCTAATATTTCACATCCACACGCAATTAAAATACTCAACAACTTTCAGGGGTTTACCAGAAAAACATTAAAGCAACTTGAAGATAAAAATTACATATCACTTGATGGAAATATGTGGCAAATGACACCTACAGGCTACGAAAAAGCCGCTACCCTATATGATCAAATAAGTAAGTCCGATGAATAGCGCGCAAATTGAAATACAACTTATTGCTAGTTTGGTTGCCATAGCTTGTGCAATTCCAGGGACATTCTTGGTGCTTCGAAAAATGGCATTGATAACCGATGCAATTAGCCATTCTATTTTACCGGGAATTGTTATTGGTTTTTTTATAACTCACGATCTTTCCTCTCCTTTACTGATTCTGTTAGCCACTGCAAGTGGTGTACTGACTGTTGTCTTGGTGGAGTTTATTCAAAAAACAGGTTTGGTTAAGGAAGATACTGCTATTGGATTAGTTTTCCCTGCCTTGTTTAGTATAGGTATTATTCTTATTTCTAAAAATGCCAGCGATGTCCATTTAGATATTGATGCGGTGTTACTAGGAGAATTAGCCTTTGCTCCTTTTGATAGAATTACCGTTGGAACTACCGATCTCGGACCCAAATCACTATGGATTATCGGAAGTATTTTAATTACTACGCTACTATTACTTATTGCTTTTTTCAAAGAATTAAAAGTAAGTACATTTGATAAAGGATTAGCTGCCAGCTTAGGTTTTTCGCCGGCAATTATTCACTATGGACTGATGACTGTTTCTTCAGTGACAACGGTTGGCGCCTTTGATGCCGTAGGTGCTATTTTAGTGATTGCATTGATGATTGCACCAGCAGCCACCGCCTACTTATTGACACAAGACCTTAAGAAAATGTTACTTTTAGCTACATTATTTGGTATAACCGGAGCTATTCTTGGTTATTGGTCAGCCCACCTATTAGATGCTTCAATATCCGGATCCATTACTACAGTGTTAGGAATAGTGTTTTTATTAGTGTATTTATTTGCAAAAAATAAAGGCTTAATATCTGTACTGTATCGACAAAAGCAACAGCAAAAAGAAGTATTATTACTTACTTTTTTACTGCATCTTCACAATCATTCTGACGAAGAAGAAGAAAGAAAAGTAGCACATCTCAACGACCATATCAATTGGCAAAAGGTAAAATCAAGAACAGTGCTTTCCCTAGCTTTAAAAAATAATATGATTACCATCGACAATCAAATCATAGCACTTACCGATAAAGGAAAAACGTTTACTGAAGAAGCCATTAACTATATCATTACTAATAAAGATACTGAGATCGAAAAAATGAAAGACCGGTTTTTCTTATTCAGAGGATAATTTTATTCCATTGAGATGTAACATTTTTGCTCACTATATCACCTATAGGGAAACATTTTACTCTTTTTTGATTATGAGAACTTTCTTAATTGTACTGGGTAGTGTGATCACATTGGGTATCATCCTTGTAATAGCACTATTTATTTATGCAAAAAATATAACTACTAAAGTTGCTGATCCAGCGGTAAATCATTTGCAAGTCACAGAGAACATCAACAGACCAAAAATTGATTCTATTTATAAGTACAGCAAAGAATTTCCTAACAATACACAACTTGCTATTGCCTTTATCAATGATGAAAAAGTTGACTACTATGGGATCAAAAGAAAGAGCGACACGCTAAGAACAATCTCTAATAAAGATTCTGTCTTTCAAATCGGATCCATTACTAAAGTATTCAATTCAACGCTTCTCAGCGATTTTATTGTTAATGATCAAATAGACCCTACAAAACCAATACAAGAGTACTTAGACATTACCCTACATCAATATCAAAAAGACGGAGCAAGTATAACGTTACAAAATTTATCAAACCATACTGCTGGATTACCAAGAGTACCTCCCGGTATGATGACATCTTCCTTGCTAGATCCAGATAAAGTTTATGAAAACTACACAGAAGAGAAGTTAGAAGCATACTTAACTACAGAAATGGAGCCCAAGACCAAACCTGGATCCAAAATGGCGTATTCTAATTTAGGAGCAGGTGTGTTAAGTTATACGCTTTCTAAACTATCGGGCAAAAGTTTTGAGCAACTATTGCAAGAGCGAATTTTTAGCAAATACCAGATGTCACATTCCTCTAGCAGAAGAGAAATGGTTGATGATATTACTGTCAAAGGATTGAATAATCAGGGAACTCCCACTCCTTCCTGGAAATTTTCAAGTATGCACGGTTTAGGAGCTATGTACTCTAATGTTGAAGATCTATCAAAATTTATGAAAGCAAATTTTGCTAAAGACTCAGTACTTTCCTTACAGCGAAAGCCTACCTTTTCTATATCTGACAAACGATCTATAGCTTTAGGCTGGATGATAAGTAAAAGAGAATGCGCCAATTGGTTTTGGCACAACGGCGGTACTCAGGGCTATAGCTCTTGTTTAGTTATTGACCCAACAAACAAAACTGGCGTAGTGATCTTATCAAATGTCAATGCTTTTTATCCTGAGCATTCCAATATTGACAGGTTATGCTTTACATTAATGGAAATGCTGTAAAAATAACAAAAGAGACTTTTTAGGTCTCTTTTGTTATTTGATCTATTATTTTTTGATGCTAAAATTCTCGTTTCGGATCAAAAGCTTCTAAATATTCTTTAACCCGTTGTACAAACTGCCCTCCTAGCGCTCCGTTTACTACTCTATGGTCATAGGAGTGTGATAAGAACATCTTATAACGGATACCAATAAAATCACCTTCTGGTGTTTCAATTACCGCAGGCACTTTACGAATAGCTCCTAGCGCTAATATACCTACCTGAGGTTGATTGATAATAGGAGTACCCATAATACTACCAAAAGTCCCCACGTTAGTTACCGTATACGTACCCCCCTGGATATCGTCTGGCTTAAGTTTATTCAATCGAGCTCGATTTGCTAAATCATTTACAGCTTTAGTCATACCAACCAAATTAAGCTGATCCGCATTTTTAATCACAGGTACAATTAGATTACCATCTGGTAAAGCTGCAGCCATCCCAAGATTGATATTCTTTTTCTTTATGATTTTATCGCCTGCAACCGAAATATTAATTAACGGAAAATCTTTGATCGCTTTGGCTACCGCCTCCATAAAAATAGGCGTAAAGGTTATATTTTCACCTTCACGTTTTTTAAACTCATCCTTAACTTTCTTACGCCAATTCCAGATGTTGGTTACATCGGCCTCGATAAAGGATTGCACGTGAGCTGAAGTTTGTACAGATTCGACCATATGATGTGCAATCATTTTACCCATTCTGGTCATTTCAATAATCTCATCCTCTCCTGATGCTACCACTGGCTCTGCTTTAGGAGCTTTCTTCTCTACCGATTGTACTGGAGCAGTTTTTGGCTGAGTTTTAGGCGCTGCTTCAGGTGCTGTTTGTGGTGCAACGGTTTTACCTGCTTTACGATCCTCAACATACTGTAGAATATCATTTTTGGTAACTCTTCCATCTTTACCTGTTCCTTCTAAAGCCTCTAATTCTGCTAAAGAAATATTTTCTTCAGTAGCAATGTTTTTTACCAAAGGAGAATAAAACTTACTTCCTTCAGTATAATCCGCAGTTGTATTTTTTGCTGTTTCCGAAGCTGCTTCTATTTCCTGTTCAAGATGTGCTACTTCTTCAGTAGCTGTCTGCTCTTCTTCTTTTACCGAAGACTCTGGTTCTTTTTCGCTAGTCTCTTCTTGCTCCCCATCAATTTCAATAATAGCAAGAGTTTGCCCTACTTGAACTACATCGTCGACATCAAAAAGTTTCTCTACTAAAACCCCTTCAACTTCACTCGGCACTTCACTATCTACTTTATCTGTTGCAATTTCTACTACAGGATCATCTAACTCAATAGTATCTCCTACTTCTTTTAACCAGGTTGTTATTGTTGCTTCAGCAACGCTTTCCCCCATCTTAGGTAGCTTAAGCTCAAACTTTGCCATATTCTTAAATAAAAGGGTTAATAAGTTATTTTTTTTGCGAATTTAATTAAATTTCGCTTTTAGTATTAATTTTTATTTACTAAAGTTTATTTAAAACGATCACCTCTCCTTTACCATCACTAAAATCGCTTCCAACGAAATAATTACATCCCGTTGGTTTAATTTTAAATGTAAAGTTATTTCTCTGATACATATCCATTAAATAAATAATCTCCGAATAAGAGATGTAATCAGCATCTAACAAGATTTCGATATCCTTGGTAAGATACTTTTCCAATGATTTACTTCTTTCTAAGATAACATTTTTATGTCGAGTTTTCTTTACTTGCTGCATTAAGTCTAGATCATCACTTATTAAAAGATAAAAATCAATAGCTCTTTTTGTCCTTTTGGTAATTTTAGCTGTCTTTAACAGCGAAACAATTCGAATGCCTGAAGATACAATAGTATCCACAAGCAGATTATACTTAAAATGTTTTCTATAAAAAATACGCATTGCACCATAAAAACGTTGGATATATACTGCATTTTTAACTGTGCTTTCGCCTTTAAAATGAATGGCAACGTCCTCTCCACTATACCAGTTTTCTTTGCCTTCTTTCTGAATTGTAAAAGAAAGATCAATATCTTCCCCATACATAAAATAGGCCTCATCAAATCCTTTTACTTCCATGAATAAAGCGCGTTCTAGGATCATAAATGCACCAACCAAAACATCGACTTTACCTACTTCCTTCGGATTTACGTGGGTTGCATAATAATTTTTTGTCTTTCCAATTTTGATCCCAAAAAGCCTTTTAAATGATGTATATGGAGAAGGTACATTACGTTTACTTTCTGGTAAAAAACGACCAGCTCCGTCGATAAGCCTGGGACCAATAATTCCGGAAGCCGTACGTTCTTTTAATTTAGAAATTAACGAGTTAAAAATAGTTTTAGGAACTACAATATCCGGGTTTAAAATACATACATATGTTCCTTTAGCTACAGCAACTCCTTGATTAACCGCCCTAGCAAAACCAACATTCTCTATGTTTTCTATTAAAATCACCTCCGGGAAATGAGCTTTCACCATAGCGCAACTTTCATCCTCAGAAAAATTATCCACTACAATAATTTCTGCATCTATATCCTGCAATGCTTGAATAGTACTCAAAATACAGAGTTCTAAGAAGTAGCGTACCTTATAATTAAGAATGACAACAGAAAGTTCCAGATAGCATAATTTTTAGGAGTTGAAATTAAGGCTTTTTCAAAGCATTTTCAAAGGGAACCCGGTTTAAAATACTTCTTCCTAATGTTATTTCATCTGCGTATTCCAACTCATCATTCACTCCAATTCCTCTGGCAATAGTTGAAGTTTTAATGGGCATATCTTCAAGTTGCTTGTAAATATAAAAATTAGTGGTATCGCCTTCCATCGATGCGCTAAGCGCAAAAATTAATTCTTCTATAGCTCCAGATTTTACTCTTTCTACAAGAGAAGCAATGTGTAAATCCTGAGGACCTATACCATCCATAGGACTTATTTTACCACCTAACACGTGGTAGACTCCTCTATATTGACCTGTAGCCTCTATTGCCATCACATCTCTAATATCCTCAACTACACATACTAGACTGTCCAATCTTGAGGTATCCGCACATATGTGGCAAATTCCGGTATCACTTATACTATAGCAAGTTGTACACAACTTGATATCTTTTCGCAAACTTGCTAACGCCGACACCAAATGATCCGTTTGTGATTCAGGTTGTTTTAACAAATGAAGCACCAATCGCAAGGCTGTTCGTTTCCCAATACCCGGTAGTTGGGACACCTCATATACTGCTTTTTCTAAAAGTTTTGATGAAAATTCCATTACCTTGCAAAGGTAGTAAAAGAGACGTATCTCCTGCCAGCTATTTTATAAATAACTTGAACTACAATTATAATTTTTAGTCAACTAAACTGCTTTTAGTATTTTTACAAAAATTAAAAATCATGTTTGATTCACTTTCTGAAGAAACCCAGCTATTGGTAATGGTGTTAGGTTTAGCCTTACTTTTTATTTTGGTAATGTGGAATACCAAACGGAACTCTTCTAAATTTTACGGGCGTAAAAAAAGGGATTTCAGAAAGAATGTTCAAGAAAAAAAGAAAAATAGAGATGAAGATATACACTAAAACTGGTGATAAAGGTACAACAGCTTTATTTGGTGGAACGCGGGTCCCTAAGCATCACCTCCGTATCGAAGCCTACGGTACAATCGATGAGTTAAATTCGCACATTGGGCTCATCAGGGATCAAAACATTGATGACAAAAGTAAGGAACTCTTAATTTCCGTACAGGATAAGCTGTTTACCATTGGTGCAATTATGGCTACTGATCCTGAAAAAGCAACCTTAAAAAACGGATCTAAACGATTAAACATTCCTACTATTGTTGATGAAGACATCGAACAATTGGAGCAAATCATGGATGATATCGACACCACCCTACCCACCATGACACATTTTGTATTACCCGGTGGACACCAAACTGTGTCATTCTGTCACATCGCCAGATGTGTTTGTCGCCGTGCTGAGCGATTAGCCACCGCTTTATACGAGATTTCTCCATTTGAAGAGAATACACTAAAGTATTTAAACCGACTATCTGACTACCTTTTTGTACTGGCACGGAAGTTGACCTATGATTTAAAGGCAGAAGAAATAAAATGGATTCCCAAGAAAGAATCTTAAAAAAAACTATAAAATTAGTTGTAGTAGTGCCATAAAAATCACGTTCTTATAATTATTGTTTAAATAATTGATTTTTTACTTGACTTTTTCAACTAAAAATTTATTTTTGCAAAAATCTTAAACCAGTAAAACTATGTATTGGACATTAGAATTAGCGTCTTATTTAAGTGACGCACCTTGGCCAGCTACAAAAGATGAATTGATTGATTACGCTATTCGTACTGGAGCTCCTCTTGAAGTGGTAGAAAACCTACAGTCGATAGAAGATGAAGGAGACTCTTATGACTCAATCGAAGAAATCTGGCCAGATTATCCTACAGATGAGGATTATCTATGGAATGAAGATGAATATTAATTAACATCGAAAATAAATCAAAAGTCTCGAAAGAGGCTTTTTTTTTGCTTAAATTGTGGCGCTTTTAGAGAGCTACAAAAGCATTAGAACTATTTATATAATTACAAAAACGGTTTGTCATTTGTCTTACCATCAAATAACAAGCTAAAAAATATAACCATTACTTATGGGAATTTTAGATTCTGTATTAAAAGTATTTGTCGGAGACAAATCCAAAAAAGACATTAAAGAAATACAACCCAGGGTTGAGCTCATCAAAAAAGCTGAAGAAACCCTACAAGGATTATCGCATGATGAATTACGCGCTAAGACCGCTGAATTCAAAGCTAAAATCAATGAAGCACGTGCGGAGTCTTTGAAAAAGATAGAAGACCTACAAGATCAAGCCAATACTACGGATAATATCGATGAAAAGGAAGATATCTATGCCGAGATCGATAAATTAAAAAACGATGCTTACGAGGCCTCCGAAAAGGTACTTAACGAAATATTACCAGAAGCTTTTGCTGTTGTTAAGGAAACCGCAAAACGATTTGCGAATAATGATCAAATCGAAGTTGCTGCGTCTACCTATGACAGAGAATTGTCCGGAGCCAAAGATTATGTTTCCCTGGAAGGCGAAAAAGCCATATGGCAAACAAGCTGGGATGCTGCCGGGAAAGAAGTTACCTGGGATATGGTTCACTATGATGTACAGTTAATCGGTGGTATCGCATTACACGAAGGAAAAGTTGCCGAAATGCAAACAGGTGAAGGTAAAACCTTGGTGGCAACGCTACCTGTATACCTTAATGCATTATCGGGTAATGGAGTACATTTGGTAACGGTTAACGACTACCTGGCAAGACGAGATAGTGAATGGATGGCTCCGATATTTCAATTCCACGGGCTTTCTGTTGACTGTATCGATAATCACAGACCTAATTCAGCAGAGCGTAGAGCTGCTTATAATGCAGATATTACTTACGGAACTAATAATGAATTTGGTTTTGATTACTTAAGAGATAATATGTCTCACGCCCCTGATGATCTTGTACAGAAACCACATAACTATGCAATTATTGATGAGGTGGATTCCGTACTTATTGATGATGCCCGAACGCCATTAATTATATCAGGTCCGGTACCTAAAGGAGATGTCCACGAGTTTGATGAATTAAAACCAAAAATTGCTGATATTGTTAGTGTACAGCAAAAATACCTTACCACTGTTTTAGCTGAAGCCAAAAAACTAATTAATGAAGGCAATACCAAAGATGGTAGTTTTAAACTATTACAGGTTTATAGAGGAATGCCTAAAAACAAAGCATTAATCAAGTTTTTGAGTGAAGAAGGAGTAAAACAAATGCTTCAAAAAACAGAAAACTTTTATATGCAGGATAACAATAGAGAAATGCACAAAGTGGATGCTGATCTTTACTATGTTATCGAAGAAAAGAATAATCAGATAGATTTAACCGACAAAGGTGTAGATTACATTTCTGGTAAAGAAGATCCAGAGTTCTTTGTACTCCCCGAAATCGGTATGGAAATCGCCAAAATAGAAAGTTTAGGGTTATCTAAAGAAGAAGAAGCAGAAAAGAAGGAAGAACTTTTTAGAGATTATAGCGTTAAGAGTGAACGTATACATACCCTAAGACAATTGTTAAAAGCATATTCACTATTCGAAAAAGATGTTGAATATGTAGTAATGGATAACAAAGTAAAAATTGTTGATGAGCAAACCGGTCGTATTATGGATGGCCGTAGGTATAGTGATGGTCTTCACCAGGCTATAGAAGCAAAGGAAAATGTAAAGATTGAAGATGCTACCCAAACATTTGCTACGGTAACACTGCAAAATTATTTCAGAATGTACAAAAAACTGTCGGGTATGACAGGTACAGCAGTTACAGAGGCGGGAGAGCTTTGGGAAATTTATAAATTAGATGTTGTAGAAATTCCGACTAACAGACCTATTGCGAGAAAAGATAAGGAAGACCTCGTCTATAAAACAAAGCGCGAAAAATACAATGCTGTTATCGAAGAGGTGGTAGAATTATCTAATGCAGGTAGACCTGTACTGATTGGTACTACCTCAGTTGAAATCTCTGAATTATTAGGGCGAATGTTGAGTATGCGAAAAATACAACACAATGTATTAAATGCGAAACTCCACAAAAAAGAAGCAGACATTGTAGCAGAAGCCGGAAAAAAAGGTATGGTAACCATTGCTACCAATATGGCCGGTCGAGGTACAGATATTAAGCTAAGTGATGAGGTAAAAGAAGCTGGCGGTTTAGCGATAATCGGTACAGAACGCCACGACTCCAGACGTGTAGATAGACAGCTTCGCGGTCGTTCTGGTCGTCAGGGAGATCCTGGTAGCTCTCAGTTCTATGTATCCTTAGAAGATAATTTAATGCGATTATTTGGATCGGAGCGAATTGCTAAAATGATGGACAAAATGGGACTCAAGGAAGGCGAGGTTATTCAGCATTCTATGATTACTAAATCCATTGAACGCGCACAGAAAAAAGTAGAAGAGAACAACTTTGGTGTAAGAAAACGTCTATTAGAATACGATGACGTAATGAATGCTCAGCGAGAGGTGGTTTACAAAAGAAGATACCACGCGTTATTTGGTGAGCGCTTACGTGTTGATATTGCAAATATGATATTTGATACCGCAGAAGTAATCACCGAGGGTAATAAAATAGCTCAGGACTTTAAAAATTTTGAGTTTGAGTTAATCCGTTATTTCTCTATGAGCAGTCCAGTTTCAGAAACTGAGTTCGAAAAAATGGATACTCAGAAAATAACTGGAGCAGTTTATAAAGCCGCATATCAGCATTATCAAGATAAAATGAAGCGCAATGCTGAGATCGCTTATCCTGTTATCAAAAAAGTTTTTGAAGATCCAAGTAGTAATTACGAACGCATTTTAGTTCCATTTACAGATGGTGTAAAAAGTTTAAATGTAGCTACCAATCTTGAAAAAGCATATGAAACAGAAGGTAAACAGCTGATTACTGATTTTGAAAAAAATATCACTTTAGCCATTATAGATGATGCCTGGAAGACGCATCTTCGAAAAATGGATGAACTTAAGCAAAGTGTGCAGCTAGCAGTTCACGAACAAAAAGACCCATTACTTATTTACAAGTTTGAAGCCTTTGAATTATTCAAAGCGATGATCGAAGAGGTTAACAAAGACGTAATTTCATTCTTATTTAAAGGAGAGTTACCGACAGGTAACACACAAGATATTTCTGAAGCGCGACAAGTACGACGAAAAGAAAATCTTGAAACCACCAAAGAGGAAATTCCAAATATGGATGAAAGAGCAGCTATGAATCGAGCTGCAGGACAAACACAACAAAGACCGCAAGTCACTGAAACGATTGTAAGAGAACAGCCTAAAATCGGTAGAAACGATAAGGTTACCATCAAGCACGTAATGAGTGGAGAAAATAAAACCTTGAAATATAAACAAGCTATTCCTTTATTGGACAAGGGAGAATGGGTGCTTGTGGATGAATAAAAGATTGCTTTAGGTTTAAAAAAAGCTCTTGGTGAAAACATCAAGAGCTTTTTTTGTTTTTGAATCTATTTACAATTTCACATCCTTAGCTTGTCTAACCTAAATTTAAAATTAGATTAGGATCCGGACAATTTTTTTGATAAAAAGATAGGTCTCGTTTAGAACAGACACCCGGATAATCTCCTTCATTCCCTTGCATATCCAGTATGATTTGAAAATGTAAATGTGGTGCGTAGTCTCCATTGACAGAAGCGTCCCCTAATTCGGCTATTTGCTGACCTTTAACGACGTTTTTTTGTTTTTCTAAGCCTTGTATAGATGCTAAGCTTAAATGTCCGTATAAAGTATATAATTTTATATCTCCTACCGTATGCTCTACTATAATAGTCGGACCATAATCTCCGTAGTTATCATTGTTTTTAAAGCTATGAACTGTTCCTGATAAAGGAGCGATGATAGGAGTACCAGCAGGACACCATAAATCTAACCCCAAGTGGATGTTACGCTCAGTATCAGGATCGTTTTGATTAAAGTGTTCACTTCTTTGATAAATAGCTCTTTTTTCGAGGTAACCTCCATAGGCCACTTTTGCTTTATTCCTTTTTAAATAGCCCTCTATATACCGTTCCATAGCACTAGAGGAAGCAACATCAACACCTTGTAGCTCCGTGTTAGTGTTTGACAAATTTATGGGTAGGTAATCTGAGGATTGGTAGTAAGAAGGAAGTATATTGGTAAAACTATTGGATAAGGCATTTATTAATTCAGCATTCATAATATAAAAGAGATAATACCTGATAAAAATTACGATCGTAAAACGCTTCAAAAATAGTAAACAATATTCGTAGGCAAGTGGAGAAACATCGAAAGATTTTAAAAGATACTATACCTCTCTAATAAAATCAAAAAACCTATCCAGAACGGATAGGTTTTTTATGTGAAAATGAAGTCGAATACTTCTACATATCAGCAATCGGGTTGTCTTCAGAGAATTTCTCAACAACAACTGATTGACCCCTGTTATTCTTTAATACATATACACCATCAGGTAACTGTGTTAAATCAACGTGTCTTATGCTTTTCGTTAAAACGTGAACTGTATTTTTTACTTCAAATAGTTTAATTTCATCACCAGCTTCAAAATCTACAACAGTAATCTTATCCCCTTCTCTTGTAATATTTAACAAGTCTGCTTCATTATCCGTATAATATGTCTCTAATTCTTCAGCTGTATCATAATCCCCATCTTTAACATATTCGCTATCATTAGCCACTACATACTCATCCGTTAACATTCCCTGCTCAACGACTAAATCGTTTTCGCTTTTTTCGATAATTACAGATCTACCCTCATTGTTTTCTAATAAGTATTTCCCAATTGGTAACATTGATAAATCTACTTGACCTCTTGTCTTAGATAGAATATGCACCATAGTCTCGGCTTCAAAAAGCTTTATCTTATCACCTTCTTGGAAATCAACTACACTAACAATGAATCCCTCTTTTTCTACCTTAAGAGTATCATTCACATAATTAGCGTGTGCGTTAAAACAAAAGAAAAGTATAATTATGTAGGCTAAAGTTCTCATATCTATTTTGGGTAAATATTGTTTAATCTGGTAATTTTCTTACGGGTTTACCATACAATTATATTACTAAAATGCTGATAATTAAAATAAAAGGAGAACTTTTAGACCAAACGGAAATCTGTATCGATCAATGACACAAAACTTTAACATTTAGCACATACTAAATTGTAATTACCTGAAAATCAAATATTTGTACCTAAAAAAAGAAATGAAAAGCAGATGTGTTACATATATAGTAGATGAAATACACAATTTCACTAGATTCTGTCATCTCTATTTTTTTAAAGCTGCCTTAAAATCCCTGATAATATGACAACTTTTGGTGCAAAATATAATGAATTAAAAAAGCCCTATAAATCATATCATTGAATTTATAGAGCTTTTCTACAATTAACACTACTATTTATTTATTGCAATATTACACTGCTGTATTTTGCATTAATCGTTATCACTTTTTCTGTATCTCTACTTGTCTGGTATCCATTTATAAAAACGTTGCCGAAATTACGTCGCGCGTTAGCTTCTAAGGTTTTAGGTATTGCTACTCTACTCTGAGAGCCGGTATACATCAAATTGAATGCACCTTCAGGTAGCTTAAGCTTAAAATCACTGTTTTGCATCACTAAATCCAGCGTAGAAAATGATTCTGACACATTAGCAATGGTTACGGCTCCAAAACTTCCGGATATTACTCCTTTACCCGTCAATTGCTGAATAAAAATATTGCTTGAATCCGAATTTAAATTCAAATTTGTCGCTTTTTGAATTCGACAATTCTTTACATAATTCATAACCAATCTACCATTTTTCCATTCCGTTACGGTTACTGGAGAGTAGGAAGCTTTGATATAGGTTTGATCCCCATCTATTTCATTAGCATTTAATTTAACGTGAGATAGCGAAGCCTTAAGATCCAGAATTTTAGGCGGTAAATTAATATCTCCGTGACGAACATTTAATCGCACATTGGCGTTATAAGGCATTTTAATTTTAATCACCTTATCAATTCCTTTAGGGCTTTGTGTGTTGTCGCCAGATTTGTATACATAAAATTGATAAGTAGCTGCATTTTGATTTACAGGATTTGCCGAAAATTCCGTAGCCAGCTGCTCTGCCCACTGTTGCATTCTACGGTTAAATTCATCTCGCCATCCCTGATCATTATTTTGCAATTGATCAGTAGACATAGTAATGCTTACCTCCATTTTAGATTGATCCGTATTTGAAGTGAAGCGCTGAGTCCAGCTTTTGGATTCCTTACTATAGTCGTCTCCGAATTTATCTTTTATTTGAGTCTCCCACTGTTGAATGTATTTATTTTCGTCCTTTTTGAATTTTTGATACTCTGAATTGAGAGCTGCTAAATTTTCTTCGAGTGTACTTGGCATTGGGTTATCCGAAAGATTTTCTAAAATAGGTTCTAACATATCTGAAATAACCGGATTTAATGCTCTAAGCTCATTTGATCCTTGCTGTACGTATACTTGTTGTGGTTCTATTTTCTTAAACCAAAAACTACCTGCTGAAGCATTTACGGTTACCGCGTTGGCACTCCCTGTAGCATCCACCTGCCAGCTTTTTAATAAAGCATCGGTGTAATCACCACCTAAATCATTACCTTGAATATAGGCTGAAACTTCCACCGTATTTTTATTCCAGGTTTCAAACACTATATTGGTATGACTGGCATTAATGGCAATAACCACCTCTTTATCTACAGCAAAAGATTCTTTTAGCTTTTGCTGTATATCCTGAGCTGACGCTAACCAACCAGAAAAAGATAGCAGTATAAAAACGTTAAGCCTGTATTTCATAATAATCTTCATTTTCAATCTTTTCTAGCGCTTTGAGCTGCTCATTAAGTCGTTTTAATAAATTGAGTCGCATCGTTAAATTTTCTATCATTGCGTCTACATTTTGTGTATTTGGCCCTACTTCAATCAGCTCTTTACTTAACCGTTGATATTCTTCGTCCAAATTTTTAAGTCTTTTCATATAACTATCTACCATCTCGCGGTTTTCATCAGTTATATTAATTTCTGTGAGTTGAACCTTCATCGCGGTTAAGAATGTATTTTCAATTTTCTCAAAATCAGGATTCATCTTTGCTAAGGCAGAGTTTTGCTTAGGCAAAACTACGGTTGCATTTTTTGACTCTACTTGCTCAGCATCAACTAAGGGATTATTAGCATTAGCCCCAGTATTCAACTGATTAAATGTCAAAACAGATATCGAAAATAAAACTGTAATACTCGCAGCTATTTTCAGCCAATAAAATGAAGGGGTACTCTTCTTTACAGGTAATTCCTGATCTAGCTTTGCTAAAAATCGATCTTTATGCCCTTTTCTAATCGTTCCGGTTGGGATCTTATTATCCTGCCTTAAAAGTTCTCTAATATCCTGTGCCATCTTTCAAATGTTTTAGCTTCTCCTGAAGTTGTTTTTTACCTCTATGAACCAGCGTCCTTGAAGCTACTGGAGTAATATCTAATATTTCACTAATTTCTTTATGATCGTAGCCCTCTATTAGAAATAACATGACTGCGTATCTATATTTTTCGGGCAAGGACTCAATTGCCTTCTTTATTTCATCTACAGTTACTGAATCTTCTACGGACCAATCATTTTGTTCCTCTACTGTCCCCATCACCTGCTCATTGATTGCTACCATATTCAGCTTTTTTGCTTTGAGCATATCAATGCTCTTATTAATAACGATTCTTTTTAACCAAGCCCCAAAGGTTACATCCCCTGTAAATTGGTGGAGCTTTGCAAAAGCCTTTATAAAAGATTCTTGCATGGCTTCTTCTGCTTCAAACGGATCTTTTAAAAAACGTAGGGCTACATAATACATACCATCACAGTATTTATTATACAGTTTCATCTGCGCTTTACGATCGTTAGCTCTACATTTTTCTATAAGCTCGCTCTGTAACAAACTTTTCTAAATTTTGATTAGTGAATTAACCTTTGGTTTTTATTCTTACTACTATAAACGAACTGGAACTATAAGTGTTGCAAAAATCATTGCTGACTTTGTAAAAAAAGTAAAATTTTATACCACTCTTTAATTTCTAGTTCATCCTTTACATAAAATCCAAGATTTTTAATGCACAAAGTATACCAAAAGATATGGATAACTCCCCTATGCTTTTAAAATTATGCTAAAAAAATGAATCAACTGAAAACCCTACTGATGCTTTCTTCGTACATAAGTATGTAGAACACAAAATTGCACATCTTATGAATACTACTTTTGTATCAAAACAACCCCGTGTAGATTCCATAATGAACTATATGCTGATGAAAGAACGTGAATTGCTGCAACTGGATAATTTTATGCATACGTCGATGGTAGATAACGATATTCAACAACTTATCTATGAAGAAAAAATAAAACTTGCCATTGGTATCTTAGAAATCAAAAAAGAGTTAAATATTTGCTTTTAATCTGGTAGCAGTGTAAAATGCAATAGTTTTATGTGTCTTAAATTAAAGCTCCTATGACAAAAAGAAAATTAATTCTTTTACTCCTTTTGGTTGTAGGACTAGGGCTTTTATTTTTTACTGTTAAAAAAGAGCCATCAGTTCTTGTAGAGCATCAATTTAATAATACAACTATTAAAATAGCATACCACAAAAACCAGGCAGCTTCACTACATCAGTCTACAAAAGAAGGCACGTACCCACTTCCTAAAATTGATTTTGAGATTAACAAGCAAGTCTTAATTGATGGCAGTACATTAAAGCTAGGCACTTATCACCTTACTCTTGTTCCCAAGACACAGTCTTTCAAAGTCCTTTTCAACGCCAAGCTACCCTGGTGGAAAAAGATTTTTAATACAGCGAAAGATTCAACTGAAGATCAAAGTGTTTTAACACTAGAGGTTCCTAAAATCCCTTTACTTAAAGAAGTAGACCAGTTTGCTATTTATTTTGAAAATGCAAATGGATTTACCCTACTTATAATTTCTTATCATAAAACCTCCCTGGCTATTCCTATCACCACCAAAGAGATGATTTAATTTCTCCAAAAAAGAATATACCTTTGTACAAATCATAATTTTGAACCCAAAAAACGAAAATACCAATCCAAGCCATCAGGCAACTTCTGAAAAGCAAAAGGCTGCGTTAGAACTTTTTAAAAAAAAACAACGAAAATCCGTTGATATTAAAGCATTATTTGACGGTATTATAGCCAAGAACACTACAAGCCTAAGCCAAGCTATTACCTTAATAGAAAGCAACCAACAAAATCATAACGAAAAAGCACAACAACTCATCGAAAAATGTTTACCCTATGCTAATAAATCCGTTAGGATTGGTATAACCGGTGTACCTGGCGTTGGTAAAAGTACGTTTATCGAAGCGCTTGGTGAACTTCTCATCAATTTGGGTAAAAAAGTTGCTGTATTAGCCATTGACCCTAGTAGTACTATATCTAAAGGTAGTATCCTGGGTGATAAAACCCGAATGGAACAGTTGGTACGTTCCAAAAACGCTTACATCAGACCCTCCCCTGCAGGAACCTCACTAGGTGGAGTAGCTCAAAAAACTCGAGAATCGGTTGTTTTATGCGAAGCTGCCGGTTTTGATATTATCATTATTGAAACGGTTGGTGTCGGTCAAAGTGAAACAGCGGTGCATAGTATGGTGGATTTCTTTTTATTGCTTAAACTGGCTGGTGCTGGTGATGAGCTGCAAGGTATTAAGAGAGGAATTATAGAAATGGCAGATTCTATCGTTATCAATAAAGCAGACGGAGATAACAAGTTGCGCGCTAAGGAAGCTAAAAATCAATTTCAAAAAGCTTTACACCTCTTACCCATCAATCAAAATAAATGGCAACCACAGGTACTTACCTGTAGTGCAATACAAAAAGAAGGTATTGACGAAGTTTGGACTCTCATTGCCAAGTATATAGATATGACTCAGCAAAACGGCTATTTTTATGCCAATAGACAGCATCAAAATAAGTACTGGCTGCTACAAACTATAGAAGAGCAATTAAAAAAACGTTTTTTTGAGCATCCTAAGGTTAAAAAAGAACTTCCTGTGCAAATAGAAGATGTATTACAGCACAAAACAACTCCATTTGCTGCGGCTCGATATTTATTGGAGTTAAATGACAACTCATGATTTTGTTTTTGATTTCCTTTTAGTGGTAAAACGATAAACATAACCCAAACTAAGTTCCGAAAAATCAGCTTGTCCAAGATTAGCATTAATATGGGCTCCCAAAAAGAAATTATGTTGTAACGCCTTAGCGGTATTTAGTAAATAATATCGTAAGCCCATTCGACTGGATATTATTTTCTTTAGCTTATAATAATCATCTAATTCACCCAATTTAAGATATGTCCCATTTTGATAAAAACCTTGACTGAGCTGCCAATCAAATTTGTAAAATGGTTTGTAGATGTTAACTCCTAGGTTAAATTCGACTCCCACATGGCCTAAAAGGAGTTCTGCACTTCCAAAAAGTCCAATATTTGTAGCATACCGGTATGGATGATTCCTATAATTAGTTCGCTGTTCCTGTACGAGTTGTCCACCTTCTTTGATATAATCATAGTAGTGTTCATAAAACCTATAGTAAACGCCACCCCCAAACTTAAATGTTCTATTTACTATTGTACCGCCAGATAACGCCATGGAAAACACCTCTTTTTTGGTATTAAATACCCGGGATAACACATTTTGGCCGATTCCACCACGAGTTTCAAAGTAATATTCCTTTATTCTATTTCGGATACCTAATTTATCTATATCCTGAACCGGCTGTGCATAAAAATCCTTACCTATTACCAAAGAAGCACTAATAAGAAATGAATTTAACCCTTGATTTGGCAGTCGAGTATGACCATTAGAAAAATGAGCATATCCTAATCCTAATCGCCAGTTGTATAGTTCTCCCTTCGATATGCGATAATACAAAAACGACTTATAGGACCAGTTAATCGATGTTGTAACTGCCAAATTATTCGGATTCATTTCCGGATCGTATTTTGTATCTATATACCCGGCTCCAAAACCCAGATGTAAA
This sequence comes from Aquimarina brevivitae, assembly GCF_004216895.1. Classification (GTDB taxonomy): domain Bacteria; phylum Bacteroidota; class Bacteroidia; order Flavobacteriales; family Flavobacteriaceae; genus Aquimarina; species Aquimarina brevivitae. The sequence continues at coordinate 1,638,888 of NZ_SGXE01000001.1, read as the reverse complement.
CTCCAGCGATCTGTTTTTTTCTTAAACAAATCAAATTCCGCAAAAGGCATTACGCTATATGCTATTCCAATTTTTTCGATATTACCAAATTCCGTTATGCCTAAGGACAAACCTGTTTTTGGAAATCCTAATACTCTTACCCAATGTAGATTGCTATCACGTTTTTGTGTTCCAAAGTTCAAAAACAAGCCTTTTTGTAGCGTAGTTTTTGGAAAATCAGTATTTGCTTCCATAGTCTTACCTAACAAAATCTCAGGTGTAAAGAAAAAATTAGAAAACTTACCGGATTCCTCAGTTTGCCCGTGCAATGACATCATTCCAAAGAAAATAATTAAACAGGAGGCTTGCTGTTGTATATAGTTTTTAAAGATAGTACTGAAGAAATGTGTCAAGGCTGAAACTACTTTAGATTATCAAACAAGCTATTTACTTATATTTTTTTTAGAAAATTTTAACAAATATGAATAAATTTATTTTAATAACTAAAAAGCATATAAAATAAGCTACCCATATTATGCGTAGCTTTTTTTAATATGTACTATAGGTTACTTTATCTAGTCATCATCCTCATCCATTTCCTCGGATGGCTCAGGAGAAGACACTTCCATATCTGATGAATCGTTATCATCATCATCGTCGTCCCAATTCTCCATAGTATCAGCGAGACGTTTACTAATTTTTACCAAATAGCAGGTGTCTTCAGTTCTTACCTCTACAGCTTCGATGGTTTCATTAAACTGATTTTTAAAGGTAATTATATCTCTATCCTCATAGCCATCTGGAAATTTTTCCACTAGCATATTGAGAATATCTTTATTCAATTTTTTATAATCAACTATTACTCTTCTCATAGGTCACAGGTTTAGTTAGTTACATATCTAATAAGTAGGCAAATATCAATGGAGCTACAATGGTAGCATCACTTTCTATGATAAACTTAGGAGTATCGATGTCTAATTTACCCCAAGTAATTTTTTCGTTTGGCACTGCTCCGGAATATGATCCATAACTGGTGGTCGAATCAGAGATTTGGCAAAAATAGCTCCAAAACGGTGTGTCTGTCCGCTCCATATCCTGATACAACATTGGTACAACACATATAGGAAAATCACCTGCGATTCCACCCCCTATTTGAAAGAAACCGATGCCTTTTTCAGAATTATCAGTGTACCAATCCGCCAAAAAGGTCATATACTCTATCCCAGATTTCATAGTACTCGCCTTTAGCTCTCCTTTTAGTACATAAGAGGCAAAAATATTACCCATAGTACTATCTTCCCAACCGGGCACCACAATTGGTAAATTCTTTTCTGCTGCAGCATACATCCAGGAATCTTTGATATCAATCTCATAATGCTCTTCTAAAACACCCGAAAGTAACATTTTATACATAAACTCGTGTGGAAAATAGCGTTCTCCTTTTGCTTCTGCATCCTTCCATATCTTAAAAATATGCTCCTGCAATCTTCTAAACGCTTCTTCTTCAGGGATACAGGTATCAGTAACTCTGTTCAATCCTTTTTCCAATAAATCCCACTCTTGCTGTGGTGTTAAATCTCTATAATTAGGCACACGCTTGTAATGAGAGTGTGCAACCAAATTCATAATATCCTCTTCTAAATTAGCCCCTGTACAAGAAATAATATGCACCTTGTCCTGGCGAATCATCTCTGCGAAAATTTTGCCCAGCTCAGCGGTACTCATAGCACCGGCAAGCGAAACTAGCATTTTAGCACCACCGTTTAATTGATCTTCATATCCCTTTGCTGCATCTACCAAGGCAGCTGCATTAAAGTGTAAATAATATTTTTCTATAAATTGTGAGATAGCCCCTTTATTCATTATCCTGATTTAAATTTATTTTTTTTGGTTTCGTTGTAACCTCTTCTATTTGTGCGCCTTCATATGCATCATCCACTGCTTCATCTATAAATTTATAACTAAGCATTTTATAATACAATTTTGCAGCCACAAAATCTGAAGATTTATTTACTTCATTTGGGCAAAGCTCCACGATATCAAACCCTACCACATTTTTTTCTTTAAAAACTTCTTTCAAAAACTCAAGTGTTTCATACCATAACAACCCTCCAGGTTCTGGTGTGCCTGTTGAAGGCAAAATGGAAGGATCAAATGCATCTAAGTCAAAAGTGATGAAAACATTGTCTGTTAGTTGGTCAATTACATTGTCCATCCAATATTCGTCATTCACCATATCGTGTGCAAAATAAGTTTTCTCCTCATTCATTACACTCTTTTCGATGCTATCCATACTGCGGATCCCCACCTGAATTAAATTGGTGGTCTGGCTGGCTTCATAGACCGCACAAGCATGATTGCATTTAGTCCCTTCATACTCTGGCCTTAAATCAGCGTGTGCATCGATATGCAGCACAGACAAATTATCAAAACACTCATTAAAAGCTCTAATGGAGCCAATGGAAATAGAGTGTTCTCCTCCAAATAAAGTAACAAATTTATTTTTCTTGATATACTTCTTGGTCTCCTCGTGTACTTTTTGAACCATAGCCTCTGGAGAAGAATTTTCAGTAATAGGTGCCGCTAAATACACCCCTTGCTTATAAACTTCCGTATCAGTTTCGATATCGTATAATTCCATGTTCTCTGATGCATTCAAAAATGCTTCCGGTCCTTTGTCTGCACCTTTTTGCCAAGTACTTGTGCCGTCATAAGGCACAGGGATCAAAACTACTTTTGCAGTTTCAATTTTGGCATAGGTATCTTCGATGCCAGCGTAATTCTTACTCATTGTATCCTAAAATTTGTAGTAGCTCTTCGCTCCTTTGTTGCTCTCTGTATAATCGTGTCGTTAAGTTACCATTTTCATCTTTGTCTACCAAGACAAGTTTGGGTTGTGGTATTAAACAGTGTTGAAGCCCCCCGTAGCCTCCAATAGTTTCCTGATAGGCTCCTGTATTAAAAAAGCCGATATAAAGCGGTTTATCCTTTTTATATTTTGGTAAATAAATCGCATTCATATGTTGCTCACTGTTGTAATAATCATCACTATCACAAGTTAAACCACCTAATAAAACGCGTTCATATTCATCATTCCACCTATTAATGGCTAACATTATAAATCGTTTGTTTATAGCCCAGGTATCTGGCAAAGTGGTGATGAACGAAGAATTGATCATATTCCATTTTTCGCGATCATTTTGTTGCTTTTGGTACAAAACCTCATAAATCGCTCCTCCACTTTCTCCAACCGTAAAACTTCCGAATTCGGTAAAAATATCAGGCACAGGAACTTCCGCTTCTTGACAAGCAATATTGATCTGATTGATAATCTCATCAATCATATATTGATAATCGTATTCAAAAGCTAATGAATTTTTGGTAGGAAAACCACCACCAATATTTAAGCTATCCAAGGTAGGACAGATTTTTTTCAATCGTATATATACTTTTAAACACTTTAACAGTTCGTTCCAATAATAGGCGGTATCTCTTATCCCAGTATTGATAAAAAAGTGAAGCATCTTAAGCTCTACCTTTTCATTATCCTTGATTTGTTCGTTATAAAAAGGAACAATATTTCGATAGCCAATTCCTAATCGTGAGGTATAAAATTCAAACTTAGGCTCTTCTTCGGATGCAATACGGATCCCTATTTTAAAATCATCATTGATCTCTTCGCTTAGCAGATCTATTTCCTCATAATTATCAATAATAGGTATACAGTTTTCGTGACCGTTATTGATAAGCCTTGCGATATTATTAATATACTGCTCTCTTTTAAAACCATTACAGATTACGTAGGCGTCATTTTTTATTTTGCCTTTTGCCTTAAGGTTTTCAATGATATTGATATCAAAAGCAGATGACGTTTCGATATGGATATCATTTTTTAGTGCCTCCTGGAGGATATGTTCAAAATGAGAACTTTTGGTGCAATAGCAATAATGGTAATTGCCTTTATAGTTATGCTTTTTAAAGGCATTAGCAAACCAGCCTTTAGCTTTTTGAATATTTTCAGAAATCTTAGGTAGGTAGGTAAACTTTAATGGGGCGCCGTACTGTTCTACCAGCTCCATTAAATCAATATCATGAAAGGTGAGCGTTTGGCTATCACCCTTGAGTTTAAATTCTTCTTGTGGAAAATAATAGGTTTGATCTATAAGATCGATGTACTTTATATTCATTAGTATGTTTTAAATAGTATTTAATTGGTGAACAAGTCTACAAAAACAAATAACGAAATCAAACTCTTAAAGGGTTACAAGTCGTTGGCACGAATAGATATTCATGCTGGCTAGCAAGTATTGATAAATTAGAAGAAAGCTCTAAATTTCGGGCACTTATCCGATAAGTATTTCTTGAAAGTAACTTCCATCCTTTCAACAAACCGAAAGCAAAAACACTTGTCATTATACGCAGCGATATGCTGGTACAATTGTAATTAAAAAAATTAATATTTCGTTATTTATCTAAAAAAATTATAAATGCTTTTAAACGCATATAATAGCTTTAAAATTAATTATTTTACATTCAAAAAAATAAATTTTAGCTGCTTTTATCATAATTATAAGATTAAGTTTTCATTAAAAAACTATCTTGAAGACCATCTATATGATTGAAATTTGAGTATGTTTAGCAAAAATCAACTGTTATATTCCTCCATCGGTATTCTATTAGTGTTTTCATTTTTTCTGTATTTTTTCAGCCTTGAAACTTACACTTATATTGAATCTACATCGCTTTTATTTCGCAAATACTTTGGTAAGTTTTATTTATGGTTAGGCCTGATTTGTGTGCTTCTATTACTCCTCTTGGCCTTTTCGAAATGGGGTAAGCAAAAGCTGGGTACTGCTAAAGACCAACCAGAATTTTCACGTCTTTCGTGGATCGCTATGTTATATAGTGCAGGTATGGGTTCTGGTATATTACTCCGAGCCGTTCAAGAGCCGGTGTATATGTATCAACATCCACCAATCGATACTGCAACTGATGCATCTACAATAGCCCTACAGTATACTTTTTATCAATGGGGATTCACAGCTTGGGCTTTTTATGCGATTTTTGCCATAGCTGTAGGATATTATTTATTTGTAGAATCAAAAAAAGTATTGTCTAGCACTGCTTTTGCCAGTATTGGTACATACGTTACATCAAATTGTATCCGTAATACTTTATTAAAAGGAATAGATATTTTGGCGATACTTACTACGGTCTTCGGACTAGTAGCTGCTGTTGGTCTTGGAACCACACAAATAAATGGAGGCATTAGTCATTTGACAACTATTAATTTTGGCGTTAAAGGTACTATGGTCACTTTACTTGTGATCTCCGCTTTAGCCTTTATTTCTGTCTATCGAGGAGTCAACAAAGGAATACGGATACTTAGTACTTGGAACGTATATGGCACTATAGCTCTATTACTTTTTGTATTGTTTCAAAATAATGTATTCCAAACTATAGCACAATTTTTTAACTCACTCTATCACTATGTCACTGCTTTTATTCCGTTAAGCCTAGCCTATGATACCTATGATCCTGGCGAAGCTTTTTTGACAGATTGGACCTATTACTACTGGGCATTCTGGCTAGCTTGGGCCCCATTTACAGGAATCTTCATTGCTCGTATTTCTAAGGGAAGAACCCTGAGAGAAATCATTATCGGAGTACTTTTAGTACCTTCATTAGGCACTTTTTTTTGGTTTACCACGTTTGGTCAGTCGGCGTTTAATTTAATCGATGATTTAGGGATGTATAATGGCCAATTTGATAATGTTTTCAATTCTATATTTATTTTTTTTGAAAACTATCCGTTTCAAGGGGTAATTAACACCTTAGTGATTGTACTTCTAGTAAGTTTTTTAGTCACTTCTTTAGATTCTGCCATTTTCGTATTAAGTATGTTTACCAATAATGGTGTCAAGGAGCCTTCCAAAAAACACCGTATACTATGGAGCATCATACTGACTATTTTTAGTATCGGTATTATTTTATTAGGCAATACTAAAGAAGACATAAATATCCTGGTTGCTATGCAAAAATTACTTATTATTACCTCGTTACCTTTTGCAATTTTAATGGTAATCATGATTATTTTTTTTATCAAAGATTTTAGTCAAAAACAAAAACTTGTTGAGCGTTGAACATCAATTTCAAATCCTATTCTCTTCTATTTCGAAAAGCATTAAAAAACAAATGGGTCAAAGCAACACTAGTACTAGCAGCTGTACTTATCGGTTTGTTTTTTATTTTTTATGGTAGTATTTATTTTGGTTTTTGGGGTAAGATCGCTACCAGTGAAGAACTCAGTTCTTTACAACAAGCTGAAGCCACACAGGTATTAGACCGTAATGAAGATTTGATCGGTAAATATTATATCTACGATCGACAGCCTGTACAATTTGCTGATTTACCGCAACATCTAATTGATGCATTAATTGCCACAGAGGATGCCCGATTTTTTGAACATGATGGAATAGACAACAAAAGTCTGTTACGCGTATTTTTTAAAACGATCTTGCTTCAAGACAAATCCTCAGGTGGAGGTAGTACCATAACACTTCAATTGGCCAAAAATTTATTTGGTAGAAACGACTATGGGCTTTTTAGCTTACCTGTCAATAAACTAAAAGAGTCTATCGTAGCAAGTCGCTTAGAGGATATCTACTCCAAAAATGAGCTGCTAACACTATACTTTAACACCGTACCTTTTTCTGATAACACCTATGGAATCGAGAGTGCTGCGCACAAGTTTTTTAATAAAAGCACGCAGGAATTGAATCTTTCTGAAGCGGCTACCTTGATTGGAACACTCAAAGCCAATCACAGTTATAATCCAAGACTTTTTCCTGAAAGAAGTCAACTGAGAAGAGATGTGGTCCTGCAGCAAATGGTAAAATACGATTACCTCGATGCTGCAAAGGCCAAAGAAATCATGAACACCTCTATAACACTAGACTATCAATTTTATGATCATAATCAAGGGTTGGCTCCATATTTTAGACAACAAGTCAAAAAAGATGTAGAAATAATACTCAGCGATTTAAAAAAACCAGACGGGTCACCCTATGATATCTATAAAGATGGTTTAGTCATCCATACCACCTTAGACTCAAAGCTGCAAACACTGGCAGAAGCATCTATGAGCTCACACCTTCGTAACTTGCAGCAACAATATGAAAAAGCTCATGGAAAAATACCCCCGTGGAAAAATAAAACCATATTAAATCAAGCCATACAAAACTCACCTGTATATAAAAGGTTTAAAGCTGAAGGTTTGTCAGAAGCCCAAATCAAAGACTCTTTATCCCAAACTAAGTCCTTAGAACTATTTGAATGGGATAACAACATCACTACCAAAGGGACCTCTATAGATAGCATTCAGCACTATATGAAGTTCTTAAACACAGGTATGCTATCCATCAATCCTAAAGATGGAGCTGTACTTGCCTACATAGGCGGAATTGATTATCGCTATTTTAAATACGATCATATTTCTCAAAGTGAACGGCAAATAGGCTCTACCATGAAGCCATTTGTATATACCACTGCCATTGAAAATGGAATGGATCCCTGTACCTACTACTCCATTAAGGAGGTAACCTATAGTGATTATGAGGACTGGACACCGCAAAATGCTTCGGAACAAAAGGATCCTTACCTCAACTATACCTTAGAAAAAGCACTTAGCAATTCTATAAACACTATAGCTGTTAAGGTATTACAAGATACCGGTATTGAAAATGTACACGATATGCTTCGCGCCTTGGGTATTGAAAAAAAATTATCAAAAGAACCTTCCATGGTATTAGGTATCGATGGTATAAAATTGATTGACCTAGCTGGTGCTTATGCTAGTTATGTTAACGCAGGAAAAAGTGTTTCCCCGTATTACATCACTAAAATCACCGATCGTAATGGCAGCATTATTGCAGAGTTTAATCCCAAAATAGCTAAAAACATAGCTTTTAAAGAATATACGCGTCAGGTTATGGTACAAATGTTACAAAATACAGTAGCCAATGGTACCGCAACTCGACTCCGAACCGAGTACAAGCTAACCAATGATATTGCTGGTAAAACCGGAACCACACAAGACAACAAAGATGGCTGGTTTGTTGGTATTACTCCCAGATTAGTTACAGTAACTTGGGTAGGTAATGATAACTATAACATTGGCTTCCCTTCCACATCTTTAGGACAAGGAGCGAATAGTGCATTACCTATTTTTGCAAAGCTCTATCAACAGTTAAATAAAGACAATTACTTTGATAAGATCACAAAAGCGAAGTTTATCCCTCCGACTCCTGAGGTGCTTGCGGACCTGGACTGTGAACCAGAAAAACGTGATGGATTTTTAAAACGCCTATTTGGAAAAAAGAAAAAGGAAAAAAAGTTTACTAAAAACTAAAACTAGCATATCAAGTTACAGTCTCCAGTGCATTTGGCGCATATTTTTTAATACCCCAGTTAAACACGTTATAGGCAAGTAGACCCAACAATGTGCCTGCAGTCCACCCCACCAACACATCTCCTGGATAGTGCACACCTAAATAAATTCTACTATAACTAACGATGATAGACCAGCAAATCATAAAAGGGAAAATATACTTAAGATACTTTCGAAGTGTCAGGCCTGTAAATACCGCTAAGGCCATAGAACTGGTCGAATGACCAGAGAAAAATCCATAGCGCCCACAGTGCTCGGCTACCAAGCGAGTTAGATCGCCTATAGCGTGTGGTTGACACGGGCGTGGACGTTGTACCAAAACATATTTAAATAAGTTCGCTAGTTGATCTGAAGCTGTAATCAATAAGGCTACCGTAAGTAAGGTTATTAAAGTTCCCTTTTTTCCGTAGTATTTATAAAATAGCAATAATAAAACGAGGTATAATGGAATTTGGTAAAACTTCTCTGTCATAAAAAGCCAAAAACCATCCCAGGAAGAAGTACCCAAACCATTAAGAAATAAAAATAACTCTTGATCTAATTCGTGCAGTGTTTCTATCATTAGCGCTAGATAAATTGTCTATTCTTCGTATCGTTCTATTTCCCTATCATAAAATTGGTTCGCCGCTTCAAAAAGCTGTTGAGCTTCCTCGAGCAAGTCTTTTTCTTCTGATTTATCAAACTCCTCAAGCCACTCTACTTCATCATTCTCTAGATTTATAATAAACCTGGGGAAATCAGTATGAATTACAAAAATTGCATCAGGATAATCGGTATTATCCCCTAATAAAAATTTTGGGAAGTCCATGGTCGCCATTTATTTATGCCCAAATGTACTAAGATTTAAAAAGCTTTTACCAAATTTCGGAGGTATAAATTACTCGATCTTAATTTCTACTCTATTGTTTGATGTAGGGTCCAGGTCTGAATCCTCTGTAACTATAGGGGCAGTATCTCCTTTAGCAATAATCTCTATTAAAGCCTCATCGATCCCTTGCTCCACAAAATAGTTTTTGACTCGAATTGCACGTACAGCTGACATAATTTCGTTTTCGTAGGGAGTTCCTGCATCGTCAGCGTGCCCAATTATCTTAATGGTATTTACCTTAAATATTTTTACGTACTGGATGTATTTATCGAGGCCTTTTTTAATTTCGTTGTACGTTTCATATTCTCCCTCAAGAAATTCAATCGGTTCAAAATCAAGCGCCATATTACATACTACACCCGCATCTAAACCTTCAGGGTTATACATTTCCATCAACAATACATCATCTACATAATAATAGGCATCGCTATATTCGCCTCCGGAACGAAGTGATTTCCCTCTTGGATCCTCACCAAAATAACCAATAGATAAGTATTGCTCATTTCCTTTCGCTCTATATACACCACAAACTTTAGTCCAGCCCTGAGCATCACACACCATTTTTGAAGATTGTACATGCAGGGGTAACCTAGAAGTTAAGGTGATCTTTGGATCTCTTGCACTAAAGTATCCTCCTATAGAAGAGGTACAGGAGTTGGAAACACCCTCAGCCAAAGAAACGTAGATATGAAAGTAATAAAAAGCACCTTTTTTTAAAGTTTGTTTTAACTTTGCAGTGATCCCTTCTTTATAGGCACCTCCAGCAATATACATACCCACTTTTCCCTCTCCTGATCTCGGTTTTTGAGGACCAAATTGTTTTAAAAATCCAGGCGCAATGTGATAGTATTTTACCTCATTTGCATAAGGATGATGAACATCTGGCGAATTAATCGCCGGTTTCCAATCCGCCATAATCTCAAAATTCTGCATCTCGTGTGTTAGTCGACTAACCTCATTGATGTTTTCGAAACTAGGATTAGGTAATAAGTTTTCGTTGGTAGTATGCTCTAATGTCTGTGCAGTGGTGGTGGAATTAAACACTAAACATAAAATAGCAAGTAGGTAAAAAGTAAATTTTGGGCTGTTCATCGGTTCTTTTTTATATTCTCAAATTGGGATAATAAAGTTAATTAAATATTAAAATCAAATATAACAATGTTACCAAAAACATTGCCAAAAAAACGTGGTAAATATCAAAATAGTATACTCAACCCCTCAAAATATCAAGCTAGTAAGAAGTTTTCGTTGCGATAAGTTTTTTAGTCAAGCGATTAAACCGAATGAATAACAACCCGCCAGAAACGGTGAGTCCTGCTAACAAACCAATCCAAATCCCTATGCTTTCCATATCTGTATGCAAACCAAAGTAGTACATGATAGGAAAGCCTACTATCCAATAGGCAACAAAAGTTATGGTGGTGGGTATTTTTACATCTTGTAGTCCACGCAATGCACCCAATACTGTCACTTGCACCCCATCGGATATCTGAAATAATGCAGCGACAAGTAATAATTGAGCGGCTATAGTAATTACCTGCATATTATCCGCCATATTATTGGTATCATTGACATCAAGATAAATTTGTGGTAAAAGTGTATTAAAGACCACAAAGAAAATCGCAAAACCAAATGCGATTAAAAAGCCTAGTAAGAATATTGAAAATGCAATTCTACGTAATTCTTTAAATGCTCTTAATCCCTTTTGATTTCCAACGCGTACCATCGCAGCAACACTGAGTCCTGTAGCGATCATATAGGTCATAGAAGCCAGGTTCAATGCGATTTGATTTGCTGCCTGGGGGTTTTTTCCCAGGATACCTGATAACCAAATAGCTGCAGTAAAAATAGCCACCTCAAAAAACATCTGCAATGACGACGGTAGCCCCAATTCGGTTATCTTTCTTAGCATCGCCTTATTCAGCGTAAATATTTTGATATGGGTTACATATGCACTAGACTTCTGTTTGATTTTTAAAAGAAACCATAGCAGCAGCACCATGATCACCCGAGAAATTAGCGTGCCAATTGCAGCTCCAACGATCCCCATTTCAGGAAATCCAGCTTTACCGAAAATCAAGAGGTAGTTTAATAGTACATTTAAAATGTTAGCAACTACTGTAGCGTACATAGGATATTTGGTCAATGATAAACCATCCGAAAACTGTTTAAATGCCTGAAAAATAATCAAAGGAATCAAAGATATGGCTACCAAATCCAAATATGGTAACGCCAAGGAAACCACCTCTTCAGGTTGGTTCATTACATCCATCAAGGGTTTAGCAATGAGAATTAGTCCAAAGAGTAATAGCCCAATCACTGTACATAAAAACAATCCGTGTTTTAAAGCTGATTTACCTTTTTTAAAATCCTTTTCGCCAGCTGCTTCTGCGACCAAAGGTGTAATAGCTGTGGAAAAACCAATACCAAAGGACATAGCAATAAACATAAAACTATTACCTAATGATACGGCTGCCAACTGTGCGGTGCCCAGCTGCCCAACCATAATGTTATCCACTAGCCCCACAAAGGTATGCCCTAGCATCCCTAACATTACAGGTGCTGCTAAAGACAGATTATATCGAAACTCTTTGGTGTATTGACGCCACATAAAAAAACAATAGGCGCAAAGGTATTAAGATCCTTCTTCAAATACATCAACTAATTATTCTTTTATAGAATAAGCGTTCTTACTCCGTCAGCATTGTACATTTTCCTATCGATGACAATTCTTTACTGAATTTTAAAGTATTGAAAACGAATTAAATATCTATAATATGTGATTTTTTTCGTAACTTAATGGTAGTTCTTTTAAATCTTCCCTATTATGAAAAATATAATACTCATTATCTTTTGTTCCTTAGTAATGACCTCCGCTGGACTGCCAGAGTTTAATAAAACCTCGAATGTTGCTAATTTAGAAGGTGTTTGGGAACTAGAGCATCAGTTCATGTATGAAAACAATGAAGTATCGGATACGATTTTCAATCCCAATGGTTATCGCCAGATAAAAATGTTTAGCAAAGGTAAAGTAATGTGGACACGCTTTGACCCTGCCGATGGAAATGAATGGTTTGGATACGGAAGTTACACTGTAAAGGACAACACACTCGAAGAATTTCTTGAGTATGCCTCAGACCCAATGATGAAAATTATTGATACTACTGAGGTCTTTAGGTTCGAATTACAAATAAGTAAAGATCATTTCAGACAAATAGATTTGAATAAAGACGGTACATTTTGCCATTCTGAGAATTATAAGCGTATAGAGTAAACTGCTTTAAGTATTTATGGTAATTATAGGTCCTTTTGATTCAATAATTCTTGAGCTTCACGTACCATGTCATCTAAATCTTTAGCAGATTTTTGGAGATACGAAAGGGTTTGTGCCCTATCGTGCTCACTGTGATTTACTGATAACAAATGGATGAGACCTAAAATATTAGATATCGGTGCCCTAAGTTTATGCGAATTAAAGAAGGCATAGTCTAGTAAAATCTTATTCTTACTTTTTAATTTAGCAGTACGTTGTCGTACTAAATCCTCTAATTTTTCATTAAACGAAAGAATTTCTTCATTCATTTTTTTCAACGCTTCAGATTGTTTTTGCAACTCATCGCGCTGTTCGCTTAATAATTCGTTTTTTGCAATAATTTCCTCTCGTCCCTTTTTGAGCTTTACTACCATTTCATTAAAGCTATGCGCCAAGTTTGCCAATTCACCTTTATGATTAACCTTCACTTTGACATCAAAATTTCCTTTTCCTAATGCTGCAGCACTCTGCGTTAATGTGCGTATTGGCTTATAGATCATTTTACCTAAAAAACTTGCCACCAATAAGGTGATCAAAAAAACCAGTATCAAAATCCACAATGACTTCCGCGCTTCAGTTTTAACAGCATAAAAAATTTCATCAGAGTCAATCTCCGCTAATAGTACCCAAGAGATATCATCAATATCTAATTTTATAAAAGAACTTAATACCTCAATCCCTCTGTAGTTCTCTGTAATTACAGTCCCAGACATTCCTTTCAAAGCTTTTTGTGTGGCTGTGGTTTCTACCGGCTGAAAAAGAACCGTGGTATTGTAATGATCCATTAATTGCAGCTGGTCCTTTGATGCAGTATTAGCTTTTGCCACTGTTTCCAAAAAATCATCAGGCTCTTCGAGAATAAATCGTGAGTCTGTTCTCATCTTATAGTCGTTACCTACAATATAGGTCTCGCCTGTGTCGCCCAATCCTTCTTCCTGCCAAGTCTGTGTGCCTGTAGTAATTTGATTGATCTTTTTTAAGGGTATCTGCACAATCATAGTGCCGATCTTGACTCGTTCATCAAAAATGGGGGCTGCCAAAAATGCAGCAGGGGCCATTTTAGAAGGTAAATAACGATCAAAGTCGCACATCAAGGTTGTTGTCTTCAACCCGGTATCTCGTATATCTCGATAGAGTAATCCTATTTTAGAATTGGCATAAGGACCGTCTAATAGATTCGTTGCAAAATCTATTTCCTTCTTTACACTGTATACGATATTACCCGTTTTGTCTTCAATTAAAAACAGGTCATACATATCGTACCTGGCTACAAAATCTGAAAAGGTTTTATGAAAGCGCTCGTGTATTTTTTCGTAATTAAAGGCCTCTCTAGGTAATCGCGACTTTTTAAGGTATTGGCTTTGCAGATATATGGTTCGGTTATTTTGGGGTAGTACCTCCCTTAACACCGTCTCCATATCTTGTTCAAAAGGAATTCCTTGCAAATGATCTGTATAGTATTTTTCTAAGGCTCCACTGCGGGCTTCAATAAGTTCTACATCCTTTAGTTCGCTAAATGCTTGTTTAAAATCATACATCGCATTGACTGCAAACTTGCTCTGTGCAAATAGCCCTGTTTCGGTTCTAATTTTAGAAAAGTACCATTCTAACTCTTTCTTTTTGATTTGCTTGATAGTATTTAACTGCTCAAAACTCCGATTGGTCAAACTATCTATAGCGTAGTTATACTGCCAGATTATGATGCCTATTATAGGCACAACACTGACTACAAAAAGAATGAGTAATACCTTTTGTTTGATACTTAGCTGCATGGTAATATAAGTTGGTTAGTATAAATATAACCTATATTACTGAATTGTATTACTTGGTACCGTATTTATCCATCAAATACACCAGACTGGTCATGGTAGCTGCCCCCAGCTCTAACTCGCGTTTATTAATGGCATCAAAAGTATCATTAGCGGCGTGGTGATGATCAAAGTAGCGCTGCGAATCTGGACGTAATCCTGCTAATACGATCTTTTCGTTTTTTAGTGGGCTGATATCTGCACCGCTGCCCCCTTTACTAAACTGATGGATCAAGTACGGAGCAAATAAAGGCTTCCAGCTTTCGATCTGTGCAAAATTTGTAGCATCGCAATCGAATGAAAATCCACGAGGCGTAAATCCTCCGGCGTCACTCTCTAATGCAAAAACGTGTTTTTCTTCCTTACGCTGAGCCTCCTCGGCATACTTTTTACCGCCTCGTAAGCCATTTTCTTCATTCATAAATAGAACCACTCGGATGGTTCGTTTAGGAGTATATCCTGTTTCCTTGAATAAGCGCAGTACCTCCATGGATTGTACGATACCCGCTCCATCATCATGAGATCCGTCTCCCATATCCCAGGAATCTAAATGCCCGCCTACTACGATATATTCATTAGGAAATTCGGCTCCTTTAATCTCCCCGATTACGTTATGAGATTCCACATCCTTCCAGCTGCGGCAATTCATATTCATAAAAAATTTGATTTCAGGATTGAGCTTTAGCATTGAACTCAATAAATTAGCACCGTTGGTACTAATCGCTGCTGCCGGTATCTTATCTAAATCCTTGAGATCACCATAGCTCATCGCACCAGTATGTGGCAAATCGTCATTGCGTAAGTTCATAGAACGAACAATCACGCCAACCGCGCCAAAATTTGCGGCTTCTTTAGCACCAGAATAACGCTGGTCTACACAACCCCCATAGGCTTCAAAGGTATTGATCAAATCCGCCTGTATGGGCCGGTTAAAAAACACAATTTTACCTTCGATGGCAGTAGTACCTAGTTTACGCAAATCCTCAATTCCTTGAACCTCTACTACATTTGCTTTTAGTCCACCAATCGGTGTAGCAATGGATCCTCCCAAAGCGCATATCGGCACATTGGTAGTTTTACCAGGATCAGTTTCAATATAAGCATATTCGGCAACACCACGAGTCCATTTGGGCACCATCACCGATTGTAGCCAAACCTTGTCGAGTCCTAATTTTTTTAACTCCTGCTCTCCCCACTCCACAGCTTTCTCCGCATTAATTGAACCTGATAAGCGTGGACCAATTTGATTGGATAAATGATCTAACCAGACGTAACTTTTACCATTAAGCAATGAAGTGTTGTAAAACTTTTTGAGCGTTACTGAGTCTTCTGTAGCGGTTTGTTGTGCGCTAAGGGTTAAGGTGAATACTGATACTATTAATACTAGAGTCTTTTTCATTTTATATTTTATTCTTTTCTTTTCCGTCCATCTAAAGCCTGTAATTGCTTTTATCTTGTTCTCAAAACACTTCGACAGGCTCAGTGTGACCGCGAAGCTATATTATTATACTCCTTTTACAAGTAATCATGGTTTCTATGATTTCACTCTTTCTCCAGCTGCTCTTTGTACAAATGTAGATTTTCTTTGGTTTCATCATCCAACTCCGGTTCCTGGATATCCTCGAATGCTTTTAGAGTATCACACAACGTTTTAGCCACAATATAGCGTGCCGTTGGTTTATCATCTGCTGGGACAACATACCAGGGTGCGTGGTCCACAGAGGTTTTATTGATCGCATCTTGATAACACGCGATATAGTTATCCCATAGTTGACGTTCTTTAAGGTCTCCTGCAGAGAACTTCCAATTCTTTTCTTCTTTTTCTAACCTGCGCAGTAAACGCTTGCGCTGTTCTTCTTTGGATAAATGCAGGTAGAATTTAAATATAATTGTGCCATTCTGGGCGATATGTTTCTCAAAATTACGGATCTGTTCAAAGCGCTTTGTCCAAAAGACTTCATCAATATCATCCACACTGTTGATATGCGGAATATTTTCGCTCATAATATACTCTGGATGCACGCGTGTTACCAGCACATTTTCATAATGAGTACGATTAAAAACGCCAAACTTTCCGCGCTCGGGTAATGCAATATAGTGGCGCCACAGATAATCGTGACCACGCTCCTTATCCGTAGGCACTTTAAAACTATGCACCACTACTCCACGGGCATTAAAGTCTTTAAACACCTCTCGGATCAGACTATCTTTACCGGCCGTATCCATACCCTGTAAACATACCAACACTGCATATTTATCGTGAGCATACATGGTATTTTGCCAGTCGCCAAGATCTTCTCGGACGTCTTCAAGTTCTTTTTCGATCTTTTTTTCGCTGGCATCTAAATCGTAAGTCGTAGGAATGTCAGCAAGATTAACCGGACTGGTAACCTTAAAATCTTCAGGGTTGATATCCTTCATAGCAATGCATTGTGTGATCTATTGGTGAAAGATACTAAACTATTTGGTGACGATGAAATGGATGTTGAGTTGATTAATTTTTGAGAGAGTGAGTCTTTGAGTCTTGGAGTCAGTGAAGCATTGAGATGAATTTCTACACTTCTTAAATTTTAGTGTTTTGCGGTATGGATAATTTTTTATCGATTTGAAACAAATTAAAAGTCAACTGAATAATTTTTTTACTTTTTAGGCAGGTACAGTGTCATACCAGCCGGGAATAAGGTATCCACGTGGCCCATTTTGCTTTCGTCTTTGGTAATCAAATGCATATGTAACCAAGCATCGTGATGTGTAAAAATACCTTGATGCTCCTTGGAGAAAAATCCAATTATTTCTACATCTTCATCATTGATTACATAGTTTGTTTGGCCCTGATGAGCTTCCGTTGGGGAAGATACGGTCATTCCCTCTGGTAAATTTTGAATGTGGATTTGTGCTGTCGAAACCTTACCGATTATTTTAAAAGCAAATGGTTTCTCGTAGGCTGAAGTATTATCATCAATAAATTGCGTTACCGCTTTTATGGTGTTGACTTCAGCAGGTAAATCAATTTTATGCCATTCGGTAACATTACCATAGACAAAGAATGGAGCGGATACCATATCACTTTTTTCAACGGTCATGGTGCTATCAGAAGTTACCCTAGATACATAACTTTTACCATTGTTTATCAATAGTTCACCTTTCAAATAGCTAAGTGGTCCCAACCCATATAGTCCATTTTTATTGGCTATGGTGTCCAGGTTAATGACACCACCTAATTCGCCTTTCCACATTACATTTTTCATTGCACCAACTATAGCAATATCGGGATAGCTGTCCGCTGTGGTGGCGTTATTATTTTTTTGAATGGAATGGCAGCCGATAAATCCCACCATCAGTAATCCAATATATATGTATTTACTATTCAATTTCAATTGGTATTGTGTGTTATTCGTTCTATCGGTTTTCAATATATACATTTAAGCAATGATTAAGGTTAAGGTTGCACCCCAACTTTTAAAAAATAACTGTACATAAAAGAATAAACAGCCATCGATTCTTTTATTTGGTGTGGTAATTGCTAAAAATTAGTAAGAATGGTAAGGAGTTCAATAGTCTTATAATGATATTGATTGTTTCACCTTAATTTGATATCAACTATCCATAAAATGTATTTTACATTGCCGTAAAGTGGAATGTTTTATAAATAAAGTAGCTTTCGAAGTTACCTACTTCGAACAGTTAGGTTAACCTATAAAAAAGAATAAGTTTTTTTAATTTTTCATAAATCGATTGAATGACTGCCAGTATTTATCCTTATAAATATCAAATTCGAGCTTAATGTTATTTTTATACTCTTCTTTAATCCTATGAAATACTTTTGAAGGTTTTCTAAACTCAACACAAGCAAAATAAACTTCTCTAACCGAATTTGCCGTTTGCCTTCCAATATTTAGATAGCCTTCAGAGTCTTTTAATTGTTCCATAATTTTATTTTCAACTTCATCAAGAAGCTTATACTGGGATTCATTTGGCATTCCGTTGTTATTTTTCCCGTCAAAAATTATTTCTAATACTGTAATCCAAGGATGAGATGCTTTGCCATCCCACTCTAATAAATCTCTATTTACCATAGCTACCACGGGTAAACCATTATTGATTGTTGCCTCTAGACCAGAATAATTATCATTCTCTGTATTATGTCTAAATCCTTCGTATTTCTCTACAAACTCTTTTTCTCTCCATATTAAAAAGTCTTTGAGTTTTTCTAATCCTATTAATTCCGATGAAGCATCTTTTGGATTTATGATATTAAGGTTATCTATTGTAGTTACGGCATTTAATTCGCCAAGAGAATTATCCAAAGAAAGATATACTCCATTCATCATTATGTCTTTATTATCTTCCCTAAAATCTTTATGAGCAATCGTTATGTCGATTTCGTCTGGCATTTGTTTATTAAAATTAGAATAAAATCTCATCGTGTTCTCATCAAACTTATAGCCTTCAATTTCAATTCCGTATTGGTTAAGTTTAGAAGGTTGTTTGAGTGCTGTAATTTTCCAATTATTAATTTTTGGAGCAGCTTCTACCAATTCCTCAACGAATACAATATTTTTGATGACGCCGTCAGCTGTTAATATTAATTCTGCTGTATTTTTATCATACATTCCGGCTAAGAACCAAATTCCGTCCTTTACTTGATTCAATTTCGGAGCAAGTTTTTCAAAAAAAACTTTATTGATATCTCCGTGATTTTTCAGAACATTGGAAAATTTATTTTCGTTCTGTTCAAACCAAATCCAAAAGTCAGAATATGAAGTTATCGAACTTTTCTTTGAGGTAAAAATTGATTTAAAAAAACTCATTCTTTATTCATTATTATTTTTTATTTATTAGCCTTCTTGTTCTTTGCTACACTTAAAAACAAAGATTAATATCTCTTTTGTCTTTCTCCTAAATTCCCAAAAAACACTCCTTGAGTATTCATAAAAGTGCTTTCGGTACTGTTCAAGTCTAATTGCCCTCCATCAAAATTGGTTGCGGGTAACCCCAATTCGTTATAGATACAAGCCGTAGCGGCATAGTCCCAAATGCTGCCGCCTCCCTTTTGTTTTTTGGGTAGCTTTAGCATACAGGCCGGACCGTTTTCCAACACACGGATGGCACTTAATACAGCTCCCGCTCCTGACATTTCCACAAACCCACTTAAGCCTAATTGGTGTACCTGGCGTTCCAAGTACTTTTCAATCGTAGCTATACCAGGGGTATCCGTTAACTTTTTATCCGTAACATAGGTAAGATGGTTATTGCCACGGGTAATCTTCCAAGGCTTTTGATTTTTAAAAGCTCCCTTCCCCTTCGCCGCGTGGTACAAAGTGTTCGTGCTGGGATCCAATACCACTCCGATATAAGGAGTGCCGTCTTTGGCTACTAAAGCAATAGCCACTGCGTACCCTGGTTCTCCATTTATAAAAGCAAGCGTACCGTCCATGGGATCGATACACCAAAAAAAATCTTTTGTAAATCGACTACCATCATCATCGGTCTCCTCGGATAACAATCCTATATCATAAGCTTTACAACTAGGCAGCAAATGCGAAAGGATCACTTTTTCGCTAGCCAAATCTGCGGCGGTCACCACTTGGGAGGCATAGTTGGCTCCTCCTTCTTTTTTTTGCACAGTAATGGCCTCCTGGCTATACTGCTGAATCACTTGGGCTGCAGCACGAGCTGCTTGTATCGCTATGGCGGTGAGTTCAGTCAGCTTCACGGCAAAAGGGTATTTATAACTTCAGCGGTGATGCGTTCACTGTAGCTATTGATTTTCCAATGATTAGGACTCCATCCTTTTAAAAAGCGGTGAAAATCCGCCCAGGCTACCCGATATAAAGAACGCCATTCATCTTCAAGTGTTTTATTTTTTTCTGGTAAATGATCATGTAACTGTTCAAAATAGGTATCCAGGATTTTTGCTTCCAATCGTTCGCATTCGCTTTCGTTAAGGCAACTGCCTATAAAATAGGCCACATCCTTCATACCACATCCCCCACCTACGTACTGAAAATCTACCCCAGCCACCTGTCCGTCTTCGGCAAAACAAAAATTAGCCAGTTTCGCATCACCGTGTACAATAGTTTGGTAAGTACAGTTATTCAATTTTTGATCGATAAGCGGCGCTGCCGCTTGTAACTGTGAATCTTCTAACACGGCTAATTCCTGTGGCCGTGTTGCCAAATGCCAATACGTACCGACGGGCCATAACCCTTCTGGTGTTGTATCCAGGTAACTGGCATGAAACTGTGCCAACCAGGTCAAACATTGTACAATCTCTTCCCAGCTAATGCTTGTCTTGCGCAAGTGATACCCTGCTGCATCCAAATCCTCCAACACTATCAATACCTCATCTCCTTTGTTCTCAAGTGCTAAATAGAGCGGCAGACGAGCTTTACTGTTAATACTATATCTTTGGTACCAGGTCGTTTCTACCTGGTAGGATCTCAGTTTTCGTTGATGACCAATATCCGTATTCCACCCCCGTGGGTGTTGGTGCTGTTGGGGCAGTTGTACGTGTTTAACCACCACACTATTTACCGGGGCGTCAACTAGTTCGATGCGACTTATGGTGCCATATCCACTCCACAACTCCTGAATCACCTCTTTTTTGGTAATTGCAGCAGCTCCGGTACACTGTAGTAGTATTGCTTTTGTATAGTCATCCATAGGTAGTCAAAGATAATAAAACTGAACGGGTGAGTTGATCAGTAGTTGGGTAGTTTAGCTGATGAGTATGTTAGTTCTTGTGTACTGGATTCTACGAATCAATGAACTTCTCCGCAAAATTGTAGCGTTTGACACCACTCCTAAAAAAATAAACCCACAAGAAGTTTTCTTGTGGGTTTATCCTATACGATAAAGATGTAGGCTAGCTAATACATCGATACGATTACTGTACTTTTATCTGTAGTTGTACTGCGTAGTCTTCTTCTACAGTTGGTACACCTGCCTCTAGATATGGTGTTACGTCTTTTAACACTAATACATAGTTGGTGTTGTTCAGCTCAAATACGATTTCGTCTTCCATTCTTTGCTGTGCTTCGTTATCAAATGGACGATCTAATACGCCACAAGCTCCGATACACATCGGCAGAGTGTTGAATCCAAATCTATTGGCAAATGACATCGTAACTTCAGCAGCTCCTGGAGTAATACATCTTGCATTGATCGGACAACGGCTGTCTTCAATCCCTGTAAATCCTAATAGTAAGCTTTCTCTAACATCACCTTTGCGGCTAATCAATAATACTTGTTGCTCGTACCCTAACGAAAAGTTAATCCCCGTGCTTGACTTAGCGCCATTCGCCTGTGCCACTAACTCGTCAATTTGTATTTCGCTGGTTGGTTGTTGTGCCACCTCAGCTGGTGAAGAAGTGATGTCTTGCTCTTCACAAGCGGTTAATAATAATGTTAGCCCTAAAATGAATACTAAATGTTTTTTCATGTTAATTTTTAAAAGTTTGTTGTTTTAATTAATCCCTCAAATCGTAATTTATAACGGTTCTGATATTGCGCACTACCAGCCCCGAATTACGCGGCGCGAAAGTAGTCAAAAACTATGTTGCAAACCAAGCAAACTAACAAAGATAAATTAGGATTTAACCATAACTTAATCTTGCCCTAATTGAGGAGTATCATTCTAATGTTGTACTCATGTTGTAGTGAGGCCATTAGGTGTAGTCTTGGAGTTTTTGAGTGGATGAGTCAGTGAGTTGGAGAGTATGCTATTTATTCCCTACTAATTGGAACGGATAAATTTACTTAATCGAATTTATAATTAAATGTGTAAGTAAAATTTTTAATAGTATTTGCGATTGGCATTTTTTGTTATTCTCTTAAGTACGATTTCATCTTTTATATGATCACGATTAATCGATACGACTAAATATTGATCTACTAGTCCGTTTAAATTAGATGTGCTTAAAATCAATCCCAATTTATTTTTTGATAGGGTTATTTGATACTGGTTGTTTATATTACTAACTTTTACCGAGGCTGGTTCTTCACAAGTTTGCGATTCAACTTGATAAAATTTAGACTTAATATAGAAAGACCAATTTACTTTTTCGCAAAAACCAAAATCATACTGAGTCTTATTGTTGATTAATCTCAGTGTATCTGCTTTGAAAAATAAACCATCAGTATTGTCACTTACCCAAGGATTAGATACGGTCGAAATACTTCCACGTGAATCTTGCTTTATACTTTCGCTAAGCAAGTTCTTGAGATTTGAAGGTTTTAACTTTAGGTTTTGTGAATATAAAGTTGGGACGATTTATAGTAAAAGAATTGTTATTAAAAGTTTATTCATTGCATTTCACTTTAAGGTCAATACTAAAGTAGCTATAACAGAAACCTTAGAGCTGTTACAAGTCGTAAAAAAATCAGTTAACTTAAATTTCTTGTTGATCAAACTGTGTTTTGACTATGATTACACTACTATTTAGTATGGGAGCAAGCGAAAATTAAACTCTAAAGTGTATTTTCTACTATTTCTTTTAATTGTTTTTCTAACCATACTGAATCTGATGTTTTAATCAATTTTTTCTTTTCATTGGAAAGATTTGTATTACAGATCAGAACATATCTCACAGCTTCATCTGGATCTTCTCTAAGTTTATCCAAAATAAAATCATCAATTTTTCTTTTTCTGGCAACCATACATCTAACCTTAGCATTTTTATGCTCTGCCAAAATGTAAAGAATTTCAATTGGTATAGTTTTATTTTGCGCAACCCAAAAAGCTAAATCAGGATATTTTTTTAGAATATCATAGCAGATTTCTATTGATGCTTTTTCCGTAAAAGCCCGTTGATATTCAGATTTAGATTCACTTTCTCTTAATCTTTTAAATTCTTCTGCAGAATTAATCATCTGGATTTATGATATTAATAAAATCGATATGATAATTTTAACTGTTCATCAAAACAAGAGTCATCCAAAGTTAAATAATCTAAACTAGCTTACTAAAAGTTAGGCTCACTAAATCTAAAAACTTGATGCGATAGCAATTATTTACTCTCTATTCATTTCTTGAAAACCAAGTATCGCACCTATTGCCTGAAAAACCATATCTTGGTCAACTTTTTTATTCCAACCTTTTTGTGATAGTACTGCTCTTACTTCACTTTCAGATTTGTTCATTTCAAAAAGGTAGACGGTGTATTCTAAAGCTTCTTTTGGAACTTTTTCAATCGTATAACTGGTTGTAATCCCTCCTATTCTAGCAAGTGCTAAGAAATAAGGAAAAGTCATCTGAAATATCCAACTTAAAGTTAGTCCAATCCACCCCGTATTCAAACTTTTTATAGTTAAACCTCCTTTGAAACGGATATTTATGAACTCCAAAAAGCTAAATTCAGAAATGTTGTTTTCTGCAATTAGCATTTGATACTGTGTAAACTGATTAGTAATAAACATTACAATCATCATACCGGCAAGCACAAACTGAATTGGATTAAAATCAACATAATTGGTTTTCTTTAAAACCTGACCAAATAAGTATCCTATTCCCAACCCTATTCCAAGTTCATACAAACCAATTACATATGTAAAACTAACGGTCAAAAATGCTATCAAAACACCGAATAAGACTACAATACTTAGCCCACCAAGGATGGAAAGACTTAAACTCGGTTTTCTGAATTGTTTAGGTTTTGGCAATTCAGCTGGGATTTCATAATCGTCCCAATTACTTTGTTTTTCAAATTCAGTTTCTAATACTTCGAGCTTTCCATTTTCTTTATATTCGGTTTCTAACTTTTTAAAAAGCGCAATAAATAAACCAGTTCTTAATGAATTTTTTCCAAAATCAATAAAATTACCCTCAATTGATTTACTATGTACTTCTATTCGTCCAGCTGCTTTTTTAGTAACTGTTATCTTTTCAGTTAGCTTATTCCAGTCACCTTTTCTCTTAGCTTCAACAGAATTTGTATCCCTATAAACAATTGGCCATTCCAATTTTTCAAAGACCTCGATGGTCAAAGGAATGATTTGACTTTCTTTGCTATCTGTTTTAAAAGATTCAGAAAATTCAGGTTTGTATTTAAAGCTGTATTTTCTTTTAATTGTCGATTGTAAGTTTTCTAATTCTAAATTCATGTTGGGGGCTTTAACCATAAACAGAACAAATAAATGGGTTCATTTATTCCTTATATGGTCATCAAAAGTAGTAACTTAATTTTAAAATGTATAGTTCATCGCAACGTTAGGCGTTGTCAAATCTTCAATTTAGTGCAACAGTACTTTCTAAACTTATCCTTTCCATCGGGTTTCTCTCCACGCTTTTCGTTCTGCTGCATCCAGGAAGGTCCAGGTTACAATCCTACTGGATTTGTTGCCGGTGCCCATAGGAATAGTTTTGATTTGATTCGCCTTTAGTTGTTGTAATGCGTTATACATGCCTTTTAGGTTGGATTGTTTGGAAACTAAAGTTGAAAACCAAAAACAATTGGTAGCAAACCGTTTACTTTCTTTCACCATCCTATGAATAAAAGTATGTTCGCCGCCTTCACAAATAAGTTCTTCGTTAATTCCTGCAAAGTTCAGCGTTGGTTTTTTTTCTTTTTTCCCCGTCAGGTTCTTTATTTTTCGTCGTGTTCCTTTTTGAGCTTCTTTTATGGACGCATGAAAAGGTGGATTACATAGCGTAAAATCAATTTTCTCCTCCTTACTAAGTATTCCCTTAAAAATAGCTTTCTTATGGTGTTGTAACCTACATTCGATCTTACCGTTGAGTGCGGGATTAGTTGCAACAATATGCTGAGCAGAAGCTATCGATTTAGGCGCGATATCAGACCCAATAAATTGCCAGTCATAGGCTGTAACCCCAATAATGGGGTAAATACAACTCGCTCCTACACCAATATCTAAGCCTGTAATTTTATTACCTGTTGGGATGTTGCCAAAATTATGTTCTGCCAAGAGATCTGCTATATAGTGAAGGTAATCGGCTCTACCCGGAATCGGAGGACATAAATTTTCATCCGGAAATTCCCAGTTGGTAATATCATAATAATGATGGAGCAATGCCTTGTTCAGTGCTTTAACCGCCAAAGGGTTCGAAAAATCGACGGAATCCTCGCCATATTTGTTAGGTTTGATATGCATTGCTAATGCTGGAGTAGCATTTTTTAAAGCACGTAAGTCATAGCGTGCTCGGTTCTTATTTCGAGGATGCAGCCTTGATTTTTCTTCTTTTCCTTTTTTTGAAGCCATGGGGTAGTATGGTTAACTAAGGTATTGAACTATTTATATGGCACTATAACCTAGGCAAACCGTACTAGCTACGGTGGTTATTCCTATACATGTGTTTATTTCCTTTAGGTTGGTTGTGCAAGATAGGGATTATCGCTGGAAGTTAGAAGAAGTTAAAGAACGAAGGTATTTATTCAAAACGTAAAATCATCTACTTCTTCAATTTTGACTTCTGGAAATCGAAATTCCTTTTCAGCTGGATAATATTGGTTCATAAACTTGTAATACTCTCTTACTTCGCCTCCTTTATCGCTCAATCCGTCAGTATAAAATATCAACGTATCATTAGGTGATATTATCTTATAAATATATTGTCGTAGTTTTTTATCTTTTGTTCGCTCAATTTTATTTAAGAAATGTTGCTCAAAGGTATGGTTGCTATTTGAAATGGTTATTTCTGGTAATACATTTGTTCGCATTTCATTTTTCATCTGAAATGTAGTATCCTCTTTAATAATTGTTTGAAGTCGAATTTCGTTGTTCCTTTTTGTAACGATTAACTCGTCACGTCTAACCCACCATTCCATATTTAATACCGCAAAAATTTTTATAGTATCATTTTCTGTCATTTTAGAAGTGAAATCCGGTAGATGTTCAGTCAACTTTAAATTGGATTTATAGGGTTCATTTTTACAAGAACCAATAATAAGTAGCATGAATATTATAGCAATTGCTTTAGTATTCTTCATTAAGTAATTTTTGAAATTTCCAATCGCCAACTTTTTTGATCTTAATCTTGTGTTAAGCGATTGCAGGATGATATGAGCATCTAGACGTATCAAAGCTCACTGCCACCGCACGAATCCTTGCGTGTGGTATTCTTAACGTTTTATAGGTTATCAAAATATTACCCTATGATTAGGTTGTAATATGTATTTCTATCCAAGTTTATAACTACCCGCCAATAGCAATATCCTCCATCATCTACATCCACATATCTATTTTTCCAATCCATTTTTGTCCAAACCTTGGATTCACTGGTTGATGCTGGTGGTACTTCTAATAATTCACAAAAGGCGTTTATTTTAATTACTTTCTCTCCCTTAG
The DNA here is from genome assembly GCF_004216895.1 of Aquimarina brevivitae. Classification (GTDB taxonomy): domain Bacteria; phylum Bacteroidota; class Bacteroidia; order Flavobacteriales; family Flavobacteriaceae; genus Aquimarina; species Aquimarina brevivitae. Next base: position 1,612,165 of record NZ_SGXE01000001.1, on the reverse strand, counting down.
CATTGATATAGGGAATATATTGTCTATAATACCCTTTTAAATCCTGTAGACTTGGTGTTTTTAAAAAGTTAAATTCATCGTTTTTGATCGCCGTACTCAAAATATGGTGTGCACGATCGATATCCTTTTTTGTTGGCGCCCATTTTCGATAACCATATGTAGTGTATAGCCATTGGTTATAATTTGATTTCAATAAAAGTACCGCTTTCTCATCGGAAGACATCAGATTTTTATTCGAAGATGTAGCCTTATCATCATAACAACCCTGGCAGCATAAAAAGCAACAACATATAATGAGTAGGTTTTTAATAAAGAAATTCATACTTTAATTTTTAAAATACTTCATCACCGCCGAAATAAGAAAACTACAACCCACAGCGAATAGCACATAGGCAATTACTTAACTATCCGTACTCAAATTCATAGAAATTAAAAAAAACACTGATGATAATAGGTATAGATAGATAGATTTTATGTTACGAATGGTTTTCTTCATTTAAATTAGTGTAATACTTTTAAATTACTGTACCCTTGGTATTTGCTACAAAAGTAATAAAATCAGTACCAAATGAAATGAGTTTAGTTAAAAGCAATCCAAACTACGGTATCGTTTATATTAAACTAACCTTAAAGCCTTAGGTAACGGCAGTGATTTATGTTATCTTATCGCTAAAACAAAAAACGATGAGCACAGCACCATTTGAAGACAAAGGGAAATTTGATGGCATCCCAAAAGACCATCACGGTGATTCGCACCTACGTGACAAAAAAGAAAAGTTACCAGGCAGTGATCAACGCGATGCTGCCAAGGAGGATATCGAAAAAAAATAGTTATTACTACTCTAACACTAATCTAAGCTTAGCGGACAAGGTTTCAAACTTTTGATCCGCTAATGCCGTATAGGGGTCTGCGCCTTCCTGATGGGTGTAGGCAATGCCAATTGATGATTTTGAGTTGATGGCATAGCTGATTCCGGCAGAAAACTGCTGTAGTGCAGTGAGCTCCTTTTCGGTACTACCCGCAAGTACAGAACGAGCCTGGAGTTGGTATTGCAGCTGAAAAAATTCTGGCTGGTCAATAGTATTCATCAATCCGCTAAAGGGAAACACCACCACACTAAACGATACATCGCCTAACAGTGCTTGCTGGTCACCACCCAGGTAGCTAATACCAAAATTATGATTATGCGCCAGCGTTAGGATTTTACCAAATCCCCTGTCCATCCGTATCAATCGGGTATTGGTTTGTAGAAACCGCCATTGTTTACTTCGCTCTAGGGAATACGCAATCCCCAAATTGGCAATGATGGCGTGTTCGTCGTTTATGCGATCGGTGCTGCTGCGTACCGTAAGGTTAGTGATAAATCGGGAATGCAAAGCATAGTCTGGATTACCGTCATAGTCTACTGTCTTCTTTTGAATCAAAAAGTCTTTTTCCAAGGACAGACCAAACTGCCGGATGTCCTGTTCTTTTGCTATTAAATTATTCTTATGTATTTCACCCAATATACCCACACGACCGCTAGGTCCCCAAATACTATCCAGTTTCACCTCCAGGTATCCATTGATCAACCAGCTATCCGCTATGGTATCATTATCCGGAAACGTAGCCAACAACTGCGCCGGTTTTACCTTGGTAAGTCTATTGGAGGTTGACTCCCCCAGGGTAACACTGACTCCTTGTGCTGCAACCGTTTTTACCAAAAAGGACAGGCAAACAATTAGTACTACTTTACAAACTTTCATAACTACTTTGGATTAACGTTACCACATCAGTAATCCGTTTACATTTTTTGATTGCGGATAACGGAATATGATGTAAGGTCCTCAAATCATAGTCGGGTTTATATTTTTGTACGATGTTTTTTAGTAAGGAATTCACCTCCCGCTCCAAACCACCCAGTCTGGTCAAAAAGTTCTGGCTGATCCCTAAATCCAATTTCATAGCTGCGGCTGGTGTAATTCGGTTGCCATTGGTATAGGGTGTGAGTCGGTATCGCAGGCGCTTAAAGATTTCATCGCCCATCGCCATATCTGCCTCAATCTCTGTGGCAATTTTAGATAGTGCTTTCAATGCCTGGGGATCGGAGGTTTGCCCCATAAACTGTTTGATAATATCCAGTAACAGAACGGACTCCTTTTCGTCAATTTCGAATTCAATTTTCATTGCGAATGATTTTGTGTGAGGTACTATAAAACGTATAAATATAGGCATTGTACAATACATTCCTGGAAATCTGTTGAGCTTTTAGCGTGTATGCATAGCTATTCTTCGAGTAGTTTAGTATCTAAAAAGCACATCAGTAATTTACCGATGTGCTTTTAGCGCTACACTACTATCTAGTAGTATCAATTATATTAACCTCTAGGAATTTTTTACATCATAACGATCCAGCATCATTACCTTGTCCCATACTTTGACAAAATCATGTACAAAACGCTCGTGGCCATCATTAGCGGCATAAACCTCAGCGATATTACGCAGTTGCGCATTGGATCCAAAAATCAGATCACAGCGCGAAGCTTTATACCTGGGCGTACCAGAACTTCTGTCCTTAAGCGTAAATATCATTTCCGCTTCATCAGGTACCCATTCGTACTCCATACTGGTCAGCACCTTAAAAAAGTCATTACTCAGCGTTTCTTTCTTGTCGGTAAACACCCCGAGATCACTATGATCATAGTTTTGATCCAATACTCGTAATCCGCCTACCAATGCTGTCCACTCAGGTGCCGTTAGCGTTAATAAGTGTGCCCGATCCAAAAACAGATGCTCCGGACGTATGTGAAAACCTACTTTATCATTCTGATAGTTTCTAAAACCATCGGATACGGGTTTTAGCCAGTTGAAACTTTCTTCGTCTGTCAGTTCTTGTGTGGTATCAACTCTACCGGGAGTAAAGGGTACTTCTACAGCCACTCCAGCAGCCTTGGCCGCTTTTTCTACCGCGGCACAGCCTCCGAGTACAATTAGATCGGCTACTGAAACTTTTTTGTTCCCTGATTGCGCCTTATTAAAATCCGCAGCTATAGTTTCTAAACTCGCCAGTACCTCTGACAACTCCTCTGGTCGGTTGACCTCCCAGTTTTTTATGGGGTTTAATCGAACGCGGGCTCCATTAGCTCCTCCTCGTTTATCCGAATCTCGATAATTAGATGCACTGGACCATGCAGCAGATACTAAAGCTGAAATACCATGACCCGTACTTAAAATTTCGTCTTTTAAGTAGGTAATATCTTTAGCATCGATCAGCTCATAATCACGTTTCGGTAACGGATCTTGCCATATCAAATCTTCTTTAGGCACTTCTGGACCAAAATAGCGATCCTTAGGCCCCATATCTCTATGCGTTAATTTATACCAGGCTTTTGCAAAGGCTTCACTGAAGTAGTCGAAATCCTCTAGAAATTTTTTACAAATCTTATTGTAGGCCGGATCTTCTTTGAGCGCCAAATCAGAGGTCATCATCATCAGTTCATTCATTTTACCTTCCTCATGGGCGTCTGGTGTTTTGGGTGCATTGGAATCTTTAGGTTTGTACTGCACCGCACCTGCCGGGCTTTTCGTTTTTTCCCAGTCGTATTTAAACAGGTTTTCTAAGTAGCTGTTGTCCCACTGTGTAGGATTCGGTGTCCAGGAACCCTCAATACCGTTGGTCATAGTGTATTGCGCAAAACCGGTACCATTAGGATTTTGCCAGCCTAGTCCCATCGCCTGGATTGGAGCGCCTTCTGGTGCGGGACCAATTTTATCTGGTGGTGTCATCCCGTGACTTTTACCAAAGGCGTGTCCCCCAGCAATCAGTGCTACCGTTTCTTCATCATTCATCGCCATGCGAGCAAAGGTTTCTCGGATATCTTTGGCAGAATCCAGTGGCACCCCATTACCATTTGGCCCTTCGGGATCTACGTAGATCAGCGCCTGATTGGTTGCTGCTAAAGGATTTTCGAGATCGTAGTATGCATCACCTGGCTTGCCTTTCCAGCGTACGGTTCGGGTAACCATTTCTCCTGGATTGCCATCATAACTTTGTTTAGGTACTTCAGAAATGGTTTTTCCGTTCCAGAATTCGGTACCCCAATAGGTACCGCGATCCGGCTCCCAGGCATCTCGTCGACCTGCTGCAAAACCATAGGTTTTGAAGCCCATCAGCTCTAGCGCACAGTTACCGGTAAGGATAATCAAATCCCCCCAGGATATTGCCGCTCCGTATTTCTGCTTGATCGGCCATATTAAGCGTCTGGATTTATCAATATTCCCATTATCCCACCAGGAATTTATAGGAGCAAAGCGCTGCAAGGCCGTACCAGCTCCTCCTCGACCATCAGCAATTCGATACGATCCGGCCGAGTGCCAGGCCATTCGAACCATTTGTGGACCATAATTGCCATAATCCGCCGGCCACCAGTCTTTGGAGTCGGTCAATAGCGCTTTGATATCCTTTTTAAGCGCTTCATAGTCAAGTTTTAGGAAGGCTTCTTTATAATCGTAATCTGATAACGGATTGGCCTGTGGTGGGTCTTGATGGAGTAGCTCCACCTTTAAGCGGTTGGGCCACCAGTCGTCAATTTGAGGTTGTTTACCCAGAGCACCTCCTACTCGGGTACCTCTAAACGGACATTGACCTAAACTTTCTGGATTGTTGATGTCTAACATTTCTTTCATACGTTGCGTTTTAATAAGTAAGCTTCCCTAAGATTACTCCTGGAAGCTTATGGTATTGATTTGAATTAAGATAGTCTTGTGTGTAGGCTTCACGCTAATCCATTGATATGTGTCACTTTAATCGCCAATTAGTGTATTATGCTAGTATTGCGCTTAAATTCACAGCATCATCGTGAAGCTACCGTTTGATTTTTAAGATATATAAAATTAATGGAGAGGCTTCTTAAGGAATCGCTAAATAACAATTTGTTTACTTTGTATGGAATACGATACTATCTCTATATTCATTCTGCCGACCCATTAATTATTTGATCGTTATAGCATATATTACTCAAGTACATTCAGGATGTAAATTCTTTCTTACCCTGCCTTTTACAGTTCATATTTTAACATCTTTAATCCGCTTCTCATACCATCTTATCGAAAACCCAGAATTACTGCCTTAAAGCCAGAGTCCTAATGTTGTTTTTGTGCTAATGAGCGGCTATTTTCGCATTCCAAACCAAAAAAGTAGAAGATTGGTAGTAACAAAATTATTGTCTTTGACACTATACTATACATACATCAAAGAAATGCTATGAAAAAAACTTTAAACTCCTTTTTCGCGATTATACTTTTGAGTTTTATCGTACAGCACAATTTATTTGCCCAATCTTCTAAAGAGGATATTGCATATTCGGAAATTGAAAAGGAAGGATACACATTCAAGCTTTTGGATAGTTGGTTTACGTACGAACATATGAATCTTTTCACTTATTATGCTCCTAAAAATAAAAGAGGACGTAGAAGTAAAGTGCATTTTCAGATATTTAGAGTTGATGCTCCACCCAATACCGTATCTATTGAGGATATAATATCCCATAGCATTGGTACAAAATATAATGAAGAAGAGTTAAAAAGAAATAAAATAGTAATCCATACTACCGATAGCAAATACGGAAAAGCATATATCGTACAACGAACAGCAAAAATTGGAACTGATGTATACAATATACTCACACAATATCATAAAGTAAATGGGATAGTTTACTTTTTAGAATACGAAGCTATCCCAAAATTTTATAATAAACATCTAAAGGAAGTTCAATATATGTTTGGTTCCATAACTTTTTAGAGAATCTAAAGCTTTAAATAATCTCTTCATACATTTTTCACAGCTATGAAAACTAATTTTTACCTAGTACTCTTTATTCTATTTAGCACAATCTCAATACAGGCGCAATACGTAGTAACGATCGACGCTGTTGTTTTAGATACCGATACCGATCAGCCTATCCCCTACGTCAATGTTGGATTTGTGGATCAGGCCATTGGTACGGTTAGTGATCAAAATGGTAAGGTAGTTTTGGAATTTGATGAAAATGCCGTGGGTCAAGATGCTACATTACAGATTTCCATGCTAGGCTATGAAACCTTGAAAATTAAGCTTCAAGACCTATATGCTCGTTTAGCCAGAACCAATAAAATCTATATGCGTCCTACTATTACCCAATTGGAGGAGGCCACACTCGTGGCTGCTAAACGCAGAAAACTAATGCTCAATAAACCGAGAGGATTTTATAATTTCATTGGATACTGGAAAGATAAAAAAGGATTGGGAGGCGAAATTGCGACCCTAATCAAAGTACGCCACGATGATGTGAAACTGCGTGAACTTAACTTTGTGGTTAACGAAAATGAGTCGGATAGTTTACTGGTAAGAGTCAATGTATATGAAGAAAAACACAATAAACCGGGAGACAAACTAGTTACGGAAAATATTTATCACACCATTAAAGCAAAGCATCACGCTCAAGAAACCATTGACCTTAGCCCCTACAACATTGTGGTACAAGATGATTTCATTATAAGTATTGAGTTGGTGGAAGTCTATGGTGACTATATTGGCTTTTCTGTTCAGGGTACTAATAGAGGAAAAGCGTATCTGAGAGATGTAAGCCAGGATAGCTGGAAAAAATTTACGAATACCGGTATGGCATTTACGGTAGAGGCTTCCGTACCCGCAGATGGTGACTTTAAAGAAAGAGAAGAGCCCAAAGACATTACACTATTTTGGGATACTTCCTTATCTACCAAAGATAGAGATCTGGATAAAGAGCTCAACTTCTTAACCCAATATCTCGCAGGACTTAAGAATGTTGACGTTACCTTAATTCCTTTTGCCGCAGATAAAAAAGTAGCTCAACTATTTACCATCAAAAATGGCAATACTTCGAATTTGATAGCAGCCATCCGATCCTTTAGGTATAATGGGGGCACCAATTTTTCCAATTTATTGACCGAAGGGCATACCCCAGATATTTATCTAATCTGTAGTGATGGTCAGGCTACCTTTGGAGACTATAGCAATATCTTTAATGTTCCCATCTTTTTTATCAATAGTAGTAAAGAGGCAGATAGAGCTACGATGCAAAATACCTGTGAGCTATCCGGAGGATATCTTATTGACCTATACCAAAGTGATGTCGACACCGCGCTAAAACAAATCCGAAAAGATCAGGATGATTTTAGAGATTTTGATACTACTGTAGCAGATATGATCACAGGAACCGTGACTCAGAATGGACAGCCTGTACAAGGAGCAATCATAACTGTACAAGAAACTTTAATTCAAGCACAAACCAATGTAGATGGCAATTATACAATACCCGCTGAGGAAGGTCAAGTGCTTCGATTTGAGTTTTTGAGTATGATCCCCGAAACCAAAACAGTAGTTGATAGGAGTCAACCTATTAATCTATCTTTTACTTCTGAAGCCACCGTACTCGAAGAAATAAACCTGAAAACAGCAGTTAAAGATACCACGGACAGTAAAACTATGGACGTTCTTGGTAAAAAGGAAAGCAAAAGAGCTTCAGGAACGGCATTGTATACCTTAACCAATGATGAATTCCCTAAATCCGCCATCTATCTATCAGATATCATTAGGAATCGCTTGCCGGGGGTTCAAGTTTTTGGATTCGGTGACCAGGCAACTTATCTCATTCGAGGAGTAAGTTCCTTTAACAACCAAGGCCAACCCTTATGGATTGTAGATGGAGCACAGTATTTTAGCCCTCCGTTGTTTCTGCAACCTGCCAGGATAGCAAGTATTTCAGTAATTTCAGGCCCCGCAGGTTCTGCCCGTTATGGCAATGCCGGTAGAGCAGGTGTATTCATCGTAGAAACCAAGAAAGGTCCGAAATATAGAGACCCTAGCGAATTAAACACCTTGTTAGTTAAAGGAAATGATTATAAAGAAACGCTACCTACAGTAGACCCCTATTATAAAGCACCAGCTTATGTCAACCAATTAAAAAACACAAAATCTTTGGACGACGCATTGGCAACGTTTTATACCCTAAGAGCCAATCACGTTAATGAAGTTCCTTTCTATCAGTACGCAGCAACCTTTTTTTATAGGTATAATACAGCTATTGGTAATGAGGTATTATCCAGTATTGCAGACTTAGCCTGGAACAACCCCCAAGCACTTAGGTCACTTGCTTTTCATTTAGAAGCGAATGAGCAAAAAGAAAAAGCACTACTGGTGTATCTAAGAATTTTTGAAATACAATACCAAAGTTCTGCTCAGGCCTACTTGGATTTAGCCAGAACTTATATGGAAAACAAAAGACTTACGGAGTCACTTTATATATACAAAAGAATATTGGCTAACGATGAAAAAGGAATTGACTTTGCCCCAATATTAGAGCAAGCTGAAACTCAATTTCAAAAATTTGCCAATTTGTACCGAAACTATATTTCTTCAGAAGATTTACCTAAAATGTTCAATACAGTAAAATCAGTACCTATAAAAATCGATTTGGACTGGAGTGATCCTATGGCTGAGTTTCAGGTTCAATTTGTAAATCCAGATAACAAATACTACACCTGGTCCAGGTTTTATGAATCAGATCCTGAAATGATTGCTACCGAAATTAGAAATGGTGTCTATTCTAAACAATTTATCGTGGATAAAAATTTTCCTGGAAAATGGATAGTGAATATTCAATCTTTGAATGGTCAATATGTAAAGGAAAACCCTGTGTATCTTAAATACACCATATATACTAACTATGGCTTACCTGAGGAAACAAAAGAAGTGAAATTTATAAAGCTATACAATCAAGATACCAAGGTCACCATAGATACTTTTGAAAATCAAACCGATTCTTAGATTGATGCACCTATACTGAATAAGAATTTTGTTTTCGATAATGCTACTAAAATGCTATTTGAAAAGAAACAGTATTACCAATTCTATTAAAGTTACTACTGCTTCTAAGAAAAACTTCTCGTTGATATCCCAATTTTAAGGTAACCGTTTTGATCTCTTTTGATATAAAGGTTGAAAATCTCCTAGAAGTTGAATATCGCTCATTCAATACAGGATCTCTTAAAAAGAACCACTCAAATCCAGAGTTAATATTCCATTCGTTTCTTTTGTCAAATCTATAATTTAATTGAACTTTATATCTTGACCTTAGATATTGATCGTGTCTTGAAATGAAAAAATTACGCCATTCTACAGCTAACTTTTGCGCAAAGCTTATTTTTTTAAATAACGGAACTTTTAATCCAACACCTAAAGATGGTCTAAGTTCATAAAAATCACCCAAAATATTGTCAAAGCGATAGTTGTTTACCAACTTACCAAACAATAACCAATTCGAAGAAAGTTGATGTTCTAACTTTACGTTCAAAGCGCCTCTTCTCCATCTGCTTTTTTGATATGCATGCTTATAATTAGTTTCAACAAGTAATGATAATCGATCTAAAGAAAACAATTCTTTTTCAATATATACATCAAGAAAAAATTCATTTTGTGTATAACTTTTAGCACTTATTAATATGACTAAAGTAAATATGATCTTTTTCATAACATAACGTCACTTGTTATGCATCTAATGACTTTTAGTCAACTCAATTCTCCAATCTCCATTACCAAAAATGTAAACATGCTATCTTATCTTGAAGATAGGTTTATGGGCGACTTACTAAAATCAAAATAGTTTGCAAATGTATCTAATTGATTTATATCTCCATCGGCAGTACCGACTCCATTTTTGATTGCGTCTTTTACTTTTCCTTTACCTAAAACAAAGTCATATACAACACTACTTGGCACACTAAGCACTAAATCTGAATTTTGAGGGATATAATCGTAAAAGGCGGCAATTCCATTTCTAACGTGAAATCCATATTGTTCATTCCGATCCGATATGTTAAAACCAATTTTAAAATTTGCATCTGTCGCTTTGGGTGCATTTATTTTAACTCTCAAATTTTCAAGAATTGTTCCAATAGAAAACTGTTGAATAATAACCGGATTTGCAAAATCAAAAGCTCCCGATTTATCAAGAGTACCGTCCAACTCTTTTGCACCCGATAATGCAAAGTTTCTATAATAAATATTGGATTGATCAAATCCCCAAGCCTCCATCGCCCTAGCTTTAACATTTCTGGCAACAGTATCCTTAGGATTGGATCTAATCAAATGTGTAGTAATTTCCATAGCCCAGCCGTAGTCTTTAGCCTCAATAGCTTCTTCAGCTATTTTTAATATATTATCGCGACCTCCCATGGCAGACACGTACAATTTAGCTTTTCTATAAAAGGATGGTGTTGCAAGCTCAGTAGCATCACCAGAATACCATCCAAGATATCCGTTATACACGTTCCTGACCACGTGTTCTACACTACCATAAAATTCTTGTAACCAAGGATCCTTTTTGAGGTGTTCTGGTAATGAAACCAACGCCACCAATTCTTCTCTTGTGGCACCTTGGTTCATATGATAAATAGACTGATCGTGTGTATATTGAATAGCATCTCTGTAATTCTGAATGCGTTCTACAATAAATTCATTACCTACCCAGGATCTCATATGGGAGTGACTATAACTGTCACTTTTCTTAGCGTAAGCTAATAAATTATCAACACCTTTATACCATTTGACTAAATCTCTGTATTTTGTACCTCTGAGGGTATATAAATTCGGAAAAGACTCTCCCTGTACCGTTTCTGAACCGTGCACATGCTTTAAGTCAGGGAAATACACATCAATTTCATCTTCGGCATCACCATAAGCCTCAAATAGAATCATTTTTACACCAGCTACCTCTGTTATTAGCTCTCCTTTAACTTCGTCAGTAGGTCTATAAAAAGATATTTTACCTCCGGCAAAAGTAGGCCCTAAACCAGCGTGGACAAGTCCTTTTTCATTTTGCCCTAAATAAGTTGCTCCTCCGTATGCTGTCCGTTCTGTTAGTATAGACCCTACAACACTTGCGTCGTTAGCTAAATAATCCATAAATTGGTAATGCGCAAATATTTTTACCTCTCCATTGGTTACCTGTTTTTGAGTAACACCCATACCAGCAGCTCCAAATGAGTGATCTGGATGCCTGTGTGAATAAACAATTGCTTTAACCGGCAAATTAATACCAGTTACTTTTCTAAAATCTTCAATGATTCTTTTTGAAGCCTCATCACTTTCTCCGGGATCAACAACGATCAACCCATCATCACCAACCACAATTAAAGTAGAAGTTAATTGCCATCCTGCCATTAAGAATGCTTTATCTTTAACGGGTTCATAAACCGTCTTTGGCATTTGTTTGCCAAAAGAAGTCATCCTATCATTTATGAATTCACTATCCTTAGTAATTGCAAAATTATCGAATCTTTGACGTATTGGGGCTAGATTTTTTAGCACTTCCTCATCTGCATAAGGTTCAGTTGACAAGGGAACATTATGATCGATAACCTCAGGATCCAACAGTTTTTTATCAAATGTGGGGGATTCATTGCAACTGTAAAGAACAGTAAGCCCAAAGAAAGTTAAGATTAGATTTTTCATAATAGAATTTTAAGTAAGCTGATTTGTGTAAGTAAAAATTTTAGGAAATATGAGAATACCTTTTGAATAGGCATTGATTTTTATTTTTTCCTAAAGATAAAAATAAAATGAAAAAAGTTTCACATATTTTCATACTATTAATTGATTAATCCATTTTACGTTAAATTTATAATCCAGAAATCTTTAATTGAAATAATTCACAAAAATTATAAAGTGGATCTTGCAATCTTTTTCCACCTTAAAATTACTACCTATCTGGCATTAAAATCATAACTAAAACCAATCAATACGGTATGAAAATCATTACCTAAGCTTTTGAGATTTAGTTCTGCAAAAATGTGGATCGGTATAGCAACCTGATGTAAAGCCCTGAGTTTTATTTGTGCTCCGTGGTTAAACGTCTCCGAGCTTATCACCAAAAAAGCATCATCGCCGTCTTCAGTAATCAATTTAGAATTGTTACCAACATAGCCCATACCTGCAGTGATGGTGGTAGGATACCAGTTGAATAAAATGAGGTTGACACCTAAAGCCAATTCATTAAAACTTAAATCTTCTTCAGTATCACCAAAATCAAACGATCGATTGTATTCTGCCATATAAGTAGTATAGCAATTGGGCGCATATTCGATACGAACACCAAAGCCAACCTCAGCTTCGATACCAATCGTTTTACTACTGGTCAATCCATAATTCCAGGCTTGAGGCTCGTATTGTGCAGTTGCCATAACTGCAGAACTAAGCAGCAATCCTATCAAATACCTTTTAAATCTCATTGGGGCTATGACCTTTATGTTCAATTGGTAGTAGTAGTCGTACTTACGCTACTGACTTTACACTCTTATTTCGCTGCAAAAAGCTTTACATCTTCTTCATTAACTTCTTTACCTCCCAGAATAATTAAACGCTCAATAACGTTGCGCAATTCTCGGATATTACCTGTCCAATCGTACTGCTGTAATTGTTTGATGGCTTTGGGCGAAAACTTTTTTAAGGCCGTACCCTGCTCCTTTGCAATTTTATTGGCAAAATGCTCTACCAATAACGGAATGTCATCTCTACGATCATTTAATGGTGGTACCTGTACTAATATTACAGCTAATCGATGGTATAAATCTTCTCTAAATTTTTTATCCTCAATCTCCTGTTTGAGATCTTTGTTGGTTGCTGCCACCACACGTACATCTACCTTAATATCTTTATCACTACCCACACGTTGAATTTTATTTTCTTGCAGGGCGCGTAATACTTTTGCTTGAGCAGAAAGGCTCATATCTCCGATCTCATCTAAAAATATGGTTCCGCCATTGGCAGCTTCAAATTTACCGGCTCGATCTTTATTCGCAGAGGTAAACGCACCTTTAACGTGACCGAAAAGTTCACTTTCTATAAGCTCGCTAGGTATTGCTGCACAATTCACCTCGATCATCGGTCCTTTGGCACGTTGACTCTTTTCGTGTATCCAGTGCGCTACTAACTCTTTCCCGGTTCCGTTGGGACCTGTAATCAATACCCGGGCGTCGGTAGGTGCTACTTTTTCAATCATTTCTTTAATATCCGAAATCGCTTTAGACTCTCCGATCATTTCATAGTTCTTAGATACCTTTTTCTTCAGCATCGTATTTTCTACGACCAATTCTTTTCGATCCAATGCATTTCGAACGGTATTCAGCAAACGATTCAAATCTGGTGGCTTTGAGATATAATCAAACGCACCTAATCGCATCGTATTAACAGCGGTATCTAAATCCCCGTGACCGGAGATCATTACGATAGGAATTTCAGGTTTTATTTTTTTAACGGCTTCAAGCACTTCGACTCCGTCCATTTTAGGCATTTTTATATCACAGAGAATCAAGTCAAAATCATCTGCTTTTATCTTTTCTATACCTACCAGTCCATCTTCTGCTTCAATTACTTCATATTGATCACTTTCTTCTGATAGTATTTTAACCAATACTCTACGTATTGCTGATTCGTCTTCTATAACAAGTATTTTTGCCATTATATTTTAATTTTTATGCCGCTTCTAAAATAAAAAGTATTTTGATCATTAAGGATATACACATCCTCTTGATCCTTATCTCGTAAGCGAATTTCGTTTAATAATGTGTATCCTGCGTAAGCGTAATACAATAAGTGTTCCGTAAAATAATGTTCGTATCCCAACGCATTTACCACCGTAATCAAAGATATATTTTCTGCAATTTGGGTAAGCCCGTTTTGTGTAATGATACGATCATTTTGCAAGTTAGCATAGAATTGATCTAAACTCACAAAAAGTTGTAAGGTATTTTTTTCATTAAAGAAATATTTGATATTACTTTTTGGCGTACCCAAGGCAAAAGACCAACGTGGTTTAAAACGCCTATAGTAATTCAAAATAGGTAAGGGAAATCGTATACTTGCAGGGTTAGAATATTGTACTCCAACAATCAGCCTGGATTTTAGCGGTAACAAACTTTTGTCACTAGTTCGTATAAAATAAAAAGAACCTGTGTATCTAAAGTCATCTGCTTCAATGCCCGAAGCTTCAAAGTTCGACGACATCCTGGTTCCAAATTTGGCACCAAAACGCCAGTTCTGATTTATTTTAAAGGTATAACCTAGTGCCAGTCCATAAGTCTGTAATGCATCTAAACCCTGAGGATCAATAAAAGGTACCGGGTCTTTTACTTGAAGGCTGTGGTATCGATATTGGGTTTCTATAACGAGGTATGATCCCTTATCATTTAGTTTAAAAGGAATATTACCTGAGATTCTAAATCTACTAAATTGATTATCGCTTCCTTGCAGCGGTATATTCGTGTATTCTAATCGAGCTAAATCTGTACTTTGGCCGTACACGGCAAAAAAGCTGTGTACTAAAAAAAACAATAGGATGTTTTTTGTTGCCTTCATACCAACTTACTCCTTTTTCGAACCACCGGCCATAGTAACCACACGTTGTGGGAATGGAATTTCTACGTTATGCGCTCTAAACAAACGATCAATCTCAAATCGGATCTCACTTTTTGGAATGGCTGCCATAAAACTATCATTGATCGTAAATACCAGCCTAAAATTAAGCGAACTATCTCCGAAATTGGTGAATAATACCAAGGGTGCAGGCTTTTTAAGTACCATTTTATTTGACAATGCTGCTTTAATCAACAATTCTTTGACTAAAGTGGTATCACTACCGTACGCAACACCTACCTCGATAAACTCTCGGGTAATGATATTATTTTGGGTCCAGTTGTAAAGTGTATTGGTCAAATACAAATGGTTTGGAATAATAAGGACTTTATTATCTATAGTGACCGCTCTGGTGGTTCTGAGTTTTATCTCTTCTACTCTACCTATTTTACCATCTAATTCAATGATATCTCCAACGTGTACTGTTTTATCTATAAATATGAATATGCCCGATAATATATCCTGAAAAAAGGTTTGCAATGCCAAACCAACACCAACCAATAATGCTGCAGAGGCTGCAAAAACGGCGGTGATATTGAACCCAATACTATCTAAGGCAAAAAAGATGACAATGACATAAATAAAATATTTAGAAAATGAAAAAACAGAATCAAACTTTTGTTTGTCTGATGACTCCATTCTTCTTGTCACTATTTTGCGAACCATTCGCAGCAGCACTGTGGTTACTATAAAAACAATAAAGACAAAAATCAATAGTCCAACAGTTAGTACTAGCGGATTTTTATCTCCAAAATGAAAAATCTCATATTCCAGGAAATCCCGAACACTATCCCAGACATTTTCTTCGATAAATTCTTTTGCCTGTTCTGTAATTTCTTCTTGAATGATCATAGCAATTAATACTTAAGCCACTTAAACAATTCTTTGTAGGTCGGTTTTTTACCGTACATCAATATACCAATTCTATAAATCTTACCGGCAAACCAAATTACTAAAACAATACTAGCGATTAGTAATAGCATAGATATCGCCACTTCCCACCAGGGTACCCCAAATGGAATTCTCATCAGCATAACTATGGGAGAAGTCAGTGGAATCATAGAAAATATGGTCGAAATAGTACCGTGCGGATTTTCAATCACTGAGAAAAAACCTACGTAAATTCCTAGCATCAAGGGTAGGATAACCGGTAACATAAATTGTTGAGAATCGGTTTCGCTATCTACAGCAGCTCCAATCGCAGCATAAATAGCACTATACAAAAAGTAGCCTCCTATGAAATAGATCAAAAAAGAAACTACCAGCGTTAGCAATGGTAATTTTAAAATATCATTTAATATAAGTTGTATCTGTTCTTGGTTGGCACCTGCCATCGCTTCAGCAGCATCCATTGATGGCGGCTGTGCATTAACCCCAAATATAGAGGTGATTACCGTTAACAATATCCCTCCTAATAATACCCAAATAAAAAATTGTAAAATGCCCGCAAAGGAAGTGCCCAAGATTTTACCCAACATCAGTTGCATCGGTTTCACCGAAGAAATGATAATTTCGATAATACGATTCGATTTTTCTTCGATTACCGAGCGCATCACCATATTGCCATAGATAATGATAAACATCATTAAAAAATATCCTGCAGCTCCACCAAAAATCATCTTAATATATGTTGACATTTTTGATGTTTTCTCTCCTGAAAAATTTTCAATCTGTATATTGACACGGGCACGGGCTTCTTCTATTTTATGGATATCTAACCCTTGTTCTTTAAAATTTTGATTGGTAATTTTAGTGGCAATACTTTTTTCGATATTTCTTATAACGGAAATATTCGGTGATTCATCCGCGTAAAATTGCACTGATTCCTCCAGTTTGCTATTAGCCGTATTACCGGGAATATACAATAATCCATATAGCTCCTTTGATCGCACAGAATCTTTAGCCTGTTCTAGTTTATAGTCTGTATAATTTAAAAAGTTTACCTCTTCTGAGCTCTTTAAAATTTCAAAAAATGAACCTGTTTCATCAACAACTGCGACTTGTTTTACATCGCTGCTATTAATTGTCGCTAACCAACTAATTAACAAAATCATCCCTACAAAGATTAAGGGACTCAAAAATGTCATTACTACAAAAGTACGATTACGCACTCTGGCGATAAATTCTCTTTTAAGTATTAAGGGTAGATTATTCATTTTCTGAAACGGTTTTAATGAATATTTCATTTACAGTAGGGATCACTTCGTTAAAACGCAACACCCTACCATTTGCAGTCAGATAAGCCAATAGGTCATTAGGACTGGCATTATCCTCTAAGGTTACTTTTATTTTTAACTGCTCATCAATAGTTTTAAAGTTTGCATCAGTAACTACAAACTTTTGCTTCAATTCTTGTAACCTCCGATCCTGATCATCAAACAACACTCCAACTTCAAAGATATTCCCTTTATGTGACCTTTTGACGTCAGAGAGCTTTCCTTCTACTAATTTTTTAGACTTATTGATTAAAGCAATGTGGTCACAAAGTTCTTCTACACTCTCCATTCGATGTGTAGAAAAAATAATAGTTGCTCCTTCTTCTTTAAGTTTTAAAATTTCGTCTTTGATGATATTGGCATTTACAGGATCAAAACCACTAAAGGGTTCATCGAATATCAGTAGTTTTGGTTGATGTAAAACCGTTACAATAAATTGCACCTTTTGTGCCATCCCCTTGGACAACTCCTGAATCTTTTTACCCCACCAATGTGAAATTTCGAACTTATCGAACCAGTATTTAAGTCGTTCTTTAGCTTCTTGCTTTGACAACCCTTTTAATTGTGCCAGGTACAAGGCCTGCTCCCCTACTTTCATTGATTTGTATAGTCCTCGTTCCTCAGGTAAATAGCCTATATCTTTAATATGCAAAGGATGAAGTTTTTCTTGTCCAAGAAACACCTCACCTTCATCAGGCATGGTGATTTGATTTATAATACGAATTAGTGTGGTTTTGCCGGCTCCATTGGGTCCAAGCAGACCAAAAATACTACCTTCGGGTACCGATAAACTTACCGAATCCAGTGCAGTAAAAGAACCAAAATGCTTACTTACATTTTTTACTTCCAATAAATTTGTCATTGACATACGATTAAAGTGGAATATTACAAAAACTTAGAGAACTTCGCCTATAAAAAACGAGATTCTTATTCGGCTAAATTTCAAAATTAAAAACTTCAACAACCTGATACGCATAGATGAGGTCGTATTAAAAAGAAAACCCACCCTAAATACCAGGTATTAAGGATGGGAAAAAAATTGCTATGAAAAAGAAAAATTATCACTAAAAGTGTTAGTGATATCTCAAATATACAAATTTTTATTAATCAAATAACACTATTGTCAAGTCAATAACTGTATTAACCTCAATATGCTTTGATTTTTTGTTAAGAGAACATATCCTTTACTTTTTCGAAAAAGGACTTATCTCCGTTATCCGGATTTGGCTGAAAATGGTCATCTTTAGCCATTTTTTCGAAAAACTCGCGTTGCTCTCTGTTTAAGGTTTTTGGTGTCCACACATTAACGTGCACTAACAGATCTCCTTTACCATATCCATTAATACTTGGTATCCCCTTACCTCTTAATCTGAGGATTTTACCACTTTGCACACCTTCATCAATTTTTATCCTCACCTTACCGGATACGGTATCAATTTCTCTTGATGCACCTAAAGCTGCTTCAGAAAAACTGACATATAAATCATAGTGCAAATTATCACCTTCACGTTGCAGTTTAGGGTGTTCTAACTCTTCAATAGCAACCAGTAAATCCCCTGGAACTCCATTACCAGGAGCCTCATTACCTTTACCACTCACTTTAAGCTGCATACCATCTTCTACACCAGCAGGTATTTTAATACTCACTGTTTCTTCAGACACTTTTAACCCTTGCCCGTCAGCATCAGCAGGTCTATTATCGATAACCTGCCCTGCACCACCACAGCTACTACAGGTAGTAGCAGTTTGCATTCTACCGAGTATAGTATTGGTAACTCTGGTCATTTGACCGGTTCCGTTACAAGTTCCACAGGTTTTATACGTAGTACCCGGAGCTTGAACCTTCCGTTTTACCTTTATTTTCTTTTCAACACCATTGGCAATTTCCTCTAAGGTAAGCTTTACTCGGATACGTAAATTACTTCCTTTAACGCGTCGTTGACGACCGCCACCGCCGCCGAAACCACCAAAACCACCAAAACCACCAAATATGTCACCAAATTGGCTAAAGATGTCATCCATATTCATGCCACCTCCACCAAAGCCACCACCTTCAAAGGCCTGGTGACCGTATTGGTCATATTTAGCACGTTTATTAGGATCACCTAACACCTCATAGGCTTCAGCTGCTTTTTTGAAGTTTTCTTCAGCTACCGAATCTCCTGGATTTTTATCCGGGTGATATTTGATCGCCATTTTGCGATAGGCTTTTTTAATCTCTGCATCAGAGGCACTCTTACTTACGCCCAGTATTTCATAAAAATCTTGCTTCATATCCTCTATTTATTGACCAGTTACCACTTTTGGAAAACGAATTACTTTGTCACCCAACTTATACCCTTTTTCAATCACATCGACGATTTTGCCTTTCATATCTTCCGTTGGCGCAGGTATTTGTGTAATCGCTTCGTGATTATCGGCATTAAAAGTATCGCCAGCAGCAACTTCAATTTCTTCTAATCCTTTACCCTTTAAAGTTTCTTTCAACTTGTTATGGATAAGCTCAACACCTTTAATCAGATTTTTATCCTCCGATCGCTCTATTTCTTTCCACGCTCTATCAAAATCATCTAAAACTGGTAGCATAGATACTATTACATCTTGGCCTGCTGTCTTAAACAATTCTAAACGTTCTTTGGAAGTTCTTTTTTTGTAATTTTCGAATTCGGCAAAAAGTCTTAGGAATTTGTCTTTTTCCTTTTCTACTTCTTCTTTGAGCTGATCTTCTTTATTAACCGCTTCTTTCTCTGAAGATTCTTCTACAGATTCATCAACCATCTCTTCAACTTGGTCTTTCACCTCTTCTGTATGTTTGTCTTTCTTACTCATTGTAACTAGTACGTTTTACAAGTTTTGTTTTTGCAGCAGCAAAAGTACTGCCATTTTTCTTTTAATGTCATAATGTCACAGGAATATTTTAGTATTTATTTAAGAGCACTTCCCAGAGAAATCAAATAATTTTGATTGAGTTCTAAACTAAAACCTAAATAATTTATGAAAACTAGAGTTGGTAATTTATTAGTAATAGCAGCCATTCTGCTAACCGCTATTTCTTGTAAAAACGAGAAAAAAAATGAAGCAGAAGTATCAGATGCAGAAGAAGTAAAAGAAGCACCGGTAGAGGCGGTTGTATTTACCGTCGACCCAGCAGCAAGTATGGTAGCCTGGACCGGATCTAAACCGACAGGTGAGCACACCGGTACCATCAATGTTGCTAAAGGATCCGTTACTACCAAATATGGAAAAGTAGAAAGTGGTGACTTTACTATTGACATGACTTCTATTGAAGTTACAGACCTCGAAGGTGATGAAAAAGCTAGTCTTGAAGGGCACTTAAAAGGTGAAGGAGAAGGAAAAGAAGATCACTTTTTTAATGTAGCGGAATATCCTACTGCCAAATTTGAAATTACCGGAATTACCGAAAATGAAGGTAAAGCAATGATCAAAGGAAATTTAACCTTAAAAGGAAAATCTAAAAATATTTCATTTCCTGCGACTTCTACCATCAATGGCGATATGATGGAATTAACATCTGAGCCATTTACCATCAACCGAACAGATTGGGGTGTAAATTATGGATCAAAATCTGTCTTTGAAAACTTAGGAGATAAGTTCATCAATGACGATGTAGAAGTGAAGATTATGGTAAAAGCTAAAAAAGCATAATAGTACAATAATTCTTATAAATAAAGGCTGCTTTAGAAAAGCAGCTTTTATTTATTTCAAAAAAACCTATATATCTTGCACTAAATCCTTAACCGCAGGGGGAAGGTTGTCATAAATAAAACTATAGCCTGCCTCTTGAATTTTATCCGCACTTACTCGTTGACTATCAAATAATAAACGATGCATTTTACCTAAAAGTAATGCCATTGCAAATTTTGGAACTCTTGGCAAGTATATAGTCTTGTCCAATTCGTTTGCTGTACAATGTGTTAATTTATGATTCGTAACTGGATTAGGTGCCACCGCATTAAATACGCCAATAAGTTCTTGTTCTACGGCAAACAAAAAGATTGCAGCTAAATCGTCTATATGAATCCAACTCTGCCACTGTTTACCGCTTCCAAAAACAGCCCCAAGTCCATATTTTATGGGTTTAGCAATTTTAGGATAAGCGCCTCCTTTACTGGCTAGGACTAAGCCTATTCTTAAGATACACACATCTATATCTAAAGCATTGAATTTTTCTACGCTATACTCCCACTTATTCACCACATCCCCCAGAAAGCCAAAATCTTTTTCACTACTCGTTTCTCTATAATAGTTCTGCAAAGAGCTAGGGTAAATTCCTATAGCACTTGCGGAAACGATTTGTCGAATACTGTGTTTGGTGTTAATTAAAGTTTCGCGCAGCAGATTAGTACTTTGTACTCTACTATTAATAATTTCTTTGCGATATTTAGGCGTCCAACGCTTGGCAATTGTGGCTCCAACTAAGTTTATGATTACCTCAACGTCATCAAAACAGGCAGCATCGATATCACCTTTGGCAGGGTTCCAATAAAAACCCTGATAGTTTCCTTCAGAAACTATTTTGCTTTTACTTGTAGTAAGATAATTAACCCGTATACCAGACTGATGACAAAGTTTTACAACTTCTTGACCAATCATACCAGTAGCGCCGGTTATTAAAACCCTCATAGCTTAGTTTTGACACAAATTACGAAGAACACCAGTATAATTCCTATGGATTTATTAAAGGTTTAACAGACCAAATGCTGTTAAACTTGTCTAAAAAACACTAAGGTTTTAGTGCCCTTAACATTTCCCGTTTACCAGGAGGTCCAGGTAAGCGCTCCACAGTAAAACCAACCTCTTCCATAGCTCTCCGCACGCTTCCTTTAGCTGCATAGGTAACCAAAACTCCTTGGGTTTTTAATGCGATATACATTTTTTTAAAGATTGCGACCGTCCACAATTCAGGTTGCACACGGGCACCAAAGGCGTCGAAATAAATCAGATCGTAACAATGCTCATCAGCAATGTCCTTAAAAAACTGCTTTCTTTTGGTTAATGAAAAGTTGTCACCTATGCTCGTAGGGCTTTCCCAGGGTGCGTCGTGCATCGCTAAGAAACTGGCTGCCTCCCCGGCTACATCAAGCTGTTTGGCATAATGCAGTTGCTGTATTTCTTTTAGCGCTACAGGGTAAGCCTCAACCCCAGTATACTGTATTGGCACGGCGTTATTGTTAGCTTCTAAATATGTGATAAAAGCATTTAAACCTGTACCGAAGCCAATTTCGAGAATTGACAAGGGAGTATTCGTATTTCGTTTTGTGCTGTAGTGAAATCCGTGTTTTATGAAGACGTGCTTCGCTTCTTGGATAGCACCGTGTTTAGAATGGTATTGCTCATTCCAATCTGGGAGATGAATGGTTGCAGATCCATCTCCCGTAATGAGTATCTCTCTTTTTTGAGGTTTCTGCATTATTGGTTTTTCACTAATACTGCATCAGCTGTAAAAGAATAGGTTTTTTTAGGCGTTGTAATTTTGGCAATTTCTTCTTCAGATTGACCACCATCTTTTGCAAAATGTTTTTGGTCCTCTACAGACATCTCAGTAACAAATGCTTTACCTTGTACAATAACTTCTTTGCCTTGGATATCCTTGGGCACAAAAAAACTGTAGTCTTTAAATTTCACCATAGTTTCTTCTTGATTAAGACCAAGCTTCATCCAACAACCTTTAGCTTTACACACATCATTAACGGTACTAGTAAATGCTATATCCAAGGTATCCCCTTCTTCTAATTTTTGATAGGTAGAAGCGATAGCATCTTGACTATAAATTTTATCCATAGTCACCGATTCCCCAAATGGTGCGTAGTTTTCGGTTTTTACTTTTGACAAAGAAACATAAGTTTTGTCATAATTCTTTTGGCAGGCAATTGTTAAGACAAGCACGGTAAAAAATAATCCTAATTTTTTCATATTACGTTTGAATTACTGAATTTGGTAAAATTAAACATTTTTAGAATTTCAATTTGCCCAGAAAAAAGTATTTTTGTGAAGTTATGAGAAACAAATTTTAAAAACGCAATTCTTGCGTGTGGTTTCTCCGAATTTTAAATTTAAACAAATCCAATGAAAAACACAACTTCGCAGACCGTAGAGATACATAAGGCAAAAACGTCTAAAATAGATCAAGTTGACTTTGAAAACCTGACGTTTGGTAAAATTTTTACTGACCATATGTTTGTTTGTGATTATGTGGATGGCAAATGGCAAACCCCTAAGATCACACCCTATGGACCGATGAGTTTTGATCCTTCAGCTCGGGTTTTTCATTATGGACAAGCAGTTTTTGAGGGTATGAAAGCCTATAAAGATGACAATGGCGATGTTTTCTTATTCAGACCTGATGAAAACTACAACCGTATCAATAAGTCAGCTGAACGACTGGCAATGCCTGAATTTCCTGAACATTATTTCTTTGAAGGACTAACCACTTTACTTCAGTTGGATAACGATTGGATTAAACCGGGTTATGGAAATTCGCTTTACATCAGACCTTTTGTTATTGCTACACAACCTAGTGTTTCTGCCTCTGAGGCTAATGAATACCGTTTTATTATTATTTGCTCTCCGGCACAAGCCTATTATAGTGGTGATGTTAGTGTATTGATAGAAGAAAAATACAGTCGATCTGCAAATGGTGGGTTTGGTTATGCCAAAGCGGCTGGTAATTATGCTGGTCAATTTTATCCAACTAAACTGGCTAAAGAAAAAGGTTACCAACAAATCATCTGGACCGATGCCAACACACACGAGTACCTAGAAGAAGCAGGTACGATGAATGTGTTTTTTAGAATTGGAGATAAGTTAATAACTGCACCAGTTAGTGACCGAATTTTGGATGGGGTTACCCGTAAAAGCTTAATCGCTTTAGCAGAAAAACAAGGATACGACATAGAAGTACGACCTATAAAAGTAGAAGAAATAATAGCAGCTGCAAAAAATGGCAACTTAAATGAAATTTTTGGTGCGGGAACCGCCGCAGTGATAAGCCCCGTAAAAGCCTTTGGTTACAAAGGGGAACACTACGAATTACCAAAGCAAGACAATCCCTATGCAGCACATTTTAAAAAAGCATTAATGGATATCCAATACAACAAAGCGGAGGATACTTTTGGATGGCGATACAAAGTATAAACCTACAAAATTATACTTTTTTATTTTCACGCTGAGTACATACAGTCCTATAGTAAAAGGCATTATGAACTCAGCGTGTAGTTTTTTATGTTGGTGGCAGGATTTTATAGCCTCTATTAACGATCCAAAATTTCCTTAATATTAGGCTTAAAGTAATTAGGGCCTTTCAAGACCTTACCGTCTTCTCTATAAATCGGTTTACCGTCTTCGCCTAGCTTACTCATATTACTACGTTGAATCTCATGGAAGACCTCTTCAATTTTGTGTTGTAATCCATGCTCTATAATTGTTCCGCATAAAATATAAAGCATATCACCTAAAGCATCGGCAACCTCAACGATATTACCGTCCTCGGCAGCTTCTAAATATTCTTCATTCTCCTCTTTCATTAGATTAAAGCGAAGAAGGTTTTTGGCTTTGCCTAAATCAGCTATCGGCTCTTTTTGATAACCAATGTTGAACGCGGTATGAAATTCTTGCACGGCAGTAATCTTATCTTTCATGATTATTTTTTTATCAATTATCTTTGCCGTAAAAATAAGAATTTATGTTTAGTACAGGTCAGTTGATATTTGCAGGTTGCTTCGTTTTAGCGTTTATAATCATAATGATTTATAGCTACCGAAAAGACATTACCTTACACCGCAAATACTACAGAGGAAGCTTGTATATTTTACTGGCATTCACGGTGTTTGTGGCGCTGTTATTTGCGCTTAAAAGTTATTTGCACCCATAAAAAAAGGTGCCCTAATTAAGTGACACCTTTTTTGAATACTGTATGTATTGCTCTATTAATTTACCACAGGCAAATAATTATAGTTTTTACTATAGTCTAACATTTGAGAAACAAAGTCTTCCGGCTGTGTTATCTTAATATCTGTGATCTCTCCAGCTTCATTAGTTTCAGGAACTAAAACTGGATTTACAAATCCACTGTAAGGAGCTGATGTAAATTGTTTATTTCGCTCCAGAACTTCCTCGTGTATAGCCTGGTCTACTTTAACTCCATAACCTTCTACCAATTCTTCGGCTGCTTTGTAGTCACCTTCAGATTTAATTCTTTGAGTTTCCTTAAGTAGTCTTCCAAAAATCTCTTTAAGCTTTTCGTAGTCATTGATATTAAAATAGGTTTTACCGTCTTTTGTTACTTTTTCAATAACATTATCGGCTTTGCCTTGTTCATACGCCCAAGCACTAACCCATTGGCGGTTACGCATATGTGCTTCTTCTACATCATCACCTAAGTTTAAACGAATAAGTTGAGTCATCAAACCATTGCGGATATAACCGTCATATGCTGCTTTTCCTACTGCTTTCCAATCTTCTACTAAACCTAGTTCCTCTAATTTAGGATCCATTAGATAATACAACCCAACTAAATCAGCTCGACCCTCTTCTAAAGTTGAAGCGTAATTTTTTAAGGTTTCTTTGGTTTCTCCAACTCCAGGATTTAATTGTCCAGAAGCATGACCGATAACTTCGTGCAATGCTGTATGTAGTTTATCCGCTAATTGACCATACTTTTCTTCCAATTGAATTTCCTCTTCATCGTGTGCAAATTCTTTTAATCTATCTGATCCACCAGCGTTATTGTAAGCGTTGATGATATTACCTAGCGAAACGGATTTAGATCCCACTTCTTTTCTGATCCAATTGGCGTTGGGTAAATTTACACCTATCGGCGTACTTGGTGATGCATCACCTGCTTCTCCTGCTACGGTAACTACTTTATAGCTTACCCCCACAACATTTTCTTTCTTATGCGCTTCCATCAATGGTGAATTATCTTCAAACCACTGTGCATTTTCTGATAATACTGCCATTTTCTCGGACATATCAAAATCCTTAATTTGCACAATAGTTTCATAAGATCCTCGGTAGCCTAGTGGATCATTGTACACTTCAATAAAACTATTGATATAGTCGATATCACCTTCGGTAGCCTTGGTCCAAGCTACGTTATAATCGTCCCAGGTTTTGAGGTCACCTGTCTTATAATATTCGATCAGTAGACCTATGGCATCTCCTTGCTGTTGGTTTTCTGCTACACCTTTAGCCTTTTCTAACCACACAATAATTTGATCAATAGCGGAGCCATACAAGCCACCTGATTTGTACACTTTCTCCTTAAGTTCTCCATTTTCTTTAACCAACTTAGAGTTTAAACCAAATGATAATGGTTGATCTGGGTTAGGGGACTTCTTTTTGGCATAAAATGCTTCCACGTCCGCATTAGTTACGTTAGGTCCATAAAAATTTACAGCCGATTGGGCTACGTTATCAATACCTTTAGCTTGATTTACTTTCTTAGCATCTTTGTTGTTAAAAATAACGTCAAATGCCTCTCCACTAAGCTCCGTATTCGTCTCTGCTAATAGTATTGACAAATATTCCTTAGAAAAAGAAGGTTTTAATTTATCATTACTGTAATGATGGTGTATCCCATTCGAAAACCAAACCCGCTTTAGGTACTCTTCAAAAGCTTTCCAATCCTCAGTATTCTTATCTCCTTGATAAGAAGTGTAGCTATTTTCTAAAGCTTTGCGAATGCTTAGGTTATGTCGGTAGTTTTGATCCCACATAATATCTCTACCACTAAGACCTGCTTGAACCAGATAATACACTAACTTTTTTTTGTCGAGCGACAAATTGTCCCAACCCGGAATTTGGTATCGCAAAATTTTGATATCGGCAAATTGCTCTACCGTATAATCAAATTTATCGGACACAGCCGGTTGCTGATCTTTTTGGCTGTTAATTTGATCTTGAACGCTCGGCTCATTCTTACACGCAATAACACCGATTGCAATCGCCAAGGTTAAGCATATTTTAAAAATCTTCATAAATTATTATTTTATTTTGGTAAAAATAGCAAAATAATAAATCGATGTTAAAAATGTTTATATTAGCTAAACAAACATCTTAAACCAATCGTCATGAAAATCATTAAATATCTTTTCTTTCTATTATTATTTGCCATTATTGCTGGAGCAGTATATGTTTTTACCATTGATGGAGATTATCAAGTAGAAGAAAGTAAAGTTATTGAAGCACCAGATGAATTATTATTTGACACCGTCAATTATTTTCGTACTTGGGAAAAGTGGGGACCCTGGATGGAGGAAACTGATGATATGATTATCACCTATGCAGATAAGGTTAGTGGACCCGGAGCTTATTACAGTTGGAAAAGTGAAACGGAAGGTGACGGAAATATGGAAACCGTAAAAGTAGCACCTTTTAGCAGTATCGATCAAAAAATAACGTTTATCACTCCGATGGGAGAAAGTGTAAGTGATGTGTATTGGAAATTTGAAAAAATTGAACCTAAGAAAACTAAAGTAACCTGGGGAATGAAAGGAACACAGTCCTTTATGGAAAAGCTTTATTGGGTAATTCAGGACAGTACATTATCACAAAGTATAAAACCCATGTATGCTAAAGGACTTAATAACATAGAAGAATATGTACAAGAAAGGATGGAAGCCTATTCCATCAGTGTAGATGGAGTAACAGAGCACGGAGGTGGATTTTATATGTATTCTGCAACGGCCTCAGACATAGCAATCATACCTGAAAAAATGAAACAAATGCTACCGACAGTGGACAGCTATATGTATCAGAATAATCTTCCAAAAACGGGAATGCCTTTTACCCTTTATAATGAGTACAATGAAGAGCAGGGTACTGCAATTTATTCTGTGGGTATACCTACTAGAGATAAAGTTATAACCCCTCAAGAAAGCGCAGTATTATGCGGTTTTATGCCTCGTCAAAAAGTGATTAAAACTACTTTAAAGGGCGATTTTAAAAACCTGGAAGAAGCCTGGGATAAAACATATGATTATATGGCGAAAAACAACCTTGAGGCTCTCGAAAACGGCTCTCCTTTTGAAGTATACCGTGTAGATCCAAATATTCAGCCTAATCCTGCAGAATGGATTACAGAAATATATATTCCAATCAAATAAAATAGTCATAAACCTACAGCATACACAATAGCTGTAGGTTTACTTAAATTATATACAACCGTTGTTTAAACATCTTCTATATATCTTTATAGGTGGCGGTCTAGGTAGTGTACTTAGATACCTTATCAGCAAAACTGCAAATAATCCAGAAAACCTGATCCCCTACGGCACCTTGACCGTCAATGTGGTTGGTAGCTTATTAATCGGTGTAGTTATGGGCTTTGCCTTAAAAAACAGCAGTGCTTATCAACCCTTGATTTTAACAGTAGCCACAGGATTTTGCGGTGGATTTACTACTTTTTCTGCCTTTTCATTTGAAAACTATGTATTGTTAAAAAACGGAGACTATCTTAGCTTTATGATCTATTTTTCGCTTTCACTTCTCTTAGGAATCATAGCTGTTGTTACAGGAGTATTTTTAGTTAAAAACTTTTAATCAAATCTCTTAAAAAACTTTAAAAATCGAATCCTATTGTCTTATTCATTAAGATTAATTTTAAATTTTCCCTAAAAAACGTTAAAAAAATCAGTTTCATATTCTCAAAAAAGCATCATTTAAAAAAGTAAACCCCTATTTTATTAGGGTTAAAAATCAAAAACTGATAAAAATAAATAATTACCCCTTGTTTATCATTGGGTTATGAATGTTTTCATATAGATTTAACATACCAATTAAAAACCAAATTATAAGAATAATTAATTGTTTATTATGAAAACACAAACCTTTACACACATTTTAAAAAGACTCACTTTTATGAGTTTAGCGCTGAGCTTTTTAGGTATGCAAGCGCAGGAGGAAACAGAAAAGAAATGGTTCGACAATGTAAATGTCAGCGGATCTGTTGATGGATATTATCGTTATAACATCACAGCAGATAATCGTGATTTTTTTGCTCCGGGGACTTCTTTTGTAAACAGAGCAGGATTTGCTTTGGGCATGGCAAACGTGATATTGAATTATGAAGGATCAAAAGTTGGTTTTGTAGCTGATTTAGTATACGGCCCCAGAGGCGAAGAAGCTGTTTTTCTTTCTACAGGATCTTCTCAAATCGTAAATCAATTGTATGTCTACTGGAATGTATCCGAAAAAGTAAAGCTGACATTTGGAAATTTTAATACTTACTTAGGCTACGAGGTGATCTCACCAGTCGGTAATTTTAACTACTCTACCTCGTATATGTTTTCCTACGGTCCGTTTTCGCATACGGGACTAAAAGCTGATTTTGCACTTAACGATGAATGGTCTGCGATGCTAGCCGTAATGAACCCCACCGATTATACTGAAAGTAATCCTTTTGACACTTATATCGTGGGGGCTCAATTAGGCTATAGCGGAGAAACAGGTAGTGCGTTTCTAAACTTTAGATATGGCAACGAAGGGGAGCCTGGAGCGGTAGGCCCTACATTCCAAGCAGATTTAACCACAGGTTGGGACCTTACGGAAAGCTTTTACTTAGGGATTAATGGTACTTACTTATCCACCGAACCACAAGGAGACGGAGACGCCTCAGGGTTTTATGGAATCGCATTATATCCACAACTAAAAACATCCGAATCCTTTACCATTGGACTGAGAGGGGAATACTTTGCCCAATACAATGGCGGACTGGTTTTTGCAGATGGTGGTGGTTTTATCTCTCCAATAGCGTTTGATAATGAAGGAGATGGTGATGTTATTGCGATAACCCTAACCGGCAGTTATGATGTTGGCGATTTAACCTTAAAACCAGAATTTAGATTAGATTCGTCTGAAGATGTATTTTTAGACAAAGACGATGAGGTTACAAGTACACTAGCTTCTTTTGTGGTAGGCGCCATTTATAAATTTTAATCCACCAAGTTTTTATTATACTAATTATTGTTTGTTTTAAGAAAGCCAAAGGTGTTACGGTCTTGTAGCACCTTTAGTTATTTTCTTTATGCTTACTAAAAGCTCTTACCCCTGCATTAATTTGTAATTTAATATGATTATCGGCAGGAGGAATCGGACAAGAGTATCGCTCATTATACGCACAATATGGATTATACGCTCTATTGAAATCTATAAGTATATGTTCACCTTCCGGAATACGAAGGTCAATAAAGCGCCCACCAGCGTAAGTAGTTTCTCCGTTGCTCAAATCTGTAAAAGGAAGAAATAAATAGTTTTCATATTCTGGTTGTGTACTCAACTCCTGATTTTGGTAAATATTAAGTACCATTGCTTTTCCTTTGAGCTTAAAATGGGCTTCACCATATTTAACATATATCGGCTCACGACTAGTAGTCGTTTTCATGATAAATGGAGTTTCGTAAGGCGTTCTAACAAATTTTGCCTTGATGCTATAGGCCGTATTTATTTTAAAGAACTCAAGGGTTTTAAATTCTTTCAGATCTTTTTTAGTAAGCGGTGACGTTTCTTCTGAAGCAAATTTAGCATTTAATTCTGCTTGAAATTCAAGTATCGCTTCTACCTCACCAACCTGCTGACCAGCAGCTACCTGGAATACAAATAAAAATACGACCACAAAATTTTTCACCTAACTTCCTTTTTTTTTTGCAAAAGTACAAACCTTACTGATTTTACTGTTTAATTTTTTTAAAATTATCATCTAATATGCTATAATATTCTACTTTTATCGAAAATTTGATCTAATTCCCCAGTCAGTGATGCTTCGAAAAATGATTTTACACTACACCAGCTCTTTTAGCGGACTCTCCAGAGAGGTTTGGTGGTTGGCACTCATAACACTGATTAACCGAGCAGGAGCTATGGTCATTCCTTTTTTGTCGCTTTACCTTAAAGACTCCTTAGGTTTTGAAGTGTCGCAGGTCGGTTGGATTATGACGAGTTTCGGCTTGGGTTCTTTTTTTGGATCATGGATCGGAGGTAAACTCAGTGATTTAATTGGGTATTACAAGGTTATTTTAGGATCATTAATATTAAGCGGCATTTCTTTCATTTGCATACAGTACATACATTCATTTTGGGGCATTTGCATCGCTTTTTTTATCTTAATATCTATAGCAGATGCAGCCAGACCTGCATTTTTCGTGGCATTAAGCGCTTATAGTAAGCCTGAAAACAAAACACGCTCCCTAACCTTTATACGTTTAGCTATAAATTTGGGATTCACTGCTGGGCCAGCTTTAGGAGGATTGATCATTGCTATAGTGGGTTATAATGGCTTATTTTGGGTAGATGGAGTAACCTGTGTATTAGCCGGGTTAGTTATGATCAAGACACTAAACCCAAAAAAGGCAAGGATTTCTGACCAGGAAAAGGTTATTGCAAACCCTTTACCTGCTCATAAAGATGGATTATATGTAATTTTTTTACTCTCGTTAGCAATTTTTGGGTTTATATTCGTTCAGTATTTTTCGACCATACCGCTTTACTATAAAGAAGTTCATAAGCTATCTGAAAAAAGTATTGGTCTACTATTAGCGATGAATGGTTTTATCATTTTTATTTTTGAAATGCCCCTAATTGCTTATTTAGAAAAAACGAGTATTTCCAAACTGGGTAACGTAATCGTTGGTTTTGTATTGACCGGATTAAGTTTCTTACTACTTTTAATAACTCCTTGGTCAGGGATACTAATCATCGGAATGATCCTGGCCACCCTTGGCGAAATGGTTGCTTTTCCCTTTGGAAACTCCTTTGCTTTGGAACGTTCTAAACGTGGGCGTCAAGGAGCCTATATGGGATTGTATAGTATGGCTTTCTCTTTAGCGCACATTTTTGGTCATAATTCGGGTATGCAATTCATTGCAACCTACGGATATGATAAGAATTGGTTATTTATGGCACTAATGGCGGTTATCGGAATGGGACTTCTGTACTACGTAAAGTGGAAGGCAGTTCGTTTAGATACTCGTATGCTGTGACACTTAACTATTTAACAACATATTGGTAAAAGCACCCCATAAAAAAAGCGTTCCTCCGATAAGAAACGCTTGTTTAGTATAGGGCAAATTTCGTACTCTCTTTAGCTTCCGGATTTGGGGTCTTTCAGACTAATGTCCTCACACTTAATTTAGCCCTGATGTATTCCA
Source organism: Aquimarina brevivitae (assembly GCF_004216895.1). GTDB lineage: Bacteria > Bacteroidota > Bacteroidia > Flavobacteriales > Flavobacteriaceae > Aquimarina > Aquimarina brevivitae. Next base: position 1,580,317 of record NZ_SGXE01000001.1, on the reverse strand, counting down.
AATTAATATTCTAAATCAATATCGTCATATCGGTTAAAATGTTAATTCTGGTCGTACATCAAGTATTTTTTAATTATGTAAATGTAAAACAAAAAACATTTACTTCCAAATATTTTTACGATAAAAAACATATTTATTCGATGAAATACACAAATTTCATTGTTTATACAAGGAATACCTAGTAATCCCAAAATGTTTTTTTATGATTTGGTTGTATTCTTTAGTCATTTTTAGTGCTGTTGTACCTTCTATTTCATAAAGACTTTCGAAATCATCATACCCGTTGGCTAGCAGCTTTTGTAAAAAACCTAGAGCTGTTTCATAATCACCATCCATAGCACAGAAACCAATTACTTTTTTATGCGAATCGAAATCTTTTGGATCTAACAAGGTGATAAACATATTACTGAATATTTTAGCTTCTATGTTTTGCTCTAAATTTTCCTCATTATAGGCTTCCACAGCATCCTTTAAAAACAACTTGATGCGAATAGCCATATTTCTCCAATGTTTATCTTCTTCTTGAATAAATGTATCAAGTTTCGCTATTTCCGCTCTCCACCAATCTAAATTTTGGTAGTTGATAGCCGTAAGATCCTTTTTTATATAATTTAAATAATTAACAGTTAAGAGTTCTTCTTCGTAAAGCGCTTGCGTAAAACTAGATAGCTCTTCTTTATAGTCTTTACTGTTCAGGATATTTTTTTCTATAGTCGCCAACGAATCCTTAGGGTAAAAATCTAAATAGTTCTGCTTTATTTCAACAATTTGGTCTTGAGCATAAACGTATTCTTTATTTCTCAACATTTTATTTACTCTGTTTAAATCTTCTTTTAGCGCTTTTTTTATCCATATTGAATCTAATTTCGTTCTCCCCTTAAACATTGCTTGTAGCGTCAATCTAGAAAGCACTTGTCGCGTAACTTGCGTTGGAGGGAAATCAAAATCTGAATCATAAACAGCAACCTCAGCAGGTATAGCTCTTTGGGTTAATAATTCGTTTAGCCTTATAAAATAACTAAACTCCTTTCGTTGTGGGTGTACGATTCCGTAGTAGTAAAAATTCTTTTTAGGTTTATAGGTTTCATCATAGACGATACTATTGTTAACAGCAATAGTACCCGCAAAATTATCTGGATAAAGCACAGGCACTAAAGAAGACAATTCGGCATCCAATCCCTCCCCAATCGTATAAACACGATCTTGTTGAATTGAGAAATAAGCTACAATATACCCTAAGAAATTTACAAATTCTACGGCTGTACTTTCTAGTGAATCCTTTTGGTCCGTATTTAAAATCGCTATAACATATCCATATTCATTTGCAGCTTCTTTGAAAACATGGGCTAAAGCAGCTGAGTTAGGGGTGGATTCGATACCGATTAGTAGTGGCCATTTTTTATCAACCGTAAAGTTTTCCGGCAGATAAAGACTATAGGTGTTATCACTTGAAGCCTGAGACAAGGAATTGACCACTATACCTTTTTTTAAGGTGAGTGTATCTTGTGCAAGTAAGCCCTTGGTATTCGAAAGCATTAACAGCGTAAATAAAATTTTTATAAGTCTCATATCGTAATGTTAGTTAGGTAACCTAAAGTTAATCGTAAAGTACATTGGTATAAAGAATATGAACATTAAAAAACATCCATTTAAACTAATGGATGTTTTTTTATCTATCACAATTACTATCCCTTGCACTATCTTTAAGTATCAGTACCTAATGTCCTCACACAAGGAGACAAATTCTTTACTTATTTGATAACAAAAGCTGTGCCATAATACCCAATTCTAAACTACTGGATTATTTTTAATCAAGGAGGACAGCACGATATGTGTCTTTACCTCACCGTATGTAATTAATTTATCAATAAACTCCTGCAGGTGTATTTGATCTCGTAATACCACTTCCATAATGATATTTTCATTCCCAGTGATTCGATAACAATTGACAATTTCGCTAAATTCAGTAGTTTTTATTAAAAAAGGCTGTAATCTACCCACAAAGGCTTTTAAGGTAATCATCGCTTTAAGCTGATAACCCATCTTAGTGAATGAAACCTCTGTATGATATCCTTTGATAATATCAAAATCCTCCATTTTTTTGATGCGTTCGGCCACTGCTGGTGAACTCAGCCCTACTTTTCTTCCTATTTCGGCATTGCTTAATCTAGCGTTTTGCTGCAGTAGTTTTAAAATTTGAAGATTAATTACATCTACCTTCATATACACTTTGAGAATTAAATATTATTAACAAATATACTTTAATTTATAAGGTTATTTAACTACTTATCCTTAATTATTAAACAATATTCCTTTACAGAGTACTTAAATTTGATACAAAGTAAGGTGAACTAATGGATTACACACCCAGAAATAAAAAACTATATGCTAAAGCACTGGATATTCTTTCCTTATCCAGAAACATTTCTGATTATTTAATCTACGATTTAGCTCATTTGGATGACTTAGGAAACGAGGACCCTAACATCTACTTTACAGGAGATATCGTTCGGCACTCTAATTCCTTAGCGCCAGAAATTATTAATGCTGAAAACAAGCCATTTCAAGAAGAAAGGATACAACATGCCTATTCTCTTGTCCACCTTACTGAACGTTTATACCATACCTGCGAACGCCTGGAACGCGCTCATAGTAATGGAAAAGATTTTTTAATTCTTCTTCGTAAGGAACTTAAAAAATTCAGACGACTACAAAAAAATTGGATGTTATCCTTATAAGTGAAGCCATCTTAGGTTTTCAAAATTTGCTTTTATCTTTAGCTATACCCATACCAGCAAAAGTCACTATCTACTATTTTGATAGTATTGATACTGACACGCTTTGTCAATAAACACATCAGTATCAATAAAAATAATTTTACATATTTCTTCGGTACTGCCCCCCTACCTCGAACAAGGCTTCCGTAATTTGACCTAAAGAACACACTTTTGTTGCTTCCATAAGTACTTCAAAAATATTTTGATTCTGGATGGCAGCTTCCTGAACCTGGGCTAAAGCGCCCTTAGCTTTCTCCTCTCGTGCTTTATGCAAGTTTGCCAGGGTATTAATTTGATACTGTTTTTCTTCTTCCGTTGCTCTAATTACCTCTCCTGGAGTTACTGTTGGGGAACCTTTAGAACTTAAGAAAGTATTCACTCCAATTATTGGAAACTCACCGGTATGCTTTAACGTTTCATAATACAAGCTTTCCTCCTGTATCTTACTACGTTGATACATAGTCTCCATAGCACCTAGGACACCACCTCGCTCAGTAATCCTATCAAACTCGGTCAATACAGCTTCCTCTACTAGGTCTGTCAACTCTTCAATGATAAACGCCCCCTGGATTGGGTTCTCGTTTTTGGCTAAACCAAGCTCTTTATTGATAATAAGCTGAATAGCCATAGCTCTTCGCACCGATTCTTCAGTTGGTGTAGTAATCGCCTCATCATAGGCATTGGTATGCAGAGAATTACAGTTGTCGTAGATCGCATATAAGGCCTGTAGCGTCGTTCGGATATCATTAAAATCAATTTCCTGAGCATGTAAAGATCGACCTGAGGTTTGAATATGATACTTTAACATTTGGGCTCTAGGATTAGCTCCGTATTTATGTTTCAAGGCTTTCGCCCATATCCTACGTGCTACTCTTCCGATCACCGCATACTCCGGATCTATTCCATTAGAAAAGAAAAAGGATAAATTAGGACCAAAGGCATTGATATCCATCCCTCTACTCAAGTAATATTCTACATACGTAAATCCATTCGCTAAGGTAAAAGCTAATTGTGTTATTGGGTTTGCTCCGGCTTCGGCGATATGATAGCCCGATATAGAGACAGAATAAAAGTTCCGTACTTTTTTATTTATAAAATACTCTTGTACATCACCCATTAATCTAAGCGCAAATTCTGTAGAAAATATACAGGTGTTTTGCGCTTGATCTTCTTTCAAAATATCCGCTTGTACGGTTCCTCTAACCACATTTAAGGTTTCTTCTTTGATTTTGGCGTACACCTCAGTTGGTAGTACTTGATCTCCGGTTACCCCGAGCAACATTAGTCCCAGACCATCATTCCCTTCTGGCAAATCCCCTTTATACTGTGGACGCTCAATCCCTTTATCTTCATAGATGCTTTTGATCTTAGCTTCTACCTCATCTTCAAGACCGTGCTCTTTGATATATTTTTCACAGTTTTGGTCAATGGCTGCATTCATAAAGAAGCCCAACAACATGGGAGCTGGACCGTTAATGGTCATACTTACAGAGGTCATGGCGTGAGACAAATCAAAACCAGAATACAATTTCTTAGCATCATCCAAACAACAAATAGACACACCAGAATTACCGATTTTACCATATATATCTGGTCTTAGGTCTGGATCATTACCATACAGTGTAACCGAATCAAACGCTGTCGACAAGCGTTTGGCAGGCATACCCAAACTTACGTAATGGAATCTGCGATTGGTACGCTCAGGGCCACCTTCGCCTGCAAACATACGGGTTGGATCCTCTCCTGTTCGCTTAAACGGATATAATCCTGAGGTGTATGGAAACTCACCTGGAACGTTTTCTTGTAAACTCCATCGTAATATATCTCCCCAAGCCTGATATTTTGGCAAGGCCACCTTTGGGATTTGCGTATGCGATAACGACTCGGTATGTGTGTCAATTTTTATTTCCTTGTCTCTTACTTTAAAGGCATATACGGGATCTTTATATTTTTTTACCTTAGCGCCCCAATTGGTAATAGCTTCCCAATTATGAGGGTCCAGATTCAACTTTACTCGATCAAACTCTGCTAGAAGTAATTTTACAAAATCTCTATTATCGTCCGTGATACTGGCTTTAAAAGTATCACTATCAATTCCGTTTTTATCAAGGTCTACGAAATCTACATCCAGTACACTACATAAGGTTTTATAAATACCATATAGTCTTTGCCCTACCTCTACCTGCTGTTCAGCAGTTTTATCATAAGCTCTATTATTCTCGGCAATTTCTGACAGATATCTTGTTCTACTTGGCGGTATCACAAAAATCTTTTCTGACATTTCTTTAGAAATATGAAATGTTGAATTTAAATCAGCTTTTGTCTTTTCAGCGATTTTATCCATAATCGCTTTATATAACGTATTCATTCCTGGGTCATTGAACTGAGAGGCGATCGTTCCAAAGACCGGTAAATCATCCATTGGTGTATCCCAAAGGTTATGATTACGCATATATTGTTTCTTTACATCTCTAAGGGCATCCAAAGAACCTCTCTTATCAAACTTATTGATAGCCACTAAATCTGCAAAATCCAGCATATCAATCTTCTCTAATTGTGTAGCTGCTCCAAATTCTGGAGTCATTACATAAAGCGATGTATCACTATGATCTAATATCTCTGTATCGGACTGTCCAATACCTGAAGTTTCGAGAATTATTAAATCAAATGCTGCAGCTTTAAGCACCTCAATAGCTTCTGCTACATATTTAGAGAGCGCCAAATTAGATTGACGAGTGGCTAAGGAGCGCATATATACTCTTGGTGAATTGATGGCATTCATACGAATTCGATCTCCTAATAAAGCACCACCAGTTTTGCGCTTTGAGGGATCCACTGATATAATACCAATTGACTTTTTCGGAAAATCGATTAAAAATCTTCTGACAAGTTCGTCTACTAATGAGGATTTACCAGCACCACCGGTACCGGTTATACCCAATACTGGTGTTTTTGATGCTTTGTTTTTAGCATCGATCGCCTCTAATGCTTCTTTAGCTACCTCAGGAAAATTTTCTGCAGCAGAAATTACTCTTGCAATGGCTCCAGTCTTTTTTTCTTCGAGATGATCCACTTCGCCATTCAAGTTATTACCGATTGGATAATCAGCTTGCTCCACCAAATCATTGATCATACCCTGTAAACCCATTTCTCTTCCGTCATCTGGGGAATATATTCTAGTAATCCCATAATCCATCAGCTCCTTAATTTCTTCTAGCAGGATTACGCCACCTCCGCCGCCAAATATTTTTATATGTCCTGCACCTTTTTCTTGTAACAGGTCATACATGTATTTAAAATATTCGGTATGTCCTCCTTGGTATGAGGTCATCGCAATGGCATTAGCATCCTCTTGAATCGCGCAGTTTACGACTTCTTCAACACTGCGGTCGTGGCCCAAATGAATCACTTCAACCCCGGTGGATTGAATGATCCTACGCATTATATTTATGGCTGCATCGTGCCCGTCAAATAGAGAGGCTGCAGTAACAATTCTAACTTTATTCTTAGGTGTATAAGGTGCTATTTGTTCCATTGCTCGTAATCAGTAAAAATTATTGCGCTAATTTACGAAATACTCATTAAAAAGTGATATTTTTTCAAAACCTTTCAATGCGACCACAGGTTTTTAAATTCTAATTATCAAATTGTAAGCGAATTCTATTATTCTTTAACAAAACCTCATCAATCTTAAAGAAACGTTGAAATTCTGAAAAGAAACTGTAGTGGTAAAGCTTTAAAAAACTTGATTCATCCTTAATAAATTTATTAAAAAACACATTAAAAAAAGCACTCCCTATTATTAAGCACCTGCTTGCCACAAGAATGTATTATCTTTATAAAACGCACATCTATGTATCTTGCTTATGAAAAAAATTACACTTCTTATCAATTGCCCAGATCAAAAAGGAATCATTGCCAATGTCACCAACTTTATTCTCAATAACGAAGGTAACACAACCTATGTGGAACAACACGTAGATAAAGATCTCGGCGCTTTTTTTATGCGATTGGAATGTGAATTTGATACTAATGAGAAAAAGCTAGCGCAATTTAAAGAAGCTTTTCAGCAGCAATTAGCCAGTCGTAATCAAATGCAATGGCAGATGTATGATCCTGATAAAACACCTAAAATGGCCATTTTTGTGTCTAAATATGATCATTGCCTTTATGATATATTAAGTAGACATACTTCCGGAGAACTAAAAGTAAAAATTCCCCTAATCATAAGTAATCATAATGACCTTAAACCCATTGCCGATGCTTTTAACATTACTTTCAAACACATTGCTATTACGCCAAAAACCAAGAAAACTGCAGAACAGGAACAGCTGGAGTTATTAAAAAGACACAAGATAGATTGCATCGTTTTAGCACGATATATGCAAATTTTATCTCCAAGTTTTGTCGATCAATACATCAATAAAATTATTAATATCCATCATTCATTTCTCCCTGCATTTCCGGGAGCGAAACCTTATCATTCTGCATATAAAAGAGGTGTAAAAATCATAGGAGCAACTAGTCATTATGTAACCACAGACTTAGACGAGGGTCCTATCATCGAACAAGACGTAGTTCGCGTATCTCACGTACACGATATTAATGACTTTATTTTAAAAGGAAGAGATTTAGAAAAAATTGTATTATCCAGGGCTATTAAATTACATCTAGAGCGCAAAGTATTGGTCTATAACAATAAGACGGTTGTCTTTTCTTAAATCCTAAAAAAGTAAAAGCAAACTAATCCATTACATTAATTATTGGTACATAAATCCTAACAATAAGAGGTTAGACTCCAAAAAATATTAACTGGATTTATTTTGAATAAAATTAATAGATTTTGAATTGAAAATACTTGGTTGCTCCACATTCACTACATGCCCAGAATTATCTACGACCACAAGACTTGAAAATTTATGCCGTTGCACTACCTTTTTTACTGATGGCAGAAATAAATAATCCTCCTCACCCATTAAGTACAAAGTGGGTATCCCGATATCTTTTGCTCTAAAAAAACGCAGCAAGGGATTAATCTCAGAAGTTAGCCTGAACCAACGTATAAATTCTTTTTGATACAGTTTTTTTGCCTCTTTTACGAAAAGTAATCTGGATTGTTTGTGGTTCTTTTTGGGCATTATTATAAACGCGAAGAATTTATAGAGTACTATATAGGGTATCACAGATTTAAAAAGAATGCCAAGCCTCATTAGTATCTGAGATCTAATGTTTAGTTTCATAATAGCACCCCCCATAATCATACTATCTACTCTCTTAGGAAAACGTTCCGCCAGATTACGTATTAAAATAGTGCCTAATGAGATCCCTATAAAATGAGAAGATGCAATCCCCTCCTTATCCATTACTTCTATAATATCATCAGTTATCGAATCAAAAGTATATTTACTATTAAAAGCGTCCTTTATAGCTGGCTTAGAATTACCGTGCCCTCTTAGATCCAATAAAATTACATTGAAGTGTTTTCGGAACTCCCGAACTTGCTTAAACCAAATAGATGAACTACCTCCTGCTCCGTGTACAAAAGTGACCCATTCTTTATTTGTTTTATGATTATATTTTGAGTAATTCAGCAATCAAGGATAATTTGAAGGTAAAAGTAATGACTTATTTCTTATTATGATCATCATTAACAGGATTTAAGGGGCCGTTTAAAACAGATTTCTTTTTAATCATCAAATATCCAACATCTTAAAGGTTAACTATATGGGTAGCATCGATCCATTTCAAAACTTTATTAAAGTATATATTTAACTTACATTTCGAATTTAAAAGCTACTTATGTTTCCATCAAAATTAAATCAATTAAATTTGAATTTATGAACACTATATTTTTTAAAACGAATTAGATATCAATCTTTGGTAGACAACACCATTTTACTTCCTAAATCCAAACCTATGAAAAAAATCATATGCTTCTTTCTAATCATTACTATCAGTAGTTGTGCAGAGCTACAACAAGTGGTCAACAATTTACCTCAAGGTGGAGGCTTAGGCATTACCAATACCGAAATTGCAAATGGGCTTAGACAGGCTTTGGATAAAGGTATCGATAAGCAAGTTTCTAAACTAACTGCTAAAGATGGATTTTATAGAAATGAATTGGTAAAAATATTATTACCAGAAGAGTTAAGAAAAGTTGATAAAGCCCTACGAGATGTTGGACTAAGTAGTTTGGCTGACGAAGGACTTAAAATTATGAATCGTGCTGCAGAGGATGCTGTAAAAGAGGCCACTCCTATTTTTGTAAACGCCGTAAAACAAATTACCTTCAACGATGCTAAAAATATTTTAATCGGTGCTGATGATGCAGCAACATCATATTTAAAACAACGAACCCAAAACGAATTGTATCAAAAATTTAATCCGGTTATTAAAAATTCGTTTAACAAAGTAGGAGCTGATCAGATTTGGTCAAACATTATCACCCGCTACAATAGTATCCCTTTTACCAGTAATGTAAATCCTAATTTAACCGATTATGTTACCCAAGAAGCACTTAAAGGCGTGTATACGATGATCGCTGTAGAAGAAGAACAGATTAGAAATAAGGTAAGTTCTCGAACTACGGACCTATTAAGACGCGTATTTGCACTTCAGGATTAATCAAAATATGCGGTTTTTACCGTAATTACACCGATGATATATATCCTTCATCGAAAAGTTTTTTTTTACACAATACACAGTGAAATTGTTATTTTTTTGCATAAAATACGGTTTAGCCGTAACTAATCGTGTTTAAAACGGAAACACTGTTCCTTTTTTTTACACATCCATCATAAAATTACCACCATATTTGAGGAGGACTTAGGTCAGGTCAGATTGCCAAACAGGCTTTATACCTTAATTTTGCGCCACAATTTTTAAAAGTCCTCAAATGAAAAAATTTACTAAAATGGCTTATGCTATTTTTGTATTGCTATGTTGTAATACAGTTTTAGCACAAGAACTAACTATCACAGGTACTGTTACTGACAATAGAGGTATTCCATTACCTGGAACTAACATTTCTGTTGTCAATAGCACTAAAGGAGCTCAAACCGATTTTGACGGTTTTTTTACTATTGAAGCGAACAAGGGTGATCAGCTTTTATTTTCTTACGTTGGTTTTCTACCACAAACGGTTACGGTTACGAACGAAACCAAGTTAGAAATTACGATGCAAGAAAATGTAGAAGGTTTAGATCAAATCGTTATTATTGGGTATGGTACTTCTACAAAGAAAAAAATCGCTACGAGTATTGGAACAATTAGAGCAGAAGACATAGAAGATATTAAATTTCCTAGTATCCAATCTTTATTTACCGGTCAGGTAACTGGTGTTCAGGTAGCTCAACTTTCTGGTCGTGTAGAGTCAGGGTTTAAAGTAAGAGTACGAGGTGTATCCACTGTTGGTGCTTCTCAAGAACCTTTATATGTTTTAGATGGTGTACCCTTAATTAACGAAGATGAATCTATCAACAATTCTCCGATTAACCCTTTAATTGGGCTTAATCCTAATGATGTAGAATCCATCGATTTCTTAAAAGATGCTGCCGCTGCTGCCATATATGGTGCGCGTGGTACTAATGGTGTAGTGATCATTACTACTAAAAAGGGTACAGAGAGCAAACCAAAAATCACTTTGAATACTTCTACGGGGTTAAACTTTACAACTAAGAAAAGAGATTTCTTAAATGCAGCACAATACATCGAATTGTATAGTGAAGCTGCACAGAATAGCGGAGTTTCTCAAGCAGAAATCGAAGCTAGATTTGATGAACTTGCCTTAGGTAGAGACTGGAGAAATGGAGAAGTTGATACCGATTGGCAAGAGCTTGCTTTTCAAGAAAGTGTTACCACAGATCTTAATGTAGCTGCATCTGGTGGAACGGATAAAGCGCAATATTATATGTCTACATCGTATAACAAAACTGGTGGTATTATCTTAGGTAATGGCCTTGACAGATATACCTTAAGAGGAAAGACAGATGTAAACATTACTGAAAAGTCTAAAGCAGGATTTAACATCAATCTATCTAAAGTTACTATTGATAGAATCTCTAACGACAACTCTTTTATATCACCATTACAGTCTGTAGCACAATCTCCATTGACTCCTGCCTTACTTGAGGATGGAACCGCCAATGTGGATGGTAATTCTACCTTATATCAAAACTTCTTAGGTCAGGAACAAACCGGAAGATTTGTGACCGATATTTGGAGAACTACAGCAAATATTTACGGAGATTTTTATATCAACGATCATTTAAATTACGTATCAGAGGCAGGGTATGACTCTAATCGTCAGTCGGCAGAACGTTTTTCAGGAAGCTTAACGGAATTTGCTTCGGTAGGTGGCTTTGGAACTGTAAGTACAGCCAATACAGAACGCTATATTCTAACGAATTACCTAAAATACAACACTACCATTGGTAGTCAGTTCGATATATCTGCAACCTTAGGAGGTAGTTTTGAAGAAACTACAAGAGCTAGTCAGTTTACTACTGGACAACAATTTCCTTCAGATGATCTACAAACCTTAGACAACGCTGTGATCATTACCAATGGTGGATCCAACAAGACGAAATATAACTTCTTATCGTATTTTGCAAGATCAAGATTTGACTATGCTAACAAATATGCAATGACACTAAGTATTAGAAGAGATGGTTCTTCTAGATTTGGTAGTAATTCACAATTTGGTTGGTTCCCTGCAGCTTCGGCAGCTTGGACAGTATCTAATGAAAGCTTTTTAAGCAACTCTCAATTTCTTTCTTCTTTAAAACTTAGAGCGAGTTGGGGGATCACTGGTAATGCAGAGATCGGAAACTTTGCCAGCCAAAACTTATATGGATTAACTTCTTACGACCGTAGAATCGGAGTATCTCCAATACAATTAGGTGACCCAGAATTAAAGTGGGAGAAAACAACGCAGTACGATTTTGGAGTTGATTTTGGATTATTTAACAATGTAGTTACTGGTGAGATCGATTACTACAACAAAACTACAAATGATCTATTATTCAACCAGCCAGTACCAGGAACTTCAGGTTTTACCAGCATTGTAAGAAACGTTGGTGAAATGGAAAATAAAGGTATTGAAGTTAGGTTAAGCACTAATATTATCTCTAATTCAGATTTTAACTGGAATCTTACGGGATTATTTACCAGAAATGTAAACACCTTAACCAACCTTCCAAGTGGAGATATTATTGATGGTGTTAATATTCTTCGCGAGGGTGAATCCCTTTCCTCTTTCTACTTATATGAATATGCTGGGGTAGATTCTGATAATGGTGACGCACTTTACTACATTAATTCTGTTAATGCGGATGGTAGCTTAAACAGAGATACCACCAATGACGTTTCTCAAGCCAATAGAATTGTAGTTGGAAACCCATTTCCTGAATTCCAGGTGAGTCTTAACAGTTCTATGAAGTTTAATAATTTTGACTTTGCCTTTATTTTACAAGGAGAGTACGGTGCTTCTATTTTTGATCAGGCAGGTAAATTTACCTCAGGAAACGCTCAGTTTTTTGACAACCAAACGGTAGACCAATTGAACAGATGGCAAAATCCAGGGGACATCACAGATGTGCCTCAGGCTAGATTAAATGAAGAAAATGGTCAAGCAGACTCTACACGATATTTACAAAATGCTGATTTTATTAGACTACGAAATGTAACGTTGGGATACACTATTGACCCTACATTTTCAAGCAAGTTTTATTTAGATAAGGTAAGATTTTACTTCAGTGGACTTAATTTACTAACGCTGACAGACTACGATGGTTATGACCCTCAGTCTACTGCTGATTTCAACGGTAACTCTGGTGTTAGATCAGGAGTATCTTTTTACTCAGCTCCACCAGCAAAGTCCTATACCTTTGGAGTAAACGTTGAATTCTAGAGAAACACAAGCAACAAAAAAATAAGACAATGAAGAATTTTAAATATATAATTACACTAACTCTCTTCGCTACACTTCTACTTAGTTGTGAAGAGCGATTAGACATTGATCCTCAACAAGCATTAACCAACGAAGATGCGTTTGACACTGCAGATAAGATTTCGAATATTTTAATCGGAGCTTACGCTCAGGCAGGGCAAGCAGCTAGTTATGGCGGTCAAATAACCATAATAACCGAATTGTTAGGAAACAACGGGGAGTTACAGTGGAATGGTACTTTTACAGATCAAGCAGAATTTGATGCCAAAAACGTAAGTACTACCAATGAAACTGTTGCGGCATATTGGTTAAATAGTTACAGCATTATCAATCAGGCCAACATTGTACTGGATAATCTTGACGTTTTTGAGAATGAATCTCAGCGAAACTCAGTGGAAGGACAAGCTCGATTTTTAAGAGCAGTTACGTACTTCGACTTGGTTCGATTATTTGCAAAACCTAATAACGGAGGGATTAATAATCTAGAAGATGGCGTGCCTATTGTTGTAAACCCAGTAACGACTTATGCTGATATAGAGTTCCCTGAACGAGATACTATCGAAGATGTATACAATTTTATAACTATAGATCTGCAGGAAGCTGCACTTTTGTTACCCATTTCTAATCGAGACCTTGCTTCCGCGAATGCTGCTAAAGCTTTATTAGCTAGAGTTTCATTACAAACTGGTAATTACGAAAGCGCTAGAGACTTAGCTAATGAAGTGATCTCCTCGGGATACTTTCGTTTAGAAAGCTCCTTATTTGACGTATACAACAACCAAGACAACTCTTCTGAAGATGTATTTGCTTGGCAAGTAACAGAGTCTGATGGTTCTAATGCTCTAAATACATTTTGGGCTACAGACCGATTTGGAGGGCGCCCTGGTAACCCTGACATATCTATCGAAAATCCATTTTTCGGAATATTCGATACATTTTTCGATGCTAGAGCTAATTTCTTCTATGTGGATAACGAAACAGGATCAGGTATAGCGACTTACAAATACATATCTGGTGTTGCCAATATACCATATATCCGATTGGCTGAATTATATCTTATCCGCGCAGAAAGTAATTTTATACTTGGAACATCTGTAGGGAATACACCTTTAAATGATGTAAATATAATTAGAACACGCGCAGGTATATTCTCTTTAACTAGCTTACGTTATGTAGATATTATCCTTGAAAGACTAAAGGAACTTTCGTTTGAAGGTAACAAACTACATGATTACCGTCGTTTGCAAATACCAATTGGAGAATTAGAGTATGACAGTCCAAGGTTAGTATTGCCGATTCCACAGCGAGAAAGAAACGTTAACCCTAACTTAAGTCAAAACGATGGGTATTAACAAATAATATATTGAGTTAGCCAAAAAACACGGAGTCCGATATCGGACTCCGTGTTTTTTATTATACAATTTTAAGCATCTTTATCGTAAGCTTAACGACTCATTAAGAATAAATTACCTTCAATTCTATTAGTTTTATAACCAAATTATGGAAAAATTAATGTTTGATTGGATACAAAATAAAACTGAACTTCAATTACTTAAAGAGAAATACTGTAAGCTTATGAAAAAATCTTATCAGCTAGCGTTAAGCGATAAGAAAAAAAGTGATGCACTGAATCTTGAAGCGAAACAGTTATTGTCTAAAATAAAAGACTACGAAGCAGAAAAAGAAATAGCTTCTTAAGAAGACAATGAAAAGCTATAGCTTAGCTCTTAATGCCTTAAAATAAGTAAAGGCTTTATATAATCTAGATCCATACCAAGAAAAGTATTCACCATCTACTAAATAGACCGAGACATTAGGTAATTTTTGTTGAATGAACTGTATATGCTTTTCTTTAAATGGAAAAGGCTCTGAAGATAATAGCACAGCATCTAAATCCGTAATGGCTTCCAATTCAGCAAGTGTTATTTCGGGATATCTTGATTTAGCTGCATATACGTTATCGAATTTGACAAGTTTAAGCATATGGTTGATAAATGTATCCTTTCCCACCACAATCCAGGGATCTTTCCAAATAAAGTATGCAACTCTTTTGGTTTCTAATGCTGCTGAAAACGCTTGAAAATCCTTCTGTTTTTCGCTAATCGAAGCGACCAAGGTCTTTGCTGTTTGAGCTACCCCGAAAATAGTTCCATAATCTACGATACAAGATAACGCTTCCTCCATCGTATTGATATCTGAAACATGGACAGTATAAGCACGTTCTAAAGCAGTAACCATTTCTTTGGTGTTTTCTTCCTTATTATAAAGAATTATATCCGGACGCAGTGCAGCGATTTTATCAAAATGTACTGATTTGGTACCTCCAACTACGGCTTTGTCTTTGCGCAAATCCTTAGGGTGCACGCAAAACTTAGTAACACCAACGATACGATCACTAAGCCCTAAGTCTACCAGTAATTCAGTAAGTGAAGGCACCAGGCATACGATACGTTTAGGAGGCTCAGGGATTTCAATAACTCTTCCGATTTGATCTCTAATTTGCAAAATGGTAGTTTTTATATAGCGTTAATCAATTTATAAAATTATCACAAATAGTTAAAAAACAAGCGGTTACATTTTAGTTTCAGGAGAAAATTCCCTATATTAGAATATTGTTTAACTAAAAAACTTGGGGCTATGAGTACAGAAATACTTAATATAGGAATTTATGCACTAATTGCATTTTTTGTGGCTTTTATCGCATACGGATTATACGGTTATGCTAAGCACGTATTTAATGCCAATCTGCGATAGCACACATTTTTATTTTTGATCAGTTAATGAATAACTAACTGATCAAAAAAGAGTAAGGTTTAGAAAATGTTCTAAACCTTATTTTTTTATACTAATTTCTCCTGTATTAAAATTGATTCCATTTGCTTTTGTAGCGCTTCTGCTTGCTGCGCAGCTGCGTCTGCAAAATCCTGCTCCTTTGAAGCATATATTATTCCTCTGGAAGAATTAACTAACAATCCCACAGCATCATTGAGTCCATACTTGCATACCTCTTCTAAACTTCCACCTTGCGCTCCCACACCCGGAACCAACAAAAAATTGTTTGGGATTAATTTTCTGATTTCACCTAAAAACTCCGCTTTGGTAGCCCCAACAACATACATTAGATTTTCACTATTGTTCCATTGTAAGGACTCTTTAATCACTTTCTGATACAGTATATCACCTTCTTTAGACTGTTGCATCTGAAAATCAAAGGCTCCGGGATTAGACGTTAATGCCAATAGTATAGTAACCTTATCTTCAAAAGCTAAAAATGGCTCTACAGAGTCTTTACCCATATACGGAGCTACGGTTACAGAATCAAAATCTAAATCCTCAAAAAAAGCCTTGGCATACATGGTACTGGTATTGCCAATATCTCCACGTTTCGCATCCGCAATCGTAAAGACCTCAGGATACGTTCTATTTAAATAGGCTATCGTTTTTTTTAAAGACTCCCATCCTTTGATCCCGTGGGCTTCGTAAAAAGCGATATTCGGTTTATACGCCACTGCAAACCGATGCGTAGCATCAATAATCGCCTTATTAAATTCAAAAATTGGATCTTCCTTATCAAGTAGTACCGCAGGTATTTTAGCCAGGTCGGTATCTAACCCCACGCATAAAAAGGATTTTTTTCTTTTGATTTGATGAATTAAGGTGTTAATTGTCATAGGCTTTGCAATTAGTTAGTGTGGGATACGTAATCGTTTAGGTAACTATACCGTTCTGTCAATTGACCATCTTTGGTCATCCGTGCCCGTGCTAGAACACCATCTTTATCACCGTTAAAAAAAGCTGGTAATACAGAGGCTAAAAACATCTCTCCAAACCCCTCGCTAGCATCTCTGGGTAATTCGCACGGCAAATTATCAACCGCCATAACAGCAATACTATCCGCTTTTAAATAATCATCTTCACTTTCGGTCGTAGGATTATACCCATAGATGGGATCCGCAATGGTAGACGGACGTATGGTAGACGCAACAGGACCATCAATATCGCAAGATACATCTGCCACAACTTTAATATTGAAATCCTGGGACTTGGCGTCCTCTCTTGTAAAAATATATGGTGAATCATCACCAAAAAAGTGTCCTGCTATATACAAATCAGCCACCTTAGCAAATTTCATAAAATCACTTTCGTACTCCTTTGGGTTTTGGTAAAAATCCGTCTTATCCTTTACCGCCCCGTCCTTTCGCTTATTGTAGTCCAACACATCGATCTGTACGTAGACCGGTTCATTGAATTGCTGGGCTAAAAACTCGTCAACAGTAACTTCGCGTAGTTGCATAGCATCCAAAATCTCCTTAGCACCTCCTCCTACTTTACCGGATCCGGTAAGTACAATTTTCATAGCTGGTAATTGCACTTCATTAAGTGTATCCACCAGCTCTTGTTGATTTTGTAAGGATTCAGCCTTGGGTAAGGTGAAACTCCTTTCTTTCAAGCCCCAGGTTCTAAACGCATTATAAGCACCAACAATACCTGCATATCTCCCAAAACCAATAAGCCTAAACCCTGCTTTATTAACGATAACTTCGTGATCGTACAGTTCGATATTCTTTGCTAACACGGCTTGTAACAACTTACGGTTGTAGGGTTGTTTTTTAATCGTATGCGAAAAGAAAAAATATTTTTTATAAGGAATCAAGGCATCAATTGGCACTTCTTTAACTCCCAATAGTACATCACAAGCGCTCATATCCTCTGTCACTTCAAAACCCAGGTCTTTATATTGCTGATCTTCAAATGCTCTAATATCCGAACTTTCTACTACAAATTTGGCATCCGGAAATTGTGCTGAAGCAGCTTTTAAACCCCGAGGTGAAAAAACGACACGACGATCTGGCGGATTTTTACGTTCTTTTATTATTCCGAAGGTTATCATATAATCTTGGTACGTATTTTGTTTATTAACAATTGCGGCCAAAGATATGACAATTATAGTTATATTTGCCAACCGTTACAAGAACTTAAGGTTCTTATAATCTCATCAGGGGTCGACTGGTTTTGACAGCGAGATTAATAGGACAGTAAGCATGTCGAGCGCTGGGATATAGCTCGTAAATCTCATATTTCACCTTTTTTAAACGGCGAGAATAACTACGCCCTAGCTGCATAATCTGAATTTATAGTAGGATATGCCTCGGTTCGTAAGACGAACAAGCAGGAAGTCTCTCAAAAGCCTTGGTTTGCGGCGGTTGATCTAGAGACTTCGTAAAAGTAAACCTAGAGGATACAGGGTCTTGATGTAACCTCGAAATTTAAGCGAGAATATGTGTAAGATCGATTGTCTTTGGTCAGTCTTATGCAGACAATTAAACGAAGACTAAACATGTAGAAAGCTCTTCTATTACTTGTTTGGACGAGGGTTCGAATCCCTCCGACTCCACCTTCGCTCGCCATAGCTTTTGTTTTTAATAAAGCGACGGCGAGTTTTTATTTTTATTACATTTAATTATTAATAGTATTAGAAGCGAGCTTCGGTGGACGCCGTCCACGTTTAAATTTATTAAGAACTGGAAACTTGGACTGTGTATATATTAAAATGTAATGATGGAACCCATTATGTGGGCTGTACCGGTGATTTTGAAGAAAGAATAATTCAGCACACGAAAGGATATGTACAATACACTAAAACAAGACTCCCCGTAAAAACAGTTATAAAAATCGAATTCTTTGATAAATATAAGGCTTATCAATTTGAGAAATACTTGAAGTCCGGATCCGGAAGAGCTTTTATGTATAAGCGTTTAATTTGAAGAAGTATTTCATACCCTAACCCGATTAACAGTAGCACTTTTTTAGCTATCCTATTTTAGTACTCAACAAAAGGTTATGATAACCATCACAACTGTCGATAGCAGGTCCTTTGACCTTACTAATTAAGGTTGGTTTACCCACAATTTAGGGTGTAGCCCTACACTATTGTTCTAAGATTTACTGCCAATTTTGTAGTTGTATTGCAATTACAACACCCCACTTAACAAACACCAATCGATCTCTTGTCGCGGATTCTGAAAAGCGGATGAGTAGGAAAACTTTTAAGAACAACATCATGAAAAACACAAAAATTAAACAAAATGCACAGCTAACAGCTAGTATTACAGACATAGAAGCCAGAGATATCATCGCACTGACTGGTTTTGTCAAAGAAGGGAATGGTAACATCCATTTGTATTATGACCTGCAACTGTCTGCATATCTCGAAATTAATAAAGAAGACCTGGTAGATCAGGTGGCTTCGAATGATCCACAAGAGCCAAGCTACGTGTACGTAAAAGCCAATGCTAAAGTTAGAGAAGTGATTGCACCCTCTCACTACCGTACACTCCAGAACTTTTTAGACCAACCTACGGTTGAGGATCTATTACAGGAACTTACCGATAGTACTGACCCTACTAACAATCCGGATCTGGTTTATTTAGGACGCAAGCCAAAACTACCTAGAAGAACACGACGTCTGTTGCGCAGACTCCGTAGAGGTAGATGCTATAACTGGAACTGGTAATACTTAATTACCACCTATTTGCCATTTGGATCTTAACCTTTACAAAGCTAAAAGCTCGCTACTGCATATGCAGTGGTGAGCTTTTTAATGTATTGGGAATGATTTAAAAAACAATCTCCCAGCTCCTTTAAAAAACGAGCTCCTCATAGGTCACTTTTTCCGTAATCTCCTCTTGGTTACCCATATACTCCTTACCCCGCAATCGATCCACAGTATAGGCTTCTAATTCCTCGGATGGATAGGGTTGCAAGAGTTCTTCAAGTGCTTTTTGACCTAGCGCATCTTGATACTCTAATAACCACTGATCAGCCAATTGATCTGGTAAAATCACCGGCATGCGGGGTTCCTTTAACTTGGGGTTATTGTGAATTTTAGTCAACAACTCGTTACCAGTGGTGGTCACAATAGAAAACGTATGGAGTAGTTCTCCGGTTTCCTTATCTACGTATTCACTCCACAGGCCTGCAAGTGCCATGGGCTCCTGATCTTTTCGATAAATATAAAAAGGATAGGTCTTCCCTTTATAATGGTGGTGTTCATAAAACCCATCCAGGTATACCAAACAGCGTTTATACTTCGCAGCATCTCTAAAGGAAGGTTTCTCAAAAATAGTTTCGCCCCGCGCATTTAAGGTGTTATTCCAAAACTTTTTACCGTCCTCCAGACTTTTGGACCAAAAAGGAATCAGCCCCCATTGCGATACCACAGGGTACTCAGGAGCCTCGTTAGTGTAAACCAATAGTCTGGGATGCGAATGTCCTTGTCGGTGATGGACCGGTAGATCCGTTAAGGGTACCAATTGCTGTTCTATTTGATCAATAGCCTGTTGATTGTTATAATGTTTGGCTCTTTTGAGCTGCGCTTGTAAACTGGCTTTGACATCGTAACACATAAGGGATGGTACTACTTAATTTACTACTATAAACCCTCCACCGAAGGGTTGTTTAAAGGTACACATTTTTGTCGTACAAAAGTTAAAACCAATAAAGGTATTGGAATTATTCCTATTTTTGTTGGAAATATTCCAATACCATGGCCCCAGATAAAAAAGTAACCATAGATGAATTAATCTTAGACCAAATGATCAATCGGTGTTACGCCATCAATGAATGTATTAAGGTAGTGGATTCCGGCACCAATTGGATTCAATTGCACTATGGTAAATTTACCTATACCACCTTATTTGGCATCAAACAAAGAACCGTAAAACTAGGCGAAGCCAAAGAAATACTCATTAGTAAGATCTTTAAAACCCATAAATTTTGGTACAACGATGCGTATTATTATGTCTCCGATGGCGAATGGTATACAACTGATTATAAAAATGATGGCAACTAGCGGTTACCACACTACTCTTTCTCTTTTTTCAGCCAATAAACAAAGACGACCAGGTTATTTAACCTTATGAATTAAGGTTGAATAAGACACTACTTAGGGTGTAGTGCACTACAACTATCCCAAAACTTAGCCTCAAATTTGTCCATGTATTGCAATTACGACACCCCACTTAACAAACACCAATCAATCTCTTGCCGCGTTAACCGAAAAGCGAAAGAGTAGGCATAAATTTAAAAATACTTAAAAATGAAACTTAAAACCTTACAATTAGCAGTAGTAACACTAATCGCCTTAGTATTAGGTATTACCTCTTGTACTAAAGAAGATTTAGTAACCGAAAAAAGTTTAGAAGAAATCGACAACACGATGACTAAAGAATCAACTTCCGCCATGTTGAAGTTTGGTTCTATCGATGAAATGAATAGCTATGTTGAAGAAAAAATGAATTCTGAAATAGACCTATTGGAAGAAGCAAGATATGAAATCGACAAAAATGGTCGTATTCCATTACTCCTGGTTTATAATTTAGAAGAAGAAGGTGAAGTGGAGCAATTAGGCATAGACCAAAACAATATTCCTGTAGTCGATAGTCCAGATGATATGTTGTTATTTTTACTCAATGAGAAAGGCGAAATTTCAATTGAAGATTATATCTTCAGGGTAGATGGAGATTTTGTATTTCGATATCACCCTAACGCTGCCCATACTATCAATGAATTTTTGGAAGTTTATAATAGCGACGAGATTAGGATTGAACCAGAGAAAGTTTTGAAATTTAATGAGCATCTTTCGGTCTACAAACATAATAATCCCAGTAGCTTAAAAGGTTCTAATACCTCAAAGAGTTTTGCCAACCACTACTATACCAATCCTTTTAATGGAACCAATAAGTATATGGTATCTCAGTTTTGGAATAACAGATTTTGGTTTTATCAATCTATAGGTGCTTCTACCTCTGTAAAAAGACCTAAGAGATGGTACGAATTCTGGCATTTTGCTGGTGATCCAAATGTAAAGGCAGATAACAGATTAAAGTATAATATAAGCTTTAGTGCAGCGCCTCTTTTGGGAATGGGCTCACCTACCACCTTAACCTTTAATGGCTTCAATGATTGTAATAATTGCAAAAAAGTACAGCGAGTATTTCATTGGACAGTTGGTTTTAGCGAAGACCCTAAACCCCTCTATACTGAAATTGATGGAAAAACACAGCATTGGGCGCATTGGTATAGTGCTAACCCTAACACGGTATCCAGAACAATTACACCTTAGGCTATTTTAATAGTGTATAGCAATCGAGAGTCAATTTTTCTATTGGCTCTCGATTACATTTCTATCGTTTTATTGAACCTTTAAATAACATTCACATACAGAAACCATTTCCGAGCTATTGGGGATGTATAAAACCACTTTTTATGACTTCTTTAGCTTCGATATAAAGACTTTAAAAATCCCAATTGAATACCAAGGAAGATAAAAAAGCCTTCTTAAAAAGGGATAGAATAAGTCGCTTTTATAAATTTATCGGCCTGTACAACGGTTACCATTGTTACCAAACGGTTTTTTATCTTTTAATATGTTTTCCTTTTTCAGTTATGCAACCACTGTCAATCTCCGAAATCGGTTTTATTGAATTCTTCTTTATTTTCCATTCCGTTAAACTTAAGTCGGGATAAATTGGGATTTCAATCCCAGCAAAAGTTGAGTCTAATTTAACCAAAGATTCTCTTTCAGATTCCAAATATTCTTTAGTAAATTCTTTATCATTTTTAAATCGGATTCTGTTGTTCTCAATTGAATAAGTTCCAGTTATTTCTGCTTGACAAGCACTCAAACCATACTTGTATATAAAAATTCCATTTTCACTTAATTCCATTATTGACCACCTTTCAAAACCGTTCTCGACTGAATAGTAAGTTCCCTGCAATTCAGCAATTTTACTTTGGTTAAAAGACATAATCAAAGTCAAAAATAATATAAAAAAAATAGTCTTCACGATTTGGCGATTTTAACTGTTTGGTAAGGTTATGTGTATGGTGCGTATGCCGAAGGGTGTACACTATACATCTGGTTGTGTGCTCGTGTTTATTATTCTTTTTATTTGATCAAGAAGCGGAACGATAGAATTAAACTTAGACTTATCAAGATCTTTCAATTTGTTTGCAAATTTTCTCTTTTTACCTCTAAATTCAACTACTTCTGATCCACCTGTAACTAGTTCTTTTCTATAAAAACTTGATAATTCAGGCAAACCATAAAATAATAACTCGATTGGTAAAAGAGAGTCATTTTTGAAGGTGTGATTTCCTGATTTTATAACTTGCTTCTCTATATCATTGCCAGGGACGGGCAGTAAGAGTTTAAATGCGTTTTTCTCTTGATTACATTTTGCTAACCCCTTTCTTGGGTCAGGTTCAAAGTTTTCGTCCAGTTTAACAATACTATTCCATGAATTGTAGCCTTCTTCGTCAAAATCGAATAAGGCTATCAAGATACGATCGTGATGATTAACGAAAATTCCATCATTAGTATCATATCCTCTTCGGAATAGATTTGCTAAAAATGAAGCGTCAAAACAGTCTTGCACAAAAAAAGGCATACTGGTGTCATATAATTTTTCCCATGCTGTCTCAATAATTATTTTATCTGTTATCCCTTCTGTAAATAATATTGGAAGATCAGTATTACTTATATTGTATTCAATGCCTAGATTCGATTCATCTACATTCAGCGTAGCAAAGCCTTCGGTTAATATATCAATTGCTTTTTGAATATCTTCTTTTATTATTTTCTTATTACCAGAACGTTCAACGGTAAAAACAGAATCTGGAGGAGCTAAGGCAACAGTTGTTGGAGAGTGTGTTGCTAATATTACCTTCATTTTGAGTTTTCTAACAAAATGCTCTTGAATTACACTTAGCAACCTTTTTATCATTGATGGGTGGAGAGAAGAATCAACTTCATCTAACAATAACATTCGAGGAATTACTTTGTTTTTTCTGGTCTTGTAAATCAGAAGTGAAAGAGCAATTAGGGTTTTTTCACCTGATGAAAGTTGCTTAAACGTAGTTTGGTAGTTCTTTTCCCTATGCTTCAACTGAATATTAACATTCATATTTTTTTTGTCCTGACCAAGTTGGGCTTGAAATCTGTTGGTAGTTAAAAAATATCCATTACAATCATATTCTTTAAGAACTTCATTTATTTGTTCAACAGGAGACGAACCATATTTATCAAGAAAAGCATCTTTATCAAGATATTCGATTTCTGAACCCCACTCTTCAGCTTCCAACTTGTCAAGTGAATTTTTAGTCTTTTTAAATTGATATTCCTTTTCTTCATTTGCAATATCCTCCAAAAAGAAATCTGGATTTTCAATATCATTCGGATTAAGACTGAAAATTTTATCTCCAGTTGTACTTTCGTCAATGTACTGGAAGAGTTCTTTGTTCTCGGTTTCAAAATTCTCAATAATCCTTTCTCTGGCATTCGTAAAATAATCTTCCAATAATTTTTTGTCGAGAGTTAAAATCTCCTTTTTATTAACAACAAATTGGTTTATAAGTTGGTAAAATGATGGTGAGAAGCGAGAAGAGTATCTGTTGATGTTAAGAATGTCATCTGCTTTGAATTCTTCTAAGACAGCATAGTCTTCGGCTTTTCCAAATTGATTTTCGAAATCAAAATTTGGTTTTTGAGCTTGGTCATAAATATAATTTTCAACTGCATCGTTACCTGAATCCCTTACGGCTTTTTGATATGCCCTTTGTTTAGCTTCATTAATTCTTTGAATTAATTGATTTCTTTCATTATTCCAGTTGTAACGCCTCTGGTTTCGAAGAGGATCATTTTGAGTTTTACCCTCAAATACTGAAAAGTCATTATAATTGTAATAAACTATCTCTGACTTATCTACTCCTTCAACTTCAGCCTTTCCAAGATCAATTGCTTCCAATAAATGAGTTTTACCAGAACCATTTTTCCCTGTGAAAACCGTAAAATCTTCTAGGTCGATTTCATCAAAATATTTAATGGAAATATGGTCTTCTTTATATTTTAGTTTCATTCATCATTTTTTTGTCCATTACATCCAACGGCTCCGTATATGAAAAGTAGCGCTGAAAATAAGCAACTACTTTTTGGCTATACACAAGCCGAATTTTTAAATTTTACTATTTATCTTTTTATTGGAA
This sequence comes from Aquimarina brevivitae, assembly GCF_004216895.1. GTDB lineage: Bacteria > Bacteroidota > Bacteroidia > Flavobacteriales > Flavobacteriaceae > Aquimarina > Aquimarina brevivitae. The sequence goes on along the minus strand of NZ_SGXE01000001.1, from coordinate 1,555,546 downwards.
TTCGTCAAATTTAAAAATTTGGCGACTTTCCAAAAATACCCAAACCTCAGTGTTAGCAAAGACTTGCGCTATTTTTTATATACAATGTTGTAACACGTATTACTTCTTAAGTAAGTCGGTCAATTCATTATAACTTATTAAATTAAAATCGTCAATATTTCCTTCTAATGCCGTATTAACTATTTCTCTATCAAAATTGTTGTGATTTCCTGCAATACCAATCAATTTTGGTTTATCAACAACGATTCCAAGATTATCCTTAGCCCAAGTTGCATTTTCAGGATTTGAAAAATATCTTCTATAACCTGCGAGCTGACCTAATAATTTTTGTGCGTAACTGCTAAAATATGAATTTGTCCAATCTCCAAATGCAAAATTGGCACTGAGTAGACCAAGTTTTAAATCTAATATATCATAAGTTCCATCTTCTTTTTCCATCATAAAATCAGGCGTCAAGAATTGTTTTTCTGTTCCAGATTTAGATGTTTCTTTTATTTCCAGTCTTACATTACTTTTTGATGATATATAACCTAATGCTTTTGCAAAATCTTCTGAAATTAATTGGATGAATTTATCAATGGCAGTTTCGTCCACTTTATGATATGCTAAACTTTTTAATTCAGATATAATTTGAGATCTAAATTTTATTCCTACTGGTGATTTTGTTATATCATAATGTTTTATGTCAAATAGTTTATTAAGTAAAGCTCGGAATTTTTCTATTGTAATTTCTTTATGTACAATAATAGTAGTTGCGTGTCTTCTAAAAGAATAAACTCCATCTACCTGACTGACAATGGCTATGTTATTTAAAAAAATATTAGTAGAATTTGAGAGGAAATGAAATGGTAAATCACAATCTTCTTTAATTAAACCGTTTCCATATTTAGAAACATCGTCAAAAAGAACGTCTAAAACGTTTTCTATTTTAGAAACACTCATCAGCAAATCTGCAAAAGAATAAACAGCATCGAGATTATGTGCATTTGTTCCGTCAATTATTGGTTTTAGTCCGTTGTACTCTTCAAACTTTTTTCCGCCATTTATGAAGAAATTTAAATCGGAGGTATTTGGTTTATCTTCAACTACGAATATTGGATTTGTAGATATATTTTGAAATCCTAATAATTCAATTGAAAAATGATTTTCAAGGCGATTTATAAGAACATATTCTCCAAATCCAATTTCCTCCTTGAATGTTTTTCCAGCTTCTTTTGCTGAATTATAAAGATGTTTAATCCAATTTTCTAAAACTGGTATAAGTACTGTCTTTAATTCTGTTATATACAATTTGTCTTTATATGTGTTACAACGGTCGTGGCTATGAGTAGTGCGGGCGCAAACACGCACTTTCCTTTCGGTTGGGCACAGAGCCAAAACCTTGTTTTCTGTTTTTTTACCTTATTATTTCAAAAAGCCAAAACAAAGTTTTGGCGGTCTTTGCAAATTAGCGATTTCTTTTAGGTTAAGCACCTAATCCCGCATTACTTATAGCCGTTGTTACCTGCTGGCTTTAATTGTAGTCAGTAAAAGTTACGGTATGTGTCCATTTTAATTTGTAGTTGTAGCCCCATCCTGAAACCAATCTTGGATATGCAATCGTGTAACCATCTTCATAGCCGTAATCATTAAAAAATCCGAGTGCAGGGTCATAAACTTCCAACATAGCACCTTCTCCTTTATAATATTGATTTCGGAAATAACCATAGATTATAACAAAATGTCCACCATATTTACTTTCGACCCTTATTAAAACTGGATTTCCATTATCCAATTCATTTTTAATCGATTTCCAATCAGTTTTGCCTTTTACACTTTTCACGCCTACATTGAAATGCGCTAACATTTTAGGGAAACGGTCAATTGAGTTTTGCTGATTACAAGGTGATGGGTTATTACAGCAATTAAAATTGAATTCTTGAGATGCTATATTACAGCTTGTATAATTACTGTTGCGATAATAGTTTCCGACCATTGCAATAGATGCGGCCCAACACCAATTTGATTGTGGTTGTTTAATATGTGTAACTGGTAGTTTGGCTTCTTCAATTATTCTAACTTTTTCTTGGCTAATTGAAAATCCACTCCAAAATAGTAAGATAAAATATAAAATTTGATAATATTTCATAATGTTGTTTTTAGATTGCAGGTAACAAGTTTATAAACCCAATTGGGTTTATTTCTATTATGTTTTGTTAGTACAAACGGTTATAAACATTTATGACCAATTATAATTGGTGTTCCCGCTTGCTGTTAAAGCTAAGATATAAAAATTATAAGCTCATATAGATTTGCAGCTATCGTCCTTATTAACTGGTTTATAAACACTACAACCGCACATTAGGCACCAATTGTACATTTTTCCACTCCAACTCGCGGCTTACTGTTATGAACTATTATTTTGTGAATATCATTAAATAACCAATAATTTACAATGCGTTTTATAAGTTAAATCATCATACTTCTATCAAATTTTTTGTAGATTATCAATTAATTGTAGGATTAAAATAGAAGGTTAACTTTATTTTGATAATTTGAACTTTGGATATGAATTATTAAAAACTAATCTATAATAAATCTGAGTTAAATAGATCCTTTATGAGAAATTTAGTGTTGATTGGATTAATAGTTCTTTCAATTTCTTCCTGTGACAAAACCAAGAAGTATACGTATGTTGAAATAATTGAAAAGAAAGGTCTTTTTGGTGATATTAAGCAAGAGGAAAAGGACACTTTGGTGATCACCGCGAAAACAGACTCAATTGCTTATTTAAAAGTATACCGAAAATTCTGTATAGCAAAAATGGCCGTTGAAGATGTCAAAAAAGTATTAGGATCAGTTAGTTCAAAACCTATTAATTTTAAGTTGTTAGATGAAAAGGGTAAAGACATCAGTTTTATAATAAGTTTCGATAAAAAGGATTCTCTTGAAAATAATATTCGAACAAAAATCTTTGAAATTGACGTACAATGATAGTGGATTATGTGATTGGTAAATAATCTTATATCTATTCTAACCGAACATTAGGCACCAATTGTCCGTTTTTCCACTCCAACTCGCGGCTTACTTTTTTCACTTCTGTCCAATTCGTGGCTTCGTCTTTATATTCGCCGATTTCTTGTTGGTAGATAATTTTATTGGGGATTCCGTTCTCGTCTTCCGGAAAAATGAGTTCCTCCTCTGTCCAAAAAATAACAGCTTCAGACACCTTAGCGACTTCAAAGGCTTTGATCCAACGATTTGCCACCTTAAAGAAATAAATACCTCCTCCATTAATGCCGCAAGCTTCTGCCAGGTAATTGATGTACAAAATCTGGTCTACCCCAGACACTCCCTTATTATCATAGAGCTCAATAGAAAAATCCGCTGTGGCCAAGGGTACTTCGTAGGCGGTGTATTTTTGATCCTGATCCACCACTCTATATAAAACTGAATACGCTTCTTCTTCTTTTTGATAGGCAAATAAGAGCTTAGTATCGCCAGCTACCTTATGGTCTATGGCGATCAATCCACCTAACACATACCCTAACTGATCCTTGTACCTGACTTTATAAAAAGGTGAGGACATTCCGTGATACACTAAGGTTTGATCTGTTTTTTCTAACACAGTAACTGCCGTACCTATGGCTAAGAGGTTTAACACCTCAGCATTAACATCGGGTTGTGCTCTAAACTTTACCTGATCACCAAACAGATAATGGGTATAGCCCAACTCCAGGTCTTGATACGGACTGTGGTAGGTTCTTCTATCCTGAGCATATAGTACTGTAGTCAAAAGTAATACTGCACATACCATTTTTTTCATAGCAATACGATTTAGCAATGGTTTAAAGATAAACACATTGTGAAGAATCCATGTATGGTTATCCAAAAAAACATATAGCTACCAATTCCTACACTGGAAAATAGTGGCACACAAAAAGTAAACTATTTTCTAAATTTAGTTTTGTACCTTTCTGCTACTTTAATTTCCCTTACACAGAAAAACCCTTAGGAATGAGAGAATTTGATGTGATTGTTGCCTATGAAGATCCCTTAAAGCGACTCGGTATCAAAGCTATGCTTGAAGCCCCTAAAGACCTTAAATTCAACCTCTATGACGAAATTAGGGATTTAGAACAACTCCGAAAGGTCATTGTATCGCTACAACCTGATTTTATTGTGATCGACGCCACACTAAACGCTGACCAATCTGGCATTCAATTGGCCGAATACACCCGCCGGCATTCGCCCAGAACTAAAATTGTGATGATGACCTTTAGCCTGGATGAGCAATTGGTGCAAACCTTACAAGATTTAGAGATCAAATGGGTGGTCTTTAAAGCAGAAAGCGTGGAAAACATAAAAAAATGTGCCTGGCGGGCGATCCACAATCAACCTTACATTAGCAAAGTATTCCGAGACGATTGGTATCAGGATCTGGTACCTGTGGCGCTTAAACCCAATGAATATTTACGTAAAACTCTATCCAAAACTGAGATCAAAGTGTTAAACCAGGTGGCCCTAGGCAATACCAATAAACAAATTGCCGAGTATTTATTTAAAAGTGAAAAAACGATCAAAAACCACCGCCATAATATTTGCAAAAAATTGAATATCAGCGGCTCCAATGCTTTATTTAAATACACTATGAAACTCAAAGATGTGTTTCACTAAAATTGGGCACATGTACCTAATTTTTTAGTTGTACGGGTTAGTATATTCGTCCTACACATAAATCATCAACTAAACTAACGCTTATGACACACCCATTACCCTACACTTAGTAATTGCTTCTTCTTTTATACTACAACACCCTAGATTATGACCCTGACAGTGGCGTTTTGGGATTATAGCCGCTGCTAAACATCTATTTGTTATGCAATATAGATGGTGACAACTCAATAACAAACTCACAATAAATGAAAACGAAAACATCCCTATTGGTGCTGGCATTTATGCTCGGTATCCCTCCTTTTTTTGCCCAACGCGTACCAAGTGTTCGCATTCTCCCTACTACTTTTTGATAACAGCTATTTTTTATGGATAAAAAATAGCATTCATTATAAAGAAAGCTATGTTTCAAGAGGTGCAATACTGGTGAATAGTAACCCACCAAAACTCACACACAATTAAACACTAAAACAAACTCTTATGAACCATATAAAATATATAATGGTAATCGCTGTAGTGCTTTCATCGTCGCTATACGCCCAAAATTCTAAATTCAAAGGCGAAGAAGCCTCAGAAAAAACGATTAATCTTGGCTCTAAAGAAGCCCTGGTAAACGAGGCCACATTTAAAATTGAAGACCAAGGCCTTGTTATACCTAAAGCTACAAAACCACAAGAACTTTTACTTAAACCCATCGCTATGGGTTTAGTTAAACCTCAACCCTTTATTAGTAGTCATCTTGAACTACAAGGCAGGCAACTCAATCACGATCTGATCACTATAAAATACCGTACTTCTAAAAAAGGAAAGCGCTGGTCGTCTTGGAAGGAACTGCCTTTTGAAGGGCATACGGATAAACAAACTGAAGAAAAGCTAATTTCTTCTTTATTCTATATGGATAAATCCACTAAATATATTCAGTATAGTATCCATCTAACCCCAACAAAAGAGATCGTTTTACAAAACATTCAGCTCAAACATTACAGTCCTGGAGCTACACCCAAAAAATTGCAGAAAGAAATAAATAATACTGCAGCGCAAAGCAAAGCGAGTTGTGCTAAACCCGCAGTGGTATCCAGATCGCAATGGGGCGCCAGACCACCCAGAAGTAGTTTTCCTACTTCAAAAGTGACACATCTAATTGTGCATCACGAGTTTGGTTCCAACTTTAGTAGCGATTGGGCTGCGAGAGTTCGCTCGGTACAGAATTTTCATATGAACTCTAACGGATGGTCCGATATCGGATATAATTTTTTAATAGATCCAAACGGAGTCATCTATGAAGGTAGAGCTGGTGGAGATAGTGCCGTAGGCGCTCATTTCTGTGGCCGCAACCGCAATACCATGGGGGTCTGCATGCTGGGAAATTATAGCAGTACAACCCCTAAAGTTGCAACCCAAAACTCTTTAAAAAAGTTATTGGCCTGGAAAGCGAATAAAGAAAATATTAACCCTACCGGTTCTTCTTATCATTACGTGATTAACGGATCCTTAAAAAATATATCAGGGCACCGAGATGGGGGCGGCTGTACCGCTTGTCCCGGAAATGGAGGTTATGCCATCCTCCCCAGTATTAGAACCGGTGTACAAGCATTGATCAACAATGGCTGTTCCGGCGACGGTGGCGGTAGTACTGATACCCAGGCACCTTCTACTACCATAACGGCTACTGGCGGTAGCACGCAAACCGGAGATTTTACTGCTAACTTCAATGATACCGACAATATTGGAGTAACACGCCGCTTCTACCAGGCGCTTGAAAAATACGGAGAGCAGTGGTATGCCAATCGTAATAATGGATTTTTTAATGATAATTTTAATGTATTCTACGGCGGATACACCTTAGGAGCAGGAAACTGGTCCATCAGTAACAGTCATCTACGCCAATCCAATACCTCATCTGACAATACCAAGCTGAGCAGTTATGTGGCTCAGAACTCTGGTTTGCCTTATCTCTATGAATTTGCCGCTAAAGTGGAATCTACCTCAGGGCCTAGGAAGTTTGGAATCCACATTATGGCGGATGATGTAACTCAATCGCAAAGAGGAAACTCCTACCTGATATGGTTTAGCGGAGAAGATAATAAAGTCCGCATCTACGAAACCATAAACAATGTTCTCAATTATAGAGCGATTGGCGATGTACCCCAGGATAATAATTGGGCAAATTATAAAATTACGTATAGTCCTGCTTTTGGAGTGATTGAAGTGTTTAAAAACAACATTTCGGTACTAAGATGGACAGACAGCACTCCTATCAGCAGTGGAAGCTCCATATCGCTTAGAACCAATACTACTATTGTAGAATTTGATGACCTTAAAGTTTATAAATTTAGAGCAGGGAGCTCGTTAATCATTACAGCAGGAACGGCATTCAATAAAGACCTCCGTAGGCGAAATGGCAAAATCAAAAGCCTGGTCAGGGATGCCGCTGGTAATTGGTCCTCTCCAGGTAATTTTGATGTAACGATTAGCAGCTTAACCAAGCAAAATCTAGAAGATGACACCAAATTAGTTGACAGTAAAATAGTATTGTACCCTAATCCTTCGGATGGCACCAAATTAATCCTGGACTATACCTCGTCGATTACAAATGAAGCTTTGAAAATTTCGCTACTGGATGTAAATGGTAGTCGATTAAAAACAAAACAAATGGATTGGAAAGGTTCGCAATCGCAAGAGATCGATTTAACAGAAATGGTAAATCAGTTAGCTGCTGGGGTTTATTTTATACGTGTAGAAAGTAGAAAAGATGCCCAAACTACAAAGCTACTTATACAATAAATTAAATACACCTTTTGCCCCACAAAATAAAAAGACCGTTCCATAAAGATATGAAACGGTCTTTTTTATATGATCCATCTAATACAATTACTGCACCAGATCTTTTCCTTTATATTTCCATTCGGTTATCCCACCATTGAGATCGTAGATTTTGGTAAATCCAGCTTTTTTCATGTAAGAGGCACATTTGGCGCTTCGACCACCTTTACCACAGTATACAGCTACAGGTTTACTTTTATCTACCTGTTCAATAAGCTCTTCAAAATTATCGTCTAAAAAATTGATATTCACGGCACCGTAGATATGCCCTTCTGCATATTCTTCAGGAGTTCGTACATCAATCAATTGCACTTTACCTAACTCTACCAAAGAATCCATTTCCTCTGCAGTGATAAGTTCTACTTCTTTTGAGGTTTGACGATCTTGACACCCTAGGAAGCTTCCTAAAACCATCAAGACAATTACGATTTTTTTCATATGTTTTTTCTATTCAGCAACTTCGCCTTCCCAATTCATAAAACCTCCTTCGAGATTATAGGTTTGGTCAAATCCCATTTGCTGCATTAGTGCACAGGCTTGTCCACTACGTGCCCCAGATCTACAGTATACAAAGTAAGTCTTAGACTTATCTAATTTTTCAATTTCGTCAAGAAAATCCTGACCTTTGCGTATATCTATGTTAATCATACCAGGAATATAACCGTCCTCCACTTCTTCTTCTGTTCTAACATCCAGAATCACTGCATTATCAGTATCTTGTAGTAAGGTCGACCACTCCTCTTGAGATTTATCCATTGCGTTTTTATTATAAAAATTAAATACTCTTATATACTACAAATATAAGAGTACCTATGGTATTATAAGATGAAATTAAAAAAATTTTCGTTATGCCTTAATACTACAGCCGATCGCTTTAGTTTCCTTTACAGGCACTTCTTTACCGCTAAGCAAAGCATCTACAGCATCCTCGACATACTTGTCTGTAGCCGCTGCTGCATCCTTATAATTATTGTCAATGGCTCCAATGTACCGAACAATATTACCCTTGTTTGTTTTTTCTAAGATATAGACGTGTGGGGTTTTAGTTGCTCCGTATTGTGGGTAGATTTTTTGACCATCATCAAAAAGGTAAGGAAACGTAAACCCTTTTTCTTCAGCTCTTACAATCATATTATCAAAGCTGTCATCTGGGTATGATTTAGGATTATTTGGATTAATTGCGATTACCGGATATCCTTTGGTTTTGTATTTTTGATCTAAGGCAATAATACGATCCTCATAGGCCACTGAATAAGGGCAGTGGTTACAGGTAAATATGACGATAAATCCCTCTGCATCATCATAATCCGCCAAAGACACCATCTTTCCATCTATATTTTTCAAAGAAAAATCAGTAGCAACATCTCCAACTGTATAACCACCATCTGTACTTTCTACCGATACTTTCTCGATCGCAAAAGCACTAATAGCGATAACTAACGCTAATCCGACTAAAATTTTTAATGTTTTCATTTGTATTTAAGTTATTTATAAATCAAATTTACTCAACTCCTTCTCCAATTCGTTGTAGGTAAAAGAGCGTTCGTAAAATTTACTTTTATTATCTTTATATATTATAGTGGCAGGTATAGCCCCTGACCATTCTTTATCAATTTTAGGTATCCAGCTATTCGCATCTGGGTCGTCCAACAACAACACTCTACTTTCTAAGTTTTGATTACGAACAAAAGGAATTAACTTTCCATCTACGTTACTTGGCAAATCGAGACTTACTAAAATTACCTCTACCTGATCTTTGGGATACCGTTTGTTGATCATTTCAAAATAAGGTAACTCCGCGACACAAGGCTTACACCAGGTAGCCCAAAAGTTGATAACGCGTACTTTACCATCCTTAATATTCAACAAAGGCTGAAAACCATCAAAATCATAAGCAGGGATCTCAATTCCGTTGTTACGATAAACTTCTGTTGCAGTTAATGTATTTTTCTTTTCTTCCTTACAACTTAGACAAAAAACTAAACTTAATGCTACATATAAAATTCTGTATCCCGTCATACTACTAAAGTATCAAAATTGCGTATTTGCGTAAAGAAAATTAACAGCACTTAAAGACTATTTTAAACATTTATAACTGATTTCCTAAAAAATTCAGTTTCACGGAGTTCCCTTCCTTTATACAAGTATAATAGTAAAGTTTAGGTAAACTATATTTTTAACAAAGAATTAATATGCTCCGCAGAAGCTACAAATGATTTTCAACATATATTTGTACCTACAACAATTGTTTATACAAATGAAAATTGAAGAGATCATAAAAACTAGTGTTGATTTACCTTTATCCAAAAAAGTGATTATTAATTTAATCTATACCGAAAAATGGATTCAGGAACAGATCTCTTCTGTGCTTAAACCTTTTGATATTAGCATTCAGCAATTCAACGTACTTAGAATTCTTAAGGGTCAAAAAGGTAAACCCGCTAATTTATCTACGATACAGAATCGTATGGTAAGTAAAATGAGCAATACCACCCGACTTGTCGATAAATTAATTCAAAAGGAATTTGTTAACCGACAGGTTTGTCCAACCAACAGGAGAAAAGTAGAAATAACGATCACCCAACAGGGACTTGATTTTTTAGATACAGTAAGTCCTGTGATGAACGATTTTGAAAATGAATTAACCTCGGCGCTAACATCAAAAGAATTGAGCCAATTGAATACGTTATTAAATAAATTAAGATCAGAAAAATAAATAGTAATTCATAAACACAAATAAATACATAAATAAAATGAAGAATACATTGAAACCATTCGTTATCGCCTTAGCGATTGTAAGTACTACTACAACTTTTGCTCAAAAGAAAGAGATTAAAGCTAGTGAAAGTTCTATAAACTGGACCGGTAAAAAAGTTACAGGTTCTCATGAGGGGACGTTAGCTTTTGAAAATGGGTATCTAAACTTTGATGGCGATAAGATCACTGGTGGAGAGTTTGTCGTTGATATGACAACTTTAGCCGTTACCGATTTAGAGCCAGGCAACGGAAAAGAAAAATTAGAAGGACACCTTAATTCTGATGATTTCTTTGGAGTTGCTGATCACAAAACCGCTAAACTAGTGGTAAACAAAGCCAAGAAAAGTGGTGACACTTATAAAGTTATGGGAGACCTAACTATTAAAGGTAAGACTAACCCAATTACATTTGACCTTAAAGTAGATGGCGCTACTGCTACTACTTCACTAAAAGTAGACAGAACAAAGTATGATATCAAATACGGATCAGGTAGCTTTTTTGACAACTTAGGAGATAAAGCGATCTATGACGATTTTGTACTGGATGTAACTTTAAAAATGTAATTATTTTTTGTTTTTAAATTAAATTAATTTATATATTTGACCATCAATAAAACAAAAATGAAGTTAATCGTAGCAAATAACTGGTGGTGGATATCTCAAAACGTAAATGTCGTGAGGTAAACAGCTATTTGTTATAACCATATAAAAAAAAGGCTTGTCAATCACGACAAGCCTTTTTTGTTTTTTAAGATCAAAACAAACACAAATTAAATCAACCCCAGCGGTTAAAAAGTAAATTAAAATGAGCTACACATTACAAACGCACTACAAGCAAATACTGGCAGATACCATTACGCCAGTAAGCGTTTATCTTAAAATAAGAGACAAATACCCTAATAGCCTACTCCTGGAGAGTAGTGATTATAGGGGTAATGAAAATAGTTTCTCTTACATCTGTTGTAACCCAATCGCTACGTTTACTGTAGTGGATGAAACCATCTACCAAACATTTCCAGACAAAAAGACCGTTGAAACACCGGTAACAGATGCGACAGCAATACCGCTGGCTATACAGGAATTTGCTAGCAAATTTAAAACCACAGAAAGCCCATTTAAATTTATTAATAACGGCTTATTTGGCTATATCGCTTACGATGCTGTACGGTATTTTGAAGATGTAGCCATTTCCAAAAAGCCAGGGTCGCTAAACATTCCTGATATACAATACAGTGTTTTTCAAAACATTATTGCTATCAATCATTTTAATAACGAAGCCTATATATTTGCACACTGCTATGAGTCTGCAAATAACATTGCAGAAATCGAATCGCTCTTACAGGTCAAAAACTTTGCCTCCTATACTTTTGAAACCGTAGGCAACACCACTTCAAACCTTGATGACGAACAATACAAAGAACACGTCACCTTAGCTAAGCAACACTGTCAGCGAGGTGACGTTTTTCAATTAGTACTTTCCAAGCGTTTTTCACAGTCGTTTAAAGGAGATGAGTTTAATGTTTACCGTGCCTTGCGCAGTATCAATCCTTCTCCTTACCTATTCTACTTTGACTATGGAGATTTTAAAATTTTTGGAAGCTCACCTGAGGCGCAACTTGTGGTGCACCAAGATACAGCAGAGATCCACCCAATTGCAGGTACCTTTAAACGAACGGGTAATGATGAAAAGGATGCCGCACTAGCCAAAAAATTATCTATGGATGAAAAGGAAAATGCAGAGCACGTAATGCTTGTTGATTTAGCACGCAATGACCTCAGCAGAAACGGCACCAACGTTACTGTAGATACCTACCGCGAGGTTCAGTTCTTTTCGCACGTCATCCACCTGGTCAGTAAAGTTACTGCAACCAAAGATCCAGAAGCCAGTACGATGCAGTTGGTAGCAGACACCTTCCCCGCAGGGACACTAAGCGGAGCACCAAAACATAAAGCCATGCAGCTTATCGAAAAATACGAAACGGTGAATCGCGATTTCTATGGAGGAGCCATAGGATTTATGGATTTCAAAGGCAATTTTAATCACGCGATTATGATTCGCACCTTTCTTAGTAAAAATCATCAACTACATTGGCAGGCAGGAGCAGGATTAGTCAATGAATCCATTGAAGAAAACGAATTACAAGAAGTATATAATAAACTAGGCGCTTTAACAAAAGCATTACAATTAGCAGAAGAAATATAATTAGGGTGTTACCCCGATACATCGGGGTCGGGCTTTCGGCAGTCGCTTTCTGTAAAGAAGAGCTCCAACAAAGCCTCAATCCCTAACACAATACAACACAATAATGAATACAAAAGTATTAGTCATCGATAATTACGACTCCTTTGTTTACAACCTGGTCCATTACCTAGAGGATTTAGGGTGTGATGTCGTAGTCAAAAGAAATGATCAATTTGCCCTCTCTGAAGTGGCAGATTTTGATAAAATATTGCTGTCGCCTGGTCCGGGAATACCAGATGAAGCAGGATTATTAAAAGACGTAATTCAACAATACGCTCCTACCAAGAGTATTTTGGGCGTTTGTTTAGGGCAACAAGCGATTGGTGAAGTCTTTGGCGGGTCATTGATCAATTTAGCAGACGTATATCACGGAGTAAGTACTCAGATTACCCTAACAGTACCAGATGAGCCACTCTTCCAAGGGTTAAAAAATTCTTTTGAGGTAGGACGGTATCACTCGTGGGTAGTAGCAGAAAACGATTTACCAGAAACCTTAGAGATCACATCAAAGGACGATAACGGTCAAATTATGTCCCTACGTCACAAAACCTATGATGTTCGCGGAGTTCAATTTCATCCAGAATCTGTACTTACCCCAGATGGTAAACAAATGCTGCACAACTGGGTGAATTTGTAACACAATTAAGATTTTTACAAAACATTTTACGATTATGAAAGAATTACTCAATAGACTCATCAACCACGAAACCATCTCCAAAGAAGAAGCCAAACGCGTATTGGTCAACATTTCTAAAGGAGATTATAACCAAAGCCAAATCGCTGCCTTTCTTACCGTTTATATGATGCGTAGTATTACCATCCATGAATTAGAAGGATTTAGAGATGCCCTGCTAGAACTTTGCGTTGCGGTGGACCTCAGCGATTATAACCCAGTTGATTTATGCGGTACTGGTGGCGATGGCAAAGACACCTTTAACATCTCTACGCTCTCCTCTTTTGTAGCTGCAGGAGCAGGTATCAAAGTAACCAAGCATGGTAATTACGGAGTCTCGTCCACCTGTGGAAGCTCTAACGTTATGGAACATCTGGGTATTAAATTCAGTAATGACAAAGATTTTTTACAACGCTGTATCGACAAAGCAGGGATTTGCGTATTGCACGCACCACTTTTTCATCCTGCGATGAAAAATGTAGCCCCAATACGACGCGAATTAGCTGTTAAAACGTTTTTTAATATGCTAGGTCCGATGGTAAATCCAGCATTTCCTAAAAATCAAATGGTTGGTGTATTTAATCTAGAATTGGCACGTATGTATGGGTATTTATACCAAAACACCGATAAAAACTTTACCATTGTACACGCCTTAGATGGGTATGATGAAATCTCCCTTACCGGAAATACCAAAACCATATCCAATACGAGTGAAAGTTTACTAAGCCCAAAAGATTTTGGTGTAGCAACACTTAAACAAGAGGAAATTGCCGGTGGCGATTCCGTAGCGAGCTCCGCTCAGATTTTTATGGATGTACTTAGCGGTAAGGGAACCGAGGCGCAAAATAATGTAGTCTGTGCTAATGCCGGTATGGCAATCGCCACTGTCGAACAAATTACCCCTGCCGAGGGTTTTGAAAAAGCAAAAGAATCCTTACTTTCTGGCAGCGGATTAGAAGCCTTGAATAAAGTGTTGGCCTTAAGTAAAAACTAAAGTTAATTTGTGATTTCAGCGAAGGATTAAATCCTAAATAACGAAAAACGAAACAATGAATATACTAGATAAAATAGTAGCAGACAAATACATCGAAGTGGCTTTAAAACAAAGCCTCATCCCTGTTAAACAATTAGAGGCTTCGGTTTTATTTGATAGTCCTACCACCTCTTTGGCTACAGCTTTAAAAGCCAGCAAAACCGGTATCATTGCAGAACATAAGCGCAGATCGCCTTCTAAATCGATCATTAATCAAAATGTAAATGTATGGGATGTGGCTCAGCATTATGCCGATGCAGGAGTAGCGGGGATGTCCGTGCTAACTGATAGTAAGTATTTTGGGGGTTCATTAGAAGACCTGTTGTTAGCAAGATCCAGCACTCATTTGCCATTGCTGCGCAAGGAGTTTATCATTGATGAGTACCAACTCATTGAAGCCAAAGCACACGGGGCGGATGTCATTCTATTGATTGCAGCCATATTAACGAGAGATAAAATCAAAGCATTATCAGAATTTGCTAAGAGCCTTAATTTGGATGTTTTGTTAGAAGTACACAACAAAGAAGAACTGGATAAATCTCTAATGCCATCGCTTGATATGTTAGGGGTAAACAATAGAAACTTAAAAACATTTGAAGTCAGTACAGCGATAAGCAAAGAATTAAGTGAACATATCCCAGACGATTTTGTAAAGGTATCCGAAAGTGGAATTAGTAGTATTGAAGCCATCAAAGATTTAAAGCAATACGGCTATGAAGGATTTTTGATCGGCGAAAATTTTATGAAAACGGATGATCCTGGATCAAGTGCTACGGAATTCATAAAAAAACTAGCGCTATGAAACTAAAAATCTGTGGTATGAAATACGAAGAAAATATGGCTCAGGTAGCTGGATTACACCCGGACTATCTTGGTTTTATTTTTTACGAAAAATCTCCCAGAAATTTTGACGGAACAATCCCACAATTACCTAAGCGTATTAAAAAGGTTGGTGTTTTTGTGGATGCTTCTTTGGGTTTTGTTGCAACTCAGGTAAGACAGTATGGCTTTGATGTAATTCAATTACACGGAGAGGAATCGCCAAAATATTGTACGGATTTAAAAGCACTGCTACAGCTACACGGATTAACTCCACAGCTATGGAAAGTGTTTTCTATTAAAGACAGCTTTGATTTTAATATACTCCAGCCTTACGAAGGACTAGTGAATGCCTTTTTGTTTGATACCAAAGGAAAAGCAAAAGGGGGTAATGGTTATGTTTTTGATTGGTCTGTGTTGACAGATTATCCTTCTACTACTCCATTTATACTTAGTGGTGGCATCGGAGTAGAAGAAGTTACTGCGCTTTTATCGTTTTTAGAAAAACCAGCGTCGGATTATTTATACGGCATTGATGTAAACAGTAAGTTCGAGGATGAACCAGGAATAAAGAATATTGAAAAGTTACAACAGTTTAAAAATTTAGTTACCATAAACTCGCGTGAGGGATAGCAGCGGCATCCCCTGGACAATGTCCAGGGATACAGCGTATAGCCCGACCCTGACTCGATAGCTATCGAGATCTGGGGCACGCCAAAAAAAATAAAAAAATGAGCTATACAGTAAATGAAAAAGGATATTATGGAGATTTTGGGGGTGCATTTATCCCCGAAATGCTGTATCCAAATGTAGAAGAGTTGCGTACCAGCTATCTTCAGATCATGGAAACACCTTCGTTTCAAAAAGAATTTAATCAATTACTAAAAGATTATGTAGGTAGACCTTCTCCCCTATTTTATGCCAAGCGACTCTCTGAGAAGTACAATACTAAGGTGTATTTAAAACGCGAAGATCTCAACCATACCGGTGCCCACAAAGTGAATAATACGATTGGTCAGATCCTGGTAGCCAAACATTTGGGTAAAAATAGAATCATTGCCGAAACGGGTGCAGGCCAACACGGAGTAGCGACGGCTACGGTTTGTGCGCTAATGGGAATACAATGTGTAGTGTATATGGGAGAAATTGACATTGAGCGTCAAGCTCCAAATGTGGCACGTATGAAAATGTTAGGTGCAGAAGTTCGCCCCGCTAAATCAGGTAGCAAAACCCTTAAAGATGCTACTAACGAAGCGATCAGAGACTGGATCAATAATCCAGTAGATACCCACTACATCATTGGATCCGCTATAGGACCTCATCCATATCCGGATATGGTTACTCGATTTCAGGCCATAATTTCAGAAGAGATTAAATGGCAGCTCCAAGAAAAAGAAGGAAGAGAAAACCCAGATTATGTAGTAGCTTGTATCGGTGGGGGTAGTAATGCAGCAGGAACGTATTATCATTTTTTGGACAATCCTGAGGTGGGTATCATAGCTGTAGAGGCTGCTGGTAAAGGCGTACATTCCGGAGAAAGTGCCGCAACTTCGCAGTTGGGTAAAGAAGGTATCATACACGGTTGTAAAACCTTACTGATGCAAACTAATGACGGTCAAATAACGGAGCCCTATTCGATCTCTGCGGGCTTAGACTATCCTGGCGTAGGACCTTTACATTCGCACTTATATCGTACCGGCCGTGGAGAATTCTTTTCGGTAACGGATGATGATGCCATGACGGCAGGATTAGAACTATCGCAATTAGAAGGAATCATCCCTGCGATTGAAACCTCGCACGCACTAGCGATATTTAATGATAAAAAATTTAAGCCCGATGACATTGTGGTCATTAGCTTATCAGGTCGCGGAGATAAAGATCTCAATACGTATATCGATTATTTTAAACTCTAATAGCTTAAGTTGTCCATTTCCGCGTAGGCGGAAATCCCAAAACCATTAATAAATGATTAATGATGAAACGCTCTTTTATGTATATATCTTAACAAATAAAAATCATACTGTACTTTATGTAGGTGTTACTAGTGATCTAAAAAATAGACTAAAACAACATCACAATGGGTCTAAAGGCAGTTTTACAAAAAGATATAAGGTTGATAAATTGGTTTACTTTGAGAGTACTAAATATATCAACAACGCAATCAAAAGGGAGAAACAAATAAAAAAGTGGAATCGGGAGTGGAAAATAAATTTAATTAACGATATAAATTCTGACTGGGAAGATATTTCTTATCGTTTAGGATAATAATTAAAAAGATTTCCGCTTTCGCGGAAATGAAAAATAAATATATTTCAATGAACAGAATCAACAAAAAATTAGCAGCAGATAAAAAACTGCTCTCTATATATTTTACAGCAGGATATCCTGAGCTCAATGACACCGTGAAAATTATTGAGGACCTTGAAAAAAATGGTGTAGATATGATCGAAATAGGATTGCCTTTTAGTGATCCCTTAGCCGATGGACCTACTATACAAGAAAGTTCTACAGCTGCGCTTAAAAATGGTATGACCACTAAATTACTGTTTGAGCAATTGGCAGACATCCGTAAAACAGTATCCATACCTTTGATTATTATGGGGTATTTTAACCCTATGATGCAATATGGTGTTGAAGCCTTTTGTGCCAAGTGTCAAGAGATTGGTATAGATGGACTAATCATACCTGATCTTCCTGTAGCCGAGTATCACGAACATTATCAGCATATATTTGAAAAGTATGGCTTGGTCAATGTATTTTTAATTACTCCACAAACCTCGGATGAGCGCATTCGCTTTATTGATCAGGTTTCTAACGGGTTTATCTATATGGTAAGTTCTGCCAGTACTACCGGAGCAAAAAACACCTTTGGAAACGAACAATCCAACTATTTTGATAGAATTGCCGCACTACAACTACAAAATCCACAAATTGTTGGTTTTGGGATTAGCAATAAAGCAACATTTGAACAAGCTACCAAAACCGCCAAGGGTGCGATTATTGGGTCGGCTTTCATTAAGCATTTGACCCATAATGGAGTGGATTCCATTGCTGATTTTATATCCAGTATTCGATAACTACAAAAACCGGGAGCTAATTAATCTCCCGGTTTTTAAAACACTAATTAGTAAAACCTATTATTAATATACAGGTCCACAATAAGGATTAAATGATTTCAGTTTTACCCAGAAGCTTAGCTACCAGGATCTGACTAATCGTATTATTCACCTTGAGGGCACCGGTATGGTTCAGATCCAATCGCTCTAGACACTCCTTCTATGCTTTAGATTAAATCCACGGACAAGCTCCTGAGCAATGAACTTTTATTGCATATAACGCCCAGAATCCTGCTGTTGCTATTATACAGGCTATAAATCCAGGACCTGAAAAAATACATGGGATCAGGGTGATCAACCAATAGAATGCTCCCCAGCCAAAAATCCTCCATCTATTCTTTCGCATACATTCCTTGCACTTATTTTTTTCAGCAGTGAAATGATCTGTATAGATAAATCCTTTTACGACAGAAGCGTATAAAAGCATTACATTTCTTTCGCTTAAGGAGAGTTCTTCCTGTTGAGTAACTCTTTCTTTAAAAGCATCGACTTCTCGCAGGTATTGGTCTTTAGTAAGATCTTGGCGCATCACCTCATCAAGGCCTTTGAATAAATTTAATTGCGCATCAGTATAGATGTTATTTGATCCTAGCAAGTCGATAAATTCATCTACCGTAGCTTCATCATTAGAAAGGATTCTCTGGCCTTGAACATAAAAGGACTCTACATCAATTTCTTTTTCTCCTTTGAAACGTAGGTATTCGTTAAACAGTTCTAAATTAGGAGTGTAATCCCCAACAACTTGTTGTAAGCCTTCCACATCATTAAACTGATCGGCATTCTTAATGAGAGCAGCTTCTAATTCCTCGATATGCCCACCTGATTGGAGCTCTTCGAGTTGTTTAAAATTAAAAGATGCTTCTTTCTGCCCCTCTATAATTTCAATGGGCCTGGTTTCAGTGCTCTCTTTACTTTCTTCTTTTTCGCAACTGATAAAAAAGAATAAGCAAGCCATAATTGGCACTGTAATAAATTTTAAATTTTTCATTATTAATGGTTTTAAGATTTCCTACTCTTACGATTTTCGGTTTCCTCGATCACTGTGCATTGTGATTATTTTTGTTTTCGAAGACAAAGCTGCGACAAACCCTAAGAATTGGTGCACGTAGAAAAACCTTAAAAGTCATTTGGATCGACCTTAATCGTTTAGGTTATTTAACCCTATGGGATCGGGTTACATTTAGTTGGCATAGCATCTTATATTTTTGTTATTTGCACACCTATTACAAACCACTTAAAACTATTCACACTATGATCACTACAATTTTACTTATCACGGTTAGCATCGGTTTTGCTGCTTATGTATATTTTAATCCTCCACAAAACTTAAGTTTTATACAAAATCCCAATGTGATAACTATGAACTATTCACGCGAGGCTATGAGTGATTTACAGGTTAATCTGGTCCACGATATGACCAATGGATACAAACAGTATCAGTTAGATTACATCAAAAAGGCAATGAAAGACGATGCCTACTCCATATGGTTTGATCTTGAAACGATAAAAAAGTTTGTGTACCACGTGGAAATTAATGCCAAGAATAATGGTGTGTCCAGCAGAGACTTAGGATTGCGCATTTACTATTCCCGATACCCAGAGATGGAAACCTGGCAGCATCAGTATACAGATTTGGCTGATTTTTTGAATGATCCAGAAACTACAAAATACCAAGAGCGACATACCTTAGTGATGATACCCACAATAAACAAAGAAGGCGTTCAAATGGATTTTAATCCTAAGGATGATAGAACCTACACTGAGAAAATGGAACTATTCCCAGAGTATCAGGCAACAAGTACAACCCGATCGATACCCGCTTTAACTATTACCATAGGGAATGGTGGCCCCAATAACACACCTGGTCAAAATCACGGAAGCCTTATTCCTCCCGCTGACGATACAGGAGAATCTTTTTAAAACACAATGCCGGATTTTTATTACATACTTAAACCCATGCTTTTAATCGCAGAACTTGTGGCAGCACTCGTTGGTTTATACTATCTGATTACCCGAAATATTGGGTATTGGAAATACTTTTCCTTCTATTTGGTTTTTATCGCACTGCAAGAAAGCTTTTGGCATTTTGGATTTGGGATAGACCCTAACGTAAAACAAAATTATTACGCCTATTTTGGCATCCCCGTGCAATACCTTTTTCTATATTGGTTATATGCCTTTAATTCGCTTCAAATGCCAAAGCTCTTTTGGAGTTGTGTAGGACTATATCTCTTATCGTACATACCCATTGAGCTATGGTTAAAAAAATTGAACGTTTTATATGCACTTAATTTAACTATCGGTACCGTAATCTTAATGGGATTAGCGCTTTTAGAATTTTTAAAGCAAATAAGGGATGACAGTATTCTAAATTTTAGGCAAAATAAAATGTTTTACATTAACGCTGGGGTCGTACTTTTTTATGTGGGAACTTACCCTTTATTCTGTTTTTATGAACAATTAAGAACCAGGTATCAATCCATTTGGAATTACTATTTTTTGTATTTTCTTTTAGCTAATATTAGCATGTATTTATTATTTACATTTTCGTTTTTATGGGGGACACGTGGTTCAAAATAATGCTATTACTTTTTAATGTAATTTTCCTGGGGTTTATTCTTGGTATTGTGCTTTTCATCTATCAGTACAAAACCAAAAAGAAGGCACATCAAAAACAGCTGGTTCTCAAGGATGAATTGCATAAAAAAGATTTATTGGAAGCCGAAATGGAAATTCAATCGGACACCATGCAACACATTGGTCAAGAAATCCACGATAGTGTAGGGCAAAAATTAACCTTGGCGAGCTTGTATTTAAAACAGCTACCCCTAGATGACTTTACCACCCAACAGGCAAGTCCGATTCAATCCGTTACTGATATTATTGATAATTCACTGGAAGAACTTCGTCAAATTTCAAAGTCCCTTACCCAAAGTAATCTAAAAGATAAAGATTTGATTTCATTAATCGAACAGCTATGCAATCGAGTAGAAAACTTAAGTAAATGTAAAGTAGCTTTCGTATATGATCAAGAAATTACGCTACGAAATCATACTACTAAAACCGTAATTTATCGAATTGTACAAGAGTTTATACAAAACAGTATTAAACACGCAAAATGCAGTTTAATTGAAGTAAAGTTAACACGGTTCAATCATAAGCATTCATTGCGACTACAGTTGTCAGATAATGGGATTGGTTTTGATTTAGGTCAAGATACAGCAAAGGGCATTGGCTTAGAAAATTTTAAAAATAGAGCGGCGATGATTGGAGCCGAGTTACAACTCAATAGTCAACACAATAAAGGAACACAACTAACTTTAGACATCGAAAACTATGGCTTATAATATTGTTATTGTAGATGATCACGTTTTAATTGCGGATGCATTAGCAGAAATTATTTCTAAGTTTAACAATTTTAATGTGGTCTATACCTGTGCAAATGGCTTAGATCTACAACAAAAAATCGGAAAAACTATAGTCCCTGAAATTATACTTCTCGATATCAGCATGCCGGAAATGGATGGTTTTGAAACCGCCAAATGGTTACAAAACAAGTACCCAGACATTTTAATCATGGCACTTAGTATGCAAAATGATGATGCAAGTTTGATCAAAATGATTAAATGTGGGGCTAAAGGCTATATGCTTAAAAATATAAAACCAGCTGAATTAGAGCAGGCGTTGCAGCAGTTAGCTCACAAAGGAAGATATTTCCCCGAGTGGGCGGCGATCAAAGTTTTTGATAGTTTACACGAAAGTGACCAAAACGCAACAGAAGATTTAAAATTATCAGAAAGAGAGATAGAATTTTTGAAGTACACGACCACAGAGATGAGTTATAAACAAATCGCTGAAAAAATGTTTTGTAGTCCTCGAACTGTGGAAAACTATAGAGATAGCCTTTTTACTAAATTAGAAATTAAAACAAGAGTAGGTCTCGCTGTTTATGCGGTTAAAAATGGATTCTCCATTGAAGAAAAAGAGTAAGCAAACTGAATACTACTATTTTTTTGTAGTTATAATTTAGCTAAATAAATCTTAAAAGCTACGTGAAAATTTCCTAATTTCTTTTGAGCTCAATTGTAGATATGTATTTTAAAGTATCAAGTTTTTATAATACAAATTAACTTTAAAAAACACATTCATATGGGAAAAGGAGATAGAAAAACCAAAAGAGGAAAAATTCATATCGGTAGTTACGGACGTAAACGACCTAGAAAGAAATCAACCATGGTTTCTAAAATCGAAGCTGGCATTAAACCCGATAAAAAATAAACATAATTTAGCTATGATTCTAAGTAAATGGTCAGCGCAATTTGATTGTCCTGGCCTTTTTTAAATTACTCCCCTTTAGTAAAAAGGGTACTGATAAAATCATCTAATTTTTGCTTTTTAAGTTGAAGTACATCGGGTTTTACTCGCGCTATAAAACCAAAAGAATTACCTCCAACAGCCATATTCCCGGAAATATATAATCGGTTTTGCGTATCTAGCCGTATCTTATGGAGCTGTTCTACTGGATTATTTAACCGAATGGTAGCGATTCCATGAGTTCCGAATACATCATCAATAGTACCGTCTACATTTAATTTTTTAATGTGAATATCAAATTCATTATCCAGGCTCATAGACACCACAAATATTTCTCCTGACGGCGTAACGACAAATCGAGAATTAAAAATATCGGAATCCCCACCTATATGTCCATTATCCGTAAACGAGGTATCACGATTACCATTCAAGTCATACTTACCTATTCTATAAAGCGCTTCGGCATCACTAATGATTTGAGCGATGTAAAAGTTATTTTTGGAGAGTTCAATTTGATCCGTAGCACTAAACTCTTCTTCAGAACTCAGGCAATGTAATTCTTGATGATAACTTTGATCGGTTTGCCAACTCGCCACTCGTGTCGTTTGGTCCAGTTCATCTTCTTGTGTTTCTGAATAGGCCAGTAACAAATAATCATCTTGCATCGCTGCGCTATTAATTTGTTGGCAACGATTGGCATAAACACCTTGCGAAATTGTTTTACCGTATTTGGATAGTCTTAAAGTGGCGATATTATGTTCGGTAGTAGAAACACTAAAATCATTTATTTTAGCAACTACTACAATATCATCGTTAGCGGTGGTATACAAATATTGCCCATAATTATCATATTGATCTTTTGTAAGACTTTTGATATAGCTACCATTTTGTCCAAATTGGGTATTAAGCTCCCCCATAGCATCAAAAGTATGAATGTTGATCACCCAAGTAGTTCCATTCCATAAATTAGCTAATACTACAATGTCATTATCAGCCGTAGTACTTATTGCTACTGGTGTTGTACCTGCATTATCAAACAGCTGGTAATCGAAAGAAAACTGTTCATCTCTTTGCCCATCGGGTAATAATCGGGTAATAGAACGTTTTATTTCTGATTGATGTAGAACGATAAGCTTATGGTCTGTAGTTAATTTATAATCTACGATTTGAGAAGAAGTCATTTCTGGATTTCGAAGGATCCATATTCCATCTCTTGAAAACGAATCATCGAGTTGTTGCGTATATGCGTGGAAGCATAACACTGTAAAAAGGGAAATAATACAATATGGTTTCATAGCAAAAAGGGAAACTTATAATAAAGCCATTGCTATACTAAGGTGTCAAAAATAGATCCAGGGGAATGGATTTGGTTACAAAAAAAAGGATTAATTCATTACGACACAATGAGTTTTTGACAATAATATGCACAAGTTATTAGCAATTCTCTAATCCATATCACCTAGTATTAATATGCATAAGGGTTAAAAGCATTCGGAGTAAAAAATTAGAAAAAAGTGTGATTTTTTATATTTAATTGCGAATAATAGTATAGAAACAGGTATACAACAGTGAATAAGAAAAAAAAGTCAGAAAGGTTTCAAAAGCTCATACAAGACTATAAAGGTATTATTTATAAAGTGCTTCAGATATACTGCAAGAATGCTGAAGATCGAAAAGATGTAGAACAAGAAATTTTGTTACAATTATGGAAGTCACTCGATAACTACAATGATAGCTATAAGGTTTCTACCTGGATGTATAAAATCGCTATGAATGTAGCGATTTCTTCCTATCGAAAAAACAGTAAGACACCAAAACCTTTGCCCGCTTCCTCAATTTTTAGTGAAAAAATAGAAGAATTGAATGAAGAGGAAAGCCCATATAAACATATTTTGAATCATTTTATCAAAGAGTTAAATGAGTTTGACAAGGCACTGATGTTATTATACCTAGAAGACTATAGTTATAAAGAAATTGGAGAACTCATTGGAATTACAGAAACCAATGTAGGTAGTAAACTGAATCGAATAAAAAATAAATTCAAAAAAAAATATCAAAATGGAATTACAGGATTTTAAAGCAATGTGGAATACAAAGCAGCAACAATTAGAACAGCAACTCGAAATCCATCAAGAGCAATTATTGGCGATCACTTTACAAAATAACAAAAGTAACTTTGAGAAATATCTCAATTTTGCCATTGTAGGTAGATACCTTGCCTTGGTTTATTGTCTTATATCTTTGGGGCTTATCGCTTCAATGCCTTATGAATTTAGGTATAGCATACCTTCAGGTTTAGGAGCTTTGGCTATGTTATTTTCTTTTTTTCAACATTCACCCTTGAAAAAGTCTAATTATAGAGCAATGAACCTTATTGAACTTCAAAAGAACATAACCACTTTTAGAATCCATACCTTAAAACACGCCAAGTATGACAAAGGTATTGTACTACTTTGGTTTTTAACCACCATTCCTATTTACCTCAATGTATTTTATGATATAGCCTTATTTTCTAGCATCTCACACATTTTAATCTTCATACTTACCGTAACCCTTATCATAGTTGTTACCAAGATTTTACCATTGGATATCTATAAAAAATGGGATAAAGAATTAAGAGAAGCTACAGAAAAATTACAAGAAATAAATCATTATCAGGTTGGTGATCTAAAAAGATAGCTCAAAAAGATATGTCAACTTAACAAACCTAATTTATAATTCTTGAATTAAGCTTCGATTTTTCAAGGTAAACCGGGTGTTCTCCTAGTATTTAGGATGTTAGTTTTGTCTTTCATTTACATTTTTTTACCTATGACGTAAGTTCCAACAGCTCGATATCCTGCAACACACCTATTTATTACAGGTTATTATCATAAAACAAATCTTAACACATTTTAAAAACAAACACCACATGAAAAAAAATTTAACTTTGGTCGTCTTATTATTCACAGCCCTTTTTTTAGGTTCTTGCAAAAATGATGATGATTGTACAGCTTCAACACCTCCCTATATGGGCATAGAACTGGGATACTTTGATGATGCTGGAACTTCTTTAATCGCCACCTCCTACAATCAAGATCAATTTCGAATTTTTAATGAAACTTCTGAGGTGTTTATTACTCCCGGCTCTATTAATGGAATCCAAAGACTTTCTTTACAACTCATAAATTTTGAATCAGATACGGATTATTACATCGAACTAACAGATAATGATACAGACACCATTCAGTTACAATATGAACTCATACAGCAGTCCTGCTTTAACACCTATGATTTACGGGAAGTATTTTATAATGGAGAACCCGTACAAATCGAAGACGATATTATAGTTGATATCATAAAGTAACTGTAGCAAAAAAACGAATAGTTAATGATACGGGCACCTCTGAGTTATTCACAGGTGTTTTTTTAGTTCGTCAGCCATCATTTTTCTACTAAAACGGATAAAATACCGGAATCAGTACGGTTGCTAATAGCCAAAAAAGTACATTTAAGGGAAGTCCTATGCGTATAAAATCCTTAAATTGATAATTACCTGCACTGTATACCATCGTATTGGTTTGATACCCTATCGGAGAGAAAAAACTGGCACTACCCGCAAATGCAATGGCCACCAGTAATGGAGTAGCACTAATGTGCAATCCCTCTGCTATGGCAATACCTATAGGTGCAAATAGTGCCGCTGCCGCATTGTTGGATATCACCCCGGTTAAAATCGAAGTAAGCAAATAAAGGACAGACACCACAACGTACGGACCATAGGCTTCGCCTACCTGATCCACAAGAAAATAGCCTATGAGCTCTGAGACTCCACTGGCTGCCATAGCACGTTCCAAACTTAGCGCCCCAGCCAGTAAAAAAATCACTTGCCAGTCTATATTCTTATAAGCATCCTCCATCGTAATCACATTAGTCACCGCTAAAAAAACTATACCCGCCAGTGCAGCTATTCCGATAGAAACAATACCTAATGACGCCGTTAGTATCACACTGAGTATAGTCAAAGTTGCTAATAGCAAATCCTTTTTCTTCACTTTTCGCATTGGTGTTTCTCGAAATATCAAAAAAGGGGAACTGCCCATTTTTTGATGTTCCATAATAGCATTATATCCCGTTTCATCGGTCTGTACTAAGAGTACGTCACCAGATTTAAGCATAACGTTTCCAAGGTCTTCGAACTTTGATTCTCCGCGTTGTCGTATTGCTAAAATATTAGCATTAAACCGTTTATTAAATTCAATATCTTTAATCTTTTTACGAAGTATATCAGAATTGGATTGTAAAATCAATTCAATCAGTTTAGTCGCTTCCTTAGGAAATTTTTTCTCTGCAAATCGATCTACAATAAATAAGTTATCACTTTTTAAAATCTGCCTAATTTTCTGCAAATCACCTCTTACCAATAGCACATCCCCTTCTTCGAGTTCAAAATCTTCTTTGGGCGTTTCCGTTTCGTGTATACCTCGCTTTACGCGAAGGATTTCTAAATAATTATTTTCGTGATTAAATACATTTTCGATGGTGGGTACTGCTTCATTAGTTTTGACTGTATACCGTATTTCTGTTAAAAAATTATCGATTTTATTGCGATTTTCATCCTCTGTAAGCTCTTCTCTCTCGGGTATCAGCTTTTTACCAAACAAAATCAAATACACTACACCAACAATGGCAAATATAACGCCCAAGGGGGCTAATAAAAACATAGAAAATTCGCCAAATCCATTTTCAGCTGAGATACCACTGACCAATAAGTTCGTTGACGTACCAATCAAGGTACACATACCACCAAACATCGCTACGAAAGAAAGCGGAATAAGAAATCGTGAAGCCGATAATCCTGATTTTTTAGCAGATTTACTAAGCACAGGAATAAAAGTAGCAACTACGGGAGTGTTATTAACAAATGCTGACATAGTACCGACTAAGGCAGCCAATCCTGAAATGGATATAGCATAATTCAACTTCAAAAATCGGGTGATCGATGGACCTATACGCTCTATGATGTTGGTGTTTATAATGGCTGCTGACAAAACAAACATGGCCATAACCGTAAGCACGGCCTCGTTGGCGAAACCTTTTAGCCCCTGCTGCGTAGTTATTACCCCGCTTAACACTAAAACCACTATCATACCTAATGAGATAACATCTACCGATACCTTTTCAGTAATGAACAAAATAGTAGCTACCAGCATGACTCCTAGCGTTATGTAAGCGTCTATACCCATTAATGATTTTTTTGTTAAGACCAATTTAGTCGCATATACGTTTTCATCTTCATAAAACCTTTGCTTTCATGCCTTATTACAACAAGATACTAAAGAAAATGATCTTTTTTAAATTGTAGATACATTACCATACTAGCCGAACCTTGATTCTGGATTTATTAGCTTACATTTAAACTTCTTAATTCTTAAAGCCAAAGATTTATGAAAATGCATGTACTGCTATTCCTATCAATTTTTGTAATTTCTTGTACCCCTACTACAATTCCAAGAGTTTTGGACAATAGGCTACCCCAGTCCATTTCAGTGGCACAAAAGCAAATTGTAGCAGTACTTTCTGGCCATCAAAACATACCCTCAACAACGCTTCAGCTTGCTGCTCGGGCAACTATCGAGGAACGTGCATGGTCAAGAGCCTATTTGGAATCAGTACTCCATCAAATACCTTTAACTCCAATATCTCAGTCGTATCGTTATCGAAATAGCAATCCCTTAGTAGATCTTTTAGTTGGACCTTATAAGGGCACTAATCTTTATGTTGTATTGCCGGCCACCAAACCAACCAAAGACTGTATTGTTTTAGGGGCACACTACGATACCGCAAGAAATTGCCCCGGCGCTAATGATAATGCTTCTGCGATTGCATTACTATATGGGGTTGCCCAAAAACTAAATTCATTACAGCAGCGATCGACTAACGTTATGTTCGTTTTTTTTGATCAGGAAGAAGAAGAGTTAATTGGCAGTAAAGCCTTTGTTAACTGCCTGAAAGAACAACATTATAACATCATTGCTGCACATACATTTGATCAAATAGGATGGGATTCCGATAACGATAAAGCTTTTGAAATAGAACTTCCTTCACCTTCCTTAAAAAAACAATATGTTTCTGTTGCAGCAACACATAGGGTTCCCATAACGATAACCCGAGTAAATTCTACGGATCATCATTCTTTTAGAGAAGCTGGATACGAAGCCGTAGGAATTACAGAAGGTTACGTGCAAGGAGATACCAGTCCGTATAAGGATACAGAGAAAGACATTTTTGAAACGGTTAATTTTGACTACCTAACGACCCTGACACAACTTGTTTATGATGTAATTAAAAACCAAATTCAAACACCTCTTTCTCATGAAAAATAAAAGTGTATTTTACTTTTTGATACTAACGATATCGGTGTTTGCCTTTGTAGTCAAGGGATTAGTTTACGCTTCTCTAGGGAGTTTCATTCCACTGATCTTAGCTACAGGTGTTTTTGCACTTTTCGTTATTTTTAGAACTAAACCTAAAGTGTTATCCCGAATACTATTTTGGTGGGCAATTGGTATGATACTATGGTCACTCATTCGCTTTCTTATCGGTGGTATTAATAATTTTGTAAAGCCATTAACAGAAAATCATCTTCATGAGCAATTAGGAATTCAAGGAACAATTATCAGTTTGCTATTTTTTGTTATCGGTATCCTACTACTTCGTAAAAAAAACAGATGGCACGCGTTATCGTTTTATTATGAAAAACTGCAATCCTCTTAAGATAAAAATCAATCAATTGATCCTAAAAAAAAGTACGATACTGTAGCACCCTAAAATCCATAGTATTAAAATCGGGGTTTTGTTGTTTCATTTTTTTGTACAACGCCATACTTCCTATGGCACGATTTGCAGCACCAGAAGGAGCCGTTAAAGAAACCGTTTGTAGTATCCTGTTTTCTAAACGAAACTGATGTATTCTGGGCACCGCATCAGCTACTACTTTGAGTTGTAGGTCATATGACTTTAAGTGTTTTCTAAAAAAATACTCTGGACCGTTTTTACTATTGCCTCCTGTAAAAATCAAGGTATCTATTTTTGGATATTGTTTTAAATATCCGACCAAATCTCTTAACTCAATATGTTGCATCCCAAGATCTGAAGCATCGATCTTATCGCGTTGGCAACTGTGTACAATATCACAAACCCCAATGCCTCTTGAAGCCAAAAAAGATTTGCGCTGCGCAATAGCTTCAGCCGTATTTTCATAGCTTAAATTAAGCGCAAATATCCGATCCAAGATAGGCCACAATAACCCGTCAATACTTCCATAACAAAAATTGACATCGCCAGGTTTTAAATCGCCTATAGTAAATCTTGGAGGGGGTAGCGTTCCTACAATTAATTTTGTGGCTCCTTCAGGAAAAAATGGTGGGTATGGATGAGTATGTTGAAACATAGTTTGTAGTTCCTAGATATTAGTTTACTCAATTAGTCCAGTTCGTTACTAATCAATAACTTTCTAAAACTGAAAGTAAATAAAGGGTTGAAAGTCTGCAGCGTATGTTTGGTAACAGATAATAGCAACAATCATAGCAATTACACCCTTAATCATAATGTGACTTTTAATAAACATCGCTTCAATCCAATCTTTTGTTTTATAGGGTAACCAATGCGTAAGATACCCTATAGCCATTACGATAAATACCAATCGATATTCATAAAGGACAGCTAATGCATTTTGCATATCCATATTGGTAGCAATCTGTTGGTAAAATCGATTGATATGGTCCATACTATTTCCTCTAAAATAGATACGGGTAAACGTGATAAATACAAAGGTTAATCCTACCTTCCAAAAGGTAGCTATCCACAAGTTGGAATTTTCATAGGGACTAATTTTTCGCCAGTACTTATACACTACAATTCCAATTCCATTTAATCCGCCCCAAATCACAAATTTCCAAGAAGCCCCATGCCAAAGGCCTCCTACCAGCATGGTGATCATGATATTGACATTACGATTAAAATGCCAGGCTAAGCGCTTAGAAAACAAGGTAAAAATAAGTAACACCGCAACCACTGCGGTGGCTAACACCGCTACACCGTAATCTCCTATCGCTAAAGCACCTAGGAACGTAAAAAACAAAATAAAGGTGTAGGAGAAAATACTTCCACTACGATTACCCCCTATTGGAATATAAAGATAATCTCTTAACCAGCTGGATAGCGAAATATGCCAGCGTTTCCAGAAATCACCACAGTGAATCGCTTTATAAGGAGAATTGAAGTTAACTGGCAGTTTATAACCCATCAATAATGCAATACCAATAGCTACATCAGTATACCCAGAGAAATCGCCATAGATTTGTAGCGAATATCCAAACATCGCCATGATATTGGTAAACCCAGAGAACATCTCCGGTACATCAAACACCCGATCCATAAAATTGGCAGCGATATAATCAGCAAATAACATCTTTTTGATCAGTCCTTTGAGAATCATAAAGCCCGCTTTCCCAAATTCTTCACGTGTGATTGAAATCTCTTTTCGGATTTGAGGTACAAATTCCGAGGCTCTAACAATGGGTCCCGCTACCAACTGCGGAAAGAAACTGACAAAGAACCCGAAATCAATGATGGAATTAAGCGGTTTAATTTCTTTGCGATAAATATCTATACTATAGCTAATCGTCTGAAAAGTGTAAAATGAAATCCCAACAGGTAAAATAATTTTATCTACTGTGAAATAATCGACCTGAGACCAGGTATTGGCCCATTGCGCCAAATAATTGATGACTTCATGGTCTGTCTGGAACAGGTAGTTGTAGGAGTCTGTAAAGAAATAAGCATACTTAAAATAACACAGAGTACTTAGGTTAATAATTACACTAATCGCTACCAGTAGTTTTTGCTTCGTTATGGACTTGCTATGATAAATTGCTTTACCGAGAAAGTAATCATTAATTGTACTGAAGAGTAGTATGCCAATAAAAAAACCGCTGGTTTTGTAGTAAAATAGTAAGCTGATCCCAAAAAGATACGCACTTCGCAGGCTCTTTTTACGATATAATAGAGCGTATAAAAAATAAATTACAGCAAAAAAGATCCAAAAATCAGCTTGCGTAAATATCAATGGATATTCCTCTGAAAAGGAAAATATGTCAATAATTCTATTCATTAATCAGTTGATTCAATACTGAATCAGTTTCCAATTGCAATTCGTTTTCCCAGGCTTTGGCTATTGCTTCTAAGAGCAAATCAGCCTTGATGCGATACCCCTTAACCGTAAAATGAATACGATCACTAGGCATTAAATTTTGTTTATACCAATCTCTAGAGGAATTGAATCCTCCCATTATTTCATAAAAATCCCAGATGGCCATATCGTACTTTCGAGCGACATCATAGATTATACTTCGCGCTTTTCTTGTCCTTGGATTCGGAAATTTTCGTTTGTAATACGAATCATTAGGTACCGTTAATAGGACCGCACAATCTGGATTGGCTTCGAGAATCAAATCAATAAATGCTTCGTATCGCTGACGGTATTCCTCTGGATCAAAATCAGGGTGATACGCATCGTTAGTACCCACAGAAATAATAAACAAATCAGGTTTGTATAACTTCAGTTGTGTGTCAAAAAAGGCACAGCGATCGTAATAAGCAAAACTTGCTCCATTGACTCCAATAGAAGTATATTGCACTCCATAATTATCGTTCATCAACTCTGCCCCCATTAGTAAAAACTCCGCATTTGCTGAACTATCCACCTTTTGTACACAAAACTGTACTTCTTTAACAGTTTTGGCAAATGTATACTCAGTATAATACGCTTCCTTATTCTCTTCCACCTTAACCACCAAAGAATCGGGTTTAAAGGAAATTTGATAATCATCTGTCCAATTATCGTAGAAAATACGGATCTTATTAAAATCGTATAAATCCTCATGATAATTATTACCATTAGCCTTTAGGGTAATATTGGCTATAGAATCCTTAAACACTGCGGTGACTCCTGATAATCCCCAAGCCACACTATCCCGCATCACCGAACAACGGTATCCTTCCCATTTACCATCAAACTCCACTCTGTAATTACCTGGGTTATTGGTACTGGCTACGGCATAGGGATAGATAAATCCACGCTGACCTGTTGCAGTAGGGCTCATCGTTTGTAAATAAGACCGTAGGCGATTTGAATAGATATCTGCCTGGATATGAGACCCTCCAATATGAAAAACATGAAGTTTTGACTTTCCTCCCTTGGCTATGGTGTCTAATTTTTTAAATACTTTTTTAAAATTGGGGGCATATTCTGCCAGCTTAATTTGATTCGCTTTAAAATTAATAAAACCATATTCCGTCCTAGCAGTATCTAATACAAAGCTCTGAGCCCATAAAACTGTCGTAAAAAATACAAATATGACCAATGTGATGCTACGTATCATTGTCCTCCTCTTTTTTGAGATCTAAATACAAGGCTGTAAAAAATAGCTCTGATATGATCTTAGTTCCTTTCCACGTAAAGTGGGTATAATCTCCTGCAGCTAGTTTTTCATCTACCCAATATTGCATGGAACCCCTACCCCCCATAGCGTGATACATACTCCAATAAGCCACATTATTCGCCAATGCTGTTTCCATTAATTTCTTATTCAAATACGGTAATAATGGATAGGTTTGCATTTTACCATTGATAGGGATACACATATCCGTAGGTCCAATAAAGATAAAATGGACATCCTTGGTCCGACGACGGAGCCAATTAATTTGACTGGCCATATACTTTGCATAATTATTGACCTCTGTTGAATCTTTTAAATACGGAACTGTATTACCGCCATATTGCAAAATCATTATTTTGGGATCCAGATTGCTGGCCATTCTACTAAAATGTGAGGCTTTTGTTCGAGAGAAAATCGTTCCTGATGCTCCACGCATCGCTACATTATCCATTTTCACCCCAGAAATACCATCTAAGGTTAGCCCATAAAAATCTGCACTTACCTTACCCTCCAATTCAATACGCAAATTTTCAGGGGTGGCAGCCGTTCGGATCTTATACTCGTGGTATCTTCCATCGCTGATGAGTGTATCTTCTCGAATCAATTTTTCAAAATTATATACTGAGATCTTAATCGGCTGAGAAGCATTTCCGTAATGTAAACCTATATCCGTAAACTTACGCAGCTTGGCATAGCTCTTAGAGGATTTGCCAATGGTAACGGCGGCTTTAATTAAGGGTAATGAATCTAGTAAAGTACTATCTATTGTGGCTCCAAAATCTTTGGTAAATCTCGAATAGGATAAATAAGTTCCATATTTTTTATGCTCTAACTTATCTTGTGTTGGATCAAAAAATGCATAACGTTCCCAATGCTCGCTGGGAACCACTTTAGCACTTATTTGACGGTAAACCGGTTTTACAGGAATAAAGCCTGGTCCACTACCCCCATACAAACGTTGTAATCTATTTCTTAAATAAGCCGTAATACGATCGCCTTCTAATTGTGAATCTCCATAATGAATTATTCGGCAGTTTTGACTCGATAGTTTTTGTTGTAATTCTGCTACAAAATCAAAATTATTGTCTGGATACTTAATCCGTACCAATTGGGTGGTATCAATTTTTGTAAAATCAGGGCGTTGTAGACTATCTTTTTTCGAGGGAGTTTCTGAAACCACATCGATATCGTTCTCGGGCTCTTCTTCTAAGGGTTGCACTGTTTTGGTTACCTTAACGATATCTTTTCGGGTAACAGCAGTGTCTTTTTCTAATTGTAAAAAAGATTTGTAGGTTGGGTATTTTACGGCAACCCCCTCAACTGAAAAACCATCCTCCGGCGCGCGATTGTTTTGTATAACACCCTCTTGACTCAAAAACATTAATCCAAACAATCCCCCTAGCAGGAAGATCATAAACAGGGCAATCTGTATAGGCTTAATTTTCAAGTAACCGGGGTTTTTTGTAAAAATAGCAAGATTTTAGGAACAGCAAAACTTATATAAATTATAAGTGGTTTTAATTGCAAAAACCAAGCTGTCTTTAGGTTTAAGAATTAGTATCACCTAACTTCTATTCGATACTTCTTAGTAAAAGTTACTACTCAGCGTAATAAATATAGGAGATGGATTTATCATCATCCCATCCTTTTTTAATTTCGTCTTTAGGAAAATTGAAACGGGTTCTCCACATTTCTTGATAATACCCAGTTCCTTTGGACATTATCAAGTACCAAAATCCATTAACAAAATTCAAGGAGGTGATTTGGTAACCTTCATTCCATCCTGTTTTGATTTCAGTACTAGGAAATTCTATGGATGTTCTAGTTCTTTGATTGGTGTATCCCGTTCCTTTGGACATCACCATTACCCATTTGCCATCCCCGTGTGTCAACGAGGTAATTTTGTACCCTTCGCTCCAACCCTGATCAATACGTGCATGCGGAAAATCAGTGGATCTTTTCCATATTTGTCTGGTATAGCCTGTATTTTTAGTCATTACTAGTGCCCAGGTTCCGTCTGCGTATAGTAAAGAAGTGATTGCAAAATTATCAGCCCAGCCTTGCTGAATCTCTTCTTTGGGATAATAGGATCGGGTTCTCCAGCGTTGCAAACCATATTTGTTGGTCTTAGACATCACTAATGCCCATTGACCTGCACCGTGTGTTAAGGAAGTAATCTGATACCCATCATCCCAACCTTCTTTAATTTCATCTTTAGGAAAATAAGAACGGGTTCTCCAACGCTGTAAATCATATCCCGTTCCTTTGGCCATTACCAACACCCATTTATTTTCTTTAGGCGTGGCTGATGAAGTCTGTGCAGTTAACGGTGTTATGATACTATATAAAAACAGTAGCAGTAAAAACTTTTTTGCCATAGTAGTATTATTTAAAGAATATCCTATTGTATTCGTACGTAAAACAAAAATCAAATCATATCGGTGTTGAGGACTAAAGCACCCAACTTATTAATGTGAATCATCAATAATGAAGCCAACTTATTTTTTCAAGATCTTTTATAAGAAGCTAGATATCAAATTTTTCCCACTTGTTGTATAAAAATAGTAAGATTTGAGAAATGACAAAATAATCATTTCAAGATATATGATTTTAGTATTTTACACAGTAGCTGTAGTGGAGTTCTAAAATCCTCAATTAAAAAATAAGCGAAGCTACTTCTTTTGAGTACCGGTTTTACCAATAGCAAAAGCAGCATAGGCGAGCCAACCAAAGATAAACACACCTATTCCTAAAGGTTGCTATTTAATTGTACAAAACTATTCGTTTTCCGAAAATACCAAAGACTTGAACATAATTTGCAGGGCTATCTTACTTGTTTTTTGAAGTTTGAAAATATAAACGGAATTGCACTAACGCCTTAAAAATAAGACTTCCATATCTAAGTAGTAATGCTACAACCAATTATGGAACGGATACTGAACTTTCCAAAACCAGCATTCATGCTATATACTATTGGTAAAGCAACTAGCGTATTTTAATACAATTCTTTCATCAAATCTACCGTTTTGATGGGTTCGGGTATGGATTTTACATCACCCTCAAATGGTTCTCGAACCCACGAAAACGTATTCGCATAGCCAAGTAGGTGAAAGATATAGCTATGTTCTTTATAAGACCGTTCTCGACCACTGGACAAAGAGTGGTCAAGTTTTCCATTTATTTTAATTGCTATGGGTTGGTTGATTTCTAGATTGCAAATTTTGAAATTATCTCTTTTAGGCGCTCCAATTTCATAATAGTCATATAGCAGATGCAATTCTATTTGCTCTTTAACTTTCTTCAGTTGAAAAATCTCAAACTTTTTTGGAGTTTTAGCTAAAGTCAAATAGTGTACGCGTTTTAAATCAATCCGATTTTGTACTTCGTTTCTTACTTTACAATTCATTGCACTATTCCTATGGTTTAGTTGCTGTAAGTTAAGTTCATTTACTTCAGCATCATTGTTATAGTCATTTAGGATGATCAAATTGGCAAGATCAAAGTCTGAGTTATACTCTGATTTTGCCAAAGTTAGCCTCCCATTTTCTAAGAATGCTGATTTTGAATGGATTTCTTGCTTCCATTTTGTTAATCCCTTTCGATCTTCATAGGATTTCATATTCTTATGGTACAAAAAGTAATTATGGAATACCTGTAGTATTATTTTAGGTCTTTTTGTATGTATAACTTCCTGTTTCACAAGGTCCAATTAATTAGTATACCATAGCAATATATGAATCTGTATAGATATCGCTTAGCTCTACTACTACAAAACTTTTATTTTTTAAAAACCATCAAGTACTTGTTGTACTGTAAGAATACATAAAAACATCCTGAGTTCATGCTAAATCCTTTGTCAAATTATCTTAGTATAGCATTATGCTAGGCCCAAATAAATACAAACTAAGGCAAAAGTGTCAAAAAATCCATGCACCGCGATCACAAACCACAAATCGTATTTACGCAAATAGAATAACAGCGCTAAGAGCCCTCCGATAATCCCGGCAACCCATTGCCCGGTAATACCTTGATAGCTATGCATAAAACCAAAAAAGCAAGCCAATAGTATAATATTCAGCACTATGCTTACTGTGCTTTCACCAAAAAACTTTATCAACTGGCGCATAAAATATCCACGAAAGATAATTTCTTCTCCAAAACCGGCGGTAAGCCACACCACCCCCAAAGCAATCAAACATGCGCGCAAATTTCCTTCTAACTGTGCAAAACTCGAGTAATCGATAGGCACTCCTGTTAGAGCTGTAATACCGGGTACGATGAGAAAAACATAACACGCAAAGAGCCCTAGAGCGACTAAGGGCGCAACTACAAAGATATTTGTAATGGTAAATTTATCCCGTTGCAACCCGAGTGCTTCAAATGCCTTTCCTTTATATTCTATATAATTGGCAATCATAATAAGTATTGCAATGATGATATTTTCTATATAACTGATATGGATCGGTCCAAACCATATCAAACAGATCATAGCAGTAGTACATACTGGAATTAGTAGACTTTTTAAAGTAATCGTTTTCATTGTTTTTGATTTTAATTGATAAGCGAATTAATGAACAAAACCTTTGAAAACTCCTTTAAATACGTAGCTTTTTACTGAATGGTGTTAAAGTTATAACTGAATGGTCGCTGCTTTTTAATCCTATTTTAGGTATACCAATCCATAAATACTTTTCGCTTGTATCGACTGATAGTGATTTGCCCGATGGCATCATTATGAAGTGAGGCTTTTAATCGAATGCGTAACTTACCATTTTCTATTTTTTCGATTTGGTCAACAGCATCTTTGTGAATGATCATTTGTCGATTGGCTCTAAAAAATAATTGATCGTTTATGGTTTCTTCAAGCTCATTTAGGGTGAAATCAGTGGTGAGGGTGGCACCATCATTTTGAACCGTGTATACAATTTTGTTCTCGCTATAAAAGCAGGCGATATCTTCATAAGTAAGCTTAGTCATTTTGGCACCACTTGCTATAGTGAGTTCCGCGTCTTTGATCGACGATTGATATAAATCGTAAATATCTTGCGCATACCACAATCCTATAAAAATAAAACTTACTAACAGCGTAATCAGTAAACCTATGACTATATAATAAAACTCTGTCTCCGCACCGACAATTACATTTAATAGAAGATTTACTGGAATATAGAAAACAACAATATACCCCAGTGTGGAAGCCATAAACTTGATAATGGTTGCTGCTTCCACCTTTTTGAAAAAATACTTGTTCTGGTACCTTTTAAAATTAAAATATGTAATAAACCCAATTACAATACATAAGACAATGGAAGATACAAACCCCTCTACGGGAAAGCGATAGGATTCACCATCCGGAAAGCTATCGCGATGGGCTAAGTGATTGACCACTAAAGAGAACAGTACCAAGATCAAGGCTTTTTGAATCCACCGGCGTGCCGTATCACTGGTAATGACCTCCCCTATTTTTTTAAATATGTTTCTGGTTGATGGTTTCGTACCCATTAGGTTAACTTGCTTTTTGTATGGTTCAAAAGTAAAGAATAATTATACAAAGCTAACACACCTAAGAGTTGCTTAGCCAAATCAGTGATTTCTCTCACTCGCTGACGGGAAAGCTAAGTTTTGACTAAAAGATGGCAAAAATTCGTAAGCGCTCAATATTACGATAAATACGTAAAAAAATTGCTTTAGATAATTTACTGAAAAACAGCCCTATTCTTATTTGTAACAGTAAAGCTTCAAATTTTGGCACGTTTTATGGATTTGGTGTTAGCTCATTTTAAAAACTAAATCATTTCACGTATGAAAAAACTTTTATTAGTAGTAATCATTACAGTCTTAGGACTAACACAGTCCGCTAATGCACAAGAGGTAGATTTTGGGGTAAAATTTGGGCTTAATGTGGCCAACCTTAGCGGTGGAGATGCCGACAGAAATAATTTATTCACAGTCCACGCCGGTATCGTAACAGAATTTAAAATAAGTGATAAATTTTCAGTTCAACCCGAATTATTATTTTCTAGACAAGGCTCTGAAGTACAAGACACCTATAAAATTGAATTAGAATATATGTCTTTTCCTTTACTCGCTAAGTATTATTTATATGAAAAGCTAAGTGTAGAAGCAGGACCACAATTTAACTTCTTAGCCAAGGATCGCATTAAATCTCTTGATAGAGACATACCGGGTGATGATGATACAGAGGCATCAAGTTTCGATTTTGGAGTAAACATAGGATTTGCTTATGATATTACAAATCATTTATTTGCCCAAGTAAGATATAATCACGGAATATCTACCGTAATAGAAGATCCTGATGTAAGAAACAATGTGTTTCAACTATCTTTAGGATACAAATTTTAGGAGTACACCACTGCTTTAAAAAAGCACCTCTTGGAGGTGCTTTTTTGTTTTTTACAGCGTAATGATAAAGGTATAGGTTTGTCCAACCGGCTATCAATTAAAATTTAATTGGAGTATCCAAATTTTTAATGTACACCAATTCCGTCAAACATTAATAGACTGATTGCTGTGTCTTTATATCTTTTGCCTTCGTATACTTTAGTAATCTCAAATTTCAAAATAGTTTCTTTATTTGAAGGAAATTTTATTGTGCCTATATCGATTGTTTGCATTTCAAAAGAATCAATTAAGTTTAAAACAGCGTAAGGTTCTCCATTTACGTACATTTTCAACTGTTGTATTCGTGAGTTATTCTCCCAAACCTGTTTATTCTTTTTGTATCCATTAGCCAGCAATATCTTGGTAATCCCTAGTCCTCCTTTATAATCTTGAAGGTCTCTAAAATCAAAATGATATTCGATAAACTCACCAACACCATAACCTGGTTTACCTTCGATCCAAGCTGTATTTTTATCAAAATCGTGGGCATTAGCTGCAGAATAGGTAATTCCTTTATTTTCAGATAATTCTGAAGAAGCGCTGATTACTTGTACCGAACCACCGCAGTACCAGCTGCAACCTTTTAAAAAAATTGGTTCACCTATAGGTTTATCAGGAGCTGCATAATCTTGATAACGAAAATAATCTTCATCTTTTCCCTGCTTCGCTTTAATTCTTTTAAACTGTTGAGAATACAATAGCGCACTAAAAATCAAAAAGAAGCCAGTGAAGTAAACATTCATAATGTTTCGAGTTAGGGGTATTCAATATGGATAGCTTTAAACAAGTTAAGTGCACTAGTTTAGTGGTACTTACCATCTAAATAAAGCAAATAACTAATTAATTCAATTCCACCAATCCATTCAACAATTTTTCACAGGCTGATTTATATGTTTCCATTAAATTTTGCGAAGTATACGTGATGAATTGAATAGTTCCATTGCTACTGGAAAAATAATATCCATAGTAAGTAAATTTAATTCCTTGCATTGTTCCGTTTAATTGTAACAAAAGTACCTTCAAACCATTAACATTTCTATATTCTTCTTTGACCACACTAACATCTGGTGCTACTGAACGACTATTCTCCAAGGCAATAAACTTTAAAGTCTCTAAAGGAATTTCCACCTTCTCAGATAAAATCATTCCATATAAATCTTCATCCTTTAACTGAAATTCAAATTCAGCTTCAGGATTTTCAACAGCTTTTTGAAATGACCACAGTTTTGGGTTTAGGTAAAATCCTACATTAACCTTGCTACTTTTTAATAAAAAAGTAGAGGCTTCATCCTTTGTGAACTTCTCAGGATTTGTTGGAATTTCTTTTTCAATTGCTTCTTGGTTATTCTGATATTTCCAGGTTCCGTCAGCGTACAAGATCACTTCTTCTCCCGTATCTGTGACTCCTCTTTGTTGTGCTAATGCTAAATTGAAAACTAATAAACCAAGACCTACTAAGTATAATTTTTTCATTAACTATATCCTATTACTAAATTTTTTATAAAATAAGGCACAAATATACACGATTACTTGAAATAAATACTTGTTTACAAATCTGTCAGGACTTTGAAAGAAAGGCCTTAAAAATGACTCATTTTATTTTTATACTAATATTTAGGAATTAGCAACTCCTCTAAAAAATTGAATGGCACCAAAAACAATAGCACCCCAGAATATAAAACCAATATCCGCAACTGTAGCTATAATACCACCAACACACCAAACTGCTCCCCAGAGCATATCTTTATTAGCACCTTCTTTTTTAGCATCTTTGATTTGTTGGCTGAGATTCGTTACCACTGCAGTCGCACTTTCCTCATCTAAACCTTGTGCAATAAGTGCACTTTTAGTTTCGGCAGTACTTTTTTTCTGGTTGACTAAAAGATTGGCAGCGTATTCGTAAACTTGGTTGGCTGCTTCTTCTTGACTAATGTTTTGATTTTCCATACATTTTCGATTTTAATGGGTTCTGTTAATAAAATGGTGTACAGCCGTTTGTTGTGCAAATACACCTAGAGCGTATGCGAAAATGTGTGAAGATGAGTTAAATATACACTATTACTTTGTAATAAACCAAATAACAATCCTTACAAAGGAATAATAGCATACTCATTAAGAGAAGCATTTTATATAGTACAAGCGATTTCGTTTTGAAGATTATACCTGCTATATATTGTAATTCTTATCAGGAAAACGGGAGCTACTCTAATCACTTATAGTTGATGAAAAAAGTTTGTTTTGTGCAAAAAAGAGCTGCGCTGAAGCCATTAGTTCCATATATTATAGTATACCAATATCATCTTCACTTCTCTTATTTTTTTCTCGAAATACCAATATACTTACAACTGCTCCCAATAAAAAACCAAACACTAAAAAGATCTTAAATTGAAGACTTCCGGCATCTAAAGCATGAACAGTATCTCTGCCTAGATTATATTTAGAAATTTGCCTAAAACCAGTATTTAGCTGTACGATTCGAAATAGCCAAGTGATAATGCCAAAACCTAGAATGAATCCTATTGTAATTAGTCTTTGCGATAAAGATTTTAAACCGCATAACGTATCGACAACTAGGAAGAGTAACGGTAGCATACCGAGAATCACTGCAAACACAAGGTCTGATGTAAATATTCTAAGCATTTTGGTTACAACAATATCCACATGTTGATGATCAACTAGCCATAGAGATATATCCATAAACCATCGAGAAGTCAAAAACCCTAAAACTGTTAGGGCTAGGGTGCTTAGAAGATATTTTTCTTTGTTTTTCATCAATGTTATTTATGAGGTTTTAAGATGTTACGTTCCCTATTTTTTTCAACTATAGTTAAAAGCTTTTTCTTATTCGTTCATCATACGCCAGACTTGAGTTATTACCTATTTGATGTAATTGGTTTAGCCCGGTCAGAAACACTAGCGAGAAGGTTATTTAATGATGATTACTATTATAAGTACACACTACCGTGATCAATTATTGCTTTTCAATAGCTTAACAATTCGATCATACATTATTTCGGACATCGCCCAATTGTAACCCTCAAAGTCTACCGTGTTTGTAA
The DNA here is from genome assembly GCF_004216895.1 of Aquimarina brevivitae. Classification (GTDB taxonomy): domain Bacteria; phylum Bacteroidota; class Bacteroidia; order Flavobacteriales; family Flavobacteriaceae; genus Aquimarina; species Aquimarina brevivitae. Next base: position 1,513,175 of record NZ_SGXE01000001.1, on the reverse strand, counting down.
ATTGAACCACTACCGCATCTAAATCCTTATGATATTTGGCTATAGTTTGGTATCCAGGTACTAATCCGGTGTGCTCATACTTGTAGATTGAGGTATAGATTTGTTGTTCTTTATTGTCTCTAAAGGCAGAGCCGTCATTTAAAGCACGGATAAATTTGCTCAAGTCTTCTACAGTTGCTAGGATGGAACCCACATATTCGGTCTTCAAATCCTTTTTATAACCCACATAATACCCACTCATAACCGCATCAATATTCACCTCTTTTATTGAACTATACGTATGCATTAATTGTAGTGGATCTAAAATCTCTTTTTGGATATAATCAAAGGTATCATATCCAAGAACTCGATGGATGATGCTGTCAAGCAATACATAATTGGTATTGGAATATTCATAGTCTTCATCGGGTTTAAAATTGGCTGCTTTGTCCAAAATCAAAGCCAATTGTTTGTCTGTGGTTTTCTTTGGTGCATCCCAATACCTATAGCCATCAGTAAAATTAGGAATTCCACTTCTATGCTGCACCAACATGCGTAGGGTTATTTGATCAGCGTAGGCTATTCTATCCTTTAGTTCGGGCAAATAGGACGCAAGTGTGTTGTCCAAGGCTAATTTGTCATCAGCAACCAATTTTGCTACCGCTAAGGCTGTATACAGTTTACCGACGCTTGCTATTTTAAAAAGTGCATTGGGATCAGCTGGGGTTTTCTGTTCTCGGTTTTTATAGCCAGATACATACAATTCTGATGGGTTGCCTTTTTGTTGTACACAAACAATAATGCCTTCAAATCCATAGTCCGCTGCAGTATTCACTTGCTCCTGAACTGTAGTTGGGAGTGGCGTTATCCGAGCAATCACCACCGGCCACGGCACAAAATATAAGGAGAGTACTGTTCCTAAGAACAACACTAATAGAAGTAACCTTTTGGATTTAGGTTTAGTCATTCAAATTTTAATTATTGAGCAAATACTACTAAGGTAGAAATAAACACACCCAAATGTCTATTCCCGTTGTATTATTTTTCTACAAAGCTAGTTGTTTTTTGATAATCGTAGGTGGAGGTCTCTGTATACTCTGCGTTGCTGATGCGGTTGATAGTTATTTTAACACCTTCCATAGCATCGTGTACCATATCACTTCGATTTATGTAGCAAGAATAAATTGCCACGAAATGCCATATTTGTCCGCACACCAGCCAAACTTTTTACCAAAACCATAATCTCCTTCTCCTTTATAGTCCTCCAAAGGCACCATAATTTGACCCCCGTTTGAGGAAAGCTCTTCAAAAAGGTTTTGGATCAATGCTTTAGAATCATCACTAATTAAAAGTGAAACTGCAGGAGTAAAAGACCAGGCATGAGTATAGTTACTTTCTGAAACCATATAATCGGTTCCATTTAAGCTAACTAGTGCATATTTAATGAGATCAGGAGTGCCACCGGCTTCTCCTTCAGCATATTTACTAATGCGCTTAATTTCAGAATTCGGGAAGATAGAAGTATAGTAGTCTATGGCCTCCCCAGCTTTTCCGCATTGATCCCCTACGAAGGTTAAAAAAGGTGTTATTTGCATTTTTTCGCTAGTTAATTCAATGTGCTAGTTAGGCGCAACCCATGCGTTGAATGCTTTGTAGCATAATTTTGGATATTAAATTTAGTAAATATCAACCGAATATTTCTACCCCTAGAAAAAAATAATTGATAACTATTGGCGTACGAGCAAGATGCTCGCACCAGCAGGTAGCACTCTGCTTGCTATATTAATTTTGATCAATTGAATGAATCTGTCCATTCGTGGTTGCTGTTATAAGAATTACCAACCAACACCATTTTATTTTTATAGATCCAGCTCCAGAGTGTTAAATATTTGTACTTCATCCTCCACTCCGTATCGTTGTAGTTTGGAGAACCGTATAACTTGAGGGCTGTTTCCTTTGCTTTTTCAGTTTCGTGAAAAACAAAAATCATTTCATATAAAGGTTCTTCGCCGTCCTTATCAAAATAAAGATATACCTCTTTAATATCCTTTAGGTACGGTATCATCTTATACACTTTTCGGAATGAATTTTCTTCAATAAATTCGGCATCAGTAAACCGGTCTAAAAATCCTTCAAGTAACATGTTAAATACAAGTCCTTTATCTAAGCCTCGCGGAAAGGGTTTATCCACCTTTACCTCTTGAGCCTGAGCGGTTACACCGATCAGCACCAGTATTTTGAGCATTATTAAATATCTGTACATCATATGTTAGTTTGTATTAAACTATTCATTAACCTGACCGTATTTTTTGACCGATTAGGTTTATTTTACCTAAACAAAAGTAGTGCCATCATTCGCTTTTCACTATCTTCTGATAGCTTTAAGGAGTTAGCGAATGATTAAGTTAAAAATAGTAATAAATAGGATATTCAAAAGGTTACTATCATAAATCGTAGCTATCCTTGGCACTAGGCGTCAGCTATGAGAGTTACATTCAATAACAATTTCGATAAGTCAGGAGACGCAGTGTATTGGGGGTAGTAGAAATTAATAAACTTTCAATTTTATACTCAGCCAGAACATTATATTTTGTTTTTAATTTATTGATTCTTAAAAGCCAAATGAACGATTTGGTGCTTCTTGTAAATTGCTCTTAACTTCTTAATTCACATTCCAGGATATATGACATATACATTTTCCCAATGGCTTTAATTTAAAGCGCTCCCCCATCAGGCCAATTTTTCCAATGATTATTAGGTGAATTTTTGGGTTTATAAAATTCCTTTCGTCCAGTTTCTAAGACTTTTGCAATTTGCTGAAAAGTTTCATTGTTACTGGGTAGTTCCGAATCAGCACAATCAGGATGGAACCATTCAGTTAGTTCAAGAATCTTAGGGATATCCGTTGGTATTCTATCTCGAATTTCTTCTTCTGTTGCTTCGAAGTCTTTATTGAATTCAGGTTCTAACCCTCTTAAAAATTCCCAAACCAGAATCTTGTCGCTTTCCTCAAGTTCAATCCCTTTGTTCAAGTAAAATTCTCGACTATGAGTAATTAAGATTTCTTTACCACGTAAAGTCATAGTTTTTGCGTTTGGATTTAAGCTTTCTTCATACTCATCATCAAAAGTTGGAATGTCGGAGCTATTGTCTGTTATAAATAGAAAATTAGCGTTATCTGTTCCTGGATTTGTATTTATACAGTTTCCAAAAATGTGCAAACAGTTGTTAATGCCATTGTGTCCACCACCACGATAATTAAATCCTATAATCTCAATTATCAACGCCCATCTTTTTTCATTACGGTAAGCACTTAGCTTAGAGTGAATCGGGTAAATATATCCGTTGTCCAACATAGGGAATGTGAATTCTTCGGCACAATTATCAAGTTGCGTTAGAATTTCCTTTGCTGAATAGTCTCGTTTTTTCTTTAGCCCGAACATGTTTTGTTTTATGTTTTGTCTGAGATATGTATATGAATAGGGTATTCCACACCTAAAAATTCAGTAGTCAATGGTTCTTTGTCAACCTCAGAATTAAAATTTTTCTCGATATTGTTTAACTCCTCTTTACTAAATTTATGAAGTCCTATAGCTATTCGTTCTCCTTTAATGGATGTTTCTATGACCTTCCTATCCGATAACTTAATTATTAGGTCCACCTTAGCGTACAATAATCCATCTTTGGTTTGAATCATTACTTCTTCATCTTTAGAAACCTCACCTGAAAGAACTTTTCCTTGAAAACTGAAACATCTACCCCAGATATAGAATGCATCATCTGATACAAATTTGAAACTGTCCATTATTTATTCTAATAACTCACAACGTAGAAATAAAAACACCAATTCGTTTATTTCCATTATAGTATTATTTAGCTACAAAGCTAATTGTTTTTTGATTACTACCTTATTGGATCGATTGTTAACTCTAAAAGCGTTCGTCACTAAGCAAGAAAAAATGGGAAAGCTCAGCGGTATAGCGCTGTGACTTTCCCATTATGTTATAAAAGTGAATGCTTTATTTCAATGTCAGTACCAAATCATCGGCTTCTACCATAGTGCCTGATTTAATAACGATCTTTTTTACCGTAGCCGCTTCATTGGCAGTGATGGTGGTTTCCATCTTCATTGCTTCAATGATAAACAACGGTTCATTTTTCTTTACTTGCTGACCTGTTTTGACCAACACCGAGGATAAGGATCCTTGTAGTGGCGCAGCAATCTGTTTCGGATCGCTCTTATCGGCCTTAACGTGTACTACCTTATCTACTTTGATGGAATTATCCTGAATCTCTACATTTCGGGTTTGCCCATTGACCTTAAAGAATACGGTGACCATACCTTCTTCATTAGGCTCTCCAATAGAAATCATCTCAATCAATAAGATCTTACCTTTATCCAGTTCTACTATAATTTCTTCTCCCGGGGTCATGCCGTAGAAGAAATTCTTGGTAGGAATGTTCATCACATTACCATACTTCAAGTGGTGATTATAGGCACCTGTAAATACTTTAGGATAGAGTTTATAAGATAAGAAGTCGGTAATATCCAGCTCACGTCCCATTCCCTTTTTAAAAGTTTTTTGGAAATCTTTGAACTCCTCTTCAAAATCAATAGGTTCTAGATGCGCATTAGGTCGGTTGGTAAAGGCTTCTTGGTCCTTTAGAATTACTTTTTGTAATTCTTTAGGAAATCCACCTTCTGGCTGACCTAACTCTCCTTTAAACAAACTCACTACCGACTGAGGGAAAGATATTGACTCTCCTCGCTCTTTTACATCTTCGATAGTTAAGTTATTACTTACTAAATACTGCGCCATATCACCTACTACTTTGGAACTTGGCGTTACTTTAACCAGGTCTCCAAAAAGCTTGTTCACCTCCCCATACATCTTAGTGATTTCGTGGAAGCGATCGGATAGCCCGAGTCCCTCTGCCTGTGGTTTAAGGTTGGAGTATTGTCCTCCTGGAATTTCGTGCTGGTATACCTCGCCAGTACCGGATTTTAATCCAGATTCAAAGACGTAGTAATACTCGCGCACGGCTTCCCAATAATGAGAGTATTCATTTAATTTATTAATATCGATCTTGTTTTCGCGCTCATGGAATTTCAACATTTCCACAATTGCATTAAAGTTGGGCTGTGCTGTTAATCCAGACAGTCCGCCTAAGGCTACATCCACCACGTCTACTCCTGCTTCAATCGCTTTGAGATAGGTTGCAGATTGTACCGAAGAGGTATCGTGGGTGTGTAAATGGATCGGAATATTAATTTCTGCTTTTAATGCACTTACCAACTCCGAAGCTGCATATGGCTTAAGTAACCCAGCCATATCTTTAATCCCTAAAATGTGTGCACCGGCATTTTCGATATCCTTAGCCAGTTGTACATAATACTCCAGTGTATATTTAGTAAGTTTTGGATCCAAAATATCTCCGGTATAACATAACGAACCTTCTGCTAGTCCATTGGTGCGCTTGCGTACGTGCTCGATACAAGGTGCAATCGATTGCATCCAGTTAAGCGAATCAAAAATTCGAAATACATCTACGCCGTTCTCCCAGGATTGTTCTACAAATTTTTCCACCAGATTATCTGGATAGGCCGTATATCCCACCCCATTAGATCCTCGGATTAGCATCTGTAGCAAGAGATTAGGCATTGCTTCGCGCAACAAGCGCAAACGCTCCCACGGGTTTTCTTTTAAGAATCGCAGACATACATCAAAGGTAGCTCCTCCCCACACTTCCATACTAAATACTTCTGGGTGGTTCTTAGCGAAACCTTCGGCTACTTTGAGCATATCATAAGTACGCATACGCGTAGCCAATAAACTTTGATGGGCATCGCGCATGGTAGTATCCGTAAAATGAACTTTCTTTTCATTTTTTAACCACTGCGCAAACTTTTCGGGTCCTAGTTCGGTTAATAGATCTTTGGTTCCTTTAGGGAAACCGTTATCATTTTCGAAGGTAGGAACCTGAGGCTCTACAAACTTTTTGTTCGGGTCAAATTGTTTGACATCAGGGTTACCATTAACAATAATATCCCCTAAAAAGTTGGCCAGTTTCGTAGCTCGGTTTCTGGATTCTTTTATTTTAAATAATTCCTTGGTGTCTCTGATAAAGTTAACGGTAACTGCTCCTTTTCTAAAGGTTTCGTGCTGCAGAATGTTATCCAAAAAGGGCATATTCGATTTTACCCCACGGATTCTAAATTCAGACAAGGCTCTACGCATTTTTCTGCACGCACCATCCAAGGTTCTACCACTAGCTGACACTTTAACCAACATCGAATCAAAGAATGGAGAAATGGTTACCCCTTGATAAACACTACCTGCATCCAATCGGATCCCAAATCCTGAAGCACTACGATAGGTAGTTATGGTTCCATAGTCTGGTTTAAAATCATTTTCAGGATCTTCTGTGGTAATTCTACACTGCAAGGCAAAACCCGTTGTTTTCAGGCTCTCCTGACTTTCTATTTTGATTTGTTTGTCGGATAGTTTATACCCCCCGGCAATAAAGATCTGTGCTTTGATCAGATCAATACCGGTTACCACTTCGGTTACGGTATGCTCCACCTGTACTCTAGGGTTTACTTCAATAAAATAAATACTACCATCATCATCCACCAAAAATTCTACCGTACCAATATTATTATAATCCACCGCTTTACAAATGGTCAATGCATATTGGTATAAGCTATCTAATATCTTCTGATCAACGCCGTGTGATGGCGCATACTCAATTACTTTTTGATACCTACGTTGTACGGAACAGTCACGCTCAAATAGGTGTACCATATTACCATGGTGATCCGCCACAATTTGGATTTCAATATGCTTAGGGTTTTCTACAAATTTTTCAAGAAACACCGTATCATCACCAAATGCATTTAAGGCTTCTCTACGAGATTCTGGGAAGGCTTTTTCCAATTCCTCCTGGGTACGGATGACGCGCATACCACGACCTCCACCACCAGAAGCTGCTTTAAGCATCACTGGGTAACCAATACGCTTGGCTTCTTTAACCGCGATTTTTATGTCCGTTAATTCCTCCTTATTACTTTGAATAATTGGGATATCATTCTCTATCGCTACTTGCTTTGCGGTAATCTTATCGCCTAAGGCCTTTAACACGGAAACCTTAGGTCCGATAAAAATGATTCCATTATCCTCACAACTTTGCGCAAATTTTGAATTTTCAGACAAGAATCCATATCCAGGATGTATGGCATCCACATTATTTTGTTTTGCTACTTTGATGATCGCATCAATATCCAGATACGGCTTTAAGGGTTCATTATTTTTACCAATCTGATAGGCTTCGTCGGCTTTATACCGGTGCAAAGAGTATCGGTCTTCGTAGGTATAAATCCCTACAGTTTGCAGCCCTATTTCTGTACAGGCTCTAAAAATTCTAATGGCGATTTCCCCACGATTGGCGACTAAAACCTTTTTAATTTGCATGGTGTTACAGTATGTTATTTAAAAGTGTATTATATTAATTTTAGCGAACATTCGCTGCGAAGATAGAGATAAGATAATTTCTTCGCAACTTGTTTTGGATAAGTTATGTAATAATTTTAACATATAAAACACCAAAATAAAACTTATGGTGCTATCATTGTTGAATCTTATTATAATACGCTTTCTCGGTAACCTTAGACCATTTCGCTATTTGTTTTTGAAAGTTTGAGTAGCTTTCATAGACCTCTTTGGATAGCGGATCGTCTCCAATCATTTCTTGTATAGCTTCTTCTTTATACTTGCGGAGCGCATCTAATGTTTCTTTAGAAAACTCGCGTACCTCAACACCCTCTTCATTGACCAGTTTATCTAGATAAATTCCATTTTGTTTATCAAACTCAGATAACACCCATACCTGTGCTTTCTTAGAAGCCGCATCTAGTGCTGCTTGCAGATGTTTAGGCAATCCATCAAAGAGGTTCTTATTGATAAAAAATTCTAATTGAGAGCCCGGTTCGTGCCATCCTGGCGTATAATAATACTTGGCAATTTTATGAAAACCCATTCTATAATCATGGTAGGGACCTATCCACTCTGTAGCGTCAATAACACCCCGTTCTAGACTGGTATAGATTTCACTACCTGCCACTAATACTGCTGCTCCACCTGCTTTTTCTAATACTTTGCCTCCTATACCGGGCAGTCGCATTTTTAAACCTTTAAAATCTTCGATAGAATTGATCTCGCGATTAAACCACCCCCCCATTTGCACTCCTGTATTGCCCCCCATAAAAGGTACCAGATTAAATTTAGCGTAGGTTTTTTTCCACAGTTCATACCCGCCGCCAGTTTCTAACCAAGCAGTGAGCTGCTGACTATTCATCCCAAAAGGCACTGCGGCAAAAAATTGTGCCGCTGGGGTTTTGCCAGCCCAATAATAGGACGCACCACATCCCATTTCAATGGTTCCCTGAGATACCGCATCAAAAGCCTCCAATGGCGGTACCAACTCGCCCCCACCATACACCTTTATTTTAATCTGTCCGTTGGTTAACTCATCTACCCACTGCGCATATTTCTCTGCCACCTCTCCAAGTACCGGAAAGTTTGGTGGCCAGGTGGTGGTCATTTTCCAATACAAAACGGTTTCGGGTTTAACCGCTTCATAGGACTTAGGATTCATACTTGCCGGTGGATCTCCTAAACAACTGGATACCACTGAAAAAACAATAAGGAGCGCTATTTTTTTAAACATAGGATTTTCATTTATAGGTTATGATTTCAGGATTACCTCCGGAAAAAATAACACAATGGCTACTATTAGTAATTGAATAATTATAAAGGGAATAATCCCTCTATAGATTTGACGTGTAGTCACTTCTGGAGGCGTAACGCCTTTGAGATAAAATAAAGCAAACCCAAAAGGAGGTGTCAAAAAGGAAGTTTGCAAATTTAAGGCTATCAATACTCCTACCCATAACATATCCACGCCCAGTGCATTGAAAACTGGGGTTACTACTGGAACTATAATAAATACAATTTCAATAAAGTCAATAAAAAAACCAGCGATAAACACCACTAGCATAACCAACAACAAGAATAACATAGGAGACAGTGCTGATGAAACAATCAATTCTCGTAAATAGGCATCACCACCCAAACTTCGAAATACGAGTGTGAAGGTCGTAGCACCAAGCAAAATAAAAAATACCATAGCGGTTAATTTGGCCGTTTCCTGTACCACTTCTTTTACCACCGCATAGGAAAACTTTTTTTGCAATATCACCAGTAAAGTAGCACCAATTGCACCAATCGCAGAGGCTTCGGTTGGAGAAGCTACTCCTGTAAAAATTGAACCCAATACCAATACAATAAGCAGTAGCGGTAAAAACAACACCTTGAGTACTTTAAGCCCAAAATTTTTCCCTCTAAATTCCGCAATTTCCTCAGCGGGTATGCTAGGCGCATCTTCTTTATTAAGGAATGATTTAAATAATATATAGAGCACGTATAAACCCACTAACAATAAACCAGGTAGTAATGCTGCAGAAAATAAGGCGCCTACATCAACTGAAGAAGACCCCTTAGAAGAACTATTAATCGTATCTGCCAATAATACCAGAACGATTGAAGGCGGTATGATCTGCCCTAAGGTTCCTGAAGAAGCGATTACCCCAGTAGAAAGTTCTGTGCTATAGCCTCTTTTTAGCATCGTCGGTAAACTGATCAGCCCCATCGTCACAACCGTTGCCCCAACTATACCCGTAGAGGCTGCCAGTAAAGCACCCACAATCACAACCGAAATGGCCAATCCTCCGCGCACCTGCCCAAACATCATAGCCATGGTTTCTAATAAACTTTGGGCCAGCCCTGATTTTTCTAACATAATCCCCATAAAAATGAACAAAGGCACTGCCATTAACACATAGTTATTTACTACGCCCATAATACGTGAGGGAAGCAAATAAAATGTTGACATCTGAAAGAGCTCTGGCGCCCATAAGGAAACACCATACGCAAATGCTATGGAAATACCTCCTAATGTGAAAGCTACCGGATAACCCCGTAGGATAAGTATGAAAATGAGTACAAATAATACAATAGCGAGATATTCCACTTAGTCCTTTTTAATAATGATGTGAAGTGATTTTAATATTTGAGATACCCCTTGTAATAGTAGTAGGCTAAACCCAAGTGTAATACAAAACTTTAAGACATAAATTCCTGGTAATCCACCAGGTTGGGGAGAACCTTCGCCAATTAAAAATGAAGATACGGCATAATACCAGGACGATACAATCACCACATAGCACCAGGGAATTAATAAGAATAGCCCACCAAGTAGGTCTGTCCAGGCTTTTCGCTTGGGTGACCATTTATTATAAAAAACATCTACTCGAACGTGTTTATCGTGCTGAAAGGTATAGCCAGATGCTAATAAAAACAAGATCCCAAACAAGTAAATCTCTACCTCGACCATCCACATATAGGTGAACCTAAATACATACCGTATAACCACATCCAAGGCAATGACAACCGCCATTAATGCTGCAAACCAACTGGCCGCTTGCCCAATCTTAGCACTGATTAGATCTAATATATGAATTACCTTTTGCATCTTCTGCGTATTAGACGCGTGAAGATACTAATTTAGAAAGAAAGAAAAAGCAATCTCAATGGCCGTTTATCTTACAAAAACAAGTTCGTTTTTCTTTTTGGTGTACTCCTCACTAAACCCATAACCATCGTAATTAAAACCTTTAAGATCTTCGATGGTCTCTGCATTAGTATCGATAATGTATCTCACCATAAGACCTCTAGCTTTTTTGGCATAAAAACTAATTACCTTTAGCTTATCGTTTTTCCAATCTTTAAAGACGGGCGTAATAACAGGAACTTTTAGCTTTTTGGTATCCACCGCTCCGAAATATTCGTTACTAGCCAAATTGATAAACAACTCATCATCTGCCAATTCATTATTTAAAGCTTTGGTTACCTCCTCTTTCCAAACTTCATATAGGTTATCATTACGCTCAATTGGTAGTTTGGTCCCCATTTCCAGTCGATAGGGCTGAATAAGGTCTAAGGGTTTAAGTATGCCATACATCCCGGACAAAATCCGTAAGGTATCCTGAAGTTTATCTAATTTATCTGTCGGAATAGTATACGCATCTAAACCTGTATAAACATCGCCATCAAAGGCATATACGGCGGGTCTGGAGTTCTTTTTAGTATGGTTTTCTTCAAAATCTTGATAGCGGGTATAATTAAGATCCGCCAATTTATCGCTAATACTCATTAACTCACCAATTTCTTGCTTTGACATCCTAGCGAGCTTGCGATTAATCTGCGCTGCAGTTTCTAAAAATTGAGGCTGAGTACCCCTTGTTGTTGGCAATTCTGACTCAAAATCAAGTGATTTAGCTGGAGATATAACGATTTTCATAGTTGCTGTAATTTTTATTTTTCTAAATAGTATAAAAAACTATAGGATTCTAAGTTCAAAAATACAATTGTTCTTTTTTCTAGCTTATGTTTTGCGTAAAGCTTTTTTATGTAAGAATCACATTTATCTATCTTATCACAGCGTTACTAACTTAGCCACATCAAGGTATTTCTAAAAAAAACATAGCTTTTAAGTTGATATCAAGCTCTGCTGAATAGAATGTGTATGGAAATTGATTAAAAAAAAGCATAAAAAAAACCTGCTTTTTGCAAAGCAGGTTGTACTAAAAAAATTAATTCGTATATATTAAATTACCTTAACATTTACTGCGTTTAATCCTTTTTTACCGTTTTGTAGGTCAAACTCTACTTCGTCTCCTTCTCTAATTTCGTCCACTAATCCTGAGATGTGTACAAAATGATCTGTGTTTGATCCTTCTTCTGTGATGAATCCATAACCTTTGGAGTCATTAAAAAATTTTACTGTTCCTTTGTTCATTATAATAAATTAAAGCAACAAATGTACATTAATTTTTATCGCTAGACGAATGAAGTAAGATTTATTTTAAAAATTATTTAATCAGCTTTAAATGCTTGCGGTACAAGTGTATACATTAAATTGCAAAAAATGCTAAGATTGCTCTATTTGGTTTTTAGCATAATTTCTCCAACGTTCAACACAAGATGCAATGTCCTCGGGAATTGGAGCCTCAAAATTCATTTTCTTATTCGTAGTAGGATGGATAAAGCCTAGGGTCTTGGCGTGCAATGCTTGTCTAGGCAATGTTTTAAAGCAATTATCAACAAACTGCTTGTACTTGGTAAAGGTTGTCCCTTTTAATATTTTTTCACCTCCATACCGCTCATCATTAAACAATGTATGCCCAATGTGCTTCATATGCACTCTTATTTGGTGCGTTCTTCCTGTTTCTAATTGACAAGAAACTAAAGTAACATAGCCTAATCGCTCCAATACTTTAAAATGGGTTATGGCTGGTTTACCCTTATACGCGTCTTCTCCTTCATAAACCGTATTCTGCAAACGGTTTTTAGGATGTCTGCCTATATTACCTTCAATGGTGCCTTCGTCTTCCTCTATATTTCCCCACACCAAAGCGATATACTCTCGTTCACTGGTCTTATCAAAAAACTGTTTAGCCAGATGCGTCATCGCCTCTTCTGTCTTAGCAATAACTAATAATCCGCTGGTGTCTTTATCTATTCTGTGAACTAATCCAGGGCGCTCGCTACTGTTATTAGGTAAGTTATCAAAGTGATAAATCAAGGCATTGATCAAAGTACCCGAATAATTACCGTGGCCTGGGTGCACCACCATACCTGCTGGTTTATTAACCACCAATAAAACCTCATCTTCATAAACAATATCAAGCGGAATATCTTCTGCGATTAATAGGTTTTCATAAGGTGGATGAGAAAACAACACCCTAACTACATCATTGGGCTTTACTTTGTGGTTGGATTTAACCGCCACGTCATTAACATACACACAACCTTCTTTAGCTGCCTGCTGTATTTTATTTCGCGTAGCGTTTTCAACAAAATTCATCAAAAACTTATCCACTCTTAGCGGCACCTGTCCTGCTCCTGCTACAAACTTATAATGTTCATAAAGCTCATCATCGTTTTCATCAAAATCCTCTTTCTGGCTATCCTGTGACATGTTTATTTTTTATATAGAGTGTTGCAACCTATTGATTCTCCTCAGTAAGGTTGAGTTTTTGCCCACCGTTATCTCCAACAACCAAATCGATAGTGGATGTTTTTTCGAGCATAATACCCGGTTTTATTTTTTGACCCTTATATCTCAGTTCTAAAACCTGATCTGACATATCTGGCTTATAGGTCACCGTACCAATTTTAAAACCTGAAGCAATGAGCATAGGCTCTGCTTGCCTTCTGGTTTGTTGAACCACATTAGGCACTTCTATTTTTTGATAACCTGATGGATTTAGAGTTACGTAAATCTTTCTGTTTTCCTTTACGGTGCTTCCGCCTTTGGGATCCTGATCAATAATACTATATCGTGGATATTCGGGATTAAAATTTGCAGAATCCTCTCTTAATTTAAGCCTTAACTCTTTAGAAGCTAATACTTCTTTGGCTTCATCGATAGACATTTTGCTAAGATCTGGCACTTGAATTCGTTGATCATGATTAGTGGTGCTATCCAACCATTGAAGGGCTACAAACCCAATAATCACCGTAAGCGCAATAGCTAGTACCAGTTGAATTAAGAAAATCTTGCTGTAAATAAACTTAAATAGTCCCTTAAAAAAATTCATCCTATTAATTATGTATCGGGCAAAGATATAAAAACGCCTGATTATAATAATTTGTTATGGGATAAATGATATTTTTGTGAGGTAGTAATTTATTTTTATGAAAAAAAATATCGCCATCTTAATGGGTGGATACTCTAGTGAATTTGATATCTCCATTAAAAGTGGAAATAATGTTTTTAAGCACATTGATCGAACAAAGTACAATCCCTACCGCATATTTATCACCAAAGAAAAATGGTACTATGTAAATGAATCGGAGGAAAAAGTAATGGTCGATAAGAATGATTTTTCCGTATTGATTAACGGAAACAAAGTTCATTTTGATGCTGCCTTTAATATAGTTCACGGTAGCCCAGGAGAAGATGGATTACTACAAGCCTATTTTAAATTGTTAGCGATTCCACAAACCGCTTGTAATTTTTATCAAGCCGCACTTACCTTTAATAAAAGAGATTGTATTAGCGCCCTTAAGCCCTATGGAATCGTAACAGCAAAAAATTACTTTTTAAATAAAGGTGATGCTATTCATGAAAATGAAATTATTGAGCGGGTTGGATTGCCTTGTTTCGTAAAGGCCAATAAATCCGGAAGTAGTTATGGCATCTCTAAAGTAAAAACTAAAGAAGAACTTCAACCGGCTATTGCACTAGCTTATAAAGAGGATGATGAAATTATTATCGAATCCTTTTTAGATGGAACAGAAGTATCCGTAGGCGTAATTACTTATCAGGGTAAGGATTTGGTCTTACCTATAACTGAAATCGTATCTGAAAATGAGTTCTTTGATTATGAAGCCAAATATTTAGGAAAATCTCAGGAAATAACTCCCGCAAGGATCTCCAAGCAGGACGAAGAAAATGTAAAACAACTTGCGCTAAAGATTTATAAAACCCTCAAAATGAGTGGTTTTTCAAGAAGTGAGTTTATCTTTCATAAGGGTGAACCTCATTTTATTGAAATGAATACCAATCCAGGATTTACAGAAGCTAGTATATTGCCTCAGCAGGCGGCAGTCTTAGGTATCAGTATACAGGAGTTGATTACCAACAGTATTGAGGAAGCGATTTCTAAAGAAGCCTAAGGCTAGTATTTTACTTTTTGTACATTTGGCTAATTAAAACTTCACACCTTATATTATGAGAAGAGCAGTTTTTCCGGGTTCTTTTGATCCAATTACGTTAGGCCATTACGATATTATAAGAAGAGGACTTACCTTATTTGACGAAATAATTTTGGCCATTGGCGTTAATGCGGATAAAAAGTATATGTTTAGTCTGGAGGATAGAAAAAAGTTTATCGAAGAAGCTTTTAAGGATGAGCCAAAAATTTCGGTTAAAACCTATAAAGGTCTAACTGTGGACTTTTGTAGAGAGCAAAATGCTAATTTTATTTTGAGAGGACTTCGAAATCCAGCGGATTTTGAATTCGAAAAAGCAATAGCACATACAAATCGAAAAATGTCCGAGATAGAAACCGTATTTTTATTGACTTCATCTGGTAAGAGTTACATATCATCTTCTATCGTTAGAGATGTTATTAGACACGGAGGAGACGTTACAGGATTAGTTCCAGATACTGTAAACATAAAAAGTGCGTTATAGTATCAAACTATAATCTTAACACACCTACCTATGTCTACTAAATTTCAAACTATTGGTCTTAGCCTTTCTCTACTTTTTTCACTATTCTCGTGTAGTTCTGATGATGGAGCTTCCGACAACGACGGCTTAAATCCAATCGCCTGCAATGAAACCGAAAACATCGTCTACGAAGAAAAAGATGGTTTAATAACGGTTGAATTTGAAAGCAACCCTAATCTATCTGATTGGCAAAAAGAGACAGCTATCAATGAATTTTTAGGCACGCATTATATCATTTGGAAAGGCGATCAGTCCTTAAATAATCCTGGAAATGGACTACTAACCTATAAAATTCAAATTAACAACCCGGGTACGTATAGATTTTTATGGAGATCTAGAATAGCTCAAGGCACTTCAGGCACCGAACACAATGACTCATGGTTACGATTTGCTGATGCTGATGATTTCTACGGTCAAAAAGATCAAAGCACGGTTTATCCACAAGGCACCGGACAAACACCTAATCCAAATGGCGCCAGTAAAGATGGTTGGTTTAAGATTTACCTTAATGGAACTGGTAGCTGGAAATGGCAAGCAAAAACCAGTGACAACGATCCGCATCAAATCTTTGTGGTTTTTGATAATCCAGGGATATACACCATGGAAGTTTCCGCTAGGTCTTCTTACCATGCTCTAGATCGATTTACACTCTTCAATACTAACGTAAGCGTAGAAACAGCTACTGATGACGCTAACGAAGTAAGCGCTACACTTTGTGATTAAAACACAGGGCAACTGTCTTACATTCAGCAATATACATGTAAAATGTGTATTTTTTTACGGTTCAGCCGTAATTTTTGTGTAGTTCATCGGTAATTTTGTGTTTTTATCTAAAACCTTAAAAATCATTTTCTTAACAAATATTTTACATATATATTCGCATCAGTAATAATTAATTCATAAGCCCCAAAATGAAAAAATTAGTTTTTATCTCTTTAGTATTTTTAAGTTTAAGTGCAACTGCTCAAGAAGCAAAAATTCAAAATGAAACCAGCACTGAAGTAACTAAAACAACTCCTACTAAATACGATTTTTACAAAACTTTAGTATCTGTAAATAAATTTGATATTACTATCAATGAGGATAAAGGTGTTGCTTTAAAAACTAAGGAAGATTTTTACAACGAACTAATGGACAAAAATGGTTTTACCATTGATGAAAAAAAGAATACGAGATTAGCCGGTACACTGAACAAAGAGATGACGTTACCTAAAGACACCACACAGGTAACTGGCTTATAGAATACTATTACATAGATTTCATATCTTAGATCTGTTTTTTAACAGATCTTTTTTTATGCAAATACACGAAACCGCTTTTATCGTATCTCACTACCGAGCCCAATTTGAAAATATCAGTAAAGACCCTTATGCTAAACTTTGGCATAACCCAAAAACTGCAGCGCTACTGCCCGACATTCTAGACAACGTTTCTCCACACGAAGCAATTATGCACTGCGTAAGAAATCGATTCTTCTTTGAGCAGTTACACGATTTTTTTAAAAAGCATACTAAAGGAACGTTGATTAATTTTGGTTCGGGGTTTAGTATGTACCAATATATGCTACCTGACCACGTTTTAACTATAGAAATTGACAAGGAGAGTATTCTTCAGTTTAAGGAACGTAAAATTGTCGAATGGACTCAAAAAAATAAGTTACCTCAACGAACAACGAAGTATATCAGTCTCGATTTTAATTTGCAACCCCAAGAAGAGATTGTATCCAAGATAAGCTCCTTACTGGATAACCAGCCTAACTTTATACTCTTAGAGGGTGTTTTATTTTTTCTAAGTCCAGCAACGCGAGATAAGATTTTTGCCGTATTTAAAGCATTACAAAAATCCGGAGATCTAATTGGTAGTGTCTCTTATCTTCCTGAGGTTGAAAATACAGCTGTCTATCAACGTTTACTTGATTACTTCAATGCAAATAATGACTTGAATGATTCTTTTATGCATCAAACCACACCATTATCTTTTTATGAAAATTTAAAGGACTATACTATCTTACAACAATCTAGTGAATTGGAAACCCTAGCTACTTTTGCGCCTACACACGATGCACCAGAACCATCGGAGTGCCTCAATGAAAGCTTGTATATTCTGCGCAAAAATTAAGCCCTATTCCATTGCTTTTGCCATTACGTGATAGCGTGGATCATCAACATTATGCTCAATAACGCTTGCCAATTTAGGAGAAGCTTTGATCATAAGTTCTTGACACTCCTCACTAAGGTGCTTTATTTTTACCCGTTTACCAGCTTGTTCATATTTACCTACTAAAGCCCATATAGCTTCTAAGGCAGAATGGTCACTTACTCGAGATTCCATAAAATCAATTTCTACACGGTCGGGATCTCCTTGAACATCGAATTTACTATTAAAAGCCTGAATGCTTCCAAAAAATAAAGGCCCCCAAATTTCATATACTTTAGTACCATCTTCTTTGAGGTGTTTTCGTGCTCGAATTCGTTTTGCATTTTCCCAGGCAAAAACCAATGCTGACATAATAACCCCTGTTATAACGGCAATAGCCAAATCAAAGAAAACAGTTAACAGGGATACCGCCAATAAAACAATGGCGTCACTGACCGGAATCTTACTGATGATCCTAAAACTAGACCAGGCGAACGTACCGATAACCACCATAAACATTACGCCTACCAGAGCAGCAATGGGCACCTGTTCAATCAAACCTGAAGCAAATAAAATAAACAACAGCAAGGTAACTGCCGCTACAATCCCCGATAATCGAGTTCTTCCGCCAGATTTGATGTTAATGATGGACTGTCCTATCATAGCACATCCACCCATACCACCAAACAAACCGGTAAGGATATTGGCACCACCCTGGGCAAGACATTCTCTATTGGTATTTCCTCTGGTTTCTGTTAACTCATCAATAAGGTTTAAGGTCATGAGCGACTCAATTAACCCAATCGCTGCCAATATCAAGGCGTAAGGTGCTATAAACTTAAGGGTTTCTAAATTCATAGGAATTTTACTAAATATATCTAGCTGAAACTGCGGTAGTCCACCTTGTAGTCCTTCTCCCCCTCCGTCGCGTATAAAACTACCAACCGTTGCTACATCTAGTTTTCCTAAAATAACAATGGCAGAAACGACCACTATACCGATTAAAGCTTCTGGTAATTTAGAGGTAAATTTCAATTTAGGCAGTCCCCACATCATAAGCATGGTTAAAAACACTAAGCCAAGCATCATCAACAGTTCTTTGGTTGGCAACCAGGATTTTGCTTTTCCCTTTTTTTCAATAGAATAAATCTTATTAGTTGCGTCGTCAAAATTAAAGACTACCTCTTTTGTAGCGATATCAAATACTTGTCCCTGATCAATGATATACTTTTCAGTTCCGGTAGCGGGATCTATAAGTGTATTGTTTTTTCGTGTTAACACCTTCATATCCGTTGATGCATCATATACTGTATTGTCTTTGATAGTGTATTGAGCCGCTACGGAAGCGGTGTTAAATTTATCATTACCAAAAACATCCTTTTTAGTCTCTTGGAACATCCCTAGTTGAGAAAGAAAAATAACAATGGCCAATCCGTTCACAAATCCCATCATTACAGGGTGCGGTATCAATCGTACAAATTTTCCGAGTTTAAAAACACCTGCCATCATTTGAATCACCCCCATTAAAATCACAGTTGCGAATAAATAGTATAATCCAAGTTCTTCTCCAGGAGCCCCCATCGCATTACCTTCTGCTACCAAATGCACCATAACGACTGCTAATGCTCCCGTTGCACCAGAAATCATACCTGGACGTCCTCCAAATATGGAGGTTATCAATCCTACCATAAATGCAGCGTACAATCCCACTAATGGATCCACACCCGCAACAAATGCAAAAGCCACGGCTTCTGGCACTAAAGCTAAGGCAACCGTTAAACCGGATAATATATCATTTTTGGCATTTGCCACTCTTTTTCTTACAAATTCAGTCATGGTAGTTGGTTTTGAAGCCGCAAAAATACGGTTATTTTATCCCTAGACAAGGAATATCATACCTCTAATTTACAATTTTGAAAGATTGTAGCTCTAATTTATGCCGAATGTTCTTAACTTATTAACTTTACCTTCTTTTACTAGAATCATCTCATGAAAAAACTAATACTAGTTGGTTTTGCATTCATAACCTTGCAATGCGCCAAACAAACAGAAGAAGTCGCCGATTTTAATTCCGAAACTACCTTTGAAAAGCGTAACGGTAAAGAAACAGCTACCTATCCAGAGGTGATAACATATTATACGCAACTGGCTCAGCAGTTTAATTCCATAGATATACGAGAGGTTGGTACTACAGATAGCGGCTACCCATTGCATTTAATAACTTATAACCCAGAAGCAAATTTTAACTTTGATCAGATACACCAAACCAAATCGGTTATACTGATTAACAATGGAATTCACCCTGGGGAAAGTGATGGTATTGACGCTACTATGATGCTGTTTAGAGATCTAGCCAATGGCACGATTCAAAGCCCTGAAAACACAGTTGTTTCAACCATCCCCGTATATAATATTGGAGGAGCCTTAAATAGAAATACTGCTAGTAGAACTAATCAGAATGGGCCTGAAGCTTATGGGTTTCGAGGGAATGCAAGAAATTATGATCTCAACAGAGATTTCATAAAAAACGATACTAAAAATGCACGTACCTTCGCAGAAATATTTCATCTGGTTCAACCAGACGTATTTATAGACAATCACGTGAGCAATGGAGCAGACTATCAATACACGCTTACCCATTTATTCACCCAGCACAATAAATTAGGGGGTACATTAGGAGCCTACCTACATCAAGAATTACAACCACAGTTAGAGCAATCGCTTGCCAACAAAAATTGGGATATCACTCCTTATGTGAATGTCTGGGGCACTACACCCGACAAGGGCTGGAGCCAGTTTATAGATTACCCAAGGTACTCTACCGGGTATACCAGTTTATGGAATACACCCGGACTCATGGTTGAAACGCACATGCTCAAACCTTATAAACAACGCGTACTTGGCACCTATGAACTGATGAAATCTGCTATAGACATTACAGAAAAGGACGGGGCTAAAATTAAAACACTAAAGAAAAAAGATGATGCCTACTGGCGTTCCATAAAATCTTATCCCATAAGTTGGGCGGTTGACACTTCACAAACAACAACACTTGACTTTAAAGGGTTCGAAGGTTCTTATATTCCTAGTGCAATTACAGGTGCAAAGCGATTAAAATATGACAGAAATCAACCCTATACCAAAAAAGTGACCTATCAAAATTATTATAAGGCTACTCAAAGCGTTGCGGTTCCTGAAGCCTATGTAATACCTAAGGGTTGGTGGAATATCAAAGCATTATTGGATATCAACAAAATTAAATATAGCTTGGTAGCAGAAGATACCACCTTATCCGCTGAAGTATATCACATTGCAGACTACAAAACAAGAAAACAACCTTTTGAAGGTCATTATCTACATTACAACACTACCATTACCAAACATAAAGAAATGGTAACATTACAAACGGGTGATATCATCGTACCTACAGCCCAAAAAGGCATTCGCTATCTTATAGAAACCCTGGAGCCCGAGGCCACTGATTCCTTTTTTAACTGGAACTTTTTTGATACTATTTTACAACAAAAAGAAGGTTTTTCACCTTACGTATGGGAAGATAAGGCGTTGAGCCTACTACAAGAAAACCCTGAATTACGTCAAGAATTTGAGGAAGCAAAAAAGGATACCGCTTTTGCTAAAGATTGGTATACCCAATTGGATTGGATTCATAAAAAATCAGAACACTATGAGAAAGCCCATCTTCGGTACCCAGTATATCGTATTTTGAAATAATTTTCAACTCACACGCAACTTTTACAATTCATTAGCGTCTTATCTGAAATTTAAGTTATGAAAGTTGCGCTTGTATCATTTTTTACCGCCATCGCATTAACCACTTGTGATACCAGTGAAAACGCGGATGTGTATTACGTTACAAATAATGATATTATTACAGTTGAAAATGAGACTACCGAATTTGCACTTGATGAATCCATATATGTAATAACTACAGTTAACGATCAACAAACAACCACTAACGAAAAGAATATTACCTTATCCGAGTTTACCTATGGAGAAGACTTTGAAAACTTTTACCATACACTTGCACTCTACAAGAAGACAGGATTCGGAACCCTATCAAAAATTAACTTGACGGAAAATGCTATAGAAGTACTTGAGGGAGAAGTAAGTGTTTCACAAGGAAATTTATTTGTTCAAAACTTTTATCGCGATTCAGCCTTTCGAAGTAAAATTGGTATAAAATTATTAGAATCCGGTGATTATGTTTTGTCATCGGCAGATTACACCAACATAAACAATGATGGTATCATATTAATTAAGGGGTGAGTCTATGAGCTAGGTTATGTTAACATAGAAACAATATTATCCAATAGCTTAATTACAAACGCCTATGAGTTTACGGTTACTGAATAATAATCAGGATAAGTATTTCAGTGAAAAAAGTTGCTTAATATTTTCATAAGAATCCGTCAATGCTTTTTTAGACTTGGCTGTATTTTTCCAGCGAACTTTGGTTATACCTTCACTTTTTTGAGGCACTAGATCTCCTGTAAAATCGGTTTTCATTTCAAACCAATAGGTAACTTTCAATCGAAATTCTCCATTGCGTTTAAAAATATGGTAGGTGTGCTTTAAGAATTTGGTGACCCTGAGGTTTTTAACACCTGTTTCCTCCTCTACTTCGCGGATAGCGGCCGTTTCCATATCTTCTTTTTTCTCCGCTTTACCTTTAGGCAAATCCCATTTGCCGTTTCTACGAATAAACAATACCTCATCCGCTTCATTATATACTTTGCCCCCACCTGCTACCACAACAGGAAGCTTACTGTACAAATGCTCCATTAATTTCTTTTCACTTTTGTGATAAAAATGGTACTTCGCCTCCTTCCCCTTCTTTTCCTTTTTTAGAACAGTTCTAATAATCTCAGGAAAATCAACCTCCTTTATTGGTAATGTTGTATAGCCTTCTATTGCTTTTTTAGTAGAAAGAATAATAGGCGTATTATTCACAAAAACTTTATACATTTGCACCTATGATTTTTGATAAAAATACAGCAAAAAAAACCGCTGAATTGTTATTGCAAATTAATGCAATAAAATTACAACCACAAGAACCTTTTACTTGGGCCTCTGGATGGAAGTCACCAATTTATTGTGACAATCGAATAACGTTGTCTTATCCAATGATACGCAACTACTTAAGAGAAAACCTTGCCAGGTTTATTGAAGAAAAATATGGCAAACCAGATGTCATTGCCGGTGTAGCTACAGGGGCTATCGGTATTGGCATGCTTGTCGCAGAATATCTAAGTCTACCTTTTATTTACATTAGACCTGAACCCAAAAAACACGGTAGACAAAACCAAATTGAGGGATTAGTTCCTACTGGAAAAAATGTGGTAGTTATTGAAGATCTGATAAGTACCGGCAAAAGTAGTTTAAACGCTGTAAAAGCATTGCAAGATGTCAATGCTAATGTTAAAGGGATGGTAGCCATATTTAATTATGGTTTTACTATTGCCGATGAAAACTTTAACAAAGCCAATATAGAGTTACATACTTTAAGTAATTATGAAAACTTAGTGGAGCAAGCACTTGAAACTAACTATATCACAAAAAAAGAAGAAGAAACTTTAAAAGCCTGGAGGGTAGACCCTGCTGGTTGGACTATTTAAAAAAAAGCTATGAATTTAGAAAGCAGTACTGTAACTGTAAGCAAGAGCCCGGAAGAGGTCTTTAATTTTCTTACGAATGTGGAAAATTTTGAACAATTAATGCCAGAAAGCATACAAAAATTTGAAATGTTAAACGATACTCGTTTTCTTTTTCAGTTGAAAGGCATGCCTGAGATCGTTTTAGAAAAAAAAGAAACCGAAGAATTTAGCAAAGTAATTTTGGGAGCAGCAAGCGACAAACTTCCGTTTACCTTAACAGCTAATATTGAAGCTCAAGACGAGCAAAACAGTAATGTGCAATTGGTCTTTGATGGAGAGTTTAATGCTATGATGGCAATGATGATCAAAAAACCATTGCAAAACTTTATCAATACGCTAAGCGATAATATTACCAAGCTTTAGTACAACAATTTGATTTCTTTAAGATCAAAGTCCTTAAACACCTCGTCCTCGAGTAACACTCTTAATTTACCCTCGGGCGTAACGGAATCAATGATACCGACAAAAGAATCTCCCTCTATATTTTTGAATGTAGAGGGTTTATTTTTTCTAAATAAATAGGATTCGTATTCCTTTTTTAAAGTAGGATAACTTCGAGTAGCAAGTTGACAAAAATACTCCTCGATTTTTTGCAACAAAATCCCTAAGATTTCATCAAGATCATAATGTACTCCGGTAAGTTTTTTTAAAGAACTAGCCTGCTCCAAGCCTTCAAAATTCAGTTGATTTACATTAAGCCCAATACCAATAACCACTCCTTCCAAACTGCCATTTTTAACAATGTTTTCAATTAAAATACCACATATTTTATACTTGTCTGACAGAATGTCGTTTGGCCATTTTATTGCTAATCTGGGGATTTGCAAGAATTGCAACCCGCGGATAAGTGCTGTAGCAACAGTCATTGAAATTTGAAATTGATCCGCTAAGGCTAGGCCGTTTATCGGCATAAATACACTAAATGTAAGGTTCTTGCCACCTTCGCTAATCCAAGTAGTTCCCATTTGCCCTCGCCCATAGGTTTGTTCTTTTGCACTAATACATACAGGCATATCCAATCGCTCTTCTCGATATAAGTTTCGTAAAAAAGTGTTTGTTGACTCAATGGCATCAACTTTGATTATACGCATATATAAAATAGTGTAAAAGTTTTACAAATGTATATTAAGTACAGATGGTAAAAAGATAAAAAGTAATAACTTTACACAAATAAAGAAAATGCATGAATAAAAACGAAATCGGTACAGATCAATTAATCACTCATATCATAAAAGGAATAGAAGAAGTAAAAGGTCAGGATATAAACATTTTAGATCTTCGCGAAATAGAAAATACTGTTTGTAGCTACTTCGTAATCTGTAACGGTACCTCCAATACTCAAGTTAATGCAATTGTAAATTCTGTTCAAAAAACGGTCAGTAAATCATTGAAAGATAAACCTTGGCACGTTGAAGGAAGTGAAAATGCAGAATGGGTATTAATGGACTATGTCGATGTAGTGGTACATGTCTTCCAAAAGCATATTAGAGAGTTTTATGACATTGAAGGCTTGTGGGGAGATGCAAAAACCACCGTAATCGAAACGAATTATTAAAAAATCACCTAAATGGCTAAAGAAAATAGAAAAATTGACCCTAAAAAGCCTAAATTCAGTGCATACTGGATTTATGCGATTATCATAATAGGATTTTTAGTACTTAACTTTATCGGAGGAAGCGGATGGGGATCTGCACCAAAAACTACGATATCTGAATTTGAAAATTACCTAAGTAATGGAGAGGTTCAAAAAGTTGTTATACTAAACCGAAGAGAAGCTAAGGTATATTTAACTGCTGAAGCAAAGAAATTAGAAAAACATAAAAATACGCGTAGCACATCCATACTACCTTCAAGTCCAAGTGAACCAGACTATCAGTTTGAATTTGGTGATCTTCAGAATTTTGAAAATGATATTGCCAAAATCAAAAAAGAAAATGGCTTAGACACTAGCGTTATCTATAATACGGAAAGTAATGTGTGGGGAGAAATTTTCATAACGTTGTTACCTTTCGCTTTAATTATAGGGGTATGGATATTTATTATGCGTCGTATGAGCGGCGGTACCGGAGGCGGTGCTGGTGGACAAATTTTTAATATTGGTAAATCCAAAGCTAAATTATTTGATCAAAATACAGATGTAAAAGTATCCTTTGAAAATGTAGCTGGATTAGAAGGCGCTAAAGAAGAAATCCAAGAAATCGTAGATTTTCTTAAAAATCCAGATAAATATACTTCTTTAGGAGGTAAAATTCCTAAAGGTGCCTTATTAGTAGGACCTCCAGGAACTGGTAAAACGTTATTAGCTAAAGCTGTGGCAGGAGAAGCTAAAGTTCCTTTCTTCTCCCTATCGGGATCTGACTTTGTAGAAATGTTTGTAGGTGTAGGTGCTTCTAGGGTAAGAGACCTTTTTAAACAAGCTAAAGAGAAATCTCCTGCTATAATTTTTATAGATGAAATTGATGCCATTGGTAGAGCTAGAGGTAAAAGTAATTTTTCGGGTTCTAATGATGAACGCGAAAATACATTGAACCAGCTATTAACCGAGATGGATGGATTCGGAACCAATACCAATGTTATTGTACTTGCAGCTACTAACCGAGCAGACGTATTAGATAAAGCATTAATGAGAGCAGGTAGATTTGATAGACAGATTTATGTGGATCTACCAGATGTAAGAGAACGAAAAGAAATATTCGAAGTCCATTTAAAACCTATAAAAAAGGTAGAAAACGAATTAGACACAGAATTTTTAGCGAAACAAACACCAGGTTTCTCAGGTGCGGATATTGCTAATGTGTGTAATGAAGCTGCCTTAATCGCTGCCCGAAAAGGAAAAGCTGCCGTAGGGAAGCAAGATTTTCTGGATGCAGTTGACCGAATCGTAGGTGGATTAGAGAAGAAAAATAAAATCATCACTCCTGAAGAGAAACGTGCAATCGCTGTACACGAAGCAGGTCACGCCACCGTAAGTTGGATGTTAGAACATGCAGCACCTTTGGTTAAAGTTACCATAGTGCCGCGAGGACAGTCCTTAGGTGCAGCCTGGTATTTACCAGAAGAGCGTCTTATCGTAAGACCAAATCAAATGCTAGATGAAATGTGTGCCGCCCTAGGAGGACGAGCTGCAGAAAAAGTAGTTTTTAATGAGATTTCCACGGGAGCACTTAGCGATTTGGAAAAAGTAACCAAACAAGCTCGCGCAATGGTAACTATATACGGATTGAACGATAAGGTTGGTAATCTAACGTATTACGATAGTACTGGACAAAGTGAATATAACTTCACCAAACCTTATAGTGAGCAAACCAGTGAACTTATCGATAAAGAAATTTCTAATATAGTAGAAAAGCAATATCAACGAGCTATAGCACTTCTTGAAGAGCACAAAGATAAATTGTTAGAATTGGCAGAAGTGCTCCTTGAAAAAGAAGTAATATTTAAAGATAATTTAGAAAAAATATTTGGCGAAAGACCTTTTGGCAAAAAAGAAGAGGAATCTGTAAAAGAGCCTTCTTAATTATTTTTTAATTATATACAAGTAAAATTAAAAATCTTAACCCTAGTCCAACTAAGGTTAAGATTTTTTTTATATTTGACTGAATATGTCATCCAGTAATTCCAATATCAATAATGTAGCAGTATGAGTCTATTTAGAAGATTATTTTCATCGAAATCTAAATCAGACAAAGAGAAGAAAGAGCGTCTTGTTGAAGACAGGAGTAAATATATGCCTGAAGTTAAGCTGCCGGAAGATGAAAGCTTTATGATCAACTTTAAGCGGAATGGCGGAAAATTCTTGTATTGTGACAGTGACGAAGAAGTCATGGAGGCTTTTGACAAGATTCTTTTAGAAAACGATTGGTATGAAAAAGATGTTTGTTGTTTCGAAATTGGATTAGAGCATAAGTTTTCTGGATACAATCTCAATTTCATCAAAAACACACCTGCTTCATTTTTGCTTTCTACTTGTGAATACCTCATTGCGGACACCGGTGCCATATTGGTTTCATCCAATCAATTAAGAGAAAAAAAATTAATGGAGCTCCCTGACAACTTCATCATATTTGCCGCTACTAGTCAGATCGTTAGAAGCATTGGCGAAGGTCTTAAAGGCATTAAAGAAAAAAATAAAAATAGTATTCCTTCTAACATTACTACCATAAAAAACTTCGAAACTCAAAAAGAAAAAGACTTCCTTACCTATGGAAGTAGCTCAAAAAATCTATATTTGCTGCTGTTGGAAGATTTATAATATGAAAGAACTATTTACACGAACATTATCTGGGGCCCTATATTCCCTAATTTTGCTTTCATCAATATTTATCTCACCCTACACCTTTATCGCAATTTTTGCCATCTTTGGCACCTTATGTCTTTTTGAGTTCCAAAAATTGATTCATTTAGAGAATAAACGCCTCTACTTTGTTTTTTTCATTCTTTTTTCAGCTTGCCACCTATTGCATTTTCCTATTTACTTAAGTATACCACTCTTAATCCTCACCATCATTACACAGCTATTTTTGGTAAAAGATTTGGTGACCATTCGAATCATTCCCATGTTCGAAAAAAGAAAATACAGAACAAGCATCTTCTATTTAATTACGTGCCTAATTTTTCTTACCGCAATACCTTTTCAGGATAGTGATTACAAACCCTTTTTAATCGCGGGTCCATTTGTAATCATATGGGTTAATGACACCTTTGCTTATTTAGTAGGTAAAAATTTTGGGAAACATAAATTGTTAGAGCGTATATCACCAAAGAAAACAATTGAAGGATTTGTAGGAGGATTTTGCTTCTCATTACTAGCTGGATTTTTAATAGCCTATTTTTCTGAAACACTTTCCATAGGCATTTGGTTGACAATAAGTGTAATTATGAGTATTTTTGGTACACTCGGTGATTTAATACAATCAAAATTTAAAAGACAAGCAGGAGTTAAAGATAGTGGAACTATAATGCCTGGACATGGAGGAATGTATGACAGGTTAGACAGTATCATTTTTGCCAGTCCATTTTTATACGCATTTTTATTAATTCTAAACTATGTTTCATAAAGAGGGTTTTAAAATAATTACAATAGCCATTATTATCTTTTTAGGTATTAATGTTGCTTCTTACGTTGCCATACAGGTTGAAGAGATCCAATTTGGTATATTGATCTTGTCACTTGTATTTTTAGTACTTATTCTTCAATTTTTTAGAAACCCAAAAAGAGAAACCCTTCTTAACGATACTACTGTTGTTTCTCCAGTTGATGGAAAAGTGGTAGTAATTGAAGAGGTCTTTGAAAAAGAGTATTTTAAGGACAATAGATTGCAGGTTTCTATTTTTATGTCTCCTATAAACGTACACGTAACGCGGCATCCGATTGGAGGAAAAATAGCCTTTAGCAAATATCATCCAGGAAAATATCTCGTTGCCTGGCATCCCAAAGCATCTGAAGAAAACGAAAGAACTACCGTTGTTGTAAAAAATAAGGTTGTAGAAATTTTATACCGCCAAATAGCTGGCGCATTAGCAAAAAGAATCGTAAATTATGCTAAAGAAGGCGAATTAGTCGTTCAAGGATCAGATAGTGGTTTTATAAAATTTGGTTCGAGAGTAGACGTTTTTCTGCCTGTCGGAACTAAAGTAAAAGTCTCCTTAAATGAAAAAGTAAGAGGTGGAGAAAGCGTTATTGCGGATTTATAAATAGCTCACAACTATTACCATTTACTATTAATTTTTGGGACAAAACAACCTAATGACAGACGAGGAACTAAATATTGCTTTTCAAAAGGCTTATCAAAAAGCTTGCACCACAAATATTCAGCTACCTCCGGATATTATGTTGCATCTGTATGCTTATTACAAACAAGCTATACACGCTGAAGAGTTTTATAGACCCTCAGGAGATAGTGATCTTCGCAATGCGTTTAAACTTAATGCGCTATTCCAGGTAAAAGGTCTTTCTAAAAAACAAGCCAAAAAAAGATATATCGCCTTGGTAGAAAAATATATTACCGATTGACTTTTAATCAATCAGGCCGATCTTTTTGGAATGTGATATGGCTGTTTTACTATCTTTAAAATAGCAGTAATGGATAGCAGTATCCTCACAATCCTTCATCATCCTTAAAACGTGTTGTTTTTTCTTACTTCTGGTTTGTCGGATATAAATAGCCTTGATACTATCAGGAAATAAGGTGACTATTTTATGATAAATTAAAGGGTCCTTTTGACTATCATCCCCTAATAGAATGAATTGAACATCTGGGTAAAAAGTTAATATGTGCTGAATTTTGAGCAATTTATGATTGTGATTTCCCCGACCTGTTACTAAGAAATCAATGAGTCCCTTTTTTATTTCTTTTAATTTAATAACAGCTTTTGGAAAATCGTGTAGCGCTGTAAATTTAGTGATAAAGTCATATAAATTCCACTCGCTACTAGATACATAAAAAAACAAATTTTTTTCAATCCCAACTCGATTTGCGCTACTAAGCATTCGATAATGGTGCACTACGTCTTCAAAAATTTTTCTTCTATGGATATTTCGAGTAAGTAATACATATAGTTTTTTAAAAAAACTGCCTGAGTGTGAGATTAAAAAAGTATCATCAATATCTGAAATAATTCCCAACCGACCTGGATAAGCCATAAAAAACTCTCCTACTTCAGTTTTAACTTCATTATTCCAGAGAACTGAAACCTCAAAATTATGCCATCCTGCTTCGAGCTTCTTGGTTAACGGAATGGTGAATTGAAAATAGCCATCTGACTTTGTTGTTGATTCTCCTTTAATTCCATTGTAATTAAACTGTACTGTTATCCCTTTGATAGGTTTTACAGTAAACATTTGTATCATTTTAAAAGCATACCACCACTTACTTTGGTCAAAAGAATTAGTTGCTACCCCAGTATTACGAAGTACATGACCAAAAACATGTATTTGCTGTTCATTAGCATACCCCCTATAAATTTTCAAATTTATTTCTGACATAAAATACAGAATGCTTATTTTTAAAAATATACATTTTTATGACATTAAATGGAGCATTTGGAAACAAAAATACTTGTGGTGGTCAATCCTATTTCTGGTGACATCAACAAAGAACCTGTTATACAGAAGATTAAAGGAGCTGTTTCTAAAAAAACTGATCTAAAGTTTTACAAAACAACAGGGAGAGAAGATTACAAAACACTTAAAGAACTACAAGCAGATGTTCAACCAGATCGAATACTCGTAGTCGGTGGTGATGGTACTGTTAAATTAATAGCGGAATGCTTTAAAAACAATAACCCCACAATAGGAATCATCCCGTGTGGTTCATCCAATGGTCTTGCTACGGATTTAGCCATCCCTTCAAACGTTGATGAAGCCATACAAATTGCTCTGGGCAATACCTTTCAAAATGTTGACAGCTTATGCATCAATAACTCCCTGGGGTTACATATTAGCGATTTAGGAATCAATGCAGAACTAATAGAGCATTATTCAAACAGTACGGTAAGAGGGCATTTTGGATATGCTCTAAATAGCATCCCTACCCTTTTAAACACCAACGCTCCGTATAAATTTCATATTAAAACCGAAGAAAATGAATTGAGCACCACTGGAATAATGTTGGCTTTTGCTAATAGCAATAAATTTGGTACAGGTGCCATAGTCAATCCCACCGGTAAAATCGATGATGGAAAATTTGAAATTCTTGTTTTTAAAAAACTTGATGTTGCCAATATTATCAAAATCCTGCTAGGAGAAGTGCAGCTTGACCCCAATTTTGTAGAGGTAATTCAAACGACAGGGGCAACGGTAACCACTGATAAACCAGTACCTTTTCAAGTTGATGGCGAGCCCTATGGCAGCATTCAAAGCGTAGAGGTTGCGATACAACCAAACACTTTAAAAATAGCAGTTGGGTAATTTTTTAGTGATTGTCCCTTAAACAAAAAATCCCTTCTTAATAATTGACTAAGAAAGGATTTAATAGAATAGCTAAAAACTAGCTCTTATTTGTTTAAAGATTCTAGACTAGATTTTAAGGTTTCAATCTTCGCTTCAGCATCTGCCATCTTTTTACGTTCATTTGCCACAACTTGCTCAGGCGCATTGTTGACAAAACGTTCATTTTGAAGCTTTTTTTGAACCGATTTCAAAAAACCTTCAGTATACTCTAATTCTTCCGTTAGTTTACTGATTTCAGACGCTACATCAATAGCACCTGCTATAGGTATAAAATATTCATTTGATTTTACCCTAAAGGACAATGCTCCATCTACTTTATCCTGTACATAATTGATTTCAGACACATTACCCATTTTCTTTATCACTGCATCAAATCCATCCGTAAAGGATTCTTTATTAAGAACACTTAATGTTATACTATCCTTAAACGGAATATTTTTGTTTTTGCGGATTGTACGAATACCAGAAATGATATCTGCTACCATACTAAAATCATGCGTTAGTTCTTCATTAACCGCTGTTGGTGAAGGCCAAGAAGAAACGATCAATGCTTCTTCTTTTTTTCTTTCCTTTATTTGATGCCAAATTTCTTCTGAAACAAAAGGAATGAATGGATTAACAATCTTTAAGTTATCTTCAAAAAGCTGAATCACGGCAGTATACGTTTTTCCATCTATTGGATCCCCGTAGGATGGTTTAACAATCTCTAACAGCCAACTACAAAAATCATCCCAAATGAGTTTATAGGTAGTCATAAGCGCATCGCTCATGCGGTATTTACTGTAATGATCTTCTAACTCTTGGAGTGCTCGCTGAAATTTAGCCTGGTACCAATCGATACCAATACAAGCATATGCTGGTTGCTCAATGGTTTGATCTACCTCCCAACTAGTTACTAAATTGTAGGCATTCCAAATTTTATTTACAAAGCCACTCCCCTGCTTACATAAGTCTTCATCAAACATAAGGTCATTGCCTGCAGGAGCACTTAGTAATAAACCAACACGAACACCATCTGCCCCAAACTTCTCAATTAATTTAATTGCATCAGGCGAGTTTCCGAGCTGTTTTGACATCTTTCTTCGTAACTTATCCCTAACTATTCCTGTAAAATACACATTAGAAAAAGGCTTCTCATCTCTATAGTGATAACCCGCTACAATCATCCTTGCTACCCAGAAGAAGATAATATCCGGACCAGTTACCAAATCATTGGTAGGATAATAATAATTGATTTCTTCATTATCTGGCTCTAAAATTCCATTAAACACACTCATTGGCCATAACCAGGATGAAAACCAAGTATCTAGAGCATCTGGATCTTGTGTTAAATCACTATCTGTAAGCTGAGTGTTGCCGGATTTTTTTCGTGCTAACTGAAGTGCTTCCGTTCTACTCTCCGCAACTACGAAATCTTCTTTTCCGTCGCCATAGTAATATGCAGGTATTTGATGGCCCCACCACAATTGTCTTGAAATATTCCAGTCTCTAACATTTTCCATCCAATGGCGATAGGTGTTTACAAATTTTTCGGGCACCAGATTGATATCCTTTTCCATAACCGCTTCTAAAGCAGGCTTTGCTAAGTCCTCCATTTTCAAAAACCATTGGTCACTTAATCGAGGTTCGATAACCGCTTTAGTACGTTCACTAGTACCCACCTTATTTAGGTGAGTCTCTGTTTTCACCAAAGCTCCAATTTCTTTTAAATCCTGAACGATCTCTTTTCGAACTACAAATCGATCTTTACCTTCATATTGCAGACCATTGGCATTTAAGGTAGCGTCATCATTAAAAATATCAATCACCTCTAAGTTATGCTTGTCTCCAAGAACCTTGTCATTTGTATCATGAGCTGGAGTAACCTTTAGACAACCAGTACCAAACTCCATATCCACGTACTCATCTTCAATTATTGGTATAGCCCTATCCACTATAGGTATAATCGCTTTTTTTCCTTTGAGATGTGTAAACCTTTCATCATTTGGGTTGATACATATTGCTGTATCGCCCATTATGGTTTCAGGTCGTGTCGTTGCAATGGTAAGTGCCTCATCACTTCCTTCGATTTTATACTCCAGATAATATAGATTTCCTTCTTTTTCTTCATAAATCACCTCTTCATCCGATAAGGTAGTCTTCGCTTCAGGATCCCAATTTACCATTCGATAACCCCGATAAACTAGTCCTTTATTAAACAGGTCTACAAACACTTTAATCACTGAGGCCGACAAATTGTCATCCATAGTAAATGCAGTTCTTTGCCAATCGCAAGAGGCACCAAGCTTTTTTAACTGCTCCAATATAATTCCACCGTGCTTATGGGTCCAATCCCAAGCATGCTTTAAGAATTCATCTCGTGTTAAATCAGATTTTTGAATTCCTTCTTCTTTAAGCTTCGCTACTACCTTGGCTTCAGTAGCAATAGATGCGTGATCCGTACCTGGTACCCAACAGGCATTATAACCTTTAAGTCTGGCTCTACGAATTAACACATCCTGTATCGTATTATTCAGCATATGTCCCATATGCAATACACCAGTAACGTTGGGAGGGGGAATCACAATAGTATATGGTTCTCTTTCATCCACTTCTGAATGAAAATAATTATTATCCATCCAGTACTGATACCACTTGTCTTCTATAGATTTCGCATCATATTTTCCTAAGGAAGCCATATTTTGGTCTGATTTTTGAAGTTAGAGTGCAAAAGTAATTATTATAAACGACAACTTGAAAGTCTTTTACAATTTTGAAGTTGTATAAAAAGTAACTACTTTTACATTAACTAAAACCTACGTTATGAGAAAAATTATGATGATTCTATTTATTGGTTTTTGTAGCCAAAGTATCTTGGCACAAGATGCAGTAATTGAATTTAAATCAGAAGTTATTGATTATGGAGAAGTTGCAAAGGGTAGCGATGGCGTCCGTAAATTTGAATTTACCAACACTGGTAAAGCACCGCTTGTGATTAGCAAGGTATATTCTAGCTGTGGCTGTACAATTCCTAAAAAACCTGAGGCTCCTATCGCTCCTGGAGATAGTGGAATTATTGAAGTGAAGTATGATACTAATCGCTGTGGCCCTATTAGAAAAACAATAACTGTTTACTCTAATGCTACAGAAAGTACTAAAGCCATTAAAATTAAAGGTACAGTGGTGTGTGACGATTCTAAAAGTGTCCTAGAGAAGAAAAATTAAGATATACTTAGTAATAGATAGTAAAAAGACCTGTTTTAAAACAGGTCTTTTTACTTTTTACAGTACTTTTTCAAGAAAAAAAGTAAAAGTCATTATCACGCCATTTCGATCTACGGTCAACTTTATTTTCTTGCCTTCTTCCTGATAAAATAAATCATTGATTTCTGATAAGCTATAATTTATTGAATTTCTACCATTAACACCTATAATTACATCTCCTTTGAATAATCCTGCTTTATCACCTGGAGAATTTTGTCGAATTTCTACAATCTCATACTTGGGCTGAAAAGCGTATTGTACTAAAATATCTTCAATAGCATTAATGGATTTGACCTTTCCATCATTACTTTTCACAATATTAAATCCAGACTGAGCAACCTTACTAAACTCAGGTTGTTTTGATAAGATTCTACCGTTATGCTGTATCGTTAAACCGCTTTTATTATAGCTAAATGGTTTTTTAAAATATTTATTCTTTTTGAAGGTTATCCTACCTTTTTGGTAATCATAAGTTACATTAAATCTTTTCAATACAGCTCCCCCAATAGAACCTTGACGTTCCTTTACCGAAATTTCAGTGAGATAAATGGAATCTGGAAAAGAGGTTGTTACATTTTTTAATTCAAAAGGACCTATTTTAAGACTGCTTATCTTAGCGTTGCTACCATAAATATCTCCAGAAAAACCTCTCCCTAAAAAATCTCGAAATGATTGCTGCGGAACCTCGATCCCTAGTGCTTCATTCTCAAAAAGCCATAATCCAGAACCAGAACCAGAGTCAATTAACATATTTAGATTGACTACTCCCTTTGAGGTAAAATGTTTGATATCCATAAAAGGTCGTTTTCCATCTAAAAATTTTAAACTGGTAGTAAAACATTTTCTACATTTTTTAACTCTGAATCCTCCAGGAGGTTTTATTGTTATACGTTCTCGTGCATAATTCATCTCTACGGCAAAATCTTTAAAAAAGTCATACCCAATGATCCCATGAATCGGAAATCCCATACGAGGGGAAAAATTTATAGACTGATCATAAACAAGATAAATAGTATGATTTCTACTAATTGCATCTCCAATCTTTACTTGATTATGTACAGATTTTACAGCTTCTATTGGCTCATCTTCTCCCAATCCTCTTAAAAAAATCTTAGTTGCATTTTTTAACTTTAAAGAATCCCGGTTTTCCAGGCTAAAAATAATGGTGGATCCCACTCCGGTATCTAAAATGAAAGAAAGCTCTACGCCATTGACAATGACTGGTAATACAACTAAATTATTTACCAATTGAAACTTTATCTTGCTTTTGGATAGAGAATTTGGCAATTGAAAATTTTGCTGACAAAACAAGTTATGTGCAATAAGCAGACATAATATTACACAACTCTTTCTAACAAAACTATAAAAACTCAAGGGCAAATCTTACTTTATTTTAAATATAAAAAAATCCATCAAAAATATTGTGTTCTTTAAGCCTAATTACTATTATTTTAAGAAATTAGCTTCTTAAAATAGGAACAACCATATGCCATCAGTATCAAAAAAAGGAAGAGCAATGCCCGAGTCGCCCATAAGGAAATTGGTTCCTTTTGCGGAGCAAGCTAAAAAAGACGGCAAAAAAATATACCATCTTAATATCGGGCAGCCTGATATTAAAACTCCAAAAGCAGCTTTAGATGCTGTAAAAAACAATTCTCTACACATCCTAGCCTATAGTCATTCTGCAGGTTTTGAAAGTTTTAGAAAAAAGCTGGCGAGCTATTATGCAAAACACGATATTACCATATCCCAAGACGATATTTTAATTACTACTGGTGCAAGTGAAGCGCTGGTTTTTACTATGGGCAGTATCACTGATCCAGAAGATGAAATTATAGTACCAGAGCCTTTTTATGCCAATTATTATAGCTTTTCTACGCAGTCAAATATTAAAGTTGTACCGGTAATATCGTCAATAGAAAATGATTTTGCCTTACCAGCAATTGCAGAGTTTGAAAAATTAATCACCAAAAAAACCAAAGCAATACTAATTTGTAACCCTGGTAACCCTACTGGTTACCTTTACAGTAAAAGTGAAATCAAAGCCTTGGCGAAATTGGCTATTCGCTATGATCTTTTTTTAATTTCTGATGAGGTTTATCGCGAATTTGTTTACGACGGTTTAGAACACTATTCTGTACTCGAAGAAAAAGACTTAAATGAACACGCTATAATTATCGACTCCGTTTCAAAACGCTACAGTATGTGCGGTGCCAGGATAGGTTGTATGGTTACCAAAAACAAGAGTGTTATCGAAACGGCTATGAAGTTTGCGCAAGCTCGATTAAGTCCACCGACCTATGCTCAAATTGCTAGTGAAGCGGCATTAGA
Organism: Aquimarina brevivitae; assembly: GCF_004216895.1. GTDB lineage: Bacteria > Bacteroidota > Bacteroidia > Flavobacteriales > Flavobacteriaceae > Aquimarina > Aquimarina brevivitae. Next base: position 1,476,500 of record NZ_SGXE01000001.1, on the reverse strand, counting down.
AGCGCCAGATAGTTATCACGAAAAAACCGTAGCAAAATACAAACAACGAAGAGATCTTGTTATTGAAAAATTAAGCCAGCATCCAGATATTAAAATCTCCGTTCCCAAAGGTGCTTTTTATTGTATTGCGCAACTGCCGATAAACGATGCAGATCATTTTTGTCAGTGGTTACTTTCTGATTTTAGTATGAATAACGAAACCGTTATGCTCGCTCCTGCATCCGGATTTTATTCAAGCCCTGGCCAAGGAACAGATCAAGTAAGAATTGCCTATGTTCTTAATCAAAAAGCCTTAAAAAAAGCAACGAAAATTCTCATCAAAGGACTAAATACGTATCGAACTAAATTTGAATCAAAAACGAAATCAGAAAACTAATGCCGGCCTTACTTTTTTATCAAAAAAGGCTACTTTTACGCCTATGATTATAGAAAAAAACAAATCTCTTAAGTCCTATAATACGTTTGGTATAGAAGTTAAGGCTACAGAATTTGTAGAGGTAACTACTGAAGAAGACTTACTAAGAATCCTTTTGCAATATCAGGGTAAACCCATATTTATACTAAGCGGAGGAAGCAATATGCTGTTAACTAAGGATATCGAAGCCTTAGTCATACACATAAAAATAGAAGGCATAACTACCGAAAAAACAGACGACCAACATAAAATACGCATTAATGTTGGCGCTGGAGAAAGCTGGCATGATTTTGTTCTATATTGTATTAAAAATAATTTTGGCGGCGTTGAAAACTTATCCTTAATACCAGGATATGTGGGGAGTGCCCCAATTCAAAATATCGGCGCTTACGGAGTAGAACTCAAAGATACTTTTCATAGCTGCCAGGCGATAGAGGTAGCCACCGGAAAAAGAATAACCTTTACTAAAGAAGATTGCCAGTTTGGGTATCGCGACTCTATTTTTAAAAGAAAAGCAAAAAATAAATACATAATTACTCAGGTATCTTTTGTTTTGACTACTCAAAATCATCAGTTACATACAGCTTACGGCGCTATTACCGCAGAATTGGCTAAAAACAACATATCCCAACCAACTATACAAAACATTTCGGATGCTGTAATTGCCATACGGAAAAGTAAATTACCGAATCCCAAAGAAATTGGAAACAGTGGAAGTTTTTTTAAGAACCCAGTCATCTCTAAAGCTAAATTCAATAACATTCTTAAAGCCTACCCCAATGCACCATCTTATGTAATCGATGAAAACTCGATAAAGGTACCTGCAGGATGGCTTATTGAGCAATGTGGTTTTAAAGGGAAACGATGGGGCGATGCAGGTATACATAAAAATCAAGCTCTTGTATTAGTAAATTATGCAAATGCAACAGGATCAGAAATAAAGCAAATTGCAGAAAATATAAAAGAAACCATAAAATCAAGATTTGACATTAGTCTTGAATCTGAAGTGAACATCTTTTAAATCAAAAGTTTAGCCTATAAGTAATCCTAAGGCGTACTATAGGTTTTGTTGATCAATATTTTCGCATAAACTTCAGAATATTTTTACCTTTGTACTTTAAAAAAATCAGGAACTATGAAATTGATACTATTAACCGTAGGATTATTGCTACTAGCCTTTGCTGGGATAGCGATAAAATTATGGGCCAAGAAAGACGGTAAGTTTGCGGGTACTTGCGCAAGTCAAAGTCCTTTTTTAAACCAAGATGGAGAATCTTGTTCACTTTGTGGCAAAACTCCTGATCAATATGCTAATTGTAACGAAACTGAGCATACCCAACAATAGCACTTTACCTTCAAAATATTTTTGGTGAACGACAAAACCGAAACGCTACAAGATCACATTCGTAATGCTAAACAAGGTATTCAAACGTCCTTTAATTATCTCTTAGATAACTATTGGAATGACGTATATTTATTTCAGCTAAAGAGAACGAAGGATGAATATGAAGCTGAAGAAATTACAATTCAAACCTTCTCCAGAGCTTTTGATAAAATAGATACCTACAAAGAGGAGTATGCTTTTAAAACCTGGTTGATCCAAATTTCCAAAAACATACACATCGATCTGCAGAGAAAGAAAAAAGCCTCCATTAGATCCAAGACTACCTCAGACACCGACAAAGAATCATTGCACGCTATTGCCGATGATACTCCTACTCCTGAAGATCGATTAATTACTGAACAAAATCTTGCTCAGTTGCTTAGATTTATCAAGCAATTAAAACCTCATTATCAAGAAGTGATTAATCTTAGGTATTTTCAGGAGTTGTCGTATAAAGAAATTTCGGATCGGCTGAACGAACCTATGAATAATGTCAAAGTGAAATTATTGAGAGCAAAAAAACTATTGGCCGAAATCATAACGAATTTCAAATCACACACTAAATAAACCCTTTACTAAATAAAGGTACTACTAAATATTATCAAAGCTACTTTAATCCAAAAGATTTGAAGCGTTGGATCACCGCATAAATAGGATCTATCCACTTATCCTTTATTTTTTTATCGTATTTGATAAATTTTTGGATCAAACCTTTAGGAGCGTCGATCTCTTTTTCGATAGCAGTGATGTTTATAAATTTTTGATTTTTCAATAACCACCTTTCTACTCGCTTTCTATGATTCCGTTTTTTTACTTCGCTTTTTAGTTGATTTTGCATTGTAAATTAGATCCTTTATTATAGTAACTTTTTTTCTAAATAAAAATTTTACAACAGTGCTTCTTTAACTTTCTCTTAAGATTGAAAACCATAGAAGTACTGTCCTTTTAGGCTCTGCAAAGCGGATTACCAAATTTTACTTAAATTTTTACGGGTTCAGATCCAAAGATTATCCTATTTAGTGCTTTCTTTGTATTTTTGTAAGAAATTTTGCTATATGAATAATGACGTTGCAACTGTTGCCCCACCAAAGGGCAAACCCAAATGGTTACGAGTAAAACTTCCGACAGGAAAAAAATATACAGAATTGCGGGGATTAGTTGACAAATACGATCTTCATACGATTTGTACCTCTGGTAGTTGTCCTAATATGGGTGAGTGCTGGAGTGAAGGTACGGCTACTTTTATGATCTTGGGAAACATATGTACCCGCTCTTGTGGGTTTTGTGGTGTAAAAACAGGTAGACCTGAAACCGTTGATTGGGAAGAACCAGAAAAAGTAGCGCGCTCCATAAAAATCATGAACATTAAACACGCGGTGATTACCTCGGTTGACAGAGATGATTTAGCAGATGGAGGGTCAATTATTTGGACAGAAACCATTAGAGCTATCCGAAGAATGAATCCCAATACTACTTTAGAAACATTAATACCAGACTTTCAAGGTAAAACCAAGAATATTGATCGTATTATTGAAGCTAATCCCGAGGTAGTGTCGCACAATATGGAAACCGTTAAAAGGTTAACCAGAGAGGTTAGAATCCAAGCAAAATACGAACAAAGCTTACAAGTCTTAAAATACTTAAAAGAAAACGGTATTAAACGTACGAAGAGTGGAATTATGTTGGGACTTGGAGAACAGGAAGACGAAGTAATTCAAACCCTAAAAGACCTAAGGGCGGTTGATTTAGATATCGTTACCATTGGACAATACCTCCAACCATCAAAAAGACACTTACCTGTAAAACAATTTATAACTCCAGATCAATTTAAAAAATACGAAGAGATAGGATTAGAAATGGGCTTTAGGCATGTAGAAAGTGGAGCGCTAGTTAGATCTTCTTACAAAGCACAAAAACATCTAACCTAGTACATTCTAATATATGTAATGGAAAAACCTATTAGAGTTGCAATAAATGGTTTCGGTCGAATCGGAAGAAACCTATTTAGACTACTTATCAATCATCCTGATATTGAAGTTGTGGCAATAAATGACTTAGCAGAAACTAAGACTTTAGCTCATTTATTAAAATATGATAGTATCCACGGTGTATTACCTTTTACTATTAGCTCCACTGCTGAGCATATAATAGTTATCAATAAGGAGTATCCAGTATTACATCATAAAGACCCGCTTGATTGCCCCTGGAAGTCTATGGAAATAGATATAGTTATTGAAGCCACGGGTAAGTTTAAGAGCTATCAAGACAGCTATAAACATATCCAATCTGGTGCAAAAAAGGTAATTCTTTCGGCTCCTCCTCTAGATGATGATATTAAAACAATTGTTATTGGGGTAAATGAACATATCTTAGATGGGTCAGAACTAATCATATCTAATGCTTCGTGTACCACGAATAACGCAGCTCCGATGATCAAAGTAATTGATGAACTCTGTGGGATTGAACAAGCATATATCACCACGGTTCATAGTTATACTACGGATCAAAGCCTGCATGACCAACCGCATAAAGATTTAAGGCGAGCAAGAGCAGCTGGTCAGTCTATAGTTCCTACCACAACAGGAGCAGCAAAAGCACTTACCAAAATTTTTCCTGAGCTCAGTAATGTTATTGGGGGTTGCGGGATCCGTGTTCCTGTTCCGGATGGATCGTTAACTGATATCACCTTTAATGTAAGTACCGAAACTTCGATTGACCAGATCAATGAAGCCTTTAAAAATGCTGCAGAAACAAGCTTAAAAGGAATTCTTTCATATACCGAGGATCCAATCGTTTCTGTTGATATTATAGGCAACCCTTACTCCTGTGTTTTTGATGGATTAATGACTTCGGTAATCGGAAAAATGGTAAAAATAATTGGCTGGTACGATAATGAAATTGGTTATAGTCATAGAATAATTGATTTAATTATTAACATTTGTAAGAAATAACTATATTAGTTGAGTGATTTAAACGAACTAATGCCTACCCCTTTCAAATATTATATACTTATTTTCTTTTTAATTTTTGGTGTAATTGCCTACGGGCAGCAAACACCTAAGGTTGAAATAGAAAAAGTAAGAGACTCTATTGAAGACTTTTTAGTAAAAGCCTCCACTTCAATTGACAAAGCAGAACTTGAAAAAGCACTTGAAAATATCATTATCGGTAAAGATTTAGCAATCGACTATGGAGACAGAGTGTCCAGAGCCAGAACAAATATGACGCTTGCTAAACTCTACAGAGAATTAGGAGATCTTGAAAAAGCAGAAGAGCGAATTATTAATGCTATTCAGATTCAAACCGAAGATCAAAATAATTTTTCACTTGCATTTTCTAAACTCATCTATGCTTCAATCGTATTAGAGCTTCAAAAGTTTAACGAAGCAAAAAACTCCTTGGATCAAGCAGCAGAGCTTGCGGATCAAGAAAATATTACGCAGCTTAAAGGAGCAATCAAGCTCTATAGAGGTCTTTTAGAGCTTCACCAAGATAATCCAAAAGAAGCTATTGCTCACTTTAATAGTGGTTTACCTATACTCAACTCATTAGATCAATCTTATTTTAAGGCTAAGCTCTATGTCAATAAAGCTAAAGCACATCTAGCACTTAATAATTCTGAAGAAGCGATAAAAAACAATGATACCGCGATTGCTATTGCCAAGGAAAGCGGTTATACCGAGATAGTATCTGGATGCTATAAGCTTTATAGTGAAATTTATGAATTACAAGAAAAACACCAGATTTCATTAAACAATCTTAAACTACATCAGAAAGTAAAAGATTCTCTATTTACCATCAATAAAGAAATCATTGCACAAGAAGCTGCTGCCAAATTAGATATGGGAGACAGTAAAGTAATAATTGACGAGTTAACAGGAGAACTAAAGGAACAACAAAAATCGCTAAAATTGGGCAGGTTGACTACAATTTTGGCTATTGCTTTGATCACCATTTTATCGCTACTTACTTTATCATTGTATAAAAACAATAATCTTAGGGCAAGAGCCAATGAACTATTACAAAATAAAAATGCAGAATTAATCTTAGCTAAAGAAAATGCAGAACGCGCTAGTGAAGCTAAAGTTCAATTCTTATCCACCATTACCCACGAGCTTAGAACTCCGCTGTATGCCGTTACTGGACTTACTCACTTATTACTAGAAGAAAGCCCAACACCAAGTCAAAAAGAACATCTCAACTCTCTAAAATTCTCAGGAGAATATTTACTGTCATTAATTAATAATATTTTAGATCTCAATAAGCTCGAAGCTAATAAGGTTGAACTCGAAAGTGTACCCTTTAACTTAAAGAAGCGAATAAGTGATGTACTTATAGCGCTTAGTAAATCGGCGAAGGATCGTAATAACAAATTACATTACGAATTCGATGACGATATCCCTTCAAAAGTAAAAGGTGATCCACTTAAGGTATCTCAAGTACTTATAAACCTCATAGGGAACTCAATAAAATTTACTCAGAATGGAGATATTTGGATTAGAGTAAAATTAAATACACAAACAGATACTAAAGTCTTTTTGCGATTTGAAGTAGAAGACAACGGTGTAGGAATATCCCAAAGAAAACAACAAACAATTTTCGAAAACTTTACCCAAGGCTCCGTTCAAATAAATAGAAAATTTGGGGGAACAGGTTTAGGACTCTCCATCGTCAAAAACCTAATTTCTCTTATGGGAGGCGAAATAAAACTCGACAGCGAATTAGGAAGAGGGTCTAAATTTATGTTTGACCTAAAATTCGAAGTATATGTAGATCCTAGCGCTGACTACATTATTGAAGCCAAGAAACTCGACTATAGTGTAATGGTTGATAAAAAAGTACTGGTCGTTGAAGACAACAAAATCAACCAATTAATTACCCGAAAAATTCTTGAAAAAAACAAAATGATCTGTGATGTTGCAGATAACGGGGATATTGCTGTTAACAAGGCCAAAGAATCATCTTATGATTTAATTTTGATGGATATTCATATGCCTGGCATCAGCGGAATTGAGGCAACAAGATTGATTAGAGAGTTTGATAAAGAAATACCTATTATTGCCTTAACTGCAGTTACACTCGATGAAAATTTAGATGAGTTTTATGATAATGGATTTAACGACATCATCCCTAAGCCCTATAAAACTGAAGAATTTTTCATAAAACTACATAAAGCATTTAGTAAAAAAGAAAAAACAGCATAGTTTGGCATACGATTTGTGACTAGATATTTTGAATTTAGTTATTTAGAGTTAGCCACAAAAAGTCAAAAGGGTTCTTATGATACGTAAGAACCTTCTTTTTTTACTACATTTAGGATTTGCTCATCAAATAATCTTCCTGAATATTCTCCCATGAATTGCATCGCAATAGACTGGTACCAAAGATCTCCCTCGCTAAAATGATCACTCAATCGCATATAATCTTTTTCCGTGGTCACCAATGTTCCGGCATCTTTTAGTTTTTCTATTTCCTTGGTAGAAAAATTGTGATGATCCGGGTAGTTGATGTGCGTAAATTTCAATCCTAAATGTTCATAATAAGCTACAAGTGGTTTCGGATTTGCGATCCCAGTAATTAAAGTAAATGGGGTGTCTTTAAAAAAAGAAAGCGGCTTTTGTAGAGTACCAGATTGTAATGCTGAAGTGTACGCTATTGTTGCAAAAAATAATTGCTGTTTTGTCGTTAGTTGCAAAGCCTTTTCTATCCTTTGCTTTTCTTGATCCAATAAATTAGGTGGGCATTTTGTTACGATTACAAGATCGGCCCTATTGGCACCAGATCGAGGTTCTCTAAGATTACCTGTAGGTAACACATAGTCATTGCAATACAATTGATCATACGAGGTCAATAAAATATAAAACCCTGCCTTAACCTTGCGGTGTTGATAGGCGTCATCAAGCAATATAACTTCTGGTTTATTTTTCAATGCTAAAAGATGAGTAATCCCCCTTCTTCTATTTTCATCTACGGCAACCTGTACCTCTTCATGTTTTGTATAAAACTGCATAGGTTCATCGCCTATAGTGTGCGTGGTAGAAGTAGTACTAGCCAACACAAAACCCTTGGTATTTCGTCCATAACCTCTACTCAAAGTAGCCAATTTAAAAGAAGAGGATAACAAGTTGATGAGATACTCTACCATAGGTGTTTTTCCTGTACCCCCAACACTGAGATTACCAACTGCTATTATTGGAAGGTGATAAGTAACTGATTTTTTAATCCCCCAATCATATAATTTATTTCTTACCCAGGTAACCAGCCAATAGATAGGAACAACGGGAAAAAGTAATTTTCTCAACAAATTCATAAACACAAAAGTATGAAACCATTCGTTGATTATTGCTAAAAGATTTTTTACATTTCCGATTGATATAAAAACGGAAATATGCAAATCAAAGATGTTATTCATCATCTAGAAGCACTGGCACCCACTGCTTATGCAGAAGAATTCGACAACGTAGGATTACTTGTTGGATCACCACAGACCAACCTTACCGGTATTTTAGTCACCTTGGACACGCTAGAAAATATTGTGGATGAGGCTATTGAAAAAAATTGTAATCTTATTGTAAGTTTTCACCCTATTGTTTTCAAAGGACTTAAAAGGTTTACTGGTGCTACCTATGTAGAACGAACTGTAATGAAAGCGATTAAGCACGATATTGCTATTTATGCCATTCATACCGCTCTTGACAATTCCGTAGTCGGAGTAAACGATATGATGTGTGAACAATTAGGACTATCTAATCGCAAAATTCTTATCCCTCAAAATGGTACAATAAAAAAATTGACGACCTATGTGCCTGTTTCCGAATACAACTTTGTTTTGGAAAAACTTTTTGAAGCTGGTGCTGGTAGTATCGGAAACTATGAAAATTGCAGCTTTTCTTCTAAAGGTATAGGGACTTTTAAACCACAAGAAAATGCTAATCCAAGTATCGGTAAAATAGGCGAAACACATCACGAAGAGGAAATGCAATTGCAGGTTACCTTCCCAAAGCACAACCAAAAATTGATATTACAAGCCCTATTCAACGCACATAGCTACGAAGAAGTTGCCTATGAAATCATTACCTTAGAAAATAAAAACCAACATATTGGCATAGGAATGATTGGAGAACTAACTAAACCGATTGATGAATTAACTTTTCTAAAAAAGGTAAAAGAAACCTTTAAAACTGGCTGTGTTAGGCACTCCAAGCTTCGAAATCAACCGGTACAAAAAGTTGCCGTACTGGGTGGCAGCGGAAGTTTTGCAATCCCTAATGCAATCAGTGCCGGTGCAGATGTTTTTATCACAGCAGACTTAAAATATCACCAATTTTATGAAGCCGAAAACAAGATTATTATTGCTGATATTGGCCATTACGAAAGTGAACAATACACAAAAAAATTAATTCTTACTTATCTTAGAAAAAAAATCAGTAATTTTGCAATCATTTTAGCGGATAATAAAACAAATCCAATTCAATACCTATAGCATATGGCAAAGAAAGAAGTTACTGTTGAGCAAAAATTAAGAGCTTTGTATGACTTGCAATTAATTGACTCTAGAGTTGATGAGATCAGAAACGTAAGAGGTGAATTACCTTTAGAAGTTGAAGATCTTGAAGATGAAGTAGCCGGATTAAACAAACGATTAGAAAAATTAAATACCGATCTTGAGACGATAGATGAAAGTATCAAGAACAAAAAGAATTTAATAGAAGAAGCAAAGGCGCTAATCAAAAAATACGGAGAGCAACAAAAGAATGTACGTAATAATCGTGAGTACAACTCCCTGAGCAAGGAAATCGAGTTTCAAGAATTAGAAATTCAATTAGCCGAAAAACACATCAAAGAATTTAAAGCGCAGATTGCTCAAAAAAATGAAATCATTGAGCAGACTAAAGAAAAGCTAGCCGAACGAAATGAACACCTTACTCATAAAAAGGGTGAGCTAGATGCTATTCTTGCGGAAACTGAAAAAGAGGAAAAAGCACTTATTGCTAAATCCGAAAATTTCCAAAAAGAAATCGAAGAACGATTAGTAAAAGCCTATAACAGAATCCGAACTAATGTAAAAAATGGCCTGGCTGTTGTTCCTATCGAAAGGGGTGCATCAGGAGGTTCTTTCTTTACGATCCCACCTCAAGTTCAAATGGAGATCGCTAGTAGAAAGAAAATCATCACCGACGAGCATAGCGGTAGAATATTAGTTGATCCAGAGCTTGCACAAGAAGAAAAGGAAAAAATGGAAGCAATGTTTGCTAAACTTTCCTAAACTATAGTATAAAAATAACTGAAAGCCTCGGATAACACTGAGGCTTTTTTTATGGTAAATACTCAATAACATATGGCAACTAACGTCTTAATTATTGGCACTGTTTGGCCAGAACCAACTTCCTCGGCCGCAGGAATGCGGATGCTTCAACTTATTTCAACTCTTCAAGAAAACAAATGTAACATCACTTTTGCAAGTACATCTACAAAAACACCCCAACGATTTAACCTTAAAGCACTAGGTGTTGCAGAAGACATTATCCAGGTGAATGACAAAAGTTTTGACAGCTACATTAAACATGTTGCTCCACAGATTGTCATATTTGACCGATTTATGATGGAGGAACAGTTTGGATGGAGAGTTGCCAAACAATGCCCTGAAGCTATTAAAATTCTAAACACCGAAGATCTTCATTGCCTAAGAACCACAAGAGCCCATAGTATACAGCAAAATATTCCATTTAGCCCATCGCTCTTACTACAACAAGACATTACCAAAAGAGAAATTGCAAGTATTTTACGATCTGATCTTTCATTGATCATATCTAGTTTTGAAATGGAGCTTCTAGTAAAACTATTTAATATTCCCCCAGATCTATTGTGCTATTTCCCTTTTGTATTTGAGCGCTTAACCTCTAAAGACACGCAACGATGGATTCCGTTTTCTCAAAGAAATCATTTTGTAACTATCGGAAATTTTAGACACCAGCCTAACTGGGATAGTTTTATGTACCTTAAAGAAGCCATATGGCCTCTTATTAGGAAAGAGTTACCCACAGCCGAGCTACATATCTATGGTGCCTATATGCCTCCCAAAGCAACACAATACCATAAACCAAAAGAAGGTTTTTTTATGAAAGGGTGGACCGAAGATGCAAAAAACACCTTAAGCCTAGCAAAAGTATGCCTGGCGCCCTTGCGTTTTGGAGCCGGAATCAAAGGAAAGCTAGCAGAAGCTATGCTTACAGGAACACCTAGTGTAACTACCCCTATTGGAGCTGAAGGTATGTTAGATGACGACTTAGACTGGAACGGTTTTACCTGCAATACAGCAGAAGAAATTGCTGCTGCCGCAATAAGGTTATATAATGATGAAAGATTATGGAATCAATGTCAGCAAAATGGAATCGCTATTGTAAATAGTCTTTTCACTGCAGATAAACTTAAAAACACTTTACTTGCCTCAATAGACAAGCTAAGAAAAAACCTAACCCAACACAGGTCTAAAAACTTTATCGGCAGTATTTTAAATTTCCACACCCTACGAAGCACAGAATATATGTCCAGATGGATTGAAGAAAAAAACAAAAATACTTAAACACTTTACCTAAGACAAAGTATCTATACTTTCAATAATGGGTAAAAAAAAACTTCTCGTTATCAACGAGAAGTTCTCTTTAAATAAAATATTATAATTATAGCGCCGCTACGTGCTTCACTAACTGAGATTTAATGTTAGCTGCTTTATTTTTATGAATGATATTGTTCTTAGCCAATTTATCAACCATAGAAATTACAGATGGTAACATGGTCTCTGCTTCTTTCTTATCAGCTTCGCGTAACTTTTTGATCGCACTACGAGTAGTTTTATGCTGATATCTATTTCTAAGACGTTTAGTCTCACTGTTTCTAATTCTCTTTAATGCTGACTTATGATTTGCCATCTCTTTCTCGTTATTTCTTTATAAAAAATTGTAGCCCGTAGGGGAATCGAACCCCTCTTACCAGGATGAAAACCTGGCGTCCTAGCCGATAGACGAACGGGCCATTATGTTTGTTTCAAAATTTGGTTGCAAACTTACAATTTTAGTTACAAATCTGCAACAGATTTTATTAGTAGCCCGTAGGGGAATCGAACCCCTCTTACCAGGATGAAAACCTGGCGTCCTAGCCGATAGACGAACGGGCCATCGTTTTGCTTAATTGCGGATGCAAAAATACAACTATTTTTTAATGGCGCAAGAGTTATGTTATTTTTTTTACACCCTAATATGCTTTCGCAAATAAAACCCTTGTTTTAGAGGGGTTTCCGGTGTAAACACAACTTCCATTTTCTGCTACAAAATCAAACGGTATGCAGCGAATAGTTGCCTTTGTAAGCTCTTTTATCTTTTGTTCAGTTTCCGCAGTTCCATCCCAATGTGCTGAAATAAAACCACCCTTATTTTCTAAAACTTCTTTGAACTCATCAAGATTGTTGACTTCAGTAATATGCGTATCTCTAAATTCAGTTGCCTTTTGATGCAAATTATTTTGTATTTCTTGCAAAAGATCTGTTACCGTATCCACTACATCATCTTTTGCCACAAACGTTTTGGACAGCGTATCTCTTCGAGCAAGCTCTACCGTTCCTTTTTCTAAATCTTTAGGTCCTATAGCAATCCGTAGTGGCACGCCTTGTAATTCATACTGTGCAAACTTCGCCCCCGGTCTCATTGTATCTCTATCATCATATTTGACAGAAACTCCTTTTTGACCTAAAGCAGCCTTCATTTCTAAAGCAACTCGAGAAATCAGTTCTAATTGCTCCTCCCCTTTATAAATTGGCACAATAACTACTTGTATTGGAGCTAAATTAGGAGGCAACACCAATCCCTGGTCATCACTATGGGTCATTATTAAAGCACCCATTAAACGCGTAGATACACCCCAGGAAGTAGCCCAAACATAATCCTGCTTACCTTCTTTTGAAGTAAACTTCACATCAAAAGCTTTGGCAAAATTCTGCCCTAAAAAATGAGATGTCCCTGCCTGTAAAGCCTTACCATCTTGCATTAATGCTTCAATACAATACGTATCCACGGCCCCAGCAAAACGTTCACTCTCGGTTTTTCTCCCTTTAATAACCGGTATCGCCATAAAATTTTCGACAAAATCTGCATAGATATCATTCATTTGAGCAGTTTCCGCGATAGCCTCCTGTTTTGTTTCATGAGCAGTATGTCCTTCTTGCCATAAAAACTCCGCAGTACGCAAGAAAAGTCGTGTCCTCATCTCCCAGCGCACTACATTAGCCCATTGATTGACTAATATCGGTAAATCCCTATAGGATTGTATCCAACCTTTATAGGTGTTCCAAATAATTGCTTCGGAGGTAGGTCTTACCACCAATTCCTCTTCAAGTTTGGCATCGGGATCAACAATTAATTTTGATGGGTCATCAGGATTTGTTTTCAACCTATAATGGGTTACCACAGCACATTCCTTTGCAAAACCTTCTGCATTCTTTTCTTCTGCCTCAAATAAACTTTTGGGTACAAATAATGGAAAATAGGCATTTTGATGACCGGTTTCTTTAAACTTTTTATCCAGTTCAGCCTGCATTTTTTCCCATATCGCATAACCATATGGCTTAATTACCATACAACCCCTAACTGCCGAGTTTTCTGCTAAATCGGCTTTTACAACAAGCTCATTATACCATTTTGAGTAATCCTCGCTTCTTTTAGTAAGATTTTTGCCCATATACTGTTGTTTGGCACAAATATTGTGTCTTAGTTAAATATAAAATAGTTAGCGCAAAACTAACTAAATTTGTAATGTTCAACAATTAAAAACGTAGATATGCTACTCAAAAATAATATAAGGATAAAAAGTACTTTAGGAGTAACCCTCTTAATAAGTGTATTAATGTTGACATCTTGTGTTTCTTATCAATATGTCCCATATAACGATGGAATATATGGAGAAACGAACACCTATGAGCGGAGAACACAAAGGCAACCGCAAACTGTTCAAAACAATGAGCCACAAGAATCTAATTATTATGCTAATTATTTTTCAGAAAAAGCAGCTTTCTACGACGATCTAGTAGCAGAAGATGATGTTTTTACAGATGTAGATTCATATGCTAGCGATAATTATGATAGTCAAGATACTACAGCAACCAAATTAAACTACGAATACCAAGAAACACGCCCTGCGTGGGGTAGCAACCCTTCTCAAGTTACCGTCAATATTTACGACAATGGTTGGAATAATTGGGGATGGAACAACTGGGGCTGGAATGCCGGCTGGGGCTGGAATGCTGGTTGGGGTTGGGACAATTGGTATAGTCCTTGGGGCTGGAACTGGAATGCTGGCTGGGGTTGGAACTCTGGCTGGGGATGGAATGCCGGTTGGGGATGGAACAACTGGGGCTGGAATGTTGGCTGGGGTTGGAACAACTGGTACGGCGGCGGATTTTGGTGCCCACCTTATTATCGAAATAATCCATATTATTATGCCGTTAATAGATCCTACAGGTCTAGCCTAGCATCTAACTATAGATCAAGATACCTCTACGGTAATAATAGATCTAGATATAGTAATAATAGATCTCGTTATAGCAACAACAGATCCAGATACAATAATAATAGGTCTAGATACAGTAATAACAGATCCAGATACGATAATAACAGATCACGTTATAGCGATTCAAGAAGCAGACAAGGTTATTCAAACCGATCCAGAATTTCAGCTGACAGAAATCGTTCAAGGTCTAGCTATTACAATAATAGATCAGGTGGTGATTATAGTAGATCAAGATCCAATTACAACTATAATAGAGGTACCAACTCATCAACACCTAGAACAAGAAGCGGAAGTTCTACACGTAGTAGAAGTAATTATAATTCAGGCTCATCTCGTAGCAGAAGCAATTACTCGGGTAGTGGTAGTTCGAGAAGCAGAGGAAGTAATTATTCATCAGGTTCATCAAGAAGTAGAAGTAGTGGTTCTCGCGGCGGAGGCGGAGGTAGATCCAGAAGCCGTGGTGGCGGAAGAGGATAATCAACTGCGATATACCCATAGCAATTTAATTAATCTATAATTGAAATATCATCACATTAAGATGGGATGGTATTTCAATGCATTAAATTTATTTATAAATGAAAAAAATAGTTTTCTTCATAGGAGTCTTATTCGTATCCATAACTAATGCACAGGATATTTCGGATGCCTTAAGATATGCCGATCAAAATATTCAAGGTACAGCGCGCTTTAGAGCGATGGGAGGTGCATTTGGGGCTTTGGGTGGGGATCTTTCTGCTATTCAAATAAATCCTGCTGGGTCCGCTGTATTTTTAAACTCACAGCTTTCAGTTACTCTTGCAGGTGCAGGTTATGGAAGCGATATTTACTATGGTAATGGAATTAATACGCAAACCGGAAGTAATCTTAATTTTAATCAATTAGGAGCTGTTTTTGTATACGGGGATGCAAGTGGATCTTCACCTATTAACAAATTCACGCTTACTCTTGCTTACGATCAAACTTCAGATAACGAATTTCAATTTACAGCATTTGGAAATACTTCAACCTCCATTGATTCTTATTTTCTTAATCAAGCGCAAGGCGTACCTTTGGACTTACTAGAACGAAGATCTGGTGAAAGCATATCTGACCTATATTCATTTCTAGGTGAAACTGAAGGTTATGCAGTTCAACAAGCCTATTTAGGTTACGAATCATTTATTTTAGAAGCCGATGACCCCAGCGATCCAGACAATACAAGTTATTTTTCTAATATAGGCTCGGGTAGCTTTTATCAAGAATATGCTTATCAAAGCACAGGTCTTAATGGTAAATTTTCGGTTAACGGGGCTGCCCAAATCAATAATGATTTTTATTTAGGTTTGAATCTAAATTCACACTTTATAAATTATGATCGAGTTACCGATTTTTTTGAAGCTAACACCAATGCCGGTAGCAATATAAATGAAGTATTATTTACCAATCGTTTATCTACGAGGGGTGCAGGTTTTTCAGCACAAGTAGGAGCGATTGCTAAAGTTTCTGATCTAATACGACTTGGTTTTGCAGTTGAATCGCCAACTTGGTACACTATAGAAGAAGAAACAACACAAGATTTGGAAACTTTTAGTGAAGTGGACGGAGTCGCTGTAGTAGCTCCAGATGTCATCAATATTTTTCCGGAGTATCAATTAAGAACGCCTGCAAGCTATACCGCTAGTATTGCCTTTCTTTTTGGAAGACAAGGACTAATCAGTTTAGATTATAAGTATAAAGATTATACCACAACAAAATTCAGCTCTGATTTTGGTAATGATTACACCGACCTTAATAATAGTATTGTAAGCACTTACAAAGAAACTTCAACAATTAGGCTAGGTGGAGAATGGCGAAACGAAAACTGGAGTTTTAGAGGAGGCTATGTTTATGAAGAAAGCCCTTTTAAAAATGAACTATTAAGATCAGATAGAACAGGAATTTCTTTTGGTTTAGGCTATAACTGGGGGAAATACAAACTGGATTTTGCCTATGATGTTATGCAACAAGAATCTTTTGAACGTTTCTACCCAGGATCAGACTTCTTTAATGGAGCGGTGGTTGATACTTATAGGGATAATCTAACGTTTACCTTCGGTATCAATTTTTAAGAACATCAAACATATCTACATAAACAAAAAGACGAGTATACACTCGTCTTTTTATATTATTTCAACTAAGTTTTCTTATCGAATTAATGAAAAACTACCTTTAAAAACTTTTCGGTGATTATTTGGATCAGCAGGTTCATTAAATTCAACACTAAACCAATACTCCCCCGAAGGCATTAACTTACCATTAAAAGTACCATTCCATCCCGATCCTCCTGGAAAAATCTGCTTTAACAACTTACCATTTCGGTCAAAAATATAAATTAATGCTGTAGACTGATCCTCAGCATTTATTAAACTCCAGGTATCATGGATATTATCGCCATTAGGAGTGAAATACTTTGGATATCCTAAGGTTTGTATGAGCTCGGACTCCACTAAAGGCTGACAACCATTTCTGTTGCGCACCGTTATCACATAATCTCCAGCTGGTAAATCTGTAAACGTCGGACTATCCTGAAAACTTCCATTATTAATTGCATATTCATAATCCTGTAACTCCCCAACCTGGAATTCTGGTTGAGCCGTGATAGTAAATGAGGAAGAAAAAGAAGATTCCTCAATTACATAACCTACTCGTAATGGTGCAGCAGACGGTCTTAGTGTAATAGCATATTCCTCAGAGGTAAAAGGATTAATAGCGTTGGTACAATCAGGCTCTCCATTACTCCCTAGTCTGGTAATTACCAAACTAAACTCTTGTGATTCGGGTAATGATTGGATTTGGAAAATAGCGTCTTCCAAACCATCATTGTTTTGATCTGTATTATCAGGCGTCCAATCATAGAGGTAAATATTTCCATCCAAAGCTCCTAAATCTTCTCCTATCTGCAAGGGTTGCTGTACTGAACCATCTGGATTAACACAAACAACTTGTTCTCCACTAAAAGATTCATTATCTGTAAGTGTCGGAAGTTCATTTACCTGCAATTCAAAGGATACTACATTACTTTTTCCACAACCGTTTTGATCATCAATAACAGCCGCAAAAATTTGCTGTGGATTGGTAGTATTTCTAAAAGCAACCAATTCTTCTTCCGACAAGTTTAAATCGTTAGTATAGTCTTCAATGGTTCTATAGTAAGCAATGCTATTTGCTGTAGGATCATTGATCCCAAGCACTTCAAAATCCTTGTCTCTAAGATTAAATACAGATCGACTAGGCTCCGAAATATCTGTAGCACATGCTACAAAATTTTCAATATTAGGATTAGCTTCCGGTATTTGAGCGACATTGATAATTACTTCTGCGATGTCATCTATATTAAAACACGAAGTATTGCTATTCTCAACTCGAATAAAGATGGATTGCCCATCAATCACAGTATCTCCATTGACAAATGGATTTACATCTTGTACAGCATCCTGTACTGAACTATAATAGCGAACATCAAAGTTAGATAACTGAAGTGGTTCGTCGTTTGCCAATAAGTCCACAGGTTCTCCGGTTGGACTAAGTAGACTAACTGCTACCTCATCTACAGTAATAAATGCTTGATCAGGTGTATTATCTAATGGTTCGCAAATGGTATATCCAAATTCTGAGAAACTCAAATTTGGTGCGGGATTAACCTCTAAGATAAAACTTGTGATTTCAAAACAGCTTGGCAAGTTGTTATTCGTAATCCTAGCAAAAATATTGGTTGGTCCACTTGCAAATTGTTCAGCAATCGCGTTTAGGTCACTCTCTGCATCTGCTTGACTTACATAATAGGTTACTGAATATTCGGTTTGATCCTGTGGTCCAAGAATGCGCTGTGTATTTTGAGAAAAATCAAATACAGCAGTTCCACCTGCTTCTTCGCATAAAGTTAAATTATTTGGCTGCTGATCGACTACCGGAGGTGTATTAAAAGTTATCAAAACTTCATCAGTTTCGATATTACCAGAAGCATCTTCAACTAATAATTGGTACCTTCCAGTAACATCTACGGATAAAATAGAGGTGGTTTCACCTGCAATAACCTCAAAATTTCCTGTAGTTTCATTAAAAATCGACCATTCATACCGTATTGCTTCTTCCGTTTCACCGTCAAGTTCAATAGGCCCGTTTCCACAAATATTTTGATTAGGTCCCAAAGTAGCTTCTAATATGGAGCAATCTGTGGCGCCATTTCCATTGATTTGTTGAAAACTTATAAAACCTTGTGATTGCGAAAAATTTGTGATCAGGACCAAATAATATTCTCCTTCCTGTGCGTTGTTTATATTCATGATTTCATTAAATGAAGCCGAAAAACTACAATCAACGGTATTAGCACTTGTAAGATCGGATGCACAAGGAGTAGTAGGATCGTTAAAAGGACCATAACATATAAAATCAACGTCTAATTGAGACCCGGTTCCATCTTCATTAGAAGTTTGTACAATATTAAACTCCAAATCTCCTGATTCTTCTATCTGTAAAAAATACCAGGCCGGAAAAGGTTGAGATCCTAAACACCCGTAATCAGGGCCAACCTCAGCAGATGTTGTACAACTAGCGTCTCCATTATGACAATTAGGAAACACAATACCAGTAGAGCTACAAAAGGGTTCAGCGCCATTTTCTCCGGAAGGATCAAAGCATACTGATCCTTGTGCATAGGCAAAAACGGGTAATATAAGAAGCCCAATATAAATCAAAAGTATTGAGCAATTTGGCCGCGAACGGTCATAAAATAAAGGAAACATAGACTGTACGTAATAGTTTATTCAATAAAAGGTTCTTAGGTCGTATTAACTCCGCAAAACTAATCAAATAAACCTTATCAACAACTATTCCATATTTTATCGCTTATATTAGATTATCGGATAAGAGAAAAACTACCTGCAAAAACTCTTCTTCGCATATTAGGGTCAGTTGGCTCATTAAACTCTACCCGAAACCAATATTCGCTAGACGGCATAAGTTTACCATTAAAAGTTCCATCCCAACCTGGTCCACCAGGGATTAATTGCTTTAGTAGCTTTCCACTTCGATCAAAAATAAATATCAATGCCGAGGGTTGGTCTTCAATATTTATTAAAGTCCACGTATCGTGAATACTATCTCCATTTGGCGTAAAATACTTAGGATACCCTAAAATTACTAAAATATCAGATTCGACTTCACTCGCCGGACAATTAGCATACCTAGCAATTACCCGATAATCTCCAGGAGGAACATTTTCAAAGACTGGTGATTCCTGAAAAGGTCTATACTCATTAAACCCAGCTCCTATATCACGATATAAACTGTATTCAAAATCTGTAAAATCCCCTGCTTCTACTTCAGGTATCAAAGTAAGCTCTGTCGTTATGGTATAGCTGCCCGAAAATGATTCTTCCATAACCGTAGGCAAAACTACAGTTATTGCCGAAGAAACATCCTGTACAATAAGATCATCTCTACCTAATTCATTGGTTCTACCTGCATCAGAATATCCTCGCAATTGGTAAATCCCGTTTTGATTTACTTCCAAAAAAGGCTCGGTTGCTCCGGTAATTATTACAAAGTTACCACTTCCATCATCCCGGTACCATTGATATGCAATTGCCCCTGAAAATCGACCTTGTATAAATACAGGAAAGTTACCACAAGTTGCCACATCTGGCCCCACACCATCCTCAAGCACGCTACAATCCGTAGTACCTGCGCCCTCCTCTCCAAGATTCGTTTGTTGTAATTGAATAACACCAGCCTCATCAGCAAAATTGGTAATCAAAATAATGTAATATTCACCTGTTTGTGCATTAGGTATCGTAAAGGTTTCTGTGAAAATATTCTCTTCAGGGGTCCGTGCATAACTGCAGTCCGTGATATTTTCGGTATCCAGGTCTTGTATATAAAATTCTGGATCATCAACATTATTGACACATTCTGCCGGCCTTATATTTTCGTCATCCCCATTGAGATCACAACCTCGGGCTAATACATCACAATCAACAAAAGAGGTTTGAAAAGGACCCCAGGCTATAAAATCAACATCTAGTTGCCTTTCATTGCGGTCTAATCGATTATTGGTATTGGCATCCACCCATTGTTGAATATCAAACACTAATTCACCCGGTTCATCAATCCTTAAGAAATACCAAGAGGGATTAGGTGTAGTATTCAAACACCCTATTTCACCGAGACCGTCGAGGTCTCCAGTTGTATTCGCAAAGGTTAATTCTTGGGCTGCATCAGAGCAAAAGGGTTGAGATGCTCTACACTCTTGATCAATCTGAGCTACACCAGTAAATTGGATAGCAAACAGAAAGTAAAATAAAATATTGATTTGAGGTACTGATTTATTCATGCTTCAGATAACGTAAGATTATATAGATTTCTTGTGTACGTAGGCAATAAAATCTTTGATAAAGATAAACATCTTGATCAGAAAGTCATAGATCTGCAAAACAAATTATAAATGTTCCCAGTGTATTGTATTTGTCAAACTACAAAATCGTATCTTTGCCAACTATTAATTGTACGTAACAAAGAATTATTACGACAAATAGATATAAAGTAACGTCTAAAGTAAATAATTGAAAGTGAAGGTAGACAAAGCGGTAGATGATTTTGATGCATTAGGAGATAGCCATATTTCAACTAATGCTACTACGCCATTAAGAAAAGATGCTTTTAAGCTAAGTGATAAAGAAAAAATAGAATTAATAAAAAGTGATGTAAAACACATAATGGAGACCTTAGGTTTGGATCTAGAAGACGACAGCCTTAAAGGAACTCCACAACGTGTTGCCAAAATGTTTGTCAACGAAATATTTTCAGGGCTTCACCCAGAAAGAAAGCCAGATGCTTCCACATTTCAAAACCATTATAAGTATGGTGAAATGTTGGTCGAAAAAAATATTACGGTATATTCAACCTGCGAGCATCATTTACTTCCAATAGTAGGACGAGCACATGTTGCCTATATTTCTAATGGTACCGTGGTCGGACTTTCCAAAATGAATCGTATCGTAGATTATTATGCCAAAAGACCACAGGTACAAGAACGTATGACCATGCAAATTGTAGAACACTTACAAATTGTACTGAATACAAAAGACGTTGCTTGTGTCATTGATGCCAAGCACTTATGTGTAAATAGCAGAGGCATTAGAGATATCGAAAGTAGTACCGTAACAGCCGAGTTTGGCGGACGTTTTAAAGAAGAATCGGTACGAAGAGAATTTTTAGATTATATTAAATTAGACACCAATTTTTAATTCAATAAACAGCACACTCATCAATGGCTTCAATTCCAATGTACAACACACAGGAATTAAAAATTTATAATTCCATTTCTGGTCAAAAAGAAATCTTTAACCCTATAACCGAAGGCAACGTAGGAATGTACGTTTGCGGACCTACCGTTTATAGCAATGTACATTTAGGGAATTGTCGAACCTTTATCTCCTTTGATCTGGTTTTTAGATATTTAAAACACTTGGGGTATAAAGTACGGTATGTAAGAAATATTACAGACGCCGGCCATTTAGAGAATGATGCAGATGAAGGTGAAGATAAGGTTGCCAAAAAAGCTCGGGTAGAACAGCTCGAACCTATGGAGATTGTACAACGATATACACTAGATTTCCATAATATTTTAGCGAAATTCAATAATATCCCACCAAGTATAGAACCAACGGCTACCGGTCATATTGTAGAACAGATAGAGATCATTAAAACTATCATCGACAATGGTTTTGCCTACGAAGCTAATGGTTCCGTTTATTTTGATGTCAAAAAATTTAATGAAACGAATCATTACGGAAAACTCAGCGGTAGAAATATAGAGGATTTAATTGCTAATACGAGAGAGCTTACCGCACAGAGTGATAAAAAAAATCCACAAGATTTTGCGTTGTGGAAAAAAGCAGAGCCTCAACATATAATGCGATGGCCTTCTCCCTGGAGTGACGGTTTTCCCGGATGGCATTTAGAGTGTACTGTAATGAGCACCAAATATCTAGGAGAGCAATTTGATATCCACGGAGGTGGAATGGATCTTAAATTTCCACATCACGAGTGTGAGATAGCACAAGGCGAGGCTGCATGTGGCCAAACACCTGTAAACTACTGGATGCACGCCAATATGCTTACCCTTAATGGCAAAAAAATGTCCAAGTCCACAGGGAATATTATTTCACCTAGTGAGATTTTTAGTGGAGACAATACTATTTTAAGTAAGGCATTTGCGCCCACTGTGGTTCGCTTTTTTATGCTTCAAGCTCATTATCGCAGTGTTCTTGATTTCTCTAGTGATGCTTTAGAAGCTTCAGAGAAAGGGTTTCTACGATTGATGGAAGCGATAGATACTTTACCAAAAATTACAGCTGCTCAACACACCAAAGGATTTGATGTTGCACAATGGGAGAACGATTGCTATGATGCTATGAACGATGATTTTAATAGTCCTATACTTATTGCTAATTTGTTTGAAGCTGTAAAATTCATCAATACCCTCAAAGATGAAAAAGCTACTATTAGTCAACAGGATTTAGACACTTTAACCAATAGCATTAACGCCTTTGTTTACGATGTATTAGGGTTGATAAACATCAATGCTAGTTCCTCTGATACCTCAGACAAACTAGCCGGAACGGTTGAACTATTAATACAATTGCGTGCCGAAGCAAGAGCGAATAAAGATTTTGCAACAAGTGATAAAATTAGGGACCAATTACTAGAACTTGGCATTCAACTTAAGGACGGAAGAGAAGGAACCACATTTACCGTGAATTGATAATTTGGCAACTTCCATATCCATAAAGCAAATTTTAATAGCACCCTTTGTATTTTTAATACGGGTTTATCAAAAATTTATATCCCCGTTAACGCCTGCTACATGTAGGTATGAGCCGACTTGCTCGCATTACACCCTAGAATCTCTAAAAACACACGGATTGCTAAAAGGAGGTTGGTTAGCTATTAAACGTATAATCAGTTGCAATCCCTGGGGAGGAAGTGGATACGATCCTGTACCTAAAAAAAACCAAAACACTTAATAGTTCTAACATAAACGTTCACTTTTAAAATACCTATATTTACCTTTTTTAAAACAAAAACTAAATGGTATTACCACTTAAAATAATTTGGAATCCTGCCGAGGGTATTGACCTGGGCTTTTTCTTAATTCGCTTTTATAGTTTAATGTTTGTTGTTGCTTTCTTACTTGGATGGTATTTGATGAAAAAAATATACATCCGAGAAAACATTGCTATGGAGAAATTAGACTCTGTATTTATGTATGCTGTGATTGCAACACTATTAGGAGCGCGACTAGGTCACGTATTTTTTTATGACTGGGCCTATTACAAAAACCATTTATTAGAAATTTTATTACCCGTACGATTCAGTCCTGAATTTGAATTTATCGGATTTCAAGGCCTTGCAAGTCATGGAGCAGCTATCGCTTTTATTATTGCCATGTATATGTACGCCAAAAAGGTGTTAAACAAGCCACCTCTTTGGATATTAGACCGAGTTACTATCCCAGCGGCCTTTGGAGGAATATTTGTTCGACTTGGTAACTTTTTTAATTCTGAAATAATTGGCGAGCCGACGAGCTCATATTTTGGAGTAAAGTTTGTGAAAAATTATTATAGTAAAGCGGAAGCAATTCAAAAAACAGGGATTAAAAATGCTAGTGAAGCCTATGATGCCATTGTAGAAAATCCAAAATTTGTGAATTTGCTTGAAGCTATCCCCTATTGTCATCCAGCACAATTATATGAAGCCTTTGGTTATATATTCGTATCCGCAATACTGTGGTTAATTTATTGGAAAACCGATAGACGAAAGAACTCCGGATTTATGTTTGGTATGTATATGATGCTGATATTCGTCGTTCGTTTTATTGTAGAAAATGTAAAGAAAAGTCAGGGAGGTTTTGAAGATCAATTCAATAGTGTTTTATCCACAGGACAATTATTAAGTATTCCTTTTATCCTGGTAGGTGCTTATTTCGTTATCTCCTCTTTTAAAAGGCGTCAAGAAGGCTAATAATACAGCACTATATTTTGTGTAAAAATAAAAACGCTTGAGTATTAGCTCAGGCGTTTTCTTTATATCCTATTGACTATGCTAAAAAACCTCGTTAGATTCTTTTAGCTTTTCGGTATTTTCTACGAGTTGTAATTCATCAATGATTTTTTGTATATCGCCATCAATAATATTACCTAAATCATATAAGGTAAGGTTTATTCGATGATCCGTAACTCTTCCTTGTGGATAGTTATAGGTTCGGATTTTTGCGGATCGATCTCCGGTAGACACCATACTTTTTCGTTTTTCAGAATCTGCTGCTTGTTTCTTAGCCAACTCTAGCTCATACAATCGAGATCTAAGTACTTTAAGCGCCTTTTCTAAGTTCTTATGCGATGACTTTTGATCCTGGCAGCTTACAATCATACCTGTAGGTTCGTGGTGTAGTTTAATGGCAGAATAGGTAGTGTTTACTGACTGTCCTCCTGGACCGGTAGAGGTGGTTCTTTCGATTCTAACCTCAGCCATATCCAATTCCAAATCAAACTCCTCCGCTTCAGGTAGTACTATAACAGTAGCTGCACTGGTATGCACCCTTCCTTGTGTTTCCGTTTGGGGTACTCGTTGTACACGGTGTACACCGGCTTCAAATTTTAAGGTACCGTAAGCATCTTCCCCATTAACTTCAAATATAATTTCTTTATATCCACCGCTTGTTCCTTCATTAAGATCTACTACACTTACACTCCAGCCTTTTCCTTCGCAATACTTGGTATACATTCGGTATAAATCTCCAGCAAATATACTGGCCTCGTCTCCTCCGGTACCTGCTCTGATCTCCATAACGCAATTTTTCGCATCTTCAGGATCCTTAGGAACCATCATATAGCGTATTTTTTCTTCGAGATCTGGCAGCTGTTCTTTAGCTTCTTCTAACTGCATTTTAGCCATCTCTACCATTTCCTCATCACTTCCATCCGCAATGATCTCTTCTGCCTCCTTTATATTATCGGTAAGCTCGATATAAACATCGCGCTCATCCATCATAGCTCTGAGATCTTTATACTCCTTATTGAGCTTAATATATCGCTTTTGATCAGCAATGATATCAGGCTGAATGATCAAATCACTAACCTCATCAAATCGTTGCTTAAAAATATTTAATTTATCAATCATAGTTCCGTTCCTATTATTGGAATATACAAAAATAAGCTTTTTACGTAAATTGCAATACAGCACTACTAACTTTGTAACTCCAAAATTGAGTTATTAACTTACAAAATTAGAAGTGATTTTTTTGCTTATTCGTAGGTAAAAGTGCCTAATTCACTTTTGATGGTAAGTCTTTTGCTTTCTGATTTTTCGACACGCCCAACAATTTTAGCATCTACTTTGAACTGCTCTGCTATTGAAATAAGATCTTGAGCCACATCTTCTGTAACATACAATTCCATTCGATGCCCCATATTAAACACCTGGTACATCTCCTTCCAATCTGTACCCGAATTTTCCTGAATTAATTTAAATAAAGGGGGCACCTCAAACATATTATCTTTAACAATGTGCAAATCTTCAACAAAATGTAAAATCTTGGTCTGTGCACCTCCACTGCAATGAATCATACCATGAATGTCATCACTGGTATATTTAGATAGTATTTTTTTGATTATGGGAGCGTAGGTTCTTGTGGGAGACAGCACTAATTTCCCAGCATCTATTGGCGATCCCTCCACCTCTTCTATTAAGCCCATGGCTCCACTATATACCAAATCTGAAGGCACAGAAGGATCAAAACTCTCTGGATATTTTATAGCCAATTCTTTGCCAAACACGTCGTGTCTAGCAGAAGTAAGCCCATTACTACCCATGCCTCCGTTATATTCCTTTTCGTAGGTTGCTTGACCGTAAGATGCTAAACCAACGATAACATCTCCTGCTTTTATATTAGCATTGTCAATAATTGCATTTCTTTTAACTCTTGCAGTAACGGTTGAGTCTACAATGATCGTACGGACCAAGTCTCCAACATCAGCAGTTTCACCGCCGGTTGAATATATTTTAACTCCAAATTCATCAAGTTCTTTAATAAGCTCTTCGGTGCCATTGATAATGGCCGAAATAACTTCTCCAGGAATTAGATTTTTATTTCTCCCTATCGTTGAAGAAAGCATGATGTTATCTGTAGCACCCACGCACAATAAATCATCTATATTCATAATTAGCGCGTCTTGTGCAATACCTTTCCAAACAGATAAATCTCCTGTTTCTTTCCAATACATATAAGCCAGGGAAGATTTTGTTCCTGCACCATCTGCATGCATTACGATACAGTAATCATCATCACCTGTTAAATAATCTGGAACTATTTTGCAAAATGCTTTTGGAAACAACCCTTTATCTACATTTTTAATGGCTTTATGAACATCTTCTTTAGCTGCAGAAACTCCTCTTTGTGCATAACGTTTACTGACCTCTTGACCCATGATACTATTGAATTAAAGGACAAAGATAATTCAAATAAGAACAAAGCCTAACCATTCCAAAAAAAATCCCAACTTCGATAATCGAAAATTGGGATCCTGGTTTTGGGCATCTAAATTTTACTCCCAATCTGGCATGGCCCCATTAGACAGTAGGGTGTTTCTTGCAACAAGGTCGTTTATTGGTAGTATTTGAATATTTTGTTGTGATACTCCATCATTAGAAGTATTTACATAGATCACTGATGCCTCATTCGGAGAAAACCTTGGATCGAGATCATTAGTACCTGATGGTTTATCGGTTGATAGATCTGTAGCAGTATTTGTAGTCAGATCATAGATAAATAAGCGCGTGTCTAACCTACGATAATTTACATTTTCAAAACCTGAAACATCGTAAGCGTACAGTACTTTAGTATTATCTATAGATATATCAATGCCACCGGCAGCACCTTGAACACCTTCCAGAATAATGTTTACCACAGCTCCAGTAGTATCAATTGTAAAAATACGAACACTATAGCCATCAAGGTTATTCGTTTTGACCACGGTTATATTTGATCCTGGATTTTTAGCTATTTCTGTGATTAGGCTACCGTCTGGTGTTTGATACACTAATTCCAATCCGCTACCATCATTATTGATTCGATATAATTTATCTTGATTAGGAAAGAGCAATTGTGCTCCATTAGCATCCCAGGTAAAATCAACAGCTTCGAGATTAAATCCATTAACCCCTACTTGTCCTGTAATTTGTTGTTGATTGGTACCATCTTCATCCATAGTGAATAAATGTGTCTGCGAACCTATCGATCTTAAAAATGCAATCTTCGAGGTGTTTGGATTACGTCGAGGTCTAAAACTGTTCCTTCCGGATGAGGTGAGTTGAAGTACTGTTTCTCCTTGTTCGTCTGCTGAAAATATTACACTATTACCTTCTATCAATCGGGTAAATACAATTCTGTTATTGGGTGGGTTTTGTGTAGTAAATGAAGCTACAGTACTATTGACCGGATCATTGATTCCATCACTAGTGGTTACCTGCCAAAAGTATTTAACCCCAAACATTAAATTAGCAACAGTAAGGGTTGTATCGTTTATATTCTCAAACTCTAAGATTTCTGAATTGAAATCATTCTGAATCCTAACTGAATAGGTAAGGTTATCATCCGTATCAGGATCACTTCCGCTCCACACTAATTCCACAGTTGTTGGTGTTTCCTGTGCATTATCTTCAGGCGAAATCAAGATAGCTGCATTTGGCGGGCGATTCGAAGCGGTTTCCAATTCCAGTTCAAAAACAACTTCTATTGAAGTATCCGCTATAACCGAAATAGCCTCAAACTCTGCCAATAGGCCATCTTTTTGTGCAGAAAGCGAATACTCCCCAGCGGGAATGTTGACTATACTGTAAAATCCATCCTGATCCGTAAAAACGGTACTTGATGCTGGATTGGTAGCTATTTTTACATTTTCCAATGGCTCGTTAGTTCCACTTTGAACCACACGGCCTTCAACAACACCTAATCCTTGGAGATCTATAGTATCTTCGCCACAAGACATCATTACCATTACAGTAACTACTATCAAGGCTATATATTTAATAAACTGCATCTGACTTTATTATCTTTTTTATCGTTTGTTTTCCGTAACCTTCTCGTTTCTACTTTTTCTGTTCCTTTTTCTCAGTTTACTCAATGCTTTTTGCTCGCTTCGCTCTTGTTTTCGCAATTTTTTATCCATTGGTAGGGGTTTTTTAAAATAATACGTAAGACCAAAACCAATCGTAAAATACTGATCATCTTGCTTACCTTGGACTACCTCATCCACACTATCACTAAATACTAAATTATGAGTCAACTGTGTTGATATCCCCCACTGCTCTGCTACTAAATATTCGACACCTAACCCATACTGTGCTTGCACATAGGATTTACTAAAATCATCCGTGTTAATGATGCCGATGCCACCAATAGCAAAGGGTGAAATTTTTTCAAAAGGCAAAAGATAGAGTTCTGTGTTCAACTGCAAAGCATTAAAACCTTGCGAAAATACCTGCCCATTACTCAATTGAAATTTATTGACTCCTATACCAACATTTAGATAGGGATTAAAAAAATGTTTAGCTCCAACACCAATGGCATAATCAGCATCCTTTTCATTATAATCCCCATTGATTAAGGCTGCTCCCCCTTGTAGCGTTAAACCAAATTCCCCCCGTCTTTCCTTGAAGAAACGCTGGTATAACCCTGTGTTTTCGGATTCAGACTTTTCTGTTTTATACGCTGTAAGGAGCTGCTCCACCTCCTCTTTAGACGCTTTAGCCGTCCACAAGTCGTCCTCAACACCTTCTAGAATTAGTGCTTCTACTGCCTTTTCAATAGCTTCAGAAACTGCTAATTGTCCTGGTTCATTTTTTGTAAAACCAGTTTCTGCCTCTAGCAATCTTCTAAATTTTACATACCTAAAGAAATTAGCATCTAATGCTTGAGATAGTATCGTTTTGGAAACATAAACTGTTTTTAAAATTTTACCACTAGAGGTAGATACTGCTCTTAGATAAACCGTAATACGATCCTGTCTATATTGTGTCGAAGCACCCACACCAAAATATCTTGCTCCTAAACCACCAGTAATAATATTGGTATCATAAGATACAATACCCCCTTCAAGAATAATACCCGCATATAACAATGGGGGTAATTGGGGTTCGTTGCCATTTTGATTTTTATTGTATTCTTTTCTGGTAGAACGAATGATGTTTCTTTCATTCAATAAGTTGCTAAGGTTTTCGCGTTCTATGGGCACAAACCAATTAGAGTCCTCTAATGCTTTTATCAAAATAGTCGTTGCCCCCTGAGTAACTGCAGTACTGAATGTACTCCCTCCTTCAGTTGGTTTATACTGACCGGTTTGATCCCTAAATTTATAAACACCGACAACTACAGGTTCTACGGGTTGAGGTAAGTTTTTAATGCTTTTGGTTGCTGGACTGTTTTCGCCTAGTCTAGCATTTTCGATCTCTATAGGTTGATTAAAGTAGGTTCCACAGGACGCAATCACCATTATTAAGCCCAAAAGGAAAAATACCTTATAATATTTCGCTGACATTATTAAATTAATTAGGTATTATAACTTGAGACTGATCTCCTGTTGAAGTATCCAAAATGTTAATAATCAAACCTTCTGAAGACGGAAAGATTTCGATAAAAAGCGTACCAAAACTAAAGGTTCCCTCAGTCAATCCTTCTTCTCCAAATTGTTCATTAAATAAAGATCTCGAAATTTGATTTAACAATTGATTATTTAAACCATCGCTAAATCGGTCTAAATCTGATCTACCATTGTTGGAATCTTCTTGATCTGTAAATTCATTTTGAGACTCGGCCGAACTCAACAACCATTGGTAATTGAAAGTATCCCCCCCGAACGCTGGGTTTTTTGGCTGGTATACTAATTCTTGAGCCTTTATGGAATTAAATGTAAGTGTTGTAATTAGTATAAGACTGATTCTTATTATCATAGTTGTAAATTCAATATTGAATTATATCGTTTTTTTGGTTTTTAAAATCTTTAAAATACTTGTATACTTTTCTGATTGCAATTTTGGACATTTGTTCTAAATATTCAATGTCTGGTTTGGCTAAAAATTCCTGAATTACTTGATCATCGATTTTAACCTGAATGATTGTACTTCTTCCAAAGCTTAATTGTTCATATATCCCTACTACTTTTGAGCCATTTATTTGATGTTGATTATAAGCGGTATAAAAAAACTCATAAAAATCCTTACCGGGTTTTGTTTTAGTTTCTTCTACCACAATACCCTTAATTTCTATGCCATCATCATCTGGCTGGTAGATGATTTTTTTCTTTTTCTTCTCATTAAGACCAATTCGGTCTTTTGCGATAATTTGATCTTCATCATAAATGAGCAACAATACAATTAATTTATCCTTGATGTCTTTATGGATCGCAAAATTTGATAGCTCTCTTTTTTCATTTGCCGCTATGGTAAAGCGCTCATCTTGATTGTTTTTTATTAATTCCCCGTTTTTATTTGTTCTAAATGCAGAAAACACAAAACGAAGACTTTTGTATACTTCACTGGCATTGGTTGCGGTTGCCCTAAAAATGATCAACTCATCAATTACTGAAGTTTCCAGTTTAGCAATTATATCCGCATTCGTTGACGTTTGTGCCTGCAATTGCATTACTGCGTAAAAAATGAAAATTAATTTCAGATTCATTTTTTAGAAGCTTCGAATAATAATATTTCTAGCTGTACCTGTCATCTTAATCTTAAGGCTATTAGATAACTCATTGCTACCAAATTGCTCAAAATAAAGATGATCTCCATCTTGAATTAATTGAAGGTTAGTTGCAGCTTTTGGATCTATAGAAAATTCTTGAACAGTATTATAATCGCCACGCTGCACTACTAGCTTTTGAATCTCTGTCGCGGCACTCTCCATACTTATGCTATTATTATTTCCCTTTTGCAATACAGTTATAGCTGATTCTTGAGCTCGTACAGCTGTAGTTACATCATTCCGTTCTCCAATCTGTTGAATAAAAACAGAATTAGATAATTCATTTGCAGCTCGGATTTGATCTGTACGTTCTACACTATTGACCTGGGATAGAATAACGATTTCGTTTTCTACAGGTAGGTTATAATTTTCTTGAGCAAAAGAAAAGAAAACCCAAAATAATAATACACCCTGAATACTTAATCTTATCATATTTACCTCATTTATCTTTTTCTCAAAAAGAGTTAAAGAAGAGTAATGCCAAGGATTGACATTACTCTTCTTATCTATTTATTGGTTGGTTGTATGTAATTGGATTTTATAGTCCGCCTGTCTGTGTTACTGTAGCAGCGTTAGCTGTTCCGGTTTGAAGAATAATACTACTATTCATATTACCTGTTTGAGTAACAAATGTAAAGTTATCTGCACCTACTTGAGTATCTTGAGCAAGGTTCATATCACCAGACTGTAAAATATCGCTTATATTACCAGACCCGCTTTGCGCTGTTAATGCAAAGTTTTCGTTTCCTATCTGGATATGGCTTGTAATATTCGACTCACCTAATAATCCAGCTCCACCTTCTTGAGAAACTTCAGATAAGTTACCTTCTCCAAGTTGATATTGCTGCGTATAGTTTTCTCCTCCGAAGGTTAGAATGTTTTGCGTTACAGATGCGCTATTTGAGTTTCCGTCTTGGATTTGAAGCACCTGGTTATTATCCTCTTCGTGTCTTGCAAATGCCACGTTACCTTCACCAGTTTGTGATTGGTCTATTGAACCCCCTCTAGAAGTAAAGAAGAAGCCTCCTTGTACAGCCTCTGCGCTATTACTATTTCCAACTTGAGTTTGAGTTGCTGTATTATCTGTCCCTGATTGTGTTACCAAACCTAAGTTTTCGTCACCCGTTTGATCCTGATCAGAAAAATTATTACTCCCATTTTGTGAAGCATCAACAACATTTCCGTTTCCTCTTTGAATTTGTAGGATGAAGTTATCACCTCCAAAAGATCCCAGGTTTTGATCAGCGGTAGCGCTATTACCCTCGCCAACTTGTCCCTGTCCGATATAGTTATCGTCCTCTTCGTGGTTAGCAAAAGCCGTATTTTCGTTACCGATTTGAATTTGCTGTACAGTTCCTCCTCTTGAATCAAAAGAGCTGCTACCTTGTAATGAAGTAGCGTTGTTGCCACCACCTTCTTGATCCTGTAAAAGCACATTATCAGAACCCCATTGCTCACCTGTAGCAACATTGGCGTCGCCAAGCTGATATTGCTCAGAATCGTTAGTAGTACCTACCTGAGCAATTGAAGCCGCGTTTAAATTTCCTTGTTGAAGACTTCCACTAAAATTTGAAGAACCTTGCTGTGAAGAACTCGCTGAGTTAGCATCTCCAAATTGCAATTGAATTGCAACATTTTCGGTGCCTTCTTGGGTAGTAACTGCACTATTCTCGTTTCCTTCCTGGTACTGATCAGACACGTTATCGCCACCAAAAAACAAAAGATTTTGTGACGCGCTTGCTGAGTTTCCATCTCCGATTTGTTCTTGATACACCTGGTTTCTATCCTCTTCGTGTTGTGCGAATGCCGAATTTTTCTCTCCGATTTGGGTTTGTTCTACTACACCATTTCGAGATGCAAATAGATCACTCCCTTGAATAGCTTCAGCGGAATTAGACACACCCTCTTGAGAAGTGATTGATGAATTTTGTAAGCCGATTTGAGTAATGTCAGCCTGGTTACTTTCTCCTGTTTGAGTAACATTGCTGGAATTTGACTGGGCAACCATCGCGGTTGCGCTTAGCATAGCTGCTAAGGTAAAAACTACTTTTTTCATACGTAATATATATAATTAAAATGGTTAATGAGCACTACTTAATTATCACGCATAAGTTTAATCCATAGAATATCATAACTTCATCAGTCAAACAGGTGCAATTCTACGTTATTCAAAAGATTTATAGGGGGTAGCTTTAAAGTATCCTAATCCTCGCAAGCATTGTAAATTTATAAATTTTTTAACAGTATCGCTCCGTAAAAACTAACATTTCGACGAAATACCATAAAAAAACTCACAGCTTTATGTAAACCTGTGAGTTTGTTTGAGTTAAACAACTGTTATAGAATGTATAAAAAACAGTTTTGGCTGAAACCAGTAGGTGGTTTCTTACCATTAGCTATCGTGTAAATAAAAGTTCTCTATACTTAGTTAAAGGCCAAAGCTCATCATCTACCAATAATTCTAATTTATCACAACTATATCGAATGTCATCAAACATTGGTTTTACTTTAAAGCAATAGTCTTCAGCTCTTTTTACGATATCCTCTATAGCATTGGCTTTTTTACGAGCTTCTGTCATTTCATTTACTTTGGCGTTTATTTTGCCAATATGGTTTGAAATTTCTTCAATAATTTCCATCTGCTCAGCAGCATATTTCTTGAAATCACTACCATACAACTCCTTTAATCCAGATACATTATTAATTAATGTATTTTGATACTTGATAGCGGTA
Source organism: Aquimarina brevivitae (assembly GCF_004216895.1). GTDB lineage: Bacteria > Bacteroidota > Bacteroidia > Flavobacteriales > Flavobacteriaceae > Aquimarina > Aquimarina brevivitae. The sequence goes on along the minus strand of NZ_SGXE01000001.1, from coordinate 1,442,594 downwards.
GGTATGACGTGATTTCTTGCAATATCCCCAAGCACTCGACCTTCAATCTGGATATGCATCACGTATTCTTCAATTTCGATCTCATACCTAGCTTCAGCTTCTATCTTATTCATCACACCCATCTCTTCAAAAAGTCGTAGGTTTTTATCTGACACCTTAACCTTTAAAGCTTCAGGAGTAGTTTTATTATTGCTTAAACCTCTTTTCTTCGCTTCTTTTTCCCATTCTTCACCATAACCGTTACCTTCAAAAAGAATATTCTTAGATTGCTTGATATATTCTCTCAACACATTAAAGATCGCTTCATCTTTTTTAAGATCTTTTTTCTTAATTAATTTATCAACTTCTTGTTTAAAATCAACTAACTGTTTCGCTACGATGGTATTTAAGATTGTCATCGGATTAGCACAATTCGCTTTAGAACCCACAGCTCTAAACTCAAATTTGTTACCCGTAAAAGCAAAAGGTGATGTTCTATTTCTATCGGTGTTATCCAATAAGATTTCAGGTATTTTACCTACCACATTCAACTTAAGATCAGTTTTTTCTTTAGGCGAAAGTTTTCCATCTGTCACCCCTTCTAATTCTTTAAGTACAGCTGTCAGTTGCTCTCCAATGAACACAGACATAATTGCTGGCGGAGCTTCATTAGCTCCCAATCTATGATCATTACTTGCTGAAGCTATACCAGCTCGCATTAATTCTTCATTATCATTGATGGCCTTGATAGTATTGATAAAAAAGGTTAAAAACTGAAGATTACTCATCGGAGTTTTACCAGGCCCAAGAAGGTTTATCCCTGTATCTGTACCCAAAGACCAGTTATTATGCTTACCCGATCCATTAACTCCGGCAAATGGTTTTTCGTGCAACAGCACCTTTAGATTATGTCTTGAGGCTATTTTACCCATCACATCCATTAATAAGGAATTATGGTCTACAGCAAGGTTTGTTTCTTCATATATAGGCGCTAACTCAAATTGATTTGGTGCCACCTCATTATGTCTTGTTTTAACCGGTATACCGAGTTTCATACACTCCACCTCCAGGTCCATCATAAAGTTTAGGGCTCTGGTAGGGATACTTCCAAAATAATGATCATCCAACTGCTGTCCTTTGGCAGGCGAATGCCCCAATAATGTTCTACCAGTCATTACAATATCCGGTCTACTATTGGCAAGTCCATTATCAATCAAAAAGTACTCTTGTTCCCAGCCTAGAGAAGCGTTTACTTTTTTTACATTTTTGTCAAAATATTTGGCTACTGCAGTTGCTGCGCTATCCACGGCTTGTAAAGCTCGCAATAAAGGTGTTTTATAATCTAAAGCTTCACCTGTATAGGCAACAAAAACTGTTGGTATACACAAGGTGGTTCCGTAAATAAAAGCAGGAGAAGTAGGGTCCCAGGCTGTATATCCCCTAGCCTCAAAAGTATTTCGTATTCCACCATTAGGAAAAGATGAAGCATCAGGCTCTTGCTGTACCAGTTGTCCGCCACCAAATTTTTCAATCGCCTGCCCGTTACCAATCGTTTCAAAGAAAGCATCGTGTTTTTCGGCTGTTGCTCCGGTTAAGGGTTGAAACCAATGCGTATAGTGGGTCACTCCTTTGGCAAGCGCCCATTCTTTCATAGCCGAAGCTATTTGGTCCGCAATAGCTCGATTTATTTTTGAACCACTTTCAATTGCAGCCATTACGCTTTTGTATGCATCCTTAGTTAAGGATTGCATCATTGTCGTTTGATTGAAAACGTTTTCTCCAAAAATCGCTGATCTGCGATCCGTCTCTGTAATTATTACAGCATTTCGGTTAATAGCCTCTTTTAGAGCTTCAAATCTTAATGTTGACATAATGAATATTGTTTTTTACAAATATAAAATAAGTTTCTATTGTAGAATCGAAAATTTAAACTTCTAATTTTTAAATAAAAATCATTACACCCCCTTTAAAAATAGGGTTATTACAAATCCAACTTCAAAATCAAGCTTTAAACCCCTATTTTTTTTATCATGTGAAAAGAAAATTTATCTTTGTACACCAAGAAAGCGTTCAACTTATTTAATCAAAAAATTATGAGTAAAGCCAAATTAGAGTACATCTGGTTAGATGGATACAAACCGACAGCAAACCTTAGAAGTAAAACTAAGATTGAAGAAAATTTTAGCGGAAAATTAGAGGACTGCCCAATGTGGTCTTTTGACGGAAGCTCAACTCGACAAGCAGAAGGTAACTCTTCAGACTGCTTATTAAAGCCTGTAGCCATTTTTCCGGATCCGGATCGAAGAAATGGATACTTGGTAATGACTGAAGTATTAAATGCAGATGGTACGCCTCATGAGACCAATGGACGTGCTATGATCGACGATGACGATAACGATTTTTGGTTTGGCTTTGAACAAGAATATTTCTTATGGGATCCAGAAACCAATTTACCATTAGGGTTTCCAAGGGATCAAACACCTCAAGGACAGTTTTACTGTTCAGTGGGTGCCAAAAATGCATTTGGAAGAGAAATCGTTGAAGAGCATTTGGATCAGTGTCTAGACGCAGGAATTAATGTAGAAGGAATCAATGGTGAGGTTGCTGCAGGACAGTGGGAATTTCAGGTTTTTGCAAAAGGAGCAAAAGCTGCTGGAGATCAAATTTGGATTGCACGTTATATTTTAGAAAGAATTGGAGAAAAATATGGTTTAGCGATTAACTGGCATCCAAAACCACTTGGTGATACAGACTGGAATGGATCAGGTATGCACGCTAACTTCTCTAATGAAGTCTTAAGAACTTGTGGTTCTAAAGAAGTATACGAAACTATTTGTGAAGCTTTTAGACCATTAGTTAAGGAGCATATTGACGTATATGGAGCAGATAATGACAAACGCTTAACTGGTAAGCACGAAACGCAATCAATAACCGAATTCTCCTATGGAGTATCTGACAGAGGTGCTTCTATTAGAATTCCAATTATGACCGTAGAGCGAGGATGGAAAGGTTGGTTAGAAGACAGACGTCCTTCATCTAACGGTGATCCTTATAAAATTGCAGGTAGAATCATTAAAACGGTTAAAACAGCAAACGTAGAAGCTGTTATGGCATAAAACACTAACCACGGTTAAACGCAAACGCCTTTAAGATTTTTTCTTAAAGGCGTTTTTTTAATATTGAAATACTTATAAATGTATCCAAGAGGCTTTTATAAAAATACCAGAGACACAAAAATCACATAGGCTCCAAATATGACAATTCCTTTGACACGACCGATCACTAAAAACTTTGGTATAAATGCAATAGGAATCAAAATAAACGCAAAACCAAGCATCCAAAATATATTGACACCCATCAGTGCCTGATCTTTTATCGCTATAGGTTGTATTAACGAGGTTAACCCCAACACCGATGCTATGTTAAAGATATTGGAACCTATTAAATTACCTAAGGAGATCGCCTTTTCTTGTTTTAAAGCTGCAATTACAGAAGCCGCTAGTTCTGGCACACTAGTACCTACTGCGATCAACGTTACTGCAATCACGCCTTCACTGACACCCATACTGGTTGCAATTGTTTCGGCGCCTTTTACTAATAATTCTGATCCGAAATATAAAGCCGCTGCTCCAATCAATAACCAAATAACAATTTTAAATGCTGAAGTCTTCTGCAAGGCATCATCTACCTCTTCGACCGCAATAGCCGAGGCTCTTCTTGATCTCATAATCAACAGCACCATATATAAAATCAAAGCCACAAATAGAATCATACCCTCGATACGTGAAAGTACACCATCATTGATCAAAAACAGATATAATACAATGGACAATAGCATCATCACCGGCCAATTGAAGCGATAAAAGTCTTTATCTACTGTTAATGGACCAATTATTGCAGTAATTCCTAGAACCAATCCAATGTTAGCAATATTGGACCCTACGACATTACCCAAAGAAATGTCCGAAAGTCCGTTTAAGGCAGCTTGCAGACTCACTAATAACTCAGGGGCCGAAGTAGCAAAAGATACCACCGTAAGCCCTATGACCATCTTGGATAATTTCAATTTAAAAGACAGTGCCACAGAGGAGCGAACCAAATACTCCCCTCCTACTACTAGTAACACAAATCCAATTAATACGTATACAATACTCAGAAACATCGTTGTTATTTTTGATAGCGCAATATAAAACTTGTAGCCAGCAAAGCCTTACATTTTACTCAAATTTCATGAAGTATTTAAAATTGATTAATTTTGATCATATTAACCAACAAACCAACTCACCGTGAAAAAAAATGTATTCACTTGGCTCGCTAAAGTAAACAAAGCTATACTACCTAGTTTAACACAACAAGGCGTTGATCTAAGTAAAGCCTCAAAGCTGCAAATGCTGATCTTTGGATGGAAACTATACGTCACTAAAAGAGCGTTATAATTTTTTTTGCAACACTTTTAATTTTGAGTCGTATTTAAGGTATGTTTTTGATATACCAACTATTGGTAATTAAAAAATGTTACTTAGTTATGAAAAAATGGATTATGATAGGAGCAAGCGTACTAGGTATGCTTTCTCTAACTGCATTTACGACTATGCAGATTAGCCCTAATGTAACAGCGGTGCAGGAAGATGATGTAACCGCTATCATTAACAAAGATACCACTGAAAAGGAATTAGAGGACCTAACCGCTTTCTTTGCAGAAAATGGTATTGATTTAATTATTGAAAATGTTGCATATAATGATGCTGGTGAAATCACAAGCCTAAGCTTGATCTTGCAGCGCGGCAAAGCAAAAAGTCACTATTCTTCCTCATCTAATGTACCAATCTCCGAAGTAGAACTTGGGTATAAAAAAGGTAACCTCTTTATCACCAATACCGGAATGTTTGACATCTTGGCATGGAAGAATCAGGCAGGATTCTCCAAAGCTCCTATTGACATGGATAGCTTACTCAAAAAGCACAGCTTTGCTTTTGATTTTGACTTTGATAAAGACATAGATTCCATCTTTTTGGGCAATGGCGTGAATGTTCAACAGTTAAAAGATCAAATTATGAACTCCTTCAAATTTGAGCAAGATGAAAATGGAAACTTTGTCTTCAAAGGTCAAAATTTAGGAAATTCCTGGGGCCAAGGATCGAAAAAATATCAATTTGTTGATAATCCTGAAATTGATAAATTAATTATCATTGATGGTAAAGAGTCTGATTTTATAACACTGGACAAAATGGCTAAGGCAGAGAGATTAGATGTTGTAGATTTCTTAAACCCAGCAACTGCCATAAGTATTTATGGTGATAAAGCTAAGGATGGCGCAATAATAGCCACCACCAAACAGTAAGTTATTCCTTATTATATATTATTTGAGTTATGGAGAGCCCTTGGCAACAGTCTAAGGGCTTTCTTTTTTCATCAGTAGGTTATTAATGCTTTTAGCTCGGAAGGTAACTTTGCTCTTCCGTTTAAAAAACTCAATTCCATAATAAAATTACACCCTACAATAATACCCCCACAGGAGTTTACTAATTCACAAACTGCCTGTGCAGTACCTCCAGTTGCCAATACATCATCGTGGATCAATACACGATCGCCTTGTTGAATAGCATCAGTATGTATTTCTAATGTATCTTCTCCATACTCTAATTGATACGTCTTGGAGACTACTGTAAAAGGTAACTTCCCTTTTTTTCGCACAGGAATAAACCCTGCGTTTAGGCGCTCAGCAATCATAGGCCCCAGGATAAACCCTCTGGATTCAATACCAATTACCTTATCTATTTTTTGATCATCATCAATTGATTTTGCAAGGGTATCGGCAGCAAACGAAAGTGCTTTAGCATTCGCTAAAAGCGGAGTAATATCTTTAAATACGATGCCTGGTTTCGGGAAATCAGGGACATCTCTTATCAATTGCTCTAAATCCATAGTGTTTGTGTTTATCATCAAATATAAGTTTATAAAGTCAACTTTATTTTAGGACAAAACATAAAAATTAAATTATTAGGCTAAGCCTTTGGGTTTTTTATAAAAACACCTATATTTGCACCCGCATTAGTAAAACGGCCTCGTAGCATAACTGAATAGTGCACTTGATTACGGCTCAAGAGGTTGCAGGTTTGAATCCTGCCGAGGTCACTTAAGAACGAAAAGTCTGCAATATTGCAGACTTTTTTAGTTGAATGAGATTTGAACCTGTTCAAAGATCGAAATACAACTAAAAAGGTGCAAATCTATGATTTGTCACTTTTCGTTTAGACTACGGATCACAAAGGAACACCGAAGGTAATCCTGCCGAGGTCACGAATGAATCACAAAAAAGTGAATTACAAAGCGAGTTTCAAAAAAGAAGCTCGCTTTTTTTTTGAAAACGTTGAAGTGATTCTTTTATGATTCTCAAAGCGGAGCTTTGTCAGGAGGACACAGTCAATCCTAATCAACAATTTGAATAATTAAAATCAGGCTTAAAATGAAATTCTTCCTCGCGATACTGTTATGCATACTATTTATCAACTGTAAATCAAACCATAACAACAAATTATATGCATCCGAATTAAAACTAACTGAAAACCTAGCGGACTTCACTTCTAAAATGACTGAAAAGGATACCATTAAAATAGCAGTAAAATTGGATATGGAATGGTGGACACGCCGTGATGAAATACTGATTACTAAAAAGAGTAATGAAATTCAGTTGCAAACTACAATAAAAGAAGATACTAGTTTTACGATGAAAAATCACATCCGAACAACTAAATTAGCTGAAAAAACAATAGCTAATAGTGATTACTCATTTGAAAAACATTTTACTCAAAAAATAAACGAACAAAAGGGGATGTAGAACGACAATTTATTTATAAAATAATGGCTCCTAATGATACGCTAATCTTTTTTAATGATGGATTGGGAGACAAAGGAGGTGAAGTCAGAGCGTATTATAAATTCATGAATCAATACTACCCAAACCACAAGAAATTTCAATTTCCAGAAGTCGAAATTGAAGAGGTAGATGATATGACATTCTAATAAATTAATTCATATTTCTAAATATTGAAAAATCTTCTCTTACCCCCTTAAAACCTGAGTTGAACTACTTGATGATTTTAATCCCATCATCAACCACTGCAGACAACTTTAAAAACCTATAAAATGAATATACGCTTTAAACTAACCTTAATAATTTGCTGCTGCTTACTTTCCTGTAAAAGCTCTACTTGCAAGAAAGAAAATCATCAGGAACAAAGCTCCTTGTTGAAAGATCATAAAACAGTAGTTTTAGTTAACTCTCAGCACAACCACTGGCTACTTGAGCAGTATGGGTATCAAAAATGGGAACCTAGTGAACAAGAAATCACCATAGCTCAAGATATTTTGTCAACAGCTATCAAAGATGGCATATTTGACTTTTTAAAAAAACCGGTTAAAGAGAGCTTCCACGAGTATTACAAACAATATATTCCGTACCTTACTAAAGAGGGAGAAAACGTAATTGAAATAAATGCATTTTGTGAAATTTTAGAACTTCCCCCTGCACCAAGAAGCACTTCCACACAATGGACGACAATGGATTGGAAAAAAGAATATGTAATGGTAGATGATGGAGGGAATTGTTATTGGCAAATAACCGTTAGTATTACTAAAAAAACCTATAAAAATCTACAAGTCAATGGTGAGGGCTAATCGAAATTAAAAACTAGAAAAACTATCAATTTCCATAACAATGAAACTTTACGTAAAATACATGGTAAGTCACCGTTGTAAGATGATGGTAAAGGTGGAATTGAAAAAATTAGGCATTGAATATGTAGTTGTGGACTTAGGTGTTATTGAAATATTAGAAGACATTACCTCAACACAGTTTGAGCAACTCAAAGTCAATCTAAAAAAATCAGGTCTTGAACTCTTAGACGATAAGCAGAGCATATTGGTTGAAAGTATCAAGAACGTGATTATTGAGATGATACACTACAGCGATGAGCAGCCGAAAGTAAGCTATTCAGACTTTATCAGCCAAAAACTGGAATATGATTATACCTATCTGGCTAATGTATTTTCGGAAGTAAAAGGTATTACCATTCAGCAATTCATAATTCTGATTAAAATCGAAAAAGTGAAGGAACTTTTATTATATGATGAATTATCCTTAACGGAAATTGCATACAAACTGCATTACAGCAGCGTGGCTCATCTATCCAATCAGTTCAAAAAAATAACCGGACTTACACCTACTTTCTATAAAGGGATTGCCAATAAACGAAGGGGAAATCTTGAAGATGTGTGATACATGTAATTCTCTCCCTTATTTGTGTAATGAAAAAGGATCATAGTTACTCTATCTTTATATTGTTGTGAAAATTAATTCACGGTGTAAACTAAAAAAGATGGAAAATTCTCAAAAAAAGACCAATGAGGCATTCAAGATTACCGGTAACTGGGCAAACCAGTCGAAAGAATTAAAAAGTAAGTTTTCGCAACTTACAGATGAAGATTTGAAATTTGAAGCCGGAAAAGAAAACGAATTACTTAAAAGGGTCGAAAATCGATTGAAAAAAGGACGCGAAGAAGTGATTAATATCATTAAAAAGGGTCAACCAAAAGCCGTCTAACCAACGATTAAAGGTGAAACCTCCTTATGGATAAGGCCTAGTATGGTCTTGTCCTTTTTGTAAATAAGCATTTTATAACAGTTAATACAGACAACCATGGAACCAATTTATATCTATACCTTAATTCCTATTGTCATTATTTTGATAGTGGGTATACGGATCGTAAGACCAACACACAAGGGACTTATTGAACGACTCGGTAAATACAGAAAACTGGCGGAGCCTGGGTTCCATTGGATCATACCCCTGGTAGACCGACTTTACTTAGTGAACATCACTGAACAAATGGTGGATGCTGAGCCACAAGAAATCATCACCAATGATAACTTAAATGCCACCGTAGATGCTCAGGTTTACTTTAGAGTAAAGTCAGATGAGGAAAGTGTAAAGGGTTCTACTTATGATGTCAATAACTACCAATACCAAATCGTAAATTTAGCTCGGACCACATTGCGTAACATCATTGGTACCTTAACGCTAAAATCAGCAAATAGTGAAAGGGGTAAAATCAACTTGGAACTGCACGAAACCCTGCATAAGGAAACAAAAGATTGGGGTATCGAAATTATCCGAACCGAGTTGAAGCAAATTGACCCACCTTCGGACGTACAAGAAACAATGAATAAAGTGGTAAAAGCAGAAAATGAAAAAATTGCTGCAATAGACTCAGCAACCGCTGCAGAAACTGTTGCCGATGGTATTAAACGAGCCAAGATTAAAGAAGCAGAAGGTTACAAACGTGCCAAAATATTACACGCAGAGGGTGATGCAGAGGCCATAAAACTAGTAAACAATGCCGCAGACAAATATTTTGTCGGCAATGCACAAATGCTTCGAAAATTAGAAGCCATGGAGACCGCACTGCAATCCAATACCAAAATCGTGGTCCCCAATGGCGCTGATCTTGTTAATGTAATGGGCGAAATGGCTGGGGTTTTGCCTTTACATAAAAAGCCATTGAATGCTACCTTTGCAGCAAACCATGGATAAAAATTGCACAACGTTATTATCAACTAAATTTTAATGTTGAGGATACCAAAACCAATATGTTGATGTAGTTTTGTAGGCTTTCTTAATCAAGGAGGCCTATAGGGGGTTAAATACATCACTTGCTTGTTGTGTAATCTTGAATATATACCTAATTTACAATTCGATTTTAGATTTAAAAAGCGTATTTGAAATATTAGAAAATTAATATAACATCCCGTGCAAGCACAATAACCTATGAAAATCCCCACCGCTATCTTACTATTTCTTTTATTTTATCAATGTAGTATTGGACAACAGTTAGATTTTGACAAGATTCAATTTCGAGGGCTCCATTTTTTTTCTACCAAGTCACAAATTATAAAAACGCTAGGCAATCCAAATCAAGAATTTGAACCCCAGTATGATTGTGGCGGATTATCAGAGGCTTGGCAAGGCGCTAAGTATTATACACTTAAATATCAAAACGTAAAGTTTACTGGAAATAATAACGAAAAGTATCTAATTGAAGAAGTTGATTTTAAAAATGAAAGCTCAGTAGTGTTACTATACGAAGACCATATACTGAACCGTGAAACAACAGTGGAAGAACTTGTTGAACTTTTTGGTCGTCAAATAAAAGAGCAGATCAATCAAGGACAAGGCAATGGACAGTTTACTGTACTGCACGAAATTAGAGATGATGGCATCATACTAGAAACTAAAGACGGAAAATTAATACGATTTAGATATTGGACCGCTTGTTAATTCTTCTTTACTAAACAAGCTAACAAGTTCATAGTTTATTAATTACTAAAGTACTATTTTACTGTGGTTTCCTGCATTTAAAACAGTAAAGAATATCATTTACAATTGAGCTATCTATCCTATTCATCTCTTCAAAATAGGTAGCTCAACTTATACCAAACCAGATTCAATTTAGAATCTTCTCTACTTTTAACACTTATTAAGTTAAACCTTCTTAAATGAAGTTAAACACCGTTAAATACTTGGATCACGGGGTTCTTGACACTATACTATATATAAGAAAACAAGTCATTAATAAAAAATATACTAACAAATGAATTATTTAAATATAGATAGTGAAAAATTAAAACCTGCAGTAATTGAACTGAATACATTACTAGCAGATTATCATATGTATTATCAAAAATTGCGGAATTTTCATTGGAATATTTTAGGAAGAAACTTTTTTGATTTACACGAACAGTTTGAGGCGTTGTACACTGATGCTAGAACAAAAATAGATGAAATAGCAGAGCGCATTTTAACTTTAGGATTTCATCCAGTAAGTAAATACAGTGAATATTTAAAAATCTCATCAGTAAAGGAAAACTCTCCATTAAAAACGGATACAGAAATGGTCAATGAAATTTTAAAAGATCATTCATTATTGCTGACACAAATGAGACAAATTATTGAAAAAGCATCAAAAGCTAATGATGAAGGAACCATCGATCTTATTGGAGCGTATATCAGAGAGCTAGAAAAATCGAGTTGGATGTTATCTGCATGGTCAAAGAAAACTAATGAGCAGTTGGATTTAAGTTTGGTGAATTCAGCATCATAACAAATAGATAATACTCAAATTCCTGAGCCAATAATGTTTGGTTCAGGAATTTTTATGCGATGACAAGAGTAACCGAAAGCGTTAATATTATTGCCATTCGCGTTACCCTAATTGTAGGGAATAAAATATTTTTAAGTAAAACTGAAAAAACTATGGAGGATACAATATCTAAAGATCATAAAGATTCAAAATTTCAAATATTACCATCGTTAAAAGAACGCTACTCGCCCCGTGTATTTTCGGAAAAACCAGTATCTGAGGTAGAGTTACGCTCATTATTTGAAGCAGGCCGATGGGCTGCCAGTTCGTACAACAGACAACCTTGGCGAATCATTTGGGGTATAAAAGGAAGTAAAACTTATGATCGTATTTTTGATTGTCTAGGTGAGTTTAATCAATCCTGGGCCGGTAATGCGCCAGTGTTACTAATTACTGCCTTTAAAACAAAAACAGATGAAGGACAAGAGAATTTTCACGCCCTTCACGATTTAGGTCTATTTATGGGTAATGTTACTACACAGGCACAACATCTGGGTATAGCCTTACATCATATGGCAGGGGTAGACTTTAAGAAAGCAAAAAAAGAATTTAAGTTTCCAGAAGAATATCACGTAGCTACAGCAGTAGCTATTGGATACTATGGAGGAAACCCTAAAGACCTTCCTGAAGAACTACGTGCACAGGAGGATCCAGAAAATAGAACCCGAATGATGCAGCGAGAATTTACTTTTAATGGAGATTATACCAATGAGCCAGGTTTAACTAGTGACAATGCTGGCACCTTGGACAATACAACCTCCTAACAGAAAAGATTTGAATTGTAACAATAAATTTTGGTCCATACTGGATTAAAACAAAACAATTGTTTCAATTAAATTTTTTAATAACTTAGACAAAAACAAACACCATGAAATATTATATAGTATTGTTATTTTTAATAACATCGATGACCAGCTTTGGACAAAATACCATTTATCAGGATTCTGATCCTAAGTTAGCAAAAGAAGCAAAAGATCTTGCTTATAAGTATGACAAGCAATTAGGACTTACTGAAAAGCAATTACTTACTATGGAAAAAAAGATAGAAGAATATCTTATTAAAGAAAAGAAAATCAGAAATAGTAACTTATCCATAGAAAATAAAATTTTAGCCATTAAGCAAAATTGGGCTGATGAAAGTGCAGATATGAGTGATCTGCTAACCCGTCCACAGTTGCAATTATATGAACAGCTCAAAACAGAATACCAACCTATAGAACCAGTTGTAGTTAAAGATGCGGATGATGACGATGATGACAACTGGAAAGATGATCAGTAACAAACGTGATGGAGGAAACGCATTTTAAATTTATGCGGCAAGCGATAGCCCTGGCTAGGCAAGGTAAAGAAGTTACAAGCGGTGGTCCTTTTGGGGCAGTCATAACTAAAAACAATAAAGTCTTAGTTGCCGTACATAATATTGTATCACAATATAACGATCTTACCAAACATGCTGAATTATATGCCATACAAGAAGCTTGTAGACTGTTAAACTCTAAAAAGCTAACTGGATGTGTATTGTATACCAGCTGTGAACCTTGTATGATGTGTCTTGGTGCATGTCATTGGGCGCAATTTGATAACATTTATTATGGTGCTTCCGCTGAGGATGCTTTGCAATATGGCTTTACATATTCTGATATGTTTTATGCTTCAAATGCTAATAGCAGATATCAGGAATATAATATGACACAACTATTGCGTGATGAGGCTGTCGCAGTATGGCAAGATGAATAAGATTATTTCAATCAACAAAAAAATAAAAGAAACATGGAAACTATATTCGAATATGTCAACGTAAGCGCAAGCGATAGATTAGAAGAGCTTGCCAATGAAAAATTAAATAAATTAGAAGATAAATATGATTTTGTTCACAGAGCAGATATTTTTTTAAAGAAAAAGAATACAACCTCTGATGAAAATGGACATCACTGTGGTATACGCTTAAGTGCACCAGGTCCAAGACTATATGCAGAATCAGATGAAGCTAGTTTTGCAGAAGCTATAGCCGAAACCATTAAAGACCTGGAAGACCAATTACGAAAAAGAAAAGAAAAAATGAAGAGCTACTAAAATTCTTCATAAAATGTCAAAACCGAAGGATAAACCCTTCGGTTTTTTTATACCTTACAATAGTATGTTATTAATTCTAACCCTTTTTTCTTCGCTAAGCTTCATATTTTATGGAATGAGCTGTTTACGGTCTGCCAGAATGATTGCCGAATTTAAAAGATTCAATCTTCCACAATATCGCAAATTAGTAGGTACACTTCAGCTTATTGGAGGTTTTTGTCTGTTATTAGGTTATAATTTCTATACCCCGTTAGCATTTATAGCTGCTTTAGGCTTAGCTATTTTAATGCTATTGGGAATTTTCACCAGAATAAAAGTGCAAGATAGTTTTATGATTACTATCCCCGCACTTTTCTATGCTTTGCTTAATTTCTATTTAGCTTATAGCTTTTTTTTAGTGCTTCAAAAAAACTGAGGCCCAAATGCAATAAACGCACACATTAAACAAAATAATGCAGCCGGAAATGATTTATAGGCAGGGTCGCCAATTTTAATATGCATAGTAATCGAACCTAAAAGCAAAGCGCCTAACCCTATTGCACTTGGTTGCTGCAGCATAGGTTCCCAAATTGAAGCCATCAGTAACAATGCTAGTAATACTTTGAGCGTGCCTACAACATAACAAAACCAAACCGGCAGCCCATACACTTTAAATTCTTCAATTATCGTAGTAGCATTACCACCTCTCCATCGAGTCGGTTTTTTATTTTGAACCAGCCAAACATTTAAGATACTAAGTCCAACAATAACTTTTAATGCAATCAAAATATAATCCATAGTTGTCATTTTTTTAATTAATTATTACGAAGTGCTTCGATGAGCTCTTCTTTATTCATTGTTGATCGCCCTTCGATACCCACTTTCTTGGCTTGTTCATATAATTCTTCTTTGGTTCGTTTTTCGTACTTCTTTGCAGCGCCACCTTTTTCTCCACTATCCTTGGTGTTGGCAATCCTCGCAGATTTTTCTTTGCTATACCCTTTTTCTCTCAGCGCTTCATATTGGTCTTCGTTTTTTATTCTTTTACCATCTTCCATAGTTGTATTTTTAAATCAATTCAAAATAAATTGCAGAAGCAACAATCACAATCACCAGAAATATTAAGGCTAGGGTGATAAAAAGTGCTCCAAACTTTGTCTTTTTATTTTTTTGCAGGATATAATCCCTTCTTTCTTCATTTTCTTCTTTTACAAACTTCATATTATATAATTATGCTATTTCGTATTAAGATTTTATTTAACGTAAACTGTCTTTTTATTTACGAACTCTAGAATTCCTTCTCTAGACAGCTCTCTTCCGTAGCCAGAACCTTTTGTGCCTCCAAATGGTAGTCTTGGATCGGACTTTACCAATTCATTGATAAAAAAAGCACCATCCTCAATAGCTCCTGTTAGTTGTAACGCTTCTTCGATGCTTTCGGTGAACAGCATTGTACCTAAACCAAACTCGGTTTGATTGGCTAGTTGAATACTTTCTTTTCTGTCTTTAACTTTAATAATGGCGGCCACAGGCCCAAAAACTTCTTCTTCAAAAACAGGCATTCCTGGCGTTACATTGGTTATAATAGTTGGCTGATAAAAAGCATCCTTGACTTCGTTTCCGGTTACTAATTTCGCTCCTTTTTCTAAGGATTGATCTACCTGTTCTTTTACTTTTTGAGCGAGATCTGGTCTAGCCAATACTGTTATGTCCGTATCTTTATCTGTCGGATCTCCAATAGCTAACGCCGAAACCTTTTCTTTAAAAACTTCTAAAAATTGATCATAAATACCTTCTTCGACAATAAATCGTTTAGCTGCAATACAACTTTGCCCTGTGTTTTGCATTCTGGCTTTTACCATAGTATCCAAATAAGTATCTAAATCCGCATCATCCCAAACAATACAAGCATTACTGCCGCCCAACTCTAATACTGATTTTTTTAAATTTTTGCCTGCGATAGAGGCTATAGCTTTACCTGCTTTAGTACTACCGGTTAGCGTAACTGCTTTTACAGTATCGTTAGCCATTAATTCTTCAATTGTATCGTGATCTGTTAAGAGCGTTTGAAAACAACCCTTAGGATATCCTGCATCCTTAAAAAGTTCTTCTATAGCTAAAGCACAACCTGTAACATTTGCCGCGTGTTTTAATAATGCCACATTACCCGCGGTTAAGGTCGGAGCCGCAAAACGCATTACTTGCCAAAACGGGTAATTCCAGGGCATAATAGCCAGGATACACCCTAGTGGATCGTAACTAATGAAGCTTTCTTGTGCTTCTGTGTCGATTAAATCGTCAGCCAAAAAATCTTCTGCATTAACCGCATAAAACTCACATAGCCACGCGCATTTTTCGATCTCTGCAATACTTTCTGAAATGGGCTTTCCCATTTCTTCCGTTATCAGTGCTGCGTACTCCTGCTTGCGCTCCTCCAATAAGGAACCCACTTTTCTCAACTTATCGGTCCTTTCTTCGATTTCTTGAGTTTTCCAACTATCGAACGCCTTAGTAGATTGCTCTACAATTTGATTGATTTGGTCGTTGGTATAGAGCTCGTAATTTTGAATACGTTCTCCTGTATATGGATTGGTAGAAATAAGTGAACTACTCATAATAATTTGTCAATTTAAAATTTCACCTTAAAATACAATCATTACATGCAGCTCATTAACGGTATTGGTCAAAAAGTTAACGGTATTAAGAATATGAAATACGTTAATAAAAACTTGTTTAGAGTCAACATAATTACAAGCAATAACCCACCTTTGAATATAAATTTAACTATTAAAACCAATACTAATGAGTAATCAAGGAAACACATTTCTTGGCATTCTTGCCGGAACTGCCATAGGAACTATTTTAGGTATATTATATGCACCTGACAAAGGAGTTAATACAAGAAGACGAATTGCAGAGGAGGCTTCTCATGCGAAAGATCGCTTTGTTGAAAACACTTATCAATTTAGAGATCAGGTTGCAGAAAATATTGCTCATAGAAAGGAAAGTTTGGACTCTCAAATTGAAGCTGTAGTAAGTAACGCAAGCTACAAAGCAGAAGATATCATTACTACAATGGAAAAAAAATTAGCTGAGCTAAAAGAGAAAAACAAAAAACTTCAAAAATCATAGATGAGTTTATTTAATTCAATAAACAATAAGACATCAGAGGCTGTTGATTTAAGTAAAAAGTATGTTGAAAAAACTAATGAGTATTATAAGCTTAAGTTATTTCAACAGCTTACCTCATCTTTTTCTTTCTTAACTAAAATGGCCGTTATTGGAGGCTTTATATTCCTGGGTTTAATTTTTATGGCCGTATCAGGAGCGATAGCCTTGGGTAATTATCTGAATAGCATTACACTATCCTGTTTAATAATAGGCGGAGGTCTAATGATTATTAGTCTGTTATTTTATTTTCTGCGAAAACAAATAGATAAAATTATTATACGCAAAATAGCTAAGACATACTTTGACTAATAAAAGTATTCTAAAATTAAAAAAATGAATAAATATTACAATTCTTTTGAAGAGATACAATATGATCTTAAGAGACTTAATCTTGAAAGACAAATAGCTATTGAAGAGTTAAAGTTAATAAAATCAGAGGTCAATGAAGAGTTGAAGCCCTATAATTGGATTCCGTCCATATTAGGAATGCTTAAAAAATATGGGATGATGTATTTATTAAAAAAGATTATTAAATAAATATTGTTACATCATCCCATATCATCTCACAACTCACTCAATTTATATTTTTCTATGCAACAACCTCTAAGCTTGTTGATTTAACTGCATTTAGTTTTGATGGTTGAAACACTTTATTTTTATATTCATTAGGACTAATACTATATTTTTCCTTAAATATTTTGGAAAAATAACTTCTACTACTAAACCCTATACTATAAACTATTTCAGATATATTGAGATCTGAATCATTCATAAGGCTCTTAGCTTCTTCTAATCGTAAGTGCCTGATATATTCAGTAACTGTCATATCATATAATAACTTAAAACCTTCTTGTAGTTTTGCCTGTGGTAGACCAGTCTCTTCGGATAAGGCGTCCAAACAATAATCTCTAGAAACATCATTGGCTATACTAATCGACAGTTCTTTAATTTTTTTAAGTTCTTTTTTTAATAAGGAAGTTTCTAAGTCTTGATTTTTTGAAGAAGACCTATAAATTCTTAGATGATCAGCCAATATTTGATAAACTATACCTTCTTTGTATAAATGATTGACTAAGCTTCCTCCAACTGCTATATCTTCATTCAACATTGTAACCTTATCAAGCAAGCTTAAATCAAAAGCTCCATAGTACAAAAAGTTGTTACGACAATCCTTATCCACAAAAACCTCGTAGAGATTATCCTCAAGTTGATTTAATGCAAGACCCTGTTTGTTCAAGAATTGTTGCTTATGGATTTGTAGTTCGGTTAAATGAATTTTTTGATTGGCAGGAAAAGAAAGGAAACAAGTAACATCTTCTTGAGGTGAGGTTATCACCGATCTATACTGCTCTATTTTAAATTGATTTTGTTCATTGATTTGATGATACCCAAAACCCTGTGCAAAATAATAGAAATATATAGGGGCAATTTGATCCCCATCAATACTAAGTTCAACCGCTTCTCTAAAGGTAATATCATATTCTAACAACCTTAAGCCTCTGTCAAAAGCATTTGCTTTGATCACCCCCTTTGCGGTTTTATTGTTTATAGTAAGTACATATTGCGATTTGGTTTGTTTTATTTGGCCCCCAATTTGTCGCTGAATGCTTTGCAGGTTGTCTAAAGCATTATTAGCATCAATGGTTACTGTTTTATTCATAGTACGTTAATCTTGTTAGTTGATTTATGTAGTAAGGCAAATAGTTAACTTTTTAACAAAAAGGCTATCTACCTATTTTCTTTATAAAATTTAGTCAAAAAGGAAACGTACAATTGTTAATCAGGATGAAAAAAAAACTATTATTTTGTTAAAATCGCAAGTAAATCACAACATATTCTAAAAAAAAATTTATTTGTGTTAAACTTAAAACAAAATAGAGATCTTAGCGCATTAGCACTTTTCCCAACACTCTTAAAAAGTTCTTAAGAACATTTATCCCATTTTATTTAAAACTGAGCTACTATTCCTTAAAAAGATGAAGTAGCTGTATTTTATCTCCTTCATTAAAAATACTATCTTTTATATCCTGTTCTACCAGCAGGAGCTCATTTTTTAAGGCTAATCGACCGGGGGTTAAAATGGCTGTATCTCTTTTTATGAATAATAGCGTATTAATTAGCACGTGCATCACCGAACTATCGTGCCTTGCATATTGCCGGATAGGCTGTATTATTAATCGCATTAAATCTTTGGGAGGCACCTGATGCGTGTTAATGATAAGATTGTCATCGTGTCTCTTTTCTATAGTTATGGGATACATGGTAAGACACTTATGAACTAAGGGACCGATTTTATTAATCGCATCGATAGCCGTACCTGGATCGTTTATACCAGGAGACATTGCCTTTACAGCAACTTCCATAAGTTTTATCAGTCCACCAGTATAGCTATTATCCTCGTGTACATCTTGTGAAAAGTCAAAACATAATAATAAGGATTTAAGTTCCTTATCCGGTAATTTTTCTTTAACTCTAAGAATTGGCATCCCTTCCCAAACATATTGATCTTCATAAAGTAGGATTTCAATTTCATTTTTTTTGTCTGAAAAAAAATTGCGCATAACCCGACTATCAAATGTTTTATAAAAACCAGTTTTTTCGCTTCTAATCTCGCGCCAATACTCCTTTAATTCTGCGCCTTCTTCTTGATCTTTGAGTGTTTTATCCAATAGTTTATCACTATTCTTGTAAATCTTATTAATAATATTATGTACCTGAATAGCCTTTGAAATACTATCAATAAAATACACAAAAAGACTCACACAAACTATTCCTAGTATCGCCGCAATCATTGTCGACAATCCTACAGAATTTGTATCCACTTCTGATGCGCCTAAAGAAATAAGTATAATCACGCTATACAAGAGTGTACCTATATATATCCCCAAGATGATTTGATGCTTTTTATCAGAAATAAGACCCGGCAGTAAACGAGGTGAATAATTCGAAGAAGCCTGATTCAATACAACCATCACCATAGAAAAACTAAAGACTGTAAGCGATAAGATACCTGCTATCATGGTAGATAAAATTGTTTTAGCGATATCCGGGTCTCTAATAATTAAATAGGGTATTTCATCCTTTAGTTTATGAATTAGTGAAACATTTTCTATGGCCGTAATAGTAAATGCACCAATTAAAAAAAGAAGCGTAATCAATACTGGATAGAATGCAATACTTGATAGGGTTTGGCTATAAATTCGCTTTAAAAAATTAAATACATTGCTTATAGCATTTCGAATTTCCATAAAATCTTGCGTTATTAAAGTTGAGGATAGCTATGGCTTTGCTGATATATCATAAGTATTAGAAAAATAATGTAATAGTAGGAATATGTTTTACAGGGTATTACTATGATATAAAAGAACTCATAGTAACAACTAGTCACTATGAGTTTGAGTTATAGTTTAGTTAGCAAAAAAGAAATTAACTTTTTAGACTTTCATATATATAACCATCTTCTTGACTTAATATTTTAGCAACATTACCTAATAAAACACCATAAATTACTTTAGAACAAACATCTGCTATAGTATAAGTCATTTGTCTACCAACGACTCCTGACTCATTAAAAAAACCTCCTTCAACACCTAATAAATGTGGCATTAGATAGGCTCCGGGATATAAAAACCAAGAAATTAAAAATAAGATCCAAATCGCATTCATCGTTTTTTGAGCTTTAGGAGGAATCCCTTCTTTTCCCTCCTTAATAACTTTATTCATTAACCACAGAATATGGAAGAAAAACACAGTTGAAATCGCTCCCCAGATAAAAAACATAGGTAAGTTAGTTACTTCATAAAATTGCCCAATATAACCTGTGATAATCATTAATGCTCCCGAAAACCAAAATTGATTACGTACTGAGGCAAAATTTGATTTGGTAAGCGATACCACAAATAAAATTTGAAATAATAACATCGGTACATCAATCAACCAATTTAAGTAACGATACCCATTATTAAAAAGGTCTCCATCGGTGTTGAGATAATATTTACCCATTTCAGGATTAAATTGAAAAGAAGTCGTCCAATTGGTTGCTTGCGCGTAGAGTAATAAAAAAGCAGAAACCATAACTACCCCAGATAATATATTGGACATTCGATACTTTGGAGAAACGGTTTTAAGCGTTAATATAAAATACAATAATCCTGCTAACATTACAGCATAACCCAGGGTTAAAATATGAGACACCATTTGATAGGCCATTTCTGAATAACCTTCGGTTAACCCTATATAATTTTCAAAATTTGCATTACCTAATTTATTCATATCAATCTGATTTTTAGTGATTCCGTAATATAGTATCCCTACAAACCATACCTTAATCGAAATCGAAAAAACATTAACTCGAATAGATACAACGGGATATCCCTAGGCCATTTACTTTTTTAATACAGTTAATAATTTTAGGTATCACGCACTGTTTTCTTTTCCTATCTAATTAGTTTCCTGACTATTCATTAATTACACCAAATCTCTTTTTAGGATTTGCTGTATAGTTTAAATAATTAAGAATCTATAATGAGTAAAACCATTTCACTACACCCTTCTCTTTTAAAAAAAGTAATTCAGGCTCCTGAAATTGCTTTAGAAGACATTGATTTGGTGTATGCAAATGAAAATCAATTATCGATTACTAGAGAGAAAAAAGATAATGAGTTTATCTATTTAAGAAGAGGTAAACCCATCAAAACCCCAAAGGATTTAACCAGAATACAAAAATTAGTCATTCCTCCAGCCTGGCGCGACGTAAAAATAGCCGATTATAAAAATCTTCATCTACAGGCGATCGGTAGAGATCTGAAAAAACGAAAACAGTATCGTTATCATCCCTTATGGATAAAAGTAAGGAACCAAACTAAATTCTACAAGATGATTCATTTCGGCAAAGCCTTGCCAAAGTTAAGAGCTAAAGTAGATTCAGATTTAGATCAGTCTCAATGGACCAAGAGTAAAGTTTTAGCCTTAGTGATCCGACTGATGGAGGAAACACATATCCGTATTGGTAATGAAGAATATGCAAAAAAGAATAAGACTTATGGCTTGTCAACCATGCGTACCCGACATCTCAAAACATTTAAAGACAAAATTAAATTTGAATTTACTGGAAAAAAAGGTAAAAAACATTCTGTTACACTAAGAAATAAACGATTAATAAGGCTCGTAAACCAGTGTGAAGAGATACCGGGATGGGAACTTTTTCAATATTTTGATGATAATAAAGACAAGCATAGTATAGATAGCCAGGCTATAAATAATTACCTACATGATATTGCCGGAGAATACTATACCGCTAAAGATTTCAGAACCTGGGCGGGTAGTGTACTTTTTTTTGAAAGTTTACTAAACTTGGGCATTCCAAAAAGTGAAAAAGATAAAGCCAAAAACGTAATAAAAGCATATGATAGTGTTGCGAAACACTTGGGTAACACAAGAGCGGTTTGCAAAAAATACTATGTGCATCCTTTTATCGCGGCCTCTTATGAAGATGATTCCATCGCATCTTATTTTAAACAAGTTGAGCAGCAAGAACATCAAGAGTATTTAACTGCCACGGAACAAACCCTTATACAAATACTAAATGATTATACACCTACCATAGTTGTGGATAAATTATAAGATTATGAAAGAAAAATTAGTTAATGCCTGGTCCAAAATGTTAGAAAAGTTAGAATCTTGGTTGGATAACTTTATTGTTAACCTTCCCAATATTCTTATTGCAGTTGTCGTCTTTATAATTGTGATTATTATATCAAAATACTTGAGCAAACTGATCGCTAGATTATTGAATAGAACCAATTTGCAAAAATCAATGAAAAACTTGATTTCAAAAATGGTCTCTATTTTCATAATTCTTATGGGGCTATTTTTAATATTAGGTATTTTAAATCTCAGCAAAACCTTAAATACTATTCTAACAGGTGCCGGTATTGCAGGTTTAGCGGTAGGTTTAGCGCTGCAAGGTGCTTTAGCAAACACCTATTCGGGCATCATATTGTCTTATATCAAAAAAGTAAAGTTTGGTGATTGGATTGAGAGCAACGGGTTTGAAGGTGAAATTGTAGACATTGATTTGCGCCTAGTAACGATAAAACAAGTTGATAATAATCTGGTATATTTACCAAACAAGATGGTTATAGAAAACCCAATCAAAAACTATTCTACTACCTCCCAATCTCGGGTTATCTTAGGTTGCGGAGTTGGGTATGAATCTGATCTTCGATTTGTAAAAAAATTAGTTATTGATACTATTGTTTCCAAATTTGATGTTGTGGAAGAAAAAGAGGAAGTTTTATTTCTATGGAAGGAATTTGGCGATAGCTCCATTAATTTTGAACTTAGATTTTGGATTGATTCTACCTCAGCATTAGAAGTTGCCAAAGCACAAAGTGAGGCTGTCATGGTCATTAAAGAAATTTTTGACGAAAATGATATCAATATTCCATTTCCAATTCGCACATTGGATTTCCCTAAGAAGTTTACTTTACCGGATTCATGATCGCTCCACTTCTGCTATAAAAATAGCTCTCCATAAGATGTTTCTGTTGAAATAATTTTAACTAAATCCATAAATCCTAACCCAATTTATGAATTTACAAAACACTTACAACCAACAGATTACCTCTTCATCATATGAGTTAATTTTTAAGGCTTTAGAACAAAAGTAATCGTATTAAGAAACTTATCTTAACAGTGATTGTATATACTACATCTTTAATAGAAGAAGAATTCGAAACATAATGATGAATACAATCAAATGCATACGGTAAGCATTAAATGATAATTACCGCTCACTTTAAAATAACACATATGGATACGTATACAGAAAAAGTCAGTACTAAATTAAATGACTTATTAGAACGAACTTACGACGCGGAAAAAGGGTTTAAAAAAGCGGCTTCTAACGTTAAAAATAAAGCACTAAAAAATTATTTTACTTCTAAAGCGCAAGAGCGTTACGATTTTGGGCACGAATTGAAAAGTGAAATCAAATCTTTTGGACAAAAAGTAAACAAAGGAGGGAGTAATTTAGGTGCTGCTCACAGAACTTGGATGGATATTAAAAATTTACTATCAAGTGATAATGAAGAATCAATGTTAGAAGAAGCTATACGTGGCGAAAAGTCTGCAGTTGACGAATACCAAGAGGTGCTTAAAGAAACTACACTACCGCCAAGTACAGAAAATGTGCTGCTAAAGCAAAAAGAACAGATTGAAAATGGTCTAAATACTATTAAACGTTTAGAAGATTTAAGTTAGTTATCTTTTATTAATCAACTATAAATAGAGGGTACTCTGGTACCCTCTGTTTAATTAGACCAAAACGTGTGGATAATTTTTTCATTCACATAACTGCTAAACAACCATGTTTTATAAATTATCAAATAGCGTTACCAAAAAACAGTTAGAACACGAGATCGGTATGCCATTTGAGCATCCTAACATATATTGCCCAAATCCTATTGTAGACGGCCTCAAAGAAACAACATTACCAATTATCATAGCAGAAAAACCAAAGGTGATATCTCACGGAATTTGGGGTATTTTACCCAAAGAATATGAAGGCAGTTGGGAGGATTTTCAAAATGTTTACAATACACTTAACTTTACTGCTTCTGAAATAAAAACAAATTCAATTTATAGCCATGCTTATCAAAACAGAAGGTGCCTAATTATTGTTGATGGTTTTTTTACATCATACTACATGCATAAAAAGATGTATCCAATTTATGTGTTTAATTCAACTAAAAAACCATTTTTTATAGCGGGTATTTATAATAAACTTAGTGATGGTTTTATAACATGTTCTTTGCTCCTTAAAAAAGCCACTTCTTTTATTTCCAAAATTCAAAATTTAACTAGCCTAATGCCTGCTATCATTGATCCTCAATTCAAAGACGAGTGGTTGAATAGCAATACAGATCTTAAGGAAATAGATCACATACTTCAACAACAATCCGAGATCACATTAAAAGCGCATCCAATAGCACGTGATTTTTACGAGCAGGGTATCATCTATGAATCCATTCTTGATCCAGTCTATTATAACCAAGAGTTGATTTTCGATTAATGTAAACCACTATTAATTTTTGTAACAAATGCTAATCGTAGTAAAATAATCCATTAAAAAAACAAAACATTTAAGGGTCTCCAAAATTAATATGTTTTAATAGTCTGTTTTCAATGTCTTGTATTTTACTCGAGGATAATCATAAATAATGTTATACATAACTACACAACATTATGGGATTAAACACTAGGTATTGAGTCAACAATACTGGCTATAGCGTCAATGAAAACTTTAAAAATTAGTGATATTGAAAGTATTACTAACAATAAAAAAACAAACTATGTTACGATGGACCGTTATTTTTGTCATACTTGCTATTGTCGCTGCGATATTTGGATTTGGAGGAATTGCAGCTGGAGCTGCTAGCATTGCTAAAATATTATTCTTCATATTTATTGTACTATTCTTAGTTTCCTTAGTACTTGGAAGAAAAAAAATTTAAATACCAATCAACATTAATTTACAATTATGAAAAAAAGTTTAATAACACTTTTACTAGTTCTTTTTACAGTTTCGTTAACCACAATTAGTTGTAGAGAGCAAAAGTCAACAGGTGAAAAAGTTGAGGAAGCTGCAGAAGATGCCGCAGACGATATGGAAGATGCAGCAGAAGAAGTTGGAGATGCTGTAGAAGATGCAACGGATTAAAATAATTTCTAAAAAGGTATGATATCTGATTAAGTTATGAATTATAGATTATAAGGTGTCATACCTTCTTTAAAAAAAACGATAAAATTTAAATACTATGAGTACAAAACCTAAGAAGAATGAGAGAGATTATCTAGATGATTATCAAGATCAGGGATATACCTCATCATTTAGAATAAAAGATGAATCTTTGGTGGATGTGGATTCTAAAAAAGAATATAAACCTAAAGATGTAAAAATAGTAGCTGAACATCGGTTTGAAGGCATGACAAACCCTTCAGATTTATCTATACTTTATGTAATAGAAACTAAGGACACTAAAGGAACAGTATTAGCTGCCTACGGTCCTAATGCTAATTTAGAGCTAGCGGAGTTTTTTAAACAAATACCTGAAGAAAATATTTCTAAAAAATAAATTCCTTTTATGTCTAAAAAAAAGGAAAGTCAGTTTGCCATTTCAGACTTTAGTAAAAAGGTTTTAAAGGCAACGATAATAATACTATTGTGCATACTGTTAACCATTTTGTTATTAAAGGGTTTTAAAATTTTACTACTAATATTATCTGGTATTTTAGTAGCTACTTTCTTTAGAGGAATTGCTTCCTTTATTCAGCAACTCTTTTCGATTGGAGAAAAATGGGCTTTACTTATCGGTATCGTTAGTATGCTTTTAACGCTCACAGGTACGGGATATGTACTATACCCCAGTATTTCAGATCAATTGAATGAGTTAGAGAATGAATTACCCAAAGCAGCCAAAAAAACTGAAAGTAAATTAAACGCTTCTCCGGTTGGTAAATGGGTTATATTTCAACTCAAAGGATATAAACAACAGTACCAACAAAATAGTGAAAAGCTTACGTTATTTTTCAGTTCCTTTTTTGGAGGCTTAGCCGATATTTATATTATTTTCTTTCTGGGTTTATTCTTTATGGTTCAGCCAGATGTTTATATCAATGGATTCATACGGCTTTTTCCATTACATAGACGAAAGCGTGCACAACAAGTAATAGACACAACGGCATATACCTTAAAAAGATGGCTGTTAGGCAAAGTATTTTCAATGATAGTAGTAGGAGTGTTAACAGGAATAGGACTCTCCATATTGGGTATACCATTGGCATTAACGTTAGCAATATTTGCCACTTTAGTTACTTTCATTCCTAACTTTGGTCCAATTTTGTCATTGATACCTGCATTTTTAATAGCATTTACCATTGGAGCGGATTATGCAGTATATGTATGTATTCTTTATGCAGCTATACAAGCTCTGGAAAGCAATATTATTACGCCGATGATACAACGAAAAATGATATCCTTTCCACTGGCTTTGGTATTAATGGCACAAGTTGTACTAGGGGTATTTACAGGTATTCTTGGATTAATCTTAGCCGTTCCTATTGTAGCAATTGTTGTGGTATTGGTCAAAATGATCTACTTACAAGATATTCTGCAAGATGATCAAATTACCATTGAAAATATGGGTAATAAAAATTAAATAACTGATTGTATAATTTTAAAATAATTAAAATGGATAAGAAATTTGAACGAAAAGAAAGAGAAAAACCATTAACAGATTTAGGTAAACCAACAAAGAAGAATAAAAGACCTTCTTTAGATGAAGATAACATACACGAGAAGAAGAATGAAAAAGAATAAAATAAAAATACCTAAATGATAAGGGGTTTAAATAATTGTATTTAAACCCCTTTTTATTTGATAATTTAAGAATATCTTATTTAGCTGGGTTTCTTGATACTCCAGCGCTATCCGGATCTAAATATTTTACAAAATCAGAAGGCGAGTGTATAGCGTAGAATTTACCATCTACAATTACTATAGGATTCGCCATTAGTTGTGGTTGCTTTTCTAATATTTTTAAATAATGATGTTCATCGTATAAGTCCACTTTATCGCCATACTCTTTTTTAAAATCAGGATGGTCTTGATTGATCAAATCTTTAATCGAACCTTTCAAGCCTTCGGCAATTTCTGACCATTGAGTTCCTGTAATTTTTGTTTGTGAAGCATCAATAGCTAAAATTCCTTTTTTGGAAGCACTTACATAGGCATAAGTTTGTTTACCTAAAGTAGTCCCTGAATGGTAGATTAATGTAACTTTATTATTGTCTGTTGCTAATACACCCATATTCATAATATTCAATTTCTACATAAAGTATGAATAACAAGTTAAATTTATTTCCGTAATCCATAAATACTTTAACTTTAAAGCTAACTAATTTTAACACTATAATTAGTCAACCTACCAAACGTATCCTGAATGATAACTGCCATTATAATTTATAGCTGTATAAATCTCTTCGCCATATTTAACGTAATGCTATATGGGGCAAGACCTGCAAAATCCTTAAGCTGGATATTGATCATCTTAATTCTACCTTATCTAGGGGCATTATTATATTTAGTCTTCGGGCTCAATAGAAGAAGATTTAAATTCTTTACCCTAAAACAAACCACTAAGAGAAAACTGTATGATATCAACCATCAACAGCAGAAAGGAGAACATACCAAAGTTGATTTTAAATCCAATCCCGAAAAAAGATTAATTACATTAATAGGCAATAATTCTAAATTTTATGCCACTATAGGCAACGAGGTAACTGTTTTAAATGAAGGCAAACAGACTTTTGAAAAAATTTTTAAAGAGCTACAAAAGGCAAAAAACTTTATTCATTTACAATATTACATATTTGAAACAGGCGAAATTTTAGACCAATTATATGAGCTATTTAAAGAAAAAAGAGAACAAGGAGTTGAGATTAGGATCATCTACGATGCTATTGGCAGTTTTAGTTGGGATTCAAAATCTATCAATAAATTTAAAGATCTAGGAGTAAAAGTCTTTCCAACTATGCCGCTACATTATGGAAGTTTTCTATTTACGCTGAATTATAGAAACCATAGAAAAATAATTGTTATTGATGGACAGGTTGGCTTCACAGGAGGAGTCAATATTACAGATAAGTATATCAAAAAAATGTCTCCATTAGGCATTTGGGATGACTTACATTTGTGTTTAAAAGGCCCTATTGTAGATAGCTTACATCGAGTTTTTATTAAAGATTACTTTTTTGCTAGTAATAATGAATTATTACTCAATGATACCTATCTACCAAAAATAGATAAAAAAGGTGATCAAACTGTTCAAATTGTTTCTAGTGGCCCGGATTCGGATCATCCTGCCATAATGCAACAATATATTGAAATGATAAATCTGGCTGAGGATTATATCTACATCTCTAACCCCTATTTTATCCCCAACTCTGCTATGCTTGAAGCTATTAGGATTGCCGCGTTAACTGATGTTAAAATCAAGTTGCTGGTGCCTAGCAAACTAGATAGCTGGTTAGCCAAATACAGTATGTTTTCATATTTTCAAGAATTATTGTTTGTCGGGGTAGAAATCTATTTACAAAATGATAACTTTCTACACAGCAAACTTATTATTATGGATGGTAAGATCGCTTCCATAGGTTCAGGTAACTTTGACCACCGCAGCTTTGAACATAATTTTGAGACTAATGCTTTAATTTTTGATGAAGAAATTACCAATCAACTTTGCACCGACTTTATAGAAGGGTGTGACAACTGTACTCAATTAGATTTTGAAACTTATAAAAATCGTCCGTTGCCAAGAAAAATAATGGAAGGTATCGCACGTTTCTTTAGCCCTTTACTCTAAAGAAGCATATTATATCTTAAATTTCAATCCTGCTCTTAGGTATAAAGTGTTTTCATCATTGATCGTCAACACATCCTCGTTATTATTGTTTCGCAATCGAATATCGTTGATTAATGTAAATCCACTGTAAAAATAAAGTAATAAGTGATCTGTAAAATAATGCTCGTAACCAAATCCCCCAAGAGCTATCGTCATAGAAATACTATCGGCTACTCTATTGGTATCACCATTGTTTCCTATAACAAGATTATCTTGTAAATTCGCGTAAAAACCATCTAGTGTGGCAAAAGCCTGAACAATATCCTTATCAGAAAAATAATACTTAAGGTTAGATTTCGGCACTCCTAAGGTGTAGGACCAAGATGCATTAAGCCTTTTCCAGTAATTAATTATGGGTAAAGGAAAAGGTCTACCTGCTGTTGTGGAATATTGAAGCCCTAAAATAAGCCTCCAAGGCTTTATCATTACCTCATTCTTTTTATCTTTTATAAAAAATACAGAAGCTGATACTAAAAGATCATCGTCGTTTAACCCGCCAGAACTAAAATCTGAAGCTGCGAGTAAACCTGCTTTCATAGCATATCGCCAATCATTATTTATTTTAAAGGTATAACCAGCAGACACCTCAAAAGATTTAAATTGATCTAAGTTGGAGCTGTCAAAATCTGTAAAATCTTCATAATCAAATTGAACACTTCTATACTCTAGTCCAGTTACAAAATATGCACCCTTATCATTAAGTTTAATCGGAAAGTTAAGTAATGCTCTAAAGCGTTTAAAAGAATTGTCACTACGTCTTTGTGGAAAAAACGTGTACTCCACCCTGGCCAAATCAGCCACTTGACTATAAGTACAAAAACTGGACAGTATAAAACTTATTAAAAATACGATATTCCTATTTCTCATTCGTTAAATTTTGAACAGTAGTGAAAATGAAAATCTGAGATCTTCTTTTCCTGAAAACAAGTTAAACGTTGCTTGTAATGCATCTGAGCTATTCACCCAAAAACCACCTCCATAATCACTATGCCAGGTATTAGCATCGGCAGCGCCCTTTAGCCACACTCTTCCGCTATCTGCACCTGCAAATACGCCCATTTGTATAGGTAAAAAACGTGTGTTAATGGTTGAAAAACTATACCTAAGGTCAGCGCTACCAGCTAACGCTGTCTGCCCTGAAAACCGTTGATTACGATATCCCCGGAGTAAATTATCACCACCTAACTGAGCTGATTGATAAAATTCATAAGCTCTACCCACCAATATATGAGCATCAACGGCAGTGCGTAATACTAATTTTCTATTTCTTGTTATGGAATTATAAAAACCTAAATATGGTTTTATATACCCAAAAGACCGTTCGATATCATTGGTATTGGTCTTGGCACCTGAGGTTAAATTAAATCTCATTCCTCTGCTTGGATTCTGCTTATTATCATAACTTTCGTAGCCATATGTAGCTTCAACACCAGTAAACCATTGCCGATCAAATAAGCGATCCTGTTCACCAAATATACCTGACTCTTCCAAAAACCTACCGTTAGTTAAATCTACCTCTACACCTTCAACCATCAACTTATAGTTAAAATAACTTCCAAATCTTCCTCGTTTAACTACTCCTAATGAAGTAGCAATTCTACTTATCTTAACCCTATTGTAATCAAATCCTAAACGGTCCTGATCATTGACAGTTTCGTTTCCAAAACCAAAAAAATTCTCTGTGAACTCTGGATTCGTATAAGATCCGAAAATCTGTACATTATAAGTTCCTAAAAGCCCCGCAAACTCCCCTTGATAACCAAGATTAAACCCAGTTGTCGCAGAATTATACATCGCACTAAATTGGTGCCTTTTCGTAAAAGGATTCCTATAAAACCCATAATTGGTAAAAGTACCTGTCAAACCAAACTTAAATCCATCATCCGGATTATAGCCAAAATGAGGTAAGTAGCGATTTGATTTGAAAATTCTTTGATCTCTATCAAATACGTTAATGTGATAATCATCCGTAAATTTAAGCTTAGCACTCCCCTTTTCAATAATGCGATTCGGTTTAGTTTTATAATCGTAAATGGTCGTTTTAGTACCGTTTTCTACAACATAAGAATCATTCTCCTTGCCTCCAATCACTCTAACACGGATCGTTTTTTTTGCTTCTCCGTATATCCTAAAAATGTCCTGATCATCTAAACCATAAATCCACAATTCTTTGGTATCATTGTTATGATAAGTCTCTTCTTTTATGAGATCTGCCTTTTTCCCATCAATAACTGTATAAATTGCTACCCTTGTACTTCCATCAATCTTACGTTCTACCTCTATGTAATCTTTATGGTCTGTACCCGTTATAATACCCAACTTTGCAGCAAAAGAATAATATTGTTTTGCGATTTCCACTATATTGTCCCTTCGAGCCTTTAGATGATCCATCAATTTCGTTGTTGCATTTACTTGCACTTCTTTTGGCAACTGTTCAAATGCCTTTTCAATTATCTCATCTGATAATTGCTCTTTAATCGTACCAGCTTGTTTTACCCAAATATCCTGAGAAGTATTGTGAAGCAAGGTACGATCCAATTGCAATGCAGCGATGTTTAACCATTTGATGTCTTTTATTTCATCTTCATACAATTGAAATTGTTTGGCTGCACCAACTAATCCTCTAAGTGATCCAAAAAAAGCTCCATCATAATTTGAGAAAGCCTGGTCTCTATTTAAGGGTATAGGACGAAAAACATGAGCTCCGTCTTTCTTAGTATAAGCTGCCCAATTCCAATTTCTAGTATTGCGGTTCCAATCTCCGATTAGCATATCAAAAAGTCTAGCTTTGACATAAGCGGACTTATCAAGGCTGTATTTTTTATCACTTCTTAATTGATTATACATTGCAGAGGTATTCAGAATTTCATAAGGTCTACCCCACGCTCCATCATCGATATCTTCATTACTCAATCGGTGTTCAACTAGATATAACTCATCACCAAAATCTGAATTATACTGCTTTAGTTGTTTTTGCTTGGGCACATAATAAAGTTGCAAATCCGGTTGCAATATTTCTAGCTTTTCAGCGAGTTTAGGAATCGCTAAAAAGGCGTAGGGATGCGAAGATGATGAATACCCATTTACAACTTTATCTGATACTAATAGCCTGTACGAGGGAGAGCGATACTTTTCTGTCAACAAAGAAGAGGGATGAAGCAGTGTGCCTTTTTTATTCAATGCCTTAAAGTAATACCCTTTGTTTGATTCATCTTCAAGATAAAGCACTTTGGTCTGTAAATCACTTTCTTTTTGAATGGCTCGTAACCCACCAAATAAGGTATCTAAGTTTGCTACTTCAGCTTTAATTTTGGTGTTATACAAAGATCTATAGGATTCACCCCACATATCTCGATGGAACTCAGTAACAGTTTGCTGATCCTGGTTATAAATTGAAGTTTCCTTATATGAACTACTTATCGCAGGCAAGCTGTCCAGCATTACCTTTTCTTTTTCAGGAAATACTTCTGTAACAAATAATAGCTCTGGAGAGCCGTTCTTAGCTCCATAAAAAGCTACCTGAGAGGATCCGTCTTTATAAATATCTAATCTGGCAAAACCTTGACCTCCATAAGCAAAACGCCCATCATTCCTCAATGCAGCATAAGAATTTTTTGCACCTGCACCTGATACAATTTGCTTTACACCTTTATGTATGATGTATTGTAAAGAATGCTCGTGACCGGAAGCAAATACGATAGGACCCGCGGAAGGTGCTCTGGCCAACGTTGTTAAATTAGAAACTAACTTTTTATACTGTTTATTCATATTATCTTGACTAGAAACGCCACCGCTAGTACGTATCAATTGTGCTAGAGAAGCCAATCCAGGTAAAGGTATTTTTTTTTGAGAAGGATAAAGATGTTTACTGATGGCAAATTTACCACCGTGTACTCCATTGGTGTATAGTGGGTGATGTAAAACAAAAACCGTTGTCTTATGTTGATGCTTAATGAATTCTTTCTCTATAGTAAGTAATAAATCTTCTCTTGTTTTTATATCCTTATTACAATTTTCATTTATAGTAGGATGTTTATCCCAATCCTCCAGATACCATTGAGAGTCCAGTAACATCAATTGAATGTTATCTGTAACTGCTATACTTTCAAAAGCACATCCTGTTTTTGGTTTAAAAATGTTGTTGTCTTTCAATCGCTCTTCAAAATAATCTTCTTCTCTTTTAAGCCCTACTAAACCCTCGTTATACCAATCGTGATTACCAGGAATAAAATATATCTTACCATTAAAATTTTGTACTGACTCTATTTGTACGTTTAGTCGATGCTCGGCGATTTGGCGATCACTCGCCCCTTTTTCGGGCATGCCATCAGGATAAATATTATCTCCAAGAAAAATAGCGTAGTTACCTTGTTGTTTATTATGCGCTAAATATTTTTCTAAAGCCAACAAAGCGGGAGTGCTTTTTTCTGGTTTAGCATATCCAGCATCACCTATTAAATAAAAAGTTTTCTCGATTGGCTTCGTTGAAGTGATTGCGGACGCCTCAAAGGGTTCTTTATATTTTGGCTCATAAGAGGCACACCCCAATAGGGTTATCCAAATTAATTGATATAATAGATATTTGTATTCCCTCATATAATTTTACCCTAAACTTGGATTTAATTGCTTTTTTATAAATGACTCCCAGTCTTTAAACTTTTCTTCAGACATAACACGCTCCATTTTTACCTGTCCTCCTTTTTTCTTTTGCGCTCCACTCCATTCGGCAAATAATTGTGGAGAAATGGTAGTCACTTTAACTCCTTTTAAGGCTTTGCTTCTAGCTACCTTATAATTTTTATTGGCATTCTGCAAACTCTCATCCAAAGCTGAAGCGAGTTTTTTGTAAGCTACATCAGTTTCTGTACCTAAGTACCAATGATGGTAAAATTCTCCATCAATCCGAGTCGCTGCAAGCGTAAATTCAGGTATTTTTATGTCAAACTGTTTTTCCAATTCTCGTAAAGCTGTGTTCATTTTATTAACTGAGAGCTGTGATCCTACTACATTCAGAAAAAATTTAGTTCTACCTGTTATTTTTATTTCTGCACGCTCTTTATTTGTAAACTCAATAGTATCACCAATAAGGTATCGCCAAGCTCCAGAAACTGTACTAATAAGTAGTACATAATCCTGTCCTTCTTCTACTTGAGACAAATCCAAACTTGGAGCCTCTTGTTTTAGGGAACCATCTGAATTGATATATTCTGGTTTAAATGGGACAAACTCAAAATAGATTCCGTTGTCCGTAATTAGCTTCATAGCATTTGTTTCTGGTCTTTGCTGATAGGCTAAAAATCCTTCAGATGCTAAATATGTATCAATAACTGTGATCGGATGCGCTAGTAAACTATTGAAGCTTTTTTCATAAGGTTCAAAAGCTACTCCGCCAGAGGTATATACCTGTAGGTTAGGCCAAATATCGTGTATGGTTTTTACCCCGTGATAATCAATAACCTCCTGTATCATCAACTCCATCCAAGAAGGAATACCAGACAACGCTCCGATATCCCAATCTTTTGCCTTTTGTGCAATCCTTTTAACCCGATCATCCCAATTGTCTATTTGAGCAATTTCTTTGCCGGGTTTATAATAGCCTTCAAACCAAAATGGAATATTACTAGCACTAATACCACTAATCTCGCCCTCTAAATGATCATCTTTTTCTTTAAGATCAGTGGAACTCCCTAACATCATAATTTCCTTTTCATAAAATGATGCCGGTAAATCAAAATTAGCTAAGGCTTCTACTTGTTTTATTCCTGCCGATCGAATGGATTCAATCATATCTTGAGTGACAGGAATACGCTTGCTTGTTTTACCAGTTGTACCAGAGCTCAATGCATAATAATCAGGTATTCCCGGCCAGGTAACATGTTCTTCTCCCTCTAATAACTGACTCCACCATTGTTCATAAATTTGATGATAATCAAAATAGGGAACTTGCTCGGCAAATGCTTTTTGTAAATCGCTTGATTTTAAGATTTCATCAAATTTAAAGGTTTTACCAAATTTGGTGTCCTTAGCTTTTACCAATAATTTTTCCAGCTCTCTTTGCTGCGCTTCGATGTGATCCACTTCTGTGGTCAGTGTATCTTTAAGGTGAACTGCTCCTTTAATTAATGATCCTATGATAGCCATGTTGTTGATTTTATTAATACTGTTGTACTTACTTCATTTACCCACTCCATTCCCCAAAAAGCGATAATAAAGGCTATAACTGACAAAATAATACCAATCATAAACACAATATAAGTGGTTTTAAGTAAGGTGTATTTTTTCTTTAACACAAGACCTAACAGGTACAAGTCCTTCGTTAACATCTGGTAAACATATTGCTTATCTTCTATTACCTGATCAATAGCTTTTTGATATTTTTCGTAAGGCATCTTATAAAAATTACCAAAAAAGAGCAGATTTACTTTTTTGTTTTTTACTTGCTCCTGGGTAAATTCTCCTCCGGTTACTTTAGGCTGAGTAGACATAATAGAAAGAATGATAGAAGCGACACTAAACAGCACCAATACTAAACTTGGTATTAATAAATGTTTGTTAGATGGTGCATCTAGTTTAGGAATAAGGTTAGCCAGTGCCAAAGAAATGATGATTGCATTTACAGAGAGTAAGATATTCGCTTTAGTGTCTGCAATATCACTTAGCTTAATATGATTCCGCAGTGTTACTCTATATAATGTTTGTATTCCTCTTTCCGGGCTTTGGTCTTTATATTTGGCTTTGAGCTGTGCTTTTAGGACTTCTTTTTTTTGCTTCTTTTTCCTTTTTTTGTTTTTCTTCAATAAGCTAATCAAATGATCATTTTTAATCGGATCCCAATTAAGGATAGCGTATTTAGTATAATACTTATGGGTCTGCGTAAACAACTTAATGTTTTCGTCTCGCCATTCCTTAGCCCCGTATGATGCTATACCTAACAAATTAATTTCTTGGCGTAGTAATTCACTAACGTCTTTAAAATAGTCTTTAGCAAAATGAGATGAATCTGCATCTTTAATGATTTCTTCTAAAAGCGTGGTGGGTTTTTCGCCATTTTTAGTAACTCGTATACATCGAATAACGTTTTCAATTATGTGATTCTTAGTTTTATGTTTTTTAAGAAATTCTTCCGCAATAAGTACCGATTTTTCCTCGTGATTTTCATCACCTTTGACGTAGCCACTATCATGAAACCAAGCGGCTAACAACACAATCTCTTTTTCCTCGTCTGTAACATCCGTGTTTTCTAAAATTTCCGCACTACTTTCCACCACACGTTGCGTATGTAAAAAATTATGGTAGATGTAGATGCTAGGCAGATTTTCTTTAAAAAGTTTAAAGATATATGCCTCAGCGTTATCGACTAATTGTGTCATGCCTAGTATATTTAGTTTTGAATAAAAAAAGCGAAATGACTGTATTAATTGGTTTGCAATTCATTTACTAACAACAAAATTCTATCTGGAGAAACATAAAACCTTTTTATTCGTTCTTTGTAGCCATCCGACAATTCGCTATGATTTAGAATAAAATGTTTAGTTTTAAGAATATAGTCTGCCATACCGTTTGCCACCGCGTGATAATCTGCTAAGTATTCGGCTTTTCTGATAAATGGCCCTGAAATCAAATATTTAATCCCGAAGAATAATAGATTTAAGGTACTTCTCTCTTTATAATCCATGATATGCCCCAACTCATGACCAATCCAACCTACCAAAACATCTTTTGGTAAATCTTTTAAAGCAAGTGTTAGTCCATCTACCGTAAATCGTTTACTGATTAATATTTTATAAGCTCGATTCCGCCTTCCTTTAAGTAATGTTCTAAACTTAGGTTGGGCTTTCATAAAAGATTTTCTTTGCGTATCTCTTATCTCAAAGTCAATTGTAATATTCTCCAGTTCAGGATAAAAAGACAATGCTTTTTTTACCTCATCATAAATTTCTACGGGTATTTGTTTATTTTCTTGATACAAAATATTAGGATATGAATTTGAATCGGTAAGCATAAATGTAAATAGCGTTATGGGGATAAATAACTTTAATTTTCTCATCGTAAAAAACTAAAATATATGCTGAAGTCAAAACTTATTAATTCATATCCTAAAAAGGATGACTCTTTTACTGATTTACGTCATCTTTTTTAGTAATTAAGCACTCCTTTTTTAACTATTATCCTACTTTTAAATGAAAAATTTGTTCTTATGGTCAAGCCCAAGAAAGGTTTAAAATCCTTTATTTCAATACTCGTTAATACTTTTAATGGTTGGCTTTCTAACCAACCTTTTCAACTGAGTGCAGCGGTAAGTTATTATGCACTATTTTCATTTCCCGCATTAATAATTATTGTTGTACAAACCACTGGACTTTTTTATGAAAAAAGTAAAGTAAAAGGACGTATAATGACCGAAATTCAAAATGTTCTCGGCGCTGAGTCAGCACAAGCGGTAGATAGTATGGTGCGAAATGTAGCAGATACCGATCAATCCACATTTGCGATCATCGTAGGAATCATAACTTTGTTATATGGGGCCACCGGAATGTTTATCTCACTACAAAAATCCTTGAATACAATTTGGAACGTACAGCCCAATCCAAAAAGCGAAATTCTAAAAATGATTAGAGATCGTTTCTTTTCTTTAGGACTTATTCTTATTATTGGTTTTCTATTATTAATATCCTTGGTTTTAACAGCCTTAATCACGGCACTTACAGATTGGTTACAACAACGTTTCCCTGAAATTGTAATCACCCTATTGCAAGCAATTGATTTCTTAATCTCATTAGGCCTTGTAACTGTACTTTTTGCGCTGATATTCAAATATTTACCAGATGTAAAAATTAAATGGAAAGACGTATGGCTAGGTGCTTTTGTAACCGCCATCTTGTTTGTTATTGGTAAATATGGCCTAGGGCTGTATTTTGGTATGGCTGATCCAGGTAGTACTTTTGGTGCTGCAGGATCAATCATTTTAATACTTCTATGGGTCTCCTACTCTAGTTTAATACTTTTTTTTGGAGCTGAGTTCACCCTAGTCATTTCCAAAAAATACAATCGAGGTATTTTACCCGCTTCTTATGCCGAAAAAATGAAATAAACAACTTATTTGTTAATCCTAAGCTAAAACCTATTGTCAAACCCAACATTAATCCTATTTTAGACAAATTTTATTTAGACAAAACTTTATGGAATTAATCTCTAAAGCATTAGAATTCGAGAATAGAAAAATGAGTAATATGTCTACAAGTGACAGAGTTTCTGCATCACGAGAGGCTAAGCAGTTAGTTTTAGACATTAATAAAATCTACAAAAAAAATAATGATCCGGAATTAATGGATCTAATGAAGCGAATTACCGTAAAAAAACAAAAAATTGAAAAAAGGCTGAAAGGAAAGCCTACCGTATAGGGTATGGAGCGAAAGTCTTCTAATTTAGCAACTGTATGATTATTGATTCGTTACTTACGAAAAGAAAAAAATCAAAAAGTTTAAATGAATTAGTAGGCAAGCGGTACTCACTTTTGCAAAAAATAAGGCTAAAAGGAATACGTTCCAAAAAACTGACCATACAAGAAGTTAGCCCAAACTTAAAAAGTTATTTTGCAACACATAATGCTCAATACGGTCATATTGAACTACGACCAAGAGGTATCGTGATACGCGTAAATAAAGGTTTACAGTATTTTGTATGGGCAATTCCATTTTATCAACTTTATATCTATAATTTACCGACACTTAACATCCACGGACAGGGTAAATACGTACTTTTTAAAAATGATAAATTTCTTGAAAAGAATTCTTCGTTTATGCAAAAGTTAAATCAACAAAAAGTACAGTACGATGAAAATCATCCACATATCGATGCTATCGATCTATAGTGGCTTATGCTGTATAAAACAGGTTATAGATAGCCTAGACGAGAATTACTAGAATTTTTATAAATGCACTTTCTACCTATTAGTATCACAAGTCCGTAGGATTAATCGCTAAGGTTTTGAAAAGTTTTGCCTTAGCCTCGAGCCATTTAATTTGTACCTGAATATTTTTTAAGCGCGCATCTATGAGACTTTTTTCTCTAGAGTTAATTAAAAACACTGAACTTTCCCCAAAACTAAATTTTCGGGTTTCAGCATTCAACAGTGCCACATAATCCTGTACAATATTAGTAATGAGATCATTTTGATCCTGTAACGATTCAACTTCCGCGTAGACGGCTAATACCTTATTTTTTAGTTGTAATGCAGTACTTAACCGCTCATACTCTACGTCTTGTAATTTATTTTTAGCCAATCGAAGATCCCCGCGCTCTTTTCTTAAAAATAAAGGGAAATTGAACGTAAGACCTGCTTTATAATTAGCGGTATTGAATGAATCAGTGACATCTGGAGTCTCCGTCAAGAAATTATATTCCAACCCAATATAAGGCAATAATTTATTAGCTTTAAGCCGCTTATCGATTTCTAAACCTTCTATTTTAAAACCTAGTGACCTCAGCTTAGGATGGTTTTCTTGATCAAAATCACTTAATAATCGTCCGTTGATCTGCAAAGCCTGATCAATATAATTCTCTAATGCTACATCAGGTATCACTGATGCTCTTAATTCTACCGGTATATTATTACCTAACCATAAATAGTTCGACAGTTCTAAACGCGCTTTAGTGAGGTCTAAATCTGCTTGCACTAAACTTAAATTTCTATTTTGATACGCTATTTTAGCTTCAACGGTATCAATGATTGCTTTGTCCCCTGCTTCAGCACTTCTTTTTACACCCTGAAAACGTTGAAACGCATTATCTACAAAATCACTAAATAACATACGTTCCTGATAGGCTTTTAACCAATTGAAATATGCTAAACTTGCTTCAAAAAGAATATCGTTAATTAATAAATCTCTATCCGCTTGTGATTGCCCTTCAAAAGCTTTGGCCTTTTTTAACGTAGCCATTCTATCATTGATTAACAGCCCTTGAGCTACAGGTACGGATATACCTGCACTATACAACCCATCGTCTGGTACTGTTCTTTCGGGATTTAGATAAACGCCTTCATTTTGTTCAAATTTACCTTTAAGTTCTATTCCAAACCATGTTGGGATTTTAAACGTAGCGTTCAAAATATCATAATACTCCGTTTCTTTAAATTCCTTTTGACTGTAATCGACTTCCAGCTTGGGGTCAAAACCCCCTCTTGATTTTAATAAATTAG
Organism: Aquimarina brevivitae; assembly: GCF_004216895.1. Classification (GTDB taxonomy): domain Bacteria; phylum Bacteroidota; class Bacteroidia; order Flavobacteriales; family Flavobacteriaceae; genus Aquimarina; species Aquimarina brevivitae. The sequence continues at coordinate 1,402,529 of NZ_SGXE01000001.1, read as the reverse complement.
CCTCTGCATTATTAAGTACCAAATTTGCTTGTTTGGCAACAGGATGATATTTCTTTACATAACCTAGATATTCTTTAAAATTCATTACCAGCGTATCCTGAACCGTTTGACTGGTACCTGACAGGGAATTAAAAAAGAAACAAAACCATACTATTTTGATACTAACTATCCTCATTTACTTTTTTCTTAAGACGTAAACTACTTTTTTTCTGGTTTATTAATATTTCCTTTTGAAGAGGTGGACTCTGGATTATAATAATTAGGAGGAAAGCCATTAAGCTGTCTCCATAGCTCAAACCAAATAGGTACATCTTCTAATAAGGCAATGGTCATTGCTCCAGATCCTACTCTAATATCCGTAGGCCAGGGATGATCATTTTCATCCGGCGCGAGTAATATTCGATATTTACCGTTTTTACTAATAAAGGTTTCAATTGCCACCACTTTGCCACCATAAGTACCATAGGATACATTAGGCCAACCACTAAAAACAATTGCCGGCCAACCATCAAACTGAATTCTTACCTCTTCGCCAAGGTGTACCAAAGGTAAATCGATTGGCTCTACAAAGGTCTCTACGGCTAAATCATATTTTGAAGGCATTATCCCAACTAATTCCTCTCCCTCCTTAAAGGTTTCTCCGATACCTGCCTTTATCGCCTTATTGATATAACCGCTCTGAGGTGCTCTGATATAATATAAATCGTTCCGCATCTCGTAATTGGTATACTCATTTTCTAACTTGGTAACCTGCGCTTCTGCGTCGTATTGACTGGATTGTGCGGTGAACATATCGCTTTGGGCTTTGGATACCTTATCCGTATATTCCGCCTGAACTCTATTTAATTCTACCCGTGCATTGATAACTTCGTTCTTACTTGCTAAAAGTTTATTTTCTTGAGATATCAATTTAGCCTGTGTTTCTTGTAGTTTCAACCGTTTCCCTTCAACTTCAGTAAGTGACTTTAAGCCCTCTTTCTCTAATTGCTGTATACGATTAAACTGCCGCTCGGCAATGGTTAAATTAGTTTTAGCTGCTTCTAAATCAATACTGTCGCTTTTTACCTTAAGATTAGCCTGCATCAATTTATTTTTAGCCTGTTCTAACTTTAAGACCCGCTCGTTTTTCAAGGCTTGTATTTGAGCATTTAGTGCATTTACTTTTCCTTTATAAGAATTTAAAGCAAAATTTTTAGATTGAATTTGTTGCCCAGTACGTTCTACTAATTTGGGATCAAAATATTCATTTTTAATTTCGGATATAAAAAGTATCGTATCCCCTTTGGTCACAAAATCTCCTTCTCTTACATACCACTTTTCAATCTTACCTGGTATTGGTGATTGTATGGTTTGAGGTCTTTGATCTGGAGTCAAGGTAGTAACATAACCTGAACCCGAAATATTCTGTGTCCACGGAAGAAATAAGATGATTATCGACATAATAGCAAACGCTCCTAAAAATCTCGAAAATTTCTTATGATCTCCCTTATGCATCACTTTTTTATACGCAGTATATCCAGAAAGATCCACTGTTTTATTCAATTTACTACTTCCAATATTCAGCATTGATACACTTATTTATCATTAACAATTCTTCCTTCATTTATTGTAATTGTTCTACTACAACGTTCAATCCATTTCGGGTTTTGGCTGACTACAACTAAAGCCCAAGGATTAGCAGGATCGGTTAAAAAATCTATGATTCTTGAAACTTCGGGTTCATTAAATTGATCCAAAGGATCTTTAAGAATTAACAATCTAGGTTTACGTACTATACTACGTGCCAATACAATCTTCTTAGACACCGTATATGGGATTTGTTGCCCCTCAGGATATATTATAGTTTGTAATCCATTTGGTTGCTGTTTCACAAAATCTGTTAAACCCATTTTTTCAATAGCCCACATTACTTGTTCTGTAGAAATATCAGGATTTCCAAATGTAATATTTTCTCTTAAAGTGCCTTCAAAAGGAGATTCTTCGGTCAAAGATTGACCAAGATGCGATCGATAATAATTAAGATTAATCCCTCTTAAATTGATATTATTGATAAATATGTTACCGGATGTTGGCTCAATTAAACCTGCTATGGTACGTAATAATGTGGTTTTACCAGATCCATTAGGCCCATTAATTAATATGGTGCAAGTAGGAGTAATCGTAAAACTAATCTTATCTAAGATTAATTTACCTTCATTAAATGGCTCGAATGAAACATCTTTTAATTCTACCTCGAAACCCTCATTTTCTTGAAATGGTTTTTCTCCCTCTTGTGGTTCTAATTCTTTGTCTACAACTTGCCCCAGCTTTTCTAAAGAAGTTAACACATCATAAAAGGATTCTAATCCTAAAATTAACTTTTCCACGGACCCGATGACTAATACGATGATAATTTCAGCAGCTACAAATTGACCAATATTCATTTCTTGGTTTAACACTAAAATACCACCGATAAGTAATAAACCTGCCGTAACCAAAACTTTAAAACCAATCATTTGTATAAACTGAATGATCAAGACTTTAAAGTGGCTTTCCCTAGCATCAAGATATTCTGACACCAAGGAGTCATTTTTAGAAACAGCATGATTAGTTTTACCCGAAAGCTTAAAACTTACTATTGTTCTGGCCACTTCTTGTATCCAATGTGCTACCTTATACTTACTTTTAGATTCTTTAAGACTGGTTTCCATACCACGCTGTGCCGTATATTTAAAAACGATATATATCAATAACAGCAATAGCAAACCATAAATTATAAAAAATGGATGGTAGAATGATAGTAAGGTTAACCCAAAAATAATTTGCAAAAGCGCTGTTGGAAAATCCACTAAAATTTTAGCTAAGGATTTCTGTGCGGTAAGCGTATCAAAAAAGCGGTTTGCAAGCTCTGGAGGGTAATAATTACGTAACTCACTCATTTTTATTTTCGGAAAGCGATATGAAAATTCAAAAGAAGCCCTCGTAAAAATCTTTTGCTGAACATTTTCAATTATTCTAATTTGCATAAGCTGTAGAACCCCCACAAAAGCAACACCAAGGGTCACTAAGATGACCAGTATGATCCAAGAAGTACTAATCTGTGCTCCTTGAATTAAGTTTATAATTGCTTGTATACCTAGTGGTAAAGATAGATTTACAAATCCAGCAAAAATTGCATAATAAAAGGTTTGAAAAATATCCTTTTTATCTAACTCTAACAATCCTATTAATCTCTGCCAAGCGGTTAAAATTGATTTACTCATTAGAAGTATTGTTTAAGGATTTAAAAGCCAAGTCTACAAAATAATCTGAAGGGGAAACTGTATCATTACAATTCGTCAATGATTCAAAATGCTCTACTAAAAAATGTTGATGAAGCGCTCCCTCCACAATTGTACTCGCCAAACTTGCAGGGAAATTATAGCTTATATCTACTTCTTTTATCATATCACTTATTCTATTCACTAAACGTTTGTATTTTGAAAAATACCCTTCCTTATTTTCTTTATCCACCTTTTTGGTTAAATACGATTTAGAGTATTCGTTAATCACAATTTTATTTAGAAGCACTTCGTTGATGTACGAAAAGGCATTATCTTGTTCTATAGGCTCTGTTACAATTTGAATCGCAGTCTTTAACTTATTAATTGGATCAGAAATGCTATGTGTTGCGAAAACCAACTTATATTCCAACCAGCCCCAATACCAAGAAGTTAAATACAGTAACAACATATGTTTATTTTCAAAATATCGGTAAATAGAGCTTTCATTAGAGCCTATCTTGGCACCAAGCTTTTTAAACGTAAAGCTTTCAAAGCCAATTTCATCAATTAAAATGATACTGGTTTCTATAATTCTTTTACCCAAGTCTGATGACTCCGGGTCTTTTATAAAAACCTTCTCATTAATCTTAACCTTAAGATCTCCTATTAAATCCTTCACGACACTAACGATTTAGAATAATGCTCACAAATGTAATAGTAATACTATCGAACTACAATAGTTTAACTTTTATTTAACCCCAATGTTTTAATGGGTTTTAACGTAATTATTAAATTTGCAATAAATAGAGGTGAATGTTTAATAATTAATATTTATTGGTATGAAAAAATTTGTTTTCTTCAATTTTATGGCTTTTGTATTATGCCTAAGCGTTTCGTTCTCAGCTATATCTGACCAGGATATAAAGGTAGGTGAAGAGCTTACTCTTGCTTCGCCCTCCTCTAATAACTATGCTTATATTAATTTTCCTAAAAACAATTTTATATTGAAAAAAGGGGGGATTCTAAATTTTAAGTCTTTACCCGGAACTAAAGTAGTAGTAACTGAAATAAACTCAGCGAATGATGGAAATACAGTCGTAACAGTTAAAAGAAAGGATGGCGGAACGTTTTTGAATAGCTTAAGAACACTTACGATCCATTATGAAAAGGCTATTGAATCTAATGAGGTTACTAAATAGTATTCTCCATAAGTTAAACCTCTAGTCTATTTATAATTTACAAATAGTAGAGTTAGCCATAAAAATTAAAAAATCCCGGGTGCTGCCCGGGATTTTTTTAGATCTAATTATTAACGCTTTAATAACTTGACATTGCTTTCCTTGCTATCCAATGCTATTTTAAGAAAATATACACCTTTAGTAAATGAAGAAAGGTCAATCTGTGTCTCCTGATCTGAGAGATCTAAATCATCTTTTTTCAAAACCAATTTTCCGGTAATATCATAAACTGAATATTTAACCGTAGAAGCATTTCGCCATTGTATATTGAATATATCTTTTGAAGGATTAGGATACACTACAAAAGCAATTTGATTTTCAAAATCATCAATACTTAATGAATTCCCTTCTATCCTTACATCATCAATGACTACACCTTCATTATTTACCGATTGATCACTAACAAAATTAAACCTAAAGATAAAACTGGTTTCATTGGTTAAACTAACCAAATCATAACTATACTCTTTTAAGGTAGTATCAGCACCTGTCCATTGTGCTCCTGGACAATTTCTACAATTATTTCCTGGTAAGGTTTCACTATTATACCAAGATGGATCTCCAAATTGACCTAGGATTTGCCAGGTCGTTCCTCCATCCAAAGTATATTCAACATTAACAAAATCCCAATCTAACTCAATATCAAAAGCCATATCAAATTTTAAAACTGGATTTTCGATTGCACTTAAATCATAGCATCTAGAAACCAAATAACTCCTTGTTTGATCTGAATAGTTTCCACTAAGATTAGTAGCATATACATTTTGACCAGAGCTAGCAGCGTTAAGTAACGTACCCGTAGGAATTCCTCTTTCCCACAATCCACCTTGCACTACAAACTCTTGATCTTGAGATTCAAAATCAAAGACATCTAAGTCAGCAGATTTATTCACAAAAAAGTTCGCAGTTCTACTATTATTTACAACAAAAGCATCATTTACAGCTTCTACAGAAAAACTTAGGGTTTGCTGCCCTATTTCATCTAAAGTTATTGTTGGAAAAACAACATCAACATTTTCATTAGGTGCAAGCGAACCTGACCAACTCTGCTCTACTACAGAAGCATTATTTAAATCGTAACGTACTATAAAATCAGTAATAGTTGCTGTACCGTTGTTTTGCAAAGTAACCCTAGGAGTAACATTTCCACATACAAAAGTTTGGCTTTGACCGATACCACCAGACAACATTGCCATATCCACACCAGCCTGCACTTCAGGTATATCAGACCTCCAAACACCACGACCATAAGTAGCGATTGTAATATTACCATCTAACTCATTAATTTCTATATCTCGTACTGCTGTATTCGGTAGGTTATTTGCAAATGTTTCCCAGGTATTTTGAGTTTCGTCCAATCGGTATACCCCAAGACTCGTTCCTACAAAAATTGGGTTATCAGGATGTAATCCCTGATGCTTAACTACTAATTTAGTATCAAAAGGTAGGTTAAAAGTGATATCTTCAAAATCAACACCTCCGTTTACTGATTTATAAACATTTGTTGTTGTAGTAACATAAACCACCTCATTATTTGTACTACTTACAGCTAAACTGGTAATATTTCCATTAAAAGTATGTGCAACTGTAAAGGTTGCTCCCCTATCTACACTTTTTCTAAGAACACGATTTATAAAGACATACATGTTATCACTGTCAATTGGATCTACCGCAATACCATCAATATTATCTAATAAATTTTGAGAAACTACTTGAAATTGTCCAGACTCTAATTTGTAAAGTCTGGTATATCCTGCATATAATTCACCTTCTTTATTCATAATCAAGGGAGTTATCCAATTACCTTGTTCCGGACCGTTAATCGAGCCAGCCAAACTTACACCTGCATCGTTTGAAAAATATAATCCTCCTCCATTCTGTACAAAACCATAATACTTATTAGGGTCATTAGGATCAATCGCTGTATCCATTCCATCGGCTCCATAGTAATTTTTCCAATTATTATCACTATACGCATAACCTCCATTATCTTGCAAACCGCCCATTATGTTGTTTGAGGTTTGATTAGAAACCGAAATTCTATAAAACTGACCAATAGCAAGACCCTCTGTAAGATCCACCGTGGAAGCTAAACCTGCTGGTAATTCATAAATACCACCATCAGTACCAAAAAATAGGTTACCATTAAACTCGCGGATCATATGAATATCAGCGTGGGTGTATGTAGAACCTGAAGGATTACTCCAGCTATTCCATTTTTCAAAATTTACCCCACCATCGATTGACCTAAAGACATCTACCGTTCCTAGGTAAATCTGGTCGCTATTTACATCTGATACCTCCAAAGCTAAATCATACCAGGCCTGCGTAGATCCATCAAATAGATCTAAACTTCCATCATCTAACCTTGAATAACTACCTCCACTATTTATAGATTTAAAAATCCCTTGAAAGCTTCTATCTGAAGCTGCACTTAGTACGTAGACATTGTTTGGCGCATCTGCGGAAACAGCTAAAACAAGCCTACTACTTATTGACGGCAACCCCGTATCGGCTAACTGAAATGAATCTCCATTATCAATAGAGACAAAAACATCAGTATTAGTTGCTGCATATATTACATTAGAGTCACCAGGCTTCAATTTGATATCATCCAAATCTTGATTAAGTGTTACGGTAAAGTTTGCTCCTCCATCTGTTGACTTATAAAAACCTCTGTTTGAAGATACAAATACTTTATCCTGATTTGTCGGATCAAGATATACTTCATTAATAAATGAAGAGTTATCCCTAAACGTTAAATTTGTTGAATTCCAGGTAAGTCCTCCGTCAGTTGATTTCAACACACCAATACTATAACTATCAGCCCCATCATCATCTCCTGTACCAATATAGATAACGTTTGAGTCTCTATTGTCTATGGCAATTGCAGATACTCCTATTTGTAGTAATTCATCAGATAACGGAGTCCAAGTGGTACCCGCATCCGTTGATTTCCAAATACCTCCAGCAGGTGCACCTACGTATATTACGTTTTGATTGTTAGGATCTACAGTAATAACATTTACTCTTCCTTGCCCTGATGACCAAGATCCGGTATTGGTATGTGCGTAGGGACCTAAAGATTGCCAATTACTTTGATCTACCAATTTAGCTTCTAAAGCACGTTTTTGTTCTAGAGTAGCATATAATTCTTGAGGAGTAGGTAACGTACCATCCTCCTTTACAAAATGTTTCCAATACGCCTCCCATCTTTTAAACGGTTTATAACCAGACCCTTTTTTAGTATGGTCTTTATCTTTCCAATATGTATTGAAAGCATCTACAATTTCTTCAAATTTTAAGGGCTTATTATTTTTATTTTCTAATGTCTTCATCCAGGGAGCATTAGGATTATACTGTGCTAAAGCCACAGCAGTACTAAACATGCATAACAGCAATAAAAGTTTTTTCATAGTATTAAATTAAATTCAAAAAAAGGGAATTTTTTTACAAGTACGAAAATCTGCTAAAATGTTGTAAATTAAAAACTTTTGTTAATTTTTTTTAAAAAAAGCATATTACTTTGTTAAATAATATGTAGTAGTGAAATAAAAAATCCCGGGTGTTACCCGGGATTTAATGATATGTTCAAAGCTTATTTTATTTTTTAATACTTCTTAATATAGGAACTCTAATGCTACGACATCAAAATTACTAAATTCCCCATCTTCGCTTCCGTCGAAACAAGATATCATTAAAGAATTTGTATCTAAGCCGCTTTGTCCCCAACGATTTGCAGTTGGAGTTCCAGGGATATGAACAGCACCGATAGAACCAGCAGTCCCCTCGTTACTTCCATCACATCTTCTTCGAGCATAATCCGTATGTCTAAAACCTACTGCATGTCCAATTTCGTGACCAATAACGTGTTCATTTACGTTATTTACATTACTTCCACCAAAAGAACCAGTACCAGCGTTAATTTGAATAAATTTTCCTGGTCTACCTCCACTTGGAAATTCTGCTTGTCCTCCGGCACCACCTTGTCCGTTGTTATACACAACCATATCTTTAGATTGGTAATCGGTTCCAAAAGTTAATCTAAAATTTAATCTAGTATTAATTCTATTATAGTTGTTTACCGCCCACTGTAAACCAGTTTGCATTGTACTTGTTAATGCACAACAAGAACCAGTATATCCAATGATATCAATAGTACTATTAGAAGAACTAATTAAATTGTTAGTTCTATACTGCTTTTGTCCATCTTCAGCAGTTCCGAGGGCAAATTCTCCATTCATGAGCTTTTGTAAATCCAATGCATAATCTGCTACGTAAACCACATCTTTGGTAACACCATCGATGGTTTCCATTTTACCTAATTGAGCACCATAAGAATTAACTCCGGCTTCGTGTAAGGCTTCTATTTGAGCTTTTGATAAATCTAATGAAGAAACTTCTGTTGTTGCGTCAGCAATTTCATCTTTTTGGCAAGAGGTTACTACTCCTGCAGCGATAGCGCAAAGCGCTAATAATTTAATTTTTTTCATTTTAAAAGTTGAGTTTGTGTAGTTACTTTTTAAAGAGCTTTTGTGGTAGTTAGCCAGATACTCTTTTCATAACATTATTTAAAGCTTTGAACTCTAAATCGAGGATGAATATAAAATTTTTTTTTTAGAATAGCGCGCCCAAAAATTTAATGCCACCTAAAACCCTCTTAATTAAATCACATAATTGAAAAAAGTGAAAACCTTAAATCAAATCAAATGCTCAAAAATCGGACGAAAAACGACACGAAGAAAAAAGGACTAATGAAATAAAAGACTACGCATTAATGCATTTAATAAATTTATAAATAGAAATATTAATATGATACCAGTAAAAAATTATTAGTCTTTTTCTTACATATCATAAATTTTTGAATTTTAAGTGTTAAAATTAATCTACTCCTTCTTTTTTTGTCAAACTAACAAGCATTAGTTTAGTGTTTTAACAAAAAAAATACTCGCGAAAGCGAGCATTTTTATTTCAAATATTTATCTTTTTATACAATTTCTGCACTTAAACCTGCTTGTAATAATTTAGAACATTTAGGCACCAATTCGTCATAAGCTCCGGTTTTTACGGTGCATTTACCTTTAAAATGAACTAATATCGCACATTGTTCAGCTTGTACCGGAGAATGCTCGCAGACCGAGACCAAGGTTTCTATAACATGATCAAAAGTATTAACATCATCGTTGTATAACACTATCTCATTATTTTTTTGATCTAGGGCTTTCTCTAGTACTTCTTCTAATGCTTTTTCTTTTAAACTCATGGTAATCCAATTTTTACAAATATATTAAATATGTTAGGAATCAGCTCCAACCACAACATTATTTTAACTCATAAAGCGCTGCAATCCAATTACTTTTAATTTTATTAGAAACAAACTCTAATCCATTATCAGCACATTTTTTCGTTATCATTTCTAAGTCTTCTATGTAAAAACCGCTCAGTAAGAGCTTACCACCAGTATGCAAACAAGAGGCATAGGTTGGTATGTCTTTTAAAAGAATATTTCTATTGATATTGGCAATGATGACATCATAGAACTTATCATTTAATAAGGTAGCATCACCTTCATATACAGTAATATTGTGACAATGATTACGTTCTATATTTTCTTTGGTGTTTAGATAACACCAATTATCAATGTCTATAGCATCAATTGCTTTTGCTCCTTTGAACTCTGCCAATATAGCTAACACCCCTGTTCCACAGCCCATATCTAACACTTTTGTATCGGACAAATTGGCCTCTAATAGATACTGAACCATCATATGTGTAGTAGCGTGATGCCCGGTTCCAAAAGACATCTTGGGCTCAATAATGATATCGTAGGATACTATTGGCTTTTCATGAAATGGTGCTCTAATACTGCAAACACCATCAACGATTAATGGGTTAAAATTCTTTTCCCATTCTTCATTCCAATTAACCTGCTCTATCTCCTTATATTCATAGTTTACCCTAAATTCACCCGACTGGAGGATGAATAGATCTTCTAATAGTGTGTCATTCCACTGATCTTTGAGTATAAATGCCTCCACTCCATCGTCCGTTTCTACAAAGCTTTCGAAGCCTAGTTCACCCAATTCTGCAATTAATATTTCTGCTCCGGGATTAACAGGACTAATAGTAAAGTAATAACCTATATATGTATTCACTCGTTTGTTTTTATTTAGTAACAAAAATACTGTATTAACTAAAAAAAGCACCTGTTAAAGGTGCTTTTTCTTAACTATCTTAATTTATTCTTTTACTCAAAAGCATTCACAATACTAACAAAGCTTTCAGAATCCAGGGAAGCTCCACCTATTAACCCACCATCTACATCTGGATTAGAAAACAACTCTGCCGCATTATTTGGCTTAACGCTACCACCATATAAAATAGATACTTCATTTGCCATATCGGCACTATACTGATCTGCTATTTGTTTTCTAATAAAGGCATGCATTTCTTGAGCCTGCTCTGGAGTTGCTGTCTCTCCTGTACCGATAGCCCATACAGGCTCATAAGCTAAAATCAAATTTTTCCATTGTTCTTCGCTTAGGTGAAATAAAGCCTTTGATAATTGTTCAGCAACGACTTCAAAATGCTGATTACTTTTTCTTTCTTCTAACTTTTCACCAAAACAAAAAATAATAGTCATTCCGTTTTCTAAAGCTGCATTTACTTTTTCGGCGAGTATAGCATCTGTTTCATTGAAATAAGCTCTACGTTCACTGTGCCCCAGAATTACAGTATCAATACCAATACTCTTCAACATATCTGCGGATACCTCGCCGGTATAGGCTCCATTATTTTCTTGGTGCATATTCTGTGCCGCTACCTTTATCGCAGTTTGGCGGAGTTCTTCAAAAGCGTAAAAAAGATTGGTGAAAGCTGGCGCGATGATCACTTCGGTATGACCAGTGTAGGATTTAAGCTTTAGCTTTAGTTCTCCGATTAAATCTCCTGTTTCCGTAAGGTTTTTATTCATCTTCCAGTTGCCGGCAACGATATTTTTTCTCATTAGTTTTTGGTTAAAAGTTTAGTTAAAAAGTTTATATGTTTACACACGAATTCTTGGGTCTAATATTCCGTAAATGATATCAACAAAGATATTGATTACGATAAACATGGTTGCTATAACCAGCACAGAGCCCATAATCACAGGCAGATCCAAAGTGTTTAGCGCATCTACAATTTCTTTACCCAGTCCATTCCATCCAAAAATATATTCCACAAAAACGGCTCCTGCTAACAAAGAAGCAAACCAACCTGATACTGTGGTAACTACAGGATTTAAACTATTTCTAAGGGCGTGTCTTCGAATTACCTGAAGCATTGCTAACCCCTTTGCTTTTGCTGTTCTTATATACTCTTGCCCCAAAACTTCTAGCAAGGAGTTTCGCATTAATTGTGTTACTACGGCTAAGGGTCTAATGCCTAAAACCACGGCAGGCAAAATTAAATTCTTCCAGGCGATATATTTACCTTCCCCAAAATCATCCACTTCATACAAACTCCCTGTCATATTAAGGTTAGTATAACGATGTAACACATATCCAAAAAGCCAGGCAAAAATAATGGCACTAAAAAAGGAAGGTACACTCATCCCTAATGTACTTACCAACTGAATAGTTTTATCAATCCAAGAGTCTTTTTTTAGTGCGCTGACTACGCCTAAAGATAATCCTATGACAATTGCTAGGGTAATTGCGGTAACTGCAAGAATAATAGTATTGGGTAATGTCTCGGCAATAACCTCACTTACTTCTTTACCGTTTTTTTGAAAGGATTCCCTTAAGTACGGTTTTTTCAAAGCTATCTCAAGATTACCAACAGAAAATAAAACAATACCTCCGTATTTTTTCGATGCATAATAGGTAAAATCATCCAGTTGTTGACTATGAAATGAAACCGGAGATAGGTCATTAAGGTAATATTGAAATTGTTTTGACAACGGTTTATCAAAACCGTATTTCTCCTTTACCTGTCGTACTTGTTCCTCAGACTCATTTTGACCCAACATCATTTGTGCCGGATCACCAGGCAGTAGTGAAAACAACAAAAAAATTACCGTGATCACCCCTAGTAAGGTTAATAATGCATACCCTATTTTGCTCAAAAGGTAACCTATCATTCGTTTGTTATTTTTGCTTCATGTTATTTACTTCTTCCAGTGTATAGACCTTGTATTCCACCCCTAAAAGCCCCTGACAATACTCCTCAACGGTACTATCAAATCCTGCTGCATTTCTTCTTTCGTTTACATCTTCAGGATTTTTAATCGGCCAAATTAAAGGTACTGTCTTATTATTTTTGGTGGTAATCACAGTTCCCTGAGTACCGTAAATCTGTTCTTTGTTGTTTTGCATCAAACTCCGATCTTCCATCATTGCAGCAAGTCGAAAAGGGATTTCATCCTTTTCTGCCGCTTCTTTTATCAATGGAAGATATTGGTCGATCTTATCCGAATGTTGGATCACCAACCAAGCTGCGCTACTAGACTCTTCACCTACCAAAGATTTACCAGGGTATCCATAGGTATCAAACACCTTTTCAATAAAAACAGTATTGGTGCTATCTATAACTTGCTGTTCTTCCCACGAAATTTCATCTTCATTTCGCCCTTTTTGATCCAAAGACACGATGCTATCCAACTGTCCTTTTAACCGTTGATTAAGTAGCGGCTTTGCTGGTTCCACTTTTTGCAGTTCCAATTCATTAACATCATTCCAATGTAACTTATCTACTATCGTACCTTCCTTAAGTTGTACAATACCTGGATTGGAGCGTATAACTGTCTTTAATGCTGTTTCATCTGTGGTGTAAAAGTCAAAATTAAGATTGAATGTATCTTTGACTTCTTTTATATCTTCCTCTGACGATGCCGTTAATCCAATAACCGTATATCCCAATTCCATTGCTCTATCTATCGGTTCTTTAATTGCTCGCAAACCTTCTGCTTCACTTTTAACCAGGTTATACATAATTACCAATATCACATTCTTTTGGGCTAAAAACTCATCTGTATAATCCTGCCCATCTAATGAAGTAATCGAAAAATCGTGGATAGGAGGTACATATCCTTCTTTTATGGTTGTCGTCTCCACGCCAATAAATTCTCCGTCAACATCAGGATATGAGCCGTTTGTCGTTACAATTTTTTCTTCCCCATTAACCTTAAACTTCCAGGAGTATTCAAACACAGCTTCGGGAGCATTCGGTGGAACTTCCATTCCTTTTTCAATATTAGCCCCAATTTTATAGGCTCTAAAATCAATTGCCGGTAAGTGCATTAACACATAATATCCAAATACCAAACAAGCTGAAAAAACAACGAATACCACATATTTATGTATTGCTACGGGTTTTATAGGGGTGATATACTTTCTACCCGCAAATAATATCAAAATCAGCACTAGTAAAATAACATCCTTAGTAAAAGACTCCCAAGGAGTTAATGGCAAGGCATCTCCAAAACAACCACAATCGGTAACTTTATTAAAATATGCGGAGTAAAATGTGAGAAAAGTAAAAAATACAATCATCAACAATAATGACCATAACGTAAACTTTTGCAAATAACCCAAAAGTAAAGTAACTCCTAAAACAATTTCAAAGATCACTAAGAATATTGCTAGTAGAAGCGAAAAAGGAATCAAAAACTCTAAATTCAATACCCCCTCACTGAAGTATTCTTGTAATTTGTAAGAAAAACCAAGTGGGTCATTCAATTTTACAAAACCTGAAAATATAAATAAAATTGCAACAAAAATTCTTGAAAATCCAACTAGTATCTTCATAGGATGGTTAAATATTATTAGAAAAATTTGGCTTAATATAATTCATAAATAGGTGATGAAGCAACATTTAACAAAGTTTAAAACATTACTCAGCTTCCCCCAGGTGTATCATCGCGAAAACAGCATAATTAATCATATCTTGATAATTGGCATCGACACCTTCACTAACCAATGTTTTACCCTTATTATTTTCAATCTGTTTGACACGTAGTAATTTCTGTAAAATCAAATCCGTTAATGAAGTTACACGCATCTCTCGCCAAGCCTCTCCATAATCATGATTTTTGTTCATCATTAAAGACTTGGTTTCCTCTATATGCTGATCAAATAATCGAGTAGCTTCCTCTTCAGATAAATCAGGTTGGTCAGCGACTCCTTTTTGTAGTTGCACTAATGCCATGATACAGTAATTTATGATACCCATAAATTCGGGTACCTGCCCTTCTTCAACTTTCTGCACTTCATTTTCCTGAAGTCCCCTAATTCGTTGTGCTTTGATAAATATCTGATCCGTTAATGAAGGCAATCGTAAAATCCTCCAGGCACTGCCATAATCCTTCATTTTTCTATTAAACAAATTTCGGCACTTACTAATCACTTTATCATATTGAGAAGACGTATCTTGCATTGCGCTTTTTTAATTTTGCGTAAATTTCGTTTAATATAGGAATTAAACCAACTATTGACTAAAAAAACTAAAGTTGCATGACAATAAACTGCAAAGGCAATCTTATCAGCTTAGATACACCAAAAGTAATGGGAGTTTTGAATATTACCCCAGATTCTTTCTATGATGGAGGAAAGTACAAAAACTCACCAGCTTTACTAAATCAGGTGGAAAAGATGCTATTGGAAGGCGCAGATTTTATTGATATTGGTGCATATTCTTCAAGACCAGGTGCAAAACACATAACAGAGGAAGAGGAGCTATCCAGAATAACACCTGTTGTAAGCTTACTGCTTGAAAAATTTCCAGAAGCATTATTGTCCATAGATACTTTTAGAAGCAAAGTAGCTACTTATTGTATAGAAGCAGGTGCAGCTATCATTAATGATATCTCTGCAGGTACTTTAGACGACGCTATGCTGCCTACCATAGGAAGATTACAAGTTCCGTATATCATGATGCACATGAAAGGTACACCACAAACTATGACTTCATTGACCGAATATGACAATTTAATAAAAGAAATACAGCTCTATTTTTCTAAACGACTACAAAAAGCCAAATCTTATCAAATTAATGATATCATTTTAGATCCTGGTTTTGGTTTTGCCAAAAATATAAGTCAAAACTTTACGTTACTTAAAAAATTACCTTTGTTACAATTGCAAGAGCTACCCATACTGGTTGGACTATCAAGAAAATCTATGATTTATAAAAGTTTACAAACCACTCCGGATGAAGCTTTAAATGGCACAACTGTACTCAATACATTAGCGCTTCATAACGGAGCTCATATCCTTAGAGTACACGATGTTAAAGAAGCTAAGGAGTGTGTGACCTTATATTCTTTATATAATTCAGCGTAACAAATTTAATTTGGTATATAATTATTTCGATTCTATTTTTACAAAAACACTTCGCCTTTGGATTTTATAAACCTCAGAATATTAGACATACTTGACATTGTATTAGTTGCCTTTTTACTATACTATGTCTATAAACTAGTCAAGGGCACCGCTGCGATTAATATTTTTATTGGTATTGTAATGATTTACCTAGCCTGGAAACTGACACAGTTTTTGGCTATGGAAATGCTAAGCAGTGTATTAGGTGAATTTATCGGAGTCGGTATGTTTGCTTTAATTGTAGTTTTTCAACAAGAGATCCGCAAATTTTTATTGATGATTGGCTCTACAAATTTTGGCAAGAGAAGAAACTTTTTAAGGCAACTTAAGTTTATGAGAGATACGGCAGAAGAAAGCGCAACCGATATTAATGCGATTGTTAATGCTTGTGAAAGTATGGGTGAGTCTTATACCGGAGCGTTAATCGTCATTAAAAGAAATACTTCGCTCGATTTTGTAAAAACCAGTGGAGATAAAATGAATATTGCCGTAAATACTCCAATAATTGAAAGTATTTTTTACAAAAACAGCCCATTACACGATGGTGCCATGATTGTTGAAGATAACCACATTGTAGCCACTAGGGTAATACTCCCAGTTACCAATGAGCGAGATATGCCACTACGTTTTGGTCTACGACATAGAGCTGCTGCCGGTATAACCGAAAAGACTGATGCAATAGCACTAGTAGTTAGTGAGGAAACTGGGCAAATTTCTTATTTAA
Source organism: Aquimarina brevivitae (assembly GCF_004216895.1). Taxonomy (GTDB): domain Bacteria; phylum Bacteroidota; class Bacteroidia; order Flavobacteriales; family Flavobacteriaceae; genus Aquimarina; species Aquimarina brevivitae. The sequence goes on along the minus strand of NZ_SGXE01000001.1, from coordinate 1,385,968 downwards.
AAAATGGTGGGTTTATTTTATTTGATAGCAAAGAAGAATTAATCCAAAAGATCAAAAAACATCTGCGATAATGAATGCTTTAGTAAACGTTACCAATTGTAAAAACTGTGGATATCAAATTGAGGAGTTTAATTTTTGTCCTAAATGTGGCGCTAAAAAAATCACAAAGCGAATTACCTTTAGAAATCTAGTAGATGATTTTGCAGATCGGTATCTTAATTTAGACAACTCTTTATTAAAAACCTTTGTTGACCTTTTTAAAAGACCCTCAGCAGTTATTGATGGCTATATCCACGGCGTGAGAAAACGTTACATCAATGCTTTTAGCTATTTTGCTATTGCAATTACGATAACAGGAGCTTATTCTTTTTTAGTCAAAGACAAATTGAAGATTATGATTACTCAAGCTTCTGATTCCGCAGCGCAAATGGAAATACAAGAAAAGACTTTTGATATTGTATCGCAATACAATTCTATTATTAGTTTTATGTTCATTCCATTACTAGCAATATTATCGAGGATTGTTTTCTGGAATTATAAAAAATATAATTTAACAGAGCATTTTGTTATTTACCTCTATGCCTATTCACATATTATCGCAGTAGTCAGCATCATCACCTTACCATTTGTTTTTACGGTTGACCAATTTTGGGAAGTAACAGCCTTACAGTTTTTGATCTACATACTCTATGTAGCTTATGTTCTTAAAGAATTATATCAGTTAAATCTAAAATCAATAATCTTAAAGACTTTATTGTTTTTAGTACTTGGAGGTATTGGTTATTTTCTTGTGTCTGTGGGAGTTGTTATTTTACTGATGGCAATAGGGGTAATAGACTTTGCAGAAATGGTAAATATGCAAGCACGGTAATAACTCTATTCTATACCACTCACAAACTGCACTTCATATAAATTTCTATAGTACCCGCCTTCAATTTGTAGTAATTCTTGGTGATTTCCTTGCTCTACAATTTGACCAGCGTCCATTACAATGATCTTATCTGCATTTCTAATGGTTGCAAGACGGTGCGCAATAACAATAGAAGTTCTTCCTTCGGTAATTTTTTCTGTGGCTTGTTGTATTAACTGTTCACTATAGGAATCTACAGATGATGTAGCCTCATCTAAAATTAAAACCCCTGGATTAGTAACGTATGCTCTAAGAAAAGATATTAATTGACGTTGACCAGAAGACAACATCGCTCCTCGTTCTTTTACGTTGTAAAGATAATTATTAGGCAAACTCATTATAAAATCATGAATTCCAATTTCTTTAGCTGCCTGTTTTACATCCTCTTCTGAAATTGATGGATCACCTAAGGTTATATTGTTCAATATGGTATCTGCAAAAAGAAAAACGTCTTGTAGCACTAGCGCAATATGGCTACGAAGTGATTTTAATTCGATATCTTTTATATCTGTCCCATCAATCAAAATACTTCCGCTATTAATTTCGTAAAATCTACTAAGCAAATTGACTATAGTGGATTTTCCTGCACCTGTAGCGCCTACTATAGCAATTGTTTCACCAGCGTTAACGTTCATAGTAACTCCCTTCAACACCTCTTCTGCTTCAATATAGCTAAAACGTACGTTATTGAATTGAATGTTACCTTCAACTTGTTCTAATTTGATAGTTCCATTATTTTGAATTGCAGATTTAGTATCCAGGATGGCAAACACTCGATTTGCTGCTACCATACCCATTTGAAGCGTATTAAATTTATCCGCTATTTGTCGTAATGGTCTAAATAACATCTGAGACAATTCAATAAAAGCAACTACGATACCCAGTGTAATCACCCCTCCTTGCGCTGCCTGTAATCCACCAAACCAAACTATTAAACCAATGGTGATACTACTTGACATTTCTGCAATCGGAAAAAAGATTGAGTTGTACCAAACAGTTCGTATCCATCCCTTTTTATGTTTTTCATTGATTTGCTTAAAATTGGTATATTCCTTCTCCTCTCGAGTAAAAAGTTGTACAATTTTCATACCCGTAATACGCTCTTGCACAAAAGAGTTAAGATTTGAAACCTGTGTCCTTACCTCTTCAAAAGCAGCTTTCATTTTCTTTTGAAAAACTCTTGTAGCATACAATATTAGTGGTAAGACTAATAAAACAAATAGGGTTAAACGCCAACTTTGATAAAACATATACCCTAAAATAACGATCATCTTTAGCAGATCACTTATAATCATAAATAAACCTTCGCTAAAAATACTCGCTATAGTTTCGATATCACTTACGGCTCTAGTAACTAATCTACCCACCGCAGACTTATCAAAATATTGCTTTTTAAAACCAACCATATGGTTAAAAAGCTTAATTCGAATATCCCGGATTACGTGTTGGCCTAACCAATTGGCAAAATAAACGAACAAAAACTGAAAAATGACCTCTGCTACTAAAGCAACCAGCATCAAAGACACAAAGTATAGCAGAAGTTCCTCTTCTTTTGGAATGATTGCCCTATCTATTATATTTTGCAAAATCAATGGCCTAACCACTGCTAAACCAGAAAGTAATATAGCAGCGATTGCGACAAAATAAAAAACAAGCTTATACGGCCTGGTAAACTTAAGCAAGCGTTTAAATAGATTTAAATCAAAAGCGTTTCCTGTTTTTTCTGCCATTTAATTATAGGTAAATGTTTTTTGGGTATGCGACCTTAGTCAGGTATAATCCGCAGGCGGGCACTGAATAGCCTGCCTTATTTCGGTCTTGACTATTAATGATAGCCTCCATGTCTTCAATATTCAGTTTTCCTTCTCCAATTTCAATTAGTGTTCCTACTATGGCTCTAACCATATTTCTTAAAAACCGATCTGCCGAAATATGAAAAACATATCGATCCTTACGACTCTCCCAATAGGCTTCACTAATGTTACAATTATACGTCTTTACATCCGTTTTCGTCTTACTAAAGCATTTAAAATTAGTGTGTTTTAACAGTAATTTAGCAGCTTCATTCATGCGATCAAAATCTAAGGTACGCTTTATATAATATGCATATTCTTCTAAAAAAGGATCCTTATAATTGGTGAGATGATACTCATAAGCCCTTTGAATAGCATCGAATCTGGCATGGGCATCATCCTTTACATTACGCAAATCAATGGCCGCAATATCTGCAGGGAAAATTGCATTTAATTTGTATACAAAATCTTTTGCCTCTAAATGCTTGTCCGTATCGAAGTGTGCGGTGATGTAACGTGCATGTACGCCTGCATCTGTTCTACCTGCCCCTACAATTGTTATTGGAACTCTTAAGATTAGTGATAGCTTATCCTCTATTACTTCTTGAATGGAAATTGCATTGGGTTGACGTTGCCAACCATGATAGGAAGTACCTTTATATTGTAATTCTAAAAAATATCTCAAGGGTTTGCTTAATTTTGCAATGTTTTTTTTGGAGGTACAAATATACTTTTAAAAACCCATAGACCAAGCTAAGCTAATAGTACATTAACCATAAACTCTTTTTCTTGACAAAAATCTTATTATTAAGCGACACTCATAGCTATATTGATGAACGCATACTTCATTATTGTGAAAAGGCAGATGAGGTTTGGCATGCTGGAGATATTGGAGATCTCACCGTAACCGATCAAATTGAAAAACTAAAACCATTACGTGCTGTTTACGGCAATATTGACGATCATCATATACGAGCTTCGTTTCCCTTACATCAACGCTTTACGGTAGAAAATGTATCGGTATGGATTACACATATCGGTGGCTATCCGCCAAAATATAATGCAATGGTAAGAGAAGAATTAAAGCTAAATCCTCCTCGCCTTTTTATTTGTGGTCACTCCCATATCCTTAAAGTTATGCCCGACTCCAAATTAGGTGTATTACATATGAATCCCGGAGCAGCAGGTAAACACGGCTTTCATAAAGTTAGAACCATGCTTCGTTTTGAAATCAATAAGGACAACATTGAAAATCTCGAAGTAATAGAACTCGGTAAAAAGTGAACTAAAAATTAAAGAAAAAGAGGTTGTAGCAATCGATATTCTTTTTCACTTGCTACAAAAACTAAAACGTCTTCCGTTTGAAGCAGAAGATGGTTTGGGTTCTTATATAGTTCTCCTTTTCTAGACACTCCTAATAACACGGAGTTATAATTTTGCTTAAACTCTACAAAAGCTTCGAAGTAGTTTTTGCCCTGTAACTTACTACCCTTATCAATCTTTTGCTCCCAGATATCAAGTTCATCATCGTTAGTGGAGGTAGCAAGTAAATCTTCAGCTATCAATGCTGCATTGGGTTCAAAAATAAAGCTAGCAATAAGTTTTGAAGCGATTTCATTTTTAGAAATAACGAACTCTACACCCATATATGTAAAGGTGGACTTCAACTCCATATTATCCAGTGCGACAACACAGGTTATGTCCGGGTAAGTCTTCTTGAGATTTATAGCATAGACTAACGTTTCTGAATCATCTTTAAAATTAAGGTATACTCGTTCGGCCTTCTCTATATTTACTTTTGAAAAATTTTCATACTTTTTCAAGTCAGTTAAAAGCGCAAAACAATTCCCTTTTGGAAAGGCTAATTGTATCTTATCAATATCCTCTCTTTTATCTGTGATAACTGCTAAATCTTTATTTGCTTTGACTATTTGCTGTGCTACCTGTTGAGAAAAACTATCCCAACCAATTATAATACAATGATTCTCCATTTTTGTTCCAAAATAACCTTCTTTCTTTTTTCGTATATAGTTTGACATACCTAAACTAAGTTCTGTAACCAGTAGCCCCAAAATCCCTAAACTACCTAAAACAAATAAAAAACCTATGGTTCTACCCCAAAAGGTAAGTGGATAAAAATCTCCGTATCCAACCGTGGTTAAAGTTACAATAGAATACCAATATGCATCCTTTAAGTTCAGTATATTACCTTCTTCAGCGGTAGACTCAAAATAATAAAGCAAATACACTGCACAATTATACAACAGCGTTGCAAGTCCTACTATGAAGATAGTCCTTTTTTTCATTGCCCTAAAATTCTATGTTCTTAAGTGTATTTACAAAAACATCCAGTTTTTCTTTGTTGCAACTGCTCAATTCTACGTAGGATTTTTTATCATCAGGAAAGGTATGTATAGCTAAATGACTCTCTGCTAAAAGCCAAAAACAAGTATATCCCTTGATTGGAAAATGATAATCCGAAAATTTAAGAATATTAAAGGCGGATTTTTTCAATAGCCCTTCAAAAATTGTTTTTAGATTGACAGCTTCAGTTTCCTCTATCCAGATGTTAAAGCTATAAATTTTTGCTTCGATTGTTTTTGATATTATTTTATCTGGCATTAATCACTTCTTTTTAATATAAATCCCAATTTCCTTTTAAGTAATACTGATAAAGAACAGGGTTATTAATTTTATTAATTTCTACTGTATTAGTGTCCTTATTAAAAAATGAAGATTTACCGAACGATGTTATTAATTGCATCGCTTCGGCATTAATCCATTTCGTGTCCACATTCTTAAAATCAAATGATCGTAATTTACTTTTTAATTGTTCATTGGAGATTTTATTATTCTTTACACCTAAGACCCAACCCCATTCTCCCATACTAATAACTTGATTATGCATTGGTACCGTTGTAAAACCAGAAGCATTCATGGTCTTATTAATACAGTGAAATGCCTTAGTGGCAAAGTACGGACTTCCTGCTTGAGTTATCATCACCCCTCTTGGCCTTAACTTACGATGGCAAATTTTATAAAATTCTTGGCTATACAACCTACTTAACGCAACATTTCTGGGATCTGGAAGATCTGCAATGATAATATCATAAAATTTGGGATTTAAATTCTCCATAAATATAAAAGCATCCTGGTTGTAAATTGTCACCTTATCGCTATGCAGCGAATTTTCATTGATTGATTTTAAAATCAGATTGTCCTTTCCCAAATCAGTCATATTAGGATCTAAATCAACCAAATCGATAGATTGTATAGTTTTGTATTTTAATAACTCTCTTACCGCACAACCGTCGCCTCCACCTAAAATCAAAACATCTTTAACCTCAGGAAAAAGTTGCATTGCAGGATGTACTAAAGGCTCATGATACATTTCTTCATCTATGGAACAAAATTGAAGATTTCCATTAAGGTATAACCAATGTTCATCTTTCCACTCAGTTAGAACAATCTTTTGATACTTTGTCTGCTTCGAGAACACCACTTTATCTTTATACCGTTTTTGCTCTCCCCAAAGCATAACAGGCTTCGTATAAGCCAAACCACCGCTTAGCAGCAAAAAAGAAAAAATTAATAAAATAAAGGTTTTATTGAGTTGTCTTTTCTGTAATTTTCTATGCAAGACCACTGCAACAACGATAGCTACACTTAAGTTAACAAAACCCAGTACAAATGGGGTATACGTTAATCCTAAAAGGGGAAGACCTATAAATCCGAAAAAAACACCTCCTAACAAACTACCATAGTAGTCCTTTTCTAATACAGATGATATATTAGTTCTCAGGTCCTGATAGGATTCATTTATTCTAATAACAATAGGAATTTCTATACCTATTAACAAACCAATTGTAATACAAAGAGTATAAATAACTATTCCATAGTATCCACCAACGGCAGCTATAGTATAGACCAATAAGGATGTAAAAGACACAAGTATTGATAATAAAACTTCTAATATGAGAAATTTGGAAATCAAATTACCTGAAATATTTTTACTTAGTCGTGCGCCCAACCCCATAAAAAAGAGCATCAATGAAACAATCATAGTCCATTGAAACACAGAATCACCAATAAAATAAGTTGCCAAAGTAGACAATACATATTCTGCGACAATACCGGAAAAGCCTGTTGCAAAAATGGCAATTTTTAAAATTGTGGAACCTTTTAAAAGATTTTGTTTTTTTATATACTCCATGCGATTAAAACGGCAGATCCAACGTAGGCAAACGCTTCTACTAAAGCTGCACCCACATTAGGGTTTTCCTGATTTATAATTTCATCTGTTAATCGTTGTCCAGGTAAAAGAATTTTGTCTGCAATAACTCGCATCAATGGCAATAACAATAATCCTATTGTAGTTTGAGAAGAAATATCTAATAGGGTAGTTTTCCAATCTTGAAAGTCACCAAGTAATGCATTCATTACCACTATAGAAATAGCAATGATAATACCTGATAACGCCACCCCAACAGCTACATTATCTTTTTCAATCTGATCATGAACATCGTAACCTATAAATGATATGTATAATTTACAAGCAATAATTTGAAATAACATACCCAATGACCAATATGAAATTGCTGTTAAGCTTCCTATTAAAAAACCTCCGCTTTCTCCGCTTATCGCTCCAAACAATACAAGGCCCGCACCAATAAAAACTGAAGCTTCTACAACACCAGTACCCGTATTTTGATCTGATATAATTTCTTTAGTGACATTGAATTTTCGAAGAATAACTTTGTTATTTATCCATTTCGAAATATTAATTAAAATTATCCCTATAGTGCTATAATATAGTATAGCTTTTATATCTTCTATCCAGCCATATGATTCTCCTATAATTGCTCCACCAATAACTAAAAGTATCCCAATAAAATATCCAACATAAGCAACAGAAAATGCAAAATTATCCTTGAAAACCAATTCATTTTTAATACTTAATTTTCTATATATAAGTTGATATATTAATTTACCTATTATTAAAATCAGGATAGCCAGTAGGATATAGCTTAAGGAAGCCAAAAAATCTACTACATATTCGCTTTTGATTATTTCCATATATTAATTAGATGATTTGTTGATTATTTTCCAAAACCTCCACTTCTGGAACGACTAGAAGATCTTGAATAACGAGATGAATTTCTGGAAGTTTTCGAATAACTTGAACCTGACCTGTATGATCGACTTCTACTAGTTGTAGCACTTCTCTTCACAGAAGTTCTTACTTTTGACCTAAATGCAGAAGATTTATTTTTCCAAGTTGTATTTTTAGTTGTTTTATCGCTATTTGTACCAAAGGTCCTATCGCCACTCCCATAGAAGCTTCTACTTCCTCTATAGTTTCGATTGTAGTCTCTGTAATCACTACGATAGTACGTATAAGAAGGTCCGTAAAATAAATCACTCAAAAAACGATATTGCCCATAAAAAACCCAAAAAGAGCCACCAGACGAATGAGTTCTCCAGCTTCCATATCGTTCATTGCCTACATAATTATCATATCCAGCTGGGGCCGATTTTTTATCCAACACTCCATTCTTTTTAGATAAAATAGTCATTCCTAAATCATTAATATGGTCATCGAAAAAAATATCGCTTACTTTTTTCCATTCCGTATTTTTTACAATAACATCCTTTGCTTGTACGGTATCATTACCTTGCACATTCATATCAACTTTCAACTTCGGCTTTTCAATAAGTATCCGATATTTATGTCGATATTCTTTTTTAGCTTCATCATAGTCCATATCCGCCAATATTACACTAAAATTAGGCTCATCTATATATTGTGTAATAATATTATCTAAAGGTGTTTTTTGATATGCTCGCCTCTCATTAGAATTTGAAAAACAAGAGCTAAACATTACTAGTATAACTAAAAACCAAAAAAACTTAATTATTTTAAAAATCATTCATCTATATTTTGAGGTAGTATATTACTGATTTTGAACTCTGGGACATAAAGACCTATTGTAGCATCAAATTCACCATCGCCTGATTGTTCTATGGTTATCAATTTATCTTCATCAGCATTTAAATAGGTCCAGTTTATAATTTCATACCAATTTTCATCTTCTACATTTCTACAAAAGCCCGGGTTTTCTGCATCCAAAAAATATACAATATCTTGGTAGGTTATTTTTTCAGGCGGCTTACCATTCTCTTGGAGCAATGTTTTAATATGCTCACCTAGTATTCTAATCCCAATCTTTTCTGTAATTGAAATTTCCAATTCATCGTCCTCTTCAATATGTAGGTATAAGTTTTTTTTACCATTGTGCACAAGAAACTCTCTAGAGTAATGGCTATTACCCCAATCGTATTCATACATTTTTTTAACAATCCAAGTATCTAGATCAAACTCAAATATATAATCCTTCTCAAGATCAGTAACCCTGATATTAGTTACATCATAGTGAGGCTCTGTATGCGTTCTATTTTTTTTAAAAAAGTCAAATAATCCCATAAAACGTTATGTTTATACGATAGGTGTCTCTCTACGTAGATTTGTTACAAAAAACTTAAAATAAAACCCGAAGATGGCACTCTTCGGGTTTTAACGCACTAATACTACTAAGATGTTAGGTTTATCGTAATCGATCCACAGATTTTACAAGATCTTCATCCCTCTTAATGGCTTTATTGGCCATTACTAATAAAACGATAGAAATAACAGGAATGAACATCCCAATACCTTTCTCAGAAACAACCGTTTCTCCAGATACATTCAGTGACCAATACACGAATACTCCTAGTAAAATAAAGTTTAATATTATATTAACTCGCCCCAATACAAATTGAAGCTTTCGGTTTTTAAATAAAAAAATAGTTAGTAACGATAAAGCTGCCGAAAACATATACAGCCCAAAAATAATAGGATTCTCATAAGCGTATAATTCCGTCCCTGAGGTATTGACCCCATAAGGCAAAAAAACGCTAACCGCTCCAGAAACCCCTGCTGCCAAAAGCAAGTATAAACTTTGAACTCTTTGAATCATTGTCCTCTTTGATTACAGAAAAGCAAAAATAAGGGTTTCTTTTTAGAATTAAATGCAAAAAATTAAAAATAAAGTTGTATAATTGCAGCACAAATGCGTAACCTATTCTAAAAGAGGTTACTTGCCTTCAAAAAATATTCCTAGAATCTTCTTTACTTAAAGAACTTCATTAACTAAGTGAGTTAAACACACAATAACGTAAACAAAAAATTATATAACAATTTCAATGTTAGAGATTTCTGAATTAAAAGCAAAAAAGCTAACTGAACTACAGGAAATAGCAAAATCGCTTAACGTACCTAAATTCCGTACGATGAAGAAGCTTGATTTGGTTTATCAAATACTTGATTACCAAGCAGCAAACCCCCACAAAACAAAAGAAGCGATAAAAGAAGACAAATCAGAGGACAAAGGGACTCAAAAACCTAGCACAAATACTAGAAAAAAACGACCCCGATCTAAAAAAACAGATCAAACCTCAGATAAAAAAGAAGAAAGTACTCCACAAAATAACACATCTACAAAGGACAATACAACTCAAAAATCTTCTCCTCAAAAACCCGCTCCTCAAAAAAGAGCAGAACATAAAGATCAAAAATCTGATCAGCGCTCAGACGATAAAAAGGACAACACTAATAAAGGAAGAAGTAACGATAATAATTCCAATAAAAATCGTAGTTCGAACTCCAAGAAAGATAACAGCAATTCTAAATCCAATAATAACGGAAATAGAGATAACAGAAATCGATATAAAGAACCTGATTATGAGTTTGATGCTATTATTGAAAGTGAGGGTGTGCTCGACATTATGCAAGATGGCTATGGATTTCTAAGATCTAGTGACTATAACTATCTTTCTTCTCCAGATGATATTTATGTATCGCAATCACAAATCAGGCTTTTTGGATTAAAAACTGGTGATACAGTTTTAGGACAAGTGCGACCTCCTAAAGAAGGTGAAAAATATTTCCCCTTAATTAAGGTAAATAAGATAAATGGTATAGACCCTCAGGTAGTAAGAGATAGAGTTTCTTTTGAACACTTAACCCCATTATTCCCGCAGGAAAAATTTAATATTGCTGAGAGACAAAGTACCATATCGACAAGGATTATGGATCTTTTTGCTCCTATTGGTAAAGGGCAAAGAGGTATGATTGTCTCACAACCCAAAACCGGTAAAACCATGTTACTAAAGGATGTAGCAAACGCAATTGCAGCAAATCATCCTGAAGTATATCAAATGATTTTACTTATCGATGAACGCCCAGAAGAAGTGACAGACATGCAGCGTAATGTAAAAGGAGAAGTTATCGCTTCGACTTTTGACAAAGAAGCAAACGAACATGTTAAAGTCGCTAATATTGTATTAGAAAAAGCAAAACGATTGGTAGAATGTGGCCATGATGTAGTTATTCTTTTAGACTCCATCACCAGATTAGCCAGAGCTTATAACACTGTTCAACCAGCGAGCGGAAAGATACTTAGTGGAGGTGTAGATGCCAATGCACTTCATAAACCAAAACGATTCTTTGGTGCTGCAAGAAATATTGAAGGAGGTGGATCATTATCCATAATCGCTACGGCACTTACAGAAACCGGATCGAAGATGGACGAAGTAATTTTTGAAGAATTCAAAGGTACCGGTAATATGGAACTACAATTAGATCGACGAATTGCTAACAAGCGAATATTCCCAGCTATTGATCTTATATCTAGTAGTACTCGAAGAGACGATTTATTATTAGACGATAACACAATTCAGCGCATGTGGATTATGAGAAAATATTTAGCCGATATGAATCCAGTTGAAGCCATGGAATTTATCAACGAGCGATTTAAACAAACCAAGAATAATGAAGAATTCTTAATCTCCATGAATGGATAAGAAGTCATAAGAACATTTTATTATATAGAATTGAAAGAGATTGTCCTGAGCAATCTCTTTTTTTTATACTTAATTTAAGAAACAAAAAAACTAATCCAATTAATTTTGATTACTGAAAGTATTAAACCGGATCTTCGTCTTATACCTATATATTAAGGTATACCCAAAAAAAAAGTATTATGAAAAAAACAGCTTTACTTACAATAACTGCAGCTTTACTATTATTGAGCTGCAATTCCAATAGCCAAACCAATACCCATACAAATAAAACACAAAGCTCGAAAGAGCCTGTTGCAGTAGCACCTGTTAACGGTTTGGAGCGCGCTTATTTTGCCAGTGGTTGTTTTTGGTGCGTAGAAGCAATTTACGAAAGCGTAAAAGGGGTAAAAGAAGTGATTTCGGGATATGCTGGAGGCCATACTGAAAATCCAACCTATGAATCTAGCAATACAGGCAGAACAGGACATGCAGAAGCCGTTGAAGTATATTACGATCCTAATATAATAAGTTTTGCTAGCTTAGTAGATGTTTACTTCGGTTCGCAAAATCCTACTCAGGTTAATGGTCAAGGACCTGATCGAGGATCCCAATACCGATCATTGATTTTTTATCAAAATGAAGCTCAAAAACAAATCATTGAAAAAAAGAAAAAGGCTCTTGCAGAAAAATTAGATGCGCCCATAGCTGCAGAAATAGTTCCTTTTGAAAAGTTTTGGAAAGCAGAAGGTTATCACCAAGATTATGAAAAAAGAAACCCTAATAACCCATACATACGAAACGTTTCGATTCCGAGATTACTAAAATTTCAAAAAAAATTCCCTGAATTATTGAAAAAAAACCATTGATTTTTAGCAAGAACGGAAAAACCTCATCATTTATACGCCTTTTTAATTCAGCAAAACTTGTTAAGTCCCTGTTTTTAAGACTTTGTTAATTTTCATTAACAGATCAAAAAACCGACAAAGGACACGTTGAGAGCATACAAAATCAGACGTAAGACATAAATTTATCGCTAAAAAACACATTTTTGTAAATAAATTTTACTACATTTACACAAATAAAACGGAAAAGAGTTGTGGAATTCAGTTTAAAATGTTATTTTTGTTAACAGTTTAAGTGGTTTTTATCAGCTCATTAGGCTTAAAACTTAAATGTTTAGTTTAGAGAGAGCAAAACAAAAGCCTGTAAAACAAAGTTTTAAAATAAAGTTCTTTGATATTAAAAATGTATTTAGTTATTTAGCTAAGCTATTTTTATATTGAGAATTAAAAATAATAACGAACGAGCTTTAACTTTTAAATTTTAAAAGTGTATAGAAAAGGGAAAAGCCCTATTGAAACCCGATCTACTAAGATTAATTTATTAATAAGTAAACACAGAGAGATATGAGATCTATTTTTACATTTATGCTATTGGTGATAGCAACTTCAGTTGGATACGCTCAATTTAGTGAGCAGTATGCAATGGCCGGAAAAAAACTAGAATTAAGAACCGGTCCAGGTTTAGAGTATAACGTTGTAGCTGAGATTCCTCAGGGAACACAGGTATACGTAATTAACTCAGGTTATGGAGACTGGAGTACTATCCAGTACAAGCAAACTAACGGTTTTGTACTTACAAACCTATTGACTGCGGACAGTAGAATTGCTGAAGCAGAAAGAGCTGCAAGAGAGGCAGAAGCGAAAAAAGCTGCTGCTAAAGCTGCTGCAGAAGAAGCTATCCGAAAGGCAGAAGAAGCTGCTAAAAGAGCTATCGCCGAGGCAGAGAGAAGAAAAAGAGAAGCTGAAGCAGAACAAGCAAGAGCTATTGCTGCTGCAGAAGCTGCAAAAAAGAACACAAGTGCTGCTGCTTTAAAAGCACAGCGTGAGGCAGAAGAAACACGTAGAGCATTAGAAGAGGCACGTAGAAGAGCTGCTCAAAATGGAGATGTTGCATCTTCACCAATTGAGTCAACTACTGCATCCTATGGTGCTAATACACCCGCTGAAACGACTACAGCTGCACCAACTACAGTAACTAGAGAAAGTAAGTTTGCTAGTTGGGAGAAAAAAGATTACAAGTCAGGAGAGACACCTAAATCTTTTGGTAAATTCAAAGGAGAGTTTGACTACAAATTAGATAATTACCTTAAAATCAATGTTGGTAAAAACACTGAGGTTGTTGTAAAACTAGTTAAGATGGGTAAAACTCCAGCTGACGACAAAACAATTCGTGTTAACTATATCAAGAGTAACTCTACTCAGTTTATCAGAAACATACCAGAAGGTGAATACTACTGTGTAATCGCTTACGGTAAGGACTGGAGAGAAACTAATGAAGGAGGAAAAGTTATCGGTACTTTTACAAAAAATGCTTTGTATGAAAAAGGACAGGATATCTTAAACTTCAACGCGATTAAAACAGACAAAGGAATTAATATTCCATCGTACACATTATCATTAGACTTAATGGACAACGGTACATTAGGATATGATAATAACGAAGATCAAGACAATATTAGTCCTGATAAGTTTAATGAATTTTAAACACTTATTGTAAGAGTTACACCTACACTCTTATAATATTTTAATCACCAAAATTAATAAATGTAAAGAGATTATGCCTGAGGTTCGCCTCAGGCATTCTTTTTTTATACACCTTTTCACTAACAAGCATTTCAAAGCATTTTAAAAATAGAACGTGTAAAAGAAATAATTAGCACATACCAGCTTTAACTATTAGAAGACTGCTTAACTATTCAAATTTATCCTTTTCCTTACTCATATAGAGGATCCTTACTTTACTGTCTATTTCTGATTATTAAACTGTATGATACCATTTACACCTTCACCTAACAGAAGTTCACTGAATACTTTGCCGATTAATTTTCGTTTATTTCGATTGAATTAAGACCAGGCAATGAAGTCTTTACGATGAGTATTTTGTACTTGCCCTCATCTTTTATGTACTTAGAGTAGTAAACTTTGAGCTGTCTTAAAAATTAATTTAAAATAAAAAAGCCAGATATGATTGTACATATCTAGCTCTCTGTTTAATTTTTATTTCTAATTATTGATTACTGGTCTGTTTAGCCACAATAATTATCTAAAATCTTATTCTCTGATTCCATTTAATCATTAGATCTATGACGTTCTCTAGCTAGCAAGGTATTTTTCAATAACATTGCAATCGTCATAGGACCTACACCTCCAGGAACAGGAGTAATATAGGATGCTTTTTTACTTACCTTTTCAAAATCAACATCTCCAACAATTCTATACCCGCGCTCTCTACTTTCATCGGTTACTCTGGTAATCCCTACATCGATTACAACTGCATCATCCTTAACCATCTCAGCTTTTAAGAAATTAGGAACACCTAATGCTGAAATAATAATGTCTGCCTGTGAGGTAATTTGAGTAATATTTTTAGTATGACTATGCGTTAAAGTAACTGTAGAGTTCCCTGGCCACCCTTTTCTACCCATTAAAATACTCATTGGTCTTCCTACAATATGACTTCTACCAATTACCACTGTGTGCTTCCCTTTGGTGTCAACGTTATACCGTTCTAACAATTCTAATATCCCAAAAGGAGTGGCAGGGATAAAGGTAGACATATCTAAGGCCATTTTACCAAAGTTCATCGGATGAAATCCATCTACATCCTTATCGGGATCTACTGCCATCAATACTTTTTGTGTGTCAATTTGTGGCGGCAAAGGTAACTGAACTATAAAACCATCAATATCAGTGTTATTATTGAGCTCTTTTATTTTGGCTAATAATTCAATTTCACTCGTAGTGCTCGGCATTTTGACCAAAGTAGACTCAAACCCTACACGCTCACACGCTTTTACTTTGCTCCCTACATAAGTAAGACTTGCTCCGTCATTACCAACAATAATAGCTGCAAGATGAGGAACCTTTTCGCCACGATCCTTCATCTTTTTAACTTCAACTGTTATTTCATCTTTAATATCATTACTAACTTTCTTACCGTCTAGAATTTCCATAAAGTATTTTACTTACTTTTTATTTACACTAACTATTTTAATAATGAGCAGCATTATCTCATTTTGCCCATCATTTGCATTAATTTTTTACCGCCACCACCTTGCATCATCTTCATCATTTTACTCATCTGATCAAATTGCTTAAGCAATTGATTAACCTGCTGTACAGAAGTACCTGAACCCTTACCTATTCGTTTTTTTCTACTTGAATTAATAATTTGCGGTTTTTCTCGCTCTTCAGGTGTCATCGAATGTATAATTGCTTCAATATGCTTAAATGCATCGTCATCGACGTCAATATCCTTCATCATTTTTCCAGCACCAGGAATCATTCCCATCAAGTCTTTCATGTTACCCATTTTCTTTACTTGCTGGATCTGTTTCAAAAAGTCATCAAAACCAAATTGATTTTTAGCAATTTTCTTTTGAAGCTTTCTTGCTTCTTCTTCATCGAATTGTTCTTGTGCTCGCTCTACTAATGAAACCACATCCCCCATTCCAAGGATTCGATCTGCCATACGAGATGGATAAAACACATCGATTGCTTCCATTTTTTCTCCGGTACCTATAAACTTAATAGGTTTATTAACCACAGATTTAATAGAAATCGCTGCTCCTCCTCTAGTATCCCCGTCTAATTTGGTTAGAATAACACCGTCAAAATCAAGAATATCATTGAACGCCTTGGCCGTATTCACTGCATCCTGACCTGTCATAGAGTCCACAACAAATAAAGTTTCTTGAGGTTCTATCGCTTTATGAATATTAGAGATCTCGGTCATCATTACTTCATCAACAGCTAAACGACCGGCGGTATCTATAATGACTACATTGAAGCCATTTTCTTTAGCGTGCTTTATACCTGCCTTTGCGATGGCTACAGGATCTGAGTTTCCTTTATCGCTGTACACCTCAATGTCTAACTGATCCCCAACTACGTGAAGCTGATCAATAGCAGCAGGCCTATACACGTCACAGGCGACTAAAAGCGGTTTCTTTGTTTTCTTATTCTTTAAGTAATTTGCTAGTTTACCTGAAAAGGTCGTTTTACCCGATCCTTGTAAACCGGACATTAAAATCACCGATGGATTCCCTGAAAGATTAATACCTTCAGCCTCTCCACCCATTAATTCAGTAAGCTCATCCTTTACTAACTTCACCATTAATTGGCCAGGTTTTAAGCTAGACAAAACATTTTGTCCCATAGCTTTTTCCCTCACCGTATTGGTAAAATCTTTGGCTATTTTATAGTTTACATCGGCATCAACCAGTGCTCTTCGGATTTCCTTGATGGTTTCTGCAACATTTACCTCATTTATCTGACCATGACCCTTAAGAACGTGTAAGGCTTTATCTAACTTATCACTTAAATTATCAAACATATTACTTCTATTATACTTGTTTTGTGCCGCTAACTAACGGAATTGGATGCAAATTTACATATTTGAAGCGTATAAATAAAAATTAGCTCAATTAGAATTACAACATCATATTAATAAAACAAAAAAAGAGCTAAAGAAAAGTTAGCACTAACTTCTTCTTTAGCTCTTAGGGTCGGAATAAAAAGGGGAACTAACTCAAATCAACACATTCATTGATTTATTGTGCTGGTAATAAAACACGGTCAATAGCGTGTATTACTCCATTGGATGCTTGTACATCAGCCGCAATAATATTACTTGCTGTTGTGTTAGAAGCTCCTAAGACAGTTTGCGCAGTAGCATCAATGGTTACATCACCATTTAAGGTAGTTACAACTCCATCAACTAAGTCAGCTGAAGTAACGTTAGCACCAGCAACCACATGATAATTTAATACGGCCGCTAAATCATTCTCGTCAGCGGGTATTGTAATCGCATCAAATGCATCATTTATAGGTGCAAACACGGTGAATGGAGCTGATCCAGTACCATTTTCGGCACTTAATACTGACACAAAATCAGTTGAAGGTGTAAGTGTTGTTAAAGCAGACTCTAAGGTTGAAAAGTTCGGATCCGCTACAGCAAACGTTACTACAGTAGGTAACCCTATAACTGCATCAACAACGTGGATCACACCATTTCGTACTTCATTATTTGCTTCAGTCACTGTTGCTCCGCCGTTAGCTGAACCACCATTAAGCACCACACCACTCGCGGTATTTATATATAAACTCAAATTATTATCTGTATCTGCATAAGTGGCTAATGTATTAGCATAAGAAGTAGATAAATCTGTAGATAATAAGCTACCACTTACTACATGGTTTAATAACACTTGAGTAAGTACTTCGTTAGAAACATCGGCCAAATCAACCCCATCTAAAAACGCCGTAAAAGAAGCATTAGTAGGCGCAAAAACTGTTCTTAAAGTTGCGTCATCTAAAACATCATTTAAACCTGTTTGGCGTAATGCTGCGTATAAAGAAGAGAAATCACTACTTTCTCCACCATTGTAAGCAAATGCAGTAATACTTCTTCCTAACGCATCAAGTGCAGCATTTGGCAATAGTACCTTATCAATAACGTGGATAACACCATTAGCGGCTTGTACATCTACTACAGTGATTTCTGCATCAACACCAGTCTTATCTCTAAGAAACGCACCTCCATCTAAATTAAGTAACAGTGTTTCACCTTGTAAGGTAGCTGGTGTAATTCCATTAGGAATACCAGGTAAATCCCCTGATCTTACATTTGCCCCTGCCAATACGTGGTAATTTAGTACAATTTCTAATTGTGCTGCAGTAAGCGAGGAGAAATCGTTTAATCCAAATCTGGCTAGTAAATCATCAAAAGCAGCATTTGTTGGTGCAAAAACTGTAAAAGGAGAACCTGCAGTACCACTTAATGTAGCTGCATAATCAGTGTCTGGTGTAAGCGTAGTCAAAGCAGTTACCAAAGTAGAAAAAGTAGCGTCTGCGGTGGCAAAAGTAGTTACTGTCGGTACAGGAATCACTTCATCTACAAAATGAATTACACCATTAGAAGCCACTACATCAGCTTGAGTAACAGAAGATACTCCATTGATTTCAACACCACTTTCGATATTAATGTACATACTTAAGTTATCTCCATCTGCATTTTCTGCTAGATTGGACACATAACCAGTAGCTAATTGCGAAGAAGTAACTGTAGTACCTAATACATGATTTAGTAATATTTGAGTTAAATCGTCATTACTCACATCATCTAAGGATGCACCGTTCAAAAAAGTTGCAAAAGCAGCATTATCTGGTGCAAATACGGTAAAAGTACCACTAGCCGCTAAGGTCTCATCCAATCCGGTTTTTTCTAAGGCAGCTAATAAAGAACTGTAATCATCATCACCAGCAACAATATCAGCGATGGTGTTGAAATCAGGTTCTGGCAAGGGTCCTTCACCATCATCGTCGTTACTACAAGAAGCTCCCACTACTACAAATAGTGCGATAAAAGTAAATTTAATTAGATTTTTCATTTTTAAAATATTTTGTGTTTGTTTTGCTATAGAACAACACAAGACGAAAATCTCGAACCCTATGTAATGATTTTAGTACCATTTTAACTTTTTGTTTAAATAAAAAGTTAAAATATTAAACAAAAAAAAGACCGTGTTAACGGTCTTTACATTACATATCAATTGGTCGTAAATCTCAATCCATCTCGTCACAGGAATTTGCCCACAAGGTAATTTGTTCTTCTAAATCTGTATTATGAGAAATTTCAACAATTTGGCCAGTATGGGCACGTAATTGAATGGGATATTTGATACTCATCAAAATTTCTGGATCCTTCTCCGTCATATATTGAAATAGAGCGGCATCGTGATCTATCTCTCGAGACAGGATATCATTGGTATTTGGATTAAATAATAATAATGTTATTGGATATTCAAAATCAATACATTCTATATCCGAGTCATCTTCTGTACATTGTACTTTGAGTTCTTCTAAAGACTGACTATTATTTACGAATACCTGTTTGTGATTGGCTAAATTTATGGTAATAGGAAAGACTATAGCAATATCGTCTATTGCTGTTAAAGAATTATAATCTGCTACCGAGTTTATAGCAACGGACTCTCCATTTCGAAATATAGTGTAAGGTATATTAATACTAAAACAATTAGATTCATCTACTATGTCGTCAAAAGAACCATCGTGTAGTGTTACCTTTTGCATTAGTTTAGAAAGTTCTGAATTTTCTTTAATTGCATTAGTTTCTTCAGGTATACTTGAAATTTGCTCCTCTTCTTCATCTTGACAAGAAAGAAAAATAGATGATACAGCGCACATTAAAAATGAAACAAAAAAGATCCTACACATAGCTTTTTATTTTTAGATAGAACAACTTTGAGATTAAAATTCCTACTTTGCAATAGTTTTTTATTTTTACCTAAAAATACTAAAATGCTTAAAGATTTGCATAAAGATGTTTGTGAGGAAGAAGTTTTTGCTTCGGTATTTAGTACCTATGCTCAAGACTTACACGATTTTATTTACTATAAATACGGCGCACATTTTGGTCCTTCAGACAAAGTACAGGAAGCATTTTTAAAGCTGTGGGAAAACTGCGCAAAAGTTACCAGCGCTAAGGCCAAAAGTTTCTTATTTACAATCGCCAATAACCTAACACTAAACGACATTAAACACCAAAAGGTAAAACTTAAATATAATAAAATTGAACCTGCAAAGGACACCAAAGAAAATCCACAATTTTTACTTGAGGAAAAGGAATATTTAGAAAAATACCAAAATGCTCTGGCTAAGCTTAGCGAAGCCCAGCGAGTTGCATTTTTAATGAACAGAATAGAAGGAAAAAAACATCAAGAAATAGCAGATCTTTTAGGTATTTCAAGAAAAGCTGTAGAAAAGAGAATATATAATGCGTTACACAACCTACGCAAAGAAATTGACGGAATACCTTAAAAAAGTCAAACGTACAGGTAGGAATTTTAATAATCCAATTGTTCTATTATTAGAAAAATTGCTATGAAAGAGAAAGATATTATAATCAAATGGTTAAATCACGAAAGCTTGAGCGAGACTGAACTCGCCAAGCTTCGTGATATGGAAGGTTTTTCTTCATTAAAAACCATTACTGAAAAAGCACATCATTTTAAAGCTCCCCCATATAATACTATAAATGAATTTGAAAACTTAAAAAGTCAATTAACTAACAAAATGAAGTCTTCAAAAAACAATTCACTTTCCATTATACTTAAAATAGCTGCAGTAGTAGTAATTGCTATAGGTGTTTATTTTGCCCTGCCTACATCAAATGATTATGAAGTAAAAACTTTAGCAACAGAGACTAAGGACATCACTTTACCTGATCAATCCGAGGTCAAACTAAATGCCCTTACTTCTATTAGATATGATAAAGAAAACTGGAGTAGTCAGCGTAAAGTTTATTTAGATGGTGAAGCACATTTCAAAGTTGAACGAGGTAATAAATTTGATATTGAAACCGATATGGGTACAGTTAGTGTAATAGGAACACGCTTTAACGTAAAAAGTAGAGCGAACTATCTCGAAGTGGTTTGTTATCAAGGAGTGGTTAGTGTATCCGCAGGTGATGAAATTTTGTATTTAAGACAAAATGAGGCTATCGAATACAGAGGACAAGACTTAGAAAAGAAAATAGTAACCTACGATATGCCATCTTGGTTTGATAATAGAAGCCTATTTTATAGTAGACCCATAAGAGATGTAATTGAGGAATTAGAATGGCAATATGGTGTTAAAGTTAATCTAAGAAATATCGATCAAAATATACTTTTTACTGGTAATTTTGTACATTCAGATTTAAAATCCGCGTTATCCTCTATTGCAATACCCCTTAAATTAAAATGCAAAGTAAATGGTAACGAAGTAACCTTTTATAAAGAGTGACCTTAAAATCTGTACTAACTTTACTATTTTTAATATCATTGCAGATTGTAGTTTGTCAATCTTTGAACAAAGAGTTTAAAGAGGTAGCTGAGCTTTTAAAAAAATTAGAACAGCAATACGGTTGTACTTTTTCCTATTTGGATAATGATGTAAAAAATTTAACCATTTCTTTTTTAAAAAAGCCAACCTCCTTAGAAGATTATATTTCGTTATTAGAACGAAATACACCGCTCACCTTCACCTCACTTTCAAAAAATGATTACGCTATCAGTTTATCAACGGTGCCAAAACAAATCTGTGGAAGGGTTTTATCTGCTGAAGATCAAAAACCTCTTGCCAATGTAAAGATACAACTCCAAAATACTATTGTTTACACCGATAGCACTGGAACATTTTTTTTGACAACAAATACTTGGGATGCATCTTTACAAATTGAAACCATTGGATTCAACCAAAAATCGGTAGCTGTAAAGAAATTTTTAAATCCCGTTTGCACTGTTCAGTATTTGTCAAAAAATATAGAATTTCTATCTCCAATACTAATTACAAATTATTTAACCAAAGGCTTATCCAAAAATTATGACGGATCGGTGTCTGTTAATTATAAAGATTTTACCATTGTTCCTGGGCAAATAGAACCTGACCTCTTACAAACACTACAAGCTATACCGGGTGTTATGAGCGCAAATGAAACTATTTCTGATCTAAATATCAGAGGTGGTACACAGGACCAAAATCTAATTTTATGGGACGGTATTAAGATGTATCAAACCAGCCATTTTTTTGGACTAATATCTGCGTTTAATCCGTATTTAACAAAAGATATCAGACTCTACCAAAATGGATCCAAAGCAAAATATGGCGATGGTGTATCTGGGGTTATTGTTATGGAAACGGAAAATAGCCTAAAGGATAGTACGGAAGTAAGTGTTGGTATAAATATGCTAAGTATGGATAGTTATGTCGACACCCCTATAAACTCAAAATCATCGATACAAATCACTGCCAGAACATCAATAAACGAATTCATAGAAACCCCAACTTACAGCAGCTATTTCAACAAATCTTTTCAAAATAGTGAGTTGGTTGGCGCTGATGATACAGTTTTTACCAGTGACGACACCTTTACCTTTTATGACATAAGCACCCGTTATTTGTATCAGATCACAGAAGATGATCTATTAAAATTTAACTTTTTAAGCATTCAAAATGATTTAGTATTTCTAGAAAATGCAATTGTAAATAATAGGAAAGAAGTTAAAGAAAGTGGACTGAAACAACAAAACTTAGCTGGTGGAGTTACCTATATAAAAAATTGGACCCCTAAAACGCATACTTCTTTTATGGTATATGGCAGTAACTATGTATTAGAGGCTACCAATTCTGACATTCTTAACGACCAAAGGCTTTTTCAACAAAATGAAATTTTAGAAAGTGGCACAAAACTACAAGCGCAAACTAAACTTAATCCAAAAGTAAACCTATCCTACGGCTATCAATTTAATGAAACGGGCATTTCGCATCTTAGAGATTTGAATAATCCTATTTTTAGAGATTTTTCTAAAGAAGTAATTAGATCACATAGTTTTTATACTGAATTAGCGTATTTGTCACCTAATCAAAAAACAGCGCTTACCGCAGGAACACGATTAACGAAGCATAATAAATTTAGTACGTTTTATACTGAGCCTCGGCTTAGCTTAAACCAAAAAATAGCAAATAGGTTATCTTTTACACTGGCAGGAGAACTTAAAAGTCAAATTACCTCTCAAATTGTAGATTTTCAAAATGATTTTTTGGGGGTTGAAAATAGAAAATGGGTTTTATCAAACGGTAAGGATGTTCCGGTATTAAAAAGTCAGCAACTATCTAGCGGTCTAACGTATAGCCCTGGTAACTGGATACTAAGCGGAGAAGCTTATTATAAGAAAGTCGATGGGATTCTAAGTAAAAGTCAAGGTTTTCAAAATCAGTTTGAAAATAGCAATGATCACGGTAGTTACACCATAACTGGTATTGATTTACTGATCAACAAACGATTCAAAAACCTCAATATATGGCTCACCTACTCTACTAGTAACAATACCTACGAGTTCAATAACTTATCCGATGAAAAATTTCCTAATTCTATAGACATAACACATAATGCACGATTGGCCTTAACCTATTTCAATAAAAAACTACAGTACTCTGCTGGGATTAGTTGGCATAGTGGAAGACCAACAACGGCAATTGATAGCAATAACCCAATTGTTGACGAAGAAATTAATTATTTATCACCAAATGAAGACAATTTGCAGGATTACCTTAGGGTTGACGGTTCTGCGCTTTATAATTTCAAGCTCTCTAGAAAAATCAGAGCTAAGGCAGGAATTTCATTTTGGAATATTACGAATTATAGTAATGTGATTAATAGCTTCTATACCATTGATAACGCTACAGATACCAATAATCCATCAGTATTACTTAGTGAAGAATCAGGCTTAGAATTTACGGCGAATGCAATTTTTAGAATTACCTTTTAAGATGCTTAACACCTGTAAGCTCAATTATTTCTCCTCCCCCTACTTCCTTTACAGCATTTTTATTGATTACGAAGCCATTTTTCTCGAAAAATGATTTTGTAAATGAATTGATTTCTGTAGTAAGTACATCCAATTCGTTTTCGATAGAAACTTGTTCGATGGTATCATATAATTCCTTGGCAATACCTTGTCCCTGATATCTTGGATGAACAAAAATAAAGTCTAAATGACCTTCGCTATCCATACATACACTGCCTACGACTTCTCCATTTAATTTGGCATTATAGATATGACTATGCTTAAACCGATCTAACCAATACAAACGATTTGTAGCTAATCTTGAATACATTTTAATTTCTGCTGGTGTGAAAACCGCGCTACCAAAATTAGTTACCGTTTCATAAAAAAAGCGCTGCATTAATGGAAGATCTGTGTCTTGTGCTTGAGTAATTTTACATTTCATACTTAAAATTTTAGCTAATCCCTATAGTATAAAAACAACTGAAAAGTTAAAATTCCTTTAAAAAAGAAATAATAAAATGTAAAATTTATTCAGTCTAAATAACTGAAAATATATTCTTTAGCTCCACAACCCTTCTACATTCGTTCTGGCACCTCTATACCAAGAAGTGCAAATGCGGATTTAAGTACGTTACCCACTTTTGCCGAAAGCTGTACTCTAAACAATTTTTCTGCTGCTGTATCCGCTCCAAAAATCGAAACGTTTTGAAAAAATGAGTTATAGCTTTTCACTAAGTCATAGGTGTAATTTGCTATAATAGCTGGACTTAATTCAGCTGCTGCATTTTGAATAATTTCAGGATAGGTCTCCAATAGTTTAATAAGCTCTCTTTCCTTTTCATGCAATGTGATTGCTGGTGTATTTTTTGACCAGTCGAAATCTGCCTTTCTTAATATCGCCTGAATTCTTGCATAGGTATACTGAATAAAAGGTCCGGTGTTTCCTTGAAAATCAACAGATTCTTCAGGATCAAACAGTATTCGCTTTTTAGGATCTACTTTTAAGATATAATATTTAAGCGCTCCTAAACCAATAATGTTGTATACTGATTTTTTTTGTGCCTCTGTGTATCCTTCTAATTTACCTAAGTCTTTAGAAATTTCTTCTGCAGTTTTAGCCATCTCAGCGATCAGATCATCGGCATCAACTACCGTTCCTTCTCTACTTTTCATTTTACCGCTTGGTAAATCAACCATACCATAACTGAGGTGATATAAATGCTCGGCCCAATCATAACCCAGTTTTTTAAGAATAAGAAATAACACCTTGAAATGGTAGTCCTGTTCGTTACCAACGGTATAAATCATTCCCCCGATATCTGGATAGTCTTTTACACGCTGTATCGCTGTACCTATATCCTGCGTCATATAAACTGCAGTTCCATCGCTACGCAATACTAGTTTTTCATCCAGTCCTTCATCAGTTAAATCACACCATACCGATCCATCTTCTTTTTTATAAAAAACACCACTCTCCAAGCCATCTTTGATATTATCTTTTCCTAATAAATAGGTATCACTTTCATAATAATAACAATCAAAGTCTACACCTAGTGCTTTATACGTTTGCTCAAAACCTTCATACACCCATCCGTTCATTGTTTTCCACAATTGAACCACATCAGGATCGCCTGCCTCCCACTTTCTTAGCATTTCTTGAGCTTCACCCATAATAGGTGTTCTATTTCTCGCAATCTCCATTATTTTATCTTTTTCCTCACTAATTTTTTCTTCATCAGTTAAGGTTGATAAAATTTGATTAATCGCCTTTATTTTATAAGCTGAAGTAGTTGGATAATTAGAAAAATCATCATTGAGATATTCTTCAAAAATAGGTTTAGCTTCTTTTCTTAGCTCATTTTCAAACTTTACATAATAACTACCTACAAGATGATCTCCTTTAATCTTTGAAGATTCCGGAGTTTCTCCTTTTCCAAACTTTTGATAAGCCACCATACTCTTACAAATATGGATCCCTCTATCATTAATGATTTGAGTTTTATAGACTTTCTTACCACTTGCTTTTATGATTTCAGCAACGGAATAGCCTAATAAGTTATTTCTAATATGACCCAGATGTAACGGTTTGTTTGTATTAGGCGAAGAATACTCCACCATAACAGCATTGGAATCTTTTTGTGGACCCAGGTGACCGTACGTATTGTCATCTTTTATACCCTTAAAAAAGTTAAGGTAATAGCTTTCTGAAACCACTAAATTCAAAAATCCTTTAACAACATTATAGCTTGTAATCGTTTTTAAATGTTCTACAAGATATGCACCAAGCTGTTCTCCAATAGCAACCGGATTTCCTTTAACAACTCTTAGCATAGGAAAAACTACCACAGTAACATCACCTTCGAACTCCTTTCTGGTAGCCTGGAGCTCTACAGATTCCAAATTAGCGCTAAAAATTGTATTTACCGCTTCTTTCACCGTTGCTTCTATTTCTTGATGTAGTAACATTTTATAATTAGTTATAGTATTGTGTTTAAATTTCTTTAAAGCATTGTTAAAACAAGGTGCAAAGATAGCGCAAATTACATACTTATACATCCCATATGGCAGTAATTCCCTATCTTGTTAAGAAAAATGCTCGTCAATAATCTGCATAATGATCCAGACCTAAAGGAAAGCGTTACTACGCTGTTAGGGAAACCATTCACCTTACAGGATCGCTTAAAGATTTCAGGTGCTATCTCTCCAAAAATAACCATAACCGATAGTAGTCTGCAAATTAGAAATCTCCTAGTTTTAGATACCCATACAAAAACGTGTACCATAACACTAAGACCAAAGGGGATTTTGCTTAATTTTCAAGTGCAACTTCAGTCTTACCACCTGGTCATTCCTTTCTATAAACTCAAAGTTTATAAAGGAAGAGCTGAAGAATATTCAATCTATATGGATCATCATTTTATTAAGATCAAAGCCCCTAAGGAGGCTATGAATATCCATAACTACTTTAAAAAATTGATCGCATTAAAGGCAGATAGCCATCCCAAGACTATTGACGATTTATATTAAAAATTATTGCTATGAAAGTTTTACTAACTGGTGCCAATGGCTACATAGGGATGAGACTTCTCCCGCTTTTGGTAGCAGCTAATCACGATGTTGTTTGCTGTGTTAGAGACCAAAGAAGGTTGTCTATCGATGATGATTTAAAAAGTAAGATTGAAATCATTGAAATCGATTTTTTAGAAGAACCTGATTTTTCTAAGTTTCCTAAAGATATCGACGCGGCTTATTACCTTATTCATTCAATGAGTTCTTCTACTACGGATTTTGACAAAAAAGAAGAGCGCTCAGCTATAAATTTTAATAGTTATGCTACCTATGCTTCCATAAAACAGGTCATTTACCTCAGTGGTATTGTCAATGAAGAAAACTTATCTAAACATTTATGGTCCAGAAAAAATGTAGAAGAAATTTTATATGATGCTGAATATCAGTTAACTGTTTTGCGTGCCGGTATCATAGTGGGTTCTGGTAGTTCTTCTTTTGAAATCATACGAGATTTATGTGAAAAACTGCCTTTAATGATTGCTCCAAAATGGGTAACCACCAAAACACAACCTATAGCTATTAGAGATGTTCTTGCTTTTTTAACAGGCGTTTTAGGAAACGAAAAATGTTACAATGAATCTTTTGACATTAGCGGACCAGATATACTTACGTATAAGGACATGTTAGAGATTTATGCAAAAGTGAGGGAACTTCGTATTTATATTTTTACTGTACCGGTAATGACTCCTAAATTATCTTCTTACTGGTTATATTTCGTAACCTCCACCTCATATAAATTAGCACTAAATCTCGTAGACAGCATGCGAGTTCCTGTAATTGCAAAAGATCAAAGATTACAGCAAATGCTTGATATACAACCTATGACCTATACTAGAGCACTAGAGCTTGCTTTTATTAAAATTGAACAAAATCAGGTAGTATCCAGCTGGAAAGATTCTATGGTTAGTGGACGATTTAAAAAAGATCTACAAAAATATATACAAGTTCCAAAGCGAGGCTGCCTTAATGATTCTAAAAAAATGCAACTTACAAATCCAGAGCAAGCCTTAGAGAAAATTTGGTCTATCGGTGGAAAAAATGGCTGGTACTATGGTGACTGGATGTGGAAAATCAGAGGGTATATTGATAAATTTTTTGGGGGTGTTGGACTGCGAAGAGGGCGTACTCATCCTAATAAAATATATTCAGGTGATGCACTAGATTTTTGGAGAGTTTTAGTGGCTGATGAAAAGAATAAACGCTTATTGCTGTTTGCCGAAATGAGAGTACCGGGAG
The DNA here is from genome assembly GCF_004216895.1 of Aquimarina brevivitae. Lineage (GTDB taxonomy): Bacteria > Bacteroidota > Bacteroidia > Flavobacteriales > Flavobacteriaceae > Aquimarina > Aquimarina brevivitae. The sequence continues at coordinate 1,357,665 of NZ_SGXE01000001.1, read as the reverse complement.
AAGCATGGCTGGAGTTTTATATCGATAATGATAACATTTTGCATCAAACCGCCACATTTAGACCCAAAGGATTGTGGGGAAGATTATATTGGTACACTATGATTCCATTTCATTATTTTATCTTTGGTGGTATGATTAAACATATTGCAACCCCATCCTAATTATTTAAATAATCCCCAAAATAAAAAATTGCCTATGACGCTACGAATACTATTGTTGTTATGTTTTTACACGTTTTTAAGTTGTAGTAAACAAAAGCAAGACAATTCGAATATCAATACTTTTACATCCTTATATATGGGAAGCTTTTCATCTGAAGCACAAGCTAATGAAGAAAAAGGGTATGCCAACTTAACCTTAGTAAATATTCCTATCTGGGAAGATAAAGAAGGATACTGGTTCTATTCTGAAAATTATCTAACCGAATCACCTAATCGGATTATTCTTCAACGCATTATTAATGTAGTACCGATAGACAGCGCCCGTATAAAGACTGCAAGATATGCCTTAAGCGAACCTGAACGCTTTAAAAATGGATGGAAAAACCCAGCTCTTTTTAATGATTTAGCTCTTAAGAATACGATTTATAAAACGGGTTGCGATATTTATTATAATAAAAAGGGAAATTCCCTTTATTACGGTAAAAATAAATCTTATAGTTGTGGTTCGGAGTTTGAAGGAATTGATTATTTGATGACCAATGTGGTGCTTACTTCTGAAACCCTTTCCGTATGGGTAAAAGGCTATGATAAAATTGGTAAACAGGTATGGGGTAAAATTAAAGGCCCTTATAAGTATAAGCGTACGACAAAGGAATAAGTATTTTTTTACTTAAAATCCGCTAACGTTTTATTCTCTAGCACCCTAAGCGTATTATCCCTTACCTCTATCATTAATCCATGTACTGCGCAGCTTTCTTCATCAGGACAGTCATCGCATTTTTCATAGAAGTTGAGACTCACACAAGGCAGCATTGCAATAGGGCCTTCCAAGACACGTATAACTGAAGCCATATTAATTTCTTCAGGTTCTTTAATGAGATAATACCCTCCGCCTTTGCCTTTTTTAGACCCTAAAAAACCATTTTTGCGTAAGGTAAGTAAAATGCTTTCTAAAAACTTTTGCGAAATATGCTCTTGCTTCGCGATTTCTGATATCAACACAGGAGAATCCGATTCTTTCCTGGCGATATAAGTTAGCGCTTTCAGTCCATATTTAGTTTTTTTAGAAAGCATAGCGTTTTAATTATTCTTTAGGTAAAAACACCTCTGCCATCATACATCTAGCACTACCTCCGCCCAAAGTTTCTATAGTAGAAAGGTCGCTATGCACTATTTGACAATGTTTTTGAATATTCTTTTTTTGTTCTTCTGTAAGTGCGTTGTATGCAGCTGTAGACATCACCAAGTACCTGATGTCATCTGCACCGATAACTTGTAATACATTGCCTGCAAAGTTATTAATCTGCTCCTCAGAAAGTGCTATAAGCTCTTTTCCGTCTCCTTTAATATGATTGACAAGATTTTTCCTTTCCTTTTTATCATCAATTGCATCTAAACATACTAAAGCAAAGGTTTCACCTAGACCCATCATTACATTAGTGTGATATATAGGTAATCGTTTACCATCCACCGTTTGGTAAGCCGTAAAGATTACTGGTGTGTATTCAAAATCTTCGCAAAATTCAATTAACAACTCTTCGTCGGCTCTAGGTGACAGTGCGCAATATGCTTTTTTATGAACTCTATCCAACACTAAACTTCCAGTACCTTCTAAGAAAATATCATCCTCCTCAGCTGCGGTATAATCTACAATGTTTTTTATCAAGAAACCTTGGTCTTCAACTTGTTTCAACACCTCTAACCTTCGCTCTTGCCTTCTATTAGGTGCAAACATTGGGTACAATGCAATATCACCATTGTTATGAAAGGAGATCCAGTTATTAGGAAATATAGAGTCTGGTGTATCTTGATTTGGATCATCGTTTTCTACAATTACATTAACTCCTTTACGTTTAAGCGTGTCTACAAAAGCATCGAATTCTTTTTCGGCCTGCTCATTCGCTTGAGTGCTAGATATATCAGACGCTGCTTGATAATAATTATTTACAGCAGTTTGTTCATTCATTCTGAACTGAACTGGTCTGATCATTAATATGGTATTGGTAACTTGTTTCATTTAATCTCTTATTAAAGGCATCGTAGAACAACGTAACAGTCCTTCTTGCTTAGCAATTTCTGCATAGGGTACTTCTTCAACTTTAATTCCGTTTTTTGACAACCACGCATTTAATCTTTTAAAATTTTGCTCGGATATCACTACATCTTCAGCAATGGAAAAAATATTAGAGCACATACTATACATTTCATTTTTGTCAATATGAAAAAGGTTTTCCATCCCAAAAAGATCTACTAAAAACTCATAATCCTTAGGATTTCTAAATCCTTCTTTATGAATAATTGCTTTATTTACTCCTACAGGCTGAAAACAACAGTCTAAATGCAATGCATTGCTTCTAGGGTCTGTCATCGATTTATTCAAATCAAACTCAATAACCTTTTTATGAGGAAATAAACCTTTTATATAGTCCACACCTTTCATATTGGTTCTGGCCACAATACAGTCGCTATAATCCTCTCCCTTATACGTCCCTATAAAGATATAATCATTATGAATCATGATATCTCCACCTTCAAAATGGATATCTTCAGAAGGAGCTTTAAAAACCTTTTTAGGATCGATCTCATCGATCACATACTGTATTGCTTTTATCTCTTTTTCGCGATCCGGAAGAATATTAGCTTTAATAAACTTATCTTCAATAACTACAGCAATATCTCTTGCGAAAATTTGATTATAGTCTGATATTACTTCTGGTCGATACACCTTTACGTCATACTTTTTAAGTACTGAAGCCACAGCCGCCATCTCTGCGGTCATATCCTCTTCTGTCGGATAAGTACCCGCTTTGATATGTTCAATAGATTTAGGGTCATAAGCCTCCTCGATAGTTGGTGCAGGACCATTACTTTTTGCAGTACCCAGAACTACCGCTCTCAAGCGTGAGGTTTCATTATTTATATTCAGCTTCAAAATAAATTTACTTTATTCTTATTAGAAGCAAATATAAATAGACCTTAGCTTAAATCTAATATTATTCAATAAAAATATGTCTTTGTTGACAATTCACTAATCCAAGCCAAGGTTGGATGATTACGAATTCAAAACTCATAAAAAAGGCGATGTTAAAACATCACCTTTTTAGTATTCAATTATCTTTGATCAATTGGTTTAAAATCTCTATGATTTTCACCTATATATATTTGTCTTGGTCTACCAATTGGTTCTTTTCTAAGTCTCATCTCTCTCCATTGAGCAATCCAGCCTGGTAATCTACCAACCGCAAACATTACGGTAAACATTTCTGTTGGTATACCTAATGCTCTGTAAATTATACCGGAATAGAAATCAACATTTGGATATAATTTTCTACTTACAAAGTATTCATCGTTTAAGGCTACATCAGCCAATCCTTTGGCAATATCTAGTACAGGATCTTCTATTCCTAGATCACCTAATACTTCCTCTGCTGCTGTTTTGATAATCTTTGCTCTAGGATCAAAGTTCTTATAAACTCGATGTCCGAATCCCATTAACCTAAACGGATCGTTCTTGTCTTTTGCTTTTGCTATATATTTTGCGGTATCTCCTCCATCTGCTTTAATAGCTTCTAACATTTCAATTACCGCTTGGTTTGCACCTCCATGAAGTGGTCCCCATAATGCTGAAATACCAGCAGAAAGCGATGCAAATAAACCAGCGTGAGAAGATCCAACTATCCGCACCGTAGAGGTAGAGCAGTTTTGTTCGTGATCTGCGTGTAAGATTAATAGTTTATCTAAAGCATCATATACGATCTGATTAGCCTCATAGCCTTTATTCGGTTTAGACAGCATCATCTTATGGAAATTCTCTACATACCCTAAAGAATCATCACCATAGTCCAAGGGTAACCCTTTAATTTTTCTCATCGTCCACGCCGCTAAGACTGGGAATTTAGCCATAATTTTAACGATGGCTTTGTACATTGCTTCCTCAGAACTAACGTCAACAGATGATGGATTGAACGCTATCAACGCACTAGTCAAAGAAGACAATACACCCATTGGATGAGCGGTCTTTGGAAAACCATCAAGGATCTTTTTCATGTCCTCATCTACCTCTGACTGCTCCTTGATATCATTATTAAATTTATCCAATTGCGCTTTGGTTGGTAATTCACCAAAAATAAGTAGATAGGCTACCTCTAAAAAGTCTGCCTTTTCCGCTAACTCTTCAATAGAATATCCTCGGTATCTCAAGATTCCTTTCTCTCCATCAAGAAAAGTTATAGCACTCTCACAACTTCCTGTATTTTTATAACCTGGATCAATTGTAATTATACCACCGGAATCGCTTCGTAATGTTTTAATATCAATTCCGTATTCATCTTCTGTTCCCTTAATAACCGGAAACTCATATTTTTTACCGTCTATTTCTAACGTTGCTGTTTTTGACATATCTATTTATAGAGTTTTTACTATTTTTAAAAGGTCTGCTAAATTAAGAAATATACTGTTAATATATTATTAATCACGATGCCAATTTTATTGGAAAAGTGAATTTTATAGCATAAATGACAAAAAAAAGAGAGTTACTCCTAACTCTCTTTATCAAACTGTAAAATTTTGGTTATTTTTTTACCTTGAAGGCACTTTCTTGGGGGTAATAGGCCACTGAACCTAATTCCTCTTCGATTCGCAATAATTGGTTATATTTTGCCATACGGTCACTACGAGAAGCAGATCCTGTTTTAATTTGACCTGTATTTAAAGCCACTGCTAAATCAGCAATCGTATTATCTTCAGTTTCGCCAGAGCGATGAGACATCACAGAAGTATAACCTGCATTATGTGCCATGTTTACTGCTGCTATGGTTTCTGTCAATGTTCCGATCTGATTTACTTTAATCAAAATAGAATTGGCGATAGAATTTTTGATTCCTCTTGATAACCGCTCCACGTTAGTTACAAATAGATCATCTCCTACTAACTGAACTGTTTTACCGATTTTATCTGTTAAATATTTCCAACCATCCCAATCATTTTCATCCATTCCATCTTCAATGGAAATAATAGGATATTTTGAAGCTAACTCTGCAAGATAATCGGCTTGCTCTTCGCTAGTTCTTACTTTACCCTGATCTCCTTCAAACTTTGAATAGTCATAGGCTCCATTTACATAAAACTCAGCTGCGGCGCAATCTAAGGCCACCATGATTTCTTCACCAAATTTATAGCCTGCATTTTTAACGGCTAAAGCTATAGAATCCAAGGCATCCTCTGTACCGTTTAAGGTAGGTGCAAAACCTCCTTCATCACCCACAGCGGTGCTTAATCCTCTATCGTGTAATACTTTTTTGAGATGGTGAAAAATCTCTGTTCCCATCTGCATGGCTTGCGAAAAGTTTTTTGCCTTTACAGGCATCACCATAAACTCCTGAAAAGCTATAGGAGCATCACTATGTGAACCTCCATTAATAATATTCATCATTGGTACCGGTAGGGTATTGGCACTTACTCCACCTACATAACGATACAAAGGCATATTTAATTCATTTGCAGCAGCTTTTGCGACAGCTAAGGATACTCCTAATATTGCATTAGCTCCCAACTTAGATTTATTTGGTGTTCCATCTAATTCGATCATGGTTTGATCTATTAAGTTTTGATCAAACACAGAATATCCTAAAAGCTCTTCAGCTATAGCAGTATTAACATTATCTACTGCTTTAGAAACGCCTTTACCCATAAAACTAGAACCCCCATCTCTTAACTCTACAGCCTCATGTTCCCCTGTTGAGGCGCCTGAAGGTACTGCGGCTCGTCCTAACACTCCATTATCTGTTATTACATCTACTTCTACAGTTGGGTTACCCCTAGAATCCAAGATTTGTCTTGCGTGAATATTAATAATTACACTCATGTTTTTTATTTTTTGTTGGATAATTTAATTCTATGCAATATACAAAACGCTAAAATTTTAACGCCCTTGAAAAACCCTTAATTTATTTATGATTTAATAGAAAAAAGCAAGATTTATAAACTATAACGTTATAGGAAGAGCACCTCGTTAAAAGTGCTCTTGCCTATTCGTTGTTTACCTATAATTCGTATGCTAAAATAACTCCTATACTGATACCTTTGCAGCACTCATATTGTCAATAAACTGATCAAATAGGTACACTGCATCATTTGGCCCTGGGCCAGCTTCTGGGTGGTATTGTACAGAAAAGCAATTTTTATTTTTCATCTTAATACCCATCACGGTATCATCATTTAAATGTAGGTGAGTCATTTCTAATTCTGGATTCTCTTCTGTTTCTTCTCGGTTAATAGAGAAACCGTGGTTTTGCGATGTAATTTCTCCTTTACCAGTAATTAAGTTCTTTACAGGGTGGTTTATTCCTCTATGCCCGTGATGCATTTTGAAAGTACTAATACCATTAGCTAGAGCAATAATTTGATGACCTAGACAAATCCCAAACAGCGGTAAATCTTTTGCGATGATCTCTTTAGCGGTATCGATCACTTGTTTTAAAGGTTCTGGATCCCCTGGCCCGTTTGATAAGAAATATCCATCAGGATTCCATTCGCTCATTTCTTCAAATGATGCATCATAAGGAAACACTTTTACATACACATCTCGTTTTGCCAAATTTCTTAAAATGTTCTTTTTAATCCCTAGATCTAAGGCTGACACTTTATATTTTGCTTCTGGATTACCAAAAAAGTAAGGTTCTTTTGTTGACACCTTAGAGGCGAGTTCAAGTCCGTTCATATCCGGCACTGCTGCAAGATCTTTTTTCAATTTATCAATATCATCAATCTCAGTAGAGATTAAGGCATTCATTGCACCATTTTCTCTAATATAACTTACCAATGCTCTGGTATCTACATCTGAAATAGCGAGTAAGTTATTTTTTTCAAGAAAAGTTTCTAGGGATCCCTCCGCGTTTTCTCTTGAATAAACGTAACTAAAGTTTTTAACGATAAGACCGGCAATTTTAATAGAATCCGATTCAACTTCATCCTCATTTGTTCCGTAGTTACCAATATGTGCATTCGTTGTTACCATCAACTGACCATAGTAAGAAGGGTCCGTGAAAATCTCCTGGTATCCTGTCATACCAGTGTTAAAACACACTTCTCCAAATGCTGTTCCTTCTTTTCCTACAGCCTTACCATAAAAAATAGTACCGTCCGCCAGTAATACAATTGCTTTTTTTCGAGATTGATATTTCATAACCGTGTATAATTTAATGCTTCTATAAAGGTAGAAACAAAACCTTTCAATGTATGTATTAATTAAAAAAAAAGGATAAACGATGAACGCTTATCCTTTTTTAAATATGTGTAATTCACATTTTATCATTTATTCCTCTTCTTCAGATTTAGAAGTCTCTGCTTTTGACGCTTCTGGTTTAGCATCATCAGACTTTTTTCTTCTTCCTCTTCGTGTTGACTTCTTCTTAGCAGGCTTACCAGCGTTATAGATTTCATTGAAATCAACTAATTCGATCATCGCCATATCAGCATTATCTCCTAATCGATTTCCTAATTTAATAATTCTGGTATATCCTCCTGGACGATCACCTACCTTTTGTGCTACATCACCAAACAACTCACTAACCGCATACTTGTTTCTAAGTTTGCTAAACACTATTCTTCTATTGTGTGTAGAAGCTGCAGTGGTATCATTGTTTTCTGTTTTAGCTTTAGTAACTAATGGCTCTACAAACTGCTTTAAAGCTTTTGCTTTAGCTACCGTTGTATTAATTCGCTTATGCTCAATTAAAGAACAAGCCATGTTAGCTAACATCGCCTTGCGATGTGCTGTTTTTCTACCTAGGTGATTTACTTTTTTTCCGTGTCTCATGACATTTCTAGTTTAATCGACATCTTGCCTCTACTCTTTATGAGGAGCAAACTATGCCGTATTAGTCTTTATCTAATTTGTATTTTGATAAGTCCATACCAAAGTTTAAACCTTTAACGTTTACAAGCTCTTCAAGCTCAGTTAAAGACTTTTTACCAAAGTTACGGAACTTCATCAGGTCATTTTTATTGTAAGATACAAGATCTCCTAACGTATCTACCTCTGCTGCTTTTAAGCAGTTTAAGGCACGTACAGAAAGATCCATATCGATCAATTTAGTTTTAAGCAACTGTCTCATATGTAAAGACTCTTCATCATATGTTTCAGTTTGCGCTATCTCATCCGCTTCAAGTGTAATTCTTTCGTCAGAGAATAACATAAAGTGGTGGATCAATATTTTAGCCGCTTCTGTTAATGCATCTTTAGGATGAATTGAACCATCTGTTACGATCTCAAAAACTAATTTTTCGTAGTCTGTTTTTTGCTCTACACGATAGTTTTCTATGCTATATTTTACATTTTTGATCGGTGTATAGATAGAATCTGTAAATATAGTACCGATTGGAGCATTCGCTTTTTTATTTTCTTCAGCAGGAACGTAACCTCTACCCTTTTCGATTGTAATCTCTAAGTTTAAGGCCACCTTTTTATCCATATTACAGATTACTAAATCTGGATTTAGTACCTGAAAACCTGAAATAAATTTTTGAAAATCTCCAGCAGTAAGCTGCTCCTGTCCTGATATCGAAATAGTTACTGACTCATTATCTACATCTTCGATTTGTCTTTTAAATCGAACTTGTTTTAGATTTAAGATAATTTCAGTAACATCTTCTACGACACCAGATATTGTAGAAAACTCGTGATCCACTCCTTCAATACGTAATGAAGTAATAGCGAATCCCTCTAAAGAAGATAGCAAAACTCTTCGCAAAGCGTTACCAACTGTTAATCCATATCCAGGCTCTAATGGTCTAAATTCAAATTTACCATCGAACTCTGTGGAGTCGATCATGATAACTTTATCGGGCTTCTGAAAATTTAATATTGCCATGTTGTTGTTTCTTCTAAGAGTTATTATTTAGAGTATAATTCGACAATGAATTGCTCATTGATATTTTCCGGAATTTGCACTCTTGCCGGAACTGATACAAAAGTACCTTCTTTTGTATCCTTGTTAAAAGTTATCCACTCGTATACATTGCTACTTGCATCTAATGCATTTTCGATAACCTCTAATGACTTTGATTTTTCTCTTACCCCTACAACATCACCTGCTTTTAACTGGTAAGATGGTATGTTTACCAATTCACCGTTTACTGTGACGTGTCTATGAGATACTAACTGTCTTGCTCCTCTTCTGGAGTTTGAAAGTCCCATTCTGTAAACTACGTTGTCTAATCTAGACTCACATAATTGAAGTAAAACCTCACCAGTAATTCCCTGAGCTCTTGTTGCTCTATCGAAAAGGTTACGGAACTGACGCTCTAGTATACCATAGGTATATTTAGCTTTTTGCTTTTCCATTAACTGGATAGCGTATTCACTCTTTTTTCCTCTCCTTCTGTTGTTTCCGTGTTGACCAGGAGGGTAATTTCTTTTTTCGAAAGACTTATCGTCTCCGAAAATCGCTTCTCCAAACTTACGAGCGATTTTTGTCTTTGGACCAGTATATCTTGCCATTTCTTTAAATTAAATTGTAGAGGTGATTATGAATTAAGGTCACTTTCCTTCGATAATCGTTAACCCTCTGTTATTAGATTACTTTAGATATTAAAAGATCCCGAACGTGAGATCCGGGATATATTTTATTATACTCTACGTCTTTTAGGAGGACGACATCCATTATGTGGTAATGGAGTTACATCGATAATTTCTGTAACCTCAATACCTGCATTGTGAATTGTTCTAATTGCTGACTCTCTTCCATTACCAGGTCCTTTTACGTAAACTTTTACTTTTTTAAGACCTGCTTCTGAAGCCACTGCAGCAGCATCCTCAGCAGCTAATTGTGCAGCATACGGAGTGTTCTTTTTAGAACCTCTGAATCCCATTTTACCAGCTGAAGACCAAGATATAACATCTCCTTTTTTATTCGTTAACGAAATAATAATGTTGTTAAAAGAAGCGGTTACGTGTGCTTCTCCTACTGACTCAACAATTACTTTACGTTTTTTTGAAGTTGACTTTGCCATACTACTTATTATTTAGTTGCTTTTTTCTTGTTAGCAACTGTTTTTCTTCTTCCTTTACGTGTCCTAGAGTTGTTCTTAGTACGTTGACCTCTTAATGGTAATCCAGCTCTGTGACGAATACCTCTGTAACATCCAATATCCATTAGACGCTTGATACTCAATGAAACTTCAGAACGTAATTCACCTTCTATAGTGAATTCTCCTACAGCTTCACGAATTTTACCGATCTGATCATCATCCCAATCAGATACTTTAATGTCTTCGTCTACTTTAGCAGTTGCTAAAATATCTTTAGCTCTACTCTTTCCAATTCCGAAGATATAGGTCAATGCTATAACTCCACGTTTATTTTTAGGTATATCTACCCCTGCAATTCTAGCCATAATTACCCTTGTCTTTGTTTAAATCTAGGATTCTTTTTATTAATTACGTAAAGTCGGCCTTTTCGACGCACAATTTTGCACTCGGCACTTCTCTTTTTTATTGATGCTCTTACTTTCATCTTTCTATTTTTTTTACCCTTTGGATAAATCCTCCAGGAAGAATCGATAACAAGTTTTTTTCAGCCTGCAAAAGTAAGAAAAAAATCTTAATTATCTAATTATTCTGTGATTAGTATCTATACGTTATACGAGCCTTGGTTAAATCATAAGGACTCATTTCTAATTTTACCTTGTCTCCAGGTAGTAATTTGATATAATGCATTCGCATTTTCCCTGAGATGTGTGCCGTTACAACGTGCCCATTTTCAAGTTCTACACGAAACATTGCATTGGATAATGCTTCAATAATACTACCATCTTGTTCTATTGCTGGTTGTTTTGCCATTATGCTACTGCTTTTCTGTTTTTACCAGTTTTCATTAGTCCATCGTAATGTCTATTCAACAAGTAAGAATTTACTTGCTGCATGGTATCTATTGCAACTCCTACCATAATCAACAACGACGTTCCGCCAAAGAACAGTGCCCATCCTTGCTGTACACTTAATAACTTTACTGCTATAGCAGGAAAAATTGCTATAACCGCTAAGAATACAGAACCGGGTAAGGTAATTTGTGACATAATCCTATCTAGATATTCTGCTGTCTCAGAACCTGGTCTAATGCCCGGAATGAAACCACCGCTTCTTTTAAGGTCATCTGCCATTTTATTGGTTGGTACTGTAATTGCTGTATAAAAGTATGTAAATACAATTATGAGTAATGCAAATACTAAATTATACCAAAATCCAAATATATCACTAAATGCTGCTGTAACACCTTGGGCTGTTTCTGACTCGGACATCTGCCCGGAAACAAGCCCTGGAATAAACATAATTGCTTGTGCAAAAATGATTGGCATTACCCCTGATGCATTTAATTTTAAGGGTATATACTGACGTGATCCCTGAACATTTTTCTCATATCCGCCAGAAGCACTTCGTCTTGCGTACTGCACTGGCACTTGTCTCACCGCCATTACTAGCAACACAGAAGCTAAAATGATCACAAACCAAATTACCAATTCAATAAGTACCATAATTAGGCCACCACCTTCTGATCCAGATGTTCTTGAAATAAAATTCTGAACAAAAGACTGCGGTAAAGTAGCGATGATACCCACCATAATTAATAAGGAAATACCATTTCCGATTCCTTTATCCGTAATCTTTTCTCCTAACCACATGGCAAAAATACACCCTGTTGTTAAAATAATTACGGAAGATACAACAAATAAGGTTGTTATACCACCACCTTCTCCAAGCACGAATGCCTCAGAAGGTAAGGTGCTACCAAGGTTATATATATAACCAGGTCCTTGTACTAAGGTAATCGCTATGGTAAGCCATCTTGTAATTTGATTTATTTTTCTTCTACCACTTTCACCCTCTTTTTGTAGTTTTTGTAAATAAGGAATTGCAATTCCCATTAACTGTACCACAATAGAAGCCGAGATATATGGCATAATTCCTAATGCAAATACCGAAGCGTTAGCAAAGGCACCACCTGTAAAAGCGTTTAGTAAACCTAATAAACCGTCTTGAGTTTGTGTACCCAGATTAGCCAGCTGTGCTGCATCTACTCCTGGTAAAACCACCTGAGCTCCAAAACGATATACTAAGAGCAGTCCTAGTGTTACCAGGATTCTGTTCTTTAGCTCTTCTATTTTCCAAACGTTTTTTATTGTATCAATAAATTTCATAAGAAATGATATTATATGGTTACTGCTTCACCACCGGCTGCTTCGATAGCTGCTTTTGCGGTAGCTGTAAATTTGTGAGCGGAAACTTTTAATTTTGCCTTTAACTCACCTCTTCCCAGTATTTTTACCAAATCATTCTTTCCTGCAAGACGAGTAGCAGTTATAACGCCTAAATCTACGGTATCTTTAATTTTACCTTCGTCAACTAATCGCTGAAGGGTATCTAAATTAATACCTTGATATTCCTTTCTGTTTCTGTTGTTGAAACCAAACTTTGGCACACGTCTTTGTAGTGGCATTTGACCACCTTCGAAACCAATTTTCTTAGAATATCCAGAACGAGATTTAGCTCCTTTGTGTCCTCTGGTAGCAGTTCCACCTTTACCGGAACCCTGACCACGACCTACTCGCTTACCGTTATTTTTTACTGAACCTGCAGCAGGTTTTAAGTTACTTAAATCCATGTGCTTATATTATTTTGTTTCTACCGAAACTAAATGTTTAACTTTATTTACCATTCCAAGGATATTAGGAGTATCATCATGCTCCACAACCTGGCCGATCTTCTTTAAACCAAGAGCTTCTAATGTTCTCTTTTGGCTCTGAGTACGATTGATCGCACTTTTTACTTTTTTTACTTTAATCTTTGCCATCGTTCCTAATATTTTATCCTTTAAACACTTTCTCTAGTGAAATACCACGTTGAGCAGCTACCTGCTCTGCACTACGTAATTGTAATAATGCATCAAACGTTGCTTTCACGACATTGTGTGGGTTAGACGATCCTTGATTTTTCGATAATACATCGTGTACACCTACTGATTCTAGTACGGCACGTATAGCTCCACCAGCGATTACCCCGGTACCCGTTGCAGCTGGCATTAATAATACTCTAGCTCCACCGTATTTACCTTTTTGCTCGTGTGGGATAGTACCCTTGTGCAATGGTATTCTTACTAAATTTTTCTTAGCATCTTCTACCGCTTTAGCGATCGCTTCAGATACTTCTTTAGATTTACCTAATCCGTGTCCTACGACTCCGTTTTCATCCCCTACAACTACAATTGCAGAAAATCCGAATGCTCGACCACCTTTAGTTACTTTGGTTACACGTTGTACCCCAACTAAACGATCTTTAAGCTCTAGTCCACTTGGTTTTACTAATTCTGCGTTTTTATATTTTTGATACATAATTTCTTAGAATTTTAGTCCTGCTTCTCTAGCTCCTTCAGCTAATGATTTTACTCTTCCGTGATACAAATATCCTCCTCTATCGAAAGATACTGTTTCAACACCAGCTTTTTTAGCTTTTTCAGCAAGTGATTTACCAACCAAGTTTGCTATTTCAACTTTATTTCCAGATGCTGAAGCAATGTCTTTGTCTCTTGAAGAAGCAGCTGCCATGGTTTTACCTGACACATCATCTATAAGTTGTGCATAGATTTCATTATTGCTTCTATAAACAGACAATCTAGGACGTTGTTCTGTACCGCTTACTCTACCGCGGATACGCTTTCTTATTTTTAATCTTCTTGATTCTTTTGAGAATGCCATGTCGTTTCTTATTATGCAGACTTACCTGCTTTTCTTCTTAATTGTTCTCCTACGAATTTAATTCCTTTTCCTTTGTAAGGTTCTGGTTTACGGAAGCCTCTAATCTTAGCGGCTACCTGACCTACTAACTGCTTATCGTGCGAAGTTAGTTTTACGATAGGGTTCTTTCCTTTTTCTGATATAGTCTCTACCTTAACTTCTGGAGCAAGATCGATTACTATATTATGAGAAAAACCTAGTGCTAAATCAAGTTTTTGTCCTTGATTAGTAGCTCTATATCCTACCCCTACAAGCTCTAATTGTTTCGTAAATCCTTCAGAAACACCAAGTACCATATTTTGGATCAACGCTCTATACAATCCGTGTTTAGCTTTATGATCTTTGGCTTCGCTTGGTCTTTCAACAATTACCTGGCCTTCTTCAACTTTGACGTCAACATCGTCAATAGTTTGCGTAAGTTCTCCTAATTTTCCTTTAACAGTAACAACATTACCTTTCACTTCTACAGTGACACCAGACGGAATAGTTACTGGATTTTTTCCTATTCTTGACATTTCTTTTGTCTTTTAATACTGTTAATAAACGTAACAAAGTACTTCTCCACCTACATTCTCTTGTTGGGCTTTCTTACCCGTCATTACACCGTGAGAAGTAGATACAATCGCTACACCTAATCCGTTAAGTATTCTTGGGATTTCATTAGCTCCCGCATACTTACGTAGACCTGGCTTACTGATTCTTTGTAAGTCTTTAATCACAGGCTCTTTAGTCATCTTATCGTATTTTAATGCGATCTTGATCGTTCCTTGAGCTGTGTTATCTTCAAATTTATAACTTAAAATATATCCTTGATCGAATAATATTTTAGTGATCTCTTTTTTAACTTTAGAAGCTGGAATTTCAACAACTCTATGCTTAGCGCTGTTGGCGTTTCTTATTCTTGTTAAAAAATCTGCAATAGGATCTGTATTCATTCTTATGTATTTATGATATTGGTTTTCGGCTTTGTTGAAAGACCGAACCTTATATCAATTAATTTAATTTTTTTTACCAGCTAGCTTTTGTCACTCCCGGAATTAATCCATTGTTTGCCATTTCTCTAAACATAACACGGGAGATACCAAATTGTCTCATATAACCTTTTGGTCTTCCGGTTAGTTTACATCTATTGTGCTTACGGATAGGAGACGCATTTTTTGGTAATTTTTGTAGCGCTTCATAATCGCCAGCTTCTTTTAAAGCTTTGCGCTTCTCAGCATACTTTTCTACCATTTTAGCTCTCTTAACCTCACGGGCTTTCATTGATTCCTTAGCCATATTTTAATTCTTTTTAAAAGGTAAACCTAATTCTGTTAACAACGATTTTGCTTCTTTATCAGTGTTAGCAGAAGTTTCAAAAGTAATATTCATTCCTGAAATTTTATTTACTTTATCGATATCTATTTCTGGGAAAATAATTTGTTCAGTAATTCCCATAGAATAGTTACCTCTACCATCAAAACCTGTTGCTTTGATTCCATTAAAATCTCTTACACGTGGTAATGCTGAAGTAATTAAACGGTCTAAAAATTCGTACATTCTCTCTCCTCTAAGGGTAACTTTAGCTCCGATAGGCATTCCCTTACGAAGTTTAAATGTTGCCACATCCTTTTTAGAGATGGTTGGTACAGCTTTTTGACCTGTAATTTTAGTCAACTCATCTACCGCGTGATCAATAAGTTTTTTATCAGCTACAGCAGCACCGATACCTCTACTAAGAACAATTTTCTTAAGTTTTGGTACTTGCATTGTGTTTTCGTAGCTATATTCTTCTGTAAGAGCAGAAATTACTCTTTCTTTATACTCTTGTTTTAATCTTGGGATATAAGCCATAACTATATTACTTCATTAGATTTTTTAGAAAATCTTACTTTCTTATCTCCTTCCATTCGATATCCAACTCTTGTTGTCTCACCTTTAGCGGTAAGCAATGCTAAGTTAGAGATATGAATAGGCGCTTCTTGTTTAACGATTCCTCCTTGAGGACTAGTAGCACTAGGCTTCTTATGCTTAGACACCATATTGATACCCTCAACAATCGCTTTGTTAGTATCTTTCAATACCTTGATTACCTTACCTTCTTGACCTTTATTGTCACCGGCAATAACCTTTACGGTATCTCCTGATTTTATTTTTAGCTTTGTCATTGTATACGATTTTAAAGCACTTCTGGCGCTAGTGAAACAATCTTCATGAATTGCTTATCACGAAGCTCTCTTGCTACAGGACCAAATACACGTGTTCCTCTCATTTCTCCGGTTGCGTTCAATAGAACACAAGCGTTATCATCGAAACGAATGTAAGAACCATCCGGTCTGCGCACTTCTTTCTTAGTACGAACTACAACTGCAGTAGATACTGCTCCTTTTTTAACGTTTCCGTTTGGAGTAGCTTCTTTTACACTGACAACTATTTTGTCACCTACAGAGGCGTATCTTCTTCCTGTACCACCTAAAACACGGATCACTAATACTTCTTTAGCTCCGGTATTATCGGCTACTTTTAATCTAGATTCTTGTTGTACCATAATTACTTCGCTCTTTCAATTACTTCAACTAATCTCCAGCACTTGGTTTTACTCATAGGTCTTGTTTCCATGATCTTTACAGTATCACCAATATTGCAGTCGTTTTTCTCGTCGTGTGCAACGTATTTTTTCGTTTTTAACACGAACTTTCCGTACATCGGGTGTTTTACTCGTTTAACTTCAGAAACCACAATAGATTTCTGCATTTTATTACTGGTAACTACACCTATACGTTCTTTTCTTAAGTTTCTTTTTTCCATCTTTCAGCAGAATTAACCGTTTAATTCTCTTTTTGTCAGCTCAGTGGCCATTCTCGCTATAGATCGTCTTACTTTACGTAATTGTAAAGGATTTTCTAATGGAGACATAGCATGCGCCATTCTTAAATCTGAATACGCTTTTCTTGCTTTACTAAGTTCTTCTTGTAATTCAGCTGTAGATATTTCTTTTACTTCTGATTGCTTCATAATTTCTTTGAATTTAAGCTTGATAATCTCTAGCTACGATAAACTTAGTTTTTACAGGTAGTTTTTGAGCAGCTAAACGTAAAGCTTCTCTTGCAATGTCTAAAGAGACACCTCCTATTTCAAATAAGATTCTACCCGGTTTTACTACCGCTGCCCAGTATTCCACATTACCTTTACCTTTACCCATACGTACTTCAAGAGGCTTTTTAGTGATCGGCTTGTCTGGGAAAATTTTAATCCACAGAGATCCCTCTCTTTTCATATAACGAGTAGCGGCAATACGTGCTGCTTCTATCTGTCTAGCAGTAACAAAATTTGATTCTAGCGATTTGATTCCGAAAGTCCCGTTAGAAAGTTGATGCCCTCTTTGAGAGATCCCTTTCATACGTCCTTTTTGTTGCTTACGGAATTTTGTTCTTTTAGGCTGTAACATTGTTCTTTACTTTAAAAAAATTACTTTCTACGACGTGATTTCTTATCACCTCTACCTGCTTTGTCGCCTTTCCCTTGTTTCTTAGAAAGACCTACTAAAGGAGAAAGCTCTCTTTTACCATATACTTCGCCTTTCATGATCCATACTTTAACACCTAATCTACCATAAGTAGTGTGTGCTTCAACTAAAGCATAATCGATGTCAGCTCTAAATGTTGATAAAGGAATTCTACCTTCTTTGTAAGACTCTGAACGTGCCATTTCAGCACCGTTAAGACGTCCTGAGATCTGAATTTTGATACCTTCTGCATTCATTCTCATTGCAGCTGCAATAGCCATTTTAATTGCTCTTCTGTAAGAAATACGATTTTCTATCTGACGAGCAACACTTGAAGCTACAAGATGTGCATCTAGTTCTGGTCTTTTGATCTCAAAAATATTGATCTGAACTTCCTTATCTGTAATCTTTTTAAGCTCTTCTTTTAACTTGTCTACCTCCTGACCGCCTTTTCCGATAATAATACCAGGTCTTGCGGTGGTGATAGTAACGGTTACAAGTTTAAGCGTACGCTCAATGATTACTCTCGATACACTAGCTTTAGATAAACGAGCGTGTACGTACTTTCTAATCTTATCGTCTTCGGCAAGCTTATCACCGTAGTCATTACCTCCGTACCAGTTAGATTCCCATCCTCTGATAATACCAAGGCGATTTCCGATTGGATTTGTCTTCTGTCCCATACTGTCTATATTAGCTTTGTGTATTATTGTTTGCTCCTAATACGATTGTAACGTGGTTAGAGCGTTTTCTAATTCTATGTGCTCGACCTTGTGGTGCAGGACGAAGTCTTTTTAACATACTTCCTCCATCAACACGGATCTCCTTAATAAATAAATCAGCATCTTCAATGCTAGCGTCTTCATTTTTCGCCTGCCAGTTTGCAATTGCAGAAAGCAACAGTTTTTCTAAACGACGTGCTGCTTCTTTTTGGCTAAATCTAAGAATATGAAGCGCTCTTTCAATTTTTTGACCACGTACCAAGTCAGCAACTAAACGCATTTTTCTTGGTGACGTAGGGCAGTTATTAAGCTTAGCAAAAGCAACTTGCTTTTTCTCTTCCTTAATTCTTTCTGCCATTTCTCTTTTACGAACTCCCATAGCTTAAATTATTTTTTACCTTTATTTTTAGCACCAGCGTGTCCTCTAAACGAACGGGTTGGCGAAAATTCTCCTAATTTATGACCTACCATATTCTCTGTTACATAAACAGGTACGAATTGGCGACCATTGTGAACTGCAATTGTTTGCCCTACAAAGTCAGGAGTAATCATAGAAGCTCTTGACCATGTTTTGATAACAGTCTTTTTATTTGCCTCTACATTAGCAGCTACTTTTCTCTCTAACTTATAGTGAACGTAAGGTCCTTTCTTTAATGAACGTGCCATATCTTATTATTTCTTTCTACGTTCTACAATATACTTATTACTCGATTTTGTCTTAGAACGGGTTCTATAACCTTTAGCAGGCAACCCTTTTCTAGAACGTGGATGACCTCCAGAAGAACGTCCTTCACCACCACCCATTGGGTGATCCACCGGGTTCATTGCTACCGGTCTTGTTCTTGGACGACGACCCAGCCATCTTGTTCTACCAGCTTTACCACCAACTATTAACTGATGATCACTGTTAGATACAGCTCCTATAGTAGCCATACAAGTTGCTAGAATCATTCTTACTTCACCTGAAGGTAACTTCACTGTTGCAAACTTTCCATCGCGTGCCATTAACTGAGCAAAAGACCCAGCACTACGCGCCATTACAGCACCCTGACCCGGACGAAGTTCTATACAAGATATGATTGTTCCTAGAGGAATATCGCTTAATGGCATTGCATTACCGATCTCAGGAGCAACATTGCTTCCTGATACGATATTTTGACCTACTTGCAAACCGTTTTGAGCGATAACATAACGCTTCTCACCATCCTGGTAATTAACAAGCGCTATAAAAGCAGTTCTGTTTGGATCGTATTCGATACTTGCAACAGTTGCAGGAACACCCTGCTTGTCGCGTTTGAAATCGATAATACGATATCTCTTTTTGTGACCTCCACCTACGTAGCGTATGGTCATCTTACCTTGACTGTTTCTACCACCAGTTCTTTTTTTCGGAGCTAATAAACTTTTCTCCGGCTTATCAGTAGTTATTGCGTCAAATCCATTAACTACTCTAAAACGCTGACCTGGGGTAATTGGTTTTAATTTTCTTACTGACATCTTCTAGTCTTAAAGATTACTATATAAATCAATTACTTCACCTTCCGCCACCTGTACAATTGCTTTTTTATAAGCAGCTGTTTTACCAGTGACCATACCAGTTTTGGTATAGCGAACCTTGCGATCCGGACGGACATTTATTGTGCGAACTTTTTCAACAGATACACCATAAGTAGCCTCAACAGCTTTCTTAATTTCTACCTTATTCGCATTTTTCTTTACTACAAAAGCATAGCGATTTAACAATTCACTATCACTTGTAGCTTTTTCCGTAATAATAGGTTTTACTAAGATACTCATGACGATTATTTACTTAAATTCGTTTCTATTCCTTTCAAAGAACCTTCCAGAAGCACTACCTTGTTTGCGTTAAGTATTTTGTAAGTACTTAAATCTGAGGAAGTTACAACTTCTGAATCTTTTAAATTACGAGACGACAAATATACATTTTTATTTGACTCTCCCAACACAAACAAAGATTTTTTACCTTCAAGTCCCAATGCCTTAACTACTTCCACAAAATTCTTTGTCTTAATAGTATCGAAATTAAAGTCCTCAATAACGGTAATAGCCTTGTCATTTGCTTTAATACTTAAAGCAGATTTACGTGCTAACCTCTTTAGGTTTTTATTTAATTTAAAAGCGTAATTTCTTGGTCTAGGACCAAAAATTCTACCTCCACCTTTAAAGATAGGTGACTTAATACTACCTGCTCTGGCAGTACCGGTTCCTTTTTGCTTTTTTATCTTTCTTGTACTACCTACAATCTCTGCTCTTTCTTTAGACTTGTGCGTACCTTGACGTTGGTTCGCCAAATACTGCTTAACATCTAAGTAAACAGCATGATTGTTTGGCTCTATACCGAAAACATCAGTAGACAAGCTTACTTCTCTACCGGTTTCTTTTCCTTTGATATCAACTACTGCTACTTTCATTACTTCTGAATAGTTACGTAAGCGTTTTTGTGCCCAGGAACACATCCCTTAACCACAAGTAGATTCTTTTCAGGCACTACCTTTAACACTCTTAGATTTTCAACTTTTACTTTATCTCCTCCCATACGGCCGGCCATTCGCATTCCTTTGAATACCCTTGCTGGATAAGAAGCTGCTCCAATAGAACCAGGTGCTCTTAAACGGTTATGTTGACCGTGAGTAGCTTGTCCTACTCCACCAAAACCGTGTCTTTTAACAACTCCTTGGAATCCTTTTCCTTTAGAGACTCCGGATACATCTACAAACTCACCTTCAGTGAAGTGCTCAACTGTAATTGTATCACCTAACTTGTACTCCTCCTCAAAACCTTTGAATTCGATTACTTGACGTTTTGCAGCAGTACCAGCTTTCTTAAAGTGACCTAACTCAGCTTTAGTAGCGTTTTTGTCTGCTTTGTCATCGAAACCTAACTGTACAGCGTCATAGCCATCAGTTTCATTGGTTCTGACTTGGGTAACGATACATGGGCCAGCTTCGATTACTGTACATGGAATGTTCTTTCCATTTTCGTCGAAAATGCTGGTCATACCGATCTTTTTTCCTATTAACCCAGACATATTTATTAATTATTTAAATTTATTCTCTTTTTAACAACTCATTTCTTTGCAAAAAAATAGGGTCAAAACACCTTCAACCCTGAATGTATTTTTGCCGTTTTTCCCTTGCACGCAGCTTGGGACATGTGTTATTAGGGATGATGTTTGATCACCACCCCTAAATAAACCCTTTTATACTTTGATCTCTACTTCTACCCCACTTGGTAATTCCAGCTTCATCAAAGCATCAATTGTTTTTGACGAAGAACTGTAGATATCCAAAAGTCTTTTGTAAGAGCTTAATTGAAATTGCTCTCTAGACTTTTTGTTTACGTGTGGTGATCTAAGAACTGTAAAAATCTTTTTATGAGTTGGTAATGGTATCGGTCCTGTTACTACAGCACCTGTACTTTTTACCGTCTTTACGATTTTCTCTGCAGATTTATCTACTAGGTTATGATCGTAAGACTTTAGTTTTATTCTGATTTTTTGACTCATTTTCTGTAAATAATTAAGCGTTAACTCCTTTTGCAGCAGCAATTACTTCTTCAGCTATATTTGAAGGAGTCTCTGCATAGTGAGAAAATTCCATTGTTGAAGTAGCTCTACCTGAGGATAATGTTCTTAACGCCGTAACGTATCCAAACATTTCTGATAAAGGCACTATAGCTTTTACAACCTTAGAACCAGAGCGGTCACTCATATCGTTAACCTGTCCTCTTCTTCTGTTAAGGTCTCCTACTATATCCCCCATATTTTCTTCGGGAGTTAATACTTCTAATTTCATCATTGGTTCCATGATAACGGCTCTTGCAGCTTTAGCCGCAGCTTTATAACCCATTTTTGCCGCTAACTCGAACGATAATTGGTCAGAATCCACATCGTGGTACGAACCATCTGTAAGAGTTACTTTCATAGCGTCCATCTCATATCCTGCTAAAGGACCATTTTTCATAGCTTCTTTAAATCCTTTTTCTACTGAAGGGATAAATTCCTTAGGAACGTTACCACCTTTAATTTCAGATACGAATTCAAGTCCTTGTTTACCTTCTTCAGCTGGTTCCATAGTGAATACAATATCTGCGAATTTACCACGACCACCAGATTGTTTTTTGTAAACTTCTCTATGTTCTGCCTTAGCAGTAATCGCTTCTTTATATTCTACCTGAGGCTGACCTTGGTTTACCTCTACCTTAAACTCACGCTTAAGACGGTCTACAATAATATCTAAGTGAAGCTCTCCCATTCCAGAAATAATAGTCTGACCTGAAGCTTCATCTGTTCTTGCAGTAAATGTTGGATCTTCTTCAGCAAGTTTTGCCAAAGCCATACCTAATTTATCAACGTCAGCTTTTGTTTTTGGTTCTACCGCTATACCAATTACCGGATCAGGGAAATCCATAGATTCCAAAACAAGTGGATGCTTTTCGTCAGTCATCGTGTCACCAGTTTTGATATCTTTAAATCCAACCGCTGCTCCAATATCACCAGCTTCGATAAAATCGATTGCATTTTGTTTATTAGAGTGCATTTGGTATATACGAGAGATACGCTCTTTTTTACCAGATCTGTTATTTAAAATGTAAGATCCAGCATCTAATCTTCCTGAGTACGCTCTAAAGAATGCTAAACGCCCAACGAAAGGATCGGTAGCAATTTTAAAAGCTAAAGCAGCGAATGGTTCACTAACATCAGGTTTACGTATTTCTTCCTTTTCTGTATCAGGGTTTATCCCTACAATACCTTCCTTATCTACTGGAGAAGGTAAGTAACGACATACTGCATCTAAAAGGAATTGAACCCCCTTGTTTTTAAATGCAGAACCACAAATCATAGGAATGATAGACATATCCATTACAGCAGCTCTAAGTGCAGCATGCACTTCATCTTCTGTAATAGAGTTTTCATCTTCCATATATTTTTCTAGCAAATTCTCGTCATAAGCAGCAACTTCTTCGATAAGCTTTCCTCTTAATTCAGCAGCTTCTGCTTTCAATTCTTCTGGTATATCAACAACATCAAAAGTTGCACCTTGAGTTTCATCGTGCCAAATAACTGCACGGTTTTTAACTAAGTCTACAATTCCTTTAAAATCTGCTTCATCACCGATATTCATTACGATTGGCACTGCGTTAGAACCAAGCATGTCCTTAACTTGTTGACATACTGCCATAAAGTTAGATCCCTGACGGTCCATTTTGTTTACAAAACCAATACGTGGTACTTTATAGTTGTCTGCAAGTCTCCAGTTCGTTTCTGATTGAGGCTCAACACCATCAACAGCACTAAATAAGAAAACTAAACCATCCAACACTCGTAAAGAACGGTTTACCTCTACCGTAAAGTCAACGTGACCCGGAGTATCAATGATATTAAAGTTATAATCTTTAGTTTCTGGTAATGGCTGTGCATTTTCCATAGGAAATTTCCACGTACAAGTTGTTGCAGCAGATGTAATGGTAATACCTCTTTCCTGCTCTTGCTCCATCCAGTCCATGGTTGCAGCACCATCGTGCACCTCACCAATCTTATGACTAACTCCAGTATAGTATAAAATACGCTCTGTAGTAGTTGTTTTTCCTGCGTCAATGTGCGCAGCAATTCCGATATTTCTTGTAAATTTTAAATCTCTTTGTGCCATTTTTTAAAATCTAAAGTGTGAGAATGCTTTGTTTGCTTCAGCCATTTTATGCGTATCTACACGTTTCTTAACAGCTGCTCCTTCTTCTTTCTCCGCCGCTATAACCTCTGAAGCTAATCTAAGCGCCATTGATTTTTCATTTCTCTTACGAGCATAAAGAATCAACCACTTCATTGCTGTAGATATCTTACGGTCGGGTCTGATTGGATTAGGAATTTGAAAAGTAGCTCCACCCACTCTTCTACTTCTTACTTCTACGTGAGGCATTACATTTGACAATGCATCTTTCCAGATTTCTAATGCTGACTTCTCATCGTTTTGTTTCTTCTCTTCTACAATATCCATTGCATCGTAGAAAATTTTAAAAGCTACCGATTTTTTACCATCCCACATCATCATGTTTACAAAACGAGTCACCAACTGATCGTTAAAACGTGGATCTGGTAAAATAGGTCTTTTTTTAGCCTTTCTTTTTCTCATGTCTTCTTCTTAAAAGTTTTTAATTACTTTTTAGGGCGTTTAGCTCCGTATTTAGATCTACGCTGTGTTCTTCCCTCAACACCTGCTGTGTCAAGAGCACCACGAACGATGTGATATCTAACTCCCGGTAAGTCTTTTACCCTTCCACCTCTAACTAATACTATCGAGTGCTCTTGGAGGTTATGTCCTTCTCCGCCGATGTATGCGTTTACTTCCTTTCCGTTAGTTAACCTAACACGCGCCACCTTTCTCATTGCTGAGTTAGGCTTTTTAGGCGTAGTAGTATAAACACGTGTACACACACCGCGACGTTGCGGGCACGAATCCAAAGCAGCCGATTTACTCTTCTTAGTTATTTTGGCTCTACCTTTTCGTACTAATTGTGAAATTGTTGGCATAATTTGCTTTACACTAAATATTAATATTTTTCAATACCTCTTTTATGAGGGCTGCAAAGGTAGAAATATTTTCCAGCAAATCAAATCCTAATTCATTAATTTTGAAATAGTTTTAATTTAATGTCCTTAACTTAAAAAAAGAGCTTTATTTTACTCACTTAGAAAGAACTGTTTTAAACCCTTTGCAATTGAGCAGAACACATCTTTTTTGTATCTATTTTTTAATAAGCAATTTACTTATTGCCCAGAAAAAACAATTACATCTTATTGTTCAAGGAAAAGATAGCACAGAAACCGTCGTGCTTAACAATTACCTCAAAGCCAATTCCTTTAAAACCTACAAAGACTTGAAGGAAATCACATCCAACATTACTAAAGAATTAATAAAATCTGGATACATTGACGTAGCATTGAAAAGAGTTAAAAGGGTGAACGACACCCTATACAACGCCAATTATATTTTAAGCACTAAGATAGACAGCGTTATTGTTCGTTACGACCCAAAGGCTTTTGAAGCAGATTATCTGATCGAATCTTTTATTAATGACAACAATGAGATCATTATACCATACGAGAATATTGAAGCTTTTATGAATCAACTCAATCTTAAATTTTCAAATCAAGGGGCTTCTTTTAATAAAATTAAGTTGGTCAATCTCCAAAAAGTTGACAACACTATAATTGCTAACCTTCACGTATCCAACCTACAGGACAAAAGAACGATCGACACCATTATAATTAAGGGATATGAAAAATTCCCGAAAAGTTATTTACGCTATTACAGCAAACTTAAAATCAAAAATATTTTTAACAAGGAATCCCTTCTGAATAAAGAAAGCCGATTAAACAATTTGAGTTTTGTTGAATCTCTTAAACCTCCTGAGGTACTTTTTACTTCAGATTCTACAAAAGTTTTCTTATACCTAAAAAAGAAAAGCGCCAACAGCTTCGATGGTTTTTTAGGATTCTCAACCAATGAACAAAGCGGAAACCTGGAGTTAAACGGATATGTAAACCTCTCTTTAATCAATAACCTCAATATAGGGGAAAGACTTACAATTATTTACAAAAATGACGGGGAGGACCAGCAAAGGTTCAACACTAGCATTTCCATTCCTTACATATTCAGCAGTCCTTTTGGAATTGAAGCGGATTTAAAAATCTTTAAACAAGATTCCACGTTTTTAAATACAGAACAATCCTTAAGTGCTAACTATATCATTGGAGAAAAGATAAATACCTCGGTTGGATACCAAACCATCAACTCTAGTAATTTACTTGACCAATCCATTGCCAACATTAACGACTACAAGGCACGTTTCATCAACGCGTCAATTGAATACACTACCCCAGTCGACATAGCCTTGTTTACAGAACCAAAAACCAACTATTCACTCAATATTGCTTATGGCAATAGAGAGACCAACTCCAACCGCACCACTCAAGTCAAAGGAACCTTATCCCTACTCCGAACCATTCGATTGAATTCTAGAAACTATATAACCCTAGGCAGCAATACCTCTATATTACACGCTGACAACTATCTGACTAATGAACTATATAGGACAGGAGGATTACAGTCTATAAGAGGATTTGAAGAAAATTCAATTTTTGCCTCCTTGTACAGCCTACTAACTACGGAGTACCGGTACATTCTTTCTCCTAATATATTTGCCCATAGTGTAATTGATTTTGGCTACGTAGAAAATAACATCACCGATGTCATTGAAAATTTAAACAGTATAGGTATTGGCTTAGGAATTCGAAATAGATCAGGCTTATTACGTTTAATATTTGCTAATGGAAAACGAAGCGGTCAGTCTTTTGAATTCAATAACACAAAAGTTCACATCTCTTTACTGGCAAATTTTTAAATAAAAGATCGATGTCAGTAATTATGAAATCCTTAATATTTTCTGTTAAAAAAACAGATACTTCAAAAAGGTTCAAAAATTATTCAAAAACCTGCTCCATTAACACGTCTTTTCAAGTACTATAACGTTATAGTGAGAATTATCAGATCTGTAAAGACATTAACAGAATAATTAAAATTTTAATAACAAAAAGTTGTTTAATACAGATATTATTTTGATTTTTGGCATTGGCTAATTCAAATAAATTATAAAATGAGAACAAAGTTTAGTGGAATTCTAACGCTATTACTGGCGTTTGTTGTGCAGCTAACATTTGCGCAAGAAAAGACGATCTCAGGTACAGTTACCGATCAATCGGGACTACCTTTGCCTGGGGTAAACATCGTTATTAAAGGTACTAGTACAGGTACTCAAACAGACTTTGATGGAAATTACAACATCAAAGCTAACAAGGGAGCTGTACTTACATTCAGTTATTTAGGTTTTGCAACACAAGAAGTTGTAGTAGGAGACAGCAATAGTATCAATATTACTTTGGCTGAAGACACTGCTCAACTAGAGGAGGTTGTTGTAACTGCTCAGGGTATTAGAAGAGAAAAGAAAGCATTAGGTTATGCGGTTGCTACTATAGCATCCGATGATATTGCTTCTAAACCTCAAACTGACGTAGTTAGAGCCCTAACAGGAAAAGCTCCTGGGGTAAACATTCAACAGACTTCAGGTTTATCAGGTTCTGGTACAAACATTATTATTCGTGGTTATTCTTCCATTAACGGAAGTAACCAACCACTATTCGTAGTTGATGGTATTCCATTTAACTCTGACACCAATAGTGATAGAAGTTTCGTACAAGGGGGAGCTGCGGCATCGAGCCGTTTTTTGGATATCGACCCTAATAACATTAAAGAAATTTCTGTACTTAAAGGTTTAAGTGCAACTACTCTTTATGGACAAGCAGGTAGAAACGGGGTTGTTTTAATTACAACAAAAACTGGATCTGATGCTGATGCTAATAAGAAATTTGAGGTTTCCGTAAATCATTCTTACTTTGCTAACCAAATTGCCAATTTACCTGATTACCAAGACACTTATGGTAATGGTTTTTATCAAAACTACTCTCAGGCATTTAGTAACTGGGGACCAAACTTTAACGTAAGAGGTCAGCAAGGTGTTGCCGCAGATGGTACTGTACCTCACCCATATGACAGAGAGTCTTTGGCTAGTGTATTTCCACAATTCCAAGGAGCACGTTATGAGTACAGACCTTATGACAGTGTAGAGAATTTCTTTAAAACGGGGTCTGTAATGACGACTTCTGTAAACGCTTCTTCTTCTAGCGAAAAAGGAAATATAAATGTTTCTTTTGGTCATACTGATGACGAAGGTTTCGTACCAACAAACGAATACAAAAGGGTTAACTTCAGTTTAGGGGGATCTATGAATCTTTCTAATAAACTAAGTATTAACACTTCGATGAACTATGTAAGAACAGACCGTTTAGTACCACCAACCGCTGTTGGATTTGGTAGTAACCCTTCTGGAGCTTCATTGTTTGCTAACGTATTATATACGCCAAGAAGTGTTGATTTATTTGGTTTACCATTTGAAAACCCGCTAACAAACGAATCTATTTACTATAGAGGAGGTAACGATATTCAAAACCCACTTTGGACTTTGAACAACATTATTGACGAAGAAAAGATTAGACGTTTCTTTGGAAACATCACAACAAACTACGAGGTTAACGATTGGTTAAATTTATCCTACAGGGTAACTGTTGATGGATATAACCAGTTAAACGAACGTAGAGCAAACAAAGGTGGTCAGCAAGTAGTAGGTGGTCAACTTATCACCACTAACATTGAAAGCACAGTTTGGGATCACACGTTGAGTTTAAATTTTGATAAAGATGTTACTGACAAGATAAATCTTAATGGTACTATTGGTTTAAACCCTAGACTTCAAAGAACAGAGTTTAATATCATTAACAGTACGCAGCAAAACATTTACGGATTACAAACTCATCAAAACTATGAAGAGTCTGTAGGTACTACAGGATTTGGACAGTTTAATATTATGGGTGCGTATGCTAGTGCTACTTTTGGATATGACAACTATTTATTCTTAAACGTTCAAGGTAGAAATGACTGGTTCTCCTCATTACCAAGAGAAAACAGATCAATTTTCTATCCATCTGCATCATTATCATTTATTCCAACAGCAGCGATTGAAAGCTTAAAAGCAAGTAAAGCGATCAACTACTTAAAATTACGTTTAGGTTATGGATCATCTGCAGGTTTCCCACAGGCATATTCTACTGTTGTAGGTTTAGCAAGTGGTACTAATGTATTCCAAAGTCCAACTGCTGGAACTACTAACATACTTGGTATTTCTAACACACTTGGTAATCCAAACCTAAAACCAGAATTAATTACAGAAATTGAAGCTGGTGTTGAAACAAGATTATTTGACAATAGAGTTGGGTTTGATTTATCCGTTTACCGTAAGGTTTCTGAAGACTTAATTCTTCAAGCGAAACAGTTAGATCCTTCAACAGGTTACACACTTACTGCTGATAACTTAGGAGAGGTATCTAACGAAGGTCTTGAAATTGGATTTAACATCAACCCAATCCGTCCAAAAGATCCAGAAGGATTTAGATGGGACGTATCTGGTCAATATACGATCAATGAAAACATTGTAGAAGATAACGGAGATGCTCCAGGAAGTATTACTTTATTTGCTGGATTTGGTAACCAAGGTAACGCTGCTATCACTGGAGAAGCATATGGTGTGATTGTAGGTTCTTCTATAGCAAGAGATGCTAACGGAAATTTCATCGTTGGTTCAGATGGTAACTACCTAGTAGATAACGACCTTAAAGTAATTGGTGATCCTAATGCTGATTGGAGAACAACTATAATCAATGAGTTCTCTTATAAAAACTTCTCTTTAGCTGCTCAGATTGAGTACACTCACGGAGGTGATATCTACTCTACTACAGCTTCTGCATTATTATCAAGAGGTTTAACGACTGACACAGCTTACGATAGAACACAAACGTTCATTTTACCAGGTGTTAAAGCGGATGGTTCTCCAAATGATATTCAAATCGCAGCTACAGACT
Source organism: Aquimarina brevivitae (assembly GCF_004216895.1). Classification (GTDB taxonomy): domain Bacteria; phylum Bacteroidota; class Bacteroidia; order Flavobacteriales; family Flavobacteriaceae; genus Aquimarina; species Aquimarina brevivitae. The sequence goes on along the minus strand of NZ_SGXE01000001.1, from coordinate 1,327,963 downwards.
TAGGTTTTGTAAACTCTGGTTTCTTTATCGATGAGCAAGCGGTATATGATGCAACAACAATTAGATTACGTGAAATTTCATTATCTTATGATTTCCCAAAAAGATTTTTAGACAAAACTCCTTTTGGTGCTGTATCTATTAGACTTATAGGACAGAACATGTGGTACAAAGCCATTAACTTCCCAGAAGGATTAAATTTTGATCCTGAGGTTACAAGTTTAGGAGTTGGTAATGGACAAGGGTTTGATTACTTAACTGGTCCAACAGCAAAGAGATATGGATTTAGCTTAAATCTAACATTCTAAAAAAAAGATAGATTATGAAAAACAAACATATAAAATTAATTATACTGTCCTTATTAGTAGGAATAGGCTTTACCGCCTGTGAAACTACTGATCTTGATCAATTACAAGATCCTACGGACGTGACTATTGATCAGTTAGATCCTGATCAGTTGTTTAATAACATTCAATTAGGTTTTAACGGATTCGTTCAAGCCACTGCAGGAGATGCTTCGTTTTCTGCTCAGGTAACCAGATCCTTTGCTATGACTGGTGGTAACCAATATGCAAATGCTTTTGCACCTATCAGTTTTAACGGTATTTGGTCCGCTGCTTATGCTGGAGTTTTAAATGATATTCAGACTTTAGAACCGGTAGCCGAAGAGCAAGGATTAACGTATCAGTTAGGAGCTTCTAAGGTAATGAGAGCTTATGTATTAGTTACTTTAGTTGATCTATTCGGAGATGTTCCATATTCTGAAGCATTACAAGGAAATGGTAATCTTAACCCAGGTGCAGATGATCAGGTATCCATCTATCAGGCGGCTCTTGATGAATTAGATGAAGCTATTTCAATTTTAGGTGTAGAGTCTACCTCATTACCAAGTGATGATTTATACTTTGCATTGAACAATGGAGGAAGCGTTGAAGTTGAATTACAAGACAATTGGATTACTGCAGCAAAAACGCTAAAGTTACGTATATATACACAAGCTAAAGATGCAGGAACTGAATTAGGAGTAAATATCACTGCTGAAATCAATTCACTTTTAGCTGAAAATGATTTAATTGACACGCCATCTGAGGATTGGCAATTCAATTATGGTACTAACCGCGTTAACCCTAACTCAAGACACCCAGGTTATAACAGATATTATGAAGCAGCTGCTACAGGATATATGTCTAATTACTTAATGTGGGCTATGATTGATGAGAAAGGCGCTGGTGACGATCCAAGATTACGTTATTACTTTTATCGCCAGGATAGCAATGCCAACAACGAAGATATCTTTACGTTAGGATGTATTGTTCAATCTGCACCAGGTCATTACGGTAATGAAAGTTCAATTTATGACAACTCTATTGGAATGCCTTTCTGTGTAGCTGATGCTGGTAGAGGATACTGGGGTAGAGACCACGGAGATAATGGTGGTATCCCACCAGACGATGAAAAAAGAACAGTATATGGCGTTTATCCAGTAGGAGGATCATTTGATATTGATGATGCCGGTAGTATTCAAAATGAAGGAGAAGACGGCGGTTTAGGAGCTGGTATCACTCCAATCATTTTAAGTTCTTACGTTCACTTCCTTAAAGCCGAGGCTCAATTAACTGCTGGAGCAACTGGTGATGCAAGAGCTTCCTTGGAGGCAGGTATAAGAGCATCAATGGACAAAGTGCTAAATTTTGATCCAGCCACGGCTTCTAGCCCATTTGCAGCTACAGCTACAAATGTTAACGCTTATGTTACAGTTGTCTTAGATGCATACGATGCTGCAGGTCCAAATGATCGTTTAGATATCGTAATGAAAGAATACTTTATTGCTTCTTTTGGTAATGGATTAGAGACCTATAATGGTTATAGAAGAACTGGGCTACCTAGCAACTTCCAACCTACATTAGATCCGAATCCTGGTGACTACTACAGAAGTGCGTTATATCCTGCTAACTATATTAATAATAATAGTAATGCAACTCAGAAAGAACGTACAGAGAAAATCTTCTGGGATAAGAATCCTGATGACGGGTTTATTAACTAAAAAAAAAGAATAAATGAAAAATATATTTAAAACACTTTTTGTTTGTTTTCTAGCGATAAGCTTAACAAACTGTGAAGACAATGAAAAGTCTCCCCTAGCCGAGCAGGTTAATGGAGCCTACGTATTGATCGATATAGAGAGCCCAGTTATCGATGTAACTGCGATTACGACTTCTACCTATGGTGGAACGCTAAGAGCTCCCGTAGATAATGTGGCAAGTCATGAATTTGAAGTACGTCGTGTAAGTGGCGGTATAGCTTCTGAGTTTGTACCTATTTATTCTACAACTACTTTCCCGGCTGATTTCCAAATTGGAGCCGGAGATATCGCTACCGCTTTAGGTATAGATGTTTCAGAAATTCTACCTGGAGATCGATTTGATTTTGTTGGTAAAACTACTGGAACTGATGGATCTGTAGTGTATGAAAGCAACCTAAATGCTGATTTACTGGGTGAGGTTGGTCAAAGACAAGCCTATAGACTACAAACGTTTGTATCATGCCCTTTCTCTATAGAGGAGGCTATAGGTACGTATCAAGTGGTTGAATGTGATTTAGGAAGTCTTTGTAACGGTCATACATTTGAAATGGTAGCAGGAGAAGAGCCTAACACTATTGTAATGATAGACCCTTATAACTCTGATGATCCTGACACAGGAGAAGATTTTGAAGTTACTATACAGGTAGATCCAAATAGTGGAGAGATTACTATCGCTAATCAAGAAGCTTTTGACACTGGTGATGCTTGTTGTCCTGGATTTAGCCCGACATCAGTTTCAACCGAAGTTGGATTCTTTTTCTCTTGTGTTGGTGTTGTAACCACTACAATGGATACAACTTTAGAAAGACTCTCAGATGGAGCTAGATTTACATTTGGTCCATTAATCTTTCAAGCGCAGAAACTTTAAAATTCTAGAAAATTATGAAAAACATATATAGATTAAAATATATCGCATTTGTTGGATTATTTGGACTAATCCTGACGTCTTGCGAGGATGACAACCCAGTGACTGCTGGTATTGGTGATCCCCTAGATAAAGAAATTATTAACATTGATGCTACTATAGCTAGTGACGTCACTGTTACTGGAGAAGGAAATGTAGTTGATTTTACTGTAACACTTCCGCAAGCATTCTCTACGGATGTAACAGTTACTGCAACTGCAAGAATGGATAATGGCGGTGTAACTACAGGTACTGCAGAAATCGCAGCTGGAGCTACAACTGGAGCAGGAACCGTGACTATATCTCCAGACGATAGCGTAATCGATGGAGAAACTATAGAAGGGGCTTCAGATGCTTTAACTATTGAATTAACTGCAATTTTATTAGATGAGTTAGTACCAGGTACTACCTATACTATTTCTTCTAATGAATTAAGTTTAGGAATTTATCCTAAAACTTTATCTGCTGCAGGAGGTATCAACATTCTTTTAGATTGGAATGGCGCTCCTGGTATCGACATAGATATGCAGGTAATTGATAGAGGTTTTACCGCTATTTTTGAAAATGCTGCTTCTGGAGATCGTTTTGAAGAAGATCTTTTCGAAAACACAGGAAGAGCAGATGGAATCTATGATGTATATGTTATCGCATTTACGCCAGTAGCTGCTGGAGGTACCGATTACAATGTACTTTTTACACTTCCTGACGGAAGATTAGTTGCTGTGAACGGAACACTGCCAGAAAGCACTCCGGTTGGAGTTAGAATCCCAGTTGCTACGTTTGAAAAATCGACTAACGTAGATACTGGAGTAGTATCTTACATCAATGTAGGTGCCTTATAATAAACACACAACATTTATTATATTTATAACAACAACCCTCGATTTTTATCGAGGGTTGTTTATTTTTGCACGATATGAAGAAAGAAACTGAAATATTTGGGATACGATCGGTTATTGAAGCCATTAAATCTGGAAAAGAAATTGATAAGATTTTTATTCAAAAAGATTTACAAGGCAGCTTGGCTAAAGAGCTTATTGCATTAGCCAAAAAAAATAATAACACTGTAGCTTATGTACCTGTAGAACGACTGAATCGATTTTCTTCAAAGAATCATCAAGGAGTTGTTGCTTTAATTTCGCCAATAACATTTGCAGATTTCGAAAATCTTGTGATTCAAACCATTGAATCCGGCAAGAACCCTCTATTTTTAATTTTGGATCAATTATCTGATGTAAGAAATTTTGGAGCTATTATCAGAACTGCCGAATGTACAGGAGTCGATGGTATTATAATACAAAAAAAGGGTGGTGCTCCGGTTAACGCCGATACCATAAAAACATCTGCTGGTGCGGTATACAATATCCCAATATGCAAGGTGGATCATATCAAGGACGCTATATTCTATCTTCAAGGGTCAGGAGTACAAGTGGTGGCGGCAACCGAAAAAGCCTCTGAGCTATTGTATGACATTGATTTATCAGTACCCACAGCGATTGTTATGGGTAGCGAAGGAAAAGGTGTTTCTCCTTCGGTACTAAAAACTGTTGACCACTTAGCTAAGATACCTATGAAAGGAGAGATTGGCTCTCTAAACGTTTCTGTTGCCTGTGGTGCTTTTTTATACGAAATAACGAGACAACGCTTATAATTAAACTAATCGTCGGTTTTCTTATTGCCATTATGTTCCTTATACTCGTATATAACTTGAATATCTTGTTGATCCTCATCTTCAGGTATATTTTCAATAAAATTACCGTCTTCATCAAAATGCTGCAAAAACTCATCTTCCTCAGGATTATAATCGGGTCGCTGCCAATCATACAGCTTAGGCTTTGCAATTTTTTTTCTAAATACAATGGCTAATAAAATACCTACAAGCAGCCCCGAAAGATGTCCTTCCCAAGAAATTTGAGGATCCACAGGTAAAATGTACCATACCATACTACCATAAACAAATACGGTAGCAAAAGACAAAGCAATTAACCTAATATGCTTGGCTAATATACCTTTAAGAAACAAAAATCCAAATAACATATAGATTAGACCACTAGCACCTATGTGATAAGCGTTTCTACCCATTATCCAAGTTAAAATCCCAGTACATAAAAGTCCAAAAACCAATATATTCCATGCGCGTTGCCAGTAAAAAAAGAAGAGTGCGGATGAAAGTATAAAAAGCGGCAAGGTATTATGCCATAAATGGGTAATATCTGAATGTATAAACGGAGAAAATAATATCCCCCTTAGCCCTACAATATCTCTTGGTCTGATACCAAAAGTATTTAAATCAACATTAAACCTAATTTCAAACCAAAAAACAACCCATATGATTAATACAAATAGTATAGGAAAACCTATAACCCCAGTTTTGAATTGAAAATCTGTATTTTTTCCCATAATCAAAAATAATCAAAAAGGTTACCAAAAATTTAATTCAGTAATATTGTCAGGAGTCATTAAATTTGAGTAATTAACAGTTGATAGGGAGGTATAATTATTAAATCTTACTTTTGCCAATATGAGTGAACCATTAGCAGAACGCATACGACCAAAAAACTTAGAAGAGTACCTAAGTCAAGATCATCTTGTGGGTGACAAAGGATCATTAACACGTCAAATTAAAAAAGGTATAATTCCCTCCCTAATATTATGGGGCCCACCAGGGGTGGGTAAAACCACCTTAGCTACTATTATTGCCAACGAATCCAATCGCCCATTTTACACACTTAGTGCTATCAGTAGCGGAGTTAAAGATGTTAGAGAGGTCATTGAAAAAGCAAAAAATAGTGGTGGTCTTTTCACTACAAAGAACCCAATTTTGTTTATTGATGAAATTCATCGTTTTAGCAAATCTCAGCAAGATTCCCTGCTAGGAGCTGTAGAAAAGGGCTGGGTCACTTTGGTAGGCGCAACAACGGAAAACCCCAGCTTTGAAGTCATACCAGCACTATTATCGAGGTGTCAAGTCTATGTTTTAAACCCCTTTGGCAAAAAAGAACTCAACCAACTACTAATAAGAGCACTAGAAACGGATCAGCAACTCCAAAAGAGATCAATTGAATTAAAAGAAACCGAAGCTTTACTTCAACTTAGCGGAGGGGACGCCAGGAAACTTTTGAATATATTTGAGCTTGTAGTCAATAATCAAGAATCGCAATCAACTATAACCATTACCAATGATTTAGTGACCGGCTTGGTACAGCAAAATGTCGTTCGGTATGACAAAACAGGGGAACAACATTATGATATCATCTCGGCTTTTATCAAATCCATTAGAGGAAGTGATCCTAATGCTGCAGTATATTGGCTTGCTAGAATGATAGAAGGAGGCGAAGATGTTAAGTTTATCGCCCGGAGATTAATAATTCTAGCTTCAGAAGATATCGGAAATGCAAATCCAACAGCTTTGGTAATAGCCAATAATACGTTTCAGGCGGTTACAACGATTGGTTATCCTGAAGCCCGCATTATTTTAAGTCAGTGTGTTATTTACTTAGCCACTTCACCAAAAAGCAATGCTTCTTACTTAGCCATCAATAAAGCTCAACAACTTGTCAAACAAACTGGAGACTTATCAATTCCTTTATACTTACGCAATGCTCCTACGACGCTTATGAAAGAATTGGGATATGGACAAGATTATAAATATGCACACGATTATGAGGGTGGATTTATCCACCAAGAGTTTATGCCAGATGAAATACAAAACACCAAACTATACGAACCAAAAAACAATCAAAGAGAAAATAGTTTAAGGGTGTTTTTGAAAAAACTATGGGGCTCTAAATATAACTATTAACTTTTCTTTTATTGTCTGCCAAAAGTATCCGTAATGAGTTTTTGTGTGACAGGATTTATACGATGAAGAATAAAATTTCCATAGGTATCAAAAAAGCCACTACCCGTATACTCCTCTCCTATCACTAAAAAGTCATTTTCTCGAGAGGTTTGATAAAGTTTTGCAATTTCATTTGTATTTTTTTCTTTTAAGATTACCATACTATAACCAAACGGTTTTGGAACAATCTTAAATGTATCACCATTAAAGCTATACTCCTTTAACAAAGCTTCATTCGTTGGGATAGAGGGGACCGCTTGTACAACAACCTCTTCTGGAGCATCATTTTTTTTAGTGGTGCTAGTTTCTTTTTTTGTTATACCAGTGTTAGGGCTACTTTCATTTCCAGGTTGATAATTATAGTTCAATTGTTCCATGCTTTTAAAAGCCTCTCTGAGTGCTTCCTGATACGCTCTTTTATATTCTTTTTCTTTACTTGTACCTTCCATAGAAGTATAAACAACAGATCCACTACAATTTTTGAGCACTACTTTTAACTTTGTCAAAAACAATCCTGAATCTCGCATCAAATCTGCTTGCAATGCCAAACAACCATTATCTTGTAAGTCCTTTGGAACTTCCTCTCCTTCGATATAGGCGGTAAACCCATACTTTTTAAACAAAAACTTTGTTAAAGCATTAAGCTGATACTGATTAGCTTCGTTAAGAAATCCATACTGCTCCGGTACTAAAATATATTTGTAATCATTTACCTTCTTTTGTGCTGACAAAGGGAAGAAACAGAATACTAAAACGAATACTAAGATGAATCGGGTCATAAAACTATTGGTATAATATTGGATTCAAATGTTACTAAAGCACTAAGGCCTTACCTCTATTTGAATAGTCAACTAAATAATTGTCCGAAATATAGAAATTTATTTTATCAATGAAGCAAGATTACCTAACTCAGTATTTTTAATGCTAACAAATTAGCTACTATTCAAAGCGAGGAATGAGAATATAGTTGCGCCTCCTTGTTATGCTTATTCTAAATTATTATTTGGAAAGACCCAGTGGTTAAATATCAAATAACTGAATTCATTTTCAAAATCTGCTTACGAAGCAATATAGTCTCAATCTATTGAAACCAAAATAACGATAGGTCTATAGATATTTTTTTAATTCTACGAGCTTATTGATTTGCAAGTAGTTTGCAGGTATTTTCTCGTTATGATAATTAAAGCAGATTGTGTGCCACCCCATTTGGTCTGCACCAAGGATATCAGCTTCATAGTTATCCCCTATCATTAGACTTTCTGCAGGATCTGCACCGGATTCTTCAATAGCGGTTTCAAAAATTATAGGATGAGGCTTTTTAAATCCAGCCTCCTCACTATTGGTTATTGTTTTAAAATATTTCCGGATCCCAGATCTCTCTAGTTTTTGATATTGCACTTCTTTAAAACCGTTAGTGATAATATGCATTTGATACGATGGATTTAAAAAGGCTAATACTTCTTCGGTTCCTTCGATTAAATAATTATTATCCGGTAAAAATGTTATGTAATCTTCTGCTATCTCATCAATACTGGCCAAGGAGAGCTTTATCTTCATGGGTTCGAAAGTTTCTTGAAGCCTTCTTCTTCTCATTTCTTTTTTGCTTACCTGATCTTCTCTATACAATTTCCAATACTTCAGGTTAACGGGCTGATAAACTTTTAAAAAGTCTTCAACTGTAACGTTGATTTTAAACTTCTTGAAAATCTTTTCAAATGCCAACATGGAATTTCTATCAAAATCCCACAAGGTGTGATCCAAATCAAAAAAAATATGTGCTATTCTATCCTTCATCAAAATTCCATATTAATTCAAAAACTTCCTTCCACTTTTGTTGATCGCTCAACTCACTAAACAAACCATTACTAAAAATAGGAATGAAAATTCCATTAACTGACTTCACTTTATCAATAATAGACAGCATTCTATTTTTTACAGTCTCTAAATCAACTCCTGTAACGAAGCTCTGGTATGATATACTTATTGGATGCACCATTAATGGAGTTTGCACCTCATAATCTAAATCATAAAAAAGAAACGGGTGACAGGTTCCTGCCCTGAAACCTGCAAAATCTGCATAGCCAAGGGAGTAGTCTTCCTTAACCTCTAGCTCAATTAAATTGCGGTACGCGACCGGTAATTTTATTTTGTTAAAGGAGCAAAAAGAATACTGCAATTGCCGGTTTAAAATCAATTCTATCCGCGCTTTTTCTTTTTTCAACTTTGTCATATCTGCTATCGCATCATAGGATAATTTTAAGCCTACCTTGATATAATCAGCGATATGCTTAATAAGTCTTTGATGTACTGGATTATTATAACTGATATTTTTTTCATAAGTGGTATAATCACCAAGACCAATCATAACACGCAAATCTCTTTTCTTTTTTCTTTGCAAATCGATCAAATAGTCGAAGGTGTTATATGGGTCCTTCCTAAGGTTAAGAATTACCTTAATCCGGTCTGAAACCTCTTTGAGGTTAAAAAACCATAAATCTCTAAAAACACCTCCTAAGGAGCGTATAATACCTTTTTGATTATACGCAAATGTTTGGGATACCACCACCACGGGAGCGATGGAAAAGTTTTTAGATGTTGTTTTAACTTCAGGAAATTTATCTTTAATGATTTTTAAAAACTTAAGCGCCCATATATCGACGACTGGATCTTGCAAAAACTTATTCTTATAAGCCAAACTTTCTGACGCAACATACCTTCCCTTATCATCTTTAACGTGTGGTAAATATTCTTCATACCGACTTAACAAGAAAAAGGAAGCTGCAAAAATATCAAAAGGTAAAGCCGATGCTTCATTTTTTACTGCAAAAAACCCTTTAGTATCATCCCATTCTTGTACCGTTGGCACAACGTCATTTAACCCTTGTTCAAACAAAAGCTCAACACTTTGAAAATAAAGTTCTTTACCTAATTGTTGTTTACCGTAAGAAAACTTAGGGCCCTCGTGGGCTATAAAACTTTCTATTTTTGAAGTAAAATCCACCTCCAAGCCCAAAATCCTCTTGCAAATATGTCTAAACGTATACACAACTCTAGAGCTGGTCTTGGGTACATATATCAAAATCATATAATCTCTTTCTTATAGCAAAGATTCGTCTGCAAAGCTAAAATACTTATTTTCGGTGATAATGAGGTGATCGAGTAATTTCACTTCTAAGATTTCTCCACCATTTTTTATCTTTTCCGTAAGGCGTTTATCTGCGGTACTGGGTTTAATTGTACCACTGGGGTGATTGTGTGCTAAAATAACAGCAACGGCACCTAAATCTATTGCATGTTTAAAAACAATTCGAGTATCCACTAAAGTGCTGGTTTTACCACCTAAACTTATTTGTTTCTTACTGATTACATGATTGGCATTATTAAGATATAATACCCAAAATGCCTCTTGCTCAAGATCTCCAATTATGGGGCGCATCAACTGAAATACATCACTACTGCAGCTAATTTTTGGCAATATAGGTTGCTCACTATCCTTTCTTCTTCTACCCAACTCTAATGCTGCCATAATGGCTATTGCTTTCGCCTCTCCTATACCTTTGAATGTCATCAATTCCTTGAGCGATAATTTACCTAGATTGTTTAAATCGTGATTTACACTGGCAAGAATTCTTTTGCTTAAATCCACCGCACTCTCTTCTCTATTGCCAGATCCAATTAAAATAGCTGCCAACTCTGCATCAGTAAGAGCACTTTTCCCTTTGGCGATTAATTTTTCTCTTGGGCGATCATCCTCGCTCCATTTCTTAATAGAAAACGACACAAAAGAATCTTTCATGAGTACTATTTTTTCAAAATTTATAAAAAATTACTTCAATTATAAGTATAAACTATTTATCTATATTACAGCCTATTATTCTTAAAAAAAACTAAAAAAAAGCTGCCAAAAATTATCAAAATAGCAAGCTTTTAAAAGAATATATTTGTTTGAAAATGAAACTTTTACTATATTTACCGCCAATATGCCCAAAATCGTTGAATTAAAAACTTCAAATTAACCTATTTATGAAGAAAATTTTTACCCTAGTTTTTGTACTGTCTGCATTTAGTTTTTATGGTCAGAGCAGTAAAGTAACCTTTTTAGATTTAGTAGGAAACCACATACAAGTCCCAAAGGGCTGTGAAGCTAAATCAGAGTACGAATTGCAAGCTTGCAATGGAACTTCAATTAAATGGGATTACTATAGTGACGACATGCTTTCAGCAGTTTTTGATGCCACTATATCCACATTTGAAGAAAGTAACGGATCTAAAACACCTATTACCTTTAAATCTTTTGGCGCTGAGCTAACAGGTTATAAATTTAAAATAGGATCAACATATCAATTTTTCCTCAAAGGAAAAATTAAGGACCAGCCTCTAATGATTAATTTAGGAACACCTGAAGATATTAAATCAAAAGATGATTTAGACATGTTCTTAAAATTATTCTTTGACGAGGTAGGTTAAAACTTGAAGAATTTTAATTTAAATTAGGATGCCTGATCATATTTGACCAGGCATTTTTTATTATGTGCAGTTCTTTTAAGTATCTTGTAGGTCATTAAATATATTAGGTATGGAATCCCTATTAAATGATGAAGTTGCAAAAATAGTAAAAGATCGAATTGAAAAACTAACCAAAGATGATTCTCCACAATGGGGTAAGATGACCGTAGCACAAATGCTACATCATTGTAAGTTTCCGCTACAAATAGCGCTTCAAAAGGAGCATCCACCAGTAAAACCGAATTTCTTAGCAAAATTGCTCTTTAAAAAAGCGATGTATAATGACAGACCCTGGAGCAAAAACCTACCAACGGTTCCTTCATTTAGAGTTAGTGAGGAGAAAAATTTTGAAGAAGAAAAAGATAATCTAATACACCTTATAGACGAATTTCTTATAAAAAAGGATGTCACTGAATGGCAACCTCATCCTGTTTTTGGTAAATTTACAGCTCAACAATGGGGACAAATGCAATACAAGCATTTGGACCATCACTTAAAACAGTTTAATGTCTAATAGCTATCCACCCAAGCACCATCAGGAATACAATTCTGAACTCATCCAACAAGTCGCATTGCAGTATCCTTTTGCTACCTTAGTTTCAGCTAATAGTGATGAACCCTATATTACTCACGCACCACTAATATTAGAAAACAACAAACTAATCGGTCATATTGATGCTTCAAATCCGCACGTATCATTGCTTAAAAACAATAACAAAGCAGTAGCTATTTTTAATGGACCACAATCCTATATCTCACCATCTGTATATACTACAAAACAACTACCAACCTGGAATTATCTGATTGCTCATGGATATGGTTTGGTGACTGCAATCACTGATCCTTTAGCCATTAAAAAGTCTTTGGTAACAATGACCGAATATATGGAAGGCACTACTCCAAAATTTGTTTTAGATCTTGAAGACCCGCGGATGGATCGTTTAGTTCCCTACATCCATTGCTTTGAACTTAACATACAACGATGGGAAGGCAAGTTTAAAATCAGTCAAGACAAATCTATACAAGATATTGATAATGCTAAGCAGCAATTGATTAAAAGCAACCAGGCATCAATAAAAGATTTTATCGATTCGCTATTCGCAGCACATTTTAGCCATTAAAGGTAAAAACTTAATCTATCCATTTTTTAATAGCATCAAAATCCAAACCTCCATAGTTACCACTACTCATTAATAGTAATGTACTACTATCAAAATCCTTTTTCTTCAGATAATCCTGAAATTCCTTAGGGTTGGTATACACCACCAGATCCTTGCGATTAAAAGCAGCCAAGATTTGATCTGCAGTTATTGCTTCTAGTTGTTTAATTTTAACCGCATCTGGCGAATAAAAAACAACAGCCTCATCAGCTTGATCCAAAGCACCTTCATATAACTTTAAAAAATCTGCATTTAAACTACTATAGGTATGCAGCTCCAAACAAGCTATTAATTTTCTATCGCTATACTGCTCCTTCACAGCATTGGTGGTAGCTGCTACTTTTGATGGGCTATGAGCAAAATCCTTATAAACTACTGTTTTAGTATTCTCCGCGATTTTTTCCAAACGCTTAGAAGCTCCCGTAAAAGTGGCTATAGCTTCATAGAACTCATCTTCATCGATACCCATATGCTGGCAAATCCATTTCGCTCCTGCAAGATTATTTAGATTATGTGCCCCAAAAATCTCAATAGGCATCTCACCATCTGGGGTATGCAGTAGTGTTTCGCCATCTTCTACCCTATACTCAGGAGTGGTATATGGAATTTTTCTGATTTGATTTTCAGAACCTTCAACTACCTTTACCACCTCGGGATCTTCTGCATTGTAATTAATACTCCCGCCAGTTACAATACTATCGACAAATATTTTAAACTGCTCCACGTAATTCTCATAAGTAGGAAACACATTAATGTGATCCCAGGCTATACCACTAAGCAGCGCTATATTTGGTTGATACAGATGAAATTTAGGCCTAGGATCAATTGGCGAGGATAAATACTCATCCCCTTCTAGCACAATAAAATCATTTTCCTCTGTGAGATGTACCATGGTGTCAAAACCTTCAAGCTGTGCTCCTACCATATAATCTACTTCCTTTTCGTTGTACTTTAGCACGTGTAAAATCATAGAAGTTATGGTGGTTTTACCGTGGGAGCCACCAATAACCACTCTGGTTTTATTTGCAGACTGCTCATATAAAAATTCAGGATACGAATATATTTTCAATCCTAATTCCTGCGCTTTTAACAATTCAGGATTATCTTGTTTAGCATGCATACCTAGTAGTATCGCATCGATGTCTGCTGTAATTTTATCCGTAAACCAACCAAACTGCTCTGGCAACAACCCTCGTTCTGCTAATCGCGACTTTGATGGATCAAAGATAACATCATCACTACCCGTAACTTGATATCCTTTATTATGAAGTGCTATGGCAAGATTATGCATAGCGCTACCCCCTATAGCTATAAAATGTATTCGCATTACTAAATAATTATTTTGATAAAGATACAACTATGAGGATCTTTTAAAAAAATAAAGCTACGAATTGATACTACTTCATATGTACAGTTTACGTACTCAGTCATTGATTTAACTCATTTACGCTCTATCCTCTAAGGATTAATGCCTTACTTTACTAATAACAAAAAAGCTTTTGACTCTTATTTTGGTATAAGGATTGTATATTTAAAGAACCTAAACAAATTTCACCATGATGAAAACCTATTTTTCACTTTGCGTACTAATCATTATTAACATACACTACATTATGGGTCAAGATTCTTTTGAATCAGAATGGAAACAAGTGGCAATTCTTGAAGAAAAAGGATTACCAAAATCTGCCTTAAAAGAGGTTGAGCATATCTATCAACAAGCAACTCGTAATAACAATATCAATCAATCTATTAAGGCATTGCTTTTTAAGTCCAAATACCTTTTAACCCTCGAAGAAGACGCCCAATTAACGATTATCAACGATTTTAAATCCGAAATTAAAAAAAGTAAATTTCCTAAAAAGAATATACTTCAAAATGTGGTGGCGAATTTATATTGGGAATATTTTCAACAAAATCGGTGGAAATTCTATGATAGAACCGCCACTGTAAGTAAAGTAGATACCGAAGATTTTAGAACCTGGGATTTAGAAACGCTTTTTAAAGAAGTTCATTTTTATTATCAAAAAAGTTTAGAAAACGAAAAACAGGCAAAGCAAACGACAATTTCTACCATTAGCCCTCTACTGATTAAAGAAGAGGGTTCCGAAAACTATAGACCAACGCTATTTGATTTTTTAGCTCATAATGCCTTGAAGTTTTATCGGTCATCAGAAACCAACATTAACAAACCCGCTTATGCCTTCGAGATTGATGATCCAAAATTATTAACAGATCATCGATCCTTTATCTCACTACCAATTGAAACAAAAGACACTTTATCCTTGCAGTTTCAAGCATTAAAAATTTATCAAGACCTCATTCAATTTCATACAACTAAAAATAACATCCAAGCGCTAACAGATGTCAATATTAAGCGATTGCAGTTTGTAAAAGAAGAGGCAGTTTTTACAGCTGTAGAAGATCAATATTTAACAACACTTCTCAATGAGAAAGAACTTATTAGGGATCAAGAAGAAGTTGCCCTATATAATTATGAAATTGCGAATCTCTATAACCAAATAGGTGGCAGATACACTCCTAAAATCAAGGAAGATGTCCGTTGGAAAATTCAAGAATCCTTAGCATTATGTAATCAGACTATTGAATCGTTTCCAAACTCAATTGGAGCAAAAAAATGTAAGGTTTTAAAAGAACAAATACTCTTTCCTAGAGTTTCTATAATCACAGAGAATTACATCCCGGTTGAACAAGCAAGTAGAATGTTAATTGAGTATAAAAATATCGCCCAGCTTCATTTTAAAGTTTTGTCAATAAATGCTGCTCAACAAGACAAATTAAAAGGAATGTACAAATCCGAGGAAAAAGTTACTTTTTTCAAACAACTCAAAGAAATTACTTCCTGGAAAGCTAGTCTTCCTGATGAAAAGGATTATCAACAACACGACACAGAAGTACTAATACCTGCTTTACCACAGGGCTCTTATCTGATTTTGGCATCGAAGGAAAAAGAATTAACTATAAACTCTTTTTTCTCCTATGGATATTTGCAATCCACTAACCTTGCCCTAGTCGAAAATAAAAATAATGGTGAGCTTACTTTTCAGGTTTTAAATAGAAAAGATGGAACTCCTATACCAAATGCTAAAATTCAGCTAAAAACTAATGCAGGAAGAGGCTATCGCAACCAATTTAATGAAGTCCTAACAACAGATAATAAAGGACAGGCGTCTCTAAAGTTAAATTCTTACTATTATAGTGTTACCGCTACGGTTTCTTATCAAAATGATGTAGCCACATTTGATAATCTTTACCTAAATAAAAGTAGAAATTATACGAATCCGGAAGGCAATACCAAGCAAAAGGCATTTCTTTTTACAGATAGAAGTATTTATAGACCTGGTCAAACGATTTATTTTAAAGGTATTTTGATGACTTCAACGAACAATGAAGACCACAAAGTATTGGCAAACGAAAAAGCATTTGCCAAACTTATTGATGTAAACGGGCAGGAAATAAAACAACTGGATTTTACTACAAATGAGTATGGTTCCTTCAGTGGTGAATTTATAGTACCCTCAACTGGCCTAACAGGAAACTATACCATACAGACGAACTTTTATTATAACACCTCAATAGCTGTCGAAGAATACAAACGACCTAAGTTTGAAGCTAGCTTTAAACCCATCAAAGAGACATTTAGGGTAAATGATTCCGTAACTGTAAAAGGAATTGCCAAAGCATATGCCGGTACCAATATCACGAATGCCAAAGTAGTTTATAGAGTATATAGAGAAGTTCAATACCCTATTTGGTGTTGGTGGTTTCCTAGCTATGGAGATTCACCACAAGAGATAGTTCATGGAGAAACCACTACAGATGATCAAGGAGCGTTTAATATTAACTTTAAAGCAATACCTGATAATTCTGTAGCCAAAGATAACCAACCGATCTTTAGGTATAACATAACTGCAGATATAACCGACATAAATGGTGAAACAAGAACAGCTACCACTATAGTAAATGTAGGTTATCATACCATAACCGCTACTATTGAAATCAATGGTAAGATCGATAAAAGCAAAAAAGACAACAAACTAATTATCAACACAACGAACCTCAACGGGGAAGCTGTTGAAGTAACTGGAACTATTAAGATTTCAAAATTAAAAGCGCCTTCTGAACCTTTGAGAAGCAGACCCTGGAAAGCACCTTTCTACCAACAAATACCCAAAGAAAAATTTAAGGAACTCTTTCCGCACGATGCATATGGTAATGAAGATGATTATCGCAGCTGGGACAAAGGTAAAAGTGTACTTAATACCGAAATAAATACACACGGTGAATCTGATGCTCCAACCGCAATTAAAGAGGTGGAATTTGCTTCCATTAAAAAGTGGGAATTGGGTAAATATATTGTTGAATTTACAACCCAAGACAAGTTTGGACAAAACGTGAAAACTGCCCAATATTTCGAAATATATAATTCCAGAGATAATCAAATCAGCGACAATCAATTATTTGAGATTTATACCGATAAAACTACTTATGCTACTGGTGATGAAGTAATATTGACGCTAGGTACAGCCGCGAAAAATATGACTGTAACCTTGGATATCGAAAAAAATCATCAGTTAATAGACACCAAAATCATTAACCTTTCCAACGAATGCAAAGAAATTAAAATACCCGTAACTAAAGAAGATATTGGCGGATTTGCAATCACCTATAGTTATGTCATTTATAATAGTCATAATAGCAGTTCATTACTTATTTCGGTACCATATGACAGTACTGAGTTAAATATCGAAACTAACACCTTTAGAGACAAATTAAAACCTGGAGGCGAAGAAACCTGGAGTTTTACCATCAAAGGCCCCAAAGGAGAACAAGTAGCTGCAGAATTACTGGCTAGTATGTATGATATGTCTTTAGATCAGTTTAAAGAACACAACTGGCGCTTTAACCCCATCTATAAACCAATTTATTATGTTAGTGGTAGACGCAGTGCTACGTATAGTTTCGAAAATAATAAGCTAAGAGCCTATAATCAACCCAATTATCAATACGGATACCCCTATCAGGGTTATGATGAACTCAACTTGTTTGGATTAGAATTTGGCAATACCTATAGACGATTAAGAGCAAAAGCCAGTGGGGTAGCCATGATGAGTGCACCTCCTGAGGAAGCAAGACGTATGGAAATGGCTAAAGCAGAACGTGAAAGTGCAGAACGACGAACTGATGTTGCTTATGAAAGCAAAATAGCCGCTGCTCAAGCTGCTGAAAATGACAGCGTCGACACTAATACTCCTAATGATAGCGTACCCGCTAAAACTCCTTCTAAGGAAACCAAAAAAGCGGAGCAAGTACAAGTACGAACTAACCTCCAAGAAACTGCCTTCTTTTTACCGAAGCTTACCACAGATAACCAGGGTAATATCAACTTTTCATTTACTACCCCCGAGGCATTGACTAAATGGAAATTACAGCTACTTGCGCACACCAAAACATTAAATGCTGCAACGACCACTTTAGAAACTGTAACCCAAAAGGAGCTAATGGTACTGCCTAACCCACCACGTTTTTTACGACAGGGAGACACCATAGCTTTGAGTACTAAAATTGCAAGTCTTGCAAATAAAAAATTATCAGGAACGGTTGAATTACAGCTCATAAATCCATTAAACAATACAAGGATTGATACTAAACTTGGTAACACTGCCGCAAAACAATCATTTACTATTGAACCAAATGGTAATACCGATGCTACCTGGCAGCTGATTATTCCAGATAATATTTCTGCCGTTCAATATACCGTTATTGCCAGGGCTGAAAACTACAGCGACGGAGAGCAAAATGTATTGCCGGTTTTAACCAATAGAATGCTAGTTACCGAAACCTTACCAATGTGGGTGAGTTCTGCGCAGACCAAAGCATTTACGTTAGGTAAACTAAAGACTAACAAATCTAAAACCCTAAAGCATCACCAACTTAGCCTGGAAGTCACCTCCAATCCAGCTTGGTACGCGGTCCAGGCATTACCCTATCTTATGGAATATCCATACGAGTGTGCTGAGCAAACCTTTTCAAGATATTACGCCAACAGTTTGGCAAGTCATATAGCAAATACTAACCCAAGAATTGAACAGGTGTTTAACCAATGGAAGAACACAGATGCATTAGTAAGTAATCTAGAAAAAAATGAAGAATTAAAATCCTTGATCATTCAAGAAACTCCGTGGTTAAGAGATGCGCAGAGTGAAACCGAGCAAAAGAAAAGAATTGCTTTGCTTTTCGATCTTAACAAAATGAATAATGAATTGGAGGCTGCAATACAGAAATTAAAACAGTTACAATACGGATCCGGGGGATTTCCTTGGTTTAAAGGAGGATACGAAAATCGATATATCACACAGTATATTGTTACCGGATTCGGTCATTTACAAAGACTTGGGGTTACTGATTTGGATAGCGATACTAAGCAAATGCTAAAAAGGGCTATTAGCTATTTGGATAAAGAGTTTGTCATAGAATATGAAGACTTAAAACGAAATGCTGAACGCAATAAATTGGATCTCACCAAAGATCATCTCAGCTATACCCAGATTCATTATCTCTATATGCGTAGTTTTTTTGAGGAAATACAAAGACCTAAAAACACTGAAGAGGCATATACTTACTATATGAATCAAGCTAAAAAATATTGGTTAGGTAAGGGATTATACGCTGAAGGAATGCTAGCAATCCTATTACATCGTAACCAAAAAGCCGGTGTAGCCATGCAAATCATGAACTCCTTAGAAGAACGAAGTATCACTAACGAAGAATTAGGTATGTATTGGAAATCCAATACCGCAAGTTGGTATTGGTACCAAGCTCCGATAGAAACCCAAGCGTTAATGATCGAAGCCTTCTCTGAAATTCAACCAGAACCTCAAAGAACAAAAAATATAGACAACCTAAAAGTCTGGTTGCTCAAAAACAAGCAAACCAATAGCTGGAAAACCACTAAAGCCACAGCAAAGGCGGTTTATGCTTTGTTATTGCAGAGTAGTGACTGGTTGGCAGTAACGGATATGTTAGAGGTGACCGTTGGCAATCAAACTATAAATCCAGCAACGCTTGAAGATGTAAAAGTGGAGGCAGGCACGGGCTACTTTAAAACTTCTTGGAGTGGCAAAGAAATTAATC
Source organism: Aquimarina brevivitae (assembly GCF_004216895.1). GTDB lineage: Bacteria > Bacteroidota > Bacteroidia > Flavobacteriales > Flavobacteriaceae > Aquimarina > Aquimarina brevivitae. The sequence continues at coordinate 1,308,320 of NZ_SGXE01000001.1, read as the reverse complement.
AAGAGATGGCTACTGTTACTATGACTAAAAAAGGTAAAGGAATAGCCTGGGGTGCGTTGTATTGGCAATATTTTGAAGATCTAGATAAAATTACTGGAGCTAAAACTCCGCTTCAACTTAAAAAGAAACTTTTTCTTAAAGAAAATTCTTCCACTGGTAAGCAACTAACTGAGATTACAACTAATAGTACTCTTAATGTTGGCGATCTAATCACTGTCCGTATTGAACTACGAACAGACAGAGCAATGGAATTTGTACATATGAAAGATATGAGATCATCTGGATTAGAACCTATAAATGTTATATCTCAATACAAATGGCAAGATGGACTGGGATACTATGAAAGCACCAGAGATGCGGCTACCAATTTCTTTTTTGACTATTTACCTAAAGGAGTCTTCGTATTTGAATATGACCTTAGAGTTAACAACAAGGGACAATTTTCTAACGGAATCTCAACCATACAAAGCATGTATGCTCCAGAATTTAGTAGCCATTCTGAAGGGGTAAGAATTTCTGTAGAATAAACATTTTTTATATTTTTAAAACCTGTGATCTCTTTTATGGATTACAGGTTTTTTTTATGAAAATGATTAGAAAAATTCTAAGAATTATTGCGTACTGCCTTTGCTTTCCTTTATTATACTTGATCATAGCTATTATCTGTAGTTATATTCCTGTAAATACCGAGACAGCAACTAATGCCAACTATGATATCTATTTAAGCACAAATGGGATTCATTTAGAAATTGTTATGCCTAAAAAAAACTTATCCCCCTTTTTACTAAACAATTTAAAACACCGCGAAAAAGAAAGGTATATATCTTTTGGCTGGGGCGACAAAAACTTTTATGCTAACACGCCTACGTGGAAAGATATTACACCAGCAGTGGGGTTAAAAGCCTTGTTTTTAAACACACCTACCCTGATTCACGTTAGCAGGTATCAAAAGTTTAAAGCCCATTGGGTTTCTATTAAGGTATCGAAAGATCAACTTCAATCATTAAATCAATTTATCCAAGACAGTTTTGTCATAGACAGCACCAGCAGCCTTATGCTAAAACCACAACCCGGTTATTGGAAACAAGATAACTTTTATACTGCCAAGGGCAGCTATACCTGTTTTAACACCTGTAATTCTTGGGTTAATCGCGGCTTTAAAGAAAGTGAAATTAAGGCCTCTTTATGGACACCTTTCGATTTTGGGTTATTGTATTTACACCAATAAAAAAACCGAAAATCGACATATGGATTTCCGGTTGATGATTTAACGGTGGTTACTAGTATTCTCTTTATTTTTGTTTAGGCTGCATAATGTCATCTATCGTATGCATAATACCGTTATCCGCTTCTATATTAGTAGTAATGAGCTTGCCTCCATTTCCTTTTTCATCGATTAAATATACATTACCATGTTTACGTGAGGCTATTAATTTTTTACCCCCTAAGGTTTTTAGCTTTACACTACCTCCATAATCATCAATAGCTTTAAAAATATCATTTTCATTAATTAAACCGGGTATAATATGATACTCCAAAATTGCTGTCAATTTCTCTCTATGTTCCGGAAGCATCAATTTTTCAGTAGTACCAGGATACAAGTTTTCAAAAGCATAATTGGTAGGTGCAAAAACAGTATAAGGACCCTTTGCTGCCAGTTTCTTATCATAGCCAGAAGCACTTAACCATTTAGAAAAGGTACTAAAACCTTTATCAACAGCAATCACTTTTGCAACACTATGATTTGTGTTAGTAGGTTCTGAATGTTGTGCTATTCGATTATCTTGTACTTTAGCATCTTTAGGCTTTTTTTCAGAATTGCAGGAAATTAAGAGTAATGGGATACTGAACAATAACCCCAAAAAAGGTTTTTTAATAGACATAGATTGTGTGATTTGTGTGTTTAATATGATGAACTTTACAATTGGTCAAATCGTATATACATCTAGTTAAAAATATTTTAAATGTTGTACACAGCAATTAGTAAATGAGTATTCGTTGCAAATTTTCTACTATTCGTCTTTTAGTGCTTATGGTTTTCAAAATATTGGAATTGAAACCAAAAGTTTAACCCAATTTTAAAAGTTAATAAAGCTCACAACCTTTATTTTTAGAAAAAACTAGAAATGGCAAAACTTAATCTATCGAATGCAACGTTTGAAAATAACGTTGATCGTCCAAAAAAGAGATTTGAATTAAAAATAGAAGAGCAAACCGCATTCATTGAATATATCTTAACTAAGGACAATGTAATTTACTTAACACATACTGAAGTCCCCGATGCTTTAGAAGGAAATGGAGTTGGCAGCGCATTGGTCAAAAAAAGCTTAGCCTACATAAAAGAACAAGGTTACCGCCTGGTGCCCCTATGCCCTTTTGTAGCTGCATACATAAAGAAACATCCAGAGTTGGGAAAAGATATTCTTAAAGAAGGTTATAACATTTAATCCGTTAGCATCTGCCACAATTTATCCTTTAGCTCTTGTAATCCTTGTTGAGCGACCGAAGATATAAAGAGATATGGTATCGGTAGTTTTGCATCCAACTCTTTTTTCATTTCGGATCGCAGCTCGTCATCCAGCATATCACTCTTGGAAATAGCGATTATACGCTCTTTATCCAATAGCTCTGGATTATACCTCCTCAATTCATCTAACAAAATTTCGTATTGTTTTGTAATATCTGGGGCATCCGCTGGGATTAAGAACAACAAGGTAGAGTTGCGTTCTATGTGTCTAAGAAAACGGTGACCTATCCCCTTACCTTCGGCAGCACCCTCAATAATTCCTGGAATGTCTGCCATTACAAAGGTTTGAAAATCTCTGTATTCTACAATACCGAGATTTGGTTTTAAAGTAGTAAACTCGTAGTCTGCAATTTTGGGTTTTGCAGCAGTTACCACCGACAATAAGGTGGATTTTCCCGCATTAGGAAAACCAACGAGTCCGACATCAGCCAATATTTTAAGCTCCAAGGTGATATCCGCCTCTTCCCCTTCAATACCAGGTTGTGCATATCGTGGTGTTTGATTAGTGGAACTTTTAAAATGCCAGTTACCTCTACCGCCCATTCCTCCTTCTGCCACAACATATTCTTGTCCAGGCTCGGTAATCTCTTTGATTATTTTTTGTGTTTCGGTTTCACGAATCACAGTACCAAGAGGTACTTGAATATAAACATCCTCTCCATCGGCACCGGTACTTCGGCTAGATCCTCCATTTTCTCCATGACCCGCTCTAAAATGTCTTTTAAACTTTAAATGATAAAGAGTCCACATATTAGGGTTAGCTTTGATAATTACGTGTCCTCCACGTCCGCCATCTCCTCCATCTGGTCCTCCTTTTGCAATATACTTTTCTCTGTGCAGGTGAGCAGAACCTCTACCCCCCTTACCAGAAGCAATGTGCAATTTTACGTAATCCACAAAATTTCCCTCTGTCATACTCTACTAATTATTTGGAGAATACTCCAAACGTTATTTATTTACAATATATACGCTTATAACCTATTGATCACAGCACTTAATCGAGCAGTTATCTCCTCAATACTACCCACACCGTCAACCCCATGATACTTATCTTGCTTTTGATAATACTCTTTTAAGATAGCAGTCTCATCATAATACACCTTTATTCGGTTTCTGATCACTTTTTCATCTGCATCATCTGCCCTGCCTGACGTTTTTCCTCTTTCTAAAAGTCGCTGTACCAAAATTTCATCATCTACCTCTAAAGCAACCATGGCACTTACTTCAGTTCCTTTGGATGCCAATAGTTCAGCTAACGCATCTGCTTGAGCCTCTGTTCTAGGAAAACCATCAAATATAAAACCTTTAGCTTCAGGATTTTTATCTACCTCAGCATTCAACATTTTGATCGTTACCTCATCTGGCACTAGCTGTCCTTTATCTATATAAGACTTAGCCAGCATTCCTAATGCTGTTTCGTTTTTAATATTAAATCGAAATACATCTCCGGTCGAAATATGTACTAAATCATAGGTTTCTTTTAAAACTTCTGCCTGTGTTCCTTTACCTGCACCTGGAGGTCCAAATAACACCAAATTTGTCATGTTGTTTGTTTTTAGTTGATAAACGTCTGTTAGGTTTCTTCCGAGACCGTTATAATCAAGGCCATACCCAACTATAAATCTGTTAGGAATAGTTATTCCTATATAATCAATTGTTATTTCTTTTTTGTAAGCTTCAGGTTTAAAAAATAAGGTAGCAATCTTAATATTCTTGCATCCTAGCTGACGTAAGTAACGGTTTACAAACTCAACCGTATTTCCGGTGTCTACGATATCCTCTAGTATTACGACACTCCTATCGGTAACCTTTGTCTGTAATCCTATGAGTTCTTTGACCTCTTCTGTCGATTCCGTACCTGAGTAGGAGGCTACTTTAATGAAACTGAACTCTGCCGCACCTTCAAATCGCTTTGCTACTTCTGAAGCAAACATAAAAGCTCCATTTAATACCGCTAAAAATAAAGGTGTCTTATCCGCAAAGTGAATAGATAGATCAGCTGACAGCTTAGTTATCGATTGCTCAATTTGTTGCTGGTCAATAAAGGGTTCAAATGCTAAATCCTGCAATTTTATCATCGTCAGTGAACTAAGCTTTTAACTTGTTTCAAAAATTAAAAGTGCAAAGATAATCATTCCAAACTAGGTATTAAAAGTTTATCCAATGCAATTCCCTAAGAATTAAATGGTATTTCCTATCGAAAACGACTATTTTTGTTGCCCAAAGACAATCTAATTCTAAAAAATGACAAATTATTTTTCTTCGAATTTTAAATTAGGAATCTTAGGTGGAGGGCAATTAGGCAAAATGATGCTTTATGAAACCCGTAAATACGATATTACCACCTATGTCTTGGACCCTAGTTTTGATGCTCCTTGTCGCCTAGCGTGCAACCATTTTGAAACCGGAGATTTACTGGACTTTGATACGGTATACCATTTTGGCAAAAAGGTAGATGTACTTACCATTGAAATAGAAAATGTAAATGTGGATGCGCTTGATAAGTTAGAACAAGAGGGCATAACTGTATACCCGTCGGCAAGTACTCTACAAACAATTCGGAACAAAGGAAAGCAAAAGGAATTTTACCAACAAAATAAGATCCCTACGGCACCATTTATAAAGTTTGCTAACAAAGCGCATCTAGCTGAAGGCATTACCAATAATAGGGTTAAACTACCTTTTGTTTGGAAAAGTACAGAAGGAGGATACGATGGTAAAGGAGTCTCGGTTATAAAATCAGGTAAAGATGTAGCTCAACTTGCGGATACGGAATGTATCGCTGAGGAGATGATTGATTTTAAAAATGAATTGGCCGTAATTGTTGCTCGTAGCCCAAAGGGAGAGGTAAAAACTTATCCGGTAGTAGAAATGGAATTTCATCCTGAAGCAAATCAGGTTGAATACGTCATCTGTCCGGCAAGGATTGATGATCAAGTAGCTAAAAAAGCAATTGCCGTGGCTTTGCAGGTTTCAGAAGCTTATCAACATGTTGGGTTATTGGCGGTCGAGATGTTTCAAACCCAAGATGACGAAATTTTGGTTAACGAAGTGGCTCCTAGACCTCATAATAGTGGACATTACAGCATTGAAGCTAGTTATACCAATCAATTTGAACAACATATTAGAGCCGTTCTTGACCTTCCATTAGGTGCTACAGAAAGTAAGGTAGCTGGTATTATGGTCAATTTAGTAGGAGCAGAAGGATATGAAGGCGATGTCATTTACCAAAACATCGCTCAAATTATGAGTATGGATGGGGTTACTCCCCATATTTATGGCAAAAAGCAAACCCGACCGTTTAGAAAAATGGGGCACGTAACCATCGTAAATAAAGATATCGCTGAAGCACGAAAAATAGCCGAAGAAGTTAAAAACACCATAGCGGTTGTAAGCGAAAAAAAACGTATTAAAATTTAATAGCATGAGTAAAGTAGGTGTAATTATGGGCAGTACTAGTGATATGCCCGTTATGGAAAAAGCTATCGAAATCCTTAAAGGTTTTGATATCGAAGTTGACGTTGATATCGTATCAGCGCATCGCACACCCGAAAAATTATTCGACTATGCCAAAAACGCACACACTAAAGGTATAAAAGTAATCATCGCAGGTGCCGGTGGAGCTGCGCACTTACCCGGTATGGTAGCCTCTTTATCTCCTCTTCCGGTCATAGGCGTACCGGTAAAATCAAGAAACTCCATCGACGGATGGGATTCGGTTTTGTCAATATTACAAATGCCTGGTGGAGTTCCTGTTGCTACAGTAGCGCTAGATGGTGCACAAAATGCAGGTATCTTGGCTGCTCAAATCTTAGGTGCATCTGACAAATGTATTTTGGATAAAATTTTAGTTTACAAAGAAGGACTTAAACAAAAGGTAATCGAAGGAGCCAAGCAAATCAATAAAAGCTAAAGCAAGCTTCAAATATAGATACTAAAAAAAGAGTCACCAATGGTGACTCTTTTAATATCAGGTCTTACAATGAATATAACAATATTTATTAACCAACTTAAATATATTACACAAAAAAATTTATCGTAAGACCATTACTCTTAAAACCTATAACAAAGGTAAAACCTTACTTTCATTACACCATACAAGTAACATAAATTTTAACAATATTTTCGACGAAATACACAAATTTATAGCTAAATCCGACTTTTTTGACTGAATACATTATCCATTTGTTTGAAAAAACACACATTCAAACAAGAAAATCACCTTTTCTAAGCTAAAATTGAAGAAAAATCAAAAACAAAAGTGGTATTAAAAGTGTATCTCATTCAATATCTTTGATCTTCTGTGATGCTACTACTAAAATCTGATTAGATTTTACGTTTAGATGTAAACCTTAAATAATTAAAAATGAGTAATCCATTACTACATACTTTTGATCTGGCACCATTTTCCAAAATTGAACCAGCGCATTTTTTGCCTGCAATAAAAAATGGAATTGAAAAAGCTAAAGAAGAAATTGATCAAATAACGAATAATCCCGAACCAGCAACCTTTGATAATACGATTGCAGCTTTAGATTATAGCGGAGAACTCCTGGACAGAGTAACCAGCGTGTTTTTTAATCTTAATAGTGCGGAGACCAATGAACACATACAAAAAACTGCTCAAGAAATCTCTCCATTACTATCTGAGTTTAGTAATGATATAAGATTAAACAAGTCGCTATTTGAACGTGTAAAGCGTATTTATGATCAGCGCGAATCCTTATCACTTACTAAGGAGCAACAAATGCTTTTGGACAAAAAATACAAGTCTTTTTCAAGAAACGGTGCTAATCTTAATGAGGACAAGAAAAGTAAGCTTCGCGAAATTGATAAGCAATTATCTAAGTTGAGTCTCAATTTTGGAGAGAATGTACTTGCCGAAACCAATAAATTTGAACTACATATCACCAACGAATCTGATCTTTCTGGTTTACCTGACGGAGCCAAAGAAGCTGCGAAAGCATTGGCAGAAGCAAAGGATTTGAAGGGTTGGCTCATTACCTTGGATTATCCTAGTTATATTCCCTTTATGACGTATGCTGATAACAGAGAACTGCGCAAAAAACTTTCCCTTGCTTTTGGGTCTAAAGGTTTCCATAACGATGAGTTGGACAATCAAAAAATCGTATTACAAATAGCTAAATTAAGACATCAAAGAGCACAGCTTCTTGGTTTTAAATCTCACGCTCATTTTGTGTTAGAAGAGCGAATGGCTGAAACTCCAGAAAATGTGTACGATTTTTTAAATGATATGCTGGTCAAAGCAAAGCCTGCAGCAGAAAGAGAATTTAAGCAACTTGAAAACTTTGCAAAAGAAAAAGACGGAATTAAGCAGCTTCAAAAATGGGATGGCACTTATTATACCGAAAAGTTGAAGCAAAAACTTTTTGATCTTGATGACGAAAAACTAAAACCCTATTTCAAATTAGATAATGTTATCGAAGGTGTTTTTGAAATTTCCCATCGACTGTTTGGATTAACTTTTGACAAAACTGAAACCATAGATACCTACCACCCGGATGTAAAAACCTACAATGTCACAGACCAAGAGGGCAACTTCATTGCTGTTTTATATGCTGATTTTCATCCCAGACCTGGTAAACGAAATGGCGCATGGATGACATCCTATAAACCTCAAATGGTAAAAGGTGGAAAAAATATCAGACCTCATATTTCTATCGTTTGTAATTTTACCAAACCAACATCCAGCAAACCCTCTTTATTAACTTTTAACGAAGTTACTACCTTATTTCACGAGTTTGGTCACGCACTACATGGCATGCTGGCTAACACGACCTATCCCGGACTCTCAGGAACAAGTGTATACTGGGATTTTGTAGAATTACCAAGTCAGGTTTTAGAAAATTGGTGTTATGAACAAGAGGCTCTGGAACTATTTGCCAAGCACTATGAAACCGGAGAGGTGATTCCAATGGAACTGGTTCATAAAATCAAAGAATCATCGACATTTATGGAAGGTCTAGCTACGGTGAGGCAGTTGAGTTTTGGGTTTTTAGATTTGTCTTGGCACACTGACGACCCAAGCCACATTACTGATGTAAAAACCAATGAAAAAGAAGCCTTCAAAAATACCGCATTATACCCAGAGACTGAAGAAACCTGCATGAGCACAGCATTTTCTCATATATTCCAAGGGGGTTATGCTGCCGGGTATTATTCCTATAAGTGGGCGGAAGTTTTAGACGCAGACGCATTTGAATTTTTCAAAGAAAATGGAATCTTTAACTCCAAAATCGCTACCGCTTTTAAAGAACATATACTTTCTAAAGGAGGTACAGAAAACCCTATGGAATTGTATAAAAGGTTTAGAGGTCAAGAACCCAAACCTGACGCATTACTGCGAAGAGCTGGTTTGATCCAATAACTAACAAAGAACAAAATAAAGCGAGGGAGTCACACTCCCTCGCTTTTTAATTCCAATTCATTGAAACTTTATTCTACACTTAGTTTGTGGACAATTTCCTCTCCACCGGGCCCTGTAGTTTTTACGAGATACATGCCTGCGGAAAGCTTAAGTTGTGCTATAGCAAATTGATTTCTTCCTGATGTAAGCGAAAAACTTGCAATACGCTGACCGGATAGACTATAAATTGTTGCTTGATCAATACCTGAGTTTTTAGCCACCAGGATTTCAAAAGTGTTTTGTGCAGGATTTGGATAAATCAATACACCTTTTGTCACCTCTTCTTCATTACCATAGACAGGAACAGTAGTTCCAAACTGTACTATACTACTCGTCCTAGCGCAAGAACCTTCATATATCTTTACATTAGAAAAGGTTGAAGTATTACCACTTCCTGAATCATGATCATTGATAAAAACAAGTCGATCCATAGCTCCCGTATAAAAATCTCCAACCGGGATGACGTAGGTTTTAGATCCACCAGAATAATTATCATAATTGGTGATTCCGTAGTTCTGTGTACCGTGCAATTTGAAATATCTGCTAGAGGTCAAACTATTATCATTTTCAAAACCAAATCCATGAATTTCACCTTCAGAGGTACTGGATAATGTTACCTCAACAACGGTTGAAGCAGTAACTGTATAAGGATACGCAATGTATTTCCAGGTATTGTTGGTTAAGCTTAGCGCTGATCCGTCTGAAGCTATGGTATAGGTCCCATCGGAATCCTGGTTAGAAAACGAGACCATACTAAACTCATTAAAATTTAAAGCCTCGCATAGATCTGGATCTGGGTCTGGATCGCCACTTGCCTCAGCTATTGTAATTTGGTCTACCGTGATGTCACCTTGCCAACTGGTGGCGGTTAATGCACCTAGGCGAAGTTGAACACTTCCGGTATATGCACTAAGGTCAATTGTTGCTGTTTGCCAACTACTCCCTTGAGATCCGGATATCGTAAATACAGAGCTCCAAGTTGCTCCTTCATCTTCACTAAGATCCATGTTCAGTGTACCAACCGAACTACCTTGCATATGATAACTAAAACTCAATTCAGCATTGGTCAAGTTGCTAAGTTCAAAACAAGGTGATAACAGCTCGGCTTTTTTATTAGGATAACCAGTGCCGTTTCCTGAAGCCTCTACATAGATATAATAATTCCCATTCGCTGCAGAAGAGGGTCCGGTTCCGCTAGAGGGAGTTCCATTAGCATCCACCGACCAATCGAGATCATCATTAGCGACCTGGGTCCATTGCCCAATGGTATTTTCAAAACTTTGAAGATATGGATAAGAACTGATGGTTGTGGCGCACTCCTCTCCACCAGGATCTGTCTCTACTCCATTGGCAATTTCTATCATATACTCTAACCCTAGCTTGGCAAATTTGGCGGCGTGGGTAGCATTTGGAGTTGGAGAGCGATCAAAGGTATCTCTGGTGGTATGTATATTAGGATTATGCTCCCCAAACTTAGCCTCAAATGGAAAAGTAACATTATAGCCTTGCTGCGCCCAACTATAATGATCAGAGCATCCATAGTTACAGCGCGAGGTTCCGTAAGTTATCTGATGGGTTCCTGATGCATTATAAAAATTTAAAAGCGCAATCATAAAGTTATTCAAATCATCATCGTTATAACTATCGGTAGAAATATAGGCATCATAGACCGATCCCTTATAATTCGTCATATCCAATTGCATATAGCTAACCACATTGACATTGTTATTTCGGTAAGACTCCGCAATTTCTTTGGAGCCTCTTAGACCAACTTCTTCTGCGGCAAAAGCCATAAACTCAATTGTGCGTTTAGGTTTAAAATTCATATCAAAAAGAACCCGGGCAACTTCTGTTATGGTAGCAATACCAGAAGCATTATCATCTGCACCAGGAGCAACAGAATTTGAACCCCCTGCAGTAGAATCGATGTGACCACCAAGAATTACAAATTCATCCGGATTTTCCGTACCGGTTACCGTCATTACCAGTGAAGGCATATTGGTACTGGAGTGATTGACAAGTCGTACATTAACATCTGTTCGATTACCTGCTAAACCTTCCCAAATAGTTTTGAGATCTAATACCGATTGACGTGCGCTATTAGTTGTATGATATCGTGTACCATAGGCCTCTAATTGCTGTATTTGATTCGCTATATTTTGATTGTTTACCAAATCCAAACTTTGTCTTACCAAATCCTGCTGGGTTATCGCATAAGATATCCGAGCTGCTTTTGTTTGAGCTGTATTTATCTTTTTTATAGCAGCTATTGCTTTTTCTTTAGAGTCTTCATACAAAAAGCCGGGGCCATGTACCAAAACCTTATGATGCAACTCCTCCGCAGCTTTTTCACTAAGTAGCACCGCACTATATCCATTCATCGATTCAATAATTTGAATATCCTTAGGGTGATTACTTCTTAGATCTATGGCGTCTTCAGTTTGCATGGTACCATAAAAGTGAGTGGGTGATTTCTGGGCGTAAAGCCCATGAAAAAGAAAGAACAGCAAAACCATTGCTGTTTGCAATTTAAAATTTTTCATAATTAAGTGAGTTTGTGTTAGTATATGTAACTTACACAAAATCAGCGGATAACAAAAACGGAAAAACCACAATATAACAACTGTAAAGATCGTTACAAGAGCATATTAAATATTAAATTTCAATTTTTTTTGAAAGTTTAGAATTTATTAATTACTTTTGTTTTATGGAATTTGAAGAAGCGAAACATAAGTTTATCACCACCTGGGGTTCTCTCGGTAGTTTATGGGGGATCAATAAGGCCATGGCACAGATACATGCTTTACTCTTGATTTCACCAGACCCCCTATCTATGGAGGATATTATGGAAGAGCTTCATATTTCTCGTGGTAACACCAGTATGAATTTAAGACAGCTAATCGATTGGGGAATCGTATTTAAAGAAAACAAAATAGGAGAACGAAAAGAATACTTTACCAGCGAGAAAGACGTACAAGAGTTAGCCAGACAAATTGCAAAAGAAAGAAGTCGTAGAGAACTTCAACCTACCATAAAAGTGTTGAAAGAAGTCTCTAGCATCAAAACAGACGGCAGCAAGAAATCCAAGGAACTCATTACACAAACCAAGGCATTACACGATTTAGCTAGTAATCTGGATACCTTTATGAACACCATAGTTAACAGAGAACAAAACTGGATGACGAAAACCTTATTAAAACTGATGAAATAAGTCAGTTTTTTATTTATTAATATATTTCAATATTTTCTGAAACTTTAAAACAAAATAAAAATGAATATAAGCATTCCTAATTGGCTAATTATAATTGGCGGTGTTGGCCAAATTTTTACAGCACTGATTTATCCTTACATCCGCCATCGGATTTTTGACTGGTATAAGGATATTGAAAAGCTAAAACCGCTTAATCAAGAAATTGCCAAAACCTATGGATGGTACATTCAAGGACTTAATTTTTTCTTTGGTTTGATGGCAATAACGTTAACAGAAGAGCTCAGAACCCCTAGTGCTTTAGCTTTCGCTATAACAAGCCTTATTGCAGTGTACTGGGTAGGAAAAGTCGCTACGCAAATTGCCTACTATCCTATGTATGATATCCCAAAAGTTACTTTGTTTACTGTAGGAAGCTATGGTATGAATGCGTTGTTTTTACTTTTTGCTATCGTTTTCATCCTATTAGCCCTACATAATTCTTATTACTTATTCTCTTAACATTTAAAAATATGGATACCTCCACCCTAATACAAAAACTTAAACAAGCAGCTACTAAAGAAAAAATCATTGATTTTTATGATGAAGCCACGGAAGATTATTTGCATTGGAGTAAAGATCATAACATGCACTTTGGCTATTACATCCCTTTTAAAAATACGTTTTTGAAAAGAGATTCTATGTTAAATGAAATGAATCATCAGGTACTTAAAAGGTTATCCTTTCCTAAAAAAGAAAGCTTAGTCTTGGATTTAGGATGTGGTATTGGAGGTACAATGCATCAGCTATTGCTGCAATATCCTTATATAAATGCACTAGGTACTACAATTTCCAACAAACAAGTTGAATTAGGAAACCAAAAAATAGCAAACAAGAACGGGTTAATTATTAATGCTGACTTTAGAAACCTACCCATAGCCAACAATACCGCTGACGGAGCATTTGCCATTGAAAGTTTTTGCCATGCAGGACATTCAGACGAAGCCTTCATTGAAGTCTATAGAGTACTCAAACCAGGTGCTTCAGTTGTCATTGCCGATGCATTCTTAAGAAAAGAACCTCAAGAGCTATGCAGTATAAGCAACTACTGCTACGAGCAATTGTGTATGGGCTGGAGTCTTCAGGGGCTGCGTTCTATACAAGAGGTAAAGCAATCGCTATACAACATAGGTTTTCGTAAAGTTACCCTAGAAAACATTTCTTGGCAGGTAGCTCCATCCGTTTTACATGTTCCTTTCGCGATTATCGGTTTTCTGTTAAAAAAGATAGTCAAAAGGGAAACCATAAGATCACAAAGCTGGAACAACCTGAAAGGATCACTATTCGCATTGCTCTCAGGATTGCACTTCACAGATTTTGGATATTACATTATTACAGCTACCAAATAAATTATTAAACGATGAAAAAAATTGTAATTGCAGGAGGTTCAGGATTTTTAGGTCAGGTATTAAGCGACTATTTTGTAAACCAAAACTACCAAGTGACCATACTTACCCGCAATAAAACATTAAAAAGTAATACTATCAACTATTGCCTTTGGGATGCTACAACCTTAGGGGATTGGACTACTACGCTTGAAAATTGTGACGCACTAATTAATTTATGTGGTAAATCTGTGGATTGTAGGTATACGGACAAAAATAAGGAACTCATTTTACAATCAAGAATTCAGCCTACAACCCTACTTGGTGAAGCAGTAAGAGCTTGTAAAGTACCTCCAAAAATTTGGTTGAATTCGTCTACAGCAACCATTTATCAACATTCCGAACAAATGCCCATGACTGAATCTAAGGGTGTTCTAGGGGCTACCTTTTCTGAAAATGTAGCCAAACAATGGGAAAACAGTTTTTTTAACTGTGGTACTCCACAGACTCGAAAAGTGGCATTAAGAACTTCTATTGTATTCGGCAAAACAGGAGGAGCCTTCGTACCAATCAAAAAACTTGCCCAAATTGGATTGGGTGGAAAACAAGGAAGTGGTAAACAAATGATTAGTTGGATCCACGAGTTGGATTTCTGCAGAAGTATCGACTACATTATTAACCATAATAGCCTCAAAGGAGCAATCAATATTGTTGCTCCACAAGTTATAAAGAACACTGATTTTATGAGACAACTGAGGAATTCTTTAAACTTACCCTTTGGAATGGCTTTGCCAAAAACCGTACTTGAACTCGGTGCACGATTGATCAATACTGAAACAGAATTAATCCTTAAAAGCCGTTTTGTTTATCCAGAAATACTTTTAAATCACGGATTTAAATTTGAATATCCAGATGTAGCTTCCGCATTAGAAAATTTATAAGCTATGACAGTAATAAAACTTACTACCACAATAAAAGCACCCATTGAAAAGGTGTTTAATTTATCTAGAAGTATTGATTTTCATATAAAAACTGCAAGCAAAACCAACGAAAAAGTAATCGCTGGCAGATCCACTGGGTTAATCGAACTGGGAGAAACAGTTACCTGGAAGGGAAAACACTTTGTTTTATATTTAACTCATCAAAGTTTAATAACCCAATACGACTTTCCCAAATCTTTTACGGATGAAATGGTTAGCGGTCACTTCAATTACTTTAAACACCAACATCTATTTGATACCGATCACACCTATACTTATATGACTGATATACTTTCTTATCAAGTACCCTATGGCAAAATTGGTTCGCTGATAGATTTTTTATGGATAAAAAAACACCTTACTCAATTCTTACTGCATAGAAACACATTGCTAAAAGAAAGAGCTATGACTGATACCTAAACTATAGTTTTATAGTTGAAGTATCAAATTAATTGATTTTTTCTCCTATTTTTGAACCTATTCAATCTTCGAGCTAAATGGCTAACCACAAATTAAATCCTAATACTTGGGTAGATAAATACAGTGATTACCTGTATAATTATACCATCGTAAGAGTTAACGATAAGGAAATAGCAGAAGATTTAGTACAAGAAACTTTTTTTGCAGGTCTCAAATCACTTAAAAACTTTAAAGGAGAGGCAAGCGAAAGAACCTGGTTAATTGCTATTTTAAAGCGAAAAATTATTGATTACTATAGAAAAATCAATAGCAAAAAAGGCAAGGCTGAAGTAAGAATGAATTACAACTCCGATGAATCAGAAGGAGATTGGTTAGAAGAACAAGTAGCCGACATAGATGATCTCAATGCAGAATCCAAAATTGAAAATACAGAGTTAGGTTTAGCAATTCTTAACTGTATCGAAAAATTACCGGAGAAACAAGCCCTTATATTTAAGCGAAAAACAATCGAAGGTTTTGATACAGAAGCTATTTGTAATGAATTTGATATTACTGCGTCTAACCTTTGGGTTATAATCCACAGAGCACGTACAGCAATGGCTGATTGTTTGGAAAAAAATTGGTTTAACTAAAGATGAGTGAACAAAAGAATAACATAATCGTTAAATGTGGAGAAGCAAACCATTTCTGTGATAAGAACCAATACAGAGAAGCTTCTTTATGGGAGAAAGTTAAGTTAAACATTCATCTCCTATATTGTAAAGCATGTAGAAAATACTCTTCTAAAAACAACCGCCTTTCCAAACTCATATCGAACTCCGAAGTGCATACTATGGATCCAGGTACTAAAAAAGCACTACAACAGCGAGTGCAAGAAAAACTTGCCGAAAAAGATTAGTTTTTTATAAGATCAAAAAGTGTATACAACGTCAACCACATGACAGGTATACTTTCCACCCAAAAAGCACAATAATATCTAGGCTGTGTTGTTGAAGCCCCCCACAAAAAAGCACCACTTACTAGTGCAATTGCTATTGAAGATGTAATTTCAAAAGATTCCGAAGTGTTTTTAACGATATCTAATACCACAAAAAACAACAAAAGCAAACTTCCTATTATTTTAGTCTTTCTTACCCCAAACTGCTGTGGAATCGTTTTTAATTCCCTAGGGTCGTATGGCAAATCCCTAATCTCAAAAGGCAACATAATAACAACCACTAATAAAAAGCGTTGAATAAATTCAAGCCAAAGGGCGTCTGTAAAATCTAAAAGGGTATACATAGCAGGAACCAGCACAGAGATTCCCGCCCATACCAGAGCTATAATAAAAATTTTAACACCCGCTAAATTTCTAAGATTAGTAGTCTTTGGAAAAACAGGAGCTACATAGAGCAGGGTTAGCAATGCAAAAGGCGCCAAGAACAGCACTATTATAGGATCTAGAAAAAAAAACAAGCCAAGAGCAGCAAGTAAAGCAAGTAATGTAAATAGTCGTATCACCTTCATCGACCTTGTAAGTTGAGGATGATACAAACGAGCAACTTTAGTATACTTTACAAAATTATAGCCTACGATAGCACCGAAAAAATGAAACCCTAAATAGTAATAATTCAGGTGAAAATTATATTTAAGCGCAGTCAAAATTAGCAGTGCACATATCGCTATAGCAACGTGTATACTACTGTTAATATAAAACCTAAAAAACCTTTCAAAAACTTTCACCCTGCAAAAATAAGTTTATTGTTGATAAGATATACTATTAGTTAAAAACTTGCCTTTTACTGTTGGGTAGAATTGCTGATATTTTGGGATATAATGTGTATTTTTGCGCTTTCAATTTCAACTTGTAATTGCTATGCAAACAGATTCTTTTAAATTAAGACATATAGGTCCTTCAAAAAAGGATTTAGAACTTATGCTAAAAACCGTAAATGTCGAATCCATGGAACAATTAATTTTTGAAACGGTTCCGGACGATATTTTATTAAAACACCCATTAAATCTGCCTTCGGCGATGAGTGAGCAAGAATATGCCAATCATATCCATGCACTCTCAGCCGACAACAAGATGTTTAAATCATACATTGGATTGGGGTATCATGAATCCTGTTTGCCGGCAGTGATACAACGAAATATTCTTGAAAATCCAGGATGGTATACTGCTTATACGCCTTACCAGGCAGAAATTGCACAAGGACGCTTAGAAGCACTGCTGAATTTTCAAACTATGATCAGCGACCTTACTGGTATGGAACTTGCTAATGCTTCTTTACTCGATGAGAGTACCTCAGCTGCAGAGGCGATGACAATGTTGTTTGCTGTTCGCTCTAGAGCTCAGAAAAAGGCAAACGTTAACAAGTTCTTTGTTTCTGAAGAATTGCTACCACAAACACTATCCTTACTA
The DNA here is from genome assembly GCF_004216895.1 of Aquimarina brevivitae. Lineage (GTDB taxonomy): Bacteria > Bacteroidota > Bacteroidia > Flavobacteriales > Flavobacteriaceae > Aquimarina > Aquimarina brevivitae. Next base: position 1,290,990 of record NZ_SGXE01000001.1, on the reverse strand, counting down.
GAAACTAGAGCTTTGCCGCTAGACATTGAGCTAGTGATTGGTGACCATAGAACATTTACTTTTGGTGAAGACTTTTATGGAGCTCTTGTACAATACCCTGGTAAGTCAGGCGAAATCTATGATTACGGTGAGTTTATTACCAAAGCGCATCAGGCAGAGATTAAAGTGGCTGTTGCTGCGGATATTCTTAGTTTAGTGTTATTAAAATCACCGGGGAGTTTAGGTGCGGATGTTGTAGTGGGTACTACACAACGCTTTGGGATTCCACTAGGTTATGGAGGTCCACACGCGGCTTATTTTGCTACACGCGAAGAATACAAAAGAAATATTCCTGGACGTATAATTGGTGTAACCCAAGATATCGATGGTAATAGAGCCTTACGTATGGCCTTACAAACCAGAGAACAACACATTAAACGAGATAAAGCAACTTCAAATATCTGTACTGCACAAGTACTACTAGCGGTTATGGCCGGTATGTACGCAGTGTACCACGGTCCTGAAGGACTGAAATACATTGCCAAGAAAGTGCACCAGTCAACAGTTTCAATCGCAGAAAAAATTACAGCACTTGGGTATACTCAACTAAATACTCATTATTTTGATACGATTCGTATATCCGCGGAGGCTTCAACGATTAAAACAATAGCCGAACAAAAAGAGATTAACTTCTACTATCCAGATGAGAATACAGTATCTATTTCGCTTAATGAAGCGGCAACATTAGCTGATCTCAACGCTATAGTTTCTGTTTTTGCGGAAGCTAAAAAGACAAATGCAAACACAATTGAAAACCTAAGCGCTGCTATTGCAATCCCAGAAAATCTAAAAAGAGGCTCTGATTACATGACACATGAGGTGTTTAATAGCTATCATTCTGAAACGGAATTGATGCGTTACATCAAAAAGTTAGAACGAAAGGATTTATCATTAAATCACTCTATGATTGCCTTAGGTTCTTGTACGATGAAACTAAACGCAGCAGCAGAAATGCTACCGCTTAGCGATCCTCAGTGGGGTAATATCCATCCGTTTGTACCAGTAGACCAAGCTCAAGGATATCAAAAAGTATTAAAAAACCTGGAAGATTATTTAACTGAAATTACTGGTTTTTCTGGTACTTCTTTACAACCAAATTCTGGAGCTCAGGGAGAGTATGCCGGACTGATGGTGATCAAAGCCTATCACGAGTCTCGGGGTGATCACCATAGAAACATCTGTTTAATACCATCATCTGCCCACGGTACAAACCCAGCATCAGCAGTTATGGCTGGTATGAAAGTAGTAGTAACTAAAGCTACAGAAGAAGGAAATATTGATGTAGAAGACTTACGTCAAAAAGCAGAGCAGCATAAAGATAATTTAGCTGCCCTAATGGTTACCTATCCTTCGACTCATGGTGTGTATGAATCAGCAATAAAAGAAGTAACTTCGATAGTACACGATAATGGTGGACAGGTATATATGGATGGTGCTAATATGAATGCTCAAGTAGGGATTACAAATCCTGGAGCCATCGGAGCTGATGTATGCCATTTAAATCTACATAAAACATTTGCTATACCACACGGAGGTGGTGGCCCTGGAGTAGGTCCAATCTGCGTTGCCAAGCAACTTGTTCCTTTCTTACCGGGTAACCCAATCATAAAAACAGGAGGAGAACAAGCAATAACAGCAATTTCTGCAGCTCCTTGGGGATCTTCACTGGCTTGCTTAATTTCTTATGGATATGTAAGAATGCTAGGCACCAAAGGCTTGCGAGAAGCTACTGAATTTGCAATTCTCAATGCTAATTATATTAAAGAACGTTTAAAAGGTGGTTATGATGTTTTATACACTGGAGAACGTGGAAGAGCTGCACACGAAATGATTATCGACTGTAGACCTTTTAAGGCTAATGGTATTGAGGTTACTGATATTGCGAAGCGACTGATGGATTATGGATTTCATGCCCCAACAGTATCTTTCCCAGTAGCTGGTACTATTATGATTGAACCTACTGAGAGTGAAAGTAAAGCAGAATTAGACCGATTCTGCGACGCGCTTTTATCCATTAGAAAGGAAATAGATGAAGTTAATGCAGAAGACCCAAATAATGTGATGAAAAATGCACCGCATACCTTAGCTATGTTAACTGCAGATCAATGGGATTTCCCTTATAGTAGACAAAAAGCAGCATATCCTCTTGCATATGTAGCAGACAATAAATTTTGGCCATCCGTAAGACGCGTTGATGATGCTTATGGAGACAGAAATCTAATCTGTACCTGTGCTCCGATTGAGGAGTATATGGAAGAAGCAGAAGCTTAATAGTTTCATTTATATATACAAAGAGGCAACAGATTGTTGCCTCTTTTTTTTACCTATGAAGAGAGATATAACGTCAAGAATGGACCTAGCGCTTTTGATGGAAAAGTTTTATGCTAAATTGCTTCAAGATAAGAAGATAGGTATTTTCTTTACTGAAGTTGTCCCACTCGATTTATCAACCCACCTGCCAATACTTGTTGATTTTTGGGAACAACAACTATTTCATACAGGAAATTACAAAACCAATGTACTACAAGTACATCAACAACTTAATGCATTAAAAAATATCACTCTTACCGATTTCGATCATTGGTTAATGATTTTTAACAATACTGTTGATGAAAACTTTCAAGGAACGCAAGCAGCTATGATCAAAACCAGGGCGCTGTCCATTGCCACGGTTATGAAAATTAAATTATCCGTTTCATAATAGGGCATAAAGTCGAAAAAAGTTATTTTTACCTCCTCAATTACCATCTATGTACGAAGGAAAATTTCCGCATAAGCGATATAAAAAAACACTCGAGTTTTTACTAAAAAATATACCTCCTCCTGCTACGATATTGGATCTTGGAGTTCAGAACCCTTTTGTTCCCTATATGGAAAAATCTGGATACCAAGTAACCAATACCAAAGGTGAAGATCTTGATCTAAAAACTGAAAATATTACTTCGACAGATTCAGATGTGGTTACTGCTTTTGAAATCTTTGAACATCTATTATCACCTTTTACGGTTTTACAAGACATCAAAGCGGATAAATTAGTAGCCTCAATACCGTTGCGACTATGGTTTTCTCCGGCATATCGGAGCAAAACAGACCCTTGGGATCGACACTTTCACGAGTTTGAAGATTGGCAATTTGATTGGTTATTAGAAAAAGCCGGATGGACTATCAAGGCTAGAGATAAATGGACACACCCAGTAAAAAAAATTGGTTTAAGACCGTTATTGAGACTCTTTACTCCACGCTACTATATTGTGTATGCCGAAAGGAAAAAGTAACGCATTGTTAATATGAGAGTATACATTGTCATACCCGCGCATAACGAAGAAAAATATATTGGGCAAACCCTAGATTCCTTGTGTAACCAATCGTTAACCCCCGAAAAAATCTTGGTGGTTAATGACAACTCTACAGATGATACAGAAAAAATAGTAAAAGCTAGTGCTAGCAAATTTGATTTTTTGGATATGCTCACCATTAATTCATCCGAAGAGCATATTCCAGGTAGTAAGGTTATCCAAGCGTTTAATGCAGGCCTAAATGCACTGGATGATCAATATGATATTATTTGCAAATTTGATGCTGATCTTATTTTCCCAGAAAATTATATGGCAACTTTATATCAGCATTTTGAAAATGACCCTAAAGCAGGTATGGCTGGAGGATTTTGTTACATCCAAAAAGGAAAAAATTGGGTTTTAGAAAATCTTACCAACAAAGACCATATTCGGGGGGCATTAAAAGCCTATAGAAAGGATTGCTTTAAAGCCATTGGAGGGCTAAAAGCAGCTATGGGCTGGGATACGGCAGATGAGCTTTTGGCTCAATACCATGGTTGGAAGATCATTACGGATAAAACTTTGCACGTAAAACATCTAAAGCCAACTGGTAAAACCTATGCCAAACAGGCAAAGTATAAGCAAGGTGAAGCTTTTTATAGATTGAGATACGGTACAACGCTAGCACTGATTGCATCCCTAAAGCTTGCCTTTTTAAAAAAGAAACCAGCTTATTTTTTTGATTACTTTATCGGTTATATGAAAGCAAAACGTAATCGAATTGATGTATTAGTTACCAAAGAAGAAGGTGCATTTATTCGAAAACTTCGTTGGCAAAAGATCAAACAAAAACTATTCTAATACGTCCATCAATACTTCTCCACTAGCTCCATTAGGAAAAGCAATACCAAGCAAAGCTGAGATCGTAGGAGCTATATCTATAATTTTTGTTTTTTTAAACGTACTTCCTTGTCTAATTCCATTACCAAAAAACAAAAGAGGTGCATGGGTATCATAGGTCATTCCACTACCGTGGGTAGAACCTGTAAATGAATACGAAATATTAGCTGGATCAAACACAAAAAACACATCCCCACTTCGTTTTTGATGAAATCCTTTTTGTATTAGCGAGGCTATGCCCTGAGTATAGTTAACTGACTCCATATCATCACGGGTATATACCTTGTCAATTTGTTCTTGATTTATCAAATAGTCAGCTAGTACTTTTTGTAATTCAGAAGCATTGATTTTCCTTTTTTCCAGTTGCTTGTAATTAAAAAATATCTGATTATTGGAAATATTTTCAATTATACTATCTGATTTGAATTTATTCCGTAAAAACTCATTTATGTTTTTTTGAAAGGTGTTTTTATACACATACCCCGCTGGAATTTTTACAGATTTTAAATAGGCTGGCACATTAACAGCTCCGTGATCAGCCGTTAAAAATACTGTATACGCCCCCTTACCTACAGTGTTATCTAATTTAGCCAATAATCTAGCTATTTCCTTATCCAAACGGATATAAGTATCCTGAATCTCTTTGGAGTTTACTCCAAAATTATGACCTATGTAATCAGTGCTTGAATAACTGATCGTCAAAAAATCAGTTATCTCATCAGCTCCCAAAGACTCACCATCTATAGCAGCAAAAGCAAAATCTGTAGTTAAGCTATTTCCATAAGGAGAAGACTTTATAATATCGTATCCACCATTAGCCTCCTTAAGCACTTCTAAATCATAAGGAAATGTAGGCGTTTCTTTACCAGTAAACCCACCCTCAAATTTGGTGTCATCGGCACCGCTTTCTATATAAGTTTCAACAGGTTTCAAGGTGTTCCAGACAGTTACATAATTTTCTACAATTCGAGATTTATTAAAATCAACCACCCACTGTGGCAGTTCGTTAACATAGTAATCACTGGTAATCCAATTCCCTTCGTTTTTGCCTCTAAACCAATACGCAGCATTCGCAGTATGACCGGCAGGTAATACAGCTCCTCTATCTTTAATAGACACTCCTATTGTTTTTCCCCTAAACTGTGTATGTAATCTATTTTGGTCGGTTACCGTAGTTGTCAGCATAAGATGAGGTGACATGGTTTCTCCCATATTGTCTGTCCCTACAGGATTTCCTTTAGGGTCGTATGCGCAATACACCGTTTTTTTACTAAACTTATCGTACCAATTATTAGAAATAATACCGTGATTCAATGGTGTGGTTCCTGTATATATGGAAGCGTGACCCGGACCAGTGTAAGTCGGTACATAATTAAAATGATTGTTTTTACAATTGAAACCTTCATTGATTAATCGTTTAAAACCATCATCTCCATAATGATTATAAAAGCGAGTGAGGTAATCGTATCGCATTTGATCTACTACTATGCCGACTACCAATTTTGGATTTTGATTGATTTTATTCTTTTGCTGCCCAAAGCAAACCAAAGTTGCAAGTAAAAAAGTAAAATAAAATAAAGATTTCATGGTAATTATTTAAGTATAAAAGCCAGTATATAACTTTTACAAAAATAAAACTTTAATAGAAGGTTAAATGCTCAAGATATTTTTTTTTCTATTTTAGCCGTAATAACGGTATTCTATGTTCTATCTAGATGATATTGGAAAATATGTTTTAATGCTTAGAGGCGTTTTTAGTCGTATGACTAAACGATCGGTTCTTAAAGATTTAATTTTTAAAGAAATTGATGATCTTATAATTGGTTCTCTTGGGATTACCGTGTTTTTGGCCTTTTTCATAGGGGCAGTAGTTGCGATTCAAACTGCTTTGAATCTTACCAGTCCGCTTATACCAAAAAATTTGATTGCTTTTGCTTCCAGACAGTCTGTAATCTTAGAATTTGCTCCAACATTTATTTCCGTTATCATGGCAGGTAAAGTAGGTTCATTTATCACCTCAAGTATAGGTACTATGCGGGTTACGGAGCAAATAGACGCCTTAGAAGTAATGGGTATCAATTCGTTAAACTACCTCGTTTTTCCAAAAATCATTGCGATGCTAACCTATCCATTTGTGATTGCAATCGCAATGTTTATGGGTATATTAGGTGCTTATGTGGCTGGTGTTTATGGCGGATTTGTATCGAGTACCGAGTTTTTATCTGGATTGCGTGAGGAATTTATTCCTTATCATTTAGTATATGCTTTTATTAAAACCTGTTTCTTTGCTTTCCTATTGGCAACAATACCTTCATTCCACGGGTATTATATGAAAGGAGGAGCCCTCGAAGTAGGAAAAGCAAGTACCACAGCTTTTGTATGGACCACCGTAGTTATTATTATTTCTAATTATATCATCACCCAGTTACTGCTAAGCTAATGATAGAAGTTTTTGATTTACATAAAGGTTTTAATGGTGAAGAAATTCTAAAAGGGATTACTACTAATTTTGAACGAGGTAAAACCAATCTTATTATAGGAACCAGTGGTAGTGGTAAAACAGTATTCCTAAAATGTATGCTTGGACTTTTCAAGCCCGAAAAAGGACGAATCTGTTATGACGGTGAGGCTTACTCTGAGATGGAAGAGGAGGAGCAGCGTAGCCTTAGAGAAAAAATGGGTATGGTTTTTCAAGGTAGTGCACTTTTTGATTCAATGACGGTAGAAGAAAACGTAATGTTTCCGATACGAATGTTTACTCGGCAAGGTAAAGAAGAAATGCTTGAAAAAGCGAATGAAGCAATATCTAGAGTAAATCTTGAGAATGCCAATAAAAAATTGCCTTCAGAAATTAGCGGAGGAATGCAAAAACGTGTTGCCATAGCACGCGCCATTGTTACGCGTCCAAAATATTTGTTTTGTGATGAACCCAACTCAGGTCTGGACCCAAAAACAGCAATGATTATTGATAATCTTATTAAAGAAATTACAGAAGATTATAATATAACTACCGTGATCAACACGCACGATATGAATTCCGTGATGGAGATCGGAGAAAAGATCGTATTTCTTAAAAACGGATACCTGGAATGGGAAGGAGATAAAACCCAAATTTTTAAAACAGATAACGAAGCTGTTACTGAATTTGTATACTCTTCAAACTTATTTAAAAAAGTAAGAGAGGCACAACTCAAAGGTTTGTAAAGCGCCTCTCGTATATACACTTTTGATTTTAGTTTTATTATTTTATTTACTGAACTGCTAGGGTATCTACTTTCATTTCTCTAGTAATCCATTTTCTCAGTCGATCATTTCTAACTTGATTAAGGCTATCTGCTACTTTGAATTTCCATTGCGGAAAAATAGTTTTAACTGTATCTACTTTAAGAAAATTAGACTGAAGAATCTCTGCATATCCCAATTGAGCCAAATCCGGAAATCGAATTTTAGCATCTTTGGCGATGCTTGCATAATTTATCGCAGTACCTTCTTTTCTGACCTCGTTTAATTCAGTTTGCAAACCTGCTATTTGGATATTAAGGTCTTCTACTTCATCTAATAGGCGGTCATTTTCATTTTCGATACGATTCAACTCCTCTAAATATCTATCGTTGATTTTAGATAATTGTTCAACACTATTGGCTTTATTTCCACTTATACTTAATTCAAAATCTTTAATGTGCTCATAGCGTTTCATTTCATTTTTTAGGTAAGTCACCACAGCCTCAGGCACCTCGCCATTAAAGTATAGCCTAATTGTTTTATTGTCGTAGTTATAAAATGGTTTTCTAAGGTCTAAACTTTCATTATTGTCAATAGCATTGATTTTAAAAGCTTTCCAATCTCTATTGGCATTACTTTCATTTAGCGTAATATAAAAGGTATAAATAGCTGGAATAACAACTATAACTGCTAAAAAAGTTGCTAATCTGGCGATCCGTCTTCTTTTTGCCGAATTTGCGTATCGAATCATAGGAAATCGAAGTAGTTTGGCTACGATAAATGTAGATAGCGCTATGAAGATAGCATTGATACTAAATAAATACAACGCGCCCAGAAAAAAACTGGGTTCCCAAACTGCTATACCATAACCTACCGTACATAAAGGAGGCATAAGTGCAGTAGCAATAGCTACTCCAGCAATAGCATTTGGCATAGTTCCCTTTTTGGACTTAGCTACTATTAATGCTAACCCTCCAAAAATAGCAACCAAAACGTCTAAAACGGTTGGCACGGTACGAGCTTCAAGCTCTGGTGTTAATTCTGTTAGCGGAGAAATTAAAAAGTAAAAAGTAGCTGCAAATACACTTAAACCTACCATAACCCCTAAGTTAACTAACGACCGTTTTAAGGTATCAATATCATTAATAGCAATAGACAAACCGATTCCAACAATCGGACCCATTAATGGAGAAATAAGCATCGCTCCAATGACTACCGCTGTACTACTTACGTTTAATCCTATTGAAGCTACAAATATTGAAAATACAAGAATCCAAGCAGTATGTCCTTTAAATGGAATATCTGATTTTACATCCTCTACTGTACGATCTCTATCTGTTTGTGATCGTATATCTAACAACTCACTTAAAAACGCGCTAATACTGGCAAAGAGTCCCTGAGCATCTCTTTTTACCGACTCTGCCATTTCATCCGGAGATTTGGGCGGCTGATTTTGATTTTCTTCCATAATTTAATTAACCGTATTGTTCTCCAAAATTTTTCTTCACCGCGGCCAACACTTGCTTAATATCTTGCTCTTTAGCCTTTGGATAAATCATCAATACTTCTCTTTTATCTATAATAATATAATCCTCAAGTCCATCTACTACTACTACCTTTTTATCGCTAGTGCGAATCATATTACCCCTAGCATCCTGGCTAAGAACCTGAGCATTCACCACTGCATTATCATCTTGATTTTTATCTAACTTATCGTATAAAGAACCCCAGGTTCCCAGATCATTCCAGTCAAAGGACGCTGGTAATACATATACATTATCCGCTTTTTCTAAAATAGCATAGTCGATAGATACATTTTCTGCAGACTGATAATTCAATGTAATGAATTCTTGCTCTTTGGCAGTATTATAAACCGGAGCTCCTTTTTCGAATAAGGAAGTCATCTCATCTTGATACAGTGCAAAAGCTTTAAGGATACTTTTAACACTCCAAATAAATATACCTGCATTCCACAGATAATTACCTGCGGCTACAAATGTTTTTGCCGTCTCATAATCAGGTTTCTCTGTAAATTTTGCTACCCTCTTAATATCCGTAGCTTCTTGTTCATATTTGATATAACCATATCCAGTGTTCGCAAATGTGGGCTTAATTCCTAAGGTCATTAACATGTCCTCATTGCTACATGCAGCAAAGCATTTTTTTAAATCTGCAGTAAAAGCAGCTTCATCTTCAATCCAGTGATCACTAGGAGCAACGACCATAACCGCCTGTGGATTTTCTTTTTGTATTTTCATCGCTGCATACAATATGCAAGGCGCTGTATTTCGCATTGCTGGCTCTGTGACCACCTGTCGCTGCGTAATGCCTGGCAACTGTTCAAGTACTAGGTCATTGTAGCGCTCATTAGTAAGAATAAAAATGTTTTCTTCAGGAACACTTTTTGACAGTCTTTTAAAGGTTCTTTGTAACAAGGTATCCCCAGTACCTAGCATATCATGAAATTGTTTAGGAAAGTCCGTCGTACTTACCGGCCAAAACCGCGAACCAATACCCCCGGCCATAACTATGGCATAATTATTTTTATTCATATTTAATGTAATAGCTCTACTTCTGCATTGGGATTAAACAGGTATATTCGCCCTGTACTCAACTCCACACATTCATAGCGTTTAATTTTTTTATTTCCCTTTTTAAAAATCTTCCCATTATACAATCTAAAGGTACTTCCTAAAGGTAGTTCAAAGATATAATTTTTATCATTCTCCGGATCAAATTGTTTCAACGCCAAAGATAATTTTTCATCAGTATCACTACTGGCTCTAGGATTTTTAAAATGATTGGCAATTGTGGGTAATATTTTTACCGGAAACACCTCTGGGTTAATAAAAGGAAGCATTAATTGTTGAAAAGTTCTCTTCCACTCAATTCCGTGGGGTTTGATATACCTACCATATTTTTGAAAAGCGACCAAATGCGCAATTTCGTGTACCAGTGTAATTAAAAACCGATATTTATTCAAGGAAGCATTTACCGTAATTTGATGTCGTCCATCGGGCATTATTCGATAATCGCCGTGTCTTGTTTTTCTTTCATTGACAATTTTTAAATATACCTCACAATTTACGATTAATTGAAAAGCCATATCTACTGAGCGCTCTGGTATATATTTCTGTAAGATATCTTTCACCTCGGCAAAATAAAAATTTGAATTTATTCTTGGACACAAAGCTAGTATTTTTATTTTGTTGTTTTTTAAAGCCTATTTGAGGTTTTAATTCGTTGTTAATCAATAATTATTATTTTTGTAACCGGAAAAATTGATGTTACGCTTTCAAACATATACGTAAAAGTTAGTTTTAGCGTTATTTAACTTAGATACACAACCCATGAGAATAGTATTGTTTATTATAGTAGTACTTAGTACCTTCACTATAGAAGCGCAGACCAAAGAAGAAAATAAAGATAATCTTATTGAAAAAGAATTGGATCTTCTAGGGGATGATATTCCGAAAAAAAACACTTCTCAGGATAGTACCGCCACAAAAAAAAGTACGGTTGCAGATACCACACAACTTACGGCAGAACAAGAAATAGCGGCAGAAAAAGAGGAAAAACAATTACTTAAAAAAATGGCAAACCAACGTGCTATTGAATTGCAAAATGAATTAAACCTCAGCAATTATGTAAGCCATATGATTGAAAAAGCTATATATAAGTATTCTGTACAAGCTAATAAAGTAATTCAATCACCTGTTTCTAAGCAAGAAAAGTCCATTCAATTAAGCAATATCATTTACTTTCAAAATGAAGAATTTAAAAAGTATATGACGCCCCAACAATTTTATGATTATATCAATTCGTGGCCCAATCGACAATAATATGTATTGTTCTTATAGACAAAGAATAAAGTAACTATCTATAATACAATTAACTAAAACAAAAAAAGAGCGTTGTTTCCAACGCTCTTTTCCTTCACACAAATCATCTTAATTTTTTAGGGCTTACTCTAAAATTAAAACTCACTTTTAAAAAACTTTCATCTTGGGGATAATGAAAGCACTAACTCATTTTCACACTGTAAAGATACAACAAAAACCGAAACTTCCAAATAAAAAATGTATTTTGTCTTATTATACGTGTATTTTAACATAATAAGCAAGCTTATATACTAATTATTGTAGGTTTTTTCGTACGTATTGATATTCTTTTGTTATTTGCGGTGTTGATTACTTTAAACTTCTTTCAGCCAATTCACCTAATAGGAAACTATAGTAATACAGGTTATAACAAAAAAGAGCATTGTTTCCAACGCTCTTTTCCTTCACACAAATCATCTTAATTTTTTAGGACTTACTCTAAAATTAAAACTCACTTTTAAAAAACTTTCATATTGGGGATAATGAAAGCACTAACTCATTTTCACACTGTAAAGATACAACAAAAACCGAAACTTCCAAATAAAAAATGTATTTTATCTTATTATACGTGTATTTTAACACATAATATGCTTTTAATTATATTTATTTGTAGGTATTTTACTACATATTACTGTACTAAGGTGTTTACAATCTGAAATAACTCCTACTCGCCTAATCTAGCAACTTTATCTATTTAATATGAGCATATGGATCTTTATCGGAATGTAGTTAAATGAAAAAAGAGCACTGTTTCCAACACTCTTTTTCTTCACACAAATCATCTTAATTTTTTAGGGGCTTACTCTAAAATTAAAACTCACTTTTAAAAAAACTTTCATCTTGGGGATAATGAAAGCACTAACTCATTTTCACTTTGTAAAGATACAACAAAAACCGAAACCTCCAAATAAAAAATGTATTTTATCTTGTTATTTATGTATTTTAACATATTAAATAGTTCATATATCAATATTTTGTAGGTTTTATCTTACTTTTTGATTAAGATACTCCTTAACTTTGAGACTTATCAAGTTTAAATTGAAATATTCTGCTGCTACTAGATACCAGTGCCACTGGGTAAAAATCATTATATTTAAATTCTTAAAATGTTGTAATTATGAAAAAGGCAGGGAAAATCATAGGCTCTGTACTATTGATCATTGTGCTGACTGGTATAATTTTGTTTAAACGTTATAATAGAAAACAGTCCATCATAAACCAAAATAAAGTGAATAGCGAGCTTGTACAAGCCCGTGAAGACTATCGCAAAAAGCAGGAAGATAGTATTGCTAAAGTAAAAGAAAACACGAGGGATTCTACTCAAAAAGCTCAGCTAAAAGAAAGAGAAAAACAGCTACAGGAGCTTCGAAAAATCAGGGAAGGCTTAAAACAAGAAATTGAAGATAAGAAATAAGAAGTGTCCATGGTGCATAATAGCACTTTAGCCAACGCCACCCATAGTTTAGATTACCTTATTTAAGGAGTACTGCTTGACACCTGTAAGACTTTACCATTATAAAAAGTGTTACCAGTGAGTGCAAAATCTTGGATATAGTTAGCCATCTCCAAGGCCGAGAGTGGTGCTTTGTACCCTGGGAAAGCCTCTTGTAGCATTTCCGTTTGCACAGCACCTAGTGCTAAGGTATTAAAAGCTATTCCTTTTTCCTTATATTCTTCTGCTAACAATTCCATTAAAGTAATTACCGCTCCTTTACTAGAGCTGTAAGCAGCAAGTCCAGGAAACTTCATACTACCCTGTATTCCTCCCATACTACTAATTGTTACTACATGAGCTGAAGCATTCATAAAGGGTAATACTTTTTTTGTAATCGCAGCTACACCAAACACATTAACCTCATACACCGCTTTAAAATCTTCGATGGAAGTTTCTGCAAAAGGTTTGTTTAGCAATTTACCAGCATTATTAATTAACACATCAACTTTACCATCCCAATTTGCCTTAACATATGCTTCCATTTGTTGCAAATCATCCTCCTTACTTACATCAAAAGAAAAGGCACGCACGTTAGTTAAGGCTAAATTTTGAACTGGTTCTTCATTTCGAGATAACGCTAACACTCTATGCCCTTGTGCAGCAAAAAGCTTAACTAACTCTAAACCTATACCGCGACTTGTCCCTGTAATAACAATATTCTTCATGTTTATTCGCCCTCTATTGGTTCTCTTTCATTACAATTTCTTTCTTATCCGTATTGATAATGCTGAGCAATGGAGTCTTCATTTTATCAATCAATTTTGCCATAAACTCATAATTCATATACTCGGCTTCATCGTCTGCGTGATGATAATAGTCATAATTGGTAAAATCAAAAGTAGAAATCGTCTGAGCAGGAATTTTATATTCCTTATAAAAAGGATAGTTATCACTACGTTTAAACAATTGATATTCTTTTGCTTTGGGTAAATAGCCAATGATTTCTTCTTCTGCGTATGCATTAATTTTCTCCGCCATATTCGTCAACTCAAATCCAGTGAGGTAAGCCATATAGGATTTTTCATTTAATGGAACACCGATCATTTCAAAATTAATCATCGTATAGACATCTACATTTTTTTCTTTTAATTTTTTGGCTAAATGAGCAGATCCCAAAAGTCCCATCTCCTCTGCTCCAAATAATACAAAAAGAATACTTCTCTTGTTGGCTTTTTGAGCTGCAAAATGTTTGGCAAGGGTTAATACTGCAGTACTACCTGAAGCATTATCATTTGCCCCGTTAGCTATTGTATCACCACCACTGGGCTTTGCACTACCTATGTGATCTAAATGTGCTCCAATGATTACAAATTCTTTGGCTAAGTCTTTATCTGTACCTTCGAGGTAACCCACGACATTATAAGTTGTTTTACCTTGAGCTTCAAACTCATCAGTGTAAGCATCAAAAAATGGAGTTATCCCCATAGATTTCAGCTCATTGGCAGTATAATCCACTGCTTTTTGATACCCTTCGGTACCTGATTTACGCCCTTGTAGTTCATCAGCTGTTAAAAACGTCATGGTTTCTGAAACATAAATCTTATCCGTAGATTCCATGGCTTGTTGCGCCTTTGCCGGCACTATTGTAACAAAAGCGAATGTTACTACTAATGCGTATTGTAATTGTTTGATTGCTGTCATAACATATTTTTTATAAAGATAAAAAATCCCGTAAGGAATACGGGATTTGTATTATAAACTTGAGAATCGAATTATGCTAACATCGTTACCGGATTCTCCAAATATTGTTTTAAAGTTTGTAAGAACTGTGCACCAGTTGCGCCATCTACAGTTCTATGGTCGCAAGCCAAGGTAACCTTCATCGTGTTTCCTACAACGATTTGACCATTCTTTACCACCGGTTTTTCTACTATAGCTCCTACGGATAAAATAGCTGAATTGGGCTGATTAATTATAGAAGTGAATTCTTGTATCCCAAACATACCTAGATTAGAAACGGTAAACGTACTACCCTCCATCTCATTCGGCGCTAATTTTTTATCTCTAGCTCTTGTTGCTAAGTCTCTAACCTTAATATCAATATCATTGATATTCATCTTATCTGTAAAAGGTAGAACAGGTACTACCAATCCTTCAGGTACAGCTACCGCCACTCCTATACTAATATGTTTGTTGTAAACGGTAACATCATCTTTCCAAGTGGTATTAACTTGTGGATGACGTTTTAGTGCCATTGCACAGGCTTTTACAACCATATCATTAAAAGATACTTTAGTATCTGGTAACTCATTTATTATTTTACGAGAAGATATTGCATTTTCCATATCTACTTCAATGGTCAAATAATAATGAGGAGCACTAAATTTAGACTCAGACAATCGTTTGGCAATCACCTTACGCATCTGTGAATTTTTCACTTCTTCAAAGCTTACCTCTCCAGCAGGTGTAAAGGGCTGAGCAGGAGCAGCAGAAGTTTTTTCTGTCGAGGCTGAAGCCGATTGTGTTTTTTCTTTTGTAGGGGTATATGATTCAATATCTTTTTTAACGATACGACCATTTTCTCCAGTTCCTTTAACATCAGCCAGGTCTATCCCTCGATCTTCTGCTATTTTTTTAGCTAAAGGAGAGGCAAATATCCTTCCTCCTTCTTTATTAGTAGAAGTTTGTTCCTTATTTGTAGTTTTTTCTTTTGAAGTGCTCTTCTCCTCTTTTGAATCCGAGCTATCTTTGGCTTTAGTTTTGTCTCCTGAACTTTTTCCATCTTTAATTCCAGATACATCAGTACCTTCAGGTCCTATAATAGCTAATAAGGCATCTACCGGAGCTGTTTGTCCTTCTTCAATACCTATGTGCAACAACGTACCGCTATAAAAAGACTCAAACTCCATGGTAGCCTTATCGGTTTCTATTTCAGCTAAAATATCTCCTTCTTCAACTTTATCACCTACGGATTTAAGCCAACTTGCTACGGTACCTTCTTCCATCGTATCACTTAGGCGTGGCATAGTAATCACCTCTACTCCTTCAGGAATATCATCATTACCTTCACTAGTAACCGAAGATTCTTCTGCCTTGGCATCTGTTTCCTCTTTTGAATCGTCGTCATTGCTCTCTTTGGAATCACTACTTCCATCAATCAATGCAGAAATATCCTCTCCTTCTTCTCCTATAATGGCCAATAATTGGTCTACAGGAGCGGTATCACCCTCTTCGACGCCGATATGTAATAAAGTTCCTTCATAAAAGGACTCAAATTCCATAGTTGCTTTATCGGTTTCTATTTCCGCTAAGATATCTCCTTCACTTATCTTGTCACCCTTTTGAACTAACCACTTGGCCACAGTTCCTTCTTCCATGGTATCACTTAGTCTGGGCATTTTTATTACTTCAGCCATAAATATCTATAATTTGTGTGGTAAAAATGGATAATCTTCCTGCTCATAAACTACATCATACATCACATTCTTATCTGGGAATGGTGATTCTTCAGCAAATTTTTCGCATTCTTTTACTCTATCTTTTACTCTTTCATCAATAGTTTTGATCTCCTCCTCAGTTGCATATTCTTTTTCTTTAATCACTTCCAACACCTGAGTTATTGGATCTATTTTTTGGTATTCTGCAACTTCATCTTTAGTACGATACTTCTGGGCATCACTCATAGAATGACCACGATAACGATAAGTTTTTAATTCCAAAAAGGTTGGTCCTCCACCGGATCGTGCTCTTTCGATAGCTTCATCTAAGGCTTCAGCTACTTTAACAGGATTCATCGCATCTACCGGACTACACGGCATTTCATAACCTAAACCTAGTTTCCAGATGTCAGTATGATTGGATGTTCTTGCCACAGAAGTACCCATAGCATACCCATTATTTTCAACACAAAAAACAACTGGCAAGTTCCAAAGCATCGCTAGGTTAAATGTTTCGTGTAGAGAGCCTTGTCGTGTTGCCCCATCTCCCATAAAAGTCAAGGTTACGGAATCTCTCTTATGGTATTTGTCTGCGAAAGCTAAACCAGCTCCCAGTGGAATTTGACCTCCAACAATACCGTGTCCGCCATAAAAGCGATGTTCTTTAGAAAAAATGTGCATAGAACCCCCAAGCCCCTGAGAAGTACCAGTTCCTTTTCCATATAATTCAGCCATTACTCTTTTAGGATCCTCTCCCATGCCTATAGGCTGCACATGATTTCTATACGCTGTGATCATTCGGTCTTTAGTAAGGTCCATAGCGTGTAAAGCTCCTGCCAGGATAGCCTCTTGCCCATTGTACAAATGAAGAAAACCTCTTACCTTTTGTTGAATATATACTTGAGCTAGTTTGTCTTCAAATTTACGCCAAAATAGCATTTCTTCATACCAGTTCAGGTATACTTCTTTGGTTATTTCTTTCATAGAAAATGTTCTATTATATCATTTACTTAGTTGACATTTTGTCAACATTATTAGTAATTTAACGAATATGCCCGTAATAAAGGAATAATCGAAACACAAAAATAACATATTAGAAATTAAGGCAAAAGTAGTTTACGTATAAAAATCCACGAAAACGTTAGAGGTAAGAGCTATCAAATGACAAGGGTAAAAGGTCTGCCAGCGAACTGGCTTTAACTACTTTACCAGCTTCTCCCATAAAATAAATTTCAATAGCTTCTTGTTGATGTTGTTCATATTCTGCTATTGCCTGTCTGCAAGCTCCACAAGGAGGAACGGGTTTTACTAATTGATATTTTAAAGATCGTGCGGTGAGCGCCATTTTTTGAATAGGCACCTTCGGAAAGTTTGCCCCTGCATAATATATTGCAGTTCGCTCAGCGCAAAGACCCGACGGATAAGAAGCATTTTCTTGATTATTCCCGGTGACTACCTCTCCATTAGCTAATAAAATTGCAGCACCCACTAAAAATTCTGAATAGGGGGCATAGGCTTTGTCTCTGGCTTCCATAGCTTGTTTCATCAATTGTTGCACTTCCAATTCTACCTCCTGCAATGACTCGAACACTTCTAAGATGGCCTCAATTCTAATTTTTTTCATCCAATATGTTATCCTTACTATTGTACAAGAAACAAAAAAAGTATCAAATCTAATAGACTTGATACTTTTTATATCTTTTAGGAACTATACTATTTAGTCGTAATACTCGTCTCCAAAGTTAAAGGTAAGACCAAAACGCAAAGTGTTTTCTAATGGACTTCTTACTGAGGATGTGGAAAACAAATAAGATATATCAATACCGATAGAAGAGTACTTAAAACCTGCACCCATAGATACAAATTTACGTGCTCCTTTTTCCTCACTTTCATTAAAATATCCTGCTCTAAAGGCAAAAACGTCTCTATACATATATTCTGCGCCTAGAGACCAGGTAATCTCTTTTAACTCTTCACTAAATCCATCAGGCGCATCACCCCAAGAAGAAAAAATGGCTCCGAACGAACTTATATCCTGATATTCTTGTGCATCTTCAGCGTCAATATCTCCATCTCCATCAAAATCTTGAGGTGTTGGAACCAATAGTTTATTAAATTCTATGGAAGGCGTTATTTTGTTGTATTCATCAAAGATAAAATCAAAAGCCGCACCTACCTTAAAGTTAGTTGGGATGAAGTTTTCCTGACCGGCATCATCATACTTGATTTTAGGTCCGATATTGGAAATATTAAAACCTGCTCTCCATCTACCGTTAAAAGAATCATACGCAATTTCATCACTTTGATAAAAACCAGCAATATCAACTCCAAAACTACCTGCTGCTGTTGCGTCAGCTGCATCTTCCGTTTGAAGCCTTAAGTCTGATCTTAAATACCTACCCGCTACAGCCATAGAAAATGTTTCGCTTAATTTCAAAGAATAAGAAAGATCAAAAGTGAATTCATTAGGCTTTTGAGACAAACCAGGGTCATCCGCATTTTGTCTAAATTCAATATCACCTAAGCTAAAATATCTGAAACTGGCAGACATTGCACTTCGCTCATTTATACGATAAGAATAGTTTATATTACCTAAGAATATATCATTTACTAAACTGCTCAAATAAGGTGTATAGTTTACTCCTACATTTTGAGATTGTCTAAGAAAAACTGATTTTGCTGGGTTCCACTGTTGGTTAAATGCATCTGCTGATGTGGCAACCCCTTGATCTGCTAAACCTGCTGCTCTTGCATCTGCAGCAATTAATAGAAAGGGCGTAGCAGTAGTAATAGGTCTATTTTCTTGGGCGAAAGTTTTAAGATTAAAAAAAACCGATAAAACTATCCCAAGGATAATCGTTTTTTTCATAATGTGAAAATTGAATTTTGACAAATATATAGTTATTTAGTAATTAAAGGATAACAAGCTTCTCAAATTTTTCTACTCGCTCATTAGTTAACGTAGATTTTACAGAAATCTTATACACATATACGCCTTTTCCTAATTTATCTCCAAAATCATCGCGTCCATTCCATTGGATATCTTCGCGATAGCTGGTTCTACCAGTCAAGGTTTGATTACGCGTCCATATTACTTTTCCGGATACGGTAAATACCTGAACCTGCACCTCCAGTATGTCAGAAGGAGAGCTACTATGCTCAAACCAAAATTCAGTATGACTTACAAATGGATTTGGATAATTCAACACATTACTCAAGCTAAAGCCTCCATCCTCGGCAACCATAAACTGAATCTCTTGGGTAGAAGAGTTATTATACACATCCCAGCTTTTAAAACTGATCGTGTGTAGGCCTGGATCTAAGTCTTTGAAATTATAGTTAACGGTTCCACGCGTATAATCGTCCAATTCGGTCTCGTAAAAATCATTTAATACAATTGGATTGGCTTGGTCATCATCTAATATTGCTATTATATCATGTCCTATACCACTAGCAGTGTTAATTCCATTAGCATCTTGTAGTTTAGCAATTAATACAGGTGCATTACTAGTAACGCCTCCAGAAATAAAGCTTTCATCATTCATAAACAGTTGAATTTGAGGTCCTGTATTATCTTCTGGAGCATCTTCATTTACGCCCCCGATTAAAATAGTTTTGTTAGCACCACTTTGATCATCTAATTCACCTGATTTAGAAGCATAAAAACTAAGCTTACCTTGTCCTACGGGAATAGCAATGTCTCGAGGTACTACAAATTCATAATTAAAAACGCCGTTTTGCACCGAAGCTTTTCCTCTAAAAAGAACCGCACCTAAGGTTTGATAATTTAGTTTAATCAACTCCCCTTGACTATTTCGCACACCATCATTGGCCAGTGTGACTCTGTCAATTGGTTTATCATAAATAGTGGAAAAAACTACTCCATTATAATTAGATAAGCGGTTGCCTACTGCATCTACCACTTCACCAGTAATTTTTATCTTACTAAGTGCTTTGAGCGTATCTGTGGGTTGAGTTATAGGGACATCATTTATTTGTGTTAGCCTAACGTTAGGTTTCGGGATAGCCATTTTCATAGCAGGATCTCCAAAAAAGAATACCACTCTTTTACTATTTGTGGTATATGAATTTTTTAGCTGACGCACTGCTTCTCCAACTGTTGGGTATTCATTTCCATCTGGAAACAAGAATGCACTTAAACGGTCATTAACTGATATCCCAAAGGTTACAATCACATCTCGGGTAGTGCTTATCAATCCTACCACACCACCTTCATTATTCCAGTACATAAACTCACCAGCAGAAGGCCGTAATGGATTATCAAACTTTGTAAACTCGCATGTTACGGTTATTAAAAATGGATGTTTATTTGTATTAGCCAATCCTACCGCATCGGATTTAGTAAATATAAATTCCTTCGCTAAACCGTCTTCTCCCCCGTGTCCAAAATAATCAATAGCCAAAGCCCCGCTTTCTATGGTTTCCACGATATCTTTATTGACCGTAGGATATCTTGCTCCGGAGGTTGAAGATTCCTGTTGATAGGAATCCGCGTAGATTTTTGCGATATTAAAAAATGGCTTTCGCTGATCTAAATCTTGTCCTAGTTCATCTAAATTTCGCTGAATGGTCTCTTCCCAATCGTCATCTACATCATCCGCAATTAATAACATTGCGTTTCTCCATCTACCATACGACTGTTCTTTACTATAATTTATAATTTTAGTCACCATTGCATTGGCTAATTGTGGAGTATCTGCAATTATTCTACCGATAGCAATATCAGTTAAATCAGAACCAGGCATTCTACCCTCTTGCGGATCCATGCAACCGTAAAAATCATCCGTTGCAAATGAACTCACCAATGAAAAACTACTAAGGCTTTCAAAAGTCGGCACGATGTTGTTATTATCTCTAAGTCTATCTTTATAATCAACCGAAGCATCTCCTAGTAAACACAAAAACTTTAACGCTTCCTCAGGCTGGGAAGCGTTATCATATATATATTTTACGACGTTTCTGATGGCTGCTACGTCTTGTTTTCCGCTACTAAACTCATGATAAATTTTATCCAAGGTTAACACCTTTACATTAAAGTTATTAGTAGTTCTATGATGTTCTGCTAGTCGATTAGCGGCAGCAATTAAATTTTGATGAGTTATAATCAAATAATCAATATCCTCGAACTGACCTTGTTCATTGCGAAAAATAGTCCCCTTTATATTTTGATTATTTACAATCCTAGTGTTGTCTATGAAAGGTGTAAAGTAATCCTCTGAAATTACAGCTACAAACTGTCTTTCTTCTCCTAATGTACTTTTAAAAGAAAGCGTATTAGCGCCTGTATTATTTTCAATTACCCGTATAGCCGAAAAATCAGTAACATCCCATATTTCATCATAAACTGAAGCATTAGTAAAAGTATATTCTCCAATTCCGGATACCGTAGCTACTTGATCATTTGAAAATCTGAATTGCTTACCTGTACCTGCTAATAAGCGTTCGGCCTTTAAACTAATAAAATCTAAATAGCCCGTTGCTGTTGGATTTCCATTGTTAAAATAAGTCAATGTTACCTTTGCCTGATCAGAATTTGAGTTGACAGTAGCATTGAGCTCCCTTCCAGAAGCTAGAGTGGTTCCACTTATTGCTGAAAAATTTAGCGAACCTACATTCTGGTCATTAAATTGCACTGTCATACTTGTGCTTGACTCCGCTGTGGATGCTGCCAACACCCTTAGTTCTATAGGTGTTGATGTAACTAGATTTGGAAAATCAAATGAATATTCTCTATTTCGCTGCACATCGAATCGGTCCCCAAACCATCTTCGCCCTAATTTGACTAAATTTTCATTATCAACTTCGTAAAATTGATAATCTGTAAAAGTGGTAAGCTGCAGCGTAGGATCTCCAGTAGGCTCAATATAAGGAGCTACTCGCTGTCCACTATTTGTACCATAAGTAACATAATAATACGACTTATCCTCATATAAATTAAGGTTGGTCTGATTTTCTTCGCTAAAACCCTGAGTACCTTCGGCATAAAATAAAATATGATCTGAACCGGAAAAAGTACCATCTCCTCCACCAATAACTTTAATAGCATTCTCTTGCAGATCAAAAAACTGATTTTCCTGATTTAATAAGGGTAGCATTTTACCACCGTTACCATATATCTTAATGGTTTGTGGGTCAATGTTTGCCACATCCATTCCTAAATCAGCTAAAAATCCTGGAGTTATTTTATGTACTCCGCTTTGGGTTACATAAAATCTAAACCAATTACCCGAGGCTAAGACTGAATTAGTCACCGCTAGTTTACGCCTACCTTTTGAAGTTGTCAAGTAATCATAGCGAAAGGTTAGTGAAGTAACTTTTTTGTATTGATTATTTGAATATACTATAGGAGAGAATTGCAACGCTGCCTTATTCCTAAACCGTGCTCTATTTCCAATTAAAGTAAATGAAACCTTGGCAGGTACACTTTTAACCTCTAAGCCCTTTAGCTCCTCTTTGGTTATTGTTTTATATGTTATATCAACTATCTCAACTGAACTAGGATCAACATATCGATAATCGTCCCAACCATAATTATACAATACACCTTCATTGGGATCATAGCTAAAAAATTGATCTTTAAACCCTGGAATCCTTTCCGTATTCGTACCTGATCCCACTACGATATCTTTCCAATCAATTTGTATATTAATTGTTTTTTGACTATATAATGATAGAGTCAGAAAAAAAATGTTTACTAATAAAATACTTCGCTTCATAGAAAAATAACGGGTTTCACACCTTTTTTAGTACTTTTGCAATTATTGATTTTCATCAAAAATAATAATAAACTAAAGAATTTTGCGTTAGAGCAAAAGTTATTGCAAATACTGAAAAAATTAATATTTAATAATATTTTAAAATTTTTGGGGTAAATTTAACGTTAATTGCTATATTGCAAGCCCTAATTTCTACTTTAACGAACTTAAGATTATGAGAAAATTGTTTATTTCTAAGTCGCTATTGGTACTGACAATCAGTGTTATACTGATGAGCTGTAATAAAAACGATTATGGCACCAGTTCTAGAGCTACAGGATGGAAATACAACTCCAAGGATGGAGGATTTCAAGTTAATACAAATTATAAGGAACAGGAGACTGGTCCTGGACTAGTTTTTATTGAAGGAGGTACCTTCACTATGGGACGTGTTCAAGATGATGTAATGAGGGATTGGAACAATACTCCAACCCAGCAACACGTTCAATCCTTTTACATGGACGAAACTGAGGTAACCAATATTATGTACTTAGAGTATTTAGATTGGCTAAAGGCAGTTTACCCTCCAACAGAACCAAAATATAGAAACATTTACTACGGTGCACTACCAGATACTTTAGTTTGGAGAAATCGTCTTGGATTTAATGAGATGATGACCAATAATTATTTAAGACATCCAGCGTATGCAGATTATCCTGTCGTAGGAGTGAACTGGATACAGGCAGTAGAATTTAGTAATTGGAGAACCAACCGAGTAAACGAAAGAATTTTAGAAGAAGAAGGCTACATTAGAGATAATGCTCCTTTCCAAGATGTGTCTGCAGAAAGCACATTCGATACTGAAACTTATTTAAACGCTCCTAGCCAAACTTATGGAGGTAATGATGATGCTACCAGAGGAGGAAAAGTTTCTCAAAATTATGCAAAAAGAAATGACTCTACTGAATTATATGTTCAGCGTAAGGATGGGTTACTATTACCAAAGTACAGGCTTCCAACTGAAGCAGAGTGGGAATATGCTGCACTTGGTTTAGTAGAATTAAGAAGTTACAACATATATAGAGGTAGAAAAAAATACCCTTGGAGTGGTAAATATACACGTTCTGGTAAAAGAAGAACAAGAGGAGATCAATTAGCGAATTTCAAGCAGGGTGATGGAGATTATGGTGGAATTGCTGGATGGAGTGATGACGGTGCGGATATTACTGCTCCAGTGAAATCATACGATCCAAACGATTATGGTCTATATGATATGGCAGGTAATGTAGCAGAATGGGTTGCTGATATCTACAGACCAATAATTGATGATGAATACAATGACTTTAACTATTACAGAGGTAATGTATATACTAAAAACGCCATCAATCCTGATGGAACTGTAAAAATTGCCACTGTAGATTCAATTGTATACGATACATTAAGTAATGGTAAAATAGTTGCACGTGTATTACCTGGAGGTATTTTACAAACTCCAATCGATGAAAACGAAACATATCTAAGAACGAACTTTACGAAAAGTGATAACCGTAACTTTAGGGATGGTGACAAAAGCTCTTCGAGAAATTTCTTAGGCTATGAAGATTTTGAAGGAGATCCTTCAAAAAGAATGTACAATGCACCTATTCATAGTGTAACCGTTGATGCTCAAGATAGCACTAAATTAGATCGTAGATACGACGAAACCAGTACAAGAACAACGATTATTGATGATAATGTACGGGTTTATAAAGGTGGATCTTGGAAAGACAGAGCCTATTGGTTAGACCCTGCACAACGAAGATTTATGCCTCAAGATATGGCGACTGATTATATTGGATTTAGAAATGCAATGTCTAGAGTAGGAGAAAAGGCGAAACAAAAGAAAACACCTAAGCACAAAGGCCCTAATTAATCTATAGTCAAAAATAAAGTAGAAATTATTTTGAATATATCGAAAAGCCCTGAATAGAACATTCAGGGTTTTTTATGTTATCCGTATCAACATGAATAGCACAGCACTACATCAACTATTTTTAAAAAGCGATGGGGTATCAACCGATACCAGGAACATTAAGGAAAACACCCTATTTTTTGCACTAAAGGGAAGTAATTTCAACGGAAATCAATTTGCCGCACAAGCGTTGGAGTCCGGAGCCTCTTACGCTATCATTGATGACGAGAAATACTATATTTCTGATAAAACCATAGTAGTTCCAGACGTTTTATGCGCTCTTCAGGATTTAGCGAGGTTTCATAGACATTATTTAGGAATTCCTATACTCGCCTTAACCGGAAGTAATGGAAAAACAACAACCAAAGAACTTATCAACGCCGTTCTCTCCAAAAAATATACTACCATAGCAACCTCAGGAAATTTAAATAATCATATCGGCGTAACACTAACCCTACTGCGAATGGACAGTAGTACTGAATTTGGAATCGTAGAAATGGGGGCTAATCATCAAAAAGAAATTGCTTTTTTATGCGATATCGCACTTCCTGACTATGGATACATCACCAATATAGGTAAGGCACATCTAGAAGGGTTCGGAGGAATAGAAGGTGTATTGAAAGGAAAAACAGAAATGTACGTTCACTTAAAAGAACATCATAAAATGATTTTCTTAAATAAGGACGACGAAAAGCTTACCAATGCAGCTGGAGACTTAAATAGTTTTACTTTTTCTCAAGAATCCGGTAAGGCAGATATTCAAGTTATATTACAACAAGTAAACCCTATGGTTTCCGTTCAATATGATAATATCACTATACAAAGTAATCTTATCGGGGACTACAATTTCGGTAATATTGCTGCTGCAATTGCTATAGGGCGTTATTTTGAAATCGGAAATGAGACCATAAAAGAGGCTATAGCATCTTATATACCCGAAAACAATCGATCTCAGATCATTCAAAAGGGAGAAGCTACCATTATTATGGATGCTTATAATGCGAATCCTACAAGTATGCAAGCTGCTATTCAAAATTTTGTAGCCCTAAATTTTACAACCAAAAGCGTTTTTCTAGGAGATATGTTTGAACTAGGAGAAGATGCGCACAAAGAGCATCAAGATATTGTATATCTTTTAGAAGGAACCAATATTCATAACATCATACTTATCGGAGAAAATTTCTTTAAAACCCATACCAGTTCTAAAATCAAAACCTATAGAACATTCGAAGACCTGAAAAGCGATTGGAACACCTCTTTGGTAGTAGATGCTAATTTGATCAAGGGCTCCAGAGGAATGAAATTAGAACGTATCTTAGACCTTATTACATAAGTAAAAAGGGTCATCGCAACTTCGCTTTCACCCTTTTCATAATCTGTATGGTATAACAGAGTTATTTGTCCCTTAAACGCTGCCGAATTAATTACAGATTATTAACAAACTCTAATTCCAATTGCAAAGCAATGGCAAACTCATAAGTAAAACGAATGTAAATTTGTTTACCCTACCCTTGTTATACTAATTATTTTTAAATAATTAAAAATCAATCAAACAAAAGATTACAAACGTTTACAATCGTTTACAAGCGAAATTAAACGACTCCTAACCGAATGTTTGTTTAATCCGTCCCTAGGTTTGCACTGTCGAGTTGAAGTTCACCTCAGCCAGACAATTAGTATTAACTGTTTAACCTTAACATTAAAATTATGAAAACGCTAAAAAACAAAGTACAGTTGATTGGAAACTTAGGACAAGATCCAGAAGTAATTACTTTAGATTCTGGAAAAAAATTGGCAAAATTTTCTATTGCCACTAATGATTACTATTACAACAAACAAGGAGAAAAGATTCAGGACACCCAATGGCATAATATCGTTGCCTGGGGAAAAACCGCTGATATAATTGAAACGTATGTCAACAAAGGTCAAGAAGTAGCTATTGAAGGAAAACTAACCTCAAGAAGTTATGACGATAACGAAGGAAATAAACGATATATTACAGAGATAGTATGTAATGAGTTGCTAATGCTGAGTAATAAATAAAATCATACTTCATAACTTGTAAGAAAAAAGAGTGCTTTCGCACTCTTTTTTCTTCACACAAATCATCTTAATTTTTGGGCCTTCCGCTTAAATTAAAACTCACATTTTTTTAAACTTTCATCTTCGGATACTGAAAGCGCTAACTTAACTTTTCAGTGAAAAGATATACTGTTTGTTACCCTTTAAATTAAATCATGTATATTAACTATTATATATGTTTTTTAACGGTTTTATAGTAATATCTGTGATGTTTTTGTGATAGAAATACTACATATCGTAAAGATTAAATTTAAAAATGAAATCAACATATGTAATTTTTTATAAAAATATCATTCAATAGCTTTACCGTCCCCAAATCAACCAACTAAATTTTGGTATAATCAAATTTAAGAAGGATAGTAATGTGCAGTAATTAGAATAGTCAATATCAATGAAGGAAATACAAGGAGATACATCGACGATGGTCTTGCGACTAAAGACTGTAATGAATGAATTGGTTCAAATATCAAATGAATCCTGGTCACAGTTTGAAAAATCACTAAACTTCTATTCCGTTGAAAAAGACCAATACATTATTGAAGCAGGTCAAATGCCTAAAGATATTTTTTTTATTTATCAAGGCGCTGTAATTATATATTATACAGATGCAAGTGGCAAAAGATATACTAAAAATCTTCTTTTTGAAAATGATTTCCCCTCTGCCACCTCTTCCTTAATCCAAGGTACCACAAGTAATGTTACCATCGAATCCATTGAAAAAACGTTGCTTGTAGGAATAGATTTTAAAAAATTCAGGAGACTTGCTGAAACTATACCTGATATTCAAAGAGCATATCTGAGGTATTTAGAAATTAATTGGATTGTTAAAAAGGAAGACAAAGAATTCCTTTTTGCTACAAAAGATGCTACCGAAAAATACCTTTCTCTATTACAACAATATCCTGATATTGAACAACGAATCGCTCTCTATCATATAGCCTCCTATCTCAATATAACTTCCACCCAACTAAGTAGAATACGTAAGGAATTAGAGTCAAGAAAAACCTGATTTAATTACACTCCATCATATAGAATCCTAAAGAGTTGCTAAAAACAATATAGCATTAGTAATTAATTTTAAATTACATGAAGCAGATTTCAAAAATCTTATTTTTTCTATTGTTATTTCTTTATAGCTCATGTAATAATAATGTAAACAATTCTATTGGCCCTTTAGTAGTGTCACAATTGATTGATTTGGGAAAATTAAATACTTTTTATAAAAACTCTTTTGATTACACTAGTAGAGGCCATAATCCTCATAAAAAAATGACTTATACTTTTAGTGTGGATTTCCAAAGAAGCTACATCATAAAATCTGATCGGAATGTACAATTAATTCTAAAAGATAATCAACCTAATCGTCTAGCTTCTAGAGCTAATTTTATACCAAGCAAGCCTGTAAATTCAGAAATTTACGACGGAGCGCAACTGACTTCTGAAGTTATGACGCTAGAAATCATCAATAAAGATTCAACAAATCTTACAGGAAGACCATCATTTTCTATAAAAGCTGTTTCTGATAACGTTTTGGATCTTGCTACTCCTTCCCCTACGTTAGACGAATCAATCATTTTTAGTAATAAAGACTATGAACCGGATAATAGGCTAGGAATAAGTTTTGATATCATTTCAACTACATATTTTAATATTTCCGCTAATGGCCATGTATCAATAGGGTTGCATAACTAACAAGGATTTGGTAACTGTAGATAGTTTAAACGCATTCGAAATTACCGAAGAATCACTACCAAAAAGAATTTATTCTCTTGACCTAGTTAATCAACTATGGTATACCATATCAACGGAGCATTGAGCATACCGTTGAATTAAATGTTCAAAACCCGGAAGCAACAGAAAAAGTGTCCTAAAATTAGGACACCTTTTCTAGTATCTTAATAACTCCTCTATTTTTCTTTTAACCTTTTCTGTAGACGGAATCATAGTCTGCTCTAATGTACTGTTTAGTGGAATAGCCGGCATATTTTCAGAACCAATAGTCATTACAGGCGCATCTAAATCTCTGAAACATTGTTCCTGAATTTTACTCGCCAGCGCCCTGGCAAATGAATTATCAGAAGGCTCTTCGGTAACAACTAGACACTTTTTGGTCTTTTTCACTGATTCCATCACCGTCTCTTCATCTAGGGGATGTAAGGTTCTTAAATCAATAACTTCTACTACCTCCTTTAAGTCTTTTGTAGCATTTAATGCCCAATGCACTCCCATCCCATACGTGATAATAGACATGGTTTCTTTATCGTCTTGAGGCCATATGCGCTGTACTACACTAGCTTTGCCAAATGGTAATACATAATCTTCCGCAGGTTCCGTGGTCCTAGCCTTCTCAGTTCCTTTTACTTTGGACCAATACAACCCTTTGTGCTCAAAAATCACCACCGGATTAGGATCATAATAGGCTGCTTTCATAAGCCCTTTAAGATCCGCTCCATTACTAGGATATGCAATTTTTAAACCTCTTATGTTAGTAACTACAGACTCTACTGAAGAAGAGTGATAAGGCCCACCACTTCCATACGCTCCAATTGGTACACGTAAGATCATAGATACCGGCCATTTTCCATTGGATAAATAACAAGACCTGCTTACCTCGGTGAATAATTGATTGAGTCCTGGCCAGATATAATCCGCAAACTGAACCTCAACTATTGGCTTTAAACCAACCGCAGACA
This sequence comes from Aquimarina brevivitae, assembly GCF_004216895.1. GTDB lineage: Bacteria > Bacteroidota > Bacteroidia > Flavobacteriales > Flavobacteriaceae > Aquimarina > Aquimarina brevivitae. The sequence continues at coordinate 1,261,359 of NZ_SGXE01000001.1, read as the reverse complement.
TTCCAACGGTAGAACCCACAATAAAGGCCTCTTGGATTGGTGTATTAAACACGCGTTCATCTCCAAATTTTTGTGCTAGTGTTGCGGCCTCTCTAAATACACCTCCCAAACGCCCTCCTACATCCTGACCATAAAGAAGGCACTCTTTATGTTTCTTCATTAACTCCTCAACAGCAAATAGCGCACAATCTACCATAACTACTTCGTCTTTATCCGCAGGAGCACGTTCACCTGATTCCTCAGTAATTGGAGTAGGTGCAAAATCATGTGTAAATAAATCTTCAGGAGTTGGATCTTCCGCTTTCATTGCTTCTTCCAAATCCTTTGCTACTGTTGATTTTATGTCTGCATCAATTGCATCTAATTCTTTTTCAGAAAAACCGTTTTCCAATAGCTGTTTTCTTAATACTGGATAAGGATCTCTTGATCTTGCTTCCTCCAGATCGTCTCGATACCATTCCATTCGAACCCCAGAGGTATGATGATTAAGCAACGGTACCTTAGCATGAACAAGAATAGGGCGACGTTCTTTGCGAATCGTCTCAATAGCCTTTTGTATAGCGGTATAACTTTCCATAAAATTGGCTCCATCTATAGATATAGCCTCCAACCCGTGGAATCCCGCAGCATATTCATAAGCGCTCTGCGCTCTGGTTTCGGCTTCATTTGCTGATATATCCCAACCATTATCCTGAACTAAATATAATATTGGTAACTGTTTAAGCGCCGCCATTTGAAAAGCTTCAGCAATCTCACCTTCGGTAACCGATGCATCTCCTAGCGAGCATAATACCAACGGCATTTCATCGCCTTCAATTTGACTATGCGGAATATCAACTAGCTCTTTGTACTGCATCCCTAATGCTACTCCTGTTGCTGGTATGGCCTGCATACCCGTTGCAGAAGACTGATGCGGAATCTTTGGTTTATCCTCATCTCTTAAGCTAGGATGTGAATAATAGGTTCTTCCCCCGGAAAAAGGATCATCTTTTTTAGCCAATAGTTGTAACATCAGATCATAAGGTTTCATCCCTACACTCAGCAACATCGCATCATCCCTATAATACGGAAATGCATAATCCTGAGGTAACAATTGCATACCTGCTGCGATTTGTATAGCCTCGTGACCGCGAGAAGTAGCATGAACATATTTTGAAACTACCTTGAAGTTATCTTCATACAATTCAGCCATCGCCTTTGCTGTAGACAATAACGAATATGCTTGTTGTAAAACCTCTTTAGATACTGTTTTTTCCGCTATCATAATCTTCTTTCTTAACTTAATATATTTTATAAAGGACCTTCTTTTCTATGACCTAACTAACTTTTTCCTCTATCTCCACAGGTATAATCCACCCGAACTTATCATCTTGCTCCTGTGTTTTAATTTGGTCTAGCGTTTGTTTTACATCCTCACTAACCGGATTATTGGCAGGTAGTATAATCTCTTCATCTTTATAGCCAATACTTTCTATCATAGCTATGGCTACCGCTGTTCCGGTTCCAAATGCCTCCTCTAGCCTACCGTCTTTTGAAAATTGTATAATTTCATCAATAGTAATCGGACGCTCTGTTACTGTAAATCCTTTATCCTTTAGCAGGGTAATAACACTATCTCTTGTTATTCCCTTTAAAATAGAACCATCGGTACTCGGTGTTATAAAATTACCGTCTATTTTAAAAAATATATTCATTGTCCCTACTTCCTGAATGTAGCGATGTTCTTTGGCATCTAACCATAATACCTGGTCATAGCCTTTAGCTTTCGCTTTCTCAGTCGGCAGAATTGCTGCTGCATAATTACCCGCAGCCTTAGCTTCACCTGTACCTCCATTTGCAGCTCTGATATATTCAGTCTCAGCGTAGAGTTTGATCTTTTTTGAAAAAAATGGTCCTGCAGGCGAGCAAATTACGATAAACTTATAGCTCGTAGCAGCTCGCATACCAATAAAAGGCTCATCAGCATACATAAATGGACGCAGGTATAAAGCACTGCCCAATTGTGGAGGTATCCAATTGTGTTCTAAAGCTACAATCTGCTTCACCGCTTCAACAAAAAGCGCTTCTGGTACCTCTGGCATTCCCATTCTACGAGCACTATGATTAAAACGTTTTGCATTTTGCTCCGGACGAAACAGTAAAGGTGTCTTATTCTTACCCACGGTAGCTTTCATTCCTTCGAAAATAGCTTGCCCATAATGCAATGCCATAGCAGCAGGATGTGTGGGTATCGTTGCTAATGGTTCTATTCTGGGATTTACCCAAGTTCCTTCTTTGTAATCACAAACAAACATATGGTCGGTAAACGTGGTACCTAATGGAATATTAGAAAAGTCTATATTCCCTAACCCTGAATTTTCTGTTTTGGTAATTTTTATCTGTTGCATCATTTATTGTTTTTGACGCCTCTCAAGGTTACCCTTGAGACCGGGCTATTCGCTTTATCTTTTTTAATTACCATCTTCTTTATATTCATTCGCATCATATAAAAAAGGATGCCGCTACTATCCCTGGCGCTAAGATTATTCTACCTCTACAAGCAAATTGCTACTCTTTAAATTTCTCTATTGCTATCAAAAGCTTCCAACTCGTCTCCCACTTTTCGTAAGAAAGAACCACCTAGAAATCCATCTACCACTCTATGGTCAAATGAAAGTGATAAATACATCATACTCCTAATGGCGATTTCATCACCTTTATCCATGGTAATTACCTCTGGTCTTTTCTTAATAATACCTAAAGCTAATATGGCTACTTCGGGTTGATTGATAATCGGGGTACCCATTAAACTTCCAAACGTACCTACATTCGAAATGGTAAAGGAGCTTCCTTTGATCTCTTCAGGCTTAAGGCTATTGTTTCTTGCATTTTCTGCCAAGTGATTTACCTGTTTTGCTAACCCTAGTAAATTCTTTTCATCAGCATTTTTAACTACCGGAACTATCAAATTGCCACTAGGTAAAGCCGTTGCCATCCCAATGTTTATATCCTTGCGAACTACAATTTTATTGTCATCCACCGCTACATTGATCATTGGGTACGCCTGAATCGCTTTTGCCACAGCCTCTACAAAAATTGGCGTAAAGGTTAACTTTTGATTATACTTTTGCTGAAACTCTTTTTTAACTCTGTTTCTCCACTCCACAATATTAGTTACATCAACTTCGATATAACTGGTTACGTGTGGTGAAGTATGCTTAGAGTACACCATATGATCAGCGATCATCTGTCGCATACGATCCATCTCTACTATACGGTCTTTTCCCTCTACAAAGGAAATCGGTGGTGCTTTATAATTTGATTTAGGTGCGCTTACTTGCTGTACAGGTCTGCTTGGTAATGGATATTGTCTGTTTTTTAAGTAGCTTACCACATCACTCTTTCTTATTCTTCCACCTTCTCCGCTACCGTTAATACTCAGTACCTCTTCTATGCTAAGGTTTTCTTTCTTTGCGATATTTAGAATTAAAGGTGACAAAAAACCATCATTTTCACCTGCACTCAACGCTTTATAGTCTGCTGCTGAATAGCGTTCCGTCTTTTTAGTAGTGGTCGAATTCGTTTCTTTTTTTTCAGGAGACGGAGTTGCAGCTACTTCTTTTTGTGCTGTTTTCTTGGCACCTGCTTCTCCATTTGCCTCAATGATAGCAATAACATCTCCAATATTAACTACTGTATTAGGTTCCACTAAAATCTTTGCAATCACTCCATCACAAGGAGAGGGAACCTCTGAATCTACCTTGTCCGTGGCTACCTCTAAAACAGTTTCATCCTGCTCCACGGTGTCTCCTTCATTTTTTAACCAATTAAGCACCGTTGCTTCCGAAATACTTTCGCCCATTTTGGGCATTTTCAACTCTATTTTTGACATGTATTGCTGATATTTTTAGAATTGCCAACCATTTTTCAAAATTAAATTTCTTTACCAAAACAAACTAATGTTTGTTAGTTTTTTGTAGTAATAAGTTACGACAAAACGTTATCATTTTGTATTAACGCATTGCTAATTGTATCCCATAAAGCTATTCTTTTTTCTAAAGCTAGTTTACTGTACATCAAAGCTTCATCCCATTTTTTTTGAGTGTCACATAAACTTTCAACCATACCTAAACTAAGCGGACCATGTTCATCACCATCCAATTCGATATGTCGTTCTAAGTAATAAATAAGTTTGTTTAAAGACACATCACTGCTCTTTTCCAGGTTTTTTACAATACCTAAAAACAAATCAGGAATCAGATCTTCTCTCCCAAACGTAAAAACAGCAGCTGTGATATGAGGTTTTTTTAAGGCAATCACCTCAAAAGTAAATTTCAGAAAGTCTTTAACCGCTTCAGGTAAATTTAATTTTTTTAAACCTTCTTCAATTGAATACCCATCCTTAATGCTATTGATCAATTCCTCGATTTGATCCGTATTCGCTTTGACCTCATTCATAGCCTCAATATACATCTCATAATGACTCATCGGCTGTCCAACTTCATTAACATCACTTTCCTCTCCAAAAACGATCTCATTAATAAAGCGACTTAGTTTAGGATTTTTTGCTGGCACCCAAGGCACATCCACAGTAGTTAACTGTAGTTGTAAGCTCTTAAGTAAGGACATAAAATCCCACACCGCATATACATGATGCTCCATAAATAACTTAACGTCATCCGTGTTCTCTATTTGGCTATACAACCGATGCTGTAGTAATTTTTGGCGTACTGGTTGTAATTCTTCGATCAGAAAATTAATCTCCTTCATTGTCATTCTTTATTCTTTACCTTTAAATTCATTTAATGTTTGATAAAAAGCCTCCTGTTCGGGTCTATCTTTAGGTACTTCTCTAAGCGGTTCAACTTCCTCTAAAGTTGCAAAACAATCCGCTGGTAACTGTTGATACAGTTTGGTTCCTTTGGTTTTCCAATCGATCATTTCGTCAGTCACCTGTTTGATCACTTTTGCTGGATTACCTACAATTAAGCTTCTGCTTTCAAATACAGTATTGGCTTTTACAAAAGACATAGCTCCAACAATACACTCGTCCCCGATTTCTGCATCATCCATAATTACGCTATTCATACCTATGAGGCAATTACGACCTAAATTGGCTCCGTGAATCACGGCCCCGTGGCCCACGTGAGCGCTTTCCTTGAGCACAATCGACTTACCTGGAAACATATGTACTGTACAATTTTCCTGTACATTAACACCATCCTCTAGTACGATCTCACCCCAATCACCGCGAATAGCCGCTCCTGGACCGATATAACAATGCTTACCAATAATTACGTTGCCCGTAACCGCTGCCAACGGATGCACAAAACTTGTTTCGTGAACTACCGGTATGTATCCTTTAAATGAATAAATCAATCTTAACTATCAAATTTTAAATGTAAAATGATAAAGTTTAAAGTTCTGATAAGTATAACTTTTGAGTTTAAAATTTAAAATTTTACATTTTTCAGTTTTACATTTATTTTCCTAAAGTTTTTATGCTACTTGTAAAAACAGCTACTAACTCCTTGCTTTCTTTTATAATACTATAAAATCCATCAACGTCTTTTATAAGCTCGGACTCTATTAAAATCTGCAAATTTACCTGAGACTCTCTTAGCTCCTTAAGGCATAATTTCATTTTTTGCACGAAATCTTTTCTTGATTCAGCAGCTTGAGCCTCACCATAATTTAGTGCGGCAGAAGACGACGACCTTATTAACCGTTTAATTAAGTGTTCTGAAGCAAAACTCCTATTTAAACCTCCAACATTTAATATAATACTGGCAGAAAACTTGACTAATCTTTTCTGTAGATCATATATTCTGCCTTCTCCTATCTACTTAAACCGCTTCAACGTTTCTTTGGTAAATTCTCCAAGCACTAGTCGGCCGCTTATCACAGCTCGTTCTGCCAATAAAGTATCCCAGTCCTCTGTACCAGCCCAAAATGCATTTTTCATTTCTGTCATAGCATCTGGATTGTAGGTTGCTAAATGCTCGGCAAAGGCTTTTACCTCTTGATCTAAGGTTTCTGTGTCTTCAAAAACTTTAGTGAATAATCCTTTATCTCTTGCCCATTCTGCCTCATAAAACGAATTCGCATCTATAGCAATTTGAGACATTGCCGACAATCCTAATTTACGTTCCACTGCGGGTCCTACTACAAAGGGGCCTATGCCTATATTTAATTCGCTTAGTTTTATGGCTGCAAACTTTGTCGCCATACAATAATCTGTTGCAGAAGCTAATCCTACTCCCCCTCCTACAGTTTTACCCTGTACTCTTCCTATAATAAACTTAGGACATTTTCGCATAGCATTGATAACATTGGCAAAACCAGAGAAAAACACTTTTCCGGTTTCCGCATCATTGATATTGATCAATTCTTTAAAGCTTGCACCCGCACAGAAAGTGCGATTACCACCACTTTTTAATACAATTACCTTAATTGCTTCATCTTTACCTGCTTCTGTAATGGTTTGCGCTAATTTAGCCAATATGTCTCCTGGTAAAGAGTTATGAGCAGGATGAAAAAATTCTATGGTTCCTACTCCATTATCAGTTGTGATGTTAACGTATGGTTGTGTCAAAACAAATATAATTTTTCAATGTAAAATTTTACATTTTTCGGTTGTACATTTTTATTTTCAATAGTGTAAACTTCCTGCCTTGCACAGAAAATTCGAGCAAATTAATCCAACAGTTTAAATTGTTCAAAATGATGATTTAGATGCTTCACATTTAGCAATTCCCATTCAAACTTATTCATATCACCAAAAACTGCATTCCTTGTTGTTGCCTCTGGATGCTCTTTAAAAAAGTTATCTAAATTATCCAATGCTTCTACCACCTTTTGTTTTGCAGTTTCTAAATCAGGGTGCTTTAATTCCTCCAATTCTCCTTTTTTCATTAAAGGATGCTGGTGTCCTCGAGGCATAGGTTTATGGTTATAGATCATTTCCTGCACTTTCTCTAAATGCTCCTCGGGTGTAGCAATTTCAAAATCCTGGATTTCTCCCGCTCCAATACGTATGGTATGTTCCAGATGTTCTAGCATATGTTGAGGCGTCATAGACCCCCACTTTGGTTGAGCATCCGCTGTAAGCTTTGCTAAATAATTTTCGATATTAGTACGATCGATTGGAACAAAAGGAGATTTCTTTTGAACCATAGTTAATATGGTTGCAATAGCCGCCAACTCCTCTTCCTGATCATAAACCTCGACAAACCATTTTACAATTCCACTAGGCAAATCCTTACCACGGTGATCTCGATCTATCTTTTGCTTACAAGTAAGTCTTACGTAGACGGTATCATTATGATAAATTGGTCTTAAAAACCTACATTCTTCCAAACCATAATTTGCGGCTACAGGTCCTTTATTAGGATATACAAATAATCCTGCAGCAGCGGCAAGGATAAAGTACCCGTGAGCAGTTCTTTTTTCAAAAATACTACCTTCTAACGAGGTAATATCGGTATGTGCATAGAAGTGATCCCACGTTAGATTACCAAAATTAATAATATCTGTATCCGTAATGGTTCGTTTATGCGTTTTGATTGACATACCTGGTTCAATATCTTCCCAATGATAGGCAAACGGATGCTTATCTGTTTCTTTATATTTTGCATTGGCTTGATAAATTCCGGTAACTTCTGATATTGTAGTTGGTGTTCCTTGAATTGCGCAGCGCTGCATATAGTGTTTGATACCGCGCATACCTCCCATTTCTTCACCCCCTCCAGCTCTTCCTGGACCTCCGTGAACTAACATCGGTAATGGTGAACCGTGGCCTGTACTCTGACGTGCATTCTCTCGGTTACCTACTAGAATACGACCGTGATGCGATGCTGCACCAACCACAAATTCTTTAGCTATTTTATCGTCATAGGTAAAAATTGAAGAAACCAATGACCCCTTACCTCTATGGGTTAGCTCTATAGCTTCCTCCAAAGTATCATAAGGCATTATGGTAGACACTGGACCAAAAGCTTCTATCGTATGAACGCTATCATTTTGCAATGGTTTATCCTCTCGCATTAAAATAGGGCTAACAAAAGCGCCTTTTGACGCATCTGCTCCTATAGTTTCTATTTTGTCTAAGCTTCCGTAAACGATCTGTGCGGTTTTAGCAATCTCAGAAACATTATTCTTAAAGCTCTCCACTTGCTTTTTACTTGCCAAAGCACCCATTCGTACTTCTTTTAATCTTGGGTCTCCAATCGTTACTTTATCCAATTGTTTTCCTAAAGCAATCTGAACATCTTCAACCAATCCTGAAGGCACAATAATTCTGCGAATTGCAGTACATTTTTGACCAGATTTAACCGTCATTTCATTGCGAACCTCTTTGATAAACTGATCAAACTCTGGCGTACCCGGTACTGCGTCTTCCCCTAAAACAGAAGCGTTCAAGGAGTCGGCTTCCATAGTAAAAGGTACAGATTCTTCGATCAATCTTGGATGTGCTTTTAACATCTTACCGGTGTGAGCTGATCCCGTAAACGTTACTACATCTTGAGACTCTACCGTATCCAAAATATTTTTAGTCATTCCGCTTAATAACTGCAAAGACCCCTCTGGCATTATACCTGAATCTACAATGACTCTAACTACTGCTTCCGTTAAATATGCAGTTTGTGGCGCAGGTAACACCACTGCTGGTACACCCGCCATCCAGTTTACGGCGCACTTTTCTAACATTCCCCAAATCGGAAAATTAAAGGCGTTGATATGAACTGCTACCCCACGTTTAGGTACTAAAATGTGATGTGCCATAAATCGACCTCCTCTTGACAGGTCTACAGGGTCGCCCTCTACATGAAACGGCTGGTTAGGAAATAATTTACGTAAAGAAGCATTCGCAAATAAATTACCAAACCCTCCTTCAATATCTATCCAACTATCAATTCTCGTTGCACCCGTTCGGTAACTGATTTCATAAAACTCTTCTTTTCTTTTAGTCAAATAAAGAGCAAGCTTTTTGATCATATTACCACGTTCCTGGAACGTCATTTTTCGCAGCATTTCGCCACCTTTTGTCCTACCATAGTGTAAAACTTCAGGAATATCAAGTCCATCGGTAGTAGATTTACCAATAACTTCTCCGGTAACGGCGTCGTGCATGATGATTCCGTCTCCAGATCCTTCTGCCCATTTACCGTTGATATAACTTTGTAGTGTTTTCATACTATTTTATTTAAACCTAATTTGGATTCCAATTCTCCCGATGCTTCAGGACGGAATAGCCATCGTTTTTTTAACTTTTCAAACTTTTAGTGCACATCTCTAAAGACCCACTAACTTACACTTTCAATAACACAGGCATAACCCTGTCCTACACCTACACACATAGTGATAAGAGCATATCTTTTGTTCTGCTCTTGTAGTTCTAATGCTGCAGAGTAGGCTATTCTAGTGCCTGTAACACCCAGTGGATGACCGATCGCTATGGAACCACCATTAGGATTAATTCTTGGGTCATCATCTTTTAAACCCCAGGCTCTAATACAAGCAAGCGCCTGTGAAGCAAATGCTTCATTCAACTCAATTATATCAATATCATCCATAGTCAAGCCCGCTTTTGCCAATGCTTTGTTTGAAGCTTCCACGGGCCCAATACCCATTATTCTTGGTTCTACTCCTACCACGGCTGAACTAACAATTTTTGCCATCGGTTTTAAATCATATTTTTTAACCGCATCTTCCGAAGCTACAATTGTAGCAGCTGCTCCGTCATTTAACCCAGAAGAATTCCCCGCAGTTACGCTTCCCTCTTTTTTGAAGGCAGGTCTTAACTTGGCCAAAATTTCTTTTGAAGTTCCTGGTTTGATAAACTCATCATCAGAGAACACTATGGGGTCTTTTTTGCGCTGCGGAATTTCTACCGCAACGATTTCTTTCGCTAATCGCCCTGATTCTTGAGCTTTGGCAGCTTTCATTTGACTCCAATAGGCAAAAGTATCCTGATCTTCTCTGGATATATCGTACTTCTCCACTAAATTTTCTGCGGTATTACCCATACCGTCTGTTCCGTATAGATCGTGCATTTTTTGGTTTACAAATCGCCAGCCAAAACTGGAATCGTACATCTTAGCATCTGTTCCAAAGGCGGAAGAAGGCTTGGCGATCACATAAGGACCTCTGGTCATATTTTCAACTCCACCAGAAATAAAGAGCTCTCCATCACCTGCCTTAATTGCTCTGTTAGCATGTATGATTGCTGAAAGTCCTGAACTACATAGCCTATTTACCGTTTCGCCAGGAACTGTATAAGGCAAACCTGCCAATAACGAAGCCATTCTTGCTACATTCCGATTATCTTCACCCGCTTGATTAGCACAGCCAAGAATTACATCATCATATGCTTCCTTTGGGATATTCGGATATTTAGCCACTAATTTTTCGATTACCAAAGCGGCCAAATCATCCGTACGAACCGTAGATAGGGTTCCCTTGTAATTTCCGATTGGAGTTCTAACTCCATCAATTATATATGCGTTTTTCATGCTATTGCCTTACTCTTTATTAACCAATAGGTTATCTTAAATTTTTATTCTCTTAGTCTAGCCGATAGTACCGACTGTTCTATCAATGGTAAATATTTCTTTTCTTCGTTTTTCATATAATACGAAGAGATCATGATAGTTTTTTCCGCTGAGGCTGGAAAAGCATACATCACCATCATCATCTCCTCACCTGCATCATCCAGTGTTTTAGATCTTTCTAAAAGTACTTTTTTACCCTCCAGTTCTGTCTCTTCGATACTCAACACCTCAATACCTTGCTGTTCATTTTGCTTTTGTAGCATTCTTTCCTTAAAAGTTGCATAAGGTTGAGGAGCAAGCATTTTCATAATTCCGGCTGACATATCTTCATTAGCCCTATTTGTGCCATTATCAATAACAAAAACTGTTTCATCCACTTCCATAATTATTTGATCTCCAAAAACATCACCCAGTGGATTTTGGGTTGTTACTTCTTTAGGTTCAGCTTTGGTTACTTCTGTGCCTTCCAACACTTCAGTTCTAGATTCAGCACTCTTTTTGCAAGAAAAAAAGGTAGCTAATACTATGATTACTAAAATTCTCATGAGTTTTGTGTTCGTTAATTTCATTCCCAATCTTTTGCTGTTCGATATACTACACCTTTAAATAGTGCTACGATCTGTTCTCCTCTTTTTACTTCAACAATATTAAAACCCACCTTAGTCTTACTAATATCCGTAACCGCCTCTGCTGTAATGTAGTCCCCTTCTTCTAGCGCTTCGATATGATTTATAGACGTTTCAATAGACACCGCATATTTGCCATGCGTATTTGCAGAAAAACCAAATGCTGTATCTGCTAAGCTATATGAAATACCACCGTGTGTTTTTCCCATACTATTCAACATTTCTTTGCGAATAGTCATACCAACTTTACATCTGCCAACTTCAACGCTTAGTACTTCAATCCCTAACCAACTGCTAAAAGGGTCTAAAGAAATCATTTTATGAGGTATCGCCTCTGGTTTTAACATAGTTATTACTTATTAGTTACCGCTTCTGATGCAAAAAAGGTTTCTTGTTGCCTGGCCATTCTTCTAAGTAATGGACTGCAACGATATCTATCCTCGCGATACTCATCATACAATTCGTCTAAAGTAGTAACACACCAGGAAATTCCTCTTTCATCTGCCCAGGCTAACAACCCCTTTGGATAATTCACTCCTTTAGTCATCGCATTATCAATATCTTCTGCTGAGGCAATATTCCAAAACAACGCATCGGCCGCTTCATTAATTAACATGACTAAGACCCGATCAAAAATATATTGATCCACATCTTTTTTTGTTGTTGCTATGTTTGCGGTTATGTTAGGAGAAGAAATCTTTCCGTTTTCATTATAATTATAATATCCTTTGCCCGTTTTTCTACCTAGATAATTGGCCTCTGATAACCTTTTTTGTGTAAATGAAGGTTTGTATCTTGGATCGTAGTAAAAAGCTTTAAATACAGTCTCCGTTACGGTGTAATTGACATCATTGCCAATAAAATCCATTAATTCAAAAGGACCCATTCTAAATCCGCCAATGGATTTTAAAGCTGTATCGATGGTTGGTATATCTGCAATCCCTTCTTCAAATATTCTTAAAGACTCTCCATAAAAAGGTCGTGCTACTCTATTTACTATAAACCCAGGAGTATCCTTGGCAATTGCAACCACTTTTTTCCAATTCTTAATTGTGCTTACGACCTGCTGTAAAACTTCTTTAGAAGTTTGAACCGCGGGTATAACCTCAACTAATTTCATTAAAGGAGCAGGGTTAAAAAAATGAATCCCGATACAACGCTCGGGCTTATCTAAAGAAGAAGCAATTGATGCTATGGAAAGTGAAGAGGTGTTTGATGCCAAAATAGTATTTGCTGATACGTAATTTTCCAACTCTGAAAACACCTTTTGTTTAATGGATAAATCCTCCACGATAGCCTCGATAACTAAGTCAGTATCCTTTAACTCTTTTAAATTATTAACATAGCGAATATTACTTTGTATATCTTGCTTTGCTGTAGTCGTTATTCTTTCTTTTTCGACCAATCTGGTCAATATTTTTTCAAGTGCCTTTTCGCTCTTTTCTAAAGCTTCTTTATTAGTATCAAAAACTATGACTGCACTACCCGCCGTAGCTGCTACCTGAGCGATACCACTACCCATAGTTCCTGATCCAATAATTCCTATGGCATGTATTGTTGATTGAAGTGTCATTGTAATGAGCTGTTTTTTAAAGTTTTGGAAGTATATTATTGTTAAGCAATCGTTAATTACTTTCCTTTAAAAACTGGTTTTCTTTTTTCGATAAATGCTTTAACCCCTTCAGCATAATCTTCACTTTCTGCAGCTTCTATTTGAAGATCTGACTCTAAGTTTAATTGTTGTGTTAAATCATTAGTTAACGATTGATTCAACAACCTCTTGGTTAGCCCCAGCGCTTTAGTAGGCATCTTAGCAATAGTATTTGCTAATTTATGTACTTCCTCTTCAAAAGTATCTGCCTCAAAAACCTTATATAGCATACCTAAAGATTCGGCTTCCGTAGCACTTACTTTATCTCCAAGCATCATCAAAGCTGAAGCTTTTTGGAATCCTATTAATCTTGGTAAGAAAAAGGTACCTGCACTATCTGGTATTAATCCTATTTTGCTGAATGCCTGAATAAAAGCTGCGTGTTCGTGTGCCACAACAATATCACAAGCCAGTGCCAAGTTGGCTCCAGCTCCTGCAGCGACTCCGTTAACAGCGGCGATTATCGGTTTTTCGATTGCTCTAATTCGTTCTACAATGGGATTGTAATGTTCTTCTAATATTTTTCTAAAACCTGGATTGAGTTCTGGAGAAGTAACTTCTTTTAAATCCTGACCGGCACAAAAAGCTTTACCGTTTCCTGTTAAAATTATGGCTCTCACATCATCGTTACTTTTACATTCATCTAATTTACTTTGAAGCAAAAGTGCCATTTCTCTGTTAAAGCTATTAAAACTTTCTGGTCTGTTGAGGGTAATTTTTGCAATATGATCTGCAATCGATACTTCTATAGAAGCCATGTTGTTTATTTAAGATTAGTTATTTTAAGCATTTAAAGTAATCAAAGGGTTCCTGACAGTCTTCACATTGAAATAATGCTTTACACGCTGTAGAACCAAATTGACTAATCATTTTTGTATTGGTAGAACCACAATTGGTACACTTTACTATTTTTTCATTGCCTAGCAGCGCGGCTTTATCCAACTTTTCTTCGAGAGGAGCAGCGATACCATACTTTTCTAGAGCTTTTTTACCTTTTTCAGTAATCCAATCTGTTGTCCAGGCAGGTGATAAAACTAACTCTACATCCGCTTCCATATCTTGCTCGGCAAAAGCCGCCACAATATCATCCGCCATAACATCCATAGCCGGGCAACCACTGTAGGTTGGTGTGATCTTAATTTTAACTTTACCATCAATTAGCTGGGCATACCGCACTACTCCCATGTCCATTAAAGAAAGTACCGGTATTTCCGGATCATATACTTCTTGAAGGACTGGAATTAATGAAGGATCAATATGTTGCTCTAATTTTACGGTCATAAAAAATTTATTTGATGGAGACTTACCATTTCATATTTGGGTAAGTACGTTGCATATACTGCAGATCTGCTAATAGATACCCCATATGTTCGGTATGGATTCCTTTTTTTCCACCTTTTTGGAAATATTTAGATTCTGGAATTGACAATGTTGCTTCCGAAATAATTTCTTTTATTTTATTATAATACTCCTCTTTTAATTTGGTGAGATCTATTGCAATTCCTTTTTCAATCAGTTCGGAATCAGTACCTAGATTATGAAATAGTTCGTCGGTATAGGTCCATAAATTATCAACGGCATCCTGAATTTTAGCATGGCTTTTATCAGTACCATCTCCTAGTCTCTTTACCCAATCCGATGAGAACCTGAAATGATAGCTTACCTCTTTTATACTTTTCTTAGCTATAGCACTTAACGTTTCATCAGCACTATTTTGAAGTTTTTGTAAAAGCAGCAAATGAAAGGCATCGAATAAGAATTGCCTGGTGATTACATAAGCAAAATCTCTATTGGGCTGCTCTACCAATAGGACGTTTCTATATTGACGCTCTGTCCGTAAATAAGCCAGGTCATCTTCGGTTATATCCTCTTCAGAAAGCTTAGCCGCATATTGAAAATAGCTTCTGGTTTGCCCTAAAAGATCGAGCGCCATATTAGTAATTCCGATGTCTGTCTCTAAACTTGGCCCATGGCCACATAATTCCGAAAGCCGTTGTCCAAGAATTAAAGCATTATCCGCAATACTGTATATATATTGTATTAAATTATCGTTTTTCATTTCTCTGAAATTGAATTTTAAGTTGAATATGCAGCTCTAATAGTATATATCTAAGTATATATCTTAGCTGATATCCAAATAGATGCTAAACACAGGTACCGTTATACTCCTTACATATGTTTTACCTCATCTGGCAAATCATAAAAAGTAGGATGTCTATACACCTTATCCTTGGCGGGTTCAAACAGTTCTGCGTTATCATCTGGATTAGAAGCTGTAATATGTTTTGATTCGACTACCCAAATACTTACACCTTCATTTCTACGTGTGTATACATCTCTGGCATTCTCTAAAGCCATTTCTGCATCGGCAGCATGTAAACTTCCGAAGTGTCTATGCTCTAATCCATTCTTACTTCTTACAAAAACCTCCCAAAGTGGCCAGTTATTTTTCATCTTCTAAAATTATTAGATTGCTTTTTTCAATTTTATATTCTCTTGCTTCTTAGCATATGCCATAGCAGCATCTCTCACCCATTCTCCTTCTTCCCAAGCGGAAACTCTGGCGTTTAAACGTTCTTTATTACAAGGACCGTGACCTTTTACTACTTGCCAAAATTCATCCCAGTCAATTGCTCCAAAATCATAGTGACCGGTTTCTTCGTTCCATTTTAGATCTGGATCAGGTATGGAAAGTCCAATCAGATCTGCCTGAGGTACGGTTTGATCAATAAACTGTTGACGTAACTCATCATTAGTTTTTCTCTTAAGTTTCCATTTCATGGATTGTTCTGTATGAACTGATTCCGCATCAGTTGGACCTAACATCATCAAGGCTGGCCACCACCATCTATTCAGCGCATCCTGTGCCATTTCTTTTTGCTCTGGAGTTCCATTAGCCAAGATCATCATAATTTCATACCCTTGTCTTTGGTGAAAACTTTCTTCCTTACAAACTCTAATCATCGCTCTAGCATAGGGACCATAAGATGTACTACAAAGCGGTACCTGATTGATGATCGCTGCACCATCTACTAACCAACCAATAGCACCAATATCTGCCCAAGTAATGGTCGGATAATTAAAAATACTTGAATATTTTGCTTTGCCGATATGTAATTGCTCATAGAGTTCTTCTCTTGAAACACCTAAGGTTTCGCAAGCACTATAAAGGTATAAACCGTGACCTGCCTCATCCTGAACTTTTGCCAGCAAGGCAACTTTTCTGCGTAAAGAAGGTGCCCTGGTTATCCAGTTTCCTTCGGGTAACATACCTACTATTTCTGAATGGGCGTGCTGAGATATCTGACGAATATGTGTTTGTCGATATTTCTCTGGCATCCAGTCTTTTGGTTCTATTTTCTCATCACGCGCAATTTTATCTTCAAAAATTGCTTCTAAGTTCTTAACTTCTTTCTCACTCATAACAACATTTATTTTTAATTCAACAACTAGCTAAGTCGTAATATTTTAATTTTTACACATCAAAATCAACCACAACTTTTTCAGAAGTGGGTACAGCCTGACAGGAAAGTATTAGCCCTTTAGCCAACTCATCCTCTTCCAAGGCATAATTAACTTTCATTTCTACGGATCCATCTACCACTTTACACTTACAAGTGCTACACACTCCCCCTTTACAAGCATAAGGCAAATCTGCTCCAGCGGCTAAGGCACCATCCAAGATATTGTCATATTCTTCGTCCATAGCAAAGTGAAATTCTTTTCCGCCGTCTATGATGGTTACTTTGGTACCATCAAATTTATGTTCTATGGCCTCGGCTGCTCTTTTATTATTTTGTTCTGATGCACCAGAAAAGAAAAGTTCGTAGTGTATTTTTTCTTTAGGCAATCCAGAAGCAACAAGTTGATCTCGTATTAAAAATATCATCTCCTCTGGTCCACAAACAAAACATTCATCTACCTCAGCAACATCAAAAACTTTAGAGGTTAGCTCTTGAAGTTTCTCTGCTGTAAATCTCCCATTTAATAATGGGATATCTCTTTGTTCTTTAGTTAGAAAATAAAATATTTCAAATCTTCCAAAATACTTATTTCTAAGGGCCTCAATCTCTTCTTTAAATATAATGGATTTTGCGGTTCGATTCAAGTAAAACAGCTTAAAACTACTATAAGGCTCTAAGGCCAAGTGCGTTTTAATAATTGACAATATGGGAGTGATGCCACTACCTGCTGCAAAAACAATGTACTGTTTACTTTTTGTAGGGTCCACATCCACATAAAAACGACCGGAAGGTGGCATAATTTCTAAGGTATCTCCAATTTTCAATAAATCATTGGCATAATTAGAAAATATTCCACCAGGAATTTTTTTAACGGCCACTTGCCATTTATTTTCAACCGGGCTCGAACATAGGGAATAGGATCTTCTGATATCCTGCCCATCAATAATCGCTTTTAATGTAAGGTGCTGTCCCTGTTTATAGGTAAACGCTTCTCTTAATTCTTTTGGGATATCAAAAGTAATAGATGTACAATCTTTCGTTTCTTTCTTAACCTCTTGTACCTTAACACCATAAAATTCTGCCATATACTCAATCTAAAACGTTGTAGTTCTACAAAACTAACGATTGTTAGTTTTACTAGCAAAAAATTATAGTTAATTTTATATGATTCCTTTTAACAGAACGGTGATCATATCTTTCTTCAAAATGTCTGGATCAATAGTTCTTTGTTTAGGATACCATAGATATAGTGTTCTGAGGGTAGAAAGTGTAGAAAAGACAATGATTTCAATATTATTATTAGCCAACACACCATTATTAACACCTGTACGCACTATTTGTCTGAAATTTTCTTCGTAATCGTGACGCATTTGCTCAAAATAAGTAAGATTTTCTTCTTCTAAATGCATCCAGTCATTGTTTAACGAAGCAAGTCCATCGGCATTGGTCAATGTAATATCAATATGAAGCTCAATGATTTTTTCTAATTTTTTGATAATTGTTAAATCAGATTTAACAATTTCATTCATTCCGGTAGTAAAATGTTCGGCCAGATCGATAATTATAGAAGCTAAAATTTCTTGTTTTGATTGTATATGGTTATACAAGCTCGCAGCTTTAATTCCCATAGCTCTGGCCAGGTCTCGCATAGTCACCGCACTATACCCTCTTTCTTTGAAGAGAATAGCAGCTGAATCAATAATTTCTTGCTTTCTTCCTTCTGGCTTCATTTTTGTTCTTTTACTCAAAAATAAATTTTAATATGGATTAACCCATGTAGATTTAATCTTTTTATGCTAAAAAAGATAAATTTGTATAAACTCTAATCACTTAAATTATGAAATCACTAGCAGCATCAATATTTGTTTCTTTTTTATTTTTAGCGTGTTCTTCAGCTAAAAAGAACGCATCTGATAGTACTACAGAAAAAACAATAAGCACGTTAGATGGAAAGTATTTGGTTACCCAACTCAACGGAGAAAACGTATCAGAGCATAATATAACTATGGAGTTTGACAAAAAAAACAAAAAGGTATCTGGCTATTCTGGTTGTAATACGTATTCTTCAACTTACACCGTATCGGATAATGGCGTTGTAATTGACATTCCGATGGCTACTAAAAGATATTGTCCAGATTTAGGAGATCTGGAAAAGGATTTTTTTAAGGCGCTGACTTCTTGTAAAACAACGCAATTAAAATCAGATCAATTACTGCTTAATGGTATGGAAGGGAAAACGCTACTTGCTGGCGTAAAAGAATAAAAAAAGGAGATCCAATGATCTCCTTTTTTTATAAAACTTTAAAGCAAAATATTATTTGATGATAATTTTTTGACTGATTTTTCCTTTAGTGACCATATCTTCAATAGTAATAAAATACATACCACTTTTATTATTAGCTACATTAATAGGAAAACGTTCCAAATCATCTTTGCCCGCATTAACCAATTGACCCAATAGATTAAACACTTTATATTGAATTGGATTACCTGATGAATTAATAACAGTTAGCTCTTCTTCTACAGGATTAGGAAATAAACGAATACCTTCCTTCAATAGATTATCCTCTACACTTAATACTTGTGACAATCGATCTAAAGTGGTTTGACCTGTGTTTGCAGGGTCTAACCAGTTTGATAATCTAGTAGCATCTGTAGTTCCAAAGTCCCAAGAGATATTAAATCGTCCGTATACATCAAACTGGTTATTATCATTTGTTCCTTGACAAGCAGCTGCACCACCGGCCAACTGACCTACAATCCTACCACTTGGATCAAAAATTGCAGAACCCGAAGACCCTCCTTCAGTTACACCTAAATCCCAATCTGCAATTCGCCACATCTCCGTGCTTGGATTACCGTTAAAACTAATTGCTGTTTTTGTTGGAGCATCATTTTCTCTACATACTTTCATAATATCTCCACTTGGATGATGAATTCCTACCACAAAACTAGGTGTGTTATCAGAACGATCCCATCCTGCCCACTCAAGATCCCAAGACTCATCTAATCCTCCATCAAGTCTAAGTAATTTCATATCAGATTTAGAATTTGCAGCCAGAACCGTAGCACCACTTGTCGTTTGATTTACGGCAGCATCGGTACTATTAGCAACAGTAGCACAAGAAGGGTTTGGGCTGATCCAGTTAAATCGAAATGCCCATGTTGAGTGTGACCCTTCATCACAATGATTAGCTGTTAAAAAATAAGGCGCACCATCATTATTGGTATTATTAATAAGAGTACCCGAACAAACAAAGCCATTAAGAATAATAAAACCAACTGCTCTTTTAAGTTCATCTTTGATAGCATCAAAATCACTACCCACAGGACAATCAACATCCTGATTACAATCTCCTGACGAATTCAATGCTTTAGCCATAACTTCAGCGTTTGTTACAGATCGATAGCCATGTACCACCTTAGACAAATTTAAATTCCCCTGACCTCTTACAGCATTTGGTTCAAAATACTCGATCCAAACCTTATCTCCATCAACCATCCAGGTTCCTAGCATTTCATCTGGTCTGTTAAACACATTTGTATAAGCACCTAGTAAGTCCGTTTTATCATCATTATATAAATACACTGTAGCTCCCGTAGGAACTTTATATTTATTAAAAACAAAGTTTAATGTTTTTGCTCCTTTCGACTCAATTAACACTCTCCATATTCTTCCTTTACCTGGAATTTCGTCCCATACGCCAGAATTTTTCATTCCATAATCAACACTAAACTCATAGCCAAATCTCCACGGTTTTGCTCTATCCTGGTCATTAATTTTATCTTCTTCCTGAATTTTTTTTAAATCAAACTCAGGCATTTTAATGGGATCAACTGTTGCTTTTTGTTTGAGGTTAAAACTTTGTGGCTTACCTTCGTTGGTAACCTGTGCCTGTATTAATGAAATAAAAAAAATAAAAGGCAGTAGTAATTTGTAGGACTTCATATCGTCTTTTTTTAAAGTGATTTAACAAATTTAATAATAAGTAAGCCTTTTTTTAAAAATAAAAACTATTAATTTCACCTTTTATTTTGAAATTCAAATTATGTCTGGTCTCGTTGATATAGAAAGTAATCCCCTGATAGATAGATTACCCCCACACTTAAAACAGTTTATTAAACCTCAAAATTACGAGGACTACACCCCTGTTAATCACGCGGTATGGAGATATGTAATGCGAAAAAACGTAGCTAGTTTAAGTAAAGTTGCCCATAAATCTTATTTAGAAGGATTACAAAAAACAGGAATTTCGATTGAAGAAATCCCAAGTATGTATGGGATGAATAGAATATTAAAAGAAATCGGTTGGGCTGCCGTTGCGGTAGATGGTTTTATACCTCCTAATGCATTTATGGAGTTTCAGGCCTACAACATCCTTGTCATTGCATCAGATATAAGACAACTCGAAAATATTGAGTACACCCCAGCACCCGATATCATACACGAAGCGGCCGGGCACGCTCCAATAATCGCAAACCCTGATTATGCCGAATATCTTAGACGTTTCGGCAAAATTGGATGCAAAGCGATTTCCTCCAAGAAAGATTACGAAATGTATGAAGCCGTAAGACTATTATCCATACTTAAAGAAGCGCCTAATACGAAACCAGAAGAAATCGAAGAAGCTGAAGAAAAAGTAGCCAAACTCCAAAATCGCAAGGATGAACCCTCAGAAATGGCTTTGATTAGAAACTTACATTGGTGGACAGTAGAATATGGACTAATCGGAACACCCGAAAACCCAAAAATCTATGGTGCAGGATTACTCTCTTCAATCGGAGAAAGCGAATGGTGTATGACGAATCAGGTGAAAAAATTACCATATGCGCCAGAAGCTGCTTATCAAGATTTTGACATCACTAAACCGCAACCACAACTATATGTTACTCCTGATTTTGCTTATTTAAGTCAAGTATTAGAAGAGTTTGCTAATACCATGGCGTTGCGTAAAGGAGGACACCGCGGGTTGGCAAAACTCATTGAATCTAACAACTTAGGTACGATTGAACTCAGTACCGGATTACAAATATCCGGGGTATTTACGAGGATGTTAAAAAATGAAGATAACGAAGTTATTTATTTTGAAACCGAAGGCCCTACGGCATTGTCATTTAGAGAAAAAGAGCTCATCAACCACGGTGTAGATTTTCACCCTAACGGTTTTCGATCGCCGCTTGGAAAACTCAAAGGTATTAATCTTGCCATAGAAAACATGTCTCCCAGGGATCTCAAAGCCTATCATTTTTATGACGGCGAGTATATTGAATTTGAGTTTGAAAGTGGTATCACCGTTGCAGGGAATAACATTACAGGTATGCGTAATATTCAAGGGGATTTGATATTGATTCAATTTAGCGAATGTACGGTGAAGTACAAGGATGAATATTTGTTCAAACCGGAGTGGGGGACTTTTGATCTTGCGGTAGGTAAAGAAATCGTCGCTGCGTTTAGTGGTCCTGCTGATGACTATTCTTTTGATTTGGTAAATCATAAAACCACCTCTACTACCTTTAAGCCCACTTTTACTGATAAAGAAAAAGAATTACACCGCCTATACCAATCTGTTAGAAACATAAGAGAAGGTAAGGATAGTGATTTTTCGCTCGAAGGTGTTTTTGAAATCTTAAAAGAAACACATAAAGAGGATTGGTTATTAGCCATAGAAATCTATGAATTGGTATATGACCGTGAACCTTCTTTTGCAGCAAAATTATTAAGCTATCTACAAGCACAACAGCTTCAAAAACCTAAAATTAAACATCTTATTGAATCCGGAATTCAGATTATTCAACAACAGGCTGTAGAAAATATTTTGTAAGATAAAATATCATGTATGACTTGTAAACCGGACATTACTTACTTGAATAAGTAGTATCCGGTTTCAAGTTAAAAAAACCTCACAATATAAAACTAGTTAAAAAATCCACCAGTTTATTGTTAGTGAACATAGTAAAGCTGAAGTAAACATACGGCAACAACTTTTTTATTAGAAGAAAGGGACTTACAAAAACGAATACAATTTTTAGAACTTGATATGAGGATACACTGCTGTTAACTTATTTTTCTTAGCATCTAATTTTTCTAAAAATTGTTGATGGGCTTCAGAGTTTGGATTAAAAGGTCTGTGCGCTAAACCTTTCTGAATCTCTTCAATATTTTGCATTAGTGCACGAGCATCAGGACTAACCCAGGTTTCCTTAAATTTATTCCAGATATAAGATATAGCTAGGGGTGAAGGATGTATCATATCTTGGTTATAAAAACGATAATCTCTTAATTCATCCATCATGATTTCGTAAGAAGGAAAGTAAGCTATACTGCTGTCCTTTTGCATTACAGAATGTATCGCACTGATCAGATTTGCTTTGCTTAGGTTATTTTCGACCATTCCGTCTTTTAAATGACGTACTGGAGAAACCGTAATGATTATTTTTATATTTTGATTAACGCTTCGTAAGAGCGCAATGCAGTTTTCTATACTCTTTTCATTTTCGGCTACAGAAAGTAATTGTTTCTCAAACGCTTTTGATGGTACTTTATGACAATTGGCAACCACCATGTCGAGTTGTCGTAATCGATATACCCAAGATGTCCCTAAAGTAATAATAGCGTGCGTTGCTGACCTCAGCTTGGTATAGGTATTAATCAATCTGTTGTTTAAATTAAACAAGAGCTCCAGTTTATCGGAACTACTAAGCGAAGAATGCGCGTCAAAACAATGCCACTGCTCATTGTGAAAAAAAATATCCTCTTCTGCATATTCTTCCTGCTGAGTTGCCATGTATAAAAAGGTTTCAATGGCTTTGGGATGAAACAAAATACCAAATGGATTGATGCAATTTTTAAACTTAAAATACTCTAATTTATCACCAATATGTTGCGCAAAACAAGAACCAACCATAAATAGATTGGAATCATAATCAATCAGTGGAGTACCTTTTGATAATTTTATATTCGTTTGCAACTCCATGATTTACTCATTTTAATGGTGTAACACTAAACTTTACTTAGCCACTATTTTTTTAGCTTCTATAAGAGCTTCTTCTATACCAGCTGGATTTTTACCCCCTGCTGTAGCAAAGAATGGTTGTCCACCTCCACCGCCTTGGATAAATTTACCCAAATCGCGTACGATTTGACCCGCGTTTAAAGACCGTTCATCCACTAAGTTCTTTGAAATATAACAAGATAATAAGGCCTTACCGTTTTGATTGGATCCAAGAACTAAAAGAATATCTTCAATTTCACCACCCAACTCAAAAGACAAATCTTTAATTCCTGCTGCATCAAGATCCACTTTTTTTGCCAAAAACTTTATCCCATTAATTTCTTCAAACTCTAGTTTTAACTCACTCTTCATATTTCGAGCTTTATCTTTTAATAAAGCCTCGATTTGTTTTTTAAGATTTGAATTTTCTTCCTGAAGTGAATTAATTACCTTAACCGGATCTTTTGGGTTTTTAAGAATTGCTTTTACCTCTTCTAAAACCTGAGTTTGCTCTGAAAAATATTCCTTAGCAGCATCACTTGTTATGGCTTCAATTCGTCGTATACCTGCAGCCACTGCACTTTCTGATGTAATTTTAAAATGCCATATATCACTGGTGTTTTGGACATGAGTACCACCACATAATTCCATAGACTCACCAAAACGAATCGTTCTAACCGAATCCCCATATTTTTCACCAAACAATGCAATAGCACCTTCCTTAATTGCTTGATCGTATGTGGTTTCTCTTTGCTCCTCTAAGGGTAAACCTTCTCTAATCCTTGCATTGACAAAGTTTTCCACTTCCTGCAATTCTTCTGCAGAAACCTTAGAAAAATGTGAAAAATCAAATCGAAGATTTCCACTATGCACCATAGACCCTTTTTGTTCCACATGGGTTCCTAGGACTGCTCTTAACGCTTGATGCAAAAGATGTGTTGCGGTGTGATTTGAAGCGGTTCTTTTGCGTTGCTTACTATCGACCACTGCTTTAAAACTATCCTTCAAGTTTTTTGGCAAGCTTTTGGTCAAATGAATAATTAAATTATTTTCCTTTTTAGTATCTATAATATACACCACATCTCCATTATCGGACTCCAGATAACCTTTGTCACCTACTTGTCCTCCACCTTCAGGATAAAATGGGGTATGATTAAACACTAATTGATAAAGTGCTCCTTCTTTTTTACTTTCTACCTTACGGTATCGCGCAATAGCTACCTCAGCTTCTAATTGATCATATCCTATAAAAGTTCCTGCAGGCTCATCAGAAACGACCTCCCAGTCACCAGCAGACACCTGTGATGCTGCTCTGGATCGATCTTTTTGCTTTTGTAATTCCGTATTGAATGTTTTACTATCATAGGATAATCCTTGCTCGGACAATATTAATGCCGTAAGATCTTCGGGAAAACCATAGGTATCATACAACTCAAAAACTTTTTCTCCTGCTACTTCTTTACCTTTTGTTTCTTCAATAACCTGATCTAATAAAACTAACCCCTGGTCTAAGGTTCTTAAAAAGGATTGTTCTTCTTCCTTTATTACATTTACAATAAGATTCTTTTGGGATTTTAACTCCGGAAAAGCTTGTCCCATCTGATTAGCAAGGGTATCTACCAATTTATATATAAAGGGTGATTTTTGATCTAAGAACGTAAAACCATATCGGATTGCTCTACGCAGAATTCTTCTAATCACATATCCAGCACCTGTATTGCTAGGTAGTTGACCATCAGCAATAGAAAACGCTACAGCCCTTATATGATCCGCAATTACGCGGATAGCCACACTCACCTTACCTTTTTCATCTTCTGGATTACTATCCTTATCATATTTTGAGTTTGTAATGGTCTCAATTTCTCTAATCATCGGTGTAAACACATCCGTATCATAATTAGATTTCACATCTTGTAATACCATACATAGACGTTCGAATCCCATCCCTGTATCAATATGCTGTGCAGGTAATTTTTCTAAAGAACCATCGGCTTTTCTATTGAACTGTATAAATACTAAGTTCCAGATTTCTACTACTTGAGGATGATCGGCATTTACTAAATCCTTTCCTGGGATTTTTGCCTTCTCTTCTGCTGATCTTATGTCCACGTGTATCTCAGAACAAGGCCCACAAGGTCCCTGATCACCCATCTCCCAGAAATTATCCTTTTTATCGGCTAGTATAATTCGATCTTCGGGTACAATCTCCTTCCATATATCATACGCTTCCTGATCCATTTCGAGGTTTTCATCTTTTTCTCCTTCAAAAACAGAAACATAAAGTATGTCTTTGTCAATTTTAAAAACTTCCGTTAATAGTTCCCAAGCCCAAGCTATTGCTTCTTTCTTAAAATAATCCCCAAAGCTCCAGTTACCTAGCATCTCAAACATCGTATGGTGATAAGTGTCCATACCAACCTCTTCCAAATCATTGTGTTTACCACTTACCCGCAAACATTTCTGAGTATCTGTAACCCGACTACTTTTTGGCGTAGCATTTCCCAGGAAATATTCTTTAAACTGATTCATCCCAGCATTGGTAAACATCAGAGTTGGATCGTCCTTTATTACCATAGGGGCAGAAGGAACTATACTGTGTCCTTTTGCTTTAAAAAATTCTAGAAACTGCTTTCTAATATCCTGAGATTTCATACACTTATCTATTTATGTAGTCTTTATTTTGATTAATTTAACGTACTGCCGCTATACTACTATTTATGATAACCAACTCCAATTTATCTTATAAAAAAGAAGTAATTACACTTCACTTTTTTCCGCTTTTTCCACACTTATATACATTTTACTATATTTGTGCTTTATTTGTAAGCTATATTAAGAGGTGAATTAAGCAAACATCCTGCAAAAATAGTATAATTTAGAATATGTCAAAGGTTAAATATTATTACGACAGCGATACACTTTCTTACCGAAAAATTGAACAAAAAAAAGGTAGAAAAGCAGGTATTGCTATTCTGAGTATCCTAGGAGCACTTTTGGCCGGTTTTATTCTTTTATTAGTTTATCTCAACATTCCTCAACTCGAAACTCCAAAAGAAAAAGCATTACGCCGCGAGTTGGAAAATATGGAGCTTCAATACGAACTCATCAATAAGCGTTTAAAACGCAATGAAGATATATTAACCGAAATAGCTGAGCGCGACGATAATATTTATCGCCTTTATTTTGGTGCGAAACCGATACCTGAAGAATTAAGAAATGCAGGATTCGGTGGAGTAAATCGGTATAAAAATTTAGAAGGTTTCGATAATTCAGAAATGATCATAGAAACCAGTGAACGGTTAGATAAATTAACAAAACAAATTGTTGTTCAATCTAAATCACTTGATGACATCGCAAATCTTGCGGAGCAAAAAGAAGAGTTATTAGCTACTATTCCTGCTATTCAACCAATCAAAAATGAAGATTTAAAAAGAATGGCTTCTGGATATGGATGGAGAAGTGATCCGTTTACCAAAGCACGAAAATTTCATTATGGCATGGACTTTTCAGCTCCAACAGGTACTCCTATATTCGCCTCCGGTAATGGTGTAGTAACACGAGCCGATGCAAATTCTACTGGATATGGAAAGCATGTAAGAATTGATCACGGTTTTAATTATGTAAGTCTTTATGCCCATCTTAGTAAATATAATGTAAAACCAGGTCAAAAGGTAAAACGAGGAGACATCATTGGATTTGTAGGTAGTACCGGAAGATCTGTGGCTCCACACCTTCATTACGAAATATTTAAAGACGGGGACAGAATAAACCCAAGAAACTTCTATTATGGAAGTTTAACTTCTGAGGAGTTCAATGAAATGCTCAAAGCATCGAATTTAATAAACGAATCTCTAGATTAATCCACTATGCGCAACGTACTTTTCCTAGTCTTCATTACAGCACTAGGGTATCAGGTTAATGCCCAAAAATACAATAAGGAAGTACTTGACTCAATGTATACTATTACCACGACTTTTGCGGAAAAGATAGCACTAGCTAAAAAGCCTCAATTCATAAAGGTTATGGCTGTTGGTGATATTATGATGGGTACCAATTTTCCTGAACCCCACTATTTACCACCTGAGGGAACCGACCCCTTTGAAAAAGTTAAAGATGTTTTATCCCAAGCTGACATATTATTTGGCAACCTGGAAGGCACCTTAACTGATGAAGGTAAAAATGCCAAACACTGTTCGGACCCCTCAAAATGCTATTCATTTCGCTCACCAGAACGCTTTGGGAAATATCTTGAAGATGCAGGATTTGATGTAATGAGTATTGCCAATAACCACATTGGTGACTTTGGGGATATCGGTATTAAAAATACGTCTAAAACACTGGCTAGGCACAACATTGCCTATGCAGGTGTATTTGCACAACCCTCTACTATTTTTGAAAAAAATGGGATAACCTATGGTTTTTGTGCTTTTGCCCCTAATAAAGATTGCTTAAAAATTCATAACTTAACCAAAGCAAAAGAGATTGTTACTGAATTAAAAGCAAAAGCAGATATTGTGATTGTATCATTTCACGGCGGAGCAGAAGGTTTTCAACACACCCACGTACCCCGAAAAACAGAACGGTTTTATGGGGAAGATCGAGGTAATGTGTACAAATTTGCGCACGAAATGATTGATGCAGGTGCTGATATTATTTTTGGACACGGACCACACGTATCTAGGGCCCTTGAAGTGTATAACAATAAGTTTATTGCCTATAGTTTGGGGAACTTTTGCACCTATAGTAGGTTTAGCCTTACTGGAGTTAAAGGATATGCACCAATCGCGGAGGTTTTAATTGATACTGAAGGTAATTTTATTAGTGGTAAGTTGCACTCTGCCAAGCAAATTGACGAAATATATCCATTTATGGATGACGACAAAGGCGCACTAAAAGAAATTAAAAGACTTACTGAAGAGGATTTCCCGGAAAGCAAATTGGTTTTTAAAGAAGATGGGAGTTTTATACAACAAAAAGACTAAACACTATGTATGTAGACTTACCAGAAAAAATGTACTATAGCATTGGAGAGGTAGCTGATGCCTTTAGCGTTAATACCTCGCTAATCCGTTTTTGGGAAAAGGAATTTGATATTCTAAAACCCAAAAAAAATGCTAAGGGCAATCGAAAATTCACCCAAGAGGACATAAAAAACTTAGAACTAATATACCATTTAGTTAAGGAACGAGGCTTTACCCTGGAAGGTGCAAAAATTCATCTCAAAGAGCAAAAGCAAGGTGTCCTCGATAATTTTGAGCTTATTAGAAAACTAGAATATATTAAAGGCCAATTGCTTAAAATTAAAGAACAATTATAACACTATCAATTCATTTAGGATTATGAAAAAAAGTATTATTGCAATCATAGTTATTGCTATTTTATTACTTCTTGTGTATTGGCTATCCGCAGGAAAATATAACAACGCAGTCGTTTTAAAAGAGGATACTAAAACAGCCTGGTCCAATGTAGAGAGTGCTTACCAAAGGCGAAGTGACTTAATTGGTAATTTGGTAAAAACCGTACAAGGAGCTGCGGATTTTGAACGCTCCACCCTGAAAGAAGTGATTGAAGCACGTTCTAAGGCAACCTCGGTATCCATTGATCCAACCAATATCACTGCTGACCAACTCAATCAATTTCAACAAGCGCAAAGTGGCTTAAGCTCTGCACTTTCACGATTATTAGTTACAGTAGAGCGCTATCCGGATCTCAAAGCAAATCAAAACTTCTTAAATCTACAATCCCAATTAGAGGGTACAGAAAACCGAATCAATGTAGAGCGAAATCGCTACAATGAAAAGGTTGGGGAGTACAATAAATACATAAAGGTGTTTCCCAACAATATAATTCTTAGATGGTTTGGAGATTTTGAAGAAATGGCTCGTTTTAAGGCGGATGAAGGAAGCGAAAAAGCACCTGATGTTGATTTCAATTTCTAAATTCAACTCTAAACATTTTAAACCTTAACATATGTCACAGGTTGAAGATTTTCTTACTGCTGCCGAGGAACAGCAAATTATTGAAGCTATTCGTGCTGCTGAACAAAAAACTTCAGGCGAGATACGAGTTCATATAGAGCAACACACAGACAAAGAAGTGATAGAACGCACTATGGAAGTTTTTCACGGGCTCAAAATGGATAATACTTCATTAAGAAATGGAGTGCTGATATATGTCGCGGTAGAAGATCATAAATTTGCTATATATGGAGACAAAGGTATCCACGATATTGTACATCAAGGGTTTTGGGACTCCACCAGAGATGCCATTAAAAGTGAATTTAAAAAAGGAAACTTTACCCAAGGGCTAATTAATGGAATACAAATGGCAGGCAAAGAGTTACAACAGTATTTCCCTTGGGATCACGATAATAAAAATGAGTTGTCTGACGAAATATCAAAAGGATGATTATCGATCAGTTTAAAACATATTGCACTACATTTATTTTACTTTTTCTGACTTTAGGTGCTTTATGTGCACAACGCAACATACCCCCTAAACCCGCAAAAGAAACTGCGATATACGATAGTGCATCGTTTTTAAATCCGCAAGAACGCTCTGCTTTAGAAAGAAAGCTTATCAATTATGCTGACACTACCTCTACACAAGTTGTTATTGCGACCATAAATTCACTAAATGGCGAATATATAGGTACCTACGCAGCAGAGTGGGCTCATAAATGGGGCATCGGTCAAAAAGAAAAGGATAACGGAATTTTGATCTTATTATCTAAAAATGATCGTAAGATATGGATCACTACGGGTTATGGAGTGGAAGAAAAACTTACTGACCTACAATCCAAAACCATAATTGATCAAATCATTACCCCTCAATTTAAAAAAGGAAACTTTTATGCTGGTTTAGATGAAGGAACTACTGCGATTTTTGAAGTATTAAATGGCACTTTTGAGGGAAAAAGAACTTCTTCTAAACGACCTAATTTTCCAATTGTAGAATTTATATTTCTTGCTTTTATCATTATAGGAATTATAAGAGCCTTATCCCGAAGTAATCGCAATGATGGCAATGGACGAGGGGGCAGCCGATCTACGGGCAGCCTTTGGGACATCATTGTTCTTAGTAGCCTGGGTAGAGGAGGTTTTGGCGGTAGCTCTGGCGGGTTTAGCGGTGGTTCTGGCGGTTTCGGTGGTGGATTTGGAGGCGGTGGCTTCGGTGGAGGTGGTGCTGGAGGTAGCTGGTAAGCTAATTGTTTTCTAATAGGCCTCTTGTGCTAAAAAAACACGATCAAAATATTGAAAAGTCGCATTGGCTCCTGTAATAATATCATGGAGCTCGGTTTCTGTTACTGCTAAACTATCTAAAGCATTTACAAATTTTTTCCAACGTTGAATATGTATTTTGGGATCTCCTCCAAAAAAATGATGCTCCTTCAAGTCCCGTAATGCTTTACAATGCTCTAAATGATTCGCTATCATTATTCCACCAAGCATAGAACCTTCAATCACATACATCGCTCCTATGGCTTGCATGGGTTTAGCTATCTCTAGCAATACATCATTTGATTTTTGATGATGCAAGTTAGTCACACCCGCATTTAACAAATCTCGCTCAAGTCTATTGGATTTATCAGAAGAAATGAAGTCGTGTAACGCAACAGGCAAATGCTTGGACTGCTGTGTTATTTTTTCTTCTACCACGCTATAGACATTATAATTAGCGAGTAATAATCTTGTATATTGATGTTTAGTTATCGAGTGATCTATAATGTATTTTGCACTGTTATTGGATTCTGTATTTTTATGCGCTTCTGCAGTTTTTTCCTTCAGTAACTTAGCTATCATAATCTCCTTTCAATTTTTTGAGATCTTCTCTGATTTTGATAATACCCTTTTGATGAGACAAGTTTTCAATAGAGGCATGTTTTAAAAATTCTTCAATCTTACGGATAGTTTCTCGAGTCTCCTCTACTCTACCTCTAATAATTTCTGTTGTAGGACTGTTTTTGCTAGCGGCAACGAAATACGGTCTTAATTTTTGATGTAATTGATTAATGTTTTTCTTTAATAGATAACCAGAAGCACCATTGAGTATCGTATTTGCAGCAAGCTCTTCGTCATTAATCGTCCCCGTAACAAAAATAAACGTAGTAGCAGGGGATATATTTCTACATAATTCCAAAACCTCCATGCCAGAACACGTAGGAAGATTATAATCACATAAAATTATATTAGGTATAAACGAGTTGACTACCTCCTTTATACTATCTAAGGTCGTTGCAATCTCTATTTTTGGTTGATCAACTATTTTTTGTATTTGCCGGGTTACTAGGGCAACGTCTTCAGCATTATCCTCAACTAATAGTATTTTTAAACTTTCTACATCCATAATTTACACCGTATTATTATCTGACAATAGCGTTCAAAGATGTTGTTGTTGTCTTTATAAAACCCTACTATAAATTTTTAAAATAGTGTTGAGTTTTCAGTTATGATATCAATCAAAGATAATAATTCTTTTATTTACAGAGCTATTTTAAACACCGATGCTTCGGTATTAAAATGGATACAAGTGTATTGATAACCATTTAAAGACGAAATAGTTTATATCGGTTAACCCCATCTAAAAACTTACAAAAAATGTAGTTCCTTTTTCTTTTTCACTTTGAACCTTAATGGACCCGTTATGTTTTTCAACCACACGTTTTACTATAGCTAAACCTATTCCTGAACCTTCATAATCCTCAAGCTGCAGGCGACTAAAAACTCCAAAAATTCGATCTGCATGAACCATATCAAACCCGATACCATTATCTTTTACAAAATATATTGTTGGCTCCTGATCAAGACTTCCTATTTCTACCTTCGGATTTTTTACCTTGGCAGA
Organism: Aquimarina brevivitae; assembly: GCF_004216895.1. Lineage (GTDB taxonomy): Bacteria > Bacteroidota > Bacteroidia > Flavobacteriales > Flavobacteriaceae > Aquimarina > Aquimarina brevivitae. Next base: position 1,229,250 of record NZ_SGXE01000001.1, on the reverse strand, counting down.
ATACTTAAAAGCGTTAGATATTAAATTTAAGAACAGCTGAAACAACATAGGTCTATCACCGAAAATATCGGGTAAATCTTGATGAACGATAAGTGCTGTATCTGGATATGTGATTTCAGTTTGTAAGTACCCCAAGATCTCTTGGATGAGCTCATCCATAGCGCACCATTGCGGTTTTTTTTGCTTTTGACTCAATCCAGAAAGGGCCAATATATCATCAATTAACTTATCCATTTTGCTCGTAGCTGCAATAATGGTTTGAATAGCTTGTTGACCATAATCATCAAGACTATCAAAATAATCCTCTTTTATGATCTGAGCAAATCCATCAATACCACGTAGCGGTGCCCTAAGATCATGAGATATGCTATAGCTAAAAGTTTCTAATTCTTTATACGCTGACTCTAATTTTTCATTAAGGCTTTTGACCTCATCATATTTCTTAACAATAATCTCAGTTATACTCTGCTTAAGTGCTTTTGCTGCGGCAATTTCATAATCGTGCCAAGGCGCTGACTGCCCTGCAACATTTTCAATAAATTTTTCAAAAGATTTTCTTGGGCTTAATTCTTCACCAGGTTTGGATAATACTGCTTTTTCAGGATTTCCTCCCCAATGTATGGTTTCTTTCTTTTCCGGCTTAAACCAAAGTAAACAATCTCCCTTCTCTTTATTTATAGCCACATAAAGCACCCCTGAGGCAACTGACTTATACTGGTCAGCTTTAGAATAATGTGAACTTAATTTATTGGTATAAAAAAGCTCTTCTCCCTTTTGTGCTACGAGCCATTGATGCAATAGTTTAAGCTCGTCTTTTGTCGGTGTCTTACCTATTTTTTTGATTTCACCATCAATAATTATTGCAGCCCCTGGTGCAGCTGTGAGGTTAGTTAAATTGTCCTTATGCGCAGATAATCCCTTAGCTATATCCCAGTCTACACTCATTTGATCTACCAGTGTTGCTCTGACCCGATTGGATGAATTGATCAATTCTAAATTTTTATTTGAAGACCTTAGCCCCAGTTGTGTAGAAAATACTTGCGTAAGAAATTTTGCGGATTGCCGTTGGTAATAATTAGTGAACCTTGGACCATAATGGTGACAAGCAATAAGTCCCCATAAAGAATTTTCATAAACAATAGCAGCAGTTAGCGTTGCACCAACTTTCATATTTTGTAAATATTCAATATGTATAGGCGATGAAGCTCGCAATTCAGACAAAGTCAGATCAATTGGCTGATTATTTGCTGGCGATTTGGGTACAATTGACACCACATTATCGTTTACATCTGCGATAATCCTTACTCCTTGCTTTAAAAATAGCGCCCTAGCTTGTTGCGGAATATCGGTAGATGGGTAGTTTAATCCTTTCCAACTTTCAAGATGATCTTCTTTAGATTCAGCGATTACAGCTCCATTCCAGTTTTCATCGAATTTATACACCATAACCCTATCATACCCCAAAAATTCTTTAATTAGGCCTGCAGCCTTATCACACATCTGCTGTTCATCCTTAGCATTACTCAACTCACTTACGATATTAGTTAATTGCTGTTGTTGCTGTAAAATCTCCCCTATAGATGATTTAGGTTCAAATTCTACCACAATTTTAGCATCAAGGTCATATGCCATAAGTGTACATAGCTTATCAAAAATGGTTACTTCAAAAGCTACCGATCGCTGCTCTTTTAATTTAGCAAACAATTGATCAAGCTGTGGTAGGGAGAGTAAATCACTAGCTTTTGTCAAAACCAAATCGTCTTGTTGAAAGAAAGTCGCAAAATTTTCACTGTAATGCGTAATCTGCTGAGTGATTTTATCCATTACAAAAAGAACACCAAAGGATTGTATTTTACCTATAATATGTATGGGTTCTTTATCGCAATTGGTAAGGTCAATTTTTTGTGGATAAAGATTAGAAGGACTACTCATTTATCCGTTTATTTTAAAATAAAAGGTGCTCCCTACTCCGAATTGTGAATCTGCCCAAATTTTACCACCGTGTAATTTTACTATTTTTTCGCAATGGGCTAATCCTACACCTGTTCCTTCGAACTTATCTTCTGTTGGCACTCTACTAAAAATAGTAAATATAGCATCTAGATCTTCTTCTTTCATTCCAATTCCATTATCAGTAATTGAAAACACATAATGATCATTGTCCTCAAAAGCTGAAATTCTTACATCCGGTGGAACTCCTTTTTTAGAATACTTCAACGCATTACCGATTAGGTTCTGAAACAATAATCTAAGTTCAGTTTTATAACCTTTTACCGTAGGTAAATTTCCAACGTGAATTTGAGCTTTTTGTTCTTTAATACGTTTGCCCAAATCATATTTTACCACTTCAACTAATTCCTTGGTGTCTACCTTTTCTTTTTTAAGATTTTGTCCTATCCTGCTATGCTCTAGTAATGCTTTTATTTGATTGCTTAATCTACCCGATGCCTCGTGTATATAATCTACATATTCTTTACCTTTAGTATCGAGCTGGTCACTAAATTTTTTACCTAACAATTCACTACCAAAACGTATTGTTCCCAGCGGCTCTTGCAAGTCATGTGAGCAGATAGAAACAAACTGTTCCAATTCTTGGTTTGCTTGTTCTAGGTTTTCTTTTTGCTTGCGCAGCTTTCTTTGAATTTTTTTGAGCTCGGTGATATCAGATAAGGTGGTTCTTGTTGCTACAACTTTGCCGTTTTCATCTAAGATAGGAGATGCGTTAATCATAACCACAATTCTCTTTTCCTCTTTGGTAACCAATGTCATTTCTTCTCTGACAACACCTTTGTTATTTTTAATCTTATCTAAAATTTTAATCCCTTTTAGTTTACTCTTCTTATCATAAAAATCAAATATTGGCTTCTGTAACACTTCTTCTTTTGCGGTATAACCCAGATTTTCATAAAATAATTTATTACATTCTGTGATTATCCCAGAGTGCGCTTCCATACTGACGTGCATGACCGGATCATCTTCATAGAATGTTTTGAATTTATCTTCGCTAATCCTGAGTTCTTCTTGGGATTGATGAATCGTCTCTATATCTGTAAACGTTATTACTACACCATCAGTTTTGCCATTGGAATCAATAAAAGGAGATATTCGTTGTAAGAAATGCATACCTTTTTTATTAACAATACTGCGCTCTAAAGAAGTTCCTGTTTCCATTACTTTACGGGCACGATCTGTGATACTATCTTCAGATTCCGTTCCTAATGTGGTAATGAAATTTTCAAGATGTCTACCGATGTCCTGTTGCAACAGGTCAAAATTCTCTTTTACAGCGGGAGTGAATTTTCTTATTTTAAGTTCTGCGTCCAGAAATATAGTACCGATATTAGTACTATTTAATAAGTTATCCATATCCGCATTAAGTGCTGCAAGATCATCCATCTTTTGAATGTGTTCAGCGTTTACGGTATGTAATTCCTCATTAACACTTTGTAGTTCTTCGTTAGTGCTCTGCAACTCTTCATTCGATGCCAATAGTTCTTCGTTGGTCGCTTGCAGCTCTTCATTACTGGTTTCTGTTTCTTCGACAGCTCTTTTTAGATCTTCTCTAGAGTCATATAGTTCCTCTTCAAGGTCAATTATGCGTTTGTTGGCTGCTTCGGTCATAGAAGCTTGCTCTACAATCACTCCTTCCGTTTCTTCTCCTAGATGATCCATTAAGGTAATTACGAAGGTATACGTAGCTTCTCCTTTTTTTATTTTATAAGGCTGTACAATCAGATCAATAGTATATTGCGTATCATTTTTAGGTAATGAAATACCTTTATAAACGACTTTTGACCCTGACCGCTTGGACTTCTTCACAGAAGTTGTCACTGGTATTTTTAATTCATTAGGCAACATCCCTAAGAGGTTTGTTGTAAAACCCTTTTCTGGCAATTTTGCAAACTTACTAAACTCACCTTGAGCTTCAATAATGGTATATGCCTCATCTACCTGAACACTAGCAGCTCCATAATGTTCTAACACAGATGTGGCTACCAGGATTTCTAATCTTGAATTGTGTTCATCAGTTGGCAACACAGACAAGGCGTCATTTTTGGGTAATTTACTAACCATACGATTACCGGTTGACTTTAAAATATCTGTTCGCAATCGATTTGATTTTTCAATATTGCGATATACATTCCATTTTCGACTAATTTCTTCAAAATAAGGCCGTACTCCTCCAACACTTTCACTAGTTCCTAATACCAAGAAACCTTCAAACCTTAGGGAGTAATGCAATACTTGTAAAACTCTATTTTGAATAGTACTCTGTAGGTATATTAAGAGATTTCTACATACCGCCATATCCATATTATTAAAAGGTGGGTCCTTTATAATATTATGATTGGAGAAAATAACAGCTCTTCGAATTTTATCACTAATCTTATAGGTTTTATCTTTCTTTTTAAAATACCGAGATAAGTATTCTCCTGGGACATCGCCTTCAATAGCTTCGGAATATTCACCTTTACTCGCTACATCCAAATGATGCTGTGAAATATCGGTAGCAAAAATCTTGAACTCAAGATCTTTTTTCTGCCTTTTAATTTCTTGATGGAGTAACATCGCCAAACTATAAGTCTCTTCTCCTGTGCTACAACCTACGTCCCAAATTTTAATGATTCCATCTTGTGCTTTTTGTTTAACGAGCTCTGGTATAACTTCATTTTCTATTAGTTCCCAAACTTTGCTATCTCTAAAAAATTTGGTTACTCCGATTAGAAAATCCCTGTAGAGTATTTGCACCTCATCATCATGTGCTTCTATATAGCTCAAATATTCTTCTAAAGAATCAATTTTGAGCACCTTCATTCGCCTTGACATTCTTCTAATCAAGGTCGGTTTTTTATATAAAGAGAAGTCAAGAGCTGTAGATTTTTTAAGAACTTCTAAAATTTTATATAAGGAATCCTGATCAAAATCCCCCAATTCTTTATCCGCTTCAAAAAGCTCAGGTGTATTAAAATACTCTAAGATGACTTCGTTGATTTTCTCTACAGGTAATACGTAATCGACCAAGCCGGTGCTAACCGCGCTTTGGGGCATTCCATCAAATTTGGCTTGGTTTGGATCTTGGACAATTACCAAACCTCCATGCTCTTTAATGGTTTTTAAACCCGTTGAACCATCACTACCTGTACCACTGAGAATAATACCCACGGCATTTTGTTTATATTCTTTGGCTATGGACTCAAAGAACATATTTATGGGTAGATTAAGTTTCAAGCCCTTTGGCTTGTCTAATAACTTTAAATGCCCTTCTTCTATGACAAGATTCATAGTAGGAGGAATTACGTAAATATGATTTTTCTCTAATTCTGTGTCATCATTAATCTCCGTAATGGGCAATTTCGTTTTCTTAGCCAGCAACTCCGCCATTAAACTTTTATGGTCTGGCGATAAATGCTGAATAATGATGTAACTACAATTACTATTTACCTGGACATTATCAAAAAAACTATTTAGAGCTTCTAAGCCGCCTGCGCTCGCTCCCACTGCTACGACAATATGATCGTTCTGATTAAAATTTACCTCTTTCAGACAAGTATTATTTTAGTGACATATAAAATTGATATGGCAATCCATCGAGAATTACCCTAACTAAACTAATTTATAATTAATGAACAGAATTACAGAACAGGCACTAAAAATTTATGTTAACTTTAAGATATAAAAGGGTAATTTATTAACGTTTGTTTAACCTTTTTACTATTTCTTTCTAAAATATACAGAAATAGGCACTCCGTTAAAATCAAACTGCTTCCGGAGTTGGTTTTCTAAAAATCTTCGGTAAGGCTCCTTAAGGTATTGAGGTAAATTACAGAAAAACGCAAATTGCGGTTGAGGAGTAGGCAACTGGGTAATGTACTTAATTTTTATATACTTCCCTTTATAGGCAGGTGGCGGATTTTGCTCTATAATTGGCAACAAGGTATCATTCAGCACACTTGTTTTTATCTTTTTAGCTCTATTGTTATATACCTCAACTGCAGTTTCAATAGCTTTAAAAATTCGCTGTTTGGTTAAAGCTGATATGAACACAATGGGAACATCTACAAAAGGCTCAATTTCTCTTCTAATTTCGCGCTCAAATTCCTTGATAGAATTACTAGTCTTATTATCAATAAGATCCCATTTATTAACCAAAATGACAATTCCCTTTCTATTTCGTTCTGCCAACCAAAAGATATTTTGAACTTGACCATCAAATCCTCTATTAGCATCAAGTACTAGTAAACAAACATCACAGTGCTCGATCGCTCGCACGGATCGCATTACTGAGTAAAACTCAAGGTCTTCCTTTACTTTGGATTTTCTTCGAATTCCTGCAGTATCTACTAAGTTAAATTCAAACCCGAATCGATTGTATTTTGTATCTATAGCATCTCTTGTGGTGCCCGCAATATCTGTAACAATATATCGATCTTCTCCAATAAGCGCATTTATAAATGATGATTTACCCGCATTTGGTCTTCCAACAACAGCAAATCGAGGCAGCTCTTCTTCTACTACGTCCTCTTTTTCGGGTAGGGCTTTTACTAGATCATCTAATAACTCGCCGGTACCACTACCACTCATACTAGCTACCGTATAATATTCTCCCAATCCAAGCCCATAAAATTCTACCGCATCGGCCGCTCGCTTGGCATTATCCACTTTATTAACTACTAAAAAAACAGGCTTATCCACTTTTCGAAGGAGATTAGCCACATCCTCATCCATACCTGTTATACCACTTTCTACATCTACCATAAAAAGTATGGCATCCGCTTCATCGATAGCTAATTCCACTTGCTTATCAATCTCGGCTTCAAATACATCATCACTACCTACAACATATCCGCCAGTATCGATTAAAGAAAATTCAACACCATTCCAATCTGATTTACCATAGTGTCGATCTCTGGTAACACCACTTACTGCATCTACAATGGCCTCTCGTCTTTTAATTAAACGATTAAAAAAGGTTGATTTTCCTACATTAGGTCTTCCTACAATGGCTACAATTCCACTCATTGGTTTTCTTTAAATTTAGTGCAAAATTAGCTTTTTTATTGGAGTCCCATTCACATTTCTTAAATAAGTATGATCTAATCATTTATTCTACCGCTAAGCAAGCTTAAAAAAAGATTGATAAAACGTATCCATAGAATAGCTATCGCTCTAGAAGACTGCTTTACAAGGAGAGTATAAAACTTATGTAAACAAAAAAAAGTTCAAAGATCGTGAGATACAATGAACTTTTTTCATAATTGATAGTCAGTCAGTGAAATAATTACTTAAGTCAAAGATAAAAACTATTAGTGCTTACTTGGTTACTGTAAAACATCAAACTTTTTATGGATGACTAATCTACCTGATAAATCGCCACACTATTCGAAACTTCATTGGTAACAATTACTAAAGGTTTACCTATGGGACTATCCTCTCCTTTTATAGCAATTAGTCCCTCAGGAGATATGTCTTCGCTATCTCTAAGCCAATCCAAAAACACAGGGCTTACAGGATTCGAAATGTTATAAACCATTACACCTCCAGTACGTTCCAGACCGACAAACAACAGCATTTCTCCTTTTACCTTAAGCGTGGTCACGGCTTCTGGTTCTGCTCCTTTATCATCAGATCTTTTATCTGCCTCGCCCTCTTCATTAGCATTAAAGAAAGAAGGATCCAGTTCTAACACTTTTTTAGAAATCGTGTTGCCACTATCATATACTAATTGACCCGAAGTCGACCAAATACTAAATGATCTACCCCCATAGCAATAAATCTCATCATAATCTCCATCCCCATCAAGATCACCATTCGCCAAGGTCGTTTTTAACCTTCCTAGATTTTCATCAGCTTGTAATTCTGCTGCATTTGGAAAAACTGTTGGATCTAAAGTAAGGTCTTTAACTCTGGCTTCTTCAGAATATCCGTAATAATCTCTGGCGTCTCCTTCATTAGCAGAGATAATAAATTCAGCTCCTCTAATCTTGGTATACGTAATCGCATCTGGATGGTAAAATCCAAAAACTGGCCAACTTTGATAATTACCAATGATATCATCTTTATCACTGGCATCCATATGATTTTCTGCTAAAGAATAGTCCTTAACGCCTAAACCTATCACATCTGTAATGGTTTTAGTTATTAAATCTACGATGGCCAAACCATTATTTTCCTGAAGCGCTACGTAGGCTGTTTGAGAGTCGTCAGAAATTGCAATATATTCTGGTTCGATATCCTGAGCAACTGTAGCTCCAGGACCAAACACTCTAAATCCATTTTGAAGCTGATCTGTTAAAAAAGCCTGAAAGCCAATAGTGGAAGACTCTTGAGTTTCGGTATTGATGATCGTTATACTTCCTTCTGGGTCTATGGTATAATCATCATTAGGTTCTCCTTCATTAGCCACCACGATGTATTTACCATTTGGACTAAATGTTACCATATCAGGTAATGCCCCGGCTGTATAAGAGTTAATATTATTTTGGGTGTCTGTATCAAAAATAGCAACCGTACCGTTAGCTTGCTTATTAGCAGCATTTTCTAGTGCTACAACGACCTTTCCATCGTATACGGAAACGCTGTTTGGTATCCCGGATAAGGAAATATCAGTACCGTGAATTGGAGTAGATGGTTCAGATAAGTCCCAAACCGAAAGCTCCTGCTCATTAGGATTAACTATAAAAAGTTTATTTGTAATAGGGTCAAAGGCTGAAATCTCAGCAAAACCCTCATCCCCAGTTCCGTTGACTAAGCCTCCAATTTTTTTAAAGGTGATTTCTTTTCCGCCACCACCAGAAAAATCATCTGGCTGACATGAAATTAACATTCCTGCGAGCGTTACCCCTAGTACAATAGATTTGTTTAAAATTTTCATTAATGAAGTTTTGTATGATTAGTTTTTTCAAAACTTCATATTTAATATGTCCTTAAGGTTACTTAAATGATAAGTTAAAAAGACGAAACTTTAGTTGAGGTTATAAAAATGTTATCCAGGGATTTATTGATTGTATCCGAAACGCTTTAATTGACGCTCATTATTTCTCCAATTCTTATTGACCTTAACGAATAATTGAAGGTGTATTTTTTTACCAAAAAAAGTCTCCAACGTTTCTCTAGCTTGTATACCCACTCTTTTTAGAGCAGAGCCCTTATGTCCTATTAAAATTCCTTTTTGAGAATCTCTTTCTACCATAATAACAGATTGAATCCGGATGATATCCTCATCTTCAATGAACTCTTCAGTCTCTACTTCCACCGCGTATGGAATTTCTTTTTTATAGTTCTCTAAAATCTTTTCGCGGATAGCTTCATTAACAAAAAACCGTTCTGGTTTATCCGTTAATTGATCTTTAGGGTAAAATGGAGGGGAGTCTGGTAAGAGCGAAATAATTCTATCAAAAACTTCTTTTACATTAAAATTTTCCTTAGCTGAAATCGGGTAAATCTCGGCATTAGGCACTTTATCCTTCCAATACCCTACTTGCTCCTCTAACTGCTGTTGGTTAGAAAGGTCAATTTTATTTAACAATAATAAAACTGGGGTTTTTGACTGCGTAATTTTAGCAAAAAATGCTTCGTCCTTTAAATCCTTTTCACCAATCTCTACCATATATAGCAGTACATCTGCATCCTCTAAGGCAGATTTAACAAAATCCATCATCGAAGCTTGCAATTCATAGGCTGGTTTTATGATACCAGGAGTATCAGATATGATTACCTGAAAGTCTTCTCCATTAACGATACCCAAAATTCGGTGTCTAGTCGTTTGCGCTTTCGAAGTAATAATTGAAAGTCTTTCGCCTATCATCGCATTCATTAAGGTAGACTTACCCACATTAGGGTTACCTATAATATTTACAAAACCAGCTTTATGCGCCATATGTATTTTTTTACAAAGATACTGCAAAGATATTCTTTATACCCTTTATATACTTTTGATTAGTAATGAAATTGATCCTAAGTACCGTCAAAGGATAAATTAATACTTAAGATAATGATAAAATTCCTGTTAAAGACTTGTCCAACTCATATTTTTGTTTAAGTTTTATTTAAATTTGATAAACAAAAATATACTTGTGAAGAAAACGCATCTCCCTACAAAAATATGTGCTGTTTGCGAAAGACCTTTTACCTGGCGAAAAAAATGGGAAAATGTCTGGGATGAAGTAAAATATTGTAGTGAGCGGTGCCGTAGAAATCGCAACAAAAAATACCCAAAAACGCCTACGCTATGAAAACAGCTTTAGTCTGGTTTACTACCAACCTTAGAGCCCAAGATAATCTCGTATTACATAAGGCTATCGAACAAAACGATAGCGTCATAGGAGTCTTTTGCTTTGATCCCAGACTATTTGCAGACACCCTTTATGGCTTTAAAAAAACAGAGAAGTACCGAGCTAAGTTTATGATTGAATCCGTTACAGAACTAAAACAAAACTTAAACAACTTAAATATTTCCTTACACGTAGCTCACGAAACACCCGAGAACACTATTCCTTATCTTATCGATAAGTATAAAATATCAAACGTTTATCTACAAAAGGAATGGACACAAGAAGAGCAAACAGTATTGACTAGCGTGCAAGCAGCATCTTCTACTTCTACAAATTGGTTCGCCTACTATGATCAATTTCTTTTTGATCCGGATGAACTTCCTTTTGACTTTGAAAAAACCCCTAAAGTATTTACTCAGTTTCGAAAAAAATGTGAAAAATATGTTACCGTCAAAAAGCCTATTGGGATACCACCTTTACCGCCCCAAAATAAAATAGATATCAATACTTCCATCCCTTCTTTAGAGGCATTAGGTTTTGCACCATTTGAAGTGGATTCTAGGTCAGCGTTTCCGTTCAAGGGTGGTGAGCGTGCTGGTTTAGCCCGCATCCAACACTATTTTTGGGATACCAAAAAATTGTCATACTACAAAAAAACACGAAATGGTTTAGTAGGTATTGATTATAGCTCTAAGCTATCAGCCTGGTTAGCTATCGGTTGCCTATCTGCCAGAACTGTTTATGATGAAGTAAAGAAATACGAAGAAAAAGTCCATAAGAATGATTCTACGTATTGGTTAATTTTTGAGCTCATATGGCGAGATTTTTTTAAATACATTTCATTGAAACATGGATCGAGTATTTTTAAGATTGGCGGTATCCTTGAAAAAGACTACGAGTGGAAAACTGATCCTAAGCTTATCGAGCAATGGATTTCTGGCAATACTAAAGAGCCATTTGTCAATGCCAATATGATAGAGATCAAAGAAACAGGATGGATGAGTAATCGTGGCCGTCAAAATGTAGCTTCGTTTTTTGCCAAAGAACAGGAGCTCGATTGGCGCATCGGTGCAGCCTATTTTGAATCTCAATTAATAGATTACGATGTTCATAGTAATTATGGTAACTGGATGTATGTTGCTGGTGTTGGTAATGACCCCAGAGATCGAAAATTTAATATTTCAAGTCAGGCAGAGCGTTATGACCCCAATCAAAAATTTCAGAATCAATGGCTACAAACCACTTTATTTTAAGCAACTATGACTATACGACTACTACTTGGCGATCAACTGAACTATAAACATTCCTGGTATTCATCTACAGATGACGAGGTCATTTATTTTATGGCAGAGATGCGACAAGAAACAGATTATACACGTCATCACATCCAAAAAGTTGTAGCCTTCTTCCTCAGTATGCGCAATTTTAAAAACTGGCTCGAAGAAAAAGGTCACCAAGTGGTTTATTATCAATTGGATCACGAAAATAACAAGCAAGATCTTACTAAAAATCTAAAACAACTCATTAAAGAGCATAATGCAAATAAGTTCGAATACCAGTTACCCGACGAATATCGATTAGACGAGCAACTAACTGAGATTTGTAAAAATCTGGATATCGAAACCCATGCGTACGATTCGGAGCACTTTTTAACCTCAAGAACAGATCTTGCTGATTTCTATGAAGGAAAGAAACAATACACCATGGAATATTTTTATCGCCATATGCGAAAGAAATATGACATTATGATGGTTAATGATAAAGATCCTGAAGGGGGTAAATGGAATTTTGATAAAAGTAATCGTAAAAAGTGGAAAGGCGACCCAGAGATCCCACATGAAAGAGGGTTTAGAAAAGATGCCTCTGATATTATAACTTTACTTGATGAGCACGGTGTGGAAACGATGGGTACTATAGATGCCACTAATTTTAGTTGGCCAACATCCAGAGAGGATGCGTTATCTGTATTAAATTATTTTTGTAAAAATTTACTTGTACACTTTGGCGATTACCAAGATGCCATGCACACCGATGAAAAATTTCTATTTCACAGTCGCCTATCCTTTGCCTTGAATAGTAAAATGCTTCATCCAAAAGAGGTTGTTGATGCCGTAATTGAGTATTGGCGGGAACATAAGGATGACATTCACATTTCGCAAGTAGAAGGGTTTGTTCGTCAAATTATCGGATGGAGAGAATACATGAGAGGTATTTATTGGAAAGAAATGCCCGGCTATCGAAGAAGTAACAAATTAGATAATCAAAATCAATTACCTGAATTTTATTGGACTGCAAAAACCAAAATGAATTGCTTACATCATTCCATTAAAGAAAGCTTGGACGAAGCTTATGCACATCACATACAGCGATTAATGATCACTGGTAATTATGCGTTGCTAAGTATGGTGCACCCTGATGAAGTTTGCGATTGGTATTTAGGTGTATACATCGATGCCATCGAATGGGTAGAAATTACAAATACCCGTGGGATGAGCCAATATGCGGATGGAGGCATTATCGCTACCAAACCTTATGTCTCTAGCGGAAGCTATATCAATAAAATGAGTAATTATTGTAAAGATTGCCACTATAAAGTGTCTAAAAAAACAGAAGAAGATGCATGCCCGTTTAATTCATTATACTGGAATTTTTTAGATGAAAAACGTTCCTATTTTGAGGACAACCAACGCATGAACATGATGCTTAGCACTTTAGATAAAATGGATAAGGAGAAGTTGAAAGCTCTTAAAGAAAGAGCGAATGCTATTATAAAAAACCCCGATGAATACTAAAAAGGAAACTGTAAATATTGTTTGGTTTAAAAGAGACTTGCGATTGCAAGATAATGAAGCTATTTATAATGCGGCAAAAGCCAGTCGCCCTACCCTTCTGTTATATGTTTTTGAACATTCTCTAATCGAAGATAAACACTACAGTGAGCGGCATTGGAATTTTATAAAACAATCTATTGTAGATCTCAATAATCAATTGGCTCCATATAACACTAAAGTACTTTCGGTAGCATCAGAGATCATCCCTGTGATTAGTACATTGCAACAATTTTGGAAAATTGAATCTGTTTTTTCGCATCAAGAAACAGGAATACGTTTGACCTATGACCGCGATAAGGCTTTTTCTCGTTTTTGCAAAAACAATCTAATCCAGTGGAAAGAAAATATAAATAATGGTGTTTTTAGAGGTATAGAAAACAGAGAAACCTGGCGTGAAGATTGGGAAAGCTATATGATCGCGCCTATTTTTGATTTTACCAGTGTGTCTCATAATTTTATGTCAATGGAAACAATTGCTGAATTAGAAAAAATATTTCAGCCTGTTGATCTCCATACCCACAATAACACCAGCTTTCAACCTGGAGGCACTACAAAAGGTTTGCATTATTTGGAGTCTTTTTTTGCAGAACGCTACGTAAATTACAATGCCCATATTTCCAAACCCTTGGAAGCAAGAACAGGATGTAGCCGACTTTCTCCCTATTTGGCCTGGGGGAATTTATCTGTACGACAAGTAATACACTATGCCTTAGAAAAACGAAAAACTTCCTCAAATAAAAAACAAATTGATGCCTTTATGTCCAGACTTAAATGGCAAGCACATTTTATTCAAAAATTTGAAATGGAGGACGTCATGGAGTTCGAAAGCATTAATAAGGGGTATAGAAAACTTAAAAAACAGATTGCTGAAGCTTACCAAATAGCTTGGAAAGAAGGAAAAACAGGTTATCCGCTTGTAGATGCTTGTATGCGATGCTTAAAGGAGACAGGGTACCTCAATTTTAGAATGCGTGCTTTAGTTGTTTCTTTTTTTACCCATAATTTATGGCAGCCCTGGCAAGCCGCAACAGCGCATTTGTCACAAATGTTTCTGGATTTTGAACCCGGTATTCATTTTCCACAATTGCAAATGCAAGCAGGCGAAACCGGTATCAATACCTTGCGCATATATAACCCGGTCAAAAACAGTGTTGCTCACGATCCTAAAGGTGAATTTATTAAAAAATGGATTCCGGAGCTAAGCGATATTCCAGAAAACTTTATCCACGAACCTTATCTGATGACGCCGATGGAGCAAAAAATGTACGATTTTACATTGGGCGAAGATTATCCTTTACCCATTGTTGATATTCAAAAAACCCGAAAAAAAGCCAGTGACACCTTATGGGAGCTACGAAAAGATCCTTTGGTTCAGAAAGAAAGTTTTAGGATATTAAAAAAACATACACTCCCCGACAGGGATAATTTAAACTAATAGTTAATTACAAAATGGATAAAAAAAACACAACATATCAAAATTTATCACCTAGAGAAATTGATCGAGTTATTGAAATGGCCTGGGAGGACCGAACTCCCTTCGACGCTATTCTATGGCAATTTGATCTTAAAGAACAAGATGTTATCGATTTAATGCGAAGAGAGATGAAAGCCTCGAGCTTTAAGTTATGGCGTAAACGCGTTCAGGGCCGAAAAACAAAACACCAAAAATTACGTAATTTTGAATCCGGACGTTTTAAATGTTCGCGTCAAAAACAGATAACACATAATAAAATAGCAAAGAGGTAATGACTAAAAAGAAAAAACCAGATGCTGTGGTATTTGATGAGGAGCAAGGTAAATATGATGCCGCTTTAAAGCCTTATACTACTAATGTTGGCGCACCAGCTATAGAAATCGGTGATACTATCGCCTGGAAAAACAATAATATCCATAAGGTCAATAAGCAAGTTAAAGCTCAATTTGATGAAATAAAGGCACAGTATGAGGCACTGATGACTAAATACGAATACAATAACCTTATCTATAATGCCAGATTCAGTTTCGAGCCTGTGGTAGGTAATGTGTATTATCTTTATAAGGATGAAAACGATGATCCATTTCTATCCATCATAGCACCAGAAGAATGTAGTTTTAATCATTTAGGAAGTTTTAGATTAACTGCTGATAAAATGTGGGATAAAGTCGAATAAGCGTTACGAAGTATTAACCGTATTGTTGGATGTGGTTTTTAATTCTTTAAAATATTTTTTTGCCATATCATTAATGGTAGGTGCCAATAATAATCCTGACAATACTGTAGGTATTGCCATAAGTGCAAAAGCGCTGTCTATTAAATTTACTGCTACGTCAATTTTAACCACTGCTGCTACGATAATCGATAGGACATAAAAATAATTGTAATACTTTCCATATTTAGGTTTAGTTAAATATCCCAGGCACATTACTCCATAATGTGAATACGAAAACAAGGTTGAAAATGCAAACACCAAAACCATTATCATTAGAAGAATATCCCCTAATCCAGCAGGTAGCGCTGAATTAAACGCCAATAAGGTAAGACTAATTCCATTTTGATCAGAAAATTGCCAAACCCCTGTAGCCAGGATAGCAAAAGCTGTAAGCGTGCATACCAGTAAGGTATCGATTAAAGGCCCTATCATAGCTACCAAACCTTCTCTAATAGGTTCTTTAGTTTTAGTCATACCGTGTATCATGGGTGCTGTCCCTATCCCTGCCTCATTAGAAAATGAACCCCGCTTAATACCTGTTTTAATTAAATGCCCTAAAGACCCACCAAGAGCCGCTTCTCCAGAAAAAGCATCTGAAAAGATTAAGCTTATCATATAAGGAACTTCTTCAATCTTTATGACCAGTATGGTAACTACAGTGATAAGATATAAGACCACCATGGCTGGTACTAATTTCTCAGCGACCGCACCAATTCTCTTTATACCACCAATGATTACAACAAACGCAAAAAAGGAAATTAATATACCTATATATATTTTGTAGTCACTACTGATCCCTGATACATCTACTAACGTTTGTGTTAACTGATTTGTGGTAAAAATGGGTAAAGTACCAACCAGACCTGCCACAGCAAAAAATACTGCTAGCGGCTTCCATTTTTCACCCATCCCCTTAGTAATTACGTACATCGGTCCACTTGCGATACCATCCGTTTCATCTTCTTTTCTATACAACACAGCCAAAGAGCACGTATAAAACTTAGTTGCCATACCCAGAATTGCACTAATCCACATCCAAAAAATAGCACCAGGTCCTCCTGTAGCTATAGCAACTGCCACACCACTAATATTTCCCATAGCTACAGTAGCAGCAATAGCAGAGGACAACGCTTGAAAATGGTTGATTGTACCTGTAGCAGTATCATCATCATATTTTCCTCTGAGTATATTTATTGTATGACCAAAATGAAGAAAAGGAGTAAATCGTGAATAGATTAGAAAGAAAATTCCTCCACCAATTATTAAAACTAGCAAAGGCCAATCCCAAATCCAATCACTAAAAGCCTTGAGCATCTGTGTTTTATGTTTTTACTTGTTAAAAAAAATAAAATTTTAAAGGAAAATCGAAAGTTAAGTTGTTTTTATAATACAAGCAAACAAAAATCCCAATCTATGAAGCACCTCTACATAATTTTAAATTAACCCAAAATTATGAAAACTACTAAAATTGTATTTACTTTTTTAGCTGTACTATCCTTAACCTTATTTAGTTGTTCTGATGAAAATGTAGCAACTACAGGTAAGCTAAATGTACAGATTACAGATGCTCCATTTCCTTTTGATACCGTAGAAGAAGCCAACGTTACCATCACTAAAATTGAAGGCAGGCTTAAAGAAGGAGATATTGAAGGTTCACCATTTATTACCTTAACTGAAGAAGAGGCTCAGATTAACTTGGTAGAGCTTAACAATGGTTTAACCGAAACACTTGCCAACACTACAGTTCCTGTTGGAAAATATGATTTATTTCGTATATATATTAAAGAAGCAAGTGTACTTTTAACAGATGGCACTTCTTACGAAATGACAATACCAAGTGGAGCTCAAAGTGGTTTAAAGGTCTTTGTAAAACCTAATATTACCGTTGGCGGAGATGCTCCTGGACAAGTATTATTAGATTTTGACATCAGTAGATCCTTTGTGCCGCAAAGTAACCCTAACGCTCCTAATGGGATTTCTGGATTTAATTTCAAGCCAGTAATCAAAGCGTGTAATGTAGATACTACAGGCACGCTAAGAGGAGTTGTTACCGGAGGATACGGAGCCGATATGATGGAGCCTTTATTTGGCGCTGAGGTTTCGGTTTATAATGCAGAGGGCATGATTGAAACCACCACATTTACTGATGAAAATGGTAACTATATGGTACTAGGCTTAGATCCAGGTACATATTCGGCAACTGTAGTAGCAGATGGATACCCATCAGAAACTGCAGACGATGTAGTGATTACTACTGGTGGCGAAACAGTACAAGATTTTGAACTTGTCATAGCAGCCGAATAAAAAATTATTAGCGAATTCTAATTGAATTTGTGAGTTTGTTGAATGAAAAAGCGGTTATCTAACCGCTTTTTCTATTCTAACAACCTTATTCTTTAGCTCGGATAAACCTTGGTTTATTTCTATTTCTATCGTACATCACTATACTCCCAGCTACCGCAACATTAAGACTCAATTCAGATTTAAATTGTACCAAAAAATGGCTTTTTTCTATAGCCTTATTCGATAATCCGTGGTCTTCTGCACCTAGTAAGTAAACACATCGTTTTGGGTGCTTAAAATCTTCAATAGGTAGGGCGTCTTCTGTTTTTTCCACACCAACCAACATAGCTCCTTTTGGCAAATGTTTGAAAAAATCATCAAAATCTTTATAATGAAAGTAAGGCATTGACTTTACTGCATTGTGGGTGTCGCAAGCCTGTTTAGCATATCTATTGCCAATGGTAAAGATAAAACTAGCTCCTAAATTTTGAGCGGAACGCCATAGTACCCCAAGATTTTCGGGTGTTTTACCATTTTGAATACCAATTCCAAAATACTCGTTTTCAAAATTATCTATCATATTTCAAAAATAAAGAATCTATACATTTATACTAAGGATTAAGATAGCCAGTATGCAATTATTAATAAGATCCACTACGGCTAATAATTTAAAAAACATCCTTCCATCATTTCAAATAGGCAAAATGGTAATTTACTCTTTAAATGTTAAGAATCTATATTTTTATAAAAGAAGGATAGAATCTTTAATCTTTTATTATTTTGCAGAGCTTAAGTGTTATAACGATTACATACAAAATCTATGAAGTTCACTACATTACTTTATTTAATGTTATCGCTGCTCCTTATCAGTTGCAGCACAGAGGATAATGACGATACGCTTGTAGAAATCTTAGGCACCTGGCAAAGTACGGCCGTTGAACTACAAACTGCAGCAGATCTCGATAGAGATGGTACTGCCAACACTAATGTTTTACTAGAAATACCCTGCTATTCGGCCTCATTTATTTTTGAAAATAATGGGGTTGGTGCATTTGAAGCATCCATAATAACAGAAGAAACCGATGAGGCTAGTGACGAAATAACTTTTTCTTGCCAAGAATTAGAGCGTTCGGATTTTTTATGGCGCCTAGAAGAAAATCAACTTGTACTTACTAACCCAAACGACTCCTCGGATATCACTATTTTTAGGATAACACTAAACAACAACAACACATTAGAGGTATTTGCTGTTCGACCCTTCAATGACATCCCAGCTGATTTTTTATTTAGGAGACAATAAAATAGCGTTTGTTGAAGGCATCATAAACCATAGTGATAAACATTTTTTTGAATGATTGGTAGTGCTATCGATCCAAGAAAAATAAAATTATGTCTTAGAAAGGGTGTTACGATCATAATTTAATTTTGTAATTAAATATTTATGTATATTTTTATTCATAATTAATTATACTACCATTAAAGCTATCATTTGTCTTTGATTCCTAAAATAAAATCTAACCAATTGTATTTTTCATGTCTACGATAACACCTGACGTTTTATTTAAAGCTTACAAAAACGAAATAATTGATCTTTCTAAGCAATACGGTGAAGCAGTAATCCCTACCTCAATACTATTTCAATTTTTTGATGGTGAAATTTGGGTTTTTCCAGACTTAGATGCACAGCTTATCACCCCATCTGAATTAAAGGAAGACTTGGAACTTTTAGAGTATTTGGATGAGCCTATGAGCTTAGATATTGATTATGACTACACTTCAGTAAATTTTGGTGCTTTGTTCGAAGCATTTACAACCTATGCACCAACGGTAGGTTTTGAAAAAGTAAATCATATCAAGGCTGATGATAGTCATTTGATTTGGTTAGGACACTTAGAAAATGAAATCAGCATAGCATGTGGTGAAGATTTAGAAAAATACTGCTTAGATCATATTACGCAAGCGCTTAATCAATTACACCTTAATTTTTTTGACAAAATTAATGTAATGAAGTCGGGTGAACTTATCCCATTTGAAGAGAAAATTAAATGTTTAATCCCCTATTGGGGAGAGCACGGTCTGGATTGCTACTATATCAATCCACCAAAAAATACAGACGACCTTAATGATGGCATTTTATTGGGCTCGTACTTTAGTATCTATGAAACCGAGTATCTAGAAGAATGGATAAAAAAAGAGGAAAAAGAAGAGTATCCCCTGTATAATCGGTTTGTAGAAATCAACTTCATTTTGTATCGCGTATGCATTAAATTACAGGGAAGGTTTAACGACCATCCATTATTTCATAAAAACTTTAGCTGCTACCCCTGCTCGCACGGATTAGAAGAAGAATTCAATCCTGTTTTTTATAATTTGGCTAAAGAAACTATTGACTTACCTATAGAAGAATATCTGACAAAGTGTAAAGAGAATTTTGAAAATAAAAGCTAATTAGGATAACATCTTAACTACTATATACTTTTAAGACTCATAGTAAGCTACTGCTTTCCATTCATCCTCTACGCGGTGCCAAACAAGGGTAAAGTTGTGATTACTTTTTGTGGTATAAGTAGGATTGATCAGTTCAGTTTCTCCTACACAAAGAGCTGTATATCCGAAATCTGTAATTTCTATACACTCCTTTGCAGATAGTTTACGTTTAATTCTACCCGAAACAACATCTTTAATATATTCCTTTTTCTTAAAAACACCTTGTTTACCGGTATAGATAAAGTCTTCGTGCAGGTAAGAAGCAAATTTTTTGGTATCGGTATCACCGTAATTTTGAAACCAGTCTTTATTGAGCTGTTCAATGATTTCTATAGCATTCATGATTATTATAGAATATGAGGGTTTAAGTACTCGTAACGAATAAATGATTACTTTGATTCAACTTGCTGATTTATAAAATCTAATAAAGAATGCTTAGTAGCTCATTTTTAATACTTTAATATAAGAATTTTATTTATACGATACGCTTAACACTTTTATTTTTTACATAAATTTTATAGAAAAACACTAATGCCTAGCGATTACAAAACGTAATAAATCAGTATGGTTTGATTTATTTAAGCAAAATAGGAAGGGGTTACAAGTAAAAAATGATAAATTTTACAATACCAACCTCTAAAACCAAAGGGCAAGATGATTTTTTTGTAATTTTAATTAGGATCTAGCTTCACACAATCATGACCCTACAAAAATTTCTTTTTTATCTACTACTGACCACAAGCAGTATCTTCGGTCAACGCAAAATTGATAGAGCTACTCCCTTAGAGTTATGTGTATTTGATACACACGATAAAACGACCCTACAAGCGCATCGAATAGCTTCAAGGAAATGGCCCTTTGTTACTAAAATAGTTGATAAAGAAATGAGTTGTTATCCGAATTTACAGGATAGTATTGAACTCAAAAACAGATCAATTTGGTTACGTTTGAGCAAGCAAGGCTATCAAAACCCAAAGCAACTTTATTTATCTGATGTTCATAGGGAACATCAAAACCTTATGAAGATAAACGCTTTATTAAAAGAATGGAATCTTCCTGACACTATCCAATTGCCCAAAAAAGAAACTATTCACCTTAATGATGTTTCTAAAATAGCGGAGAGCTTATACGAGTTTACAATTGATAATTTTATTGCTACAGCCAGTTTAAATACAAATTCGCAACTTCGGGTAAAGGTCAATTTGAGTACCAATACGATTGAGGTCATAAAATAAAACGGTGTAAAGCTTAAGCTTTACACCGTTTTATTTACACTAAATTATTTTTATAGATCAAATCCTACAGAAAACATCCAAACTCTATTTTTGGGCGCACCTTCATCATAAATATCTCCAAGTCCTAGATGATATCGTACACCTAAACTAAATCCGGTATCTGTTTTAAATCCGCCACCAAAATTTACCCCCCAATCAAAACTATTGGGATCAAACTCTGAAGAAGTGTCAAAAAAGTTTATACCACTATCAAACTCCTCCTTATGAGAAATAGCTAAACCAATCTGTGGTCCTGCTTCTAAAAAGAAATTTTTGGAAGCGTAGCCTTTAAACATTAGCGGAAGATTGATATAATTTAACTTTTGAGTAAAAGTTCCACTATCATCTTCGATTTCAAACCCTTGTTGTGAGTATAGTACTTCTAGTTGAACCGCAAAAGAAGTACTTACGAAAGACTCTCCATAAATACCGAGGTGAAATCCGTGTCGTTGACCCGTTTCAGTATCTCCGTCATAACTGACAGCTGCCAGGTTATATCCACCTTTAATACCGAAGTTAGACTGTTTACTATTTTGAGCTTGCATTCCAAGTGCTACAAGAAAAAAAACTAACAGTAAAATTACCTTTTTCATTTTTACATTTTTGAGTTCGTATATATTTACGAAAAAATAAGATATTTGGTTTTTAAACATTAAAATAAGTTTATAAACCAAAGTTTAATCCAACGGAAAATCCACTATACTCAGCAATCGTATAATCTACGTTAAGTCTGAAAAAAGCCAAGGTTAATTTGGCACCTAAAGTTCCTCGAACACCGGACACCTCATTTTCAATGGAAAAAGGGTCTGTAATTTCTTCCTGAGACACAACCCCAGATTGTACTCTGTAAGTCCCTAAAATGTCTGTTTTTGCTTTGCCCGTAAGATAGCCTAATCCACCATACACGTTAAAAACCGGTAGCTTCGTAGATCCTATGACCTGAAAAAGCCAGGTATTGGTATTATTTTCAAATCGTTGATTTTCGCCATCTATAAAACTACTCTCTGTAAAATCATAGCTGGCATCCAAATGGGTATATGCAATCATCCCTGAAATTGCCACCGGAAATACTTTGTCGGCTGGTAGCCATTTGGTAAACTCATGCTGCAATGCTGCTCCATAAAATCCAACCTCGGTATCATTAGTTTCTACTTTAGGAAAGTATCGTACTTTGATCTCGGTACCCTTTAGAAATCCAAATCCAACCTGCAAAAAGGCTGTAGGCACTAAATTAATACCCTCACTTCCTAAACCAGTAGGCAATTCAAATTCTGCATCCTGAGATGGAATTCCTGGCACTGTACTTTCTCCTTCTACCCTTACCACCACGCCTTGAATATCACCAAAGGCTGTGGCTACTGGTCTTAGCACTCCAGGATTATCCCTAAAATCTAAATTTTCGTAATCCGCAGGATTTAATATAAACGATTGATTGTCATCATTTACAAAAGCTGCGTTAGCTACCAAGGAAATTTCAAAACCAAATAGTTTCTTTGATTTACCACTATTAAACCAACCGTGGTTCATACTATACATCATTCCTTCTCCAGCAGGTCTAAGGTACTCTCTAGTATATCGCTGTGCATCGTTGATACCCGCAGCTAATAATTCGTCTATATTTTGCTGAGCAAAAGTCATAGCAGTAGTGAGGAATGCTGTACAACAAATTAAAAATTGCTTTTTCATATTTATATAGATTAGGATTTCTTCACATTAATGTATGCTAAAAAAAAACACTAGAGATTAAAATTATTTTTAACCTTTAGTGTTTTTCTGTAATGCCTTTTTCATATTTCGAGCTCTTGTTTTAAACTTTCCTCTTGGCGGTTTTAGTTTACCATAGAAGCTTATCACAGCCCGATCTTGATTATTTTTCTTTTTTTTGATACCCATTGCTTAAAATTATAACGTTAAATTATTAATCTCTCCTTAGTATGACAAGTCTTTAACAGAGATTAACGAAACTAACAATAGGTATTGCAGAAAACTTTTACAGCGCTGTGTTGGTACACATCACCTCCCAGTAGGACATTTCCTCAAACTCCCTACACTTTCTTTTATTTCTTTGCTTTTTCCAATAATCAATTTCTTTTTTTACTTTTTTTGCGTCTTCTGTCTTACGCACGCTACCGTTAGGCTGTACAATTGTTTGTTTAATGTCCATAAATTATTTAATAATTAATTTTTTATATCATTATGCCTCTGGCCCAAATAAATTTAGGCAAAAAGCATTTTTGTGATTAGATTTTATAGCGAATATATATTAGCATTGATATTATAACGATTGACCAACCGTTCTGTAAATCTTTTATGGCCTTTTGGAGCCAATAAATGTAATTTACCACGCTTCAATGAAGCCATCATACTTAGTAATTTCCAACGGGTTACTAATCGTTGAGGGTTTTCATCCTTGAGCGCAACATCAGTATAATGCTTAGCACCGCCGTGTGTCGTAAAAGATAAATCAGGTCGTATCGTTTCTTTCGTATCAGTGTTAGTGAAACTCTTTGGGTCTTCGTAATCAGAGGTTACAGCTCGCAAGGAAACTGTAGACTTTTTCTCTGCCCACGCAATCGCTTTTTCGAGGTAAGATTTTTTATCCATTTTGATCTTTTAGGTTATGAATAGTACAAATAGGTGTACTGACGGTTATACTTATTACAGTCTTTCAATATAAGATCAATAATGACTTATGCAAGTTTTTAGTCTTATAATTACGTTAAAGTCATAAATAGGAGGTTATACAACACACTATTTGACAGTTATTTACCATAGCGAAAGCTTACATCTAAGTAATAAAAATAGCCCTGGGTACTTTCAAAAAATTTGCTTTATACACCAATGACCCTAACAAGTAAACTTTCCTCTTTACGATTTACATATTGTTTTGTAAACTATCCTTTACGCTCTGAAATAATTGCCTCAATTGTTCTAAGTCTATAGGTTTGACTACATAATTGGATACGTTTTCATAGGATTTCGCTCTTAGCACATCTGTTGGATCAATTGAGGATGAAACAATATAGATCATAATCTTCTCGTCTAATTTTACTTTAGTAAACTCATCCAAAAACTGCCATCCATCTAGGATTGGCATATTAAGATCCAATAAAATTACCTCGGGCAACTTTTCTTTATTTTTTATAATAATGGTAAGTGCATCCAAGGCTTCCTGGCCATTGCTGTAGACCATAAAGTTATTACAAAACTCTCCCATCGCGATCATCTTTTGTATACCATATACAAAAATAGGATCGTCATCAATAATACACGCTAAATCAATTTTTTGCATCCTTTAAATAAACTTTAAAAACAGTTCCTACATTCACTTTACTTACTACTTCAATCTTTCCATCCATAGCCTCAACTTGATTTTTGGTCATAAATAAACCAAGTCCTCTTGAATCTGCGTGTTTATGAAAAGTTTTATACATTCCAAATATTTTTGCCTGATGCTTTTTAAGATCAATCCCCAGACCATTATCCTCTACGTTTAATATGATATAATCATTTTGACGCTGTGTATGGAATGAAACAAAACTTTCTCGGTCCTCTGATCGATATCGTAGAGCATTACTTAATAGATTGAGAATTATACTATCTAAATAAGCAGGTACCGCCTTTACTTTTAAGTCTTTGGATACGGAGTTATCCACAGTTACCTTGGCTCGATCTGCCAAGCCCTGCATCCCTTTTACTGTTTTATCTACAAACTGATGTAAGGATAACTCTTCTAATTTAATATCCTCATCAGTGTTCATTACAACCACTTCACTTAGATGGTCCACCGTTTCTTTTAAATTATATGAAGCATTTTCTAATAACTGATATTGTTCCATTAACTGTTCTTTTGAATCCTCAAGATTAAACAGCTCCATTAGCATTCTAAAATTGCTAGCGTGTGATCTTAGGTTATGCGAAACGATGTGTGCAAAATTCTTTAAGCGTTCATTTTGGTTACTGGTAACCTCAATCAATTGATTCATTTCTTTCTGAATACTTTTTAATTCAGAAATATCCGCGGCAATACCCAAAAATCCAACTATTTCATCATTGTCTTTCATAGCAGTTACTGTTAACTGCACCGGAAAATGAGTTCCATCCTTTTTTACATAGGTCCACTCTCTTGTCTCATGTCCTTCTTTTTTTGCCTTAGCTACAAAGACCTCAAAACCATCTACTGGTGTATTCAGTTCTACAGAGAGCTCTTGAGCTCGCGCTGTAACTTCTTTTGCATCGTGTATTATTTTAGGCGAATGTTTACCTATCAACTCCTCTTTATGATACCCCAATAAATTTTCTGCCCCCCTATTAAAACTAGTTATCATTCCGGTTGTATCGGTTGTTATCATACTTACTTGCGAGCTGGAGTCTAAAATAGCTTCTAATTGATAAACCGTTTCGTGGAGTTTTTTCTGAGCTTTTACCCTGGCAGTGATATCCTTAAGCTGGGAGATAAAATATAATGGTTTTTCCTCTTCATCCCGTATCAACGATACCGATAAATGTACATGGATAATCTCACCTGATTTATTGATATACCTTTTCTCCAAATGATAGAAGGGTATCTCTTTTTCCAATAGTTGATGCACCAACTTCAAATCCTTATCGAGGTCATCTGGGTGCGTAATTTCTTGAAAGGTTCGTTGTCTCAATTCTACTTCACTATACCCCAATATTTCACATATTGATGAATTTACTTCCACCCAAGCTCCATCCAGTCCTACGATTGCCATACCAATAGCTGCATTGGTAAAACTCTGCCTAAATTTCTTTTCGGATATTTTAGTCCGTAATTCGGCTTCTTTTTGTTTCGTTTTATCATTGGTCAACATGATAATACCTCCTATAGCACCAGAAGAAACATGCCAAGGTCGTATCTCCCAGCTCAGCCACTGCTTGCTGCCATCTGCTCGTACAAAACAATCATCATCTGATTTTATTACTTCGCCGTGTAGACATCTTTGGTGTAGCTTTTTCCATTCCTCTCCAATCTCAGGAAAAATCTTATAGTGCGATTTACCAATCACATTTTCTTTTTTAATATTATAATCAGACAACCATTTCTTAGAATGTGCTATATACTTCATCTCTCGATCGAACATGGCTATGGCACTAGGCGCATTTTCAATAAAGACTTTTTGAATATCGATCTGTTCTTTACTTTTGGTAATAATATTGTGAGAACCAATAATCCATTCTGGTTCACCTGTGCCGGATCGAGACACTACTTTTCCTTTATTATGCACCCAAACCCAGGAGCCATTGCGATGTTGCATCCTAACTTCGCAGTCAATAAACTCCTTCTTACCTTCAAAATGATCACCTAATGCTTTATTGAATATACTCAGATCGTGTGGATGTAAACTTCGCATCCAGGTATCTACTGATATAGGGCTTAATTCAATCAATGAATACCCCATGGTCTCTGCCCATTGCTCATTAAACACTACTTCTCCAGTTTGGATATTCCACTCCCAGGTACCTAAGTTAGTACCTTCAATTATATGCTTGTATCGCTCAACTTGTTTTTTGAGCTGATCTTTGGTCTTTACTAATTTGGTAACATCAATATGAGCTCCCAAAAGACGAATAGCTTCACCCTCCTCATCTCGGATGAGCATACCACGACATCTTAAATAAATTATATGCCCTAGCTTATGCTTATACCGCATTACGTGGTCATACGGATAAGAAGGGTCTTCAATATGTTTTTTAAGTAGTTCTTTGGATTCTTTTAAATCATCTTGATTGATAATGGATTGCCAGAATAGTGCTCGATGGGGGACTTCCTCTTTACTGTATCCCAAAGAGTTCCAAAACTTAGGACTCATCCACTCATTATCCGAGTTTTCTAAATCCCATATCCATAAACCATCTAAAGCAGAGTCCTGAATAAAATTAAAAATGGAAAGATCATCTTTGACTAAATCATACAGCTCTCTTTGAAGGTAATTTTCATAATTTCCAAAATCGTGTAAGGTAGAAACAGCATTAGATCGCATTCTTTATTCATTTTAGTAGGGTTGAGTTGTGAGAATGCGTTAGTTTGCGTAAATGTATTAAAAATAAGTATACGTAAGATACTAAAAAAACGTATTATAATTACGGTTTAACCGTAAAAATATAGATTACTACTGATTAACCATTAGTTCTGTACTAGTTGGTTACTCTAATAGATGTTTTTTTGCTTTATTACGCCAACCAGCTTGATTGCGGTACTCTACATAATAAATTTTGAGATCACTTTGGTTAGCGTACTTTACAAAATACAGTTTCTTATCCGAAGCACTGGCATATTTTGCCTCATACCATAAGCCTTTGTTACCATTGCTTTGGCTTTGATACTCCACTTTATACACGTTAAGATCTGCCTGGTTGGGATAATCCACAACAAATACTTTAACATCCGCTTGGCTTGGATATTTAACAGGAAATACCTTTTGGGCATAGGTACAAACGGAACTTACTACTAATAGTATCGTTAACATCTTTTTCATGTGGACTAATATAATAAAAAAAGAGAATACCTCTTTCTAACCTATATGTCAAATATACGGATCAAGCTTATTGCCTTAAAAAAGGCCTAACGTCTGTTAAGCCTTTTCAGAAATTATTTTAATAATTGTGCTTTATTAATATTTGGATTTTACTCCTGATAACTTATGTTCTATTAAATAGCGTTCCTATACCCACATCTAAGGTTTGCTCTTCTATTTTAAAATTATCTTTCACAATATTTCTCACCTCATCATAGATAGGGTCATTACTTCCATATATTAATCGAATAATAAAAGAGCCTAACAAGCCACCTTCTCTGTGTAAAAATCGTAACCAACCTGCTAATTCAGCTGTGCTAAATCGTAAGGTGGTATATTGTCCGTTATCATCAGTTGGATCCTTGACTGTTTCTACCGCTACAACAATTCTATGGTATGCATTTTTGATTACAATAATTGTATTTTGTGCATTACCATTTAATATTTTACCCGCAACACTATCAGCCTTTCGCGTAGATTTATACGTATATTTATCTCCAATCTTTTCTTTTATCACCCTTTCTACATCTTCTATTGTTGGGTTTTCTAAGGCTTTATAAATTTTTATTTTCATATTGACTCGTGATATTTCTGGTTTATTTCTTTTATTCTTTATTCATCTTTAAAGGCATCCAATCCCTCAGTAGCAATTAACACATCCTCTTCGTTAGTTTTAAACTTAAATCTATAGAGGCGATCGTTTACTTTCTTACCGTAAAAAGTACGCTTTAATGATTTTTTATCTGTATTAAGTGTTAAACTATGTTCTATATTACCTGAGGTAGGGTTTACGCTCATCGCATAACTGTCTATGCGGTAGTTCGAAAATTCATCGGTTTCCTTTTCGATTAGTTTTACAGCTTCTTTAAAATAGGTATAGCATTTATCAATATTAAATTCTTCTAGTGCTTTGGTTTTTGGCATTTGCTGAAGTATTTGCTGAGCTTCGGGTTTATGTAATTTTTCTGTAGCGTAGCTGTAAAACCACATAGTACTTCTATTGTTCTCAGGGAAAGAAATGTTAATTTGTTCAATAGCATCTACAGTACTATTGTTTGAAAAAAACACCAAACCGTCTATTTGCTTGTCTTTATCAAAGGTTTCACTTAGTTTTTCTTTTAAAACCGATATACCCTCAGGACTGGTAACTGATGCTGTTGCGCTATTACCCGAACAACTCGTTAGGAATGTTAGCAAGCTTATTGTATACAGTAGAGCGTGTAATTTAGCTTTCATTTAATAATTAAGTTTTATTGATTTATCTGGGTTCATGGTAAACTCATATTGACCATAAGTGGTTGTACTAGTCCGTCCTCCTCGAGAAGTATCCATAAAGTAGTTTAGTATAAAATCAGCATAAATCTCGCCTTTCCTATTCGTTCTAAACACCCAAGAATCTAGGTAATAATCTTTATGCTGATCATAAAGTTCATGATCTTTTAACACTTGCAAAGCTTCTTCATATATTGCAGGTATACATGTAATAGAAGCCTCTTTTATTTTGAATGTTTTTTTATTTTGATAAGCAGACTTTGATTTTTTTGAAGGATCACTTAACACTTGGCTAGAAACGTCTAATGACTCAAGAAAATAACTGCCTTTTAGCTTATAATCATAGGAAATATGATCCAATCCGCCTGTTAAGGTTTTTGACTCGAAATAAAGACTATAAACATCTAAATCACTATCTAAATTCTCGGTTATGATCGTCTCCAATTCATTGATATCCTCCTTATTACTGATAGATGGTAAACTAAAAATACTGCAAGAAGAATAGAAGAGAAGAATGCTAATCAGCATTAAAGGGGTTTTCATAGTTTTTAAAATTTAATATACCAACAACACTTTTAAAAGGAGTTTTAATTACCTAAAGCTGTAAAGTATGCTCTTATATTTGTGCTTAGATTGCTATGTTTCAAAGTGTAAATGTAGCTAGCAGCCTCAAATTGTGATACGAAGAATCCATTTCTGTAACTTATAAATATATATACGTCTTGATCTGAAGATTAATCGTTACCATGGTAGTGAATGGTAATAGAAACATAATTAGCTAGTTCCTGTAGTTTTAGACCAGAACAGATACGGCCTGTAGCACTTACCTATTTCGATGCTCCAAATGTATTTTTATCAACATCAACCTCAGGAAGTAAACTAATGCATTGTAATCATGAAAAAACCAGTTGTTTGTACAACTAGTTTACCTAGTAGCGGGAGCTGGATTAACTCCCTCGTACCTCAGTCGTTGGACCACAAAGGTGAGCTTGCACAACAAACCAGATTTGATATTCAAATCTTGCTTTTTTTACGGATTTCAATTCCTGAAGTAATCTTCAAATTTTCATCCATAAAAAAAACCAGATACTTTCGTATCTGGTCTGTTGTAGCGGGAGCTGGACTCGAACCAGCGACCTTCGGGTTATGAGCCCGACGAGCTGCCTACTGCTCTATCCCGCGCTATTGGACTGCAAATATACAATGGTTTTTTATTCCTGCAAACTATATTTACAATTAAATTTATTGCTCAATACTACTAGCCTCAAAAGCAACAAGTTCTCTATCTTCAAAATTTGTAAAAATTTCAATGGGATTGCAACACACCTCGCAATCTTCAATATATCGCTGAGATGAAACCGACGCATCTAACAGCATCGAAATTTCCTCCCAACAGTATGGACATTGAAAAAAATGCTCAAACATGCTACTTTAATGTTTTCAATTAAACCCTTACCTCAAATGAACCTTGTCGTCTAAAATTCTATATTTAATAATTGTCCAGTTAGTTGTAATAATTGCAACTCTGCTAATTTAGCATCATACTTAGCCAACGTTTTATTGGTATATGCTTGTATCAAATTGATCTGTGCCTGACGAAATTCGATGGAGGTAATTTGCCCCAATTTAAAACGTTCTTGAGATCGTTCAAAGTTATTTTGATTCGTCACGACATTTTGTTGCTGAATTTGGTAAACCTTTAGCCTATTCTCATAATTGCCTAAGGCATTGGCGATGTCACGCCGAACTTCCAATTCTATTTGATTTTGCTGAATTTCCTGATTCTCCAAAGCAATTCGAGCGTTTTTAACCCGAGTGATCGTACTACCGCCGTCAAAAATATTCCAGCTTAAGTTTATAGAAGCTGACAACCCATCTGAAACTACGGTGGATAAGAATGAAGCGGCGTTGTTATTGCTTTTATTCCAGCCGTAGGTTCCAGTCAACCCGATGGTTGGTAAATATCCCGACTTATTGACTTTTACATCATATTCGTTGATCGCAATGTTACTTTGGTTTCGCAAAATCCTCACGTTATTTTCTATGGACGTCTCTAAAAACCCTTCTACTTCTAAACGATTAATAAAAGTGATCGTGGTATCAACTCTGAAATCCGTTTGTAATTCTTCGTTGAGTAAAAAACTTAGATCGCGCTTTGTATTTTGTAGCAGCTGTTTGGTATTGATCAGGTTTATACTGTCGTTAGCCACATCTACCTCCGCATTAAGCACATTTAGCTTAGTACCTTGCCCATACTCAAACTGGTAATTGGCTCTAGTAATCCGTTCTCTTGATATACGTAGTGTCTCCTCTAGTACCGCTACATTCTCACTCAGTCTTGCGATTTCAAAATACACTGTAAAGAGTTGTAATATGGTATTTTCTATAGTCTCTCTTGCTTGTAGCTCTGAAAGATTATACTGCTCCTTTAAGCGTTTATAATTATAAAATCGTCCTAACCCATCAAAAAGCGTATAATTGAGGCTCACAGAGGCATTATAACGATCACTTTCTGCACCTTCTAAAGTATTAACATCTCCATTCGAAAATTGTGCTTCTACGTTATCTCGATTATATACAGCTCCTGCGGCACCGGTTAAGGTAGGTAAATACCCAGAATTTAATATGTTTTTATTATTGTCGGCAATCTCCACGTTATTGGCCGCCACAATGATTCCGAAGTTATTTTCTAAAGCCAAGCGTATAGCTTCTTGCTTCGATAGTTGCTGCCCAAAGCTATTCGTAGCAAGCAGCCCAATAATACTCAGTACAATTAAAAAAATATGTTTATTAATGCGCTTCATTCTCCTCTTTTTGTTCCTTAATAGCCCGTTCTACTTCTTCTTTTGATATTTTTTTACCGGTAACTAACCATTTCGTTTTAGTCTTGAAGTTATTACTGAACGACAAAAATAATGGCAATACCAAGAGGGTAAGTACGGTGGCATAACCTATTCCATAAGCGATAGAAATTGCCATCGGCTTTAAAAATTGTGCTTGCCTACTTTTTTCAAAAATTAAAGGTGCTAGCCCAGCTATAGTCGTTAATGACGTTAAGAAAATGGCTCTAAAACGAGACCTACCCGCTTCATAAATGGCATTATCAAAGTTCATCCCTTCCTTTAGGTTATTATTAAATCTACCGATCAGTACTAAACCATCATTTACCATAATACCAATAAGTGCAATGATACCCAATAAAGAAAGTATATTGATCGGAAAGCCATGTACCCAGTGTCCAAGCGCCACTGCTGGTAAACTAAGCGGTATTAATAACAATAACATCAAGGGTTGACTATAACTTCTGAATGTAAAGGCTATGGTAATATAGATTAGCAAAAGCGTAGTAAGACCTACTGGTCCTAAAGACCCTAAGAATTTACCCGCTTCTCGATTTTGCCCCTCATAAGACGGAGAAACCGTTGGATATTTTGAAAGAATCTCGGGCATAGTGATCGTACGGATCTCTTCTAAAATTTCAGTAGCAGTATCTTTTTCAGGATCCTTGAGGTCTGCCGAAATTTGTATTTCTCGTCTTCCTTCTAAGTGATTCACCGCTACATCACCACGTTCTATGCTGTATTCTGCAATTTCATTTAAAGGTACACGTGATCCGGAAGGTGTAAGTATCCTCATATTATCCAAATCCAGTATCGAAGATCGATTCTCTCGGTCATAACGTACCCAAACTTTAATTTCATCCTGCCCACGTTGAAAACGCTGTGCTTGTACCCCAAAAAATCCAGCGCGTACCTGACTCATAATATCTCTTAGATTTAGTCCTAGCGCGTAAGCATTTTCCTTAAGTTCTAGTCGAATCTCTTTGATACCAGCAGGGTCGTTATCGGCAATATCTTTTAGTCTTGGATCATTTTCAAAGTTCTGTTTTAGCTCGGCCTTAGCCGCTTTAAGTTCTTGGATATTATTACCCAATAAAGAAACCGAAACCGGAGTTCCTCCAAAATTACCTCCTGAACCATAGATCAGCCTTTCTGTACCGAAAACAGGTCCTACTTTTTCGCGTATTGTATTGGCAACAATATTAGCGTCTAACGCATCCGGTCGTTCCTCTCCAGGTAACAAATTAATGCGAAGTGATGCGTTGGACGACGAACTGATATCTCTAATGATATTCTCAAAAAGCATTTTTCCCTCATACTCCTCTCCTACTAAATATTTTTCACTTAATTCTTCATTCACTAACCAAGCCTTATCTTCTATCATAGTTATAATAGAATCCGTAATTTTTTCGTTAGTTCCTCTAGGCATTCCCAGATCAATTGACACAGCATCACTGGCTATTCTTGGAAAAAATGCAGTCCTAACCACACCCCCACCTATAGCACCAAAAGTAATAATGACCAACACGATGAATATTGAAAAGGAAAATAATTTATTTTTTAGCGAAAAGGTAAAAATAGGGCTGTACAGGTTATCACGTAACCAGCGCATTATTGAATCACCAAAGGTATTGATGTAACGCAGCTTAGAAAATATTTTCGCCATAGTACCTTTTGGCTCTTCTTTTTGAGCACGTAATGCTTTAGAATGCGCTAAATGCGAAGGAAGAATAATTAAAGCTTCTACCAAAGAAACCGTTAAGGTTAAGATTACAATCACAGAAACTTCTCCAAAAAAGTCACCAATTCGCCCATCTAGAAACAAGAAGATGCTAAATGCTAATATGGTGGTGGTAATCGCCGAAACAATGGGCGGAATTACTTCTAAGGTTCCATCTATAGCAGCTTGTACAGGTTTTTTACCCTTTTCGTAATGCTGGTATATGTTTTCTGCGATTACAATACCATCATCAACCAAAATACCAATTACGATAATCATCCCAAATAAGGAGAGCACATTGATAGTTACATCAAACGAGCCTGCGAATATGAACATTCCTAAAAATGCTACAGGAAGCCCAAAGGCTACCCAAAATGCCAATCTAGTATTGAGAAATAATGATAAAAATACGAGTACCAGAATCATACCTATGACCGCATTTTCGGTAAGTAACGCGGTACGTTGTACCAGCGTAATAGAGCGATCACTGATTACATTTAACTGTACGTTATTATACTTCTGGTTAAATTCATCAATATATTCTTTTGTCTTTTCTGCTGAAGAAATTAGATCTTCCGTATTAGTACTAGTAATTTCTACATTTACCGAAAGATTACTGTTAAAATAAGATGCATTAGGCGTTTCAGAGAATCGATCTCTAATTTGAGCCACATCTTTTAACCTTATGGTTCTCCCTGAGGGTTCTGAACGAATGACAAGATTAGAAAGCTCCAATCCGTAATACGATCGATTATTTGCTCGGATTAAGTATTCTTCTTCATCTGTTTTTATAGTTCCTCCAGTAGTAAGGATATTAGCACGGCTTACCGCTTGTGCAATATCACTAAAGGTTAATCCATACGCTAATAAGCTGTTTTCATCTACTGCAATTTCTATTTCTTCCTCGGGATAACCAGTTATAGAAATCTGAGAGATCCCATCGATAGCTCTTAAATCATTTTCAATTTGCCTCGCAATACCTTTTAATGTAGCTAGAGAAACATTATCCCCACTCACTGAAAAGTTGATCGTAGGACGTACAGCTTCTAATTTTGAAACTACAAGTGGTTCCATCCCTGTTGGAAAAGTAGGCACACGGTCAACTGCATTTTTGACTTCGAGCAGCATAAAATCAATATCTTCTCCTTTCTCGATTTCGATATTGATATTTCCTCCGTTTTCTCTTGAAGTAGAGGTTACACGCTCTATACCTTCTAATCCTTTAAGATTGTCTTCTATTTTAAGCACGATTCCTTCTTCTACCTCGAGTGGTGAAGCTCCAGGATAAACGATAGTGATACTTATATTTTTTGACTCCGTAAGCGGAAAGAAAGAAGACTTTAATGAACGAGCACCGAAATACCCAAAAATCAAAAAAGCAATTAAAATCACGTTTACCGCAACGTGATACTTAATAAAGTACGAGATTATTTTGCGCATAGTGATCGATTAATTGGTACTAATATTGGTTGCTTGTTCTGTGGACTTTGAGCGTGATTTTTCTTCATACACTTTGACCAGCATACCTGCATAAGCACCTGGAACTGGTTTATTGAGGATCACACCCCCATCAGGAACTCCCTTAAGCACCACTTTTTTATCCGAAAAGAACACAGGTCTCACGTCGATCATTGCTAAGATGCTATCACGCACTACAAAAATTTGATCATCTTTTTGCAGTAATCCACGATCTATCTCGATCGCATTAGGCTCTTGTTTAGCATCTAAATTCGCTTCTAAATACATCCCTTCTTTAAGATCAGGATTTTGGATTTCGATAAATGTTGTAATGGTCTGTGTAGCCTGGTCAATACTACTATTAATTCTTGAAACAGTGCCTGTATATGTTTTTGTTTTATTGAGGTCGGTCAACTGCACACTTTTTCCTTCTTTAAGTAAGTCTCCATATTCTTTAGGTACTGCAACTTCCATTTCGTAGGTACCGGTTTCAATGTATTCACCAAGCTTCTGTCCAGGGCGAATCAAAGTACCCTCAGTAACCAATGCTTCAGTAAGCACTCCTTTAAAAGGAGCTGCAATTATATACTTAGATAGCCGTTGCTCCAGGTTTTTTACATTATAGTAGGTGGAGTAAATATTTCTACCGGTGATAAAGTATTTTTCTTTCTCAGAGGTCGTTTCAGGCAAGGGAGGTGTAGCCTTAGTAAGGTCAAAACTGGTAAGATAATTTTGCCATTTATCAAAAACCTCAGGATAATCCAACCTTAGATCGGGCATTATTGAGGTAATTAAATTGTATAAATTGCTTTTTGCAGATTGAACAGAAGCGTAATACTCTGCTGCATCAATACGGATTAGCGTTTGACCGGTTTGGTATTTTTGACCCGTTTTAAAAAGTTTAGCACCTCCTCTAAAGATACCTTGTACCTCAGAAAACAACTCTAATCTTTTCTTGGCCACCAAATTTCCATTAGCTGTAATGGTTATCGGAATGGTTTTATTTTGAACTGTATCTACAAATACAGTTTTGACTACTTTAGCGGGTTTTATTTTGGTTTTTTTATTACTGTCTATAATTGCTTTAGCTACAAATAAAGAAACGACGATCAACAATAATCCCACGACAGAAAGTATAACTTTTCTCATATTTACGTTTTAGAATCTAGTTTCTGTAAGAAACGTGATACAAAACTATCAACATCTTCAATGCGTGCCAGTTAAAGAAGTCATAAAAGTTAGCGGTCTTCGTACTTGTTAAAAATGGTTGCAAAAAACAATAAAAGCACCACTATAGGTGCTTCATTTTTTATGTGATCCGATATAAATTACTGCGCAATTTCCGTAATTCTAGATTTTATCTTTTGAAGGGTTGTAATCAGATCTTTAACCTCTTCTTCTGTCAAAGAATCCTGTACAGCTGGTATTAAGTCATACATAATAGGTTGTACTTTTTGTATAATTTCCTTGCCATTTTCAGTAAGGTATATTCGATTCGTTCTTTGGTCTTTTGGATCTGCTTTACGGATTACCAGGTCTTTATTTTCCATACTGGTAACCAAACGAGTCATTGATGTTTTGTCCCTATGGGTAATAAAGGCTAAATCATTTTGTGGTTGACCATCGGTGACATCCAATCGTTTTAACACACTCCATTCCTCTTTAGAAAGGTCTAATCCATTTTCTGAGAATGCTTTTTGAACCAAAAATCCAAAATCATAATAAATTTTACCAATCCAAGAAAGAGCATGGTCGTTTAAGTCAATAGGTTCCATTAGCGTGTTCATAGGTTTACTACATTTAATTTGAGAGCACAAAAATACTTATAATTATCAAGTTTATAAGTAATTACATTAGCAGATACGCTATTAATAACATTACCTTAACCTGCCTTTTACTTTGATTTAAAACACAACCAAGAAGCTTCTTTGACTATTTCAAGGATTGAGCGAGCTGACAATCTGAAGCATCTTATGTTTTAAGAAATTTCATCAATTCCAAGCTGAATATCCTCCCAATCTGCCATCAATTTTTCTAGTTTATCCTTTTTGGCTTCATAAGAATCAAAAAAACCTGGTTGAGCGATAGTTTCATCGTAATTCACTGCTAATTCTAGGTCGATCTCTTTAATTTCTTTTTCGAGCTTATTAATCTTCGCTTCAATATTACTCAGCTTATTATTTAGGGATTTAAGTCGCTTTTGATCTTCATAAGACTGCTTTCCGGTATTTTTTGAAGCTGCAGCAACGGGTTCAGCTACTTTTTCCTTTTTTTCAATCTCTCTTAGGTTTTCAACCTTTCGTTGTTCCAAATAAAAATCAATATCGCCTAAATATTCTTTTACTTTTTTATTCTTAAACTCATATACGGTAGAGGTCAACCCTTGTAGAAAATCCCGGTCGTGAGAAACTAAAATCAACGTTCCTTCATAATTTTTTAAGGCTTCTTTTAATACATTTTTGGATTTGATGTCAAGGTGATTCGTAGGCTCATCCATGATCAGTACATTAAAAGGCTGCAACAGTAATTTACATAATGCCAATCTATTGCGTTCACCTCCTGAGAGTACTTTGACTTTTTTATCTACTTCATCACCCCTAAACAAAAATGACCCCAACATATCCCTAACTCTAGATCGATTCTTTTCATTTGCCGCATTGATCATGGTTTCGTGAATTGTGATATCACCATCCAAATATTCGGATTGGTTCTGAGCAAAATACCCTAATTGTACGTTATGCCCTAACTTCATTTCTCCCTGATAGGAAATTTCATCTACAATTATTTTGGCCAATGTAGATTTACCTTGACCATTTTGTCCAACAAAGGCAATCTTTGAACCGCGCTCCACCAATAGGTCTATGTTCTGCAATACGTGTTTATCTCCGTAGGATTTACCAATCCCTTCGGCTTCCAAGACCACCTTACCAGGCTGAACGCTTAGGGGAAATCTTACATTCATTACGGCATTATCATCCTCATCAACCTCAATCCTATCAATTTTATCTAATTTTTTGATTAGAGACTGCGCCATCGATGCTTTTGAGGCCTTAGCCCTAAATTTTTCAATCAGCTTTTCGGTTTGTTCAATCTGCTTTGCCTGGTTTTTTTGCGTAGCTAACTGCTGCTCTCTCATCTCATCACGCTGAACCAGGTATTGAGAGTAGGGTTTATTATAGTCATATATCCTGCCCAAGGAAATCTCAATAGTTCTATTAGTCACATTGTCTAAAAACATTTTGTCGTGTGAAACAATAACCACCGCGCCAGCATAATTTTTTAGAAAACCTTCTAACCAGATAATAGACTCAATATCTAAGTGGTTGGTTGGCTCATCGAGTAAAAGAATGTCATTATTTTGTAGTAAGAGCTTAGCAAGCTCAATTCGCATTCTCCATCCCCCAGAAAACGTATCTGTAAGTTTATCAAAATCTGCTCTTTCAAATCCAAGTCCCTGTAAAATACGTTCGGTTTCGCCCTGGTAATTATACCCTCCTAGTATTTCGTATTGATGTGTTTTTTCACTTAAGTCTGTGATCAAATCACTATAAGATTGACTTTCGTAGTCCTCTCGCTCTGCTAATTGTTGATTGATAGAATCTATTTCGCGTTCAATATTCTTAATTGCTTCAAAAGCTTCTTGAGCTTCTTCTACTACAGTTCTTCCCTGAACAAAATCAATATCCTGTTTTAAAAAACCTAAGCGTACTTCTTTGTCCTTCGCAATTTCTCCTTCATCTGCCTCTTGCTCACCCGACAAAATCTTGAGCATTGTAGATTTTCCTGCTCCATTCTTCCCTATTAATCCTACCCTATCTCCAGGATTCAGTCTAAAGCTGATTTCATCAAAAAGATACTCTCCCCCAAAGGATATGGACAAATTATGTACGTTTAACATCTAATTCAGTAATTTTTGTGCAAAGATGGCTAATTTTGTGTAACAATAAAAACCCATGAAACTCTTAAAAGGAACAAAGTTATACAGTATTATCACGGGCTATTGTCCTGTATGTCATAAAGAAAGCATGTACACAGCCAAAAATCCGTATCTACTGGGAAAAATTTTTGATATGCATAGCCGCTGTAGTCATTGTGGAACTAAATATAAAATTGAGCCTTCCTTTTTTTATGGAGCGATGTATGTTAGTTACGGGGTAGGAATCGCCTTCGCAGTAGCCGCATTCGTCATCGCCAATCTCATTTTTGGACTAGGCCCCTTATCTACTTTCTACGCTATAACGGGTACCCTCATACTGCTTATGCCCATAATAATGAGACTTTCTAGAAATATTTGGATCAATTTTTTTCTGCATTACAATAAAGAAAAGGCATCTACCCCTTGAATCTATTTGCATCGACTTCTGGGCTTAATGCAGTTTCATTTTCAATATAATCCAATAAGTTTTCAGCCAATAAGGGTGCCATAAGAATTCCTCTGCTACCTAATCCATTTAAAAAATGAATTTGCTTATAGCTATTATGCGTACCTATAATAGGTCTACGGTCCTTAACTGTTGGTCGAATACCCGCTACCTGATCTACTACTGTATAAGTCGCTCCTAAAACCTTATCCAGCTTTTCTATAATTTTTCTTTTTGCAGCTTTCGTTGTAATTAGTGTTTTATCTCTATTATCAAATGTTGCGCCTACCTTGTATAGATCTTCTCCAAGAGGAATTATAAACATCGAAAACTTAAAGATATACGCTAACTGCAAATCTGGACATTTTATGGTTATGTATTCGCCTTTGTTACCTATGATAGGTAATTCCCTAAGAAATGGGTTCTTAGACACGCCATAACCTTCAGTGAAAATGATATGTTTGGCCTCTATACCCTTATACTTCACCCCTTGATCAACCAATTCTAAGAGATCATAATCAAAAATTTCACGTTGAAAACTATTTTGCCTTTCCAAATAAACGCTATATTCATTTAGCAATTCCTCCACATCTAATCTAGCCGTATTATTTACTACTCCAAGTTTAAAAGGCACGTTGAGGAACTTAGTATTGTTCTCCATCATACTACCTGATAAGTATTTGGCCAAAATAGGCTTATCACAGGATTCAAACCATTGATTTTGCTCTTCAACTGAATTAAAACGTCTTACTACTGGGGTATCAGTTATAAGATTTGAATTACCCAGTTTAATAGCTATATTTTTATAAAATGGAATAGCCTTATGAACAAAATTATCTATATTCCAAGGTGCTGTAAATCTTTTTAAAATCACAGGATTAATAACTCCCCCAGCAACTCTAGACGCTGATTGATCCGGTAAATCAAACACCATCAAAGAACGATTCGCAGATACTAAACTTTCAGCAACTGCTAATCCTGCTAATCCAAAACCAACTACAATATAATCAACTTTCATCCCAATCCTTTAAATCTATACCAAAGATAGTTTTTCATACTACGCTATAAAAAAAGCGACTAAAAAAATTAGTCGCTTTTATATTATATAAATGTGGTTTTTTTAATAGGCCCACATATCCATTTCGAAATTACGGATACTTTCTTTGATTCGTTCGCTTTCTAAGAGCTGCATTAGTGCATTATCAACGATGTAATCCCTAATTGCACGGTCACCTTGTTCGTTATCTTCTTTATAGATAACAGAGTTAAAGCGTCTGGCGTTTAAGATATGGTCATAGTTAAATGGCATTGAGGTATTTCTTCGATTAAATGCTTTCGCTTTATGAAGAATTTCTCTAGCATCTGGATACCATATCCAAAACAAAGGAACTAAATCTGGTTGATCACTATCAATAAAGTTAACATCAGGAGCTACAGGTGCAAGACCAAGAAGTCTATAACGTAATTCTCCTTGTCTCTTATCGAAATACCAGTATCCTCTGATTCGGTATTCCTTTACATCAGCAGCTGAGATATTACGTACATTGATATATTGACGGTCTATCTCCTCACCTGCGTTGTATTGTTCATACCCTAAATCAGTAGTGTCAACTTTAGAAAGTGTAGTTCTAAGATCAGCTAACGTTCTAGTCTCCGTGAAATATGAATCAGAGTATAAGTTCTTAATCTTACCGTTCTTGATATTAGTCATCAATACATCATACAAAGATCTACGATGAGAACCGATGTTGTTAGTATCAATAGGGTAATACAAAGGAAAATTAATTCTTTCGTCAAGATCTATAATCTCCCAGGTGGTTTTAGCCCACAATACATCTCTTTCATCTACATAACCATATTCCAAAGGGTGATCATTATCATATTTGATCTGCTCTTCAGTCTTCTTTCCTATTTCTTCAGGAGTATCTGCATTAAGCACATTGGCCTGACCATAAGAAAATATAGTTATGAAAAAACCACAGAAGGTTACTAAAAAACTTTTCCAATTCATAATTCGTTCTTTTAATTCGTTAATTCAACGATTACTGGGGAAATCTTCTTTAACTTATAAGAAGAATTCGTTGTTAACTGCGCTTTAATGTCTATTATTTGTACGCTAGAACCTCTTTTTGCTTTACGTAAAGCAGACTTAGCTCTAGAGTTTAGTCGACCACCATTTACACTAACCGTTGGTTGACCTTCAACTTTAAACTTAAACCCAGTTACTTTTAATTTAATATCGAAATCAAAATCTGGTAAAATCGCACCAATAGAAGAAATCTCTAAAGCGTTTCTAGCCATCTTGATAGAACCATCTTCTCCTCGAACTGTTCCTACAGGTCTTGGAATATCTTTAATTCTAAACTTTTTGCTATCACTTACCGTACTTCCATTTGGTAACTTACCGCTTACTTTAATATCAACCTCTCTTGCCTTTACTGTAGTAACATTCATCACGTACTGTCCAGCTCCACCTGCTTTTCTAAGACCAGGTGCTGTAGCGTTCACTGCTGGCACACCAGGGATAGAAATTGTCATAGGGTTGTTTACACCACGATACACTACATTCATTTTATCCGCAGCAATAACCGCAGAATTTGGTTTAGGAATAACGGCATAAGAACTTTTAATAGGTATTGTAACTGTAGAGTCACCCTCCTTAAACTGAAGTTCTCCGGCTACTTGTTGCTCACCAACATTTCCTGCTGGAAACTCAAGCATAATCTGACCGTTCTCCACTTTAGTTTGTTCTTTACCATTCACTTCAACCTTAGTAGGTTTTAAGGTAGAATCAAAACGACCTAATACCACTCGACCTTTAAACGTCTCTCCACTAAAGAAAGCAGTTTTGTCTGGTACCACAATCGCCTCGTAATTACTAAATGATAATTCAGACGCCTGCTGACCTGCTAATAAAGCGGATAACACCTTACTTTCAGTAGTTTTTACGTCAGCCTGCATTTGCGTAAGCTTAGTTAAAGAAGCAACTAAAGGAAATCCTTCAAAATTATACTTTAACCAGTCTACTTTTACTTTATCACGGTTTTCCACATCTTCTGTAGAAAATGTTTTTTCTACATCATCTGCTACTGCTGGTTCTACTTCTTTTACTGAACGTATCGCTGCAGTAACACCATCGCGATATTTAGCAATTTTAGCTAAAAACTCTTCTGC
Organism: Aquimarina brevivitae; assembly: GCF_004216895.1. Taxonomy (GTDB): domain Bacteria; phylum Bacteroidota; class Bacteroidia; order Flavobacteriales; family Flavobacteriaceae; genus Aquimarina; species Aquimarina brevivitae. The sequence goes on along the minus strand of NZ_SGXE01000001.1, from coordinate 1,186,551 downwards.
AGCTGGAGTTTTTGCTCCACTAACGAAGAACTTAGTATCCAAGTTATCAGGTCGATCCATTTTTTCGTAATCCGTTGGATCTTCTAAATCTGTAACTAGCTCCGCTTTTAATTGTGCGATGTATTCATTAAATTCATTAGACAAAGAACTCACCTGATCCGCCTTCTCCTTTAAAGGAGTATATTTTTCTGGCTGCTCAGACACTTTCTCCGCTAATCCCGACATAAACGCCGTATTTCTTTCTGTTGCAATTTCATTAGCCGATGTTAGCTTTTCATTCATCAAACCAAAAGCGGATAATACCTCTTTTGACATGTTAAGCGCCATCATCGCAATGAATACCAAGTACATCAGATTAATCATCTTCTGTCTTGGTGATAATTTTCCTCCTGCCATTTCTTAAATAGTTTTTTGGTAGTTAAACTTTTGTTTGTTAAATACTCTTAGTTTCTGTTCATAGCACTTAACATACCACCATAAACTCCATTTAAAGAAGACAGATTACTTGCAAGGCTTTCCATTTGTTCCTTAAGTTTTGCAGCGTTTTCTGCAATTGCTTCGTTAGCAGAAGCTTGCTTTTCTGAAGACTCTAACTGAACTTTGTATAAGCTGTTTAAAGACTCTAACTGCGCTGCAGCTTTAGCCATTTCCTCACTATATTTTTTCTGTCCTTGGATTGCATCTACAGTAGGAGAGATGTTTTTTGCTGCTCCTTCGAAGTTACGGATACTGTCTCCTAAACTATTCATTAACGAAGCATCTAATCTTGCTTCTTTTAACATCTCATCTAATTTCTTAGATAACAATCCATCAGGAGTTGTATCTTCTTTTTTACCTTTAGACATACCTCCTGCTAATTCAGGATATACTAAAGACCAATCTAATTCGTCATCCACTGGTTCAAAAGCAGACACCGTAAATACTAATGCCTCAGTAATTAGTCCAATGATAAGCATTTCATTACCTAAAGGCCAGTGCATAATTTTAAAAAGTGCACCTAAGATTACCACGGCTGCACCTAGACCGTAGACCATGTTCATTAATTTCTTGCTTGATTTTGAATTTGCCATAATAAAATCGTGTTTAGTTTTTTTTAATTAATTTAAAAAAAATTGTTAGTAATTTAAGATATTGATAGATTAATTTTGGGACTTCTATTTATTAATTGCGTTATCTTCTCCAGTTACATCAGTACCCATATAATCCTGTACTGTTCTGAATCCAATATAACTTCTTGCAGAGTCAGCATACTCATAGTCTCTGGTACTTACCTGTAAGAAGTAAGCTACGTCTTTCCAAGAGCCTCCTCGAACAACTTTACGTTTGTTATCGTCGTCATTAACGTTCGGGTTCATTGAAGAAACATATTCGTAGGCTGATGGATCATAAGAGGATTGTACCCACTCTGATACATTACCTGCCATATTGTATAAACCATAATCATTGGCATCAAATGAATCTGCTTCTACAGTATATAAGAAGTTATCTGCTGCATAATTTCCTCTCAGAGGCTTGAAATTAGCTAAGAAACAACCTCTATCATTTAGTGCATAAGGGCCACCCCAAGGGTAGGTTGAGGACTCCAGTCCTCCTCTTGCGGCATATTCCCATTCTGCTTCTGTAGGCAGTCTGAAATAGTTTACAAATTCTTTATCTCTTCTCTTTTGATATGTATTTTTTTCTATAGTTCTCCAACGACAAAAAGCTTTTGCCTGTTCCCAAGACACACCAACTACTGGATAATCATCATATGCACTATGCCAGAAGTAATCGTTGTGCATTGGCTCATTGTAGGAATAGCTAAAATCTTTGATCCAAACCGTTGTATCTGGGTACACCTCTATAATTTCTTCTTTCACGAAGTCCTTACGTCTACCCTGCTTAGCACGAGCAGCAGCCTGAATATCCATCCAGGTAGATCTAAACTTTAATTTACTTACATCTAGTGTTCTTCGACCGTTGTATGATTCTTCTAATGGAATATACATCGTATCCATAACCTCAGCATAGTATTCATCTGGATAATCTTCAACATCCCAAATGATATCTACGTCTTTATTTAGCTTTCTTCCTTCGTATCCTGTTGCGCCTATACCGCTGTAATTTTCATACATGTACTTTTCATATACAGACATATCACTGGTATCTGCATCCTGAAATGCGTATTCTCCAATACCTCCATCATCTGGTATTTTACCTAGATCGTCTGCCATAATAGCTAAACGTGTTCTAATGATAGAATCACGAACCCAATTAACAAATTGTCTATACTCGCTGTTGGTAATTTCAGTTTCGTCCATATAGAAAGATCGGACTGTCACTGTTTTGGTAGGGGCATTGGACAAATGAGCTTTGTCATCATCTGACTTACCCATAATGAAAGAACCTCCGGGAATTAATGCCATTCCATAAGGCTTTTCGGGATGCCACTTTTTACCTTTTGCTCCTACTAGCTCTCCGCGGCTTCCTCCACCGCAACTGTAAAGCACTACTGCAATAGCAAAGAGTGATACAAATTTCTTCATAACTTGTTTTAGGTTAAGATCTTCTAGATTTAAGGAGTCAAACCTATTTATTTATTTTCAGAAAAAAAAATTTTTTCTAAAAAAAACCTTAAATCCTCTTAATATAAATGTTAAACTTCATTTTTGCGCTTGGCCTTGTACCATCTTTCAGGTATTTCCTGGTTACAAGCGCGCTCATAATCATTGTATGTGCAAGGTAATAACGTGTGTCTTTTCAATTTATTATCTGAATTTGAGATAAAAGGTATTTCTATCCACCATCTTTCTGTTTTTGGGCTTTTATAGAAGGATAAAATCTCATCTTCTATGGGAACATTATAATGTAAAGTATCTGCTTTTTCTATAATGTTAAGTTCATTTGATCTATAATTAATCCCTTCAATAAAATACCAAAGCATCTGAGCGATTAGCGAACACGTCGTTTCTTCGTTTTTAAAATTTTTGAATTCATAAATACCAAAGCTCTTAACCTTATCACTAATACCCGCATATCTAGCTATTGCACAAATTTCTCTACCATCAAAACCATTTGGCGATGCCATAGGGTTTTGCAAACACGTCGAATTTATAGCCTGAAGATCTAAACAAACAATATCCGCATCTCGCATAATGGGCTCTACAACCGTTATATCGTTAGTTACCTCTCCTAATCTATAGGCATCAAAATATAACTTTTCCATCAAATCGATCTCTTCCTGAGAGTTATAATACGTTTGATACCCTAAGTTACTATAATTAAATAAATTATAAGGCTGATTTACAATAATTTTTCCTACGAAAGAAGTGTTATTGATTGGCTCAGCTGAATTCCCTAAATCAAATCTGCTATCGATATTAACCAAATTGACCATGCGTTCCAGCGCATCAAAAGCTCTGTACTGGGCGTAAACTAGGTCTTGACTACCACCTAATAGTATCGGAATAATATTCTTTTTAAGTAAATCAGCTACTACTTCCTGAATCAAATAATAGGTGTCGGTCACCTGCTCTCCGGGATTAATGTCACCGAGGTCTACGATTTTTGTGTTCCAATTACCCGGAAACAAATTATACAAAGACTTTCGTACGGTATCAAAGGAAACGGAAGCACCCATATAGTTAAGATCATTTCTGTTTTCCTTTATTCCTAAAAGAGCTACTTGAACATCATTCAATTCTGGCAAACCAGACTCCTTGGAGTGGATTTTTATAACATTACCCAAAGCATATTCTGAAACGATAGCGGAATGAGCTATTACGCTATCACTTACCGGTGATAGAAATTCATAGGACATGAACTATTTCTTTTTCGTTGACTTTTTCTTTTTTGTGGTTTTCTTAGGAGCTTTCTTTTCTATTAAGTCTTTTACTTTCTCCAAAGTAAGCTTGGTGGCGTCTACAGTTTTAGGTAATTCGATTTTGGTCTTACCTTTTATAATATTGCTTCTACCCCATCTTGCTTTTTCTACACGAATGCCTTCTTCTTCCCAATTATGAATAATCTTATCTATTTCTTTTTGTTTCTTATCCTCAATTAGTTGAATAATGTCCGCTTCAGAAAGGTTATCAAAGTCATACTTTTTGTTGACATTAATAAACATATTATTCCATTTGATAAAAGGACCAAATCTACCTTTTCCTTTGGTTACCGGAAGATTTTCGTAGGTATAAATAGGAGCGTCTGCTTTCTCCTTTTCCTTAATAAGCTCGTATGCGCGCTCCAAACTAATATCTAAGGGATCTTCGCCTTTAGCCAACGACACAAACTTTTCTCCGTAGCGAACATAAGGTCCAAAACGACCATTATTAACGGTGACCGTTTCTCCTTTATATTGTCCTAATTCTTTGGGCAACTTAAAAAGATCTAAGGCTTCTTCAAAAGTGATACTACTTAAGGTTTGACCGGGCCCAAGACTAGCAAACTGTGGTTTCTCTTCATCCTCGGCACTGCCAATCTGCACCATAGGACCAAATTTACCGAGGCGTACGCTAACCACTTTACCTGTATTTGGGTCATCCCCTAGAATTCGCTCTCCTACTTCTCTTTCTGCATTTTCTGCAACATCTTGAACCTTAGGATGAAATTCTTCGTAAAAGTCCTTCATTACCGCTGTCCAGTCCTCTTGTCCCTCAGCGATTTCGTCAAAATCCTGCTCTACTTTTGCCGTAAAATTATAATCCAATATAGTTGAGAAGTGATTCACTAAAAAATCATTGACTACCATCCCAACATCCGTTGGAATGAGTTTACCTTTATCACTACCCACCTTTTCAGTAAGTTTCATTTCTTGTATAGTGCTAGAACTGAGAGTTAATTGTACATAATTTCGTTCTTCACCTTCTTTAGCTCCTTTTTCGATATAATTTCGATTTTGTATCGTAGAGATCGTAGGTGCATAAGTAGATGGACGTCCAATACCTAATTCTTCGAGCTTTTTTACCAATGACGCTTCCGTATAACGACTTGGCGGTCGGGTAAATCTTTCGGTAGCTGTGATATAATTATTGAACAAGGCCTCGTTGGTCTTCATTGCAGGTAAGATACCATCCTGCTCCTCATCTTCGTCATCACTACCTTCTAGATACACCTTAAGAAAACCTTCAAACTTTATTACCTCGCCACTTGCAGAAAAATATTGATCGTGTTTATCTGCCTCAATTTTTACATTGGTACGCTCTAGTTGCGCATCGCTCATCTGAGATGCAATAGCGCGTTTCCAGATCAATTCATATAATCGTTGCTGATCCCCATCTACATTTATAGTATGCTTGGCAAAATCTGTTGGTCGAATGGCCTCGTGAGCTTCCTGTGCTCCTTTAGCTTTTCCTTTATATTTTCTAGGCTTACTAAACTCTTTACCATAAGCTGCCAGGATTTCTCCTTTAGCCCCTTTTTGTGCTTCTTCGGATAGGTTTACACTATCCGTTCTCATATAGGTAATATGCCCCGCTTCATATAAACGTTGCGCTAATGTCATCGTTTTACTAACGGAAAAATATAATTTTCGCGATGCCTCTTGTTGTAAGGTCGATGTGGTAAAGGGAGGTGCTGGCGATTTTTTAGCGGGTTTGGTTGTTAGGTCAGCTACTTTGAAATTAGCCCCTTTATTTTTTTCAAGAAAAGTCTTAGCTTCCTTTTGACTAGCAAGGTTTTTAGGTAATTTGACCTTGAAAGACTTTCCTTCTTCATTGGCAAACTCAGCATCTACTCTAAACGATGCTTCTGGTTCAAAATCTAGTATTTCACGTTCGCGCTCTACAATCAATCGAACAGATACTGACTGCACTCTACCTGCTGATAGCCCTCCTTTAACTTTTCGCCATAAAACCGGAGAAAGCTCATACCCTACTAATCGATCTAAAACCCTACGAGCTTGCTGTGCATTTACAAGATTATAATCGATCTTTCTCGGATTCTCTATCGCTTTAATGATGGCATTTTTAGTAATCTCGTGAAAAACAATCCTTCTTGTCTTCTTTTCATCTAATTTCAATTCTTCTGCTAAATGCCAGGCTATTGCTTCTCCTTCTCGGTCCTCATCACTAGCAAGCCAAACCATCTCTGCCTTCTTAGAAAGATCTTTCAGCTTTTTTACAACGTCTTTTTTGTCCTTAGATACTATATATTTTGGCTTAAAGTCACCGTCTACATCTACCCCCAATTCCTTGGCAGGTAAATCTGCAATATGCCCAAAACTTGAAGCTACCTTATAATCTTTTCCAAGGAATTTTTCTATCGTTTTGGCCTTTGCTGGCGACTCGACAATTACTAAATTCTTAGCCATAGTTGTTGTTTTTCTGAGAACAAAAGTATATCAATTTTTTTTATCCTTAATTTAATATAAAATTTTTATACAAAAAAAGCCTAATTCTAATTAGGCCTTTTTCTGTTTTAATCTATTAAAATGTTACTAGTACTATTTGATTGCTCAGTGTCGAAACCTATGGCATCTTTATAGACATAATATATGGGAAGGTACATAAATGAGGCGGTGAAAAATACACCAATACCACAAAGTATAAAACCTAATTGCGCAAAAAATCCTGAAATAAACATTAATCCGAAAATAATCAACCAATATTTATTACCTAATTTAAAGCTTGCCTTAATAATATCCCCTACAGAGAGCTCAGGGTTGAAGGTAAATATGACTAAAAACAGATTAAGTGGAACGATGACATAAAATAATGGTAGGTAACATAATAGCATAGCTAAGAGGGCTATACCAAAACTGGCCAAAACCAACATTAATAATTTACCCAAATATCTTTTCTTAAAAAAGAAAAAATACTTGGAATCTTGTTGCTGCTCCAAATCTACCTGCTTGCACACTTTAAAAAAATGAGCTTGTATTGCTAACTGAAGCGTACCCCCAATAAAGGCCAAGAAAATTACCAATAAAATCATTCCGACAAGCATACCTACTGAAGCCACTTCTAATTCTGGCCCATGACCGTCATAATATGCATTGTATTGCTTATTTTCAAATGCAACAGCAGTTGCTATAATAGGAATGTAGGTAATAATTATAATAGGTAGTGTTACTACTAAATTTATGAGAATATGTAAAAAACCCTGCACCCAAACCTTTTTGAAGAGCTCAAAACTTTTACTAAAAATATCCCCAAAATCTAGATTACCACTACTTTCTATCTTCTCAAATATATCTTGTCGCATTATTATCGATTTTAAAATCGCTAAGATGATGATTTTTTTATTAAAATTAAATTCTGCCACTTTGGCAGATAGCAATTAAAAAGTATCTTTGCGAACTATTTGACCCCATTATTAAATGAATTTATGGAGAAGACAATTGACGAAAAGATACAGGGAACACCGTTAATCCTAGATCAAAATAAAGAAAATACCCGAAAGCTCTTTATAGAGAGCTATGGTTGCCAGATGAACTTTAGCGATAGTGAGATCGTAGCATCTATCTTGGCTAAAGAAGGATTTAACACCACCCAAAACCTGGAAGATGCTGATTTGGTTTTGGTCAACACTTGTTCGATTAGAGAAAAGGCGGAACAAACGGTAAGAAAGCGTTTAGAAAAATATAATGCCGTTAAAAAAATCAATCCCAGAATGAAAGTTGGCGTGCTGGGATGTATGGCAGAGCGATTGAAAAGTAAATTTCTGGAAGAAGAAAAAATTGTTGATTTAGTAGTGGGACCAGATGCGTATAAAGATTTACCTAACTTAATCGAAGAGGTAGATGCCGGCAGAAATGCTGTCAACGTAATCCTATCCAAAGAAGAAACCTATGGGGATATTGCACCCGTTCGTTTACAAAGTAACGGCGTATCTGCATTTGTGTCGATAACCAGGGGTTGCGATAATATGTGTACATTTTGCGTTGTCCCTTTTACAAGAGGTAGAGAACGAAGCAGAGATCCACAGAGTATTATTAGTGAAATTGAAGATTTAGTTAATAAAAACTTTAAAGAAATCACCTTATTAGGTCAAAATGTAGATAGTTATTTATGGTATGGTGGCGGTCTCAAAAAAGATTTTGAAAAAGCTAGTGATTTTCAAAAAGCAACAGCAGTCAATTTTTCTAAATTATTAGATATGGTTGCTGCCAAATTCCCAAAATTAAGGATACGCTTTACCACCTCTAACCCACAGGATATGACCTTAGATGTGATCAAAGTAATGGCCAAACATAAAAATATATGCAAGTATATTCACTTGCCTATTCAAAGTGGAAGCAATCGTATTTTAAAAGAAATGAATCGCCTACACACCCGTGAGGAATATTTCGAACTAATAGATAACATCAAAACAATCATCCCAGATTGTGCGATATCACAAGATATTATAACTGGGTTCCCTACGGAAACCGAGGAAGATCACAAAGACACACTATCCTTAATGGAGTATGTAAAATACGATTATGGATTTATGTTTGCTTACTCTGAACGACCCGGTACCTTAGCTGCTCGTAAAATGGAAGATGACGTTCCTGAAGACGTTAAAAAACGTAGACTTGCAGAAATCATTGAATTACAAAGGAACCATAGCGAAGAAAGGCACCAGGCTTACCTGGGGAAAACAGTAGAAATTCTTATTGAAAAAGAATCTAAAAAGTCAGATCAACATTGGAGCGGAAGAACAACACAAAATACGGTGGCTGTATTTCCAAAAGAACAGTATAAAATTGGTGATTTTGTAATGGTAGAAATAGAAGATTGTACCAGTGCTACATTACTAGGTAAGGCTGTAGGTTACTCCGACAACAACTAAAATTACATCAACGAATCTATGGAATCAGTTCAGGCCATAAAACAACGCTTTGGTATTATAGGGAATGACCCTAAGTTAAATCGAGCTATCGAAAAAGCCATTCAGGTATCACCTACGGATATTTCTGTATTGGTCACTGGAGAAAGCGGTGTTGGTAAAGAAAGTGTTCCTAAGATTATTCATTCGCTTTCGCATCGCAAGCACGGCAAATATATCGCCGTAAACTGTGGAGCAATACCTGAGGGTACTATAGATAGCGAACTTTTTGGCCACGAAAAAGGAGCCTTTACAGGAGCTACTCAAACCCGAAGCGGTTACTTTGAAGTAGCCGATGGGGGAACTATCTTTTTAGATGAAGTAGGAGAATTACCGCTTACTACACAGGTTAGACTTCTTCGTGTTTTAGAAAACGGAGAATTTATTAAAGTTGGATCTTCTAAAGTCCAAAAAACTAATGTCCGCATTGTTGCTGCAACAAACGTTAATATGTTTGAGGCTATCAAAAAAGAAAAGTTTAGAGAAGATCTATACTACCGGCTTAGCACTGTAGAAATTATGTTGCCACCTCTGCGAGAACGAAAAGAAGACATTCATTTGTTATTTAGAAAGTTTGCTTCTGATTTTGCAACCAAATATAAAATGCCTACCATTCGCTTGGAAGACGATGCGGTATTATTGCTAGAAAAATACCACTGGAGCGGTAACATCAGGCAATTACGCAACATTGCTGAGCAAATATCAGTCCTTGAACAAAACAGAACAATCACCGCCAGTGTACTGAGTGGTTATCTACCAAATATTGGTAGTAACCTACCCGCAATTATTGCCAATAAAAAGCAAGAAAGTGATTTTAGTAACGAAAGAGAGATATTGTACAAGGTACTCTTTGATATGAAAAATGATCTTAATGACCTAAAGAAACTAACCATGGAGCTCATGCGAAGTGGTAACTCTCAACAGGTACAGAAAGATAATGAAAATTTAATCCGAAAAATTTATGGGGATGATGATGAGGAAGAAATAGCTTACGAAGAACCCGTTAGCCAACAACCAGCGGAGTTATTACAAATTGAAAACCCCGCACCTCAACCCAAACCAGAAGAAGATAAATATCATTTTGCTGAAGAAATCGAGGAAGAAGAAACACTATCCTTACAAGATAAAGAAATCGAACTCATCAAAAAATCATTAGAGCGGCACAACGGAAAACGAAAAGCCGCAGCCGAAGAATTAGGAATAAGTGAACGAACGCTTTATAGAAAAATAAAACAATATGATTTGTAACTAGTAAAGGATAAGGTACTTATCTTTATTTGCCGTTTCAAATCAAAGCCAAATTAAAACTAGTGAAAAACTTTTTAGCTTCTATAGTATTATTAGCAGTAGCCGTCAGCATTTATAGTTGTGGCGCGTACTCATTTACAGGTATTTCTGTTTCGCCTGAGGTCAAGACCTTTCAGGTAAACTTTTTTCAAAATCAAGCACCTATCGTTCGACCAGGAATTGACCAACGTTTTACCAATGAGCTACAAGACCTTATACAAGATCAAACCAACCTTACCTTGGTTACCACAAACGGCGATATTGTATATGAAGGAGAGATTGTACAGTATAACGTAGCTCCTATGACAGCTACTTCTCAAAGTACAGCTGCCCAAAGTAGATTGACAATTGCGGTTAATGTACGATTCTATGACAGTAAAGATCCAAAACAAGATTTAGAACAGCGATTTTCATTTTTCTATGACTTTGATGCAGCACGAACTGAAAATGAAATCCAACAAGAGGCACTGGATGAGATATATACGAGATTGACTCAAGATATATTTAATGCAACCTTAGCAAGGTGGTAATACAGTTAATTTCAAAAAAGAATAAATTGCTTTGACAGCCAAAGAACTTACATATTTGCTCAATAGCCCAGAAAAGCTAAAAAAAGATCAAATCAAAGATCTGGAGAAGTTAATTGCTACTTTTCCTTATTTTCAAGCTGCACGAGTGCTGTCACTAAAGCTATTAAAAGATCAACAAAGTTACCGATATAATCAAGAGTTACGAAAAACTGCAGCCTATACTATAGATCGCGAAGTTTTATTTGACTTTATCACATCATCTTCTTTTACTGAAAGTGAAATAACCAAAGAAAAACCGAAGAAAGAAGATATCGCTGTAATTGATGCCGAAGAAATCAAGGTTTTAGAACGCATTTCAATTGACGAGGCTGTAAAAATGAACATCGAAGAAGCTGAAGAAGTTTTGGACCCTTCGCTTTTTACCAATGCTACGGAAGAAGATAAAGAGCAGCAAGTAAGTAGCCAGGAGGAAGAAGGTGTTACAGAAGAAGGTGTTACAGAAGATCCAAAAGCGATTTTGAAAATCAACAGCCCGCTGGAGTTTGATAAGAAGGAAAATCACTCTTTTGTTGAGTGGTTGCGCTTAACGAATGCAGCACCAATTGAAAGGGAATCCGAGCCAGCTAAAGAAGAAAAAACAGATATCAAGGAAACTCAATCAGATACGACATCAACGGATACCACGACAACTAACATTCCGATCGAAAAGAAATTCGAATTGATAGATGATTTTATTGCGAATAATCCCAAAATTAAACCTGCAGCTAAAAACTCAGCTATTAAAAACTTAGCTAAAGATAATCAAATAGCTCCAGATGAGCTGATGACAGAGACTTTAGCCAAAGTTTATCTTGCACAAAACAACTATAAAAAAGCAATACAAGCATATAAAATATTAATTTTGAAAAATCCCGAAAAAAGTGGTTTCTTTGCAGACCAAATTCGGGCAATAGAAAAGTTACAAGAAAATAAATAACATATACTAATGACAACGTTTACAATTTTTTTAGGTCTTATCGTCATTGTGTCATTTCTACTTATTGTAGTAATTATGGTACAAAATCCTAAAGGTGGAGGGTTATCTTCTTCTTTTGGTGGAGGCGCTGGTCAGCAGTTAGGTGGTGTAAAAAAGACTACAGACTTTTTAGACAAAAGTACGTGGGCACTAGCTACATTACTTTTAGTACTTATCCTGCTATCCAATATCAATTTGATGAGTGACACTACAGCAGAATCACAGGTAGATACAGATCAAGTACCTGTTCAAACAGCTCCTGTAAACCCAGAAAACGAAACAAACGAATAGTCCTTGATAAAGAACTAACTTTTAAAAATGCCGACTTTATGACAAGTCGGCATTTTTTATTTCAATTTGTCAGTATAATTGACGTGGCATAATTTCTGAATAACAGGCAACAGAATATTTCATTTAAATTTTAATAATAAAAATAAAATCAAATCATAATGGGATTAAATATTAAACCGCTATCGGATCGTGTGGTAGTAGAGCCTCTTCCGGCAGAAACAAAAACAGCTTCAGGATTATTCATCCCTGACTCAGCTCAAGAAAAACCTCAAAAGGGTAAAATTGCAGCTGTTGGTAACGGTAAAAAAGACCACGAAATGACTGTAAAAGTGGGTGATACTGTATTATATGGTAAATACGCCGGTACAGAATTAAAATTAGATGGAAAAGATTACCTAATTATGCGAGAGGATGACATCCTTGCTATCGTGTAAATTTCACTCTTAACTTAATTACTAACCTAAAAATGTCCTAGTTCGCAATAGCTAACAGGATCACATTGAGCAATCAATTCAAAAAAATTAAAATTCAATTATGGCTAAAGACATAAAATTTGATATAGACGCAAGAGATGGTATCAAAAGAGGAGTAGATGCCCTTGCTAACGCAGTAAAAGTTACTTTAGGACCAAAAGGTCGTAACGTAATTATTAGTAAATCATTTGGAGCCCCGACAGTAACTAAAGACGGAGTTTCTGTAGCAAAAGAAGTAGAGCTAGAGGATGCTTTAGAAAATATGGGAGCACAGATGGTAAAAGAAGTAGCTTCTAAGACCAATGATCTTGCTGGTGATGGAACCACCACTGCAACGGTTTTAGCGCAAGCTATCGTAAAAGAAGGTCTTAAAAACGTAGCTGCCGGTGCTAACCCTATGGATCTTAAAAGAGGGATCGACAAAGCGGTAAGTGCAATTACCAAAGATCTTGAAAAACAAATGAAAGAAGTAGGTAGCTCCTCTGATAAAATTAAGCAGGTAGCAGCTATTTCTGCTAACAATGACGAAACTATTGGAGACCTTATTGCCAAAGCTTTTGATAAAGTAGGTAAAGAAGGGGTAATCACTGTAGAAGAAGCAAAAGGTACAGATACTTATGTAGATGTAGTAGAAGGAATGCAATTTGACAGAGGATACCTTTCTCCATACTTTGTAACCAATAGCGAAAAAATGACTACTGAATTAGAGAATCCTTATATTCTTTTATTCGATAAGAAAATTTCGGCTATGAAGGACTTATTACCTGTACTAGAGCCAGTAGCTCAGTCTGGTAAGCCACTTTTAATCATCGCAGAAGATGTAGACGGCGAAGCTTTAGCTACTCTAGTAGTTAACAAATTACGTGGTGCATTAAAAATTGCAGCAGTAAAAGCGCCAGGATTTGGTGATAGAAGAAAAGCGATGTTAGAGGATATCGCCATCTTAACTGGTGGAACTGTAATCTCTGAAGAAAGAGGATTTACTTTAGAGAACGCGACCATAGAACAATTAGGAACTGCAGAAAAAGTAGCTATCGATAAAGATAATACTACAGTAGTTAATGGTGCAGGTGATGAAGAAATGATTAAAAACCGTGTTAATCAAATTAAGTCGCAAATTGAAACAACCACATCAGACTACGACAAAGAAAAATTACAGGAGCGTTTAGCTAAATTAGCAGGTGGTGTTGCTGTATTATATGTAGGTGCTGCTTCTGAGGTAGAAATGAAGGAGAAAAAGGATCGTGTAGACGATGCATTACACGCTACAAGAGCCGCTGTAGAAGAAGGAATCGTTGCAGGAGGTGGAGTTGCTTTAGTTAGAGCAAAAGCCGCTTTAGATAAAATCAAAACAGAAAATAACGATGAAGCTACAGGCGTACAAATTGTAAACCGAGCTATTGAATCTCCATTACGTACGATTGTTGAAAACGCTGGTGGCGAAGGTTCTGTAGTGATTGCTAAGGTACTCGAAGGCAAAGGTGACTTTGGATATGATGCCAAGACAGAAACCTATGTAGATATGTTAAAAGCTGGTATCATTGATCCTAAGAAAGTAACTAGAGTAGCTTTAGAAAACGCTGCTTCGGTTTCTGGAATGATTTTAACCACCGAGTGTGCTTTAACAGACATTAAAGAAGATGCTCCTGCTGGAGGAGGCGGAATGCCACCAATGGGCGGAGGTATGCCAGGAATGATGTAATATTTCATTTCGGAAATTAAAACACATATTAAAAACCCTGCTCTTTGTTCAGAGCAGGGTTTTTACATTTAGATAAATTAATACCTTTAAGAATACGCCTTAATTAATTCGTTGACAAGCTTTGCAGTCTTTTTGTTTTTCTCCTTCGCTATAATTCGCTTTGGCGGTGCCTTTCGAACCTCACAATCCTGCAATGAACAAGTTTCGCAGGTTACTCCCACTTTGACCTTAGGGATCTTAGGATCATTAACGAACTTTATTTTTTTCTCCAATGCAGGAGAAATTAAAAAACCAATACCAATACTTCTATAATAGTCTTCTCTAAACGGATCTGGTGTTGCAGAGGTAAATACTAAGTACTGTTGATCTGTATCTACATAATCCGATATCTGTATATTGAACGCATAGTCTAACTTTTCGTCAACGGTGCGCTGTAGCGTTTTAATAGCCATCCAACGGCGACAATAATGTTCATTGATTTCATTGGCGCGTGGCTGCTGCTGATGCGTAATATGAAGTTCCTTGACCAAATTGTATTTTTCGGTTCCTTTTTTATGTGTAAATCGCAAAAAGAATACATTCTGCATACCAAAGTCCTTTGGTAATATATTGGTCAATCGCTGATAAAATGACTCTGGTGAAGCATTGTATAGCCCCATAATCTCATGAAAGATCGTCTCAGAAAACTGTTGAGGTTCAAACAACTTTTTCAAATTATTTTTCAGGTGATTTCTCGGAATAATTAAGGCTCCGGCAAAATAAGAAGCATAAAAATTATTTAGTACCTCTTCAAAGTCATTATATTTTATCCAACTAAAGGTATAGGGCCTTTCTTTAATTTCTAAATATTGATAACCTAACTCTTTGGCAAAAATGAAGGTCTTTTGCGCTTCATCAACACGATCCGATAGTAAGAGCGTTCTTGTTTTGGGAATAAATACACAGCGTAGGTTTTCTAATTCTTCTTGTTTTGGGATACCTCCTAGATTAATAGTATATCCAAATTCTTCAGTCAGAATTTCTTTGAGCTCCTCAGCAGTAATATTACCTTCTAAATCTATTTGATAAGAATTTGCAAACCGAATAACCGTTTCTTCCAGATCTTTAAAATAATTATTATGCGCTTCTTGATAAGAACGCAAAGAGGCCAAATAAAATCCCTCCCTACTCATATTATAGTGCTGTGCAATTTCAATAATAGTACTGATAAAAGCATTTACCTTAGATGGAGCATTCGCTATAATATCAATTAAATCACTTTGTTGTATCCCAAAAAGCTCTAAAGGAATTTCATCCAGTATCCCAGATTGTAAAATTTCTCCAATCGGGGCAAGATTTTTATCCAGTTTCAACGAAACTAATTGGTCATAAGGCACCTCTAAAGTTTCTGAAAGCTTAATAATTTTATCCGTTTTAGGATATTTCTTTCCCTTTTCTATTTCATTAAGATAGGACTTAGACAATCCACTTAACTTAGATAATCCAAATAAAGACAAATCCTTATCGGTTCGTATCTGCTTGATTTTCAAGCCAAAAATAAGCCTGATGTATTCTTCTTCTATTGCCATAACTCAAAAATAATGTTTTTTGCGTAAAAAAGGAAAAAAGAAAAAATTCACATTTAGCGAACGTTCGCTTGTTTTATAAAAAACTTTTTTTTAATATTGTCCTATAATTAATCAAATAGCCGATTACAGCTTGAGAAAAACAAGGTGATTAAGAACGTATAACAGCATTAATCCCAAATTAATTTTTAAAGAACAATATTATGGCAACTTACACTTCAGTACTTGACACTGTACGCAACTTAAAAGCAAAGCACGGAAACACCTGGGCAACAATTACCCCAGAAAATGCAGCGCGTATTGCAACACAAAACAGATTTAAAACCGGATTAGACATCGCTAAGTATACTGCAGCAATTATGCGAAAGGATATGGCTGCATATGATGCCGATAGCGCTAATTACACGCAATCACTAGGATGCTGGCACGGATTTGTGGCGCAACAAAAAATGATTGCCGTTAAAAAACATCAAGGTACTACAGATAAAACCTATTTGTATTTATCGGGTTGGATGGTTGCAGCGTTACGTTCTGAATTGGGGCCATTACCTGATCAGTCTATGCACGAAAAGACTTCAGTGCCTAAATTAATTGAAGAAATATATACCTTTTTACGTCAGGCAGATGCTGTTGAATTAAATGATTTATTCCGTCGTTTAGATGCTGGTGAAGATGTACAGGATCAAATCGATAATTTTGAAACTCATGTAGTGCCAATTATTGCTGATATTGATGCTGGATTTGGTAACGAAGAAGCAACATACCTATTAGCAAAGAAAATGATTGAAGCTGGTGCTTGTGCGCTTCAGATTGAAAATCAAGTATCTGATGCTAAGCAATGTGGTCACCAGGATGGTAAAGTGACTGTACCACACGAAGACTTTATCGCTAAACTAAATGCACTTAGATATGCATTTTTAGAATTAGGAGTAGAAGAAGGTATTATCGTTGCCAGAACCGACTCTGAAGGTGCTGGTTTAACCCAAAAAGTACCGGTATCTCAAGAAAAAGGTGATTTAGCTTCTCAATACATTGATTTTATCGAAGCTGAAGAAGTAACAATGGATCAGGTAGAAGACAACGATATTCTATTAAAGAGAGATGGTAAGTTAGTTCGACCAGTAAGATTACCTAACGGACTATATAAGTTTAAAGAAGGATCTAACATAGACCGTGTAGTTTTAGACTGCGTTACAAGTCTTGAAAATGGTGCTGATTTATTGTGGATTGAAACACCGACACCTAATGTGAAGCAAATCGCACATATGGTAAACAGAATCAGAGAAAAAGTACCTAATGCAAAATTAGTATACAATAACTCTCCTTCGTTTAACTGGACGATCAACTTCCGTCAGCAAGCATTTGACTTAATGGTAGAGAATGGAGAAGATACATCTGCATACAAGCGTGAAGAATTAATGGACGTAAAATATGATGGAACAGAATTAGCAAATCGCGCTGATGATTTGATCAGAACATTCCAAGAAACTGCATCGCGTGAGGCAGGTATATTCCACCACCTAATTACTTTACCCACATACCATACTACGGCATTACATATGAATGACTTGGTAGAAGGTTATTTTGGAGACCTGGGAATGTTAGCTTACGTTGGATCGGTTCAACGTCAAGAAATCAGAAAAGGAGTTGCTTGTGTAAAACACCAAAGAATGGCAGGTTCTGATCTAGGAGATGATCACAAAACTTTCTTTGCTGGTGAAAGAGCCTTAAAAGCAGGTGGTGCTAAGAACACTAGTAATCAATTTGAAATTACTGCAAGCGAAAGCGATAAGGAATTAGAATTAGTGCTAGATAAATAATCCTAGCACTTTTCTAAAGCTCACTTAAATTATGTTACAACAGCCCGTGAGGGTGTTAAAAATAAAAACCATGGAAACTCAGACAAACCTTAGCGAAAAAATTAGCTTCTCTAAAGAAGTTAAGAATTACCATCCAGAAATATTAACGGATGGCGCGTTAACCTTTTTAGAAACCTTACAAAATCGTTTTAACCAACGACGATTAGTACTTCTAAAAAATCGTGAGGCCCAGCAAAAGCTTTTTGATTTAGAAACTACGCCGTCGTTTCCTGAAAACACTAAAGAAATTCGCAACAGTGAGTGGACTGCTGCTCCAATACCAAAAGACTTACAAGATAGAAGAGTCGAAATTACTGGACCAGTAGACCGTAAAATGGTAATTAACGCCCTCAACTCTGGAGCTAAAACCTTTATGGCTGATTTTGAAGATAGTAATGCACCTAGCTGGTCAAACTGTCTTGAAGGACAGCAAAATCTTAAAGATGCTGTAGATAGAACCATATCTTTCTACAATCCACAAAAGGATAAGAGCTACCAACTCAATGAAGAAGTAGCCACGCTATTAGTGCGTCCTAGAGGATTGCATTTAGAAGAAAAGCATTTGATGATTAATGGTCAACCGATGAGTGCTTCTTTATTTGATTTTGCCTTATATCTTTTTCATAACAATGAAAAACTTAAGGAAAATGGAAGCGGAGCCTACTACTACCTACCAAAGCTAGAGCATTTTACAGAAGCGATATGGTGGAATGATGTTATTGACTTCTCTGAAGAATACTTAGGATTGGAATATGGTAGTACTAAAGTTACTGTACTGGTAGAGACAATCACAGCAAGTTTTCAACTAGATGAAATCATTTATGCATTAAGAGAACATATTGTTGGGTTAAACTGCGGTAGATGGGATTATATTTTTAGTTACATCAAAAAGTTGAGAAATCACAAAGGTTTTATCGTGCCGAATAGAGATCAGGTAACTATGACTAGTCCTTTTATGGATGCTTATAGTAAATTGGTTATTCAACGATGTCACAAGAGAAACATATTAGCCATAGGAGGTATGGCCGCTCAAATACCGATCAAAGACGATCCTGAAAGAAACCAGATGGCTATCGACAAAGTGAAAGCTGATAAAGAACGTGAAGTAAAAAATGGTCATGACGGAACCTGGGTAGCGCACCCTGGATTGGTACAATTGGCAATGGATATTTTTAACGAACATATGCCAAATGCTAATCAAATGGAGGTTAAAAGAGATGACCTAAACATTACCGAAAAAGATTTATTGGAAATCCCTAAAGGAACCATTACTGAAGAAGGGATTCGAAAAAACATCAATGTAGGTATTCATTACATCGCTGGTTGGTTAGCAGGCAATGGTGCAGTAGCCTTATATAACTTAATGGAAGACGCAGCCACAGCCGAAATAAGCAGAACACAAGTTTGGCATTGGTTACTCAATGAAGTGAAACTTGATGATGGAAGAACATTTGATAAAACACTTTTCGAATCATTATTCGAATCTGAGCTGGATGTGATCAAAAAGCAGGTTGGTGACACTACTTATAACAGTACAAACTATCAAAATGCTATTGAAATCTTTCATCAGTTGATCACTAATAAAGAATTTGAAGAGTTTTTAACCACAAGAGCATACAACTATTTGTAGAAAATTTCTCATAACTAGCATAATTTAATTTTTTCCGATTTTAAAGTTGTGCTTCTTAAAACGCCCGTATAACGGGCGTTTTTTAATTTACTATTATAATATAAATAGCTATTAAAGAAAAAATATCATTGACAATCCCAAGTAAAATCCGCTATCTCGTATTTTTTACCTCCTTGAAAGTTATAATGCCACCATTCCGTTCGTATGGTCGTAAAACCATATTTTTCCATAGTAGTCCGCAATAGCTTTCTGTTTTCTTTTACCTCATCCGAAAGCTTAGCATAGGCATGAGCGGCTTCTTTACCAAAATGGTCAAAATCAGTTCCCATATCTAGCGGATTTCCTTTAAGATCAGTTAAGGTAATATCAATAGCAGCACCTCGATTATGCACCGATCCTCCTTTTGGGTTTGCTACATACCCAGGATCCGAAACAATTTTCCACATTTTCTTTTGAACGCTATGCGGACGATAACAGTCAAAAAATTGTATGCGATATCCTTTTCGCATCAACTCCTTTTGTGCCTGCAAAATTGCCTTGGCTACTTTACCTCTCACAAAACATTTAGCACAATCATATACAGATTCTTTTAAGAAATTGTTATTGGTGGCATAACGCATATCCAGCATAAAGTTATTTGAGAGTTCTTCAATATTAACGAACTCATCATCCTGAATATTAGAAAACCGATCACTACTAGCATCCTTTTTGCTAAGATAACCGTCGCGTTCTTTTATGTTTTTTTCTAATACCTCAGCTCGATCTTGTAATTGTTTCGATTTTTCTATCAATTTGAGTGTATTTTCACTCGGCTTGATAGGCGAATCATCACAAGAAAACAAACCGATTATAAGAGTTATGGCAAGTAGTTTTTTAATCATAAAATAAGTATTGCATTTTCCCAATAAAATCATTTCACCAACAATAATGCACTCCAATTTCCAATTCCATGCATCTTACCTTGCTAATGCTGACTATAAATTAATTTTCCCTAACGCAAATATACAGATTTTTAACGTTTTATCGAAAAATTAGGTTATAGGTCGTGTTTTGGCAGCTGTAATCACTCTTGTATTTTATTGTAAAGACCTCGTAACATCTCCGCAGTTTAGCATCATTTCGCCAAAATAAGGATTAAGTATTTCCTTACTATCACTAAGCCAATACGCACCTTTGTTATTATTAGCCATTGGGCAGTATTGAACATACAGTTCCTTCTGAATGTCATCGCCGTTTGAAGCAATTTGTATTAGAATATCCGATACAAGTCTAAAGCTATTTCGCTGATTCTTAATATCCTCAGTACTTGTTAAGTTAGCAAGCGAATTTAAAATATCTTGTATTGCTTGATTTTCAGATTTTGACAATGTAGTCTGATTCTTTAGCTCTTTAAGCAGAGAAGCGGTTTCTTTTCCAAACAAAGTGGCTTTAGGAACATCTGATTTAATTAATGCATTTTTAAGTTTCAAATAAGAAGTCAAAACAGATTCCAAATTATTAGAAGTAATCCCCTGAACCGTTATAGATTGTTCAGGTTTATCCATATGCGCTGGCTTATTACTATTCATCATCGAATTTTTACCTTGCAACTGAGCAGAAGCATCAACTGTAAAAGCACCTTGATAAACAACCTCATCTCCATTTTCTAGACCTGATACCACTTCATAACTTTCATCATAAGGCTTACCCAATGTCACCTCTCTCAATTCAAATACCGGTCGGTCTTTACCGACCTTAAGATACACCACAGAACGTTCTCCTGTCCATAAAACTGCAGTTTTTGGAACCGTGATTAACTGATTTGCTTTGTTGTTCTGAGTTTGTACTATTCCTTTAACGAACATGCCTGGTTTAAGTTCATTATTCTTGTTATTAAGCGTTGCTCGTACGGTATATGTCCTTGTTTTAGTGTTTAAAACAGGATCTATAAAATCAATAGTTGCAGTAATTTTTTTATTGGGATATGCATTAGTAGTGATTCCTATATCTTGATTGATCGAAAGAAATGGTAACATACTTTCATAGGCGTCAAAAGAAGCCCATACTGACGATAGATTAGTACTACTAAATAATGGAGCTCCACTATTTACATAATCACCTACATTTGCCATTACTTTATCCACCGTTCCCGTGTTTTCTGCGTAGATCTTCATGGTGTTTTTAATAACTCCTGAAGTCTCAATTTCTTTAATTTGATTTTCGGATAGTTTCCAGTAGGCTAACTTATTTCGAACTGCATTATATAATTCAGGCTGAGCACTTTTTAAGGCAACGGCAGTCAATAGTTCCTGTTGGGCAGCTACTAATTTTGGTGCATATAATTCGGCAATTACCTGTCCTTTCTGAACCTTTTCACCTGGAAAGTTAACATATAATTTTTCTATTCTACCTGCATAATGCACCGTTTGTGTAACCGTCAATTGTTCGTTTTCTACAATCTTACCAGATAGTGTGATACGTTGCTCATTTACATTACCACTCCCGATTGTTACCGTTTGAATATTGGCCAGCGCTATCGCATTTTTGGTCATGGTAAACTGATCTTTTGATAACCCATCTGCTCCAGTTTCTGCAGGAATTAATTCCATACCACAGATTGGGCAATCTCCAGGTTCCGGCTGCATTATCTGAGGATGCATTGAACAAGTCCACATCTGATTACTGGTCGCTGAAGTATGTTGATGGTCCGTGGATTGTTCCTTATTACTATTTCCAAAAATAAGATAGCCCACCAATACACCGATTGCGCCAGCTACAACTGCAAAAATTATACTTTTCTTCATTTTCTGTTCTTCTTAACTATTTTAATCATTCTACGAGATGAAATAAACCACAGTAAAAAACCACTCAATACTGTTATTAATCCTAACGCTGAAAACACTCTAAGCAGTAAGGTGTTGAAATCATCCCTACCTTGATAATCCATAGTGTGTGTCATCCATAAAAAATCAAACCATCGCCACGATTGATGCCTTACTCGTTGAAACAAACCATCTTTAGCGGAAACATAAGCCACCAATCGATCTGGATGATCATAGGTTATTGCATAAGCTGGCAGTGGTCTTCCTCGATATTCGTGGTAATTACCAACCGCGTCAATACGTTTAATTGTTTTGATGTTTAACCCATCAATAATATGTCTTTTGGCAACTGCCTTTGCTTCTTGTTCTGTTATTAAACTTTTTTCAACTCCTGTATAAGCGTGTACTAAAATGCTATCATTAATCCAATAGTAAGGTTGATCAGCGATCGTATGTAAATTTAAACTGCTAATTGTATAATTAGCTAAAACACTATTTGGTTCAGACAACTTATGAGTTATTGGCTTTTGTACTTTTTTAAAATGATCCCCGTGAATTTCGTCAATATCTGACCAGCTAAAATAAATACCACTTATAGTCCACATTAAAAATTGTACTCCTAAAAAGAGACCCAAATACCGATGGGCTTTTCTAATTTTTCTGGCAGTGTGTCTGTTAACCATCCTATCTTATTTAACCTCAAACGGAAATTCAACTTTTACCTTTTCCCAAAGCAATGTAATTTTGCCTTTCTTAGGATCGGTTTTCTCAATCTTATAGGTTAGATGTTCTGTAATTTCTTTAGTAGGTTCTGGTTTAACTGTAAGACGCAATACATCTTCATCAGTGTTATATTCATCCTTTCCATGCTGATTCCATCTGGTGTTAAAAATTAAGGTCCATTGCTCTTGAGAAGGAATTACAAAAAAGCCATATTTACCGGCTTTTAATTCATTACCATCTATCACTAGATCTTTATTAGTTTCAATCCAGGTAGCATTATGAGCACCTGCCTGCCACACTTCATCGTAGGCCAACAAGCCTCCAAATATCATTCGATTTCGAACTCCTGGAGATGAATAATCAATATGGATATGAGCATCATCTATTGTTGCCATAGCTGATGTGTGGGGGCTTAATACTTTTTTCTTTTGAGGTGAAGGGCTTTCAACCGTATGATTATGATTGTGTTCTTCTGGCTCTGTAGTCTGCTTATTATTGTCTTTACATCCCACAGCGATTAGCATAACAATGAATATTCCTATTATATTTTTCATCTGTTTTGTATTTAAATTTTTACTCTTTTAAGGCGCAATGCATTACCGATTACGGATACTGAACTAAAACTCATAGCTAAGGCAGCAATCATAGGAGATAACAACACTCCGAAGATGGGATATAGAACTCCCGCTGCGACAGGAACACCAACGGTGTTGTAAATCAATGCAAAAAACAAGTTCTGTTTAATATTCTTCATTACAGCCTCACTAAGATTGCGAGCTTTTACTATGCCCTGTAAATCTCCTTTTACTAAAGTAATGGCTGCACTTTCTATAGCTACATCAGTTCCGGTTCCCATAGCAATACCTACATCGCTTTTTGCAAGGGCGGGAGCATCGTTTATGCCATCGCCTGCCATGGCCACATAATTGCCTTCCTCCTGCAGTTGTTTTACTGTATTAAGCTTATCCTCTGGTAGCATACTCGCTTTAAAGTCGGATAAATTTAGCTTAGCAGCTACAGCCTGAGCTGTTGTTTGATTATCTCCTGTAAGCATGATGACAGCAATTCCTTTTTGTTGTAATTCTTTAATAGCCGCTAAGCTGGTTGGTTTAATTTTATCCCCTATACTAACATAGCCAGATACAACTGCATCAATGGCTAGGTAAGAAACTGTTTTTCCCTGTTTCTGATACTCCGTTACTTCAGCTTGCATCTCTGGTGAAATTGTTGCTCCTGCATACGCCATCATTTTAGGATTACCTAAAGCTATTTTTTTACCATTTACGGTACCTTCCACCCCTTTACCGGTGACGGCATTGAAGTTTTCGGCTTTATTTATAGTTATCTTTTTCTCTTTGCCATACGCTACTGTTGCTTCGGCCAATGGATGTTCGCTATTGACATTTAGAGCTACAATTAGCTGAAGTATGGTTTCTTCACTTATGCGATCATCAAAAGAGTCTACCTTTTCTACGGTAGGCTTTCCTTCTGTTATAGTTCCGGTTTTATCTACAATCAAGGTGTTTACCTTATTCATCTTTTCCAATGCTTCAGCATTTTTGATTAAAACCCCATTTTGAGCTCCTTTGCCTACTCCAACGATTACAGACATCGGTGTCGCAAGACCCAAAGCACAAGGACAAGCTATTATAAGTACTGCAATCGCATTGACCAGTGCAAATACATATGAAGGTTCTGGGCCCCAAATGGCCCAAATCACATATGTTACTACAGCAATCATGACTACAATAGGAACAAAATACGCTGAAACCGTATCTGCCAATTTCTGAATTGGAGCGCGACTCCTACTCGCCTCGTTAACCATTGCAATAATCTGAGATAGTAAGGTATCCTTACCTACTTTCTCTGCTTTCATTAAAAAAGACTGATTGCCGTTAATAGTTCCGCTGCTTACCTTATCCCCTTCATTTTTTGTTACAGGGATAGGTTCTCCGGTTATCATGGATTCATCGATCGCACTACTACCTTCCGATATACTGCCATCCACAGGTATTTTATCTCCTGGTTTAACCTTTAAAATATCTCCGATTTCTATCGCATCAATGGCTACCTCAACCTCTTCTCCATCTACAACTTTAACCGCTTTATTCGGAGCTAGTTTTAATAATTCTTTTATAGCAGAATTGGTTTTACTATGCGCGCGAGATTCGAGTACTTGCCCCAGTAATACCAAAGTTAAAATAACCGTGGCTGCTTCAAAATAGACATGTACGTTGCCTGAATGTGTTTTAAACTGAGCTGGAAAAAAATCTGGAAACAACAATCCAAAAACACTAAACAACCAGGCAACTCCGGCACCAATACCAATTAGCGTAAACATATTCAAGTTCCAGGTTTTGATACTACGATAGGCACGCTCAAAAAACATCCAGGTGGCATAGAAAACTACTGGTATAGAAAGTGCAAATTGGATCCAGTTCCAATACAGTTGCTCCAAGAGTGTATACAAGGGATTATCTGAAATCATCTCGCTCATCGCAATGAGAAAAATGGGCAGTGTAAAAGCCAGTGCTATCCAAAATTTCTTCAATAAGGATGTATAGGTCTTTTCCTCTGCCGTGAGTTCTGGTTTGACCGGTACTAACTCCATACCACAGATTGGGCAATCGCCTGGCTCCTCTTTAAGTACCTCGGGATGCATAGGACAGGTATATTGCTCTTCCGTAATAGCAGATAGGTTCTGCTCTTCGACGAGATCCATACCACAGACTGGGCAATCTCCGGATTTATCATACGTCTTATTCCCCTCGCAATGCATAGGACAATAAAAAACCCCGGTCCCTTTTCCTTTTTCTTCTTTGGAAGATTTTTTTGACTGTTTTGCTACTTGATGCACTTCTCCTGGTAAATGAATCGTATAGAGACCTCCATCCTGCTCCAATGCTTTTTGAAAAGCTTCAAGATGAATATGCTTTGACATTTCGATGTTGGCTTCAGCTTTTTCTAAATCTACAATAGCATCAGTAACCCCCTCTACCTGTTTAAGGGTTTTTTCCACATGAGCTCGACAGCCATTACACGTCATTCCTTGAATAGCATAAGTGTGTTTCATTCTACAAACAGCTTTAAATTCATCTTTTAAATAATATAGTTAATTATCAATCCCCCTACCAGCCACGCATAACTAGCAAATGCAAGGTATTTTAGTATAGATTCTAATAATTTACTTTTAGATGCCATCGCACCCATTTTTAATTTTACATCCTTCCGTTTGTAAAAGCCCAAATACACTAAGTAACCAGATAATAGAAGAAAAATTAGGTTTAAATAAAAGGTATAGTCAATTTTAAAATATTCACTTTCCTGAATTTTAACTTGTGTAGGATCTGGTAATATATTTAATAGGTCAAAAGCATAGTGTAGGCTTAAAGAGGCTATTAATAAAGAACCAAATAATAGCAATAGGATAAACAAGGCCATCTTCCACCCATAGTATTTGGCGTTTATTCTGAGTACAGGAAACACTACCAAATCACTAAAAATAAAGGCCATAACCCCTGCAAAACTTACACCTTTGCCAAATAAGAGTGCCGCAAGTGGAATATTACCCATAGAACCGATAAACGTTAAAAAAGCTGCTAAAGGTCCAACAACACTATGCTCCAAAACTTCTATGAATGTAAAATCAGTCTTGCCCGATCCACTATTGATAAACAACGTTTGAAAAAAAGTATCAGGAACAAATGCTGCTATGATACCGGCTATGGTAAAACCTACGGTAACATCCTTCCACACCATTTGCCATTCCATTTTATACTTTTTACCTACTTTGGCCCAGTTCTCTTGCTGTGCAATTTGTGTTTTCCAATTCTCGGAAACCTCCAGGTTTTCATCATCATTTTCACTATCTAAATTTTTTCTAGCCTTTTCTATGAGTTTTTTGGGATTAATAAGTCGTACAAGAACCCAACTGACTAAAATAAGCAAAAGCCCTCCTACGTACTCGCCTACTACAAATTGCCAGCCTAAAAAAATTGAAATAATAATTCCAAGTTCAATAACCAAATTAGTTGATGCTAGCAAAAAAGCGAGCGAAGACACAAAAGAAGCTCCTTTTTTAAATAATGATTTTGCCGATGCTAAAGCCGCAAAGCTACAAGAGCTGCTTATGAAGCCAAAAAATGTTCCTAACAAAATACCTTTGGTCTTTTGGTCTTCACCCATTGTTTCTTGCATCCTTTTTTCGGTTACAAAAATCTGGATCATACTACTAATTAGATAACCAAGAATAAAAGCCCAGAGTGCCATCCAGAAAAATCCAGCGGTGGTATAAGCGGCTTCAGCCCACGTATCTAAAAAGTCTTGCATACAATCTACTTAATCGTTTCTTTTACAGAACCACACTTTAACATTTTATCTCCATAATATGGGTTTCTAATTTCCTTAGAGTTTGATAACCAAAAACCTCCTTGTCCTTCAAATGCCATAGGGCAGAACTGCTTATAAACTTCGCCAGAAGTTATTTCCTCGTTTTTAATGAGCTTTTCTACCTCGTCAGTAAGCGTAACAAAAAAATCACGCTGCTTCTTTATCTCTTTAGTAACGGACAATAATTCAGCCGTTGCTTTTAGTTCTTTTGTAGCTTCATCCTCAGGTATGGCGTCAAACAATTGGCTTCCGGTCTTCATGGTTAATGCATTATCAGAATTAACAAGTGCTGCTTTTACCCTCAGGTAATTGATATAAATAGCATTAACAGACTCATTTGCAAACTTTACGTCAGTACTAGCGTCGGTGACATCAAGATCTGCCATTGGTTGAATAACCACTTCAGCTGGTTTTTCCTCCGTAGTTTCTTGACTTTCTTTAGTTTCGGTCTTTTTATCTTGGCCGCAAGATATTATCAATATAGCTGCTGCGAAGATCATTGTTAGTTGTACTACTGTTTTTTTCATAATGTTCATTTTTGTTATTAGTTTTATCTTAAATAATTTAAAATCGCGGTTTGTATAAAATAAGTGGTAATCGCTTCAATTTTATTCATTTCAATATCAAGCATTAGATCCTGAATTTCCAAGAGCTCGGTGAATTCTACCTCACCAGCTTCATAAGTCGCTCTTATTATTTTTTCGGCTTCTTGAGCTTGTGTACTATTTTCCACTTGTGTGTCATAATCAATTCTGGCAGTGATTCTGGTGTTAATCGTTTTTTCAAGAATTTCCTCCAGGTTATTTTGTGCTAAGCTTTTTTGCTGATTTAAATTTTCAGTTTCTAAATCGTATTGCTTATCCAATGATTTATATTTTTTGGAAAACAGCGGTATGGAAAAACTTACCATCGGCATTACAACATCTTTACCATTTTCAGGAAGGTTCATATCTGTCCGTTCTGAAACAATAACATAATCTAGTCCCAGCCCCAAAGAAGGTAATGACTCCTTATGATTTAGTTGCTTTTTTTGGGAGACTACCTCTTGCATTACCTCATAAGTTAACAGCTCTGGATGATACGTTATATCCTCTACAATCAACGTAGGTTCTTCATCCGGAATCACCAAATTATTTGGAATTATTAAGGGGTCAAAACCATCCCTGTCAAGGAGTTGATTCATCTCTGCTTCTTTGGTGATTTTTTCACCTTTAAGAACTTCTTCCTTTTTTTTCAGGTTGTTTTGAGCCATCGTTAACTTTAGGATATCCAGTGCTGAAGCTTCATTGACTGAAAGTTTGCTCAGCGCTATCTCCTTATAAACACCTATCAGCTCAAGCTGTTTTTGCAGGACTATTAGTTTAGCCTGGATACTATATAACTGATAATATTTTTGCGCTATTTTGAGGACTACTTTGCGCTGCACTACTTCTAGCTTATTTTGCTCAATGGCTATAGCAGTGTTAAACATATCCTTTTTAGCCTTTATGGTACCAAACCAAGGTAACTTTTGAGCTGCAGAAAATCTTGCAGTTTGAGGTCCTGTTCTAGTTTCAGGTTCGCTAACAAAATATCCAATACTTATATTAGTATCTGGCAGCGTTACTGCTTCATTAACTTTCTCTTCAGACATCAATACAGCAACCCTAGCCGCCTCTATTTCAGGATTATTTTGAATTGCTTCTTCCTTAAGTTCTGCCAAAGTTTGGCTTTGTAGCATTTCTGAAGCTAAAAGGAAAAATATAGCAATGATCCCAAATTTTATGTTTAAAGTACTTTTCATACGTAAGTTATCAATTCTCAGTATTTCTTTTTAGTTGCCATTCTGCCTTGTAGGAGTATAATACAGGAACTACAAATAAGGTAATTAAAGCCACCATCATTCCGCCAAATGCAGGTATCGCCATAGGAATCATAATATCACTTCCTCTACCTGTACTTGTTAAGATCGGTAATAGCGCCAGTATCGTCGTTGCTGTGGTCATCAAACAAGGCCTTATCCGCATATTACCTGCCTCAATTACGGCATCAACGATTTGCTTTTTAGAATCTGGTTTGTTTCGTTCAAATGTTTGTGTTAGGTATGTTGCCATAACCACACCATCATCTGTGGCAATACCAAATAACGCTATAAAACCTACCCATACCGCAACACTTAAATTTATCGTTTTGATGTTAAAGAGCGTTCGCAGGTTTTCTCCAAACAATGAAATATTTAAAAACCAATCCTGCCCATATAACCAAATCATCAGAAAACCTCCAGCAAATGCAACGGCTATACCACTAAATACCATTAATGAGGTGGCCACTGACCTAAACTGAAAATATAAAATAATAAATATGATTAGCAAAGCAAGAGGTACGACTAAAGACAATGTTTTCTCAGCTCGTATCTGATTTTCGTAAGTACCCGTAAACTGATAACTAATTCCCTTTGGGACAACAAGCTCTTTACGTTGAATTTTTTCGGTTAAAAATTCTTGTGCATTTTCAACTACATCAACTTCCGCAAATCCATCCATTTTATCAAAAAGTACATAACCCACGAGAAATGTATTTTCGCTTTTAATAGATTGTGGTCCTTGCTCATAAGTAATGGTGACTAACTCACTTAAAGGAACAGGATTACCCTTTGCTACTGGCACATATATGTTTCGTAAATCCTCTGGTGTCTCTCTAAGTTCTCTCGGATAGCGAATCCGTATTCCATAACGCTCTCTGCCCTCTACAGTCTCCGCTAACTTCATTCCACCAATTGCTATTTCAATAACACGCTGAACATCTTCAACGGAAGCTCCATACCTTACCAGACGCTCTCTGTTAATCACTAATATTAAGTAAGGTTTACCGACAATTCTATCCGCAAAAACAGCTTCCGTTTTTACCCCTTCAACCTGCTTTAAATAATTTTCTAATTTCAAGCCAAATTGTTCAATAGTTTTCAGGTCTTGACCTTTAACTTTAATTCCCATAGGAGCACGCATTCCTGTTTGAAGCATAACCAATCTGGTTTCTATAGGTTGTAATTTAGGGGCTGATGTGATTCCTGGCAATTTGGTTACTTTGCTGATCTCATTCCAAATATCGTCTGTGGTCTTAATTTCTGGTCTCCAGTTTCGATAATATTCTCCATCCTCATCCACGATCAGATCTTGGTG
This sequence comes from Aquimarina brevivitae, assembly GCF_004216895.1. Taxonomy (GTDB): domain Bacteria; phylum Bacteroidota; class Bacteroidia; order Flavobacteriales; family Flavobacteriaceae; genus Aquimarina; species Aquimarina brevivitae. The sequence goes on along the minus strand of NZ_SGXE01000001.1, from coordinate 1,156,341 downwards.
TGTGATGTCAAATCTAATTTTATCTTGATCTGCAGTATCGTAATTATTATTTGGGTTTACAACTACCCCTCCTTCTTTTAAAACAAAATATTCTTTATCATTGACTTTATATTTTTGTTTAGCACCTTCTTCGTTGGTTAAGTATTCTGATTTATATTGTATAATGTTTTCATACATCGATAATGGGGCTGGATCTAGTGCAGATTCTGTTCTACCCGATTTGCCTACCACCGTTTTTACTTCTGGTATCGTTGCTACGCCCATATCCAGTAATTGCAAAATCCTTTTATTTTCCTCTACCCCCGCGTGAGGCATCGAAGTTGGCATGAGCAAAAACGAACCTTCATTTAACGAAGGCATAAACTCCTCTCCCGTTTGTCTCATGATATAATATCCTAAAACAATAAGCAATGCAGGTATGCTTAAGAATACTAATCGATGATGTAATGCCCAGGTTAATAAACGGGTGTAATACATTCTAAACACATAAAAAACCCCCAAAATCAATCCACAGATTAAAGCAACAAAAAATACATTGAGCACTAGAGTATTCTGAAAACCAAGTGGACGCCAATAATAAGCGAGTAGGAAAACAATAAAGACTACAGTAACAATCACGTTGGCCATCGTATAGCGTTGCTGACCAAAGATTTGCCTTATTTTTAAAACCCTTACGATACCAAAAGCTACAAGTACAAGACCTACCCAATAACCAAAAACTAATAAGGTAACCCCGGTAAGTATCAACAATACAGCTCCAACATATTTCCACTTGTTGTTGTACTTATTTCTTTTAAATATCATCGCGGCAAAAGGCGGAATAATAAACAAGGCAATAAAAATAGAAGCGATCAGGGCCATCGTTTTAGTAAAAGCTAAGGGTCTAAATAACTTACCTTCGGCGCCTATCATAGTAAAGACAGGAAGAAAGCTAATGATTGTAGTCATTACGGCCGTGAGAATCGCACCCGATACTTCTGCCGTAGCGTTATATACTAAGGTATTCGTTGATAAACCTTTCTCGTCTTCTTCGATATGTCGTATGATATTTTCTGTAAGAATTACCCCTACATCGACCATAGTACCTATTGCGATGGCTATACCTGAAAGTGCTACAATATTCGCATCTACCTCAAATAACTTCATAAAAATGAAAACCATCAATACCGCTACAGGCAAAAGACCTGATATCAAAACGGAAGCTCTTAAATTAAATACCATTAAAACAATTACAAGTACCGTTATTATGATTTCTAAGGTTAAGGCTTCATTTAGTGTGCCCAGTGTTTCTTGAATTAATTCCGTTCTATCATAAAATGGCACTATGGTTAGCTTAGACGTCCTACCATCCTTTAATTCCTTAACAGGCAAACCAGCACTGATTTCAGTAATCTGTTTTTTGACGTTATTGATAACTTCTAATGGATTTGCTCCATATCTGGCTACTACCACACCACCGACAACCTCTGCTCCTTCTTTATCCAAAATACCTCTTCGGTTTGCTGGCCCTAGATGTACGGTAGCAATATCCTGTATCCGGATAGCCGTATAGGCCTCAGAAGCCACTACTGCCTGGCGTAACTCTTCAATATTTTGGATATACCCTAGCCCACGTACTACATATTCCACTTTATTTACTTCCAAAGTCTGAGCACCCGTATCGCGATTATTGTTTTTAACAGCTTGTACCACTGCATCTAAACTAACACCATATTGACGCATAAGCTCAGGGTCAATATCGATCTGATATTCTTGTACATATCCACCAATAGAAGCTACTTCAGAAACACCGGAAGCAGAAGATAATCCATATTTAACATAATAATCTTGGATGCTACGCAGCTCTTGTAGGTCCCACCCTCCGGTAACCTTCCCATTTTCATCACGTCCTTCGAGCGTATACCAAAATATCTGACCAAGAGCAGTGGCGTCAGGACCTAAAGTTGGATTGACCCCTTTCGGCAGCAATCCTGATGGAAGTGAATTTAATTTTTCGAGTATCCTACTTCTACTCCAATAAAATTCAATATCCTCTTCAAAAATGATATAAATGCTAGAAAACCCAAACATCGAATTGCTTCGAATAGTTTTTACCCCCGGTATCCCGAGTAATGCAGTGGTAAGAGGATACGTAATTTGGTCTTCAATATCCTGTGGTGAGTTTCCTTCCCATTTGGTAAAAACAATTTGCTGATTTTCACCAATATCAGGTATGGCATCCACTGCAACCGGATAATTTGGCAATATTTTGAGGTCCCAATTAAAAGGGGCATTAATTAAACCCCATCCTATTAATAATAGTAATAGCAGGGTTGCAACTAATTTATTTTCTATTAGAAATTTTATGCTTTTATTGAGCATAACCATTATTTTTAATTAAACATACATCATAGCACTGGTTGTAAATGGAATATAACCCATCTCAACACTGTAGTTTAATCAAATCAAATATGTTTCGTAAAGCTTATGGAGCTTATTACTCGGTGGAGGAGGTATAGGATTATTAATAAAAAGCACCCTTTGCGTTTCGGTGTTAGGAATAAACTCAAAAGTTAAAAAAATAGGAGCAACGTATGCTGAGGTCTGGTTGACCTTATAGACGTGTAGATTATTTTTTAACTCATTTTGACCTTGAATAATGATCAATTCATCCTTGCAACAGCTTTTTCTTTTTACATTATCGTTGCTTGACATCATGGACAAGGAATCCATGCCTTTCATTCCGCAGTCCTCAGCCTTTACGAACCAGGCAGTATCCACAAGCGTGGCTCCACAATAATGCTTTTGAATAGTAAATGAAAACGTAGATAACAGCAGTACTACTGTCATAAAAATGGAGATACTATTTTTAATAATTGTTTTCATTTGTAATACAAAAGTAAAGAAAACTTCCTAATTAGATAACTATTAATGAATTCAACCCTTCTTTTTAACAAAACTATAAATGAAATTTGATTCTACATTTGTAATTATTTTAAATACTTTTGCGATTAAAATTGAGAAATACTATGGAATTGGAAAGTCTTAAACCCAAAGTAAGTGGGCTTCTTGCTGATACTAATAGAGAGGTAACAGATCGACTAAACGATGTTTGCAAATTATTACAGGAATCCGTGGAATATTATGACTGGGTGGGGTTTTATTTTAAAAATGGTGATAAAGAAGAACTCAAGCTAAGAACATATGTCGGCGCACCCACTGACCATGAAATCATTCCATTTGGTAAAGGAATTTGTGGACAGGTAGCGGTATCCAATGAAAATTTTGTAGTTCCGGACGTACAAGCACAAGATAATTATATCGCTTGTAGTATAAATGTAAAGTCAGAAATTGTGATTCCTCTTTTTAAAAATGGAGAGAATATAGGTCAAATTGATATTGATTCTGATACTCCAGATCCATTTACTGAAAAAGATGAACGGTTCTTAGAATTTGTGAATCAAGAAGTTGCAAAAATTCTATAATTGTTGTTCTTTGTATAGTACAACAAACCTATTCTTATATATATGAAAATTTTGGTTACCGGTGGTCTTGGTTACATTGGTTCACATACCGTTGTAGAACTTCAAAATGAAGGATACGAGGTAGTTATAATCGACAACTGCTCTAATTCTTCTACAGGTGTTCTTAACGGCATAGCAGCCATCACTGGTCAAATGCCTATATTTGAAAATTTTGATTTGCGTGATAAAGCTGATGTGATTGATTTCTTTAAACGGCATCAAGATATCATCGGAGTGATTCATTTTGCTGCTTCAAAAGCAGTTGGAGAAAGTGTAGCAGACCCATTACTTTATTATGAAAATAATATTGCTACCTTGGTCTATTTACTACAAGAATTAGTAAAACTTAAAACAGCTAATTTCATCTTTAGCTCCTCTTGTACCGTTTATGGTCAAGCTGATGAATTACCGATTACAGAAAATGCACCTGTAAAACCCGCTGAGTCGCCTTATGGAAATACCAAACAAATTGGAGAAGAGATTATACAGGATACCTGTAGGGTTAATGCACAGCTCAATGCAATATCGCTCCGCTATTTTAATCCAATAGGTGCACATCCAAGTGCTGCTATTGGCGAACTGCCTTTAGGAGTACCTCAAAACCTTGTCCCCTTTATTACACAAACAGCAGCGGGCTTACGAGATCAATTATCTGTTTTTGGAGGAGATTATCCTACTAAAGATGGCACTGCCATCAGAGATTATATACATGTCGTAGATTTAGCCAAAGCACACGTTGTAGCACTGAAACGTTTATTAGCGCATAGTAATAAAACAAACTATGAGTTTTTTAATGTAGGTACTGGCACAGGAAGTTCCGTTTTGGAAGCTATAAAAGCTTTTGAAGCCGTTTCAGGTAAATCATTACCTTATAAAATTGTAGAACGTAGAGAGGGCGATGTAACTGCAGCTTTTGCTGATACCACAAAAGCAAATAAAGAATTGGGTTGGCAATCGAAGAGCACTTTGAAAGATGCCTTAGCTTCTGCCTGGAAATGGGAACAAAAACTGCGTAGTAAAACATAAACCACATCATTAATATAAAAAAAACCGAACAGTTACTGTTCGGTTTTTTTTATATCGGTTGCTTAGATTCTAGTAGAATCTTGCTCTATTATCTTCAATTTCTGCAGCTTCTTTCAACGCGTTAAATACTCTTGAATTTGCTGAATTTGCTTGTTCCATAGAAGTTTGGGTTGCAAAGCTCAAATAACTTTCTAGCTCTGGTGCGTCTGTCTTTTTCAATACCTTAATAAGATATACTCCATTTTTGCCTACAATTGGCTGAGATAATTTACCCACCTCTAGCGCAAAAGCTGTACCCACTACTTTGGGCTCTGTACCTGCTCCTGATATGGTTGGTGTTTTCATATTTAAAGCCGATGCCGTTTTAACCGTTTGTCCTTGACTTTTAGCAACGTCTTCTAAGGATGAACCAGACAGTTTGCCTTTTAGGATTTCAGCTTTTTTCTCTCTTATTAAAATAGGTCTAACTGTGGCAGCGGCATCTTCTACTTTCATAAGACCTTCAGATGCTTTACTGGTTAACTGCACTACTGCATAACCTCCTTTTACCTCAAAACGCTTAATATCGCCTACTGCTGTTTCTTCGTTAAAAGACCACTGTACGATAGAACGTTGACTACCTACTCCTGGTATATTTTCGTCCATGCTCTTCATATTATTCACCGGGCGCACTTGTAAATCTTTTTCTTTTGCTATCTCGGCAAAATCTCCTTCTGATGCTGCTATTTGAAATTTGGTGGTCTCTGTAAACGTTTCATTTAGTGTTTTTTCACTTGGTTCTACCTTAACCGCCACTGTAGCAACTTTAATTGCTTTTTGTTCATTCTTTTGTTCTTCAATCCGAACTACGTGATACCCGAATGAGGTCTCTACCACATCAATATCACCTGTTTGATTTTGAAAAATAAAATCATTAAACGGAGGTACCATCATACCTGGTATTGCAAAACCAAGATCTCCAGCCTTATCTTTGTTAGAGGTATCCGCTGAATATTCAGCAGCAAGCTCATCAAATTTATCCCCGTTAGTTTTAACCACAGTAAGAATACTATCAGCTAACTTCTTGGCTTCTTCTTTAGTTCTTTGGGTATCACCAGCAGTACTTAATCCTTGCCAAGACACTAAAATATGACTAGTCTTAACCGAATCTGGCATCTGCTCTTGTGCAATTACCTTTGAAATCTTGATATAATCAGCATCCTTATAGGGGCCATAAACATTACCCACTTCAAGATTATAAATTGTATCAGCTACTGCTGCAGGTAAATCCTTTTTAAATATAAATCGATCCTGAAATGGTAACGCTGAATACTGCGCTACAAATTCTTTAGCGTCAGAAGTGTTTTTTAATCCTCTAACCGTATCAACGACATTATTTCTAAATTCAGCTTTATCTTCTAACAATGCTGCTACCTGTTTCATGGTTTCCTCTTCATCTACAGCACTAGGCTTCTCTTCGAAAAATACGTATCTAATATCTCTAGAAGCTTCTGCTTTATACTGCTCAGGATGTTTCTTAATATATGCCTCAACTTCAGAATCAGTAACCGTAACTTCATCTGCAGTAACCAAAGCATATGGCAACTGGACATACTGTATATCTACATTGTCATTTTCCATCTTGTAGGCAATTTGACCTTCTTTTAAAGTTGCTCCTACAGCCGCCTTAACCAAGGTAAGATAGGTCTGCTCTTTGGCACTCTTAGCGATCGATTGCTCATAGTCTACCCATTGCTTGTAACCTTGCGGAGAAGTCTCCTTAACATTAGCTACATACTCACTCATCTTCGCTTTATCGAAATTACCTGCCTCATTTTGAAAAGTAGGATTACTAGCTAAAGCTTCTGCTAATAAATCATTAACCTGATCTTTCCCTGCAATAATACCTAGTTCTTCAAACTGCTCCTCATACACTGTAGAGCGAATCTCTTGATTCCACACGTAATTTACAGCCTGAAGGCTTGAAGCATTAGGACCGAAATTACGGTTTGCTGCTTCTACTTTTTCAGCAAATTGGGTTCTATCGATATCTTTACCATTTATGGTTGCAATCGTGTTTTGCGATTTTTGAGAAATAGCTCCACCATTTCTAATTAAATCTGCTAAAACAAAAGAAAACAACGCTAATGCGATAATAACAATAAGAAATACCGAGCGTTGTCTGATTTTATTTAAAACTGCCATTGTTTTGTATTATTTATTCAAATATAGTGGGCGAAAATACCATTTTATTGCAATAATACCAATTTAAAAATGAAAAGTATTTACACTTTTTTTGATTTAAAAAAGTGGATCTAAAAGCCATTAGTTAATAAGTTATAGGCTTAAGTTTTTTCTAGGATGAAGTTCCTTAAAGCAGGTAGTAATTTTTTATAAAAATGAAACTACAAAACTATTACTATTATCAATCTTGTGGTACTACTTCGACTTCAACTATTTCGATTTTAGTGTTAGAAGTTTCAAGAATGGTAATTTTAAAAGATTCGATCTGTATGATATCTCCTTGCTGTGGAATTTCTTCTGTATGGTTTACAATGAATCCACCAAGAGTTTCATAATACTCACTCTCCGGGATATCTATCTTATATACTTCATTGATATAATCCACCTCTAGCCTGGCGGAAAATTTATATTTGTTCTCGGCTAAAGTTAGTTCAATAAGCTCAGCAGTATCGTGTTCATCTTCAATTTCACCAAATAATTCTTCTACAATATCCTCTACAGTAATTATACCACTTGTACCTCCATATTCATCAATTACTACAGCCATACTCTTATGTTTTTTAGTCAAAAGGTTCAACAAATCCTTTATAAACATAGTTTCCGGCACAAAAACGACGGGTAACAGTATACTTTTTAACGATTTAGGCTTCTTAAATAATTCAAACGAATGTACATATCCAATAATATCATCTATGGAATCATTATAGACCAAAATTTTTGACAAGCCCGTATCTGTAAAAAGGCTACTTACTTCATCTACCGCTTGTGATTGTTCTACAGCAATGATTTCTGTACGTGGAATCATTACCTCTCTACATTTTACATCTGAAAATTCTAAAGCGTTTTGAAAAATCTGAATTTCACTATCAATCTCATCATGGGCTTCAACGGTTTCCATTTGCTCCGTGATATAATCTCCGAGTTCAGTTTTGGTAAACGCCAACTGTACTTGATCACCATCCGTTTTAAAAAATTTCTTTAGTACATAATCCGACACCCAAATAACAAATGAAGATATTGGAGCAAACAACACGTAAAAAACATACGCGGGAAACGAAAAAATCTTAAGTAACACGTTTGCGTATATCTGAAAAAATACTTTTGGTAAAAACTCTGCAGTAAGTAGTATGATTAAGGTAGAAATAAAAGTTTGACTCAGCAACCTTAGATCAGAAAAAATATAGTGTACAACTGAATAAGATGACGGTAGTAAAGATTCGAAAACAGTAATCAATAGCTCACCCATATAAAACCCATAAACAACAAGAGCTATATTATTACCCACCAGCATCGCGGCAATGAATTTTGATGGTTTTTTCGTTAATCTTCTTAAAATATTAGCTAGAAAACCTGCTTGTTTTTTTTCTATTTCAATGTGAATTTTGTTGGAAGAAACAAAAGCAATTTCCATTCCTGAGAAGAAAGCTGAGAGAATAAGAGAACAAACAATAACCAGAATCTGAATTTCCATTAATTGTTTTTATTGTTAGCTTCGTAGCGTTTTCTAAAATTTCTTTTGAAGAAAAACATAAGCACTGCTAAGATAGCAAAGAATATATAAATATAACTGCGTCCACCTTCTTGACCCCATTCAATAAACGCCTGATAAGAAAAGAAAACTGCGATAAATAGATATGCTATTTCGAAGAAACGAAAAATCTTGTTCATTTATAACGCTATTAGAATTGGAATTTCATTATTCATTATTTTAATCTTTGATAAATAAAACGCCTTCATTTATCCTAGAATTTAATATAGTAAAATCTTGATTAGCATCAAAACCATCACCTTCATTGATCGTTCCATCGGGCAAAATACTAGTATAAGGATAGTCCGTAAAAATCCAATTCGCTTCTTGATCCCAGTACAATTGTTGTGCCTTTAAGCGAGTACTGTCCGCGGTAAGAATATCAACATTACCTCTCATATCGATCAAATTTGTTTGCGGATAACTTATGGCAAAATCAGCTTTTATTACACTCACCTTACCTTCCTCATCTATTATATCCAGAACAACACCATCAGGAAACTCCCAATATCCAAATGACTTGTTATTAAAATTTAAGATTTTAGGTGATTTGAGCACCGCCATTAAGCGGCCAGAGTCGGTATATTTCAAATTTACATTGAAAGCTTCACCCTCGGGGGTATTTTTAAAAACCTCAGGATTAGTCGTAGTCTGTTTGTTGTCGTGACACGAAAAAAACAATGTCACAGCTAATGCTGTGACAAAGTTTATGATAATCCTGTATGGCTTTTTGTTCATTATTAAAGCTTAGGTACTTTAACCGTTTCTCCGATCCAACATCCAATCTTTACAGATTTAATTTCTGGATTGTTGAAGATATCTGTTTTAGAAGGCGCCAATGCTCTGTATCTTGCCGCAGCTTTTTGTGCGTTAGAAGATAAACCTGGATCAACCTTAGCAGCACGCTCTGCATAATTCGCAGCTAACCAATATACTGCTTGCTTGTTGAACTTATTATCACCACAACTATTAGCACTATCTCCTACCATATTTGCTATTTTAAGGTATGCAATACCCATCGATGGCTTAAAGCTAAGTGCTTTCTTGTAATAAGATCTTGCACTACCAAAACTTCCTTTTTTTCTTAGTGTTTCAGCAATCTTATAATACACTTTTGCTTTTTCACTTCCTTTAGTCTCAAGTTCAGCTGACTGATTAAAATAATCTAAAGCCGTTGACGTCTTTTTATCTTTTAGCGCTAATAATCCTAAATAATAAGCCGATTTTGCGGATGGTTCTGCCGCGTGTAGCGCTTCCACTAACTTAAAGAATAAAGGATCTTCAGTACATTCTTTAGACGACATTCTACTAGCCGCTCCTTTTAACCATTTGATATCACCTTTCTTAGCATCAAACTGACTATTGTACAAAGGAATCAAATTTTCGCAATCTGCTCTTTCTCCAAGTTTTTGATTAACCCCAGCTTTTACTTTACTGAAGTTAGATAAAATTGCAGAATACATTTTTAATCTTCTGCTATCCTTACTAGAAAGTGTTTCTCCTGCTTCTTCTTTTTCTGTATAAGCATTAATCTTTTCAGCTTTATCGTTTTCTTCTTCTTCTATCTTTTCTATTACGTCGTCATAAAGCGTAAATACATCTTGAAGATCTTTTTTACCTTCATCCTGAAGATCTACAACTATAGAGAAAAACGTATATAATTTTTTAGGATTGTCAAAATTCTTTCTATCCTCTTTCCAAGCTTTTTCAAACTCTGCTAATTGCGCTTCTTTAGTACCGATATTATTATCGTGCATTAACTGACCAATCTCTCCGTGCATGTCTGCTATCTTGGTTTTACCAGGAAAATACTGATAACGTTCTTTCCATAGTTGGATAAGGTCTTTGGCTAATGCCGTTTTTTGGGCATCAGGAGCATTTTTATATTTATGTTCTAAAAGCTTTTCTCCATATTGAAAAGTAGCTAAACTATATGTAGGACACTCTTTTCTTACTTTCCAAAGTGGCTCCTCAGCTGCATCATAATTTTTTACTTTAGCATGCTCATAGGCTATAGAAGCCGTAGTAGCACAGTCGGTAGCCTGAGCGTTCATAGTTGAAGCTCCTAATACTAATCCTGCTGCTATTGTAAATATAACTTTAGTGTTCATAGCGTATTAAATTGTAGTTAATTAAATTTTAATTGTCTAAACCATTTATCATTTAGTGATAAACTTACAGAGAAATTAAAAAAGTTTTCTCTTACTAAACCGAAATCGGTCCTTCCCCTTTGGCCATACTCAAATCCTAAGTTGGCGTTGGAGAATAAGCTTCCCACTGGCAATCCTACTCCAAAAGATATGCCAAACTCATCTATTGATTGATTATTAATGTTCAATCCTGTTTTTTCATATCGTATACCTGCTCGATAAACTACTCTATTAAAATAACTAGTTAAGGAGTTAAATTTAGGAATAAAATACCCTCCCATCTTATACGATAATGCATTTTCGTAGCTAACATTATTATCATTATTGCCAGAAATTCGATCCGAAAAATTCTCCGTATCCTGGAAATTAAATTCAGCTCCAACAAACCATTTTTTAGGCTCTCCAATACCAGTACCAATCTTAAGTTCTGCAGGCAAATCAAGATCACTGTCTGCTACAGAAATGTTTTGACTTTCAAAAACAATCTCTCTTCCAAAATTATCTACGTTTACTGTAGCTAATTCTCTAGAGTTATCCGAAGACAATTTAGAAGACGGCCTGGATACTATTGAAGCGGTTAGCTCAAGTTTTTCAGTAATTAGCGATTTATAATTTATCCCTATAGCAAAACCAACACCTGATAAGTCTGAACTGTTAATTTCTCTTGTACCACGTTCAAGATCAGGATTCCTTAAAATAGCCTTCGTTTCAATGTTTCCAAAGTTATAATTAAAATCCAAACCTACACTTAAATTCTCATTAAGATTTATTCCGGCAGATACATATACTTTATTTAAACCTCCTCTACCTGTAAATCTTCTTTCTGTTTCGCTTCCTTCTAGAGAAATTAAATCATAACCTACAGCTGTAGATGGGATAACTCCAAAACCTAAACCAAATTTACCCATCGGGATTCCTAATCCTAAATATTCGATCGTAGCATTATCCTTTGATGAGGATGCTGTTTCGTTTTCTATACTATATTTTCCATAAGTTGTACCTATTGTATAAGCTGTAAGTCTTAGATCTCCATAAGCAGCCGGATTTTGAAGATTTAAGTGTATACTATCACTTAACATGCTCAATCCACCCATAGAACGATTTTCAACCGTACCCTTAAATTTTTGTAATCCTATACCATAAAAAGAGTAGGGGGAAGTCGTACCTTCCTGAGCATAAGAATAACCGGTAATTAATACCAGTGTTACTACTAAAATCTTCTTTATCATTTACTTTTATTAATTCCTAATATGTAATTCAGTCCTTCCAATAAAAAATTAGAGGTGGCAAATATGCTATTTTTTAATCTTTTAGACAAAAAATGTGCATCCCCACCGGTTAAAATAACTGTTAAATCATCATATATGTTGCAATATTCCCGTATTATTCCATCAATTTCAGCAATAACGCCAAGAATTACTCCTGTATGAATTGCTTGTTCTGTAGATTTTCCAATAAGTGCATCCGGTTCCTTTATCGATAACAAAGGAAGCTTAGCTGTATAATGATGCAAACTTGAATAGCGCAGTGCTATACCAGGTGCAATAGCTCCTCCTAAATACTCTTCATTGCTATTTTTAAAATCATAGGTAATACAAGTACCTGCATCAATAATCAGTACATTTTTCTTTGGAAATTTACTAACAGCAGCAGCGGTGAGAGCTAATCGGTCTACACCTAAGGTTTCGGGAGTTAGGTATAAATTTTTGAAAGGCATTTTTAATCGATGAGAAAGCTCTACAAGTTCCAAATCATAATCTTTAATCAAGGATAGACTTTGTGTATCTAAATTTCCTACAGAAGAAAAAATCACGGCATCTATTGTATTATACTTCTGTATAGTTTTTTGAAAAAGCTCAAAAAACGCTGCAGCAGTTGTCCTTTTATGATCAACTAGTTTGTAGTGTTCAAAAACTCCAAGTTTTATCGCTGTATTTCCAACATCAATTACAAGATTCATAGTGCCTTATAAAAAATGCAAAAATACAAAACCATTTTTTTAAATTTTTCTTTTGCGTATTAAAAAAAGCATTCTATATTTGCACCCGCTAACGCTTTAAAAGCACAGGCAAAAAGGTGCCTTAGCTCAGTTGGTAGAGCAAAGGACTGAAAATCCTTGTGTCCCTGGTTCGATTCCTGGAGGCACCACCTTTAAAACCCGAACAACAGTTCGGGTTTTTTGTTTTTAGCTTTTATCTATGCACTATTTATACATCATTCATTCCGAGAAGGCAGATCGTTATTACATCGGAGCATCTAGTCATCCCGTGCAAAGGTTGGAGGCACCATCTTTACCCCGAAGGATCGGCACCGAACTGTTAAGTTTTTTTTGTTTTTACAAATGTCAATAAAGTTCTTACTTTTGTGCTCTTTAAGACCTCTATATGCAACCCAGAATAACTTTTCTAACTTTTCTTGTATTTTCAACTTTTATTTGTAGTAAAGTTTTCGCTCAAGAAACATTAACACAGAAGGACACCCTAACTACCTGGCAAATGATTAAGTATGATGGAGCTTCGATTTATGGAGGTGTAGTTAATGCTTATACCCAACCTGCCCGTTGGAAAGGAAAAGATTGGGCTCTTTTTGGTGGAATTGTTGCCGGAAGCGCGTTGTTATTAACGGTTGATGAACCTGCTAATGAATATTTTACCAACCAAAGTGCTGGAGTCCCTCCATTTGTCCAACAAGTTGGATTTCGATTTGGCAAACCGTTATTTAATTATGGACTTACTACCGGAATTTATACCATAGGATTATTTACGAAAAATGAAAAAATCCGAAAAACAGGAGTTTTACTAATTGCATCGGCAACCGCGGGTGGATTATTACAAACCTTTAGTAAGACATTGGTTGGAAGAGCTAGGCCAGATATGGGCGAAGGAAATCTAAGTTTTCGATTTTGGTCGCACGAAGCCGGGTATCATTCTTTCCCATCAGGACACGCTATTTTATCTTTTACCACTATGTATGCTATATCCAAACAATTTGAAAGTCCTTATATTAAAGGTGGTTTGTATGCTTTAGGCCTATTAACCCCGGTTAGCAGAATGTGGAGTGATGCTCATTGGCTAACTGATATTGTGCTGGGAGTTGCACTAAGTGTGGTTATTGTTGATGGAATTGATAATTACCTAAAGAAAAACAATAGATATACTTACGAAGAGAAAAAAACCAAAATATCCTGGGATCTCAAAATAGGAGCTGGTCAATTGGGAGTGATTGGGCGATTTTAGTCGAATTCTTTTTCATAATACGTTGTGGCGTCTTGTAGTAAGAGATCTAAATCTTCATTTTCTTTTGCTAATCGTTGTTCATCCCAACCTAAATATTTTATAAAATCATTTTGAACAATTCCTCGATATTTACGGATGGTGTGGATATTAAAATATAATCGACCTGTTCTTCTCACAAAAAAATCAGCCAGGCTATTTACCATTTCATAATTTATGGTGTACCACAACTCTGCTCTAATTAATCTTGCTTCGATATCTTCATTTAAAAAATAATTGATTTTATCTAAAATAAAGTCTGTTTGTTTACCGTAATTCGCAATGAGATATACAGCAAAATAGCTGTCTTCGACTCCAAACTTTTGAAGTCTTTCTGCTACAATTTGTGTATACCGTTTTACATCATTTTCGTCTGCCAAGGCTTGATCAGTTAATGTCAATGTCCTGGTTACTGATTTTTTAAATTTGTCCTTTCGCTTCGTATCCATAGTTTTTAACAAAGCATCAATAACACGCTGAGACATTTTCCTATAGCCTGTTAATTTACCTCCTGCAATAGAAATCAAACCACTTTTGGATTGAAAGATCTCATCTTTTCTGGACAGTTCTGAAGGGGACTTTCCCTCTTCGTGTATTAAAGGTCTTAGTCCTGCCCAATTGGATTCAATATCATGGATATCCAATTTCAAATCAGGAAACATATGATTAACAGCATTGAGTAAGTACCTTGCATCTTCCTTGGTAGCCACTACCCTATTTAAGTTACCGGAGTACTCTGTATCTGTTGTTCCTACATAAGTGGTCCGGCCCCTTGGAATTGCAAAAACCATACGCCCATCAGGCACATCAAAGTATATGGATTGTGATAAAGGAAAACGTTCTCTTGCAAACACCAGATGTACTCCTTTAGTGAGACGCAATTGCTTTTTGTTCATCGATTGATCTTTTTTTCGCAATAAATCTACCCAGGGACCTGCAGCAGAAACAAAATTTCTGGCTGTAATCAAAACTTCATCACCAGAATTATGGTCTCTACATTTAATAGCTTTAATTTTGCCCTTTGGATTGTACTCAAAAGAGGTAAACTCACAATAATTAATACAATTTGCCCCGTATTCATTGGCCTTTTTAAGTAATTCAATCGTTAATCGCGCATCATCGGTACGGTATTCAGCATAAAACCCACCACCCAGTAAATCTTTTTCCTTTAAAAGTGGTTCTTTTGCTAAAGTTTCTTCCTTAGTTAACATTTTGCGCTTATCGTCCTCATCAACATTTGCTAAAAGGTCATAAACTTTTAAGCCAAAAGACGCCATAAGTTTACCGTAATTTCCTCCTTCTACGATTGGCAACAACATTTTTTCAGGAACTACTAAATGTGGAGCTAGCTTATGTACCACTGCCCGCTCTAAACCTGTTTCCTTTACAAGACCAATTTCAAATTGTTTCAAATATCTTAATCCACCGTGTATCAATTTTGTGGACTTATTACTGGTACCCGATGCAAAATCATTTTTCTCTATAAGACATACTTTCATTCCTCTTGATGCAGCATCCAAGGCAATACCTGCCCCTGTAACTCCCCCTCCAATCACCACTAAGTCATATCGTTTCTTTTTGGCTCTTTTTAATTGTGTTTTTCTATCCAATACCGAAAAATGAATGAGATCTTCTTCTTTAATGAATAGTTTGTTAATATTTGCTGTTTTTGTCCGTTCTACAGCAAATTGCCATCCTCTATATTTTTTGAACCTAATATGCTCATTCCACTGAGGTTTAAACAATGTGTTATTATCTCTAAAAATGGATCCATCTTGCTTAGTCCACAATCCTGCTTTTATACCTGCTAATAAAGCTGCACCAAAAGCTGTAACTTCCAACATCTGTGGTCGATCTACTTCAACATTTAGTATATCTGATTGAAATTGCATTAAATACTCATTTGCACTCGCACCACCATCTACTTTTAAAACTTTCATTAACTGACCACTGTCTGCTGTCATAGCTTCGAGCACATCCCGGGTTTGATAAGCAATAGACTGCACTGTGGCTTTAATAATTTCATTTTTGCCACTATCAAGACTTAAACCATAAATAGCTCCTTTTGCCTCCATATCCCAATAGGGTGCCCCTAAGCCAGTAAATGCAGGAACCACATATAAATCTTCTGCAATCGTAGTATTAAAACAAATGGATTCAGTTTCTGACACCTCATCTATCATTTGCAGTTTGTCTCTAAGCCATTGCATAGATGCTCCTGCTACAAAAATACTTCCTTCTAAAGCATATTTAACTTTACGATCCTCAAAACTAGCACAAAGTGTTGTTACCAATCCATTTTTAGAAAAAGAGGGCTTTTTTCCTGTATTTAATAACATGAAGCATCCTGTTCCATAGGTGTTTTTAGCTACCCCTTTTTTGTCTCCGCCTTGACCAAATAGTGCTGCTTGTTGATCACCGGCTACACCATAGATCGGAATTTTATAATCCCCAACGCTAATTGTTCCAAAATCAGAAGCTGACGCTTGTACTTTGGGTAACATTTGCAAAGGAATGTCTAAAGTTTTTAACATTTTAGAGTCCCACTGTAAGTCTATAATATTATACAGTAACGTTCTGGAAGCATTCGTATGGTCGGTCAGATGATTTTTCCCATTTGTAAACTTCCAAATTAACCAAGTGTCAACTGTACCAAACAAAAAGTCGCCTTTTTCAGCTTTAGCTCTCGCACCTTCAACATGGTCTAGTATCCATTTAATCTTGGTTGCAGAAAAATAGGAGTCAATGACTAGACCTGTTGTTTTTATTACATATTCTTGTAATCCGCTTTTTTTTAGTTCATTACAAATGTCTTTTGTCCGCTTATCTAACCAATTGATTGCATTATAAATCGGTTTACCTGTTGTTTTATCCCAAACTATAGTGGTTTCGCGCTGATTAGTTATTCCTATTGCTTTTATAGTAGAGACATCAATTTGATTCTCCTTTAAAACTTTAGCAAAAACTTCTTGTTGATGTGTATAAATCTGTTCAGGGTCGTGTTCTACCCAACCGTTCTGGGGATAAATTTGATCCAACTCCTGCTGAGCCATCCCAACAATTGTTCCATTTTGGTCAAAAATAATAGCACGAGTACTTGTAGTGCCTTGATCAAAGGCTACGATGTATTTCTTATCAGGCATAAGCACTTAAAATTACCCTCTTAAAATACAATAAAATAAAATGTCCTTTATAAGCATTGGCTAGAATATTTTAACTTACATAAAATGAAAGTTCCAGCTGAACCCCTTCAGAATTATTACAATTTATACTTTACTTCCTATACATAGTAAACTATTGAACTGGTATACATAAGTCCACAATTGCTTTTTTCTCTGGATGATCATTGAAGTTATTGTGATATATTTCAAAAGGATCACGATCCGCTTTTTTATATCCATTTGTATTCATCCAAAGAAACAAACCAGTCCAAGATTTTTCGAATTCTTCCAATCCTATTTCGAAACGACTAACTATGCATTTTCCTGCTTCCAAGGTGGTAAACGCTACCTCATCTGACTTCTTAGCGGGTTTATCCAATACTAAACATGCGCTCATTCTAACTTTATCAGCGGGTGTTACTTTAAAACTATCGTGATAACGTGTTATCATTGTAGTTGTTGGGTTTAGAAGTCCTTGTGGCGTTGCCCATTGCATTAAGGTACTATATGCATTTTGAATATTATGCACCCCTAGGCTGGTTACATAAGCCAAATTCACTGCTGGCATTTCTTTAATTTCAATTTTTGCATTCATGGTGATCCAAGTATTAAGATTAGTTAGGGCACAAATATATTTTTCGTAATCAGGATATACTTGTCCATTCTTGCTATAGCGTTGTCTAATCTTATTATGCTTATTAGGATTTTGTTTACGAAAGCCCGTAGGGCTGACGCCAAAGTATTTTTTGAATGCCTTAGTAAAGGATGGATTATCACTATATCCATACTTCAATGCAATAACCGTAATGGATTCATTGCTATGTAAGATGTCTAAAGCTGACTTCTCTAATCGTCTCCTGGACACATATTCTTTTAAGGTTTCGGTGGTAATGTATTTAAAAATTCGATGAAAATGATAGGGAGAAAAAAAGGCAACTGCTGCGATGGTTTCCAATGACAAATCGGACGACAAATTAGCATCTATATATTCAAAAACCCTGTTTATTCTATTTATATATTCTGCTTGTATACTTTTTTTATCCGTCATTATTTATGAAATCTCTTCGGCTTTCTCAATTTAAAATTCGCTAATGTGTTACTAAGATTACGTTTAGCAGACTAGTTTCTTATCCACAAACCGGATCAAATAATCTCATCAATTACCAAGCTTCATTTGCTAATTGGTGGAGTCCCTTAGAATTAGAGAGGTTTTAATAACTTCTGTTCGCGGTGTGTAAGAATCTTTAGTGTTTTCTATATGGTCAACTAGCATTGTTACTGCCTTTGCACCCAGATCTTCTGCGTGTTGTGAAATGGAAGATAACTTAGGGTATGAGTATTTTGACAAGATTCCGTCAGAAAAGCCTATTACAGAAACATCCTCTGGAATCTTATAACCCAAACGATGACAGCTATTTATAGTTACTGCTGCGGAAGTTTCATCTAATCCCAAAACTGCATCAATAGCTGTATTCTTTAAAAAATTATATATTTCTTCTTCAGCGTGAGTTGCGTTTTTCAATGTTAACCCTTTCAAAAGCAACCCATTTTTTTCAGCAGATTGGTGTGCCCCCTCAATTCTAAGTTTTGCTACATTAAGATCACCAATAGTGGTAATAACAGCTATATTAGTACAGCCAGAGTCTGCCAAATATTGTATCGCATTGCGCGAGGCTTCGGCATCGTCAACAATCACTTTATCACAATCCATTTGATCCCATACTCGATCAAACATTACGACGGGTACTTTTTCACGTTTAAGGGCTTCATAATGATCATATTTATTTACTATTTGGGTCTCCTCGCTCAGAGCAATAATAAATCCATCTACACTACTATGATTAAGCATTTCCATATACTCCACCTCTTTATCATAGGACTCATTGGTTATACAGGTAAGTATCTTGTATCCTCTGGCAGAGGCTTCCTTTTCGATACCATTTAATGCCTTAGCAAAAAAATGATTCAAGATTTCAGGTAAAAGGATACCAATTGTTTTTGTCCTATTGCTTTTTAAACTTACGGCTAGTGCATTAGGTTTATAATTGTAAAATTGAGCCAGTTCGTGAACTCTGTTGATCGTTTTTTCACTAATTTCAGGATCATTTTTTAAAGATTTCGAAACCGTAGAGATTGACAGGTTTAATTCTCTGGCCAATTGTTTAAGCGTTACTTTTTTTCTCATAATCCCAAAATAAACGTTTTAAATATGATCATATCTTTTGTCTAAATTAAGGCTTTTCTTGGTACTTTTTAAAAATAACCATTTTCACTAAGCATTTATTTTTAAAATTTAAATTCCAATTTTCTTCTGAGACTTTCATATATTACCAATTCAATTGTTTATTATTAAGCTTTTGTAAGTTTACCTAAAATCAAACGTCAGATTAACTAATAAAGAACTACACACATGTCAAAAACATATTATGACCCAGCGGATTTAAGAAAATTTGGAAATATCACGGAATGGAGTGAAGAATTAGGAGAGAAATTTTTTGACTATTATGGTAAAGTTTTTGAAGAAGGCGCATTATCTGCAAGAGAAAAGGCATTAATTGCCCTTGCTGTGGCACACACCGAACAATGTCCTTATTGCATAGATGCGTATACCAAAGACACTTTACAAAGGGGAGTTACCAAAGAAGAAATGATGGAAGCCATCCATGTGGGTGCAGCTATCAAAAGTGGTGCGACACTGGTACATGGAGTAATGATGATGAATAAAGTGAACAAACTGGAAATGTGATATTTTTTTAATGCAAGACTTACGATCAGGAATATCACAATACCACTAATACTATCTGATAATTTCTGTTTTACCTGAATAATTAACTAAAGAAAAGAAGATGTCCGAAATCAAAAAAAAGCAATCCTTACATAAAAGAAATGATCAGCTAGCAGAGTCGCATCGGCAATTAGAAATTCTGAGCAACGGAATTTTTGCAAGTGGTGAATTACCCAAGTTTGCCGATAAAATTGCAGCATCAAATCAATTTCCGTTAAAACCTAAAAAGCTAGAGATTCTTCAGATCAATGTAGGTTATATGTGTAATCAGGTATGTGAGCATTGTCACGTGGATGCTGGACCTGATCGCAAAGAAATTATGACTAAAGAAACGATGCTACAGTGTATTGAAGTGATAAAAAACACAGGAGCTCATACTTTGGATCTCACTGGTGGTGCACCAGAAATGAATCCTAACTTTAGATGGTTTGTTGAAGAAGCTAGTAAAGCGGGTATTAAAGATTTTATTGTAAGAAGTAATTTAACCATCATCCGTGCTAATAAGAAGTATTATGACCTTCCGGATTTTTTTAAAAAACATAATATACATGTAGTATCCTCTATGCCCCACTGGACAAGAGGTAAAACAGATAAACAACGAGGAAGTGGAGTTTTTGACGCCTCCATTAAGGCGCTACAAGAACTTAATGATCGAGGTTATGGAGTGCCTGGTAGTGATCTGCGATTGGATTTAGTTTATAATCCATCTGGTGCATTTTTACCTGGAGATCAGGCTGCCATGGAAAAAGACTTTAAAAAAGCACTTTTAGAAGATTTTGGAATCCATTTTCATAACTTATTTGCCATAACCAACTTACCAATTAGTCGATTTTTGGATTATTTAATCGCTTCTGATAATTATGAAGATTATATGTATGCCTTAGTAGAAGCCTATAATCCCGCTGCGGTGGCAAGCGTAATGTGCACCAATACCATTTCAGTGAGCTGGGATGGATGGCTTTATGATTGTGATTTTAACCAAATGTTGGATTTAAAGGTAGCGAGTAAAGTAAAACATATTAGTGAGTACAATGAAGATGTACTTAATGATAGAAATATTATAATATCACAACATTGCTACGGATGTACTGCAGGCGCTGGTAGTAGCTGCCAGGGTACTGTTGCTTAATTTCATATGAAAACTTACTTGTTATTTCTAGTATTGCTTGCTCAATTTAATTATGGACAAGATGCACTGTCTGATCTTTTAAAAAGATACAATAAGGAATCTGTGCCTTATATAACTGTTGATCAGCTTCAGGAGAAACAAGATGCTATGATAATTTTAGATAGCCGAGAACCCAATGAATACAAAACAAGTCATATAAAAAATGCAGTATATGTTGGGTACCGTGACTTTTCTACAGAAAATTTAAAACGTTTAAACATTCCTAAAGATGCTACACTTGTTGTTTATTGTAGTTTAGGTATACGTTCTGAAAATGTAGCCGAAAAAATACAACAATTAGGCTATAAAAATGTATTCAATCTTTATGGAGGTATTTTTGAATGGAAAAATAAAAATTGTCCAGTAGTCAATGGATTAAATAAACCAACAGATAGTATCCATACATACTCTAAGAAATGGAGCAAGTGGTTACATAATGGTATAAAAGTATATTGATATTGAAAACCAAAAACTTACTGATTATCTTTACGCGCAATCCTGAATTAGGAAAATGCAAAACGCGATTAGCCAAAACCATTGGCGATACTGCTGCCCTGGAGGTATACAAATTTCTGCTGGATCATACGGTTACTATAACCAAAGACCTTGAGGTAGATAAACACGTATATTATTCTGAAGCGATACGAGAAAACGACATCTGGAATGAGAAGTGTTATACCAAAAAGAAACAAGAAGGAGATGACCTTGGCGAGCGTATGTACAACGCCTTTAAATCCGGATTTGATCAGGGATACAGTTCTATTATAATTATTGGTAGTGATATGTTTGACCTTAGTCAAAAAGACTTGGAAAACGCGTTTGATCAACTAAAAAATAGTCCTTATATAATTGGACCGGCACTAGATGGTGGATACTATCTACTCGGTATGAACTCCTTAAACTCAAAAATTTTCAAACAAAAACAATGGGGTACTGCCACTGTTCTGAAGGATACATTACAAGATCTTAACAAAGATCAGGTTACCTTTCTACCTGAAAGAAATGACATTGATACCTACGAAGACATTAAAAATAATTCAGCTTTTAAAATATTTTTACAACCAAAATGACAAAGTTTATTGAAGACACTGCAGATTACCTGATCAACAAAGGATTTGATAATCCTGAAACAGGCATTATCCTAGGAACAGGATTAGGTCAGCTAATTGATCATATAGAAATCTTACACGAAGTAAGCTATAACCATATCCCCAACTTTCCTACTGCTACTGTAGAATTTCACAAAGGCAAGCTTTTATACGGAATCCTAGAGGGCAAAAAAGTGGTTGTGATGCAGGGTAGATTTCATATTTACGAAGGATATACGCTGCAAGACGTAACATATCCAGTACGCATTATGCATAAATTAGGCATTAAAAATCTTTTAATTTCTAATGCCTCTGGTGCTATTAACTTAAATTTTAAAAAAGGCGACTTAATGTTATTAGACGATCATATTAATTTGCAAGGCGGGTCACCTTTAGCATTTAAAGGCGTTGAGCAACTAGGGAGTCGCTTTACAGATATGAGTACCCCATATGACAAAGTAATGAGCAACAAGTTGAAGAATATTGCCAAAGATCATAATATTACACTGCACACTGGAGTTTATGCATCTGTAGTGGGGCCGCAATTAGAAACCCGAGCAGAATATAAATACCTGAAGATCATTGGTGCAGATGCCGTAGGTATGAGTACAGTACCTGAGGTAATCGTGGCTAATCACTTAGACTTACCTGTGGTTGCCATATCCGTTTTAACTGATGAATGTGATCCCGAAAACCTTGCTCCCATTGACATTGAGGAGATTATTGCTACAGCAAACAAAGCAGAGCCCAATTTAATCACCCTCTTTAGAAAACTAGTGCGTGAAATATAACGTATATACTGAAAAGAACTAAAAATAAAATAAGATTTAATATAAATACCAAATGAGTTACTTAAATACTACCCACGATGTTTATAAAGAAGCGGCATTAACACCTGATGTAGGACTTTGCTGTACAACTAACCCTATATGGGAATTACCAGGACTCAAAATTCCGAAAATCATGCAGGAGATGAATTACGGCTGTGGAAGCACCGTACATGCCAGAGATTTAACGAACAATCCAAAAATTTTATATGTTGGTGTTGGTGGTGGAATGGAGCTTCTTCAATTTTCTTATTTCTCACGCCAAAAACATGGAGTAATCGGTGTTGATGTGGTCCAGGAAATGTTAGAAGCTTCTCGTAAAAATTTTAAAGAAGCTGAAGCTCAGAATGACTGGTTTAACAGTGAATTTGTTGATCTGAGGTTTGGAGATGCACTCAATTTACCAGTTGATGACAATAGTATCGATGTTGCAGCACAGAATTGTCTTTTCAATATTTTTAAGGAAGAAGATTTAAAAAAGGCTATCCAAGAAATGTATAGGGTACTTAAACCTCACGGTAGATTGGTAATGAGTGATCCTACCTGCGAGCAGCCAATGAATGATAAATTAAGAAATGATGAGCGGCTAAGAGCCTTATGTCTTAGTGGTAGTTTGCCTATCAAAGACTATGTTAAAGCATTAACCGATGTTGGCTTTGGAACCATAGAAATACGTGCTCGTAAACCTTATCGCATTCTTGACCCAAAAAATTATCCTACAGATGAATTAATCTACATTGAATCCATTGAAGTCGCAGCTATTAAAGATCCAATGCCAGCTGATGGGCCTTGTATATTTACTGGTAAAGCAGCTATTTACTATGGAGATCAAGACTATTTTGATGACAAAAAAGGGCATGTGCTATTAAAAAACCAACCGATTGCCGTTTGTGACAAAACTGCTAAAGCGCTGGCTGATTTAGGTAGAGATGATATTTTTATTAGCGAATCTACATTTCATTATGATGGTGGAGGATGTTGCTAGATGAATTAAAAAAATAATACTTATGAGACGTTTGCTAATTCCACTGTTTTGTACACTAATTTTTTGTCAAAGTTGTGCACTTTTAACTGCTGCTGGCATATCAAGTCAAGGACAACCCATTAAGGAAGTTCCTGAGCCCTTGACAAGCTTGCAATCCACAGATCCAAAAATTGATCACAGCCCATGGACTGCTCTATTGCAAAAATATGTAGATGAACAAGGTTTTGTCGATTATAAAGGATTCAAAGCGGATCAAGAAGCACTACAAGCATATTTAACCACTTTGTCAGAAAATCCACCGACGGAGGAATGGGCGGTTCAGGAGTTATTGGCGTATTATATCAACCTTTATAATGCCTACACGGTCGATTTAATTGTAAAAAATTATCCGGTAAAGAGCATTAAAGATATAGGTGGCGCCTGGACAAAAGCTATTGTCCCAGTTGGCGATCGTACTATGTCCTTAGGTGGTATTGAAAATGGGGTGCTACGCAAAATGAATGAACCAAGAATTCATTTTGCTATTAATTGCGCCTCTATTTCCTGTCCTAAACTTCAAAATGAAGCCTACACCGCCGCTAATATTGACGAACAATTGGATAAAGCAGCGAAGGAATTTATCAATTCTAATAAAAATGATATCACCGAAGAAAGCCCTAAACTTTCTAAAATTTTTAAGTGGTACGAAAAAGATTATGTAATTAATGGTATAAATTCGGTAGGAGCATATATCAATCGGTATGCAACTACCAAAATCAATACTGGAGCCGCGTTAAATTATATAGAATACGACTGGAATTTAAATGAACAACAGTAAATCTAATTTGACAATTATTAATCCTGATAGATAAGACGCCCTGTATACAATTCTTGTAAATCTACCACAGCAGGGCGGCTTCTAAGGATCAGATTCCCTGTGCTACGTAATTCTCCTGTTACCGATGTTTGTGGAGCAATAATGATATCGTTAGTACCTCGATGAAAAACTGAGAGTGTATTTACGTCTAATGCAGTACACTCACATCTATTATCGCCATCAAGAAAGTTTATATCCACTGCTGTTGCCCGACCATCTAAAAAGAAGTTAGATTTTCCATTGGTAATTATTGTTAATTGATCTACATCTAAGTTTAGTCTAAAATCGCCAACTTTTCGATACAAATCTTCTTCCTCTAAATCGTCTGAGGTCAAAGTTAATTCTGTAACACTCAAAACTCCTTCGCCTATAACAGGTAAACCACTAGCGTTTCGTATTTCGGTGATATCGGGAATTGTGACATATACCTTGGTAACACCATAATCTCTAACCAGATTACAACTATTTTTATTATCAATTATTAAAGTACCATTATCTACATAAACTTCAACATCATTGATAAGGTTTTCACCTGTTTCCACCCTAACACGCTGAGTACCCTGACTAATAATCAGTTGTGACCGCTGCAACACACTTATTGCATTAAAATTAACTACCTCAACTTCTTCCGTGATAATTTCCCCAGTAGTTTGTAGGCAATCCCAAGAGTTTTCTGAACCACAAGATATTAATATCAAAACTGCAATAATTATAGGTCCTATTACTTTCATACTTATTTAAATTTTTAATCCTACACCAAACTCTACTCCCTCTGCCGTGGCTCCGTGAGATTTTACTGTAGTAGCTACAAAAAAGTTTTTGTAAACCATATACTGTAATCCAATTCGGTTATACCATCTCCCCTGATATTCAAAAGGATAATATACGTAATACCCTAAATGGGTTAGTAAAGATAATTTACCAATATGTAATTCGTGTCCAAAGGCAACACCCAAGCGTTTCCAGTCCTCATCTCCCTGGATGCCATTTTCTGGAAATGCAATAGATTGGTACTTTACATATTCCTTCAAAAACTCAGCAAAAAAAGCATCTACTCCTAATTGTAATGAGCTCTTTTTATTGATTCGCTTGCTCACAAAAGCCGAGAAGGTATAAAAAGGAAAACGACCCGATCCAATAACATCCGTTTCATTAGACCCTGCTCTAAATGCAAGTATATAGGCTAAAGGTTCAGTGTATTTTAAATCTTTATCAGTAACTAAGGGTTCAGTAAGTTCATTTTGCTGCAAACTATAATTGACACCGATATTAAATGCAAACGTATTTGTACTATTATTAGGTGCTTTAGAACTTGCATTAGAATAATGAATGATCGACACTCCGCCTTCGACACCTAGGTTTTGAATGATATTACTTTTTTTATAATTAATTTTTAAATAGGTAGAACTTAATAACCTGGAACCATAAGCGTTGTTAACATAATTGGTATTTCGATCATAGGGATTTGTGGTAATTGCAATACCCTGCCCTACTCTGAATTGCAAATTATCATTAAAAAAATAAAAATTGAGATGTCCGTAAATACTGTAATTTTCACCCAGGTAGGTATTTTTCATATCCTGATGGATAAATGAAAAACCATAATCAGGATACCCATACAAACGTTCCCACTCGTGCTTTCCAATTGTTTTTTGATTAAAACTCAGCATAACTCCCTGAGGATGCGCTGTAATTAAATGGGCGATATCTGGATTATGCTCCAATATGGTTCCATAAAAATAATTTGCATCAATATCAAAAGGCGCTTTAACTTTATCCTGAGCAGTAATTGTACAAACCATAATAAGGCAGAGACAAAATAGGTATTTAGACATGGAGTTGGTTTGTATCAAATATATAAAGAAGATTCAGCTTTATATACAAAATCAATTATCACTTTAGTTTTTCTTTGTTTTTTACCTTTTTGAAACTAGCTTTTTCTTTTTATTACCAACTTTTTCATAAAGGCAGGTGTTAATGTATTACTAAAAAACAATGTTAATTGATTTTTAAAATAACAATAAAATGAAGTATAAGTCACTTATCTTCAAGTGAATAAAAATAATATTCGTCGAGAAAAATTATAAGTTCAATCATTACTTCATAAAAAAAGATGTAAGGAAGTTTTACTACTCGCTAACTAAGAATACATCCAAATAATGGATTTTAACGTATATAAGTTATTCCAACAATAGTTTACAATTATGAAAACAAAAAAACTCAATACCATAGCTTCTTTAATCTTTTTCGCCCTTACCCTAGTCGTTACCGGTCAAAACAAATTCGATCATTCTACCTGGGATCAAGCACTGATTCTTAATGTTTCTACAGATGGTCTGGTCAACTACAATGGTTTTATGAAAGATAGTTCCCTGCTATACACCTACTTTCAACAATTAACAGAAAATAAGCCCGATGCAAGCTGGTCCAAAGATGAGCAAATGGCATATTGGATTAATACCTATAACGCATATACCATCAAACTTATCATCGATAGCTACCCTGTTAAAAGTATTAAAGACCTAAAAGATCCCTGGGACAAAAAATTCTTTAAAATTGATGGCGAGTGGTTTAGCCTTAATGATATAGAGCATAAAATTTTACGAAAATTTGGTGATCCCAGAATTCATTTTGCAATAAATTGCGCGTCCTACTCTTGCCCTGTCGTTTTAAACAGAGCTTATACTGCTGCTAATCTTCAACGCTTATTAGAGCAGCAAACCAAAAAGTTTATCAACGACCCCACAAGAAATACGATAACGCCAACAGAAGTTAAAGTATCTAAGATTTTCTCTTGGTACAAACGGGACTTTAAAACAGACAATAAAGATGTAGTCGACTTTATTAACTCTTATGCTAACGTAAAAATTTCCAATCAACCCAATAAAGGATACGCAGACTATGATTGGAGTCTAAATGAAACAAAAATTAACCCCACTACCTATGTTCTGGATTAATTTCTGTTACTAATCCTGAAGATTGACGTAAACATCACTTTGTGATTACTTTAACACTATCATGAAAACCGCAGATCAAAAAGCCTCGTAAATATAGGAGAAACAAGGAACTAGAATACTTTATTCTAACTATTAAAACATATCTAGAAAACATGAAAAATATAATTACTTTACTGCTGATAAGCGTTACCTTCTCAGTAGTTGCACAACAAAAATTTGATCACTCTACCTGGGATCAGGCCGTATTACTAAACGTGTCTGAAGATGGTAATGTAAACTATGATGGATTTATGAGAGATAGCTCGCTATTATATAGATATTTCCAGGAGCTTTCTGAAAACGCGCCGGATGAAACCTGGTCAAGAAATGAGAAATTGGCGTATTGGATCAATGCCTATAATGCATACACGGTCAAACTTATTATCGATAGTTATCCTGTAAAAAGCATTAAAGATTTAAAGGATCCCTGGGATAAAGAGTTTTTTAAAATCGATGGAGAATGGTATAGCCTAAACGATTTGGAACACAAAATTTTGAGAAAATTTGGAGATCCTAGAATTCATTTTGCTATTAATTGCGCATCAATTTCTTGCCCGGTAGTATGGAATAGAGCCTATACCGGAGAAAACCTACAAAGAGCTCTCGATCGACAAACTGAAAAATTTATTAATGATCCAAAGCGAAATATAATTACGCCTAATGTCATAGTCTTATCTAAAATCTTTAAATGGTACAGAAGAGATTTTAAAGTAAATGGAGGAGATGTAGAAGATTTTATTAATCGTTATGCAAAGATTAGAATTACAGATCAAGACTCTAAGGGTTATAAAGAGTACAACTGGAATCTTAATGAAACAAAAATAGACAACTCTGCGTATGCCTTAGATTAAATACGTAATTTTAGAAATCCTAAAAAGATACTATTTTGAAGATTTCGATAGTTATACCCATATTAAATGAAGCAGCTACCATAGGTAAGCTGCTTCAACATTTACTAGATAAAGCAACCACACCAAGCGCTTTAGAAATACTGGTAGTGGATGGAGGTAGTACAGATGATTCTAAATCAATAGTTGAAAATTATTCAAAAGAACATACAACTTCTATAAAATTTATCAGTTCAGAAAAAGGCCGCGCCAAACAACTTAATACAGGAGCACGGCACGCATCTGGAGAAATTTTATATTTTTTACATGCAGACTCCTTCCCGCCTGCAGAATATGATCGCTTAATCCTTAACGAAGTACAAAACAATAATCTGGCAGGATGTTTCAGGATGAAATTTGATGACAACCACTGGTGGTTGCAATTCCTAGGATGGATGACTAAATTTAGAAGTAAAAAATGTCGTGGAGGCGATCAAAGTCAATTTATTACCAAAAAACTTTTTGATGAAATAGGAGGGTACAATGAAGAATTTATTGTTTATGAAGATAATGATTTAGTAGACCGATTATTCGACATCAATCAATTTGTTATTATTCCCAAACACATTATCACCTCTGCCAGAAGATACAGAGAAGTGGGAATATGGCGTTTACAATACCATTTTTTAACCATTCATCTCAAAAAATGGATGGGAGCTTCATCCGAAGAACTCTATCGCTATTATAAAGAAAGAGTAGCCAACTAATTGCTCATAAAATCCTTATGGTTTTCGTTTAATTGTTAATGACCCTTATTTATTGGAGGAGTACAACTGCCGGATCAAGTCCTCCGCAGGTTTATTTTGTATTGTAAATCGATTATTGTTGTTACCACCCGCTTCATTGTGATTATGAAACCATTTCCATAAAAAACCTCCTGCAAACCAATCCTCTTGCCAAAACTCATGATGAATAGCAGCTAAAGCATTCTTCTGTGCTTCCAAATTGATATCATTTTCAGATCTGCTTGCATCCCAAGGCCTTTTACCCGTATAATGAACACTTCGGTAACCATATTCGGTAAACAAAATTGGTTTTTGGTGTTTATCGGAAAAATCTTGCAGGTTTACTTTATGTTTTTGCCATCCTTCTTTAAATTCAGAAATGGTTGGAGATTGTTTATCTGTTACCGGAAAATAGGCATCTACACCTATGTAATCCAATTTATCCCAAATAGCTGTGTTACGATATTGGTCCCAATTTTCTGCATAAGTTAATTCTCCCTTATATACCTTTTTAATATCGTCAATTAACTGATTCCAATACTTTGGCCTTTGCTGCACAAATTTTTCTAATTCAGTACCGATACATAGTAACGGTACATCCATCTTCTTGGCCAACTCAGCATAAAGCATAATAAATTTTCTATACGATTTTTCAAAGGCAATCCAGTCTGATTCGCTTTTCATTGCAATCAAACCCGTAAATTCTCCTTGCCAAACCCAGAGTTGTGGCTTCAGCATAACCTGAATCTTTTTAGCATTAAGTAGCGCAATAGTTTTCTTTGCACCTTCTCTGCGTTCTCCCCACCATTGTCGCTCGATATTAAAAATAACTTCAGGAGAATCTGTTTTTTTTACAAAACCATAAGGCATCACTGCTGCCCAATTTGCATTAAGCTTCACTACGGGATCTACAGCAGTAATTGTAATTTCTTGTGGAGCAGCGACAAAACTCACTCCATTAATTTTTGATTTTTGTCCTTGGCAATTTAAAAATAGTAACACAAGAAGTAGCCCAAGTAATTTATTCATCCTTTTTTTACAGTTAAAATACAACATTTTAGCCTAAGCCTATATCTAGGAGATGTATTTACGGCCTATGTTATGCAAAACTTACATTACTTCTTCTTTTAGATCAATTCTAAATTAGATTCTAACATTAAGTTTTTATATTTAATACCGACATAAGGATACAATGAAGTATCAAGCTAATCAACACCCAATTTTATGGAACATGTGGTAATTATAGGCAATGGTATATCTGGCGTCACGGCGGCCAGGCATATCAGAAAAATGTCTGATAAAAGAATAACAATAATCTCTTCAGAAACAGAATATTTCTTTTCGCGCACCGCTTTGATGTACATCTATATGGGGCATATGAAATTTAGCCATACCCAACCCTATGAAAATTGGTTTTGGAAAAAGAACAATATCGAATTAAGAAAAGCTTTTGTAGAAAAAGTAAGCACCGAAAATAAAACTTTACAGTTTTCTGACGGCGATACATTGCACTATGACACTTTGATTATCGCTACAGGTTCAAAGCCCAACAAGTTTGGTTGGCCTGGTCAAGACCTAAAAGGTGTAATGGGGATGTATCATAAGCAAGATTTAGATCAACTTGAAAAATACGCTCCAAATCCCAATAGTTGCAAGCGAGCTGTAATTGTAGGCGGTGGATTGATAGGTATTGAACTTGCAGAAATGTTGAGAAGTAGAGATATCCCAGTTACCTTTTTGGTAAGAGAAAGTAGCTTTTGGAACGGCGTGTTACCTGAAGGAGAAAGTGCAATGATCAACAGACATATTGAACAACATCACATTGACTTACGACTATCCTCAAATCTTAAGGAAATTATTGCTGATGATCAAGGTAAAGTAAAAGGAGTGGTTGTTCAGGAAACTGGAGAAGTAATTGATTGTAATGTTGTGGGACTCACTGCCGGTGTTACTCCAAATATTGATTTTTTAAAAGATTCTAATATCGAACTAGGCAAAGGTGTTAAAGTAAATCGTTTTTTAGAAACCAATATCCCTGATGTATATGCCATTGGGGATTGTGCTGAGCAGCACGAAGCCATTGGACTGCGTAGACCCGTAGAGGCTGTTTGGTATACCGGTCGAATGATGGGAGAAACCGTTGCACAAACCATTTGTGATAATAGGATTGCCTATAACCCAGGGCACTGGTTTAATAGTGCTAAATTTTTAGATATTGAATATCAAACCTATGGTTGGGTATTTGCCAAACCTAAAGAATACGAAGCCCAATTTCATTGGAAACACAGTGATGACACCAAATGCATCACCATCTCTTATCATAAAAACGATCGAAGATTTTTAGGCATCAACACCTTTGGGATAAGAATGCGCCACGAAGTATTTGATCGGTGGTTAACAGAAGAAAGAGATGTGGACTATGTCATCAAGCACCTTACTGAGGCCAATTTTGATCCTGAATTCTATAAAAAGTATGAAGAAGAAATTAGCCTTTCTTTTCAGAATTCTCAACTACAAACTACCTAAACCTAACTA
The DNA here is from genome assembly GCF_004216895.1 of Aquimarina brevivitae. Lineage (GTDB taxonomy): Bacteria > Bacteroidota > Bacteroidia > Flavobacteriales > Flavobacteriaceae > Aquimarina > Aquimarina brevivitae. The sequence continues at coordinate 1,124,626 of NZ_SGXE01000001.1, read as the reverse complement.
AAACGAAGCAACAAATAAAAAGATATGAATACTAAAATAGATCATAGCCTGTCTTTGGCCAGTCCTGAACCCAAAGGATTATCAACCATACAGAAAATAGCTGTTGCCGTGGGCATTGCTGGATTAATCATACTGCTATTAGCGGTTTTTAATGTAGACTTTCCTAACAGAGCTATTGCACTCACCTTATCATTAATTTTGATTACTATCGGTACCGTTCTGTTTTCTAATAATGCCTATTTAACTACATCCGAAGGCATTAAAAATGACGGGGTATGGTTTAAGTCCATATCCTCTAGAGGTTTATTGGGTTGGATCGCTGGAGTTGCTTTAACTGGTTTTTATATCATACTGTATTTTTACCCTCAATTTCTAGGACAAACCGCTGCAGATAAACCCAATACCGGTTTAATAGCGCTATTTGATCCATTGAGCTACTTGCTAAAAGGACAACCCGCTAGTCAATGGTTTGTGTATGGAACATTATATACTGTGGCTATACTTGTTTTTGGATATAAATTTTTATTGAAATATCGACACAATCGCTATCAGCAACTAAGAACGGTGTCTGTAATGTTTTTTCAGTTAGGGTTTGCTTTTCTTATACCAGAGTTTATGCAAGCCTTAAATTACCCGTACTACGATTTTAAAAACATGTGGCCGCTAAATTATTATTTCTTTTATGATTGGAATATCAATGGGTTTTTAAATAGCGGTACTGTAGGCTTTGCAATGTTACTTTTTGGTATACTTTCTATTTTTGTGATCTCTCCCTTTTTGACCTACAAATATGGCAAACGTTGGTATTGCTCATGGGTTTGCGGTTGTGGAGGACTAGCAGAAACTGCTGGGGACTCATTTAGACAGCTTAGCAGTAAAAAATTAGCGGCTTGGAAATTCGAAAGATGGTCCATACATACCGTATTGGTATTTGCAGTAGTTATGACAATAGCAGTACTGTATAGTTATATTGGCAAAAACCCCGAAAAAAGTTTTATGACAAAAACTCAATTTGTTTGGGGAGTTGTTACTTTTCTTTCTTTGTTATTCGCAGTAATTATGATCTACCGCAGAAATAGATTGGATAAAGATGCAAAATTTGCTGGTGGTGCTGTTTTACTAACTATTGTAGGCGTGTTGCTTATGAATCATTTTTCCGAAGGCAATTCTATTTTCTTTGTTAAAGATTACAAACTACAAAAAGCCTATGGATTTGCTATTGGTTCAATTTTTTCAGGAGTAATTGGTACCGGTTTTTATCCCATCTTAGGTAATAGAGTTTGGTGCAGATTTGGATGTCCTATGGCAGCTATTTTAGGAGCTCAGCAAAGACTTTTCTCTAAATTTAGAATTACAACTAATGGTGGGCAATGTATTTCTTGTGGTAATTGCTCTACTTATTGCGAAATGGGTATCGATGTACGCGCTTATGCACAGAAAGGAGAAAACATCGTTCGCTCTAGCTGCGTGGGATGCGGAATTTGTGCTGCTGTTTGTCCCAGAGGAGTACTAAAATTAGAAAATGACCAGCTCGAAGGAAGAATAAATTCTAATGAAATTTTATTGGGTAACGACGTCAACTTAATGGATTATGTTAATAATAAATAATAATTGATTAAAAGCGCTCATTTTTAGTAATCTAATGTATATTTGCCGACTTAATTCCTGGGCCCCAAATAAAACTGCCAATAGGAAATTGAAGCTGAATGTATAAAATGGAATCGCCTGTTATCAATGTTATTATACCCGCATTTAATGAAGAAATGTCGATCGGGTTGGTGATTGATGATATTCCAAATATAGTCTCCGAAATTATTGTAATCAATAATGGATCTACAGATCAAACCGAAACAGTGGCAAAAAAACATGGCGCCACCGTACTCCAAGAATCAAGAAGAGGTTATGGTTATGCCTGTTTGGCTGGCTTAGCCTACATTGATCAAAAAAAGAGCAAACCCGAAATTATTGTATTTTTGGATGGGGATTACAGTGACTATCCGCACGAGCTTACTAAATTAGTTGCACCTATAATTAATGATGACATTGATTTGGTAATTGGGTCTAGAACTAAAAATTTAAGAGCCTCTGGTTCGATGACCCTTCCACAGGTTTTTGGAAATTGGCTAGCTACCAGATTAATGAAATTTTTTTTTAATGCTAAATTTACGGATTTAGGACCCTTTAGAGCCATCAAATATGATAAATTGATATCCCTCGGCATGCAGGATAAAACCTACGGTTGGACCGTAGAAATGCAACTAAAAGTGTTAAGAAAAAGTTACAATTATACAGAAGTGCCTGTGAAATATAAAAAGAGAATTGGTGTCTCAAAAGTTTCAGGAACCATAAAAGGTGCTATATTTGCAGGCGTAAAGATATTAAGTTGGATATTTAAATATAGCTTTACATAATGGATATTGCTATCATCATAACCTACACTCTAGCCCTGCTGATTATATTTTTATATAGTCTAGCACAGCTAAACCTATTAGTGAATTATCTAAAAGCAAAAAAGCAACCAGATAATTCACCTAAGTTCGACTTCTCAAAAGAAGAGGAAATCCCTTTTGTTACCGTACAACTCCCCGTATTTAATGAGTTATACGTAATGGAAAGGCTTTTAGACAACATAGCTGAACTAGAGTACCCGAGAGAAAAATTAGAAATTCAAGTCCTTGATGACTCCACAGACGAATCTGTAGAGAGTACTGCAGTACATATTGAAAAGTTAAGAGCTACTGGCCTGGATATTCAACATATCCGCAGGAAAGATCGAAAAGGTTTTAAAGCTGGTGCACTTAAAGAAGGACTTAAAATTGCTAAAGGTACTTATATCGCTATTTTCGACGCCGATTTCTTACCTGGTAAGAAGTGGTTAAAACAAACGATTCCTTATTTTAAAGATGAAAACATTGGTGTAGTTCAAACCCGTTGGGGTCATATCAATCGAGACTACTCCATGCTTACAAAGATACAAGCCTTTGCCCTGGATTTTCATTTTACCATGGAGCAAGTTGGTAGAAACTATAAAGATCATTTCATCAATTTTAATGGAACTGCTGGTGTGTGGCGCAAAAAGTGTATTGAAGATGCCGGTAACTGGCAAGGTGATACTCTTACTGAAGATTTAGATCTAAGTTATAGGGCTCAGTTAAAGAAATGGAAGTTCAAATATTTGGAAGAAGTAGAAACTCCTGCAGAATTGCCGGTAGTGATTAGTGCTGCGCGTTCACAACAATTTAGATGGAATAAGGGAGCTGCAGAAAACTTTCAAAAACTATATTGGAAGTTACTGAAAGACAAGTCTGTACCATTCAAAACTAAGTTTCATAGCTTTTTTCACCTTTTGAATAGTAGTATGTTCTTACTAGTGCTTTTAGTTGCTGTACTTAGTGTACCGGTAATGTATATTAAAAATAGTAATCCAATGTTCAGTTGGTACTTCAACGTTATTGCATTTTTTGCACTAAGTACCGTAATCTTCTTTTTCTGTTATTGGCATACGTTTAAAAAAATTCACGGTGGCGGTTTCTGGAACTTTTTAGAATACGTAAAGATATTCTTTACCTTTTTCTCCATAGCCATGGGCTTTTCGGTTCATAATTCTATGGCAGTATTAGAAGGACATCTAGGTAAGAAAAGTGAATTTGTACGTACGCCAAAATTCAATGTTAAGTCACTAAAAGACAACTGGAAAGGTAATAAGTATATCAATAAAAACATATCAGGAAACACCGTTTTAGAAGCTTTACTAATGGGATACTTCGGCTACGCCTTGTATAGTGCCTTTAAACTTCAAGATTTTGGTCTGTTTTTATTTCATATTATGCTTTTCTTTGGATTTGCCTTTGTTTTCTTTAAGTCTGTGACCTCTAAAATGTAATGTTACTGGAGAGAAAATATAAGTACCTTCTTTCTTATCTCCTAATTACATTTTTATCTTGCCTATACATTGTATTTGCATATAAAGTACAGCGGACTGATTTTATTGTGCTGATTTCCATTTGGTTGAGCGCTTTTCTGCTATCGTATACATTACTTAAAAGTGCTTCGGGTAATTTTACAACATTAGTTGTTGCAGGTCTATTATTCCGGATTGTTTTTATAGTCGCCATACCCAATTTATCACAAGATTTTTATCGATTTATCTGGGACGGAAGAATGCTATTAGCTGGATATAACCCCTACCTTTCATTACCTGAAGAATGGATCACATCAGGTAACACTCCTATTCCTCAAGCCAATATACTTTATGAGGGTATGGGCGAATTAAACGGAAGCCACTACACTAATTACCCACCTTTAAGTCAATTATGTTATGTAATCGCTGCGCTATTAGCTGGCAAAAGTATAACTGGATCTGTAATTGTGCTTAGAGCATTGATAATTCTTGCTGATATAGGTATCTTAGTTGTTGGCAGAAAATTACTCATCGCGCTAAACCTAAAAGAATATCGAATATTCTGGTATTTCCTCAACCCATTTATCATCATCGAATTAACAGGAAACCTTCATTTTGAAGCGATTATGATTTTCTTTATTACATGGGCAATTTATCTTTTACACAAAGGCTTATGGGTATGGGCTGGCATTGTTTTAGGTCTCGCTGTTTCAGTTAAATTAATACCGCTATTATTTCTACCCGTATTCTTTCAAAAGTTTGTAGGCACCTCAAATAAAAAAATATCAAAATCTGGTATTCTTAAGTTTACTGCATTTGTTCTGATGACGCTCGGTACAGTCCTCTTGAGTTTTTTACCCTTCTTATCTTATGAATTTATTGAAAACTTTACTCGAACCTTAAGATTATGGTTTCAACGCTTTGAGTTTAATGCAAGCATTTATTATATCATAAGATGGATTGGTTATAAAATAGTGGGGTGGAATATCATTGAGACCGCAGGAAAGATTTTGCCTTTTATTACTCTATGCTTTATTCTTTTACTTTCATGGATCAAAAAAAACAGTACTACCAAACAACTGATCACTGGATGCCTGCTAGGTTTAAGTTTTTACTATTTTTTATCTACCACTGTTCACCCTTGGTACATAGCTGTTCCGTTAGTCCTATCAATTTTTACCAATTATAAATTTGCCATCGCCTGGTCCATAGCCGTAATATTAAGCTACACAGCCTATCTCTCCCCAGATTTTAAAGAGAATTTATGGCTAATTGGATTAGAATATAGTATAGTTTGCGTAGTGCTTTATTGTAATCTAGCGAAGCCTAAAACGCTATTAGATCATCTTTAGGTTAATCACTTCTTGTTCGGTTAGTCTTCTCCATTTACCTCTAGGCAGGTCCTTTTTAGTCAAGCCGGCAAAAACTACACGGTCCATTTTTAAAACATTGTAGTTGAGATGCTCAAATATTTTTCGAACAATTTCATTTTTTGAGGATTGTAACTGAATACCAATCTCCTTTTTAGTACCGCCTTCAACAAAACTTACCTCATCTACTCTTATAAAACCTTCTTCCAATTTTATACCTCCCGAGATTTTTTCAAAATCTTCAGGTTTAAAATTACGATCCAATTCTACGTGATAAATTTTACGGTATTCAACTCTGTGGTTTGTCAATTTCTTCTCCAACTGATCGTCATTGGTAAACAATAATAAACCTAATGAATTTCTACCTAGTCGGTCAACAGGTTTGATTCTCGATCGTGTAGCGTTTGCCACCAATTCCATAACGGTTTTAGACTTCTCTAAACTTGTTGAAGTTATATAACCTTTAGGTTTATTGAGAAGAATATATTCCTTTTTTTCGGGTGTAATTGATCGTCCGTCAAACTTCACTTCATCGGTGAGTTTCACCTTATAACCCATTTCAGTAACCGGCTTACCATTTACCCAAACATTACCCGATTGAATATATAGATCAGCTTCTCGCCTAGAACATATCCCACTATTAGCAATATATTTATTTAGTCGAATTTCGTCGTTATTGGATTTTTTATGGGCTGTAGTGGATTTTCGTATAGGGGCGTTTCCTCTCGCAAAAGACTTATCCCTTGCTTTTCCTCCTTGTCGCCCACTGCTCTTTCCTTTATCTCTGCTTCCTCCTCTACTCATAAAATTATTTTTTTGCAAAGATAGTTTTTTATGTTATGTAAATAAATAATTCGCTGCTAAATGCTAAAGGTGAGTACCCATTATTTTACAATCATATCTCAGCTTTATATAAATGTTTTTTAACGCTTTACGTTTTATTGAAGTATCCCCGAATAGCTTCATCAATTTTAATGAATTTAACCGTTAAAATCGATAAATAAGAATATTCAAAAAATACATCTTAAATCAATATCTCAAGTTAAAAGGTTAATATTTTTTGATTGTATAATCATATGGTAATATTAAACCAACTCAATTTTTGCATTATTAATGATGAAAATTTCATTAAACTAAAAATAATGTATCACATCCCTTTAAAGCATTATTGAAAACTCATCAAAACACAGAAAGTTGCTAGTGAAAAATCAATATTTAGTTATTGTTAACCATTGATATTGTTTACGTTATCATAAAATTTTGTACACGTATCGATAACACAATTAAAGCCAGACCAATCCCTTTCTAAACTATCTTTGAACCAACATTAAATCTTAAAACTGAACAATTTAAAAAACTTAAATCATGAAAAAAGTAACCATTATTGCGCTATTCTTGATGAGCTTATCCAACTCATTTGCTAACAACAATCCAAAAAATCCTGAACAAATACTAAGACAAGAAATAGCTGTATTATTAGAAAGTCCGGATTTTAAAGTAGAAAAAGCAGAGCTGACAGCTAGGATTGAATTTACCGTGAATAATAAAGGAGAATTTGTTGTGCTTACTGTAGCTTCCGAAGAAAGTGTTGTTGAGGATTACATCAAATCGCGATTAAATTATAAAAAAACTAATGCTAATCTTAGAACTACTAGCAAGGTTTTTAAAATAAAACTTAGAATAAAAAAAGACAGTTAAATACTTGAATAACCTAGTATTATGCAAAGAGCAGTCTTTTCGAAAGGCTGCTTTTTATATCCACGATATACGATCTAAAATCATATGAACATCGATTAGCACTATGCTAAATACCCCTAGCACAATTATAAATTTAAGTATAAAATGTAACCAAACATACTGGATTTTATCTGTAGAACGCCATAGTCCTATTAAAAAGATTAACAATAAAAAAACAGATAAGTAAAAATACATATACATATACCCCACTTCATAGTAAGCTAGCAAGAGATAGATGGGTAGCAAACAAAATAAGGTAAGTGTAGTTATGATATTTTTAGACATTTGCTCTCCATAAACAACCGGAACCGTTTTGTAATTTTGTACCAAATCTCCTTTTAAGTTTTCGAGATCTTTAGTCATCTCTCTAACCATTAAAATCAGTCCCAAAAATGTAGCGTGTACAAATATGACTTCCTCAAAATTTTTATAGTAAATAAATACGGCAAAAAACGGGGTTATAGCTAAGAGAGATGCCACTACATTACCTACAATAGGATAACGTTTCAACTTATGTGAATAAAACCATATCCCAAAAACATAACCAGTAAAAAATAAAACCGCTTTAAAAGAAATGTAACTTGCTAAAATAACCGATAAGAAATTAAGTATAAAATAGACTGTTAACTTGGTTTGTTGGCTTATAAACTTATCCAGTAATGTTTTTTGTGGGCGATTTATTAAATCCTTTTCTTTATCGTAGAAGTTATTGATAATATAACCCGCTGCTATCACACCTGCAGTTGCAAGAACAATAACTAGTAAATTAGGGTCAAAAATTACTTGGCTAAGTGGTAAGTCTGGGGATAAGATGAAGATAGAAGTTAAATACTGGGCTAAGATAATAACCAAAATATTGTAGCCCCTAACGGTTGAAAACAAGCTCAACAACTTTAGCAGCAAACGCTTGCGCTTCCTGGAAAGCATACGGTAAGTATTTAGAAATTATAAACTACCTCAAGTTTGTAGTCTTTTAACGCCTCTTGTGCTTTAGCGTAATCCTGTGTAAATCCAAGGATATAACCACCACCACCAGAACCACAAAGTTTAAGATAATAATCATTAGTTTCAATTCCTTGCTTCCATAGTTTATGGAATTGCTTAGGAATCATAGGCTTAAAATTATCAAATACTACATTAGACAATTGCTTGATATTTGAAAATAATGACTTGATATCTCCTTTAAGGAAATCATCTACACAGGCATCGGTATGCTTTACAAACTGGTTTTTAAGCATATTTCTGAAACCTTCTTGCTTCATATTTTCCATAAATATACTTACCATAGGTGCAGTCTCACCAACAACTCCGCTATCCAATAAGAAAACAGCGCCCTTTTTATTTTGTTCTGTACTTTGAGATGGAATTCCTGCTGGCTCTATATCATCCTTTGAGTGTATAAGAATAGGTAAACTAAGATAACTGTTTAAGGGATCTAATCCTGAGCTGTTACCATGGAAGAAAGATTCCATTAAACCGAAAATTTCCTTTAACTTTAACAGTTTATCTCTGGTAAGGTTTTCTAAAACCGTAATTTTATCTTTTGCATAGTTATCGTAGATCGCAGCAACAAGGGCTCCACTACTCCCAACACCATAGCCTTGCGGTATACTACTATCAAAGTACATACCTTTGTCAATATCTTTTTGTAACTGATCTAAATCAAAGTTAACCACACCCTTATCTTCAATAGTAGCAAGGTAATTAGCAAAATTGGCTAAACTTTTATTAGACTTGATAGCTTTATCATCTGGGTTATCCGAGACTTTAAGGGCGCCTTTATAAAAATTATAGGGTATAGATAAGCCTTTAGAATCTTTAATGATTCCATACTCACCAAATAAAAGAATTTTAGAATAAAATAACGGTCCCTTCATTATGCTATTTTTTGTTTGTAAGTAAATACGTTATAAAGTTACAATTTTATTGCTCCTAAACCTATTTTATCGCAAATATACTGTCCATTATCACAATACACAACTAACTCATTCTTAATAAAATCCAAAACTTGTTCCTTTTCTTGCTCAGGATAAAGCACGTGGATATTTGCTCCAGCATCAAGCGTGAAACATATTTTTGAACCCGTAGCTTCTCTATATTCCCAGATTTTTTCTATTGCAGATAGGGTATTTGGCTTCATCAAAATAAAATAAGGTGTTGAAGACATCATCATAGCGTGCAAGGTCAAAGCTTCACTTTCTACAATGGCAATAAAAGTATCAACATCGCCCTTTACCAGCGCTTCTTTTAGCGAAGTAAGGTTCTCTGAAGCCTGAGCGAATCGCTGTTCAGCGAACGGATGCCCGTGCATTAAATTATGCCCTACCGTGCTACTGACTTTCTTTTGACCTTTGTCAATAAGCAAAATAGTATCCTGATAATTTTTAAAAACTTGATGGATTTCATCTGAATTCAACCTCACTGCATACAAATCAGAACTATTGTACACCTGATAATGACTCCCCCAAACGGTTATAGGACCTTCAATGCTTCGACAAGCACTACCAGATCCTAAACGCGCTAAAAAAGATGCTTTTTGTAACATTTCTTCTTCTGGTAAATCCGGGTTGATTTCTTTTTGAATTAACATCAACCCATAGGCCAAAGCTCCCATTCCACTGGCAGAAGAAGCTATCCCACTACTATGCGGAAAGGAATTAGAAGTTTCGATTGTAAATCGATATGTTTTTAAAAAGGGAATATAACCTTCAATACGCTCAAAAAAAGAAATGATCTTAGGTTCAAATTCTGGCTTTTTTTCTCCTTCAAAGAAGAAATCAAATTCGTATTCTTTATTTGGTGTCTCCTTTTTACGAAATGCTATACTAGTTTCTGTCTTACAAACATCTAAAGTAAAACTTATTGATGGATTCTGAGGTAACTGGATTGCTCGTTTTCCCCAATATTTTACCAGCGCTATATTGCTGGGAACTGTACATTTTACTTTTCCTGTTTCTGGTATTTCTGAAATAATATCAGATTTAAATTCAGGATACATATGCATATGATATAATTTTAAACAAATATAATTGGTTAATGCCGTAAACATTGATAATTTATGAATAAAAATAAATTGTTATTTTAGTACATAGCTTTTTTACAAATAACTGTATTTTAGCGGCAGAAAATTCTTAGCAAATAGCTTAGTAATTTTTTAGGAGGGTTCTGTCAATCGGTTATACTATTTAAAACAGATTGCGTGAAGAAAAAAATACTCAGGATTAGCGTAGCGATAGGCATTTGCGTGCTGGTAGGGTTTTTAAGTAGTGTAGCCACACAACTATCCTTAGAAACCTGGTACAAAAATCTTAATAAACCTTCATTTACCCCTCCTAATTGGGCATTTAGTGTGGTTTGGACCTTGTTGTATATTATGATAGGAATTGCTGCTGGTATTGTATGGAGCAAAGGCTTATATCATAAATGGGTAAAAACTGCGTTATACCATTTTGGTTTTCAACTAATACTAAATGCCGCCTGGTCGATTTTTTTCTTTGGGCTGCAAAGCCCATTGATCGCATTGCTGGATATTATTGCCCTATTTATCCTGCTGTTATTTACGATCAGATGGTTTAAAGTTGTAAACAAGATTGCCGCTTACCTACTTATACCCTATACAATATGGGTAGCTTATGCTGCTATATTGAATTATAGTATATGGCAATTAAATTAAAAACGAACGATTTAAGGTAAGTTAAGCGGATATATGAGTAAAAAAGCCATTGTTTTACAAACAACGCTCGAGTTAATTACTACACAAGGAATTGCAGCAACCTCTCTTTCACAGATCATAAAAAAATCTGGTGTTGCTAACGGCACAGTTTATCATCATTTTAAGAATAAAGACGAAATTATAACGGAGCTCTATCTGATGCTTACCCAAGATTTTGGAACTGTAGTGATGCGAAATGCCCCTGAGGATGATTTAAAAAAACAATTTACAGTGATGTGGCTCAATTTGTTCTATTATTTTGTCAATAATCCATTGGCCTTTATTTTTTCTGAACAAATTGCAAGGTCCCCTGAGATTCCGCAAACATTGAAAGATGAAGCTCGGCAATACTATAATGATATTCAGGATTATTTTAAGAAAGGAATAAAAGCCAAAGTTTTTAAGTCTTACAATACCCTTGTAATGGAAGAACTGTTTTTTGGCAATGTGGTTTCATTGGTAAAAATACACGAAAATGAAACGGTTAAGCTCAAAGAAAAACATATCAATCAGGCTATAGAAATCTCCTGGCGTGGATTTCTTAAAGATGATACTATCCTATAATATAATAAAGGCTCCATTATAACGTGGAGCCTTTTTATTAGCTTACTTCATTGCCTAATTAAAGGTTATTTTAGCACAAGAGTCCTTGTATAGCTCTTTTACGGCTGCTTGTATCGCTTGCTTAGAGTTCTCGACTTTTCCTATTGATTTTCCTTTATACATCAAGTTCCCGGTTCCCTTCCAATCAAATTCATCGCTATGCGTTTTTAATAATCGTTGCCCATCTCTTGTCGTTACCTGGAAAGACTCTAGTTTCTGACTATACTCTAACCCGTCAGGAAAATAAACTTCAGTAACAAATTTGGTTTGGCCATTTCCGTACATATAACAAACACAATCTCCAATGTCTTTTGCTTCAGAAACTCTAACCATATTATTTTGAACGATCTTCCATTCTCCATTGATTTCGATACCAACCATATCCATCAACAAAGTTCCTTTTTCGGCTAATTTTTTATCAATAAAAGATTCAAAATTGATTACCGCGGATATCGCACCAGCCTTATCTTTTTGACTTTGAAAAACAACTTTATCCAACATCAGTTGAAAGCTGTAATTATCATCATTTACAATATCATCAAGCTGAGAAGAAATATCTTTTTTGCTGTAATTTCTTCTCACTAATGCTCCTGATAAATTAATATACACCGTATTACCGGTATATTTTTCATCAAAAAGATAAAGAACATCGGTTTTATTAGCTCCTTTTTCTAGCGCATTTATTCTGTCGATATAATCCATCAACAATTTCTTGATAGGTTCATTATCAACCTTAGTATAACTGTAAACGTTAAAACTAAATAAGGAAAGAATTAGTAATAAAGTAATTTTTTTCATAGTAGTTGAGATATTAGTTTCACTCTTATAATATACGAAAAATTAAAAGAGTAAAAGAGCAGCTACTTTCTCAAACCACTTAGTTTTAATAATTTATTAATTGTATTATAGTTTCTGGTTGTAGCCTCACAAGCTAACTTTTTCTCAAAAAAAGTGTTGTTGAGCTTTGTTTTGCCATATCCCTGCGCTGCATAGAGGTAAACTACATTATCTTTTACTACAAACTCCTCAGGAGGATTTGAAACCGAGTTTATATTGTTAACAGCCTGTGGTTTTGGCTTTTCAGCCAATAGTGTAAAATACATTTTATTCGCCTCCAATGTTCCGTCGTTAATACGTTCTAAGAAAGGATTGTTATTATACACCAATTGCAGCTCTCTTGGGGTTAAAATAAATACGGGTACCACAAAACCAAAATTATCTACAATGATAGTTTCAATACATTTCTTGACAGTATTTGGGTCTGTTTCTGTACAAGATAACACCAAATTACCACTTTGGATATAGGTTTTTACAGCATCAAAACCCCGGTCTTCTAAAACGGTTTTAAGGTCAACCATTTTTATCTTTTTTTGACCACCAACATTTATTCCTCTGAGTAGGACTATATATTGCTCCATTTATGTATTGCTTATTGCTTGTGCTGCTATATACCCACCTGTCCAGGCGTTTTGGAAATTGAACCCCCCAGTTATAGCATCGATGTTGAGCACTTCTCCTGCCAAAAACAAATTAGGATGCATCTTACTTTCGAATGTTTTAAAATCGATTTCGCGCAGATCCACTCCCCCGGCAGTTACAAATTCTTCTTTAAATGTACTTTTTCCCTTTACCGAAAAATTACTTTGCGTAAGCTGTGCTGCCAATTGCTGTAGTTGTATATTCTTTACGTCTGCCCATTTAAGATCATTTTGAATACCTGAAGCTGCTAAAAGATTATGCCATAATCGCTTGGCCATATCAAACTGAGCATAAGTGTATGGGGATTGTTTGGCGAAGTTTTCTTTGCAATCCAGTAACTCAAGATAAACTTCTTCTTGAGTATATCCTGCAAGCCAATTAACCGCTATATCAAAATTATAATTCAACGCAGCTAATTCTAAGGCTCCCCAAGCAGAAAGCTTTAAAATTGCTGGGCCACTTAGCCCCCAATGTGTTATCAAAACCGGCCCTTCACTTTGCAACTTAGTCGTTAAAACTTTTATTTCAGCTTCTGCGGTTACACCTGGCAAATCAGCAATCCTTTTATCGTTTATATTAAAAGTAAAAAGCGATGGTACTGGATTGACTATAGTATGGCCTAAACGCTTTAAAATATTCCACATTTTGGGACTACTACCTGTAGTAATACTTAACCTTTCGGTATTAAAAGTTCCCTTATTGGTTTCTACTATCCAAATCGAATCCTTAGCACTAACGTTTTTAACCATATGCGATTTTAATACGTTAATATTATGACGCTTAGCTTCATTTAAAAAACAATCAATAATAGTTTCAGAAGAGTCGGTAATAGGAAACATTCTACCATCTTCTTCTGTTTTTAAGGCAATGTCTCTTTTTTCGAACCAAGCAATGGTGTCACCTGTCATAAAAGAATGAAATGGGCCTAAAAGCTCTTTTTTACCTCTTGGATAATTGCTAGTAAGGTCTTTGGGGCTAAACTCTGCGTGAGTAACATTACAGCGCCCGCCTCCTGATATTCTTACTTTGGATAATACTTCTTTTCCTCTTTCTAAAATAGCTATTTGTAGATCAGGTCTGTTTTCGGCCACATTTAAGGCCATAAAAAAACCTGCTGCTCCACCTCCCACAATAATCAGATCATACTTCATAGTGCAAAATTCGGAAAATCTGTAATTATAGCATCCACTTTGAGGTCAATTAATTTTTCAATAGCTGATTTCTTATTGACCGTCCACACATATAGTTTAAAACCAAAATCCTGAACACGGGCTACTGCTGACGGCGTACAATGTAAAACATTAGGATGTATAGAAAAGGCTTCAATTTCTTGAGCCAAGGTTAACACTTCTTCTATTGGCCCCTCTGTTAACACACCTATTTTTAGTGTTTTATCCAGCTGATATAGTTGTAACAGTTGCGTATGATCAAAACTAGACACAATAAATTGGTCTAAGTTCCATAGCGATGAGCTACAGTATTGCTTAATAAGTTCAAGAACTGGGAGCGCGGTATGACTTCCTTTAAGTTCAATATTAACCTGACATCTTGCATCAATCAGATCGAGAACTTCTGCTAATGTTGGAATGTCAAATTGATCCTCTACGGCTAATGCTTTTAATTCTGTTAACGTAAGTTCATGTACTGCTCCTACTCCATTGGTAGTGCGGTCTACGGTAAAATCATGAATCACAACAATTTCACCTGACTTACAACGATGAACATCAAGTTCCACACCTGCAACTCCTAATGCTACAGCTTTTGCAAAGGATGCTAAGGTATTTTCAGCCACTAAGCCGGCGGCTCCTCTATGTCCAAATATTTTCACTTGTTATTTAAAAGCTGCGTGTCCGGTAATATCGTATCCTGTAATTAATAGGTGAATATCGTGTGTACCCTCGTAAGTAATCACACTTTCAAGGTTCATCATGTGTCTCATGATACTATACTCTCCGGTAATACCCATTCCACCTAGAACCTGTCGTGCTTCTCTAGCAATCTTAATTGCCATATCGACGTTATTGCGTTTGGCCATAGATATCTGAGCCGATGTTGCTTTCCCTTCCTCGCGCAAAACACCCAATCGCCAAGCCATTAATTGTGCTTTAGTGATTTCAGTAAGCATCTCAGCTAATTTCTTTTGTTGTAATTGTGTAGCAGCAATCGGTTTATCAAACTGTATTCGTTCTTTTGCATAGCGGAGTGCTGTATCGTAGCAATCCATTGCTGCACCAATAGCGCCCCAAGCAATACCAAAACGTGCAGAATCTAAGCAGCTTAACGGAGCACCAAGACCGCTTTTGCCTGGCAATATATTTTCTTTAGGTATTTTAACATTATCAAAAATAAGTTCTCCAGTTGCAGAGGCTCGTAAAGACCACTTATTATGTGTCTCTGGAGTAGAAAATCCTTCCATTCCACGCTCTACTAATAACCCGTGCACTCTTCCTTCTTCATTTTTTGCCCATACCACCGCTACATCCGCAAAAGGAGCGTTGGAAATCCACATTTTAGCCCCATTGAGTATATAATGATCACCATTAGCTTTAAAGTTTGTGGTCATTCCACCCGGATTAGAACCATGATCAGGCTCGGTTAACCCAAAACATCCCATGAATTCGCCAGACGCTAGTTTAGGTAAAAATTTCTTCTTCTGTTCTTCAGAACCATATTTCCAAATAGGATACATCACCAATGAAGATTGCACAGAAGCCGTAGATCGAACACCCGAATCTCCACGTTCTATTTCTTGCATGATCAATCCATAACTGATCTGATCCAAACCAGCACCTCCATAAGTTTCCGGAATATATGGTCCAAAAGCGCCAATCTCAGCCAAACCTTTTATGATTTGATTCGGAAATTCTGCACGTTGGGCATACTCCTCTATGATCGGAGAAACCTCTCTTTTTACCCAACTACGGGCCG
Source organism: Aquimarina brevivitae (assembly GCF_004216895.1). Classification (GTDB taxonomy): domain Bacteria; phylum Bacteroidota; class Bacteroidia; order Flavobacteriales; family Flavobacteriaceae; genus Aquimarina; species Aquimarina brevivitae. The sequence goes on along the minus strand of NZ_SGXE01000001.1, from coordinate 1,108,896 downwards.
CATCTCTAACTAATTTATGTTCTTCCGTTAATAAATCATCGAGATTGTAATAATCTGGAGCTTCAAAAAGATCTGGTTTCATAACGTTCTATGTTAAATTGGGTTTTTAATTTTCTGCTATAAGGTAATGAGCAAATGTACTTAATGAAAAAAAAGAAGACAATTATTTGCGCTATTTTAATTTTTTTAAGAAAAAAATAAAGGTATTGAGAAAAAGCCACGCATATAACGAGTGAAACATAGCCATCTTTTGCTATAACCTATGGGTAACAACATAAACGAGTGAACTAAGCTAAATTATTGTAGCGCCTTCAGCTAGTTTACATATTCAAATAAAAATCCTTGGTGAGCTGCATATAATCCTCTGTATATTGATGACGTGCGGTTTCAATAATTAATTCATTTTCTTCTGTTTTTTGTTTCGCAAAACTAAAAACCAATAATGACCGCTTTACACCAGCGGTTGTTGTTCCTTTTACTCTGGTGATAATGGCAGGATATAAGCCATAAATTTTAGCAAGATTCACAATAGCTTCCTCTTGCACATATGGAACCACAAGTACCAATTGGCCAGCATCAGCCAAGAGCTTTGCCGCTCCATATATTAAATGCTCAAAGGGTAATGCGTCTTCAAAACGTGCTAAGTCCCTTTTTTGATCAGTAGTTTTATAATCTTCTGTATAAAAAGGAGGGTTACTTATGATGAGATCATATTGCTCATCCATTTCTGTAAAAAACTCTTGAAACGATGCGTGATAACAAAAAAGGCGATCCCCCCAGGGAGAATTTTCGAAATTGTCAACTGTTTGCTCGTAGGCGTCTTCATCTAGTTCTACCGCGTCAATCACGGCTGCTGTAGAACGTTGGGCTAGTATTAATGAGATTACTCCAGTACCAGCTCCTATATCTAATACGGAATTTACCTGTGCCACAGGAGCCCAACAACCCAACAATACTCCATCTGTACCAATTTTCATAGCACACCGATCTTGATGCACTGTAAATTGTTTAAAACGAAAGGGGTTACTCATAATAAATTAAGAGAGTGTTGAAAAAGTCTTACTAATTAACTGGTGTTATAGATATAAATCGATTAACCCTTCGGGCGTATTGACTATTATAGTTTTTGTAGTTCGATCCAATTTATGAATGAATTCATCATTCATAGGAATAAGTATTTCTTTTCCATCACGATCAATCTCAAAAAGTGCCTGTGCTGTAGAATCGTTGATTCCTTTAAGAATACCAACCGTTCCGTAGTTCAGGTCTTTTATCGTGAAGCCAATTACCTCGTGATAATAGAATTTATCACCCTCAAGTGCTGGCAATAAAGTCAAAGGTAGATACAAGTCTGCTTTTAGCAAATCATCTGCATCTTCCTCAGTATCTACATCTTCAAACTTAACACGTAATAGATCTGATTTATGAAGTTTACTTTTTTCAATAAAAAATGGAACCAGATTATCGTTATAATCGATAAATACTGATTCCATTTCTACATAACTTTCGGGTTCATCAGTATCAAGTTTAACCAATACCTCTCCCTTAAAACTGAATTTACTTACGACTTTACCTAGATAGAAGCAATCTTCTTTCTTCATCGCTTTTGTAACAACTATTCTTCTTCCTTAGTTGCTTCCTCTTCAGTTGCCTCTTCAGCAGATGCTTCTGCAGCTTTCGCAGCAGCTTCAGCTTCTTCTTCAGCAGCTTTTGCTTCAGCTTCGCGCTTAGCATTTACTTCTTTTTCTGCTTCTAAAGCTTTTGCCTTTGCGGCATCTTTAGCTTTAGTCAATGAATCTTTCTTAGCATTGATAGCATTTTCTTTTTCCGTTAACCAAGCCTGAAATTTTTCTTCAGCTTGCTCTTCGGTTAAAGCGCCTTTTCTAACACCACCTAAAAGGTGATTTTTCAACAATGCTCCTTTATAAGAAAGAATAGCTCTTGCTGTGTCAGTAGGCTGTGCTCCATTCTGAAGCCATTTTACTGCGTCATCAACATTAAGATCAATAATAGCAGGATTTAGATTAGGATTGTATACTCCTATTTTTTCTAAATATTTACCATCTCTCTTTGCTCTTGAATCCGCGGCAACGATCCAATAAAAAGGTTTCCCCTTTTTACCGTGTCTCTGTAATCTAATTTTAACAGGCATAAAAATTAATTTTTGGGTACTCGACCCTGGTTATAATTAAGTGCGCAAAGATAATTCTTTTTTCAATCAATTATAGCTTTTTTTACAACTAATTTAAACTCCCCTAGCAACCGTACATTATCACTAAGAACTAGACTACAATAAATACTAAATTCCTACATTATTGTGCATTTTATCGACATTAACATTTTTTCATCGGTGTTTTTTATCGAATTTTTAGCATTTTAGTTGGTCGTTAGTATTCCTTGCTTTATATTTGCTTCAAATTCTTTCGAACTAATAAAGAGTTTTGCCCCAAAGCCCCAAATGCCTATGAATAAAATAATTACCCTAAGTTTCGCCTTATGCTGTCTTATTTTTAGTGCATCCTGCACTACTGATATTGAAGTCAACTCTCCTGCGCTCCAAGCAACCAAAAGCGGCGAATTGATAAGAACTTTTTCTAAAAAAGCAATCGTTTATGATAACGGTACTTTAGAAATCCAAGGAATCGTAGGTGATGAAGCGATTAATTTTACAATCGCCGAAATGAATACGGGCAAGTATAAAATTGGTGACAACAACATAAACATTGCAAGCTACAAAAACAGTATTGGTAAATTTATCAGTGAGAATGATATCACCGACGGAGAGGTGGTGATTACCAGCATTTCTAACAATGAAGTATCGGGTGAATTTTATTTCAGAAACTTAAAAGATATTAACGGGAATCGTGTTGATCTAATGAATGGTTGGTTCTACAGAGTTCCTTTAGAAAATTACTCTCCAGAAATTACCATTAACGTAGAGGAAGATAATCCGTGTTTGCTAAACGCATCCTTTACAGCTTTAGTAGATGGAGAAACTTTAATAACTGATGATCATAACGCTAGAATTATTGGTGCCGAAAATGCTTCAGTCATCATAGAAGGATTAAATGAGAATGAAGAAATTGCAATTGTATTTCCTATTGATGTTCAACCAGGAACTTATTCTTTCGTAGGTAATGGTGAATTCAGTGCAACTTACGGCCCACTAGGATCTAAATCCTCAGCGCTATCTGGAACTTTAACCATAACACAGCATAACCAAGAAGATAAATGTATTACCGGTACGTTTGAATTTACCACGCGAAGCGGGTATACTATTACCGAAGGTAATTTCGACTTCGGATACTAATATAACAACTCAACTATAGGGCGAGAAGCGTTCATTCTTTAATTAGATGGGCGCTTTTCTTTTGGGCTCAAATCGTTAATAACTAAGGAAAACTTAAGACAACATTTTATTTCGTTTTGCTTAATTTTGAGTGCTTTTAGTTAAGGGACTAAAGAAACTCGATAACACCACCTATGTATTTAATTTTTGACACGGAAACCACAGGATTACCGAAGCGATGGGATGCACCAATTAGTGACACTGACAACTGGCCAAGATGTATTCAAATAGCCTGGCAACTCCATGATGAAATGGGGAATTGTATCGAGCACCAAGACTATTTGGTACAACCCGAAGGTTTTAACATCCCTTATGATGCAGAAAAAATACACGGAATTTCCACGGAATTGGCAGCACAGGACGGTTTACCGTTGCAAGAAGTGCTTCAAAAATTCAATACTGCATTAGCCAAAACCAAATTTGTTGTAGGTCAAAATGTAGGGTTTGATGTAAACATTATGGGAGCGGAATTTTACCGAGAAAATGTTGACAACCCGTTACAAGAGTTGCCGGTTTTGGATACTTGTACAGAAACTACAGCTGCATTATGCCAAATACCTGGTGGGCGAGGTGGTAAATTTAAACTCCCTACATTAACGGAATTACACGAGCATCTTTTTGGTGTTGGATTCAACGAAGCTCATAATGCTACAGCAGACGTTGAAGCTACTACCAGATGTTTTTTGGAGCTTATCCGCAAAAATGTTTTTACCAAAGAAGAACTTGACGTTCAGCCCGACTACTTTAAAAAATTTAAAGAGCATAATCCTGAACCCATACAGCTAATTGGCCTGAAGCACATTAATTTAAAAAAGGCTTCGCAAAAAATCAGGGAAAAAATTCAGGCCGCTCAAGAGCCGGACCTTACTCAACAAGAGATTAAAGAAAATATTGCTGCCCTGGATGATGTGGATTTTGTTCATCTGCATAACCACACGCAATTCTCGGTACTTCAATCAACTACGAGTATAGCTGATCTTGTTAGCGTAACCGCTGCTAATAAGATGAAAGCCGTTGCGATGACAGACCATGCTAATATGATGGGAGCCTTTCATTTTGTGCAAGCAGTCGCCAATCATAACAAAACGGCAAATGCTGAGAACGAGGAGGCCATAGCTAATGGCGAAGAACCCTCTGCAGTACCTATAATACCAATCGTGGGCTGTGAGTTTTTTGTATGCGAAAACCACAAGGACAAAAGCCGAAAAGACAACGGTTATCAAGTCGTAATGCTAGCTAAAAATAAAAACGGCTACCACAATCTGGCCAAAATGTCTTCCGTAGCTTTCGTAGACGGTTTTTATTACGTACCTAGAATCGACAAGGAGATTGTAAAGCAATATAAAGATGACATCATTGTCCTTACTGGAAATCTCTACGGAGAGGTTCCTAGTAAAGTGCTCAACATCGGAGAAAAACAAGCTGAAGAAGCCTTGTTATGGTGGAAAGAGGTATTTGGAGACGACCTCTATATCGAGATTATGCGTCATAATCAAGAAGATGAAAACCGGGTCAATCAAGTGTTGGTTGAGTTTTCTAAAAAACATGATATCAAACTAGTTGCCACCAACAACACCTACTATTGCGAAAAGAAAGATGCTAATGCTCACGATATTTTATTGTGTGTAAAAGATGGTGAAAAGCAAGCCACTCCTATCGGAAGAGGTAGAGGGTATCGATATGGCTTACCAAATCAGGAATACTATTTCAAATCCCAGGAAGAAATGAAAGCTCTTTTTAAAGATCTTCCTGAGGCCATTAGTAATCTTGAAGAGGTTTTAGCAAAAATAGAACCCTTTGAACTGGCTCGAGATGTATTATTACCAGCATTTAACATCCCAGAGCAATTTCGATCAGAAGAAGATAAAATTGATGGCGGCAAGCGTGGAGAAAATGCGTACCTAAGGCATTTAACCTTTGAGGGAGCAAAAAAGCGCTATGGCGAAATCACACCAGCAATTAGAGAACGATTAGATTTTGAGTTACAGGTAATCGAAAAAACAGGATACCCAGGCTATTTCCTAATAGTAGAAGATTTTATACGAGCTGCAAGAGAAATGGGGGTTTCTGTGGGGCCAGGACGTGGCTCCGCAGCCGGATCAGCGGTAGCTTACTGTTTGTGGATTACCAATCTCGATCCTATTCAGTACGACTTACTTTTTGAGCGTTTTTTGAATCCAGATCGTGTGAGTATGCCCGATATTGATATTGATTTTGATGACGAAGGAAGAAGCCGGGTGATGGATTATGTGATCGAAAAATATGGATCCAATCAGGTTGCCCAGATCATTACCTATGGTACTATGGCTGCTAAGTCCTCTATACGCGATACTGCTCGTGTACTAGATCTACCCTTAAATGAAGCGGATCGGATTGCCAAATTGATTCCTAATATGTCCAAGCTCGCCAAAATTTTTGGCGTAGACGAAGCCACGCTTAAACAAAAATTTAGAGGTGATGAGCTCGAAAAAATTAATGAGCTTTTAAATATTGCCGAAGGCTCAGACCTACAAGCAGAGACCTTAAATCAGGCTCGAGTTTTAGAAGGATCCGTTCGTAATACTGGTATACATGCCTGTGGGGTTATTATAACTCCAGATGATATTACCAAGTTTGTACCCGTAGCATTAGCCAAGGACTCTGATATGTACTGTACGCAGTTCGACAACTCGGTAGTGGAAAATGCCGGACTTCTAAAAATGGATTTCTTAGGGCTTAAAACCTTAACGCTTATAAAGGATACGGTAAAAATCGTAAAAGCCAAACACGGTATTGAACTCGATCCTGAAAGTTTTCCATTGGATGATGAAGAAACCTATGCATTGTTTCAAAGGGGAGAAACTGTAGGTATATTTCAATACGAATCGCCAGGAATGCAGAAATATCTCAAAGAACTAAAGCCCACAGTCTTTGCGGATCTTATTGCAATGAACGCATTGTATCGACCAGGCCCATTAGAGTATATCCCTAGTTTTATTAATAGAAAACACGGTAAAGAAGAAATCAACTATGATCTCGAAGCCTGTGAAGAATATTTACAGGAAACTTATGGAATTACGGTTTATCAGGAGCAAGTAATGCTTTTGTCTCAAAAATTAGCTGATTTTACCAAAGGTGAAGCAGACGTACTGAGAAAAGCCATGGGTAAAAAGCAAAAGGCAGTTCTTGATAAAATGAAGCCTAAATTCATTGAGCAAGCTGCTGCTAAAGGGCACGCGGAAGACAAATTAGAGAAAATATGGAAAGACTGGGAAGCCTTTGCAGCCTACGCATTTAACAAATCACACTCCACGTGCTACGCCTGGATTGCTTATCAAACGGCCTATTTAAAAGCGCATTATCCTGCAGAATATATGGCAGCGGTATTATCGAATAATATGAATGATATTAAACAGGTCACTTTCTTTATGGAAGAATGTAAGCGTATGAAGTTAGACGTTTTAGGGCCTGATGTTAATGAATCCTTTAGAAAGTTCTCCGTAAACAAAGAAGGCGCAATTCGATTTGGAATGGGTGCGATTAAAGGGGTTGGATCTGGTGCCGTAGCAACAATTGTAGAAAATCGAAAGGAAGATGGACCTTATACCTCCATATTCGATTTAGCAAAAAGAATAGACTTAAGAGCAGCCAACAAAAAAGCCTTTGAAAGTTTAGCTTTAGCCGGAGGGTTTGACTCTTTAGCAGATGCCCACCGTGCACAATATTTCCAAGATGAAGGAGATGGCATAACTTTTCTGGAAAAAGCCGTACGTTACGGAGCAAAATTTCAGGAAAATGAAAACTCATCGCAAGTAAGTCTTTTTGGCGAAGCCAGTGAAGTACAAATTCCTGAGCCTGTTGTTCCCCCTTGCGAAGAATGGGGGACTATGGAGAAATTAGCACGCGAAAAAGAAGTCGTAGGGATTTACATTTCTGGACATCCATTAGATGATTTTAAATATGAGTTAAAGTATTTCTGTAATGCTACTTTACTAAATTTCGCAAATCTTGAGGAAAACCTCAATAGAGAATTAGCCTTTGGAGGGGTGATCACTAATGTTGAACATAGAACCTCCAAAACAGGAAAAGGATGGGCTACCTTTACCATAGAAGACTATAATACAGCACACGAGTTTAGAATATTTGGTGAAGATTATCTCAAACACCGACCATTTTTGGTAAAAAGCACTTTTGTATATGCAAAAGCTTTTATTAAAGAAGGTTGGACCAATAAAGAAACTGGTAAAAAAGGAGAACCAAGAATTCAATTCAACAGCTTCCAATTATTGCACGATGTGCTAGAAAATTACGCAAAAAAGCTAACGATACAACTTGACATTAATGATTTATCAGATGCCCGAATAGAAAATCTAAAGTCATTATTCACCGAACATTCTGGTAATCATACGCTCAATTTTGTGATCTACGAAATGGCAGAACAACTTAAGCTACATATGCCAAGTCGTAAGCAAAAGGTAAATATTTCACCACAGCTCCTTGCAGCTTTAGAAAATGAAGCAGTATACTACAAATTGAATTAACTAAAAAAACTTTCAGCCCAACTCGTTGCATCTTCTAATTTGGTAAAAAAAGTAAAAGATCCTTGCCATAAAGATTGTTCTGCGGTTGCTCTTTCCTTTTCTAAAGGGTCAGAAGAAACAATAGCAAAACCGATCATGTTTTTTAGAATTTTACCCCGATAAACATTCAAATCAATGGCGTGATGGGAGGTACGGTTGGCAATCAAGATAAATTGCTCACCATTATAATGCTCCTTTAGTAGATTAGTTATTTCCATCGCCGTTTCTACAGTGATAGCACCATCATTTTTCATTTCCAAAATCGCAAAGTGTTTCTCAAAAAAAAGAAAACAATATGGAAGATCTACTTTTTTCATTGAAGTATATTACCGAACAAATATAACGTAATTTTACTTTAGAGTACGTTAAGCCCCGCAAATAAGCTTGCTTTTTAAAGATTTAACACTTTAAATTTTGAAAACTCAATTATAATATTAGATTACAGGGTTACATAAGACAATATTATGAGATTTATTAGAGTAAGAAGAAGAACAAAAACAGAGAAACGCTATCATAAAAAAATGGGAATCCTAACCACGCAGGTAACCTATATTAAAAAATATGCTGGTTTATTACCGCTTAGAACGTTGCACAAGTATCGCATGACCTATTATGGAGAGGTAAAGGATTGCCGTCACTGTTCAATATCTTCCTAATTATTAGATAATTACTTAAAAGTTATTGAAAGTCCGATCATACTATCAAAAAATCAAATATCTTTATAGCCAAAACAAATCTTAGTTTTGTAAGCTTTGGTTAATTTATTGACTAATTTTGTAAATAATTAAAGAATAGTAAATATTTAAAAATATAAGAGTTATGGCATTAGAGATAACCGATGCTACTTTTGACGAAGTAGTTCTTAAAAGTGATAAACCTGTATTAGTGGATTTTTGGGCAGCATGGTGTGGTCCGTGTAGAATGGTAGGACCTATCATTGAGCAAATCAGCGAGGAGTATGATGGTAAAGCAGTTATCGGTAAAGTAGATGTAGATGCTAACCAGGAGTTTGCTGCTAAGTACGGAGTAAGAAATATACCAACCGTACTTGTGTTTCAAAATGGAGAAGTAGTACAACGTCAAGTGGGAGTATCTCCTAAAAACGTATATACTGAGGCATTAGATGCTTTGATGTAAAAATTACATATAAAACATAAGACAAGGCTTAACTTAGGTTAAGCCTTTTTTATTTTCAATAATTAAAATCGTATCTTCATTAAGATTTTATAGTTTTGAGACTTATTATGGATATCCAAAAAGAAATAAATAATACCAGTGGCTTTATAAATCTCGAATTTTTAGCAAAGCAAGTAGTAGAAGGCTTTATTTCTGGTATGCATAAAAGTCCATTTCACGGTTTTTCTGCAGAATTTGCTGAGCACAAGGTTTATAACAATGGAGAAAGCACTAAACATATCGATTGGAAACTCTTTGCCAAAACAGATCGATTATACACTAAACGCTATGAAGAAGAAACAAATCTAAGATGTCATATTATTATAGACAATTCTTCTTCCATGCATTATCCTAAAGTAAAAGAACATTCCATTACTTCTCTAAATAAAATAAGTTTTTCAGTATTGGCTTCCGCTTGTTTAATGCAAATCTTAAAAAAACAACGTGATGCTATAGGTTTAAGTATTTATAGTGATGGCTATGATTTTTATGCTCCAGAAAAAGGTAGCGAACGGCACCATCAAATGTTACTTGATCAATTGAACAAAACTTTACTAAAACCTAAGCAATCAAAAACTACGGAGACGTATAAATTTTTGCATCAAATAGCCGAAAAGATTCACCGTAGATCACTCATCTTTCTATTTACAGATATGTTTCAAGCAAGCACAAGCCCTGATAGCTTATTTGAAGCGCTAAGACATCTTAAATACAACAAGCATGATGTGATATTATTTCACACTTATGACAGTAAAAAAGAACTGCATTTTGATTTTGATAATACCCCAAAGAAGTTTATAGATATCGAAACCGGAGAATACATCAATGCTTATGCAGCCAACCTCAAAGAAAATTACGAAAAAGAGATTACCTCTTTTTTTAACAACCTACAGCTAAAGTGTGGACAGTACGGAATTAAGTATGTTGCCGCTGATATACATAAAAATTTTAATACTATTTTAACCACCTATATTGCTGAACGGCAAAAGTTTGCAGGATAACCAAAATAAATGATTTAAAAAAAATCAAAAAAAGGTTTGCGAGTACGAAAATGAGGTGTATATTTGCATCCGCAATAAGGCATTGGTCTGGTAGTTCAGTTGGTTAGAATACCTGCCTGTCACGCAGGGGGTCGCGGGTTCGAGTCCCGTCCAGACCGCAAGTCCCGAAGCCTCGGGAGCAAAAAGCTTCAATCATTTGAAGCTTTTTTTGCGATTAAAGATGTTGTGTTGTCTCGACAGCTTATTTGTCGAGAAGGTTTAGTAATAAACCAATGAGAAGCTTTTCCTGTAATACTGGAGAGGCTTTTTTTAATTCCAAAAGTGAGGTTATCAAAAGAAAACTATTACCTAAAAAAACGGCGAAATCATACTTTTCTTGAAAAGCTGATCAGCTAATATAAATGAGGAACGCGGGTTTCCCAAGTACTCTGGATACAGACTGGAAGTCCAGAAGACTCAGGAGCAAAAAGCTTCAATCATTTGAAGCTTTTTTTGCGATTGGCAGCTATTGTGTTGTCTCGACAGCTTATTTGTCGAGAAGGTTTAGTAATAAACCAATGAGAAGCTTTTCCTGTAATACTGGAGAGGCTTTTTTTAATTCCAA
>NZ_SGXE01000001.1:0-1098111 GCF_004216895.1 Aquimarina brevivitae | reverse complement strand
CCAAAAGTGAGGTTATCAAAAGAAAACTATTACCTAAAAAAACGACGAAATCGAACTTTTTATGAAAAGCTGATCAGCTAATATAAATGAGGAACGTGGGTTTCCGAAGTACTTACTATAAGTAGTATTTTGTTTCTCAAAACAGCCGATCCCAGTGGCTACTGACTTCCATAATATATAATACCAAAAACGCTAAAGACACTATAAACTTAATAAAAGTACCTGCTAAAAATCCTAAGAATGAACCAAATGCAGCCTTCAAAGCTTTACCTGAGTCCGGCACTTTAAGCATTTCTCCTATAAAAGCACCGACAAAAGGACCTATTATGATTCCTAATGGGATCGGAGCTATTATACCTACAATCAAACCTAGGGTTGCTCCAATAGCTCCATATTTTGTACCTCCGAATCTTTTAGTACCCATAGCAGGCACCACATAATCAAGTACCCATACGATAATTGCAACCGCCAAAGTAATACCTAAAAACGTCCAATTCATAGGAACTGCCTTGGTAAGGTGTAATACTAAAAAACCAATCCATGCGGTCAATGGCCCGGGTAGAATAGGTAAAAAACTACCTACGATACCTAAAAGACAAAAAAGAAATCCGACTACAATTAAAACTATATCCACGCTTTAATTACACTTAAAATTAAACTTTAAATAATTTTAACTCCTAACAGTTAAACCTAGCTTAATACCATTCACTAGGCAAGACATTAATTTTGGCACCTCAAAATAACGACTATTACGCAAAACTACCCCTTAAAATGAAAAATCTTATTCTGATCGCCCTGTTTTTATTCTGCAGTGTAGCCCACTCTCAAAATATTTTAACAACCGAAAAATGTAAAAGTTCCACAAACCAACGAGTACGTAAAAACTGTATAAATAAAGAACTCAACGCCTATGCCAATACTAACTTTGATGTAAACCGCATAGCAACCTACGCACAACTTGGAGAAAATAGAGTCTACACCAGAGTTAGCATCGATCATCTAGGGAGAATCACTAACATTCAGGTTAAAGGTACAGCTCCAGAATTAGAGCAAGAAGCAATTCGAGTTCTAGAACAATATGATGGATTTGTATTACTACCTGAACAAAAAAGTACCGCAAGCGATGAGAACACTAATGACTTTACGGTGTTAATCTCTTTTATGGTTGATGCGACCGAGTATGACCATACAGCCACCGCCAACTTCTAACTAATTACTTAACTACTTACAAATCTAGTTTTCTCTTTTTTTAACTAAAAAATTAGTTTAAACTAAAAATTTAGTTATATTTGCTTTATAGAACTAAAAAATTAGTTGAATAAAGCATGAAACAATTAACTAAAGCCGAAGAAGAAGTAATGCAATTACTCTGGGAACTAAACGAGGGTAATGTAGCCGCTATTATTGAGCAAATGCCTAAACCAAAGCCAGCATATAACACCATATCGACAATCGTAAGAATCTTAGAAAATAAAAACTTTGTTTCACACAGAAAAGAAGGTAAAGGCTATATCTACTATCCCATTATAAAAAAAGAAGAGTATAGCAATCAATCCTTAAACAAGTTAGTGAACAATTACTTCAATGGCTCCTTTAAAAATATGGTTTCATTCTTTGTAAAGAAAAATGATCTTGATATTGAAGATATCGAGACCTTATTAAAAGACATGGACAACGATAAATAATTCATTAATCAAAAATCGAATAGTTATGTTATTTAAAAACGTATTAAAAATTACTTCTGCTTTAATCTTTGCAGGATTGTTAATTACTTCCTGTTCTCAAAAAGAAGATGATTCAGCCAGTACACAGGTAAAAAATGAAGAAGAACTAGAGACTGTTTCCTTAGATAAGGTGCCATTTATGCAACTGGACAAATATCCGGTATTTCAGAATTGCGAGCTGTTATCTGACAATAACGAGATAAAGCAATGTACTGCAAAATCGATTACGGAACACGTAACGGAAAATTTTGATATTAAATCAGTGTCAGAATTTGCAGAAAAGGGTACAAACAAGATTTTTGTTCGGTTCATAATAGACAAAACCGGTAATATTAAAGATGTTGTAGCTAGAGCTCCATCAGAGGAACTTCAGCAAGAAGCCGTACGAGTTATACAATCGATACCGGCTATGGTACCAGGTGAAAAAGACGGCAAAAAAGTAAATGTACAATACTCATTGCCAATCAATTTTATAATTTAAAAAAGAAACCTGCCTAACAAAATTTAAAATCTTAACTATGTTACAATATCTCATATACGTCATTTTATTTCAGTCCATGTTTTTAGCCGTTTATGATATTTTTCATAAAAAGGATACCTTTTTTTCGTTGGGCAGGTTTTATTTGCTAATCACTTCTATAATTTCCTTTATACTCCCTTTTATAAAAATCAAAACAATAAATAAGACGATTCCTAATGAGTATTTAGTTAGGTTACCTGAAGTTTTTATTGGAACAAAAGGAGGAACTGCAGCTACCGAAATTATTACTACTAGTTCCAATTTATCCGTATGGCAACATATAAATTGGTGGTTAGTTGCTTACCTAATTGGTTTTGTATTCACACTTTTCAGGTTTGGGTTGAAAAATTACAGCCTCTATAAACTAAGAAAGGACGCTACCAATGCTACTGTCAAAGGGTTTAAAATTTACTATATAAAAAACAGCACAGATGCTTTTTCTTTTTGGAACAGTATTTATCTTGGAGATGCCATACCCCAATCTTCTAAAAATCAAATAATTACTCACGAATTAGTACATCTACAGCAAAAGCACTCTATTGATTTATTGTGGTTTGAAACTTTAAAAATTATTTTTTGGTTTAATCCACTTACATACCTATATCAAATTAGGATTAGCACCTTACACGAGTATATTGCAGATGCCAATAGCATAAAAATGTTAGGTAAAAAGGAATATTATCAAGGGTTACTAAATTCAATTTTCAACACTGAAGACATTCCTTTCATCAATCAATTTTATAATCACTCTATTCTTAAAAAGCGCATCTCTATGCTGAATAAGAAGAAATCAAAGACCATGGCTAAATATAAATTTATAAGCCTCGTTCCTTTAATTGTAGTAATGGTCGTTTTAAGTTCTTTTGCTGATAAAAGAGATTTCGCAGAAAATTTCAAAGAAGACAATACCCTGCCAGCTACTACCACAAGTACTGAAAACGTTTTTGAAACAGAAGAAGTTCCCAATTCTAACAAGCTAAACGAATCAATAATTACTCAAAAAACTGTACAGGACACGATTAATATCTTTAAAAAGGAAGCTGTAAATAAATTACTAAAAATTAAACTAGAAGTAGAACAAGGAGATAGCTTTGCAGAAAAAGCAATATTATATTCAGAAGACCCAGGTTCAAAATCAAATGGTGGTTACTATAAGGTTACAAAAGACGCTCCCTTTGAAGAAGCTTTTCTTGATGTTGCTTTTCGCCTATCTGAAGGGCAAATTTCCGATCCATTCCAAACCAGTTTTGGCTATCACATTATATTGTTAGAAAAGATCAATGGTAATGCAAGAGAAATACGTCATATTTTGATTACGCCAAAGAATGAAATGCCTTTTGCCTTAATTGATAAAGTACCTGCAACCAAAGCTTGTGAAAATATAGAAGAAAATTCGCAAAGAAAATCGTGTTTCGCGACTGAAATCAAAAAATATGTAGTTCGATACTTTGATGTAAAAAAAGTAACTCCTTATGCGCAAACAGGGGTCAATAGAATTTATGTGAAATTTGCCATAGATACTACCGGGTTTTTAACAAGCGTGGAAGCGCGTGCATCCCATCCAAAATTAGAAGAAGAAGCAAAAAGAGTTATACAATCTATCCCACCAGTAATACCGGGTGAACATCAAGGGCAAAAAGTTAAAGTACTATACTCCTTACCAATTGTTTTTCAAGTTGAAGGGAAAAAAAATGAAACGCGAACTAAATCATCAATAACAGATGATAATATTTTAAAACAATATATTGATTATAAGAAATACACTAATCCAGAGCCCGGTTATTATCTTGTAACAGGTGTATATAAGAGAGAGCTTTATCTTAAAAAGGGAATGGAAATGATACAAAATAAAGGACTCAAACCTAAGTCATTTACAAATCCGCACGATGGCTATTATTATACTTATCTCGATAAATTCGAAACATTAGATGAGGCTAAGAAAATGTTGTATTCTGATTTCAACAATAAATACACTGATGATCTGTATATCCTAAAAGTTGAAGATAAAGATTAGAAAACAATTAAGATTATAATTCGACTAAAATTTGTCTGGTAATAGCGCTATATTTGTACGCTATGAAATGGAGTTACTTTTTAGCTATACTATGTACGTTGACCTTGCTGTCGTGTAATTTGATACCCAAAAAAGAGAAAAAGCAACAAATCCTAGACGAGGAATGGCAAAAAATTGCAACTAACGAGGTAGAAGAACCGCCTCTATTTGAAAATTGCAGCACCACAACCGAAGCTGCTTTAGAACGTTGCTTTCAACGTACCATAACTAATCACATCAAATCCTATCTTGAATCTCAAAATCTAGCAGTTACTGAATCTATCAATGATACTGTTTGGGTGCCTATATTAATCACTAAAGAAGCAGAGGTGCTAATTAAAGAAATGAAGGTGCCTGCAAGCATACAACAACAGATCCCTAATTTTGCTACTTTACTTGGCGAGAGTATTAAAACTTTACCTCCGGTAAAACCAGCACATACAAGAGGTACTGAAGTTTCAACACAATATCGATTACCCATAATCATTTCTATTGAGCAGCGTTGATTAATTATTGCTTAGCTTTGTACCCTAAACTAGATCATTTTACCCTTGAGTTCAGAAAAAATCATATTAGGCATAGATCCAGGAACCACCATTATGGGATTTGGATTAATCAAAGTTGTAGGCAATACGATGCGCTTTTTGCAGCTCAATGAACTACAGCTTAGTAAATATGATGATCATTATCTGAAGCTAAAGTTAATTTTTGAAAGAACCGTTGAACTGATTGACACCTATCACCCAGACGAGATTGCGATAGAAGCACCTTTCTTTGGCAAAAACGTGCAGTCTATGTTAAAGCTAGGGCGAGCCCAAGGAGTAGCAATGGCGGCTGGCTTAAGTAGAGAAGTGCCGGTGACAGAATATTCGCCAAAAAAGATAAAAATGGCCATTACCGGCAACGGTAATGCCAGTAAGGAACAGGTCGCCAAAATGCTGCAGAGCCTGCTGAAGTTAAAAAAGCTTCCTAAAAATCTAGATTCTACAGATGGACTTGCCGCTGCGGTATGCCATTTTTATAATCTAGGAAAAAAAGATATCGTTGGTAAAAGCTATACAGGCTGGGCTGCTTTTGTAAAGCAAAATGAAGGTAGAGTAAAAAAGTAGTGCTTTTAAAAAATTAAAAACGTAAAACCTAATTTGTAACGTCATCAGCGGAATTTATATCCATATCCCCTTTTGTAAACAAGCTTGTCATTATTGTGACTTTCATTTTACAACTTCTTTAAAGCATAAAGAAGCACTTATCGATGCCTTGCTACAGGAATTAATGTTGCGAAAAGACGAGGCAATCACACCCATCGAAACCATCTATTTTGGTGGTGGCACCCCTAGCCTACTCACCTATGCAGAACTCCAAAAAATCATTGATACTGTTTACCAAAAGTACGCTGTGGTTGCAGCTCCAGAGATTACCTTAGAGGCAAACCCCGACGATCTTACTTCGGCCTACCTAAAAGAACTAAATGCTAGTCCGGTAAATCGGTTAAGCATCGGTATTCAGTCTTTTAGAGATCAAGATCTTCGACTTATGAATCGCGCGCATAACAGCGAAGAAGCCCACCGATGTCTGTCAGAAGCTCGCGCCTTATTTGAAAACATTTCTATAGATTTGATCTATGGCATCCCAGAATTATCCAGTGCTGATTGGAATGCTAATATCGGTATAGCCTTATCCTATGACATTCCGCATATATCGAGTTATGCGCTAACCGTAGAGCCAAATACCGCCTTACCTAAACTAATTCAAAAAGGGATTATCCCTCCGGTAAAAGATGAGCTTGCCCAGCAGCATTTTCAAATTTTAATTGATATGTTAGCCTCCGCGAATTTTGATCATTACGAGCTTTCCAATTTTGGAAAACCAAGTTACTACAGCAAAAACAATACGGCTTATTGGCTTGGCAAGTCGTATCTCGGTATTGGTCCCTCCGCTCATTCCTACAATGGGGTCCAACGGAGTTGGAATATTGCCAATAACATCCAATACATCAAAGCCTTACAAGCAAACCAACTACCCGCTGAGATCGAAACCCTAAGCAAAAGAGATCGATACAATGAGTATGTAATGACAGGGCTACGCACTATGTGGGGGGTATCGCTACAAAAAATAGTAGAGGAATTTGGCCCTACTTATAAAACCTATCTGTTAAAACAGGCCGAAAAACACTTACAAGAACATCTACTCTATCTGGATAATGAACAGCTATTTACCTCTAAAAAAGGGAAATTTTTAAGCGATGGAATTGCAAGTGACCTTTTCTTATTAAATTTGGAATAGTCAGAGCGCTATGATTACAAAACTTACACACCACAATAAAACCTACACCCTAGACTTGTCTAAACCGTTAGATATTTCGATACCCATACGTGCCTCGAAAGAGAATGTGAATGCATGGTACATTCCCGAACCCAAAATTGAACCCGTTCGCTTTGGAGATTGGGTGGGTAAGGTTAAAGAAGGTGCCTCTACCAATTTTAACAACATCCTATTTAACCCACACGGACACGGCACGCATACAGAATGTGTGGGCCATATCACCAAAGAATTTTACAGTATCCATCAATCATTGACCCAATTCTTTTTTATCGCTGAACTCATTACGATTACACCGATAGCTATTGGGGAAGATCAGGTCATCACCAAACAACAAATTGAAGAGCAGTTGCATACCAATCCTGAGGCATTACTACTACGAACCTTACCCAATACAGATGCGAAGTGTAATCAACAGTATTCGAATACCAACTGGCCTTATCTAACTGAAGATGCTGCTTTGTTCATCAGAGAACAAGGTATCCAACATTTACTTATTGATCTACCCTCTGTAGATAAAGAAAAAGACGGAGGCAAGTTACTGGCTCATAAAGCTTTTTGGGATTACCCTACCAACCCAAGAAAAGGAGCTACGATAACCGAGATGATCTTCGTAGCGGATCGTATCTCCGATGGTACGTATGTCCTCAACCTACAAATCGCTTCTTTTGAGAATGATGCCTCACCCAGTAAGCCTGTACTCTACACAGTTGAAGTTTAGTTAAAACTATAATTAGCTAGAAAGCATGAAATCTAGATTTTAATATGAGAGGAATTTTATTATTTATTATGCTGATTTTTCTATTGAGTTGTAACAATAGACCAAATAAAATTCTCAGTAAAGTTTTTGAAAATTACAAAGATTATAACTTTCAAAACAAATTTTTTGAGTCTAATGACTATGTAACCCCACTATTAATTATTTACAAAGCAGAAATGACGAAAGATGAGTATTACAAGTTAATAAATAGTCCTAAGTATGTGCCTAATTGTAATACTTTTAAAGGCTGTCGTTATGAAAACATGAAGGCAAACAGTTTCCCTTTTAATTTATCTGAAGTAAATTGGTGGCAACCAGTTTACAATCTTAATCCAGATTTTGTAGGTCATTATAACGCAAAGATGGATCAATTCACTGATTGTGAAACTTCAAGAGAGTACAAGTTTGCTTATAAATTTCTTAATGGCTATTGCTATTTAATCATAGAAAATACCTTGGAAAATCGCAGAAGGTAATTACCCGCTTCGCAAAGTCTGCAAAATAGCAGGGTAGCAAAAGAGGTGGAACAACTTAGAATTGTTTAACAATATTTAGTACATAATAGAAGAAACTTACTACTACGATAAAACAGTAAGGCATATACTTAAATTTAACAAGTGCAAAAAACCTCTATTTTACAGATTAGATACTATTGTAAAAATAAATACAATGTTACACAAAATCATTCACGAAAAATTTCTTATTAACGATAACTTTTCTTTAATAAAATCTAATACGCTATTTTCTACCAAGTTAATTTTAAGCTCAGAGATTGCAATGAATTTGTTTACTCTTTATTATTTTTTAAATAAGTATTTTGATGTTAAATTTGATTTGATCACTATAATACTGATTGCAATGGTTACTCCTTTATTTATAGTTTTTGGCCTAGTGAAAGATGATAAGATTTTAGAACTAGATAAGAATTGCCAGAAATCGAATAAGTTAAATCGCTCGATTGCCATAATATATAGCATACTGTCTTTTACTTGTTTAATTATGGTGCTAAAAAAATTAGAATTTTGATTATAAGTCCTACCAACTGGGAAAAGGTTTTACTCCTAAATAATGCAAATAATATTTTCTTATGAAGGTGCATAAATTAAATAATATCTTAAATTACATTTTAACTGATGATGAATTGGTAAAATCAAGTTTAATTGAAAGACAAAATTACAACCTTGACCAGATAATTAATTACCTTGATAAAGGAGGTAAAGTTTCTACAGTTTCAAGCAAAAGGCAATGTGAATTTTGCGGAAAAATTGCAGGGTCTATTAATTATTATACTGATGGTAATTGGGTTTGGCCGGAATGGCTTAAACATTACATAAGTGATCACGCAATTAACTTACCTAATATTTTTATAGAAAAGGTAAAAGAAGATAATATTGACGAGAATCTTATAAGGCGGATAGTTAATCAAGAATTAGAAATCGAACTATCTTAAACCAGCTCCTCCGCTAGCGCTGGAAATCGAAGATTCGACGAAGTCAATCCTTTCCAGTGCCCGTTAAGCGAAGTGTGCTCTGCGAATGTCTGTGACTTCGCAGCAATAACAATAAACTTACTATAAAGAAGTCTTACTATCCCACTAACTCCAATTACTTCAACTTAAAAACTATCGGCAACAGTTGCTTGGTTTCTAAAGGTTCACTTAAAAAGGTTGCAGGCTCCCATACCGGCATCTGTTGTACGATACGGATGGCCTCTGCATTACACGCCGGATCTAAACCTTTGATCACCCAAACATTACTTATACTACCATCTTTGAGGGTCTTAAAAGCAACATATACTGTACCTTCAACGCCCATTTTTCTTGAAATATCCGGATACCTCAAGTTGCTGCTCAGGTATTTCGCCAATGCCATTTTACCACCTTTTGGCGCGGCCTCGGTAATTTTTGGTAAGGTATCTAGTATCTTACCTGATTCGTCCGTAACATAGCTATCTATACCTATGGAATCTTTATAGGTAGTAGTTATAAAACGTTCTTTTGTGCTATCATAATAGCGAAATGTGCCATTACCCTTAGTCAAAACCGCTTCACCCTCTGGTGTCCAGGCTTGTAGCATTCTAGAGGAAGTTACTGGTCTAATTAATTTTTCCCATTTAAGATTTCCGTTTTTATAATAAGCTCTGGCTGTCCCTTTTTCAACATTGTGGTGATAGGTGGTTTCTTCCTTTTTATTACCATTTTCAAAATACCAAGTAAAAGTATCCTCGCGAGTGGCCTTTTTAGGGTCCGTATAATAACCTTGCATTTCTAAATGATGGGTGGCACTGTAAAAACGTTCCACTTTCCAGATACTATCCTCTTTTGTTAGGATACGATAATATTCGGCATTTTCTTTATTAGGAAGTACCCGTTTTTCATAATCATAATACGTAGTATCCTGTGCCTGCACTACAAAAGACAGGCAAAGCCCGATAACCCAAATAAGCTGTTTGTTTACCATTTTAATTTCAAAATTGAACCTGTAACTTTTTCCCTTTAATACAAAAACCATTCAATTGTAATTTCTCCTAACTTGAAGACAAGAATAGCTCTGTCACTAAAATAACAAATTAAACGCTTGCAACGACTAATTCAATTTTTGGAGGTAACCTATTTAATCCAACAAACCAGCAATAGGATATTAAAAAAGCTTCATTTATCTTTACCCTATGGAATTACTTTTTATAGGATTATTGGCAGGTGCCGTTATATCGTATTTTATTCTATCCCGATTCAATGCTTCCAAAAGAAAGGAAAAAGCACAATCACAATCCGTCCTTTTGATGGAAAAAATCCGTAGCGTATGCAAACTCGTTACGGTAGAAGGGGATTTTGCAGAAATTTATCATTACCAAAGCGTAAAAGACAAGTTTTTTAACCTGCTGATCGGTAGAAAAAAAGCCCTGATTCTTATCGATGCCAAAGCTCACGTAGGTTTTGACCTGTCGCAAATAAAAATGAATAGCGATACCAAAAATAAACGCATCGTACTTTCGCATTTTCCGCAACCTACCCTACTGACTATCGAAACGGATTTTAAATTTTATGATATGAAAGAGGGGTGGCTCAATCCTTTTACGTCGGTAGATTTAACCGAAATCAACAAAGAAGCCAAACAGTTTATAAGAGATAAAGTACCGCAAAGCGGTCTTATGGAAGCCGCTCGAAAAGAAGCCTTACAAGCCATATCTCTCATGGAATCCTTGGCTGCTTCGATCGGCTGGAAATTGGACTATACCGCCCTAAAAATACAAGAAGAAGAATCGGACAAAGCATTAAAAGCGTAATCGTGAATATTGAAGAATTCAGAAATTACTGTTTGGCTAAAAAGGGCGTTACTGAGTCTTTTCCCTTCGATCAAACTACTTTGGTCTTTAAAGTCATGGGCAAAATGTTTGCACTAACCGGGTTAGATAGGATTCCCTTTAGTGTCAATCTAAAATGTGATCCCGAGCGGGCTATTACACTCCGAGAACATCACCCTGAAGTACAACCGGGATATCATATGAATAAAAAACACTGGAATACGATTAACTTTTCTGGCAATTTAGCTACTAATAGGTTATACGAACTCATCAACCACTCTTATGATTTGGTCGTAAGCGGTTTACCAAAAAAAGACAAAGAAGCGCTAGAAAATTTATAGTACATGAAAACAGCTGTTTTAGCATATCCTAATTCCTATCTTACCATCAACCTACAAAAAGGCGAACAGGTAATTACAGAACGAGGAGGATTACTCTATGCCGAAGGATCGTATACCCTAGAAACCAAAATCGAGGCAAAATCAGTAAATCACTGGTTGGCAAAAATTTTTGGAGGTAAAAGTCTTACCTATAATGCCTATACTGCGGTGACCGATGTAGAATTGATTTTAGCTCCAGCGACCAATGCCGAACTGTTTGAGATCGAACTAAAAGATACGGATACCTTGTTAATTGAACCTAATGCACATTTTGCGCGATGTGGTTCTATTAATTTGCAATTAGCGAAACAAGATTTAAAAACCACCCTAAATGATGGGGTAAAACTAAGAGCCACAGGCACAGGAACTTTATTTTTAACTGGTTACGGTAGAATTATAGAAAAACAATTAGATACCAACACACCAATTATAGTGGATGAAGAGGCACTAATAGCTTACGATGATTCGTTATCGGTAAAGACCGTTTCTAAAGGAATCAAAGAGTTTGTGACTAGCGGAGAAGGATTCTTGTTCGAAATTTCTGGTCAAGGACGCATCTGGTTGCAAACCAGAGAAAAAACGACCTCCTCAGGAGGTGGAGGATTTATTGACTCCATTTTTAGCATTTTTAGATAATAACCATAATGAAAGAACCCATAGCATATTACCATACCCAACTAGAAGAAAAACAAGCCGCCCTCAGCCGGGTTAAAAAAAGGTTGGCAGCCTCTAGTACAATTAGAGTGCTTTTATTTGTAAGTATTGTAGCCTGCGTGTATGTTGGTTACCCCAATACACAGCTCATTATAGGCACAGCAGCGATAGGTATCGTACTATTTTTATTCTTGGTAACGAGACACGCAAATCTTTCGCATCAAAAAGATAAGCTACAAGAGCTCATAAATATCAATCAATTAGAGATCGATGTGCAATCCGGAGAGCTGTCTAAACTAACCCCAGGATCCCGCTTTATTGATCCTACCCACGAGTATAGCCTGGATATTG
Organism: Aquimarina brevivitae; assembly: GCF_004216895.1. GTDB lineage: Bacteria > Bacteroidota > Bacteroidia > Flavobacteriales > Flavobacteriaceae > Aquimarina > Aquimarina brevivitae. The sequence continues at coordinate 1,086,047 of NZ_SGXE01000001.1, read as the reverse complement.
ATCTTTTTGGACCGAAATCATTTTTTCAATACCTCAATAGAACAGTCACTCTGGCGGGTAGAAAATATCTTGCCCAACTATTGTGTGCCAATGATATTGAACACATCGCCCAAAAGCAACAGGCTGTTAAAGAGCTGGCAAAAAAAGTATCTTGGCGGCAAGACTTCTCTGCTATTGCGCGACTGGTAGCCGTTGATGTTCCGGTAGCAGACATTCAAAACTGGTTTGACAAATTCAAACCCTTTGTTTCCTCTGCAGTAGCAAAATTGCCCAAAGTATTTTCAGTCATATCACTGACCTTAATCTCACTATTGTTCTTTGAAGTGATCCCTTTTTCGATACTACTATACTGGTTCTTTTTAGGTTTAGGAATCACTGGAGTTTTTATTAAAAAAATCAATTCGCTTTATCAGGACGCCAACCAAGTTCAAAATACTTTTGAGCAATATTATAAACTTGTCGCTCTTATAGAGAAAGAAACCTTCACATCTGAGCTTTTAAGAGCAAAGCAGCAACAAGTGATCGACCAAAAAGAAAAAGCTTCTACCGTACTTAAAAAATTCGCTCGAATACTAGGAGCATTTGATCAGCGTAATAACATGCTATTTGGAGCATTGGCAAATGGTTTAGTACTTTGGGATTTATGGCAAAGTAGTCGTGTGGAAGGTTGGATTGCTTCACATAATCATAAGGTTAGAGATTGGTTTGAGGTGATCGCTTTTTTTGATGCCTATAACTCCTTCGGAAATTTTGCATTTAACCATCCCACTTTTAGGTTTCCTAACATCACATCGGGTGCAACTACCATTGCAGCCGTACAATTGGGTCACCCCTTATTACACCCGGAGAAGCGAGTAGATAATGATATTACCATACAAAACGAACAGTTTTTTATCATCACTGGTGCTAATATGGCAGGCAAAAGTACCTTTTTAAGAACCGTTGGTTTGCAGATTGTAATGAGTAATGTGGGACTGCCAGTTTGTGCCACTTCTTGCAACTATAGACCTATCAAACTCGTAACGAGTATGCGTACCTCGGACTCACTAAGTGATGATGCCTCCTACTTCTTTGCCGAATTGAGTCAGCTTAAAAAAATTGTTGACAAACTTCAGGAAGATGAATACTTTATCATTTTAGACGAGATTTTAAAAGGTACAAATAGCAAAGATAAAGCTTCGGGCTCTAAAAAATTCGTTGAACGACTGGTGGGTGCCAAGGCTACAGGGATAATTGCCACCCACGATCTTAGCCTATGCGAAACTGCTAAAGAACTACCACAAGTACAGAATCGATATTTTGATGCTCAGATTATCGACGACGAGCTATTCTTTGATTACACCTTTAAAGAAGGTATTTGTCAAAATATGAATGCTTCCTTCTTATTAAAAAAGATGGGGATCATTTAAGGTTTTTTTATAGGCCGAAGGAGTTATTTGCTTGATTGCTTTGAATTTTCTATTAAAATTGGATAAGTTTTTAAATCCACTTTGATATGCAGCTTCTGCAATAGACAGCTCCCTATTTTTTTCTAACAACCGTGTTACATTAGTTATTCGTATTTCGGTTAAGAATTGGAAAAATGTTTTGTTGGTTCGTTGTTTAAAATACCTACAAAAGGCATTGGGCGTCATATTGGCCATCCTAGCAATTTCTGACAAGGAAATATCTTCGTTAAAATCTTCTATCATACGTTGAAATACTTTTGCCATACGCTGCCCTTCTCCTTCTCTATATTTCTTTTGTAATGGTTGCTGCGAAAGTTTTTGTACAGGAATATCAATAATACACTCTAGCACTTGCAGAAATAGGATAAAGCGATGTAATTTTTGTTTTGAATGGACTAGCGTCAAAAATAATTGATGCAATCCTTTAGGCTGAGATAAGACTTTAAAACCATAACTGGTATTTTCAAAAAATGACTTCAGCTTACTGAACTCGGGCAGGTCAAAAAACGCCCTACCAAACGAATCTTCTGTAAAGAATAATGAAATCATGTAGGTTTCCTTACCCGTAAACGTACTTTTAAATAAATGCGGAACCTTACTCCCAAAAACCAATAAATCTCCTGGACGATACTCCGAAAAAGAATCGCGCACCACTAGTTTCCCTTCTCCTTGGACGATCAAAGAAATCTGAAGCTCCTCGTGCTGATGATAATGATCGTATAAAATAGCTCCTCTATCCTCCTGTACAATAAGAGTAGCGTCGCTGGTCTTAGGAATTTTAAAGGGTAACGGTTTCATAACTACATTGATACTAACACTTTTAACACTAATATATACAATATTAGGTAATATAGTATCAGTTTTGGGTAATTTTCATACGGATTGCTTAACTGTGCACAACTATCTTTAACCTACGTATACAACACTGATTCTAGCAATCAAAAAGCAACATACAATCATTTTTAACCCAACTTAAACTACAAGTTATGGTAAACTGGCAAGGAGTAATGCCTGCGGTAACTACAAAATTTACCGCTAAGGACACTTTAGATTTAGCAATGTTTAAAACCAATATACGCGCACAGCTTGAAGCAGGCGTGCACGGTATTATTATGGGTGGAACACTCGGAGAAGCTAGTACATTAACCGATGAAGAAAAACAGATACTATTAAAAGAGACTGTTGACATGGTAGCAGGTGATGTTCCGGTAATTATCAACATTGCAGAACAAACCACCAAAGCAGCGGTAAAGGCTGCAGCAGTAGCAGAAAAAAACGGAGCCTCAGGATTAATGATGTTACCGCCTATGCGCTACAAAGCTGATGATTATGAAACGATAACGTATTTTACGGAAGTCGCTAAAAGCACGGCACTTCCTATAATGGTATATAACAATCCGGTAGATTATAAAGTTGAAGTGACATTGGATATGTTTGAAGAACTACTCTCACAACCAAATATACAGGCGGTCAAAGAATCTACACGAGATATCTCCAACGTTACCCGAATAAAAAACAGGTTTGCCGATCGGTTAAAAATTTTGTGCGGGGTTGATACTCTAGCCCTTGAGAGTCTTCTTATGGGAGCTGATGGCTGGGTTGCCGGATTGGTAGACGCTTTTCCGGCAGAGACCGTAGCCATTTATGAGCTTCAGAAAGCAGGGAAAATCAAAGAGGCCATTAATATCTACAGATGGTTTTTACCATTGCTGGAGTTGGATATAAATAGTAAATTAGTACAAAACATTAAACTCGCAGAAGTAGCAACCGGTATAGGAACGGAATATGTAAGAGCTCCACGATTACCACTTACCGGGCAGGAGCGAAAACAGGTACTGCAAATTATTACCACCGCACTCCAAAATCGTCCTACACTTCCAAACTATCAAAATCTAAGTACCATATGATCACCGGTAAAAACCAAATAGGCAACACATTAAGTGCATTAAGCAAAAACACGTTTCGCACTTTTAATCCTGCCCTTTCGATAGCTAATGAACCACTATTTTATGAAGCTAGCGATCAAGAAATAGAAAAAGCGATGCAACTTGCCGACGAGGCATATGCAACCTATAAAAATGTTTCCGGTGCTCAGAAAGCAGATTTTTTGGATAGCATCGCAGACGAAATAATAAAGATTGGCGATGTACTCATCTCCACTTATATTGCCGAGACTGGTCTACCAGAGGGAAGGGCAATTGGCGAACGGGGACGAACGGTTAATCAGCTCAAAGCCTTTGCTGAGTTACTACGAGAAGGATCATGGATCGAAGCTACCATAGATACCGCTTTACCTGATCGTGAGCCAGTGCCTAAACCAGATATCAGAAAGATGAATATCCCGATAGGGCCTGTGGTGGTATTTGGAGCCAGTAATTTTCCATTAGCCTTTTCAACAGCAGGCGGAGATACCGCTTCTGCACTAGCCGCTGGATGTCCGGTAATTGTAAAATCACATCCGCTACACGCCGGGACCGGAGAATTAGTTGCCGCTGCCATTGCTAAAGCAGCCGCAAAAACACAAATGCCAAATGGAGTGTTTTCTAACCTTAACAGTTCAGGTATTGAAGTGGGACAAAAGTTAGTCAGTCATCCCTTAACAAAAGCAGTTGGATTTACCGGAAGCTTTAAAGCTGGTAAAGCATTACTAGACCTAGCCGCTCAACGCAAAGAACCCATACCTGTATTTGCCGAAATGGGCAGTGTTAACCCTGTAATACTGCTCCGTGAAGCCTTACAAAACAACAGTAAAGAGCTGGCCACAACCTATGCGCAATCCATAACCTTAGGGGCAGGCCAATTTTGCACAAACCCTGGTCTTTTAATTGGTTTGCAAAGTAAAGCATTAGATCAATTCATCGCTCTATTAACCGATCAGCTAAATGCAATATCCCCATCCTGTATGCTACACCCTAGCATACAACAATCTTATGAAAATAATAAATCAACACTCATAGCGCAGTCGGGGGTACAACAGCTTACCACATCGAATCTAGAGCTTACAGCAAATTATGGTTTGCCGTCACTAACGACAGTAAGCGGCAGCGATTTTATCAACAACCCTCAATTACATCAAGAAGTCTTTGGCCCGCTTTCGTTATTAGTTCGGTGCAAAAACATAGCTGAAGCATTACAGGTAATAAATAGTTTAGAAGGGCAACTTACCGGCACCGTAATGGCCGACAAAGACGATATAAGCCATTACCCACAACTCATTGATTCCTTATCACAGAAGGTAGGTAGACTGATTTTTAACGGGGCTCCTACAGGAGTAGAAGTTTGTCCTGCGATGACACATGGTGGTCCCTATCCTGCTACTACAGATAGCAGATTTACCTCTGTAGGTACCGCTGCGATTTATAGGTGGGTACGCCCGCTCTCTTATCAAAATTGGCCTGATGCATTGTTACCCGATGCCTTAAAAAATAAGAACCCATTACAACTGTACCGTAGGGTAAACGGTGCATTAACCAATACTGCGATCTAATAATGCCAAAACAGATTTTTAAATGTATTGATGCCCACACCTGTGGTAACCCTGTACGAGTGGTAACAACCGGTCACCCTTTGCTCATCGGTAATTCTATGAGCGAAAAAAGACAACACTTTATCAAAGAATACGATTGGATTCGAACAGGCTTAATGTTTGAACCTCGGGGGCATGATATGATGAGTGGAAATTTTTTGTATCCATCGCACAATCCAGAAAACGATTTTTCAATTCTTTTTATTGAAACCTCAGGATGTCTACCGATGTGCGGACACGGTGCTATTGGTGCTATAACCATAGCAATTGAAGAACAACTTATTGTTCCTAAAATTCCAGGAAAATTAAAAATGGAAGCTCCAGCAGGATTGATAGCAGTAGAGTACCAACAGCGCAATGGTAAAGTGGAATGGGTAAAGCTAAAAAATGTAACCTCGTATCTCGCTGCAGAAGAATTACGAATTGTTTGCCCTGAATTAGGCGAACTCATCTTTGATGTGGCGTATGGAGGAAATTTCTATGCCATTATAGATCCTCAAAAAAACTTTAGCGGTATCCAAGATTTTACAGCAGGTAAAATTATTCAATATTCACAAGTGCTAAGAGACCGTATTAATCAGAAGTACCCAGGCTACTTTGTACATCCCGAAAATAAAACCATAAAAAACGTAACGCATCTGTTATGGACAGGCTCTCCTATTAATCCTCTTTCCTCCGGTAGAAATGCTGTCTTTTACGGCAACAAAGCAATCGATCGCTCTCCTTGTGGAACCGGAACTTCTGCGCGTATGGCGCAATTATTTGCTAAGGGTATGCTAAAAAAAGATGAAGAATATATCCATGAAAGCTATATAGGTAGTACATTTATTGGAAGGATAGAAGAAGTGACTGCTATAGCCGATACCAAAGCTATAGTTCCTAGCATCCAGGGATGGGCAAAGATTTATGGCTATAATACCATTAGTATTGATGAAGAAAACGACCCCTACGCTTTTGGATTTCAAGTAATTTGATATGAAAAAAAAGATAAACATTATTGGAGGTGGCATCATCGGTTTATGTTCGGCCTATTATCTACATAAAGAAGGTCATGAAGTCACTGTAATCGATCAATCTTCAATGGACTTTGGCGCTTCTTATGTCAATGCCGGATATTTATCACCCAGTCATATTATACCACTTGCCGCTCCTGGTGTAATGGCCAAAGGGATACAATGGATGTTTAATCCCTCAAGTCCTTTATTCATTAAACCTAGTCTAAGACCTGATTTTTTACAATGGGTCTGGGCATTTAATAAATCCTGTTCTACCAAAAATGTGGATAAAGCTATTCCTGCTATCAAAGCAATTGCCTCTTTAGGCAGAGATTTGTACGATCAGATTATAACCGAGGAAAACTTTAATGCACATCTTGATAAAAAAGGGTTGTTGATGTTATGCCAAACAGAAAAAGCACTTGAGGAGGAGTTTAGGGTTGCAGCAATTGCCAGGAAAGAAGGGTTAGATGTCAAAATCATAGCTGCTGAAGAACTAGAAAGATTAGAACCAAATACAAAAATTGAAGCTTTAGGAGCGGTTCACTTTTTATGTGACTGGCATAGTACTCCTCACTCTTTTATGGAAGAGCTTAAAAGCTATTTGTTAAAAGTAGGCGTAACCATCATTAAAAACGAAAAAATTAATGAGGTCGCAACTACTCATAAAAGTATTACTGCTGTTTTGAGCGAAAACAAGCGCTACACAGCAGATGAGTTTATATTTACCTCTGGCGCATGGACAAAAACATTATGTAAAAAAATAGGTGTTCGACTACTTCTTGAACCCGGAAAAGGATATCGTATCAACCTACAAAGAGATACGGGGATTTCCTTACCTGCTATTTTGGTTGAGTCAAAAGTGGCGGTAACCCCTATGACTGGATTTACCCGGTTTGCAGGTACTATGGAGATCGCTGGGATAAATCACTCCATAAACCCTGTAAGAGTAAATGCGATCGCCAGCGCTGCTAAGAAATACTATCCTGAAATAGAAATAAGTGAACAAGAAAAATCTGATGCTGCTTGTGGGTTACGACCTGTAACGCCAGATGGTTTACCTTATATTGGGCGAGTATCAACTTATACAAATGCAACGGTAGCTACCGGACACGCCATGCTAGGTTGGACTATGGGTGCCTCTACAGGAAAATTAGTGTCCGAAATCATCACAAATAAAAAAACATCGATAGCAATCGATGTTTTTAATCCCAACAGAACTTTTTAATAGTATTTATTACAAAAATTCGGTTTGCCGCTTATAAAAAGCATCTTGTTGCTTTTTCAATAGCTCCCTGGCAATTTTCTTTTTATAGGCATAAAGTTCTTCCTCTTCGGATAGATCAGTATACACTCGATCATTAATCGTATTATCGGTATTCAATACCGTTTTTCTTTGTGCTTGTTTTTGTGCTACCCAAGTTTTTATTTCCCCTTCTTTATCGGACAACTTATAATCATACTCTCCTTTGGGTGAAAGTAATTTTGCAAAAATAGGAGAGGTTTCAATAGCTAAAAACAATAAGAATATAAAAAAACTTGGCAACCAGGGTAATTCATTGAGGGCATTGATTCTTGCCATCAATCCATCAAAATTGTCAATGATGGGTTGTGAATTTTCAACTTTACTATCGTAGGCCAATGCCAGCTCTTGCTTTTTTGATTCCAAAAGAGTAATCTTTTCTTGAGTACTATTTTTAAGCGTCACTAAATCAGCTAAGGCCGCATCGTGTTTTTCGCGTTTTTCTTTATACACCGGACCTTTTCCTAACAGTTTAGTACCTGCTCTTCCTTCAGCTTCGGCTATATAGGTAGCATATAAAGCATTGACTTCTGCTTCTTTTGCACTTACTTCGGCTTTCAACGTATTGATTTCAGCATCGATTGCAGATATTTGAGGGGTGAATTGTGTTGCAATTTGTTCTTTATTAGCTAGCGTCAATTCATTTTTCTGTTCGAGCAGTACACGATCGATTTCCTTTTCGAAAATTTTTAATTCAAGCGGTTTAGCAATTACTACTGCAATGATAATCGCTAAAATGATTCGAGGAGACGCCTGCAACAGCTCATCGATAAAACTATCTTTTTTCTTAATCGTGGATACGATAAAGCGATCAAGATTAAAAATCAATAATCCCCAAAGCAGTCCAAAAAATACTGAGGTATAATAATTGTCAAAAACAGTATACAAGGCATAAGATGCAGCTACAAAAGCCATAACTGCTGTAAAAAAAACGGTTGCGCCAATACCGGCATATTTATTCTGCTCTCCATTGGAGCAATCTTTTAAAATTGTCATATCTGCTCCCGAGCAGATCATAAAAAATCGTTTTAACATAATCTAGGAGGTTTTTTGATTGAATACACCTATACAACGCTGATAATGAACAAAATGTTGCATAAAAAAACTCCCGTGAAGGGAGTTTAACTTTTAATTAAATCTATGCAGCTAATTTTTATTTGCCTTCTTTTCTTTTTTAAGTTGTTTTTTAACCGTTTTCAGTTGCTTTTTAAGAGCTTTTTCTTGTGCTTTTAACAAATCCTCTCGATCCATGTTATATTCCTTTCTGACAGCTCTTGTTTCTCTTAATGCACTTTCTCTTGCTCTCATAGCTTCTACCATGGCACGCTCTCTGGCTTCTTTTGCCATTATCAAAGCTTCCTCCCTTGCTATCATAGCATGTTCTCTTGCTACTTCTCTAGCTTCCATGGCCTGTTCTCTTGCTACCTCGGCGTATTCCCTAGCTATTACTCTGGCTTTTTCAGCTTCTTCTCTTGCTAGCTGACGAATACGTTCTACTTCTACACTTTGATTCTCTAGATGTTGTTGTCTTCTTACCGTAGTTTCTATTCTTCGAACTTCAGCCTCTTGCATTCTAATCTCTGCTCTTCTTCTGGCCTCTTCAGCTTTTCGCATTGCTTTCTCAGCTCGTAACATCGCTTTTTCACGTGCCTGCTCAGAAGAGTTCATAGCTATCATTGCCTCTCTTTCTGCCCTAAACGCTACTTCTCTAGCTTCTGCTATTGTACGCTCCATCTCCTTGATATCCTGCTTTCCTGCTTTCGGTGCTACAGGTTTTGGCGGTGGAGGTGGCATCCTTGGTTCCCCTGCCTTTTTTGCTGGTGGCGGTGGTGGTATACGCGTTGTATTTTTGTTATTGGCAGTTACTACAGGAGATGGCGGCGGTGGCGGAATTAACTCATGTCGCTCTGGATTCGCCTGGTAAAATTTAGATGTACGATACTCCTTGTTTAATTTATTAAGCAATTCTTCGTCTGCATTGTTTATTTTAATCGTTACGTTAGCACCTGCTATCTCAGCAGGACTCCAAGTCGAAGTGATTTGATCAATGGTCTTAGCAAAGTTATTTAATGAAGTAGTTTGTCCGTTAACCTGAACAGAAGATCCTTCAATTTTAATTTTCAGGTTATTATCTTGTTCTACCGCTAAGGTTGTTGTTGGTTCCCAGGTGTTTTTTTCTTCAGCACGTATTTCATTATTAAAAAAGAACATACACAGGGCTAATACGGGTACTAAGAGCAGTAAACGGGTTACCGCTCTTGTTTTGGAAAATTGCTTTGTCATCATAAAAATTCGTTTTTTGGTTAATGAATAATTGATTGGGCTGGATAGCGCAGCCTGATTAGGACTGACTGGATATTCTACCAGCATATGTAAATAGTTTTTTATCGAAAAATTCTTTTTTACTACACTTTGATCGGCTAAAAACTCATGATTCAACTGTATTGCTTTTTTGAAAAGGATGAACAACGGATTGAACCAAAAAAAGACCTGGATCAACTCGATTGCTAAAATGTCCCAGCTATGTTTTTGTACGACATGGGCTTTTTCGTGAAGCATTATTTCTTCGGGAATCGCTCCAGATTCAAAATCATTTTTTGGTAAGAAAATGTATGTAAGAAAAGAGTATGGTATTATGGTTTTGTTAAGTAATACATTGGTATGTATGACATCTTTCTTTTTTTCATTTGTTGCTACAGTTTTAAATAAACTATACAAGTTGCGACCAAATCGAATGGCAAAAACTACAACTCCAAGAAGATACGCTATAAGTAGACTTAGATACAACGTAAAGTCGGTTTCTGAGCTTTTTTTGGGTACTACAGTATATGTAATTAATTCATCACCCTCCATTAGCAGTTCTGAAGGATCGTACCGTACTTCTTCGGTATAACTGAAGGTTATCATTGGAATTACTAAAGAAAAAACCAAACTAAAAATGAGGTAAAATCTTTTTATGGTATGAAATTTTTCCTTTTCCAGTACTAAACGATAAAAACTCCATAGTACCAGTAAACACAATAATGATTTGATAATATAGGCAATCATTTGCTTTGCTTTTCTATTTGTTTATTAACGATAGTTCGTAGCTCCTCTAATTCTTCCGTGGATAAATTAGTCTCTGCGGTAAAAAAAGAGGCAAATTGTGAAGCTGAATTATTAAAAAAGTTTTTAATCAGTGTATTGACGTGCTTCGAAAAATAATCGGTTTTCTTAACAACGGGATAATATTCTCTTGATTTACCATAGAGTTTATAATCTACAAAACCTTTATCCTTAATTCTTTTGAGTAACGTAGCTACTGTAGTAGTTGCAGGTTTTGGCTCAGGATAAGCATCTAAAAGATCCTTCATAAAAGCTTTTTCTAACTTCCACAGGTACTTCATCAATTGTTCTTCTGAATTTGATAGCTGCATTGCTCTACTTTTTTAGAATTAACTCTACAAATGTAGAATAAAAATTTTATAAAACAAATTAGGAACAAAAAAACCTTTCTGAAATCAGAAAGGTTTTTGTATCATTTGGTCTTCAAGTCGATTATAAGCTATTAAAATATACTACCAATTTCTTAATATCCTCAGCATCTCTAAACTTAAGTCGCTGCTCCTTAATATACTCTTTTAATTTTGCTTTTTGCGCTTTTGGAAAAAAATTAAGAATATTCCGCTTATCAATATCCGAAGGCTTGATAGCGTTACCCGTTCCTGTAAGATAATAGCTCTGATCTCTTATTTTACCAGGTCGATCTTGCTCTAAGGAAGTTTGAGCTTTCTGAGGCATTCTGAGTTCTTTGGCATATTTAATATAAAAATCATTATTTTCTGAAGTACCAAGCTGCTCCAAATAACCAGTTACTGCTTTTTCTCCCTCGTCTGTATAATTTCTATAATAAAACTTTCGATTATCAAATTCCACGTGAATTTCATAGCTTTTTTTTAACTCCTCAACCACATTTGCTGTTTTAGAACTTTTTATCTCAAAAACATCATCCAGAACGTTATATCGTATAAATGCATTTCTGTTCTGTCCAGTTATTGCATCGTAGATCATTGCTTGTTGGTATTCCTCCTTTAAATATGGACTCCCTTGAAAATCTGAAAGGTCTAATTTTTCTGCTTTTGTCTTTATAGAAGGAGCAGCGATGACTTGAGCATTTAAAGTGGATGGTATTGAAGCGTAAAAAAACATTGTAATGAATGTGAAAACCATAAGTTCGTTTACTTTGAAAAACATGGATTTAATTTAGTTATTATTAGTATTACTTCTTTACGCTTCAATATTCATACCATACTTTACTCATTTTTTTTCAACACTGTAAAATGTTTGTAAAACAAGGGTATTGTTTCTATTCCTTTCAGATAGTTCCATATTCCAAAATGTTCATTAGGAGAATGAATGGCATCACTATCTAATCCAAAGCCCATCAAAATGGTTTTACTTTTCAATTCTTTTTCAAACAAAGAAACGATAGGAATACTTCCTCCACTACGTTGCGGAATCGGTTTTTTACCAAAACTTTCTTCATACGCTTTACTTGCCGCCTGATACCCCGTACTATCGATTGGTGTAACATATCCCTGACCGCCGTGGTGAGGTTTTACCTTCACTTTTACGGCATCAGGCGCAATACTTTCAAAATGTTTTTGAAACAATGCTGTTATTTCTCTCCAATCTTGATTGGGGACCAAACGCATCGATATCTTGGCAAAAGCTTTACTAGCTATAACTGTTTTCGCACCTTCACCTATATATCCTCCCCAAATTCCATTAACATCTAGCGTTGGTCTTATAGAGTTTCTTTCATTTGTTGTATATCCTGTTTCGCCGTACACGGCATCAATGGCTAAGGCTTTCTTATAGGCTTCTAATGAGAAAGGTGCCTCTGCCATAGCAGCGCGTTCTTGATCTGATAGTTCTTCAACCTTATCATAAAACCCTGGAATGGTAATATGATTATTTTCATCGTGAAGTGACGCGATCATTTTTGCCAAAATATTTACTGGATTGGCCACTGCACCACCGTATAAGCCACTATGCAAATCCCGGTTTGGACCAGTAACCTCAACTTCTACATAGCTCAAACCTCTTAGACCTGTAGTGATAGAAGGTACATCCTTAGCGATCATCCCGGTATCACTTATTAAAATCACATCATTAGCTAGTTTTTCTCGATTTTGAGCTACAAAACCGCTTAAACTTTCACTACCTACTTCTTCTTCTCCCTCAATCATAAATTTTACATTACAAGGAAGTTGATTGGTAGATGTCATGTATTCTAGTGCCTTGACATGCATGTACATCTGACCTTTATCATCACAGGCGCCTCTTGCATAAATGGCTCCTTCTGGGTGTGTGTCTGTTTTTTTGATTACGGGCTCAAATGGAGGGCTATTCCACAAATCTAATGGATCTGGCGGCTGTACATCATAATGTCCATATACCAAAATAGTGGGTAATGCAGGGTCTATTATTTTTTGACCAAATACTATAGGATACCCAAGTGTCTCACATATCTCTACCGTATCGCAGCCTGCTTTTTTTAATTGTTCTTTAACTGCTTCAGCTGTTTTAATGACATCTTTTTTATACGCAGGGTCGGCACTAATGGATGGAATTTTTAATAACTCCGTTAATTCGTTTATAAATCGTTCTTTATGCTCCTGTATGTAGGATGTAAGATCTTGCATGTTTTTTGAATTAATTTTTGCTTAAAAGTAGTAAAAATGAGGTAAATTGAAGCCTTATCAGCAGTATACTTATGCATAACGATGTTATTAAACTTCCATTATTCTTTTCAACCTCACAACTGTTGAAGGACTTAGATCATTGTAAAAAATACGATTTTACTGATCACTACAACCAACAAGATTATTCGGGTACCTGGACTTCTATTGCATTACGATCCAGTTCTGGAAATCCTGAGGAGGTTTTTGCAACTGCAAGTAGTTCCAATAACTACAAGGATACCGAACTATTGACCAAATGTTTATATTTCAAAGAAATTATTGAAGGTTTTAAATGTCCGAAACTATCGATACGGCTTCTTAATCTCTCCGCAGGAAGTTTGATAAAAACCCATACAGATCACAATCTAAGTTATGAGGACAAGGAATTCAGAATTCATATTCCGATCACCACCAATGACCTGGTAGATTTTACAATCGGGGATCATAAAGTTGAGATGTTGCCCGGGGAGTGCTGGTATGGTGATTTTACCCTACCACATAGTGTTGAGAATCATGGCAATACGGATAGAGTTCATCTTGTACTAGATTGTGTACGAAATGAATGGACGGATACCCTCTTTAAAAAAGCAGGATACGATTTTGCTATAAAAAAAGAGCACAATTATGATCCGGATACAAAAGCTAAGATGATCGAAGAATTACAAAAAATGAATACACCCACTGCCAATCAATTAATAACCAATCTCCAAAAGGAAACTTGATCATGGAAGCAAACGTTCAACTTAATAATGAAATACTCATTAAGATACTTCAATTTATTGAAGAGATTCAAATTCCTGTTTATCTATCCAAAATAACCCAATCTACATTTTTACCAGGAATTCTTATTAAAAACGGAGCGCTTCACCTAGATCTAGAACAACTAAAATACCCAGGAGACGTATTACACGAAGCCGGACACATTGCCGTTACAGAAGCAGATAAAAGGTCCTCTTTACATGATAACGTAACCTTGGATGACCCACAGAAAGAAGGCGAAGAATTTGCAGTACTTTTTTGGTCATACGCTGCAGCAACACATATTGGAATTCCTGTAGAGGCTGTTTTTCACGCAGATGGCTATAAAGGTGATAGCCAATGGTTGATCACACAGTTTAAACAAGGCAATTATCTGGGACTACCTTTATTACAGTGGATGGGACTCACAGATTCCGAAACCAACAACATTACCCTTCCAAAAATGAAAAAGTGGCTGAGAGCGTAATGTAAATCTTCTCGTGAAAAAGATTATGAAAAAGCGAAAAAAATAATTGAACTGCTTTGAGATTCGTAACTATTGTGTATATTTGCACCCGCTTACTGATAAAAGTAAGTGCTTTTTGTACTGAGTCCTAAGTGGTACAAAATTAAAAATGCGGGCGTGGTGGAATTGGTAGACACGCTAGACTTAGGATCTAGTGCCGCGAGGTGTGAGAGTTCGAGTCTCTCCGCCCGCACTTCAAAAAAAGCTTCTCATATCGAGAAGCTTTTTTGCTTCTACCACTAAACTGATTTTTGTCATAGCAATAAAATATTGTACTTTTTACTTTTATTTGCCTAAAATGACATCAATGAAAAACATCTTATTGCCTACCGATTTTTCTAAAAACTCTATAAACGCAATTCATTATGCACTTAAACTATATGATAATGAACTGTGTACCTTTTACCTCCTTCACGTTCAAAAAGCATCAGAATATATCACTGACGATTTAATGACTGCAAAAGTAGGTACCTCCGTTCACGATGGAATAGTCAATAAACCTCAAGAAGAACTAGAAAAATTAGCACAAAAATTAAAAGGTATTTTTAATACGGATAATTTTTCTTTTGAATTGATAGTTGATTATGATTCCTTTACGGCATCAGTTCAGCAGGTTATTACTGCCAAAGAAATTGACCTGATCATTATGGGCACTGATGGGGCTACCAACGCCAAAGAAAAAATCTTTGGAAGCAATACCTTACAAGTATTAAGAAATATTGACTGTCCTGTGTTAGTGATACCTGAAAATTATAAATACCAAAACATCAATAGCATAGCATTTGTGATGGATGATCAGGTAAGACTCTCTAAAGAAAAACTTACTGCTTTTTTAGGCATTTTAAAAAAGAACAACCCCAAAATCAACATCCTAAACATTAAAGAGGAAGATAGTATTTCCTTACCGGTACAAAATCAAAAAAATAAATTGGATAGCATTTTAGAAGGATATGAAGTAGCATTTCATACGCTGACCAATATACCTACTGCAATAGCTATCAACAGTTTTGTGCAGATAAAAAACGTAGACTTAACAGCTACTTTTGCTAAACCAACTCCTTTTCTTGAACGGTTCTTAAAGGGTTCGGAATTGGCAACTATCAGTTATAAAACTACGGTGCCGCTTTTACTTATGCCACAATAACATAACGAACCAATGGTCATTTATATAATCATCAGCTTATATGTGCTATTTAGTATATTGATCATATTTAAATTGTTATTAGATGGTGTTCGCCCTACAAAGACATTAGCTTGGTTATTGGCCATATTTACGATACCTGTAGGAGGAATCCTTCTCTATTTGATCTTAGGCAGAAATCGAAGGAAAAATAAGTTTTTTGATTTTGAAAAAAGTGCACTCTTTAGAAGTTATAGTGTTAAGATCAAAGAATCCTACGAGGCTTTTATTATAAAGGACCCTAAGGAAACAACAAGACTGGCCGAATTAATTATTCGTAATTCAGACTTTTATCCTGTTACGGGCAATCGAATTCAAATTCTTAAAAATGGAGAAGTAACATTCAAAGAAATTTTTAAAGCAATCGCTACGGCAAAGCGTTTTATACACCTTGAATATTATATTTTTGAAGAAGGTCAACTCTCGGATGAACTTTTTGCTTTATTTGAAACTAAAATTAAAGAAGGTGTTACTATAAGAGTTCTATATGATGGTATCGGAAGTTTTTCACTAGGCAAGAAATACATTAATAAGCTAGAAGAAATCGGTGTTGAAATTGAGCGATTCTTACCCATTCGCTTTGGTAAGTTTTTATCTTCCATTAATTATCGAAATCACAGAAAAATTATTGTTATTGACAATACGATAGCTTTTACTGGGGGTATAAATGTTTCTGACAAATATGTCAAAGGTGATCCAGAGTTAGGGAATTGGAAAGATATGCACCTTAAATTAGAAGGACCCGTTGTACAGCAGCTACAACTCGTTTTTGGAAGCGATTGGTTTTATGCTTCAGGCAAGGATATTGATTTACAAACCTTACCCAGTAAGGTGGCTTCAAAAGGGGATCACAAAGCCCAAGTAGTTTACAGCGGTCCGGATTCTGACTATTTATCAGCGATGCAACTATTTTTTGCCATGATCACAGATGCTCAAGAGTATGTATATATTACCAATCCCTATATCATACCTAATGAGAGTATTTTGCACGCGCTAGAAGTCGCAGCACTTAGTGGGGTGGATATAAGAATTTTATTGTCTAATAATTCCGACAGTAAGTTAGTGCGTTGGTGTGTTCGTTCTTATTTTGAGCGACTTTTAAAAGCGGGAGTAAAAATTTATCTGATTAACGATGGTTTTTTGCATAGTAAAACCATAGCAGTTGATGATCGTGTATGCTCCATTGGAACTGCTAATCTGGATCTACGAAGTTTTGAGCAAAATTACGAGGTCAACGTGGTAGTTTATGACCATAATCTGTGTGTAGAATTAAAAGCAGATTTTTTGAAGGAATCGCATGCTGCGATAGTATTGAACTATCGTACTTTTGTAAAGAGGCCTTGGAGTCATAAATTTAAAGAAGCGGTTGCTAAGATTTTTAGTCCTATATTATAAAACAAAAATGTAATGGTAGCATCTACAAAAATTGGTCTGGTATTATCTGGTGGTGGTTATAAAGGCGTGGCACATATTGGTGCAATCAAAGCCTTAGAAGAACACAATATTAAACCTCACTTTATATCTGGCACCAGTGCTGGTGCATTGGTAGGCTCCTTGTATGCTGCAGGATATTCACCTGAAGACATTAAAACCTTTTTCAAAAAAACCTCATTATTCCGGCTAAACCGGTTTACCCGAAGCAAAGCAGGATTTTTTGACTCCGAAAAATACTACGACGATTTGGCTACCTATTTCCCCGAAGACTCGTTTGCTGCTTTAGAAAAAAAATTATTTGTCACCGCCACGGATCTTGTAGAAGGAGTGGTAAAAGTATTTAGCCGAGGTGAACTCATACGGCCTATTATAGCATCTGCTGCATTTCCTGGCGTTTTTTCTCCTATTATGATCAATAATCATTTGTACGCTGATGGTGGAATTTTAGATAATTTTCCGGTGCAACCCATTAAGCAAAAAAGTGAATTTATTGTAGGTGTTGATGTCTCTCCAATCAAGAAACCAAAAATCACTGACTTTAAACATTCCTTTAATGTAATGCAACGTGCATACTATTTAAGAGCCATGCCAAATTCAATGACACGATTCAATGAATGCGACATCATAATTCATCCTAAAGAACTCATCAATTATGGTTTATTTAGCAATACCAACACTGAAAAAGTTTATGAGATAGGATACCAAGAGGCAAAGAAACAAATCGCTAAACTATTAAAAGAACAAAAGAATGATTCAACTTCTCAGGGAAAAATACAGTAATTTATTTGAAGAAGACCTTTTGTTAGAAATAAATCGAGTGGGCACATTTAAGGAAGTTACAGAAGGTTTTGAACTTATAAAACCTGGTAATTACATTAAATCCATGCCGCTAATACTCAGTGGCGCTATAAAAATCCTTAGAGAAGATAACGATGGTGATGAGCTCCTCCTCTATTTTCTGGAAAGTGGAGACACCTGCGCAATGACTCTTACCTGTTGTTTAGGACAAAATAAAAGCGAAATTAAAGCTGTAGCCGAAATGAAAACAACATTAGTTATGGTACCTATCGCTAAAATGGAAGAATGGACCGCAAAATATAAATCGTGGCGCAATTTTGTTTTTGAAAGCTATCACAAGCGATTAATGGAAGCCCTAGAGACCATTGACAGTATAGCCTTCATGAATATGGATGAGCGGCTATTAAAATACCTCAAAGATAAAGTGAAAATAGGAAATACACCCCTAATACAAAGCACCCATCAACAAATAGCTTATGACTTACATACCTCTAGAGTGGTCATATCACGATTACTTAAAAAATTAGAACAGCAAAATAAAATTGAACTGCACCGAAACAGTATCCAGGTCATCAACTTATAAGCACTAACTTTCTAACTCTTTTTGCTTGGTAAGTTGATTCCAAAGTGGTAGTCCTTTCTCCCAACAATCTATTGTTTTAAAGGTCACCTCAGCAATCTCCTGTAAAGCTTCTTTAGTCGCAAATGCCTGATGTGGTGTAAGCAAAACTTTAGGATGCGTAAGTAATGTATCCAATAAAGGATCATCGATTTTTTGACCGCTTAGATCATAAAAAAACACACCGCTTTCGTGCTCATAAACATCAGTAGCATAGGCACCCAATTTACCCTTTTCTAATGCCTTGAGTATTGCTTCGGTTCTAACCACTGCTCCACGTGCAATATTTATTAAAACTGCATCCTTCTTAAATTGTTGAAGTGTATCCGCATTGATCATGTAATGAGTGGCCGTAGTTAGTGGTGTTGCTAAAAATATAAGATCACAGTGCTTGTAGATGTAGCTTACATTAGTATAGGTAATTGCTACTTGTTCTGCCCAGTCATAGTCTGGGTATAAATCATAACCAAATAACTCGGCTCCAAAACCTTCTAAAATTTGAGCAATGATCTTGCCTATTTTACCCGTACCTATCACTCCACATTTCTTATTAACTACATCAAAACCCACTAAATTAGCAAGACTGAAATTATTGGTATTTAATTGATTACACGCCAGTTTTAACTTTCGGTTTACACCTAGCATCAAAGCTATGGCGTGCTCAGCAACCGAATTTGCAGAGTAGTCCGGGACGTTGGTAACTTGTATTCCTAATTGGGCTGCCTTTTTTAAATTTACATTATCATATCCCTTAGATCGCAGCGTGATCAACTTTACACCAAAATCACTTAGTTTCTCCAAAATGGGAGCCGAAGCCTCATCTGCAGAAAATATAGAAATTATATCATAACCGATTGCTTTATCTGCTGTACTAGAAGTCAACCTATCAGGTAAAAATGTAATCGCATATTTATTGGTGTTGGCTTTTTCTAAAAATGGTATTTCAAAGTCTTTGGCACTAAAGATCAAAACTTTCATTAGATTGTTTATTGATAATTAATAATTGTTGTTCGCTCAACGCCCATATTAATAATTTAACATAATCGTTTATCGCTGACCGTACATTATCTGGTTCAGTGACATCGATAGCCCCTTTCCACAAAATTTCTCGCTCCTTATCCGGACAGATACAATACAAAGAAGATTGGGCGTGATGAATTTTATACTCTTCATAATTGTCCTTATCGTTTTGATAAATACTTTGATTTTCATAATAATCATCTCTAAAACTATTAAAGGTTCTATCCAAATTACGATAGGCCTGTACCAGGGATACCTTTTCTTCAGTTCCAATTACTTTTGAAATCAAAATCGCATCAAATCCATTGGCTAGTAATTCTCTTTCTAAACTATAGATTTCTTCTTCTGTTCTGGGTTGAGAGGTGAAATTATTATTAAAATAGTCTAAACTCTCTACTGCATTGACATCGTTTCTTTGAAGCGCTGAAACTAATTTTTTTTCAAAAGACTTACGTGCATCTTCTTGTGGCGTAATACCGATAACCAAAACCTTATTTGCCTCAAAGGTATCAATATCGGGGTTCTTCCAATTCTCAACTAGTTCACTGGAGGAACAACTACTAATTACCAAGGTCAATACCATCAACTTATATATAGTATTCATGTCTTTATTTTTTATTTCGAGTTAATATAGCATCCAAGCGATCAACCAAAATAGCCGAATACTCTGGAACTTTTTCAATGATAGATTCCCCTGATATTGTATCTACTTCTTCTAAAGCCATATTATAGCTACCCACTGTAGACAGAATAATCAACTTATCTCTATTATTTGGCTGTTCTTTTATAAATTTCTTAATGTTAAATGGTGGAGTACTATACTCCCAGGAATTGATAACGACAACTGCATCCCATTTATCAATGTTTACGGTAAAAAGGGTATACGCGTCAATAACTTTGAAATTGATGGGTTTGCTTTCATAATGCTTTAACACACTTTGAACCAGGGCTTCTTTAAACTCACTTCCTTGAGAAGCAATCAATACTTCAAACTTTGGTTGCTCTACTGTGATGGTATAGGGCACCTCCTGATTTCCTTTAAGAAAAAAAACGTAAAGCAGTCCGAAACCAATACCCAACAAAATAACAGCTACTATAATTTTTTTTATCCGCATGTATAGTGACTAATTAAGTAGTCTTTGTTGTTTATCCTGTTTCATTACGCTAGAAATTACCGCAAAAATTGCCTTTTTAACCTCCATAAATTGAATACTGTAATTTCTAAAAGTATCGAACAATTCTTTTTGATGTACTCTATACAAAATCACCTCATCGGATTCCTCTTTACTGTCAATAACCAGGGTAAGATTGTTAGTGTGATTTATTACTCTTTTTATTAAAGGTTCTATTTCCTTCTTTAGTCTGTTGAGCTCAGAAATGACTTCTTTGCTCTTATCAAACAGAGCCCCTTTAATCAATTGAAAAGTGTGTTGTTCGATTAGGTTTTCTAAAAAATGTTGTTCTTCTTTATAGAACTTTAAATCTGAAAGCCATACAATGGCTTGATTGTGTAATTCTTTTGGTGCTGTCCAGCCTGTATCTGCATTATTATATGTTTTAAGCCTCATAATTAATTTGATTTGAATGCCCCAAAAAGAGAATTAGGCTTAGTTGCCCACTGTCCTTTTAAGACTTAGTTAAACCACCTTTATTTTTCTACTGGTATTTTTGTAACCTGCGTTGTACGGTAATCGTGATTTTTTAATTTCAGCAGGGATTTTATCTACTTTATTTTTTACGTTAGGCATATAAGTTTCTCTACGTAAGAAATCGTGAAAATAAAAGTTATCGGAATCACCCCAACTACAAATATGGTCCTTTATCCAGGGGTGTTTTTGTTTATTTAATTTAATAAGAGCCATATCTGTGAATTTTTAGTAATACTAGCGCTTTTTTAAGTTTACATAATTGCGTTATGGTCATCCGTAACTTTTACCTAAAGTATAGTGTTCTTATTTTTTATTTTTTTTTAAGATATTTCCGGCATATTGAAAAACATCTGCCTTAAAGGCTGCAAAATGTTTATTAAAGGATTTCATAGACGCCTTTATTTCCTTGTACTTCTCAAAATACACCGTATCACAAGAAACCGTGTCGCACTCAAGCATTCCACCTAGCTTATTCTCTTGTTCTTGTATACTTTCCTTGAGTTGTTGTAGATCCTTGTTTACCTCAATCATTTGAATCCTAAATTCTTGGAGTTTTTCAAATAAATTAGGGGTAGTTGGCTCGAAAACATAGGAGTGCAATAGTTGATTAATAAAGGTCATTTCGCCTTCAATAAATCCTAAAATAGACTTCCACTCTAACATCTTAAAATGGATATCTTTCAGTTCTTTTTCGGTTTGGATACTTTGTGTTGTCATAATGAGTTGGTTTTTTGGTTAATAGGTATACTTAAATTTACGATTTTTATATCAAAATACTATGACAATTATCAGTTATCTCGTTGTAATTTAATAGAATACATTAACTTCATCTTGTATCAGCTATCGATTGAACTATACTATAATATTTTTAGTTGCACCGTGTTTTGGGATGCTAACGAACCAACCTAGGGTATCTTGTATTTTAACCCTTAGGGCATCTGCTGCTGCTGGCTCCCCGTGAATTAAAAAAACTTCCTCAGGTATATTTTTAACTTCGCTAATCCAATCCAGAATTTCTTGTTGATCGGCGTGTGCGGATAAGCTTTCGATCATATGAACCTCCGCCTTTACCGGGTAGTATTTACCAAAGAATTTTAGCTCGTGAGCTCCTTCTAATAATGCTCTACCTCTAGTGCCTTCTGCCTGGTAGCCAACCAAAACTATTATCGTTTCTGGCTTATCAATCATTTGCTGCAAATAAGTTAATACTCTACCCCCTGTTACCATACCGCTACCCGCTATGATTATTTTAGGCTTTGGATTATCAATCACCTCCCAGGTTTCTTTATAAGAAGTAACAATGTTCATATGATGTTTTGCAGCAAAATAGTCTTGCATAGATAGCTTATGCCAGTCCGCATACTCTTCAAAAACTGAAAGGACATTATTACCCATAGGGCTATCAATAAATACTGGGATATTAGGAATTTTATTCCTTTGATAAAGCTTCCATAAAATGATCATTAAGGTTTGTATTCGTTCTACTGCAAAAGAAGGAATGATTACTGTTCCTTTAGAAACTATGGCTTGCTGAATAAGTGCAATTAACTGTTGTTCAACATCAAAAGCTGGATGTAGTTTATTGCCATACGTACTTTCTAGAAATAAGTAATCAGCCCATTGTGGCCGATCCGGATCCATCAATAAAACATCATCCTTTCTACCAATATCTCCAGAAAAAACGAAGTCTTTATCAAATACCTTAAGCTCAATAAAAGTGGCTCCAATGATATGGCCATTATATCGGAACCTATGTTTACAATTTGCTGACAACTCAATCCACTCCTCTTTGGGTTGAGGCTCAAAAAGATGTAACATTTCCTTTACCTCTTCTATGGTGTAAAAAGGAAGTGCTGGACTATGCTTAGCATAGCCTTCTTTATTGGCTTTGTCCGCTTCTTCCTCGTGTATCTTAGCGCTGTCCAACAGAATTATTTTAGCTATGGCTAAGGTTGGAGAAGTACCAATTATCTTGCCGGTAAATCCTTCTTTAACCAGTCTTGGCAGATAGCCTACGTGATCCAAATGACCATGTGTAAGTAATACTACATCAATTTTAGTCACATCTACAGGCAAAGGTTCCCAATTGGAAACTCTAAGTTTTTTTAACCCTTGAAAGACCCCACAGTCGATCATGATATTTTTTTCAGACGTTTCTAACAAATATTTAGAACCTGTAACGGTTTCTGCACCTCCCAAAAAATGAATCTTTATATATGGCATATCAACTTCTTAAAGATTAGCTAACAAATTTATTTCTGTCATAATTTTTTCTTGTCTTTCCTGGGATACACCTAAATGATCTAAATAAAACTGATCTCCAATAAGTTGTCGGCAAGGCACTACATTTCTACTTAACAAAAATTGTTTTTCTCGATTACTAAGTAGAGACAATACAGTAATAGGATATAAACCAAGCCTGTCAATTCTATCCTTTAAACCGTCGTTTATGGGATAATCCCAACTCAATAAATAAAGTCCAACACAGCTACCGTATTGCAATGCATCTTTGGTAAAACGCGTATTGGTGACTACCCAACACTCTTGGGGCTTTGTTTCTTCAGCTGTAGATTGTAAGAGAATGTCCTGAAATCTAGAGTGAATATATAAGGGTATTTTTACATCACAATTTCTACCTTCTTCACTATGAAATTTACATTCTACAAGGATTTGTTTTTCATTTTTAGTCGCTACTACATCAATTTCGTGAGTAACGCATTTTCCTTCCACCTGCTGATCTAAGACGACCTTGTATCCAGAATAGTTTAAAATGGTGGATACAAATTTTTCAAAAGGAAAACCGGTGGGTCCTAATTCATAAATGGCTTTTTTAAGTTTATACTTAGAGGCATATACGTGTTTTTCTTTTTTAAGCATTGCATACGCCCGATTATAGATTTCTTTAGTGGATATCCCTTGATATAGTTCGTCTCTAACACTATTCACTATCTTATCGATCATATGATCATCTGCACCACAACGCTTTAATGAAGATCGCAATTTGGTCAACGAAAACTTAGCCCGCTTACCACTAGATTTTATAACCTTGATCTCTTGTTGACTTTCCATTATTTTACCTCTAAGGTCTTAGTATCATAACTATAGAATTTACGATATCGATTCTTCATAAAAAAGTTTGTAAGTTGCATTATACCACCTAAAATTAATGATTACTCCGGAAACTCATGCAGTGCAAGTACGGGTACTTTAGATCGATACCCCAGGTCTTTAACCAATGGTTTGGATACAATTTGCTCAAAAAAACCATGCTTACGATTTACAAAGGTGACCAAATCACTATCCCTGCTTTCCACGAAACAGTTAAGACCAGATTTTACATCTGGATGATGTAAGTTTTGCAATTTATAAGAAACTTCGTCTAAATTTTCTAGTAGTAGCTTTTGATTTTCTTGCTGTTCCTTAGATAATGTATCGTCCTCTGCGATATACAGCAGTATTAATGTAGAGTTATTTAGTTTTACCAATTCAACTAAATGCTGTAATTCTCTTCTTTTAAAATGAGTCTTGTAATTTGTAGGAAAAACAATTTCCTTAGGGCGTTTAAATCGTGCTGTAGTAGGTATTGCTAATACAGGGCAATTGGTAACTTGATCCATAACCTGCACTGCATTAGATCCATATATCACGTGATCTGCATTAGTATTGCCTTTAGTACCCATAACGATCAATTCTATATCTTTTTTGGCTACGCAATTTTTAATTCCTTCAACCATACTATTGTATTCTGATATCAGAAAAAACTCGTGATTTGGATTATCCTCGAGTTCAGTAATTCGCTCTAGCGTCCTGGCCAGACCATTCCCGGATTTTTCTTGTAAAGCTTCATAATTTTTTTCACCAGGCTCAGGAACCATAAAGTTATCTAAACTATATCCTGTAGATTGAAAAAGATTGAGCAGGTAAAAATCGCATTGTACTTTTTGAAACATCGTAATTGCATACACAATAGCGTTCCAAGAATTTTCAGAAAAATCAGTTGGAAGTAATAGCTTTTTTCTCATCGTCGTAGTATTAAGAGGTTACTTACTACTAAAAGTACTACTACCATTACACAAAAAATATGATTTTTATCATCTTAGCTGTTGCATGACCAAAAACGGAATATTGGTTCGAAATCCCAGCTTATTAATAACAGGTTCCTTGGTTATACTTTCCATAAGACTGTGTTGGTAATAGATCATCGCAAGAAGATCAAAATCATCTTGCTTAATAAAACTATCAATTTCTTTTGAAATGTATTTTGACTTTTCGATTTCGTGAATGGTAAGATCAAACTCCTGAAAAGTTTGTTTAAAGATTTTTAAATTATTTTTTTGATCTACGTCCAGACCTTTATCTTCATTAACATAAATCACATCAATAGCTGCTTTAAATAAGGATGCTATATGATGCAGCGGAGCTAACTCATTATCTTTATAAGGTCTTTTAAAATCCGAAGCGAAAGCTATCTTTGAAGGCGTTCTGGTTTCAAATTCCAGGGGCACAGCTAATACTGGAGTATTTTTTAATTTTTTTATGGTACTCACTGTATTACTACCCATAAAGATTTCCTTGGCACCGGTTGCACCTTTTGTTCCCATGATGACTAAATCGACATTTTTTGTTGCTGCAGTTTTTTGAATCGTTTCTGTTAATTCTTGAGAGATTGAAACCATCTCAAAAGTATGCCTACAGCCTTCCGTATCTCGTATAATGTTGTGATATACCTCCGTAAGTTGTTCTTTGGACTGCAAACTTAATTGCTGGTATAATTGTTCTCCTTTTTCAGTGTTTAGTCTGCTGGTCAATATTGGAGTTTTTACCAAAAAAGTATTAAGTAGCACAAAATGACATTTTTGATTTTTAAACAAGCGGGTTGCATAAAGTAATGCGTGATAAGCATTGTGAGAAAAATCTGTTGGAACTAATATGGTTTTCATAACAAGTAAAGGCTTATACTTTGATAATTATATTCTTAAAGCTTATAACTAAAATATTTTAATGTAAATCTATTTTTAAAATATAACCTGAACTATGATATTGCTCAGTGTTTACTAAAAAGAGCCTAGCACAATCGATAGGGTAAATCATACAATTCATTTTGACAGGATTAGATTTACTTTGTTTCAATAGAAGGAAGTACTAAAAACGGAATATTTGTGTGAAAAACCACATCTTTAATCACTGGTTTAAAGAAAAGGTTTTCCAAAAAAGAATGTTCATAGCGGATCATTACTAGTAAATTGATTTTATACTTTTTTTGAAAATCCTCTACCGCTTCTAAAACATCCATACCGTCAGCTAAATGAAATAAGTGCGCTGTATCTTGTAAATAGGTGTCAAGATAATTTTTGGCTGCAATTTGTTGCTCATTTAGCGGAATACCGTAATAGGCATTTAAAATATTCAATTTACTATTATGTAAGGCACAAATATCTCTGATCAACGACAATCCTGTATTTTCTTCACTGAATTCATAATCCGTGGGAAACAAAATATCTTTAGGATCTTCATACTTATAATCGTTGGGCACCGCCAATACAGGACAATTTGTTTTTTTAATGGTAAACATTGTATGCGTTCCAATAAAAATTTCCTTAGCTCCTGTAGCTCCTTTAGTACCCATAATAATTAAATCAATAGTATAAGTAGCAACCACATGTCTAATTTCATCAACTAAAATGTTAAAGGCAGTGAGTCGAATGAACGTGAAAGTTGAACAATCAAATTCCTTTTTTATGGTTTCTTCGGTTTCCTCCAGTTGTCGTTTTGAATTCATTAAAGCAACATCTTCCATTCCATATGGCATTGGATTTTCAATTAAATAAGACATATGGTAGGATGCCGGTGTAAATGTATTTAGTAGATAAAAGGTTACTTGCTGCCCTTGATACAGCTGTACCGCGTAGCGAATCGCATTTAGGGCGTTATCAGAAAAATCAGTGGGTAATAAGATATTTTTCATCAGGTCTTTATTTGTGTTCTTAGGGTTTGTTTTACGGTTATTGCTTAGTCTCGATTTAAGTTTTGCATCACCAAAAATGGTTTTTGAATCTGCAAACCAATTTTATCGATTGTGGATTGAAATAAAATATTTTCTAAATACGAATGCCTCGAATTAACCATAACCAATAAGTCCACAGATTGATTCTGCAAATAGTGATTAATACCAGCCGTAATATCATCAGATGGTTGGGTTACATACTCCAACTCCACATTTTTAAACGCTTCTTCTATAAATTTTTTATTGTCTTGTTGCCTGAAAGACAGTTGTTGATTTTCTGAAAAATACAGTAGCGTTATCAAGGAACGATAACTGGCAACCATAGTATAGAGCAATTTCAGTTCTCTCCTTTTGTAAGGAAGCATAAAATCTGTTGGGAATACCACCCATTTTGGTGCGGTATAGCTATGTCCTTCAGGTATGGAAAGAACGGGGCAACGTACATATTTCATAATCTGCATGGTATTACTACCAAAAGTAATTTGTCGATCATTGGTTAATCCCCGAGTACCCATAATTACAAGATCTGCATTGATGTCCTCTACTAAATCATTAACTACATCTACTAAAATTCCAAATGTGGCAGTATAAAAATAGTTGTGGTTGGGATTTGGTGAAATGTGCTGCAGTTCACTCTTTATATTTCCTAGTTTTTCTTTGGATTGCTCATGTTCTACTTTTCTAACTTCATCCAATATGGCTCTGGATACCACTTCTTCATTCTCATAGACTTTTTCGGCGTAAGCGTGTACAATATGAAACTCTCCTCTTTCATATTTTAAGAGTTCTACCGCATATTTAATGGCATTTAAGGCATTCTCAGAAAAATCAGTCGGAATAATAACTTTCCTCATAGTCTATTGTTTTAACACTTTAACAAATCTATTTTATATAGTACTACTTATCTATGACAATTATCATATTAGGTTATCACTAGCTTTAGCATTTTTGTGGCAAAAAGATACCTTATGGATACTCATAATTGCTATCATTGCGGTAATGCTTTAGGCACTGCCCTTATAAGTAGTGCAGACAAACAATTTTGTTGCCAAGGCTGTAAAACGGTTTTTGAACTGCTTACCGCAAACAACTTGCATAGTTATTATGAACTTGAACAAGCACCTGGAGCGCAACCTAGGCCTGCCGAGGATCAATTTAACTACTTGGACAATGAAAGTATCGCTAACCAATTACTAGATTTTAATGAAAATGAGATTAGTATTGTAACGTTATACATCCCTCATATTCATTGTAGCTCTTGTATATGGATTTTAGAAAATTTACAAAAACTTTCATCCGGAATTCGATCATCTCAAGTAGATTTTACCAGAAAAAAACTATCTATTACTTATAAAAATACGGAAACTTCTTTAAAAGAAATAGTTACATTACTAAATTCTATAGGATATGAGCCTACCATAAGTCTTGAAGATTATACAAGTACTAAAAACACTAAAAAGGATTACTCTTTGCTCTACAAATTAGGGGTTGCCGGTTTTGCATTTGGTAATGTGATGTTTCTCTCATTTCCAGAATATTTTGAACTATCAGAATTTTGGTTAGAAAAATATAAACATCTATTCCGATGGTTAATGTTCTTCTTTTCGCTACCTGTTGTGATCTATGCTGCTAGTGACTACTTTAGATCTGCCTATAAAGGACTCAAGAACCATATACTAAACATTGATGTCCCTATCGCATTGGGCATCTTCGTTTTATTTGTAAGAAGTACTTTAGAAATTAGTTTTGACTGGGGAACAGGTTTTTTTGATAGTTTAACCGGATTGGTGTTTTTTCTGCTGGTGGGTAAATTTTTTCAGCAAAAAACCTATGCCTTCCTCTCTTTTGAACGAGATTATAAATCTTACTTTCCTATAGCGGTCACTCGAATACAAAAAAACAAGAATCAAGATCGCTACACAGAAGAAAACATACAATTATACGAAGTTGCAAAAAATGATATTCTCTTAATCAGACACGGTGATTTGATCCCAGTAGATTGTACCCTTAAAAAGGGAAATGCACTTATCGACTATAGTTTCGTAACGGGCGAAAGTGACGCAGTAACTAAAACTACTGGTGATAAATTATATGCCGGAGGCAAACAATTAAATGGTGCCATTGAGGTTGAGGTGTTAAAATCCGTTGAACAAAGTTACTTGACTAAATTATGGGGAAAAGAAGCTTTTAATGCTACCAAAAAACCAACGTATATTACGATAATCGATGGTATTAGTAAATATTTTACGATATCGATCCTAACCATAGCGATACTTGCTTCGCTATTTTGGCTTTTTTATAATCCGACCAAAGCGATGAACGTATTTACCGCGGTGCTCATTATAGCATGTCCCTGTGCATTGGCTTTAGCCAGGCCCTTTGCTCTGGGTAATATGCTAAGGATCTTTGGCAAACATCAGTTCTATGTAAAAAATGCAGATGTTATAGAAGAGCTAACCAAAATAGACTCGATTATTTTTGATAAAACAGGAACCATAACCACCAATAAAGAAACTTCTATAGCTTATCAAGGTGTGCCGTTATCCGTTAAAGAAGAGCGCTTATTAAAAAATGCGCTACGGGGCTCCAGTCATCCGCTGAGTCGTAAGCTATATGATATTCTTGAGGAGCACGATATACTTACTGCTGATCAATATGACGAAATTATCGGACAAGGTATTGAAGCCAAGTTCAAAAAAGATTTCATCAAAGTTGGCTCGGCTTTACATACTGGTAATTTGCACGTTAAAAACCAATTAAAAACTGCTATCCATATACAGACCAATGACAGCTACAAAGGATATTTTCAATTTACCAATACGTATAGAAAAGGAATACCAAAGTTATTCAACACTCTAAATAATTATTACGATTTGACGATCTTATCTGGTGATAATGCAGGAGAAAAAAAACAGTTACAATCCATGTTACCGAAATCAATAAAGCTCTATTTCAACCATAAACCTGATCAAAAATTAGAGTTTATCAAAACACTACAGCAACAAAATAAAAAGGTAATGATGATTGGAGATGGTCTTAATGATGCCGGCGCATTAGCACAAAGTGATGTGGGTATTGTCGTCTCGGAAGATACTAACGCCTTCTCTCCTGCTTGTGATGCGATTTTAAAAGCTAGTGAAATTAATTCAATTCCCAACTTTTTACGCTTGGCTAAAGCCGCCTTGAGTATCATTAAATCCAGTGTTTTCTTGTCCTTTGTGTATAATTTAATAGGCTTGTATTTTGCGATCACTGGTCAGTTGCAACCTGTTATAGCGGCAATATTAATGCCCCTAAGTTCGATATCAATCGTCTTATATGTAACGGCACTTACCAATTGGAAGGCAAACAAAATATTAAATGCCAAAAAAACCACCCTTGGGTAAGATGGTTTTATATTTAAAATGAATATCTATGAAATTCTAAAATTTGTTTGTTTTCGTTGTTGTATGAATTAACTGATAAATCCGAAAACATATGTTGTCGTTGTGCAAAGCTTTTCAGCCTTTTTCTTACATTTTGAAACGTTCTCATAACACATTGTTTTAAAGGGTTTATTGGTGGTGTTTATCGGTATCTTCTTCTGGAGTTCCAGATGTAACCGTTAGTCTCTTTTAATTTTGTAGTAATTTCGTTGCTATTTAAAGTTCTCATATCTGTTCGTTTTTTGATTGATTGATTTTGATGATGATTGATGATTAGTGAAATCTCCTCTTGGAATTCCAAATGTATCCAATGGTATTGTTCTGTCTTTTTGTGATCTGATTGTCGTCTAAAGTTCTCATGATGGTTTGTTTTTTGATTGATGAATTATTATGTTTATTAGCGGTAACGTCTTTTTTGATTCCAAGTATACCCGATGCTATTTTGCACTCTTTTACTAAGTTGAATATTTTCTAAAGTTCTCATATCTGTTCGTTTTTTGATTGATTGATTGATGAATTTGATTAATGATTAGTGATATCTCCTTTTGGAGTTCCAAATGTATCCAATGGTGGTGTTCTGTCTTTTTGTGATTTGATTGTTGTCTAAAGTTCTCATGACTGCTTGTTTTTTTGATTGATGATTTGTTTTTGATGTATTAGTGGTATCTTCTTTTTTGATTCCAAGTATACCCTATACTATTTTGTGTTCTTTTACTGATTTGGTTGTTGTCTAAGGTTCGCATATCTATTTGTTTTAATTGACTGTTATTTACTTATAAGACGGCGTTAAATCAAATTTGTTACAGTACTATGTATAAAAAGGTACTATTTTAACAAAAATTAACTATTTTTAATTTTACTGCAAAACATAACAAACTGTTTTACAGTAAAATAAAGCCTTTAAAATCGGGCTTTAGCGTCTGTTACACTACACGGTTGAAAAACCTGACAATTGTCATTTTTTAAGAAAGCTTTCACTTTTACTTTTGGCCTAAATAACCAAACCTATGAGTGTGATTTATGTTTTGCTATCTGTTAGTGTCGTAGTTGCCATCATTTTCTTTGCAGCCTTTTTAGTATCTGTAAAAAAAGGCCAGTATGATGATACCTATACCCCTTCAATCCGAATGTTATTTGAAGACGAACTGACGGAACACTCCTCTGGAAAGTCAAGAAATAATTCTCAAAACAATCAATTGTAAATATGGAAATCGAGCAGTTTCATTACGATAATAAAATCGTAAAAAAGTTCCTATATGCCACTATGCTATGGGGAATTGTAGGTATGTCTGTGGGCTTATTATTAGCCTTTTTGTTTATTTTTCCAAATCTAACCGATGGAATCTCATGGTTGAGTTTCGGTAGATTAAGACCATTACATACTAATGCAGTAATTTTTGCTTTCGTAGGTAATGCGCTTTTTGCTGGCGTGTATTACTCTACCCAGCGATTACTCAAGGCCCGAATGTTTAATGACACCCTAAGTAATATCAACTTTTGGGGATGGCAACTTATTATTGTTGGTGCTGCTATTACCTTACCTCTAGGAATTACGACCTCTAAGGAATATGCAGAATTAGAATGGCCATTTGATATTGCTATCGCTGTTATTTGGGTGGTTTTTGGGTGGAACCTCATAGGAACTATTTTAAGAAGGAGACAACGTCACCTTTATGTAGCTATATGGTTTTATCTCGCTACGGTAGTGACCGTTGCTGTACTACACATTTTTAATAGTTTAGAGCTACCTATTAGTGCATTTAAAAGTTACTCTGTCTATGCAGGTGTTCAAGATGCATTGGTGCAATGGTGGTATGGTCATAACGCTGTAGCTTTCTTTTTAACCACACCCTTCTTAGGGTTGATGTATTACTTTATTCCAAAAGCGTCTAATCGACCCATCTATTCCTATAGATTGTCCATCGTACACTTTTGGTCCTTAATATTTATCTATATCTGGGCAGGTCCTCATCACCTTTTATATTCCGCTTTACCCGATTGGGCTCAAAATTTAGGGGTTGCCTTTTCAATAATGCTTATCGCTCCATCGTGGGGAGGTATGATCAACGGTCTTTTAACCCTTAGAGGGGCCTGGGATAAAGTTCGTACAGACCCTGTTTTAAAATTTATGGTGGTTGCGATCACTGGATATGGAATGGCAACTTTTGAAGGACCTATGCTTTCCTTAAAAAATGTAAATGCGATAGCTCATTTTAGTGACTGGGTAATAGCACACGTTCACGTTGGAGCATTGGCTTGGAATGGTTTCTTAACTTTTGGTATGGTATACTGGTTGATGCCGAGGTTATTTAAAACTAAATTATGGTCTACAGGACTTGCCAACACCCACTTTTGGTTAGGAACATTAGGGATTATTATCTACGCCTTACCGATGTACGTAGCTGGTTTTGTACAAGCTTCTATGTGGAAACAGTTTAATCCTGATGGTAGCTTAGTATATGGTAATTTCTTAGAAACAGTCAACGAAATTATACCGATGTATTGGATGCGTGCTATTGGTGGAAGTATTTATATTCTTGGAATTTTTATAATGCTTTACAACATCGTAAAAACAGCAAAATCAGGTCAAAAAGTAACCGACGAACTTGCTGAAGCTGCGCCACTAACAAAAGTAACTAAGCATAGAACAGCAAAAGAAGGGTACCACACCTGGTTGGAAAGAAGACCTGTAAAGCTAACCATATTTGCTACTATAGCAATATTAATAGGAGGTATCGTTCAAATCATTCCTACCATAATGGTGGACTCTAATATACCTACTATAAGTAGTGTAAAGCCTTATACTCCACTCGAATTAGAAGGTAGAGACCTTTATATCAGAGAAAGTTGCGTGTCGTGTCACTCTCAATTAATCCGTCCATTTAGAAGTGAGGTGGAGCGCTATGGAGAGTATTCCAAGGCAGGGGAATACGTATACGACCACCCTTTTCTATGGGGAAGCAAACGAACTGGTCCAGACCTGCATAGAGTTGGAGGAAAATACTCCGATAACTGGCACCTCAATCATTTTTATGATCCACAGAGTACCTCATCGGGATCGATTATGCCAAGTTATAAATGGTTAATCACCGATAAGCACGATAGATCGCAAATACAACAAAAAATGGAAGCTATGGTAACACTAGGAGTACCTTACACCCCAGAGCAAATTGCCAGAGCTGAAGAGTGGATGGACGAGCAGGCTTCGCAAATTGAAAAGAACCTGTATAGCGATCCAGATTTTGCGAAAAATTATGAAGAAGATAAAAAATATGCCGAGGCCAATGGACTCGAGTTTATCGAAATGAAAGATCGAGAAGTCATAGCGTTGATCGCATATATCCAAAGATTAGGTACTGATATCAAGGTACAAGAAAACATTGCAGAAACTAAAAAACAATAGCCATGCTAAAATTCGTAAAAGGCCATATGGAATCCATTGAAGGGATAGAGATCTATCCTATGATTTCACTACTGATATTCTTTTTCTTTTTTGTAGCACTATTCTGGTGGGTAGCTACGGCTAAAAAAGATCACATCAATTTCATTAGCAATTTACCACTAGACCAAGAAAACCCAAAAGATAACATCCAATGAAGAAAATAGCACCTTACCTAAGAATAGTAGCTATTGTATTAATAGCTTGGGTCATTATAGAATGGACTGATCAGACAGATGATTATGCCATAATTAACCAACCCCTGGTTTGGATTTGGTTAGGCATTGTATTCGTATTCGCATTAGCTATAGAGCTGTGTGTAGCTGCGCTTAGTAACATTCTATTCTTAGCACTTAAACCTGATGCGCAAGAAAGATACTTGCAAAACGAAAAAGCTAAAAAAGAAAAGGTTACCCAGTGGTTTAGATCAATATATTTAAAACTAGTTGACAGTACCCCGGTTGATGAAGAAGAGGAAATAATTCTTGACCATAATTATGATGGCATAAAAGAGTTAGATAACAATTTACCGCCTTGGTGGGTATATAGCTTCTATGTTACCATCATATTTGGAGTAATTTATTTGGTACGTTTCCACGTTTTTAATGATTACGATCAAGAAGAGGAGTATCTGATGGAAGTAGCCGAAGCTCAAATTGAAATTGAAGAATATAAAAAGAATGCTAAGGATTTAATCGATGTCAATACTGTAATGCTTCTCACAGAAGCTTCAGACTTAACAGCAGGTGGTGCCATCTTTGCAGCTAATTGTGTAGCCTGCCATAAGGCTGATGGTGGTGGAGGCATCGGACCTAATCTAACTGATGACTATTGGATTATGGGCGGAGGAATTAAAAATGTGTTTAGAACCATTTCTGAAGGTGGACGTGATGGAAAAGGAATGGTAGCCTGGAAACAAACTTTAAAACCCTCTGAAATGGCACAGGTAGCTAGCTACGTTATTTCCTTGGGAGGTTCAACCCCTGCTGAACCCAAAGAAGCAGAAGGAGAAATATGGATCGATCCTGATAGCCCAAATGTAATTCTTCCAGAAGAAGGAACACACGAGGCTGTGATTGATTCACTTCAACAAAACGTAGAAGAATAGCAAACCAGCAGTCTGTATTAACAAGCATAATTGTGGATTTTGGAAACACAAGGAAACGAAAATTTTAGAGATTCCATCAGCACTATAAGTGAAGAAGGAAAACGTGCCTGGATTTATCCAAAAAAGCCTGATGGTAAATTTTATACCTACAGAGCTTGGGTAAGCTATGGGTTGTTATTATTTCTTTTCCTAGCTCCGTTTATTAAAATTAATGGCAATCAATTTTTACTTTTTAATGTACTAGAAAGGCGTTTCAATATATTTGGAGCTCCTTTTTGGCCACAAGATTTTCACCTTTTTGTCATTTCCATGATTATAGGAGTCATCTTTGTCACCCTTTTTACCGTTGCGTTTGGTAGATTATTTTGTGGATGGGTATGCCCGCAAACTATTTTTATGGAAATGGTATTCCGTAAAATAGAGTATTGGATAGAAGGAGATCGTGGTAAACAAATACGCTTAGACAAACAACCTTGGAATGCTGAAAAAATACGAAAAAAAGGACTCAAATGGAGTTTGTTCTTTTTTATTTCCTTCTTAATTGCTAATGTATTTTTAGCCTATCTCATTGGTAGTGATAAGTTATTGGGATATGTTATTGAGGGACCTTTACAACATACCTCAACGCTAGTTTCATTATTAATATTCACCACAGTATTTTATTTTGTATTCGCCTGGTTCAGGGAACAGGTCTGTGTAATCGCTTGTCCTTATGGAAGACTACAAGGTGTTTTACTTGACTCAAAATCGGTGGTGGTTGCCTACGATTATAAAAGAGGAGAAAAAGAAAAAGGTAGAGCAAAATTTAAGAAGAATGAAGATCGAGCAACTACTGGCAATGGGGATTGTATTGACTGCTTTCAATGCGTGCACGTGTGCCCTACCGGGATAGATATACGAAACGGTACTCAACTAGAATGTATTAATTGCACTGCATGTATTGATGCCTGTGATCATATGATGGAAAGTGTAAACTTACCTAAAGGTTTGATACGGTATGCCAGCGAAAATAATATAGCCAAAAAAGAAAAATTCAAATTTTCTACAAGACTTAAGGCCTATACGGCGGTACTGATCTTATTAATCGGTACTTTTATTAGTATGCTGTTTTTACGAAATGATGTGGAAGCCAATATCCTAAGAATTCCTGGTCAATTATACGAGCACCGAGATAATAATATAATTAGCAACGTGTATACCTTTAAATTAATTAATAAGACCACAGACACGATCAATAAAGTAGAATTTAGATTGCTCTCGCACTCCGGAGAGATCCAAACGGTGCGCGATAGAACACTAAGTGTGCCTGGACAAGGGTTATCAGAAGGCACATTATTTATTAATATTAAATCCAATGCATTAGTAGAGGATAAAGTGAAAGTAAAAATAGGTATCTATAGTGGAGATACACTGATTGAAACCACTAAAGCATCCTTTTTAGGACCACGTCGATATCGATAGTTTCGATAAAAATGAATTATTTACTGAAATACAACAATTAAAATATATACCATGAAAATAAACTGGGGTACAGGAATTGTAATCGCTTTCGTTTGTTTTATAAGCTTTATTCTATTTTTTGTTGTTCGGATGAACACCGAAGATAAGTATAGCCACGATTTAGTAACGGATGATTACTACAAAAAAGAGCTTGCATTTCAAGATGAAATTAATGCGCTAAAGAATGCAAATTCATTATCAACAAATGTTACCCTGATCGAAGAAAAAGGAGCATTACGAATCCTTTTTCCGTACAACAACAATGTTGATGTAATTTCAGGGTATGTAGACTTTTATAGACCATCAGACAAGAAATTAGATTTTAAGCTTCCTATTCGGTTATCAGAATCAGCTATGGTAATACCAACTAAACATTTAGCAGCAGGTCGATGGGACATCACTATTAGTTGGCAGATCGAAGATGAAAAATTCTTAATTAAAAAATCGATAAAATTATAAATATGTTGCTCAGCGGTTTTATCTTAGGACTTATAGGCAGTTTGCATTGTATAGGAATGTGTGGCCCCATCGCTTTTATGCTTCCTATTGGCCGTAACACGCCACCTTTGACAAAGGGACTATACATCACTCTATATCACATCGGTCGATTGTTAGCTTATGGTTTAATTGGTGTCGTTTTTGGATTTATCGGTAAAGGACTATCTTTATTTGGTTGGCAACAAGCGCTTTCTATAAGTATTGGAGCTTTGATGATTATATCTGTGGCATCTCATTATTTTGTAAGGTTTAAAAGTTTACGTTTGCTTCCTGTACAAACCTGGGTGCAACGATTGAAAAACACCTTAGGGGCTCAATTTAAGCGAAAAAGCCCAGACACCTTTCTGACTACAGGGTTTCTCAATGGCTTTCTGCCTTGTGGGATGATCTATATAGCTGTTTTAGGTACATTATCCTTTGGCAATATTGGACTCAGTGGACTTTACCTAATTTTATTTGGTCTTGGCACAGTTCCTTTAATGACGCTGGCAGCTTATCTTGGCACCTCATTACAGCTCCAGTCTCAACAGCGTTTGCAAAAGCTAATTCCGATTGTAGTGGTACTCATCGGAATGTTATTTATTATCAGGGGTCTTGGATTAGGGATTCCTTATCTATCACCGGATATACCCAATCTTACTACAGTTGTAAATGCTAATTTCAACTGCTCTGTACCCAAATAAGATCAAATTATATTTATAATTTGAATACTTCTTTTTTTGATCCAATAACCCAACAAAAAATCCCAATATTCAATTGGGATTTTTTAAGTTTTAATTTCTTTGCATTAGTTTATACCGTCATTGAAAACAATTTAGTGTCTGGCTTTTTATCTTGTAATCGTAAGTCGAATGCCATACATATATTACGCACAAAAGGTTTTCCTTTGGTAGTTATCTTTAGCTCCTTTCCTTTGAGGGCAACTAAATCATCGGCTATCATTTCGTGTAATCTTTCCAGGATATCAGTTTTTTCTTCTTCAGAAAGACCATCTTCTTGAAAACTTGTTTTAAAAGTACACATCAAGTCAAGAATATGCTTTCGGATAATAGTATCTTTTTTAGAAAGTATATGGCCTCGATAAACTGGTAGAATTCCCTCAGCTAATAAATGATTGTACTCCTCTACTCCTTTTACATTTTGTGCAAATCCAGTCCAGCTATCACCAATGGCTGAAACGCCTAAACCAATCATAAGCTTAGTTTTTGAAGCAGTATATCCCATAAAATTTCTATGCAACGCATTATGCTGCATCGCTTGATAAAGACTATCCTTTTTTTGTGCGAAATGATCCATACCAATTTCGGCGTAACCGACTTCTTCTAATAAAGACTTACCTGTTTCATACTGTTTTCTTTTTTCTTCTCCTGCAGGTATATCTTTTTCATCAAATCCTCGTTGCCCATTTCCACTTTGCCAAGGTACGTGTGCATAGCTATAGTACGCCAAACGATCCGGAGTTAATTCTTTTGTTTTCAAAATCGTTTTTCTGACCGCTTCGCTTGTCTGATGTGGTAATCCAAAAATGATATCGTGCCCTACCGATGTATATCCTATTTCTCGTGCAGTTTCTGTAACATACTTAACAGCTTCAAAAGATTGAATTCTATGAATCGCCTTCTGTACTTTATGATCATAATCCTGTACTCCAAAACTTACTCTTCTGAATCCTAAATCATACAAAGTCTGTAAATGTTCTTTTGTGGTATTATTTGGGTGCCCCTCAAAACTAAATTCATAATTTTCGGCAAGATCGGTATGTTTTAGAATTCCTTGTAGTAATAGTTTTAAATTCTCCGGTGAAAAAAATGTCGGAGTTCCTCCTCCCAGATGTAATTCTTTAAGCTTTGGCTTTGCTTCAAAAATCTGTTGGTATAAATCCCATTCTTTGAGTACGGATTTAATATAAGGAATTTCTACATCGTGTCTTTTCGTAATTCGTTTATTACACCCACAAAACGTACACATACTTTCGCAAAATGGTAAATGGATGTAAAGACTAATACCTTCTTTATCATTGCTGGTGTCAAATGCTGTTTTTACAGATTTTGTCCAGGCTTTTAATGAAAAAGTAGTGTTATCCCAATACGGAACAGTGGGATAACTGGTATATCTAGGCCCTGGAATATTATATTTATTAACTAAAGTACTGCACATATTATTCGTGTAAAATTAAAAATGGAATTTCGGTATGGTAGGATATTTTTTCAACAAGTGGTCTAAACAAAATTCGTTGAAAGAAGTTTAAATTTTTGGCCACCATTGTAATTAGGTCTATGTCATAGCTGTCTACAAAAGATTGTACCGCTTGTTCAATGTTCTCATTAGATAAAAAATAGAAACCGTGCGCTGTATCATCAAGGCTCTCGTGTAGATAACTTTTATTCTTTTGTTGACATTCCGTTAGTTCTTTTTCTTTTTTGGCTACGTGAAGTATTTTCAACGTTGCCTTATTAAAACTGATAAATTCTTTTACGGTTTCTACTATTTTGGATTTATAATAGATATTATAGTCTGTTGGAAGGGCTATCCTTTTTACTGGTGTATACCTGGCATTTTCAGGCACTACCAACACTGGGCATTTTACTTTTGTAATTACATCTCCGGTATTGGTTCCTATGGTCATTTCTTTAATGCCTGATGCTCCCTTAGTGCCCATAACAATTAAATCAATTTCCTTTTCTGAAATTTGTTTTCTAATGGAGTCAACAAAAAATAGAGATTCAAATACGGTTTCGAATTGATGCTTAAGATTAGGATATTGCTTTTTGATCTTGTCTAGGAGCACCTTCATATTCTCCTTTACTTTAGAAGAACTCTTTGCCAATGTTGGCGCAGCATTATAGACATTATCCTCAAATACATAAGGATTATGCGTTTCAACGTGAAGCAAATAAAACGTGCATTCCTTTTCCTTTAAAAAGGACAAGCCGTAAGAAATTGCATTCCACGAGTTCTGCGAAAAATCTGTTGGAATTAAGACTTTTTTCATCAATACCACTTTCTCTAATTACCACAAAAATATTGTAGTAGGTATTGTTAAAAAATGACAAAAGTCAGTTTACCACATTAAGCTGCTATTCCAACTGCTGAAGTTTTTCTAGATCTAAAATCTTTATATTTCTGCCCTCAATATCAATTAATTGCTCCTTTTTAAAGCTTGACAATGTTCGTATTAGGCTTTCTGTAGCGATACCAGCAACACTAGCTAAATCACTTCTGGAGATTTTAATACCATCCTCCGGTTTTTTATTGAGCACTTCAGCAAATTGAAGTATTGTTTTTGCGGTTTTCTTTCGTACAGAGCTATAGGCCATTTGTAGTAGTTGGTCCTTTACACCCGATAAATTGTCGGTTAAAAGCTCCATAAATTCTAAAGACACATTTTTACTCTTTTCTAAAATATCCTTTAAATCTTTTTTAGAAACTGCTGCCAGGGTTGTTTGTTCAACAGCTGTAGCAGACTCTTGGTAAGGCGTATTATCCATAAATGAGGTAAATCCTAAGAAATCATCAGCTTTATAAAGTGCTGTGATTAACTCCTTACCATTTTCGTCCATTTTATGTGACTTGATAACCCCGTTTAGAATTAAAAAGACATTATTAGAATGGTCTCCTTCTTTATATACCATTTCACCTTTTTTATAGCTAGTAATAGTGCCATAATCATCAAAAAAAATCTTGAGCTCGTGTAAGCTTCGCAAATGCTCCTCATCCTCGGATTGAATAGATTTAGAAGCGCCCTGTACTACATCTTTTAATAATTTTGATTTAGCCAATCGACTTTCTATTGCGCTTATTAGTTCTTCCTCATCAAAAGGCTTGGTAAGGTAATCGTCTGCACCCATATCCATTCCTTTTCGTATTTCTTTATGTTCCGTTTTTGCGGATAAGAAAATAAATGGGATATAACTGGTTTTTTTATCGAGGGCCAATGCTTCTAAAACTCCGTATCCATCAATTTCTGGCATCATGATATCACAGACGATAACATCTGGTAGATGTGCTTTGGCTTGTTCAATCCCTAACTTTCCATTAGGTGCAGTAATTACTTCATACTCGGATAATTCTAAAAGCTCTGCTGTGTTTTCTCTTAAGGCCGTATCATCTTCGATTAAAAGTATCGTTTTCATTTGGTTACTTTGGATTTTGATGGATTGGAACTTGAATGGTAAAAGTAGATCCTTCTCCCTGCTTACTACTAAAAGATATGGCTCCCCCTAAATTTTCGAGGTGCGTCTTTACGATATTAAGTCCTATTCCTGTTCCTTGATTAAGCAAAGCATTCTCTGCTCTGAAATATCTATTGAATATATATTTTTGTTCTTCTTTTGGTATACCAATACCCTGATCCTTTACACTAAAGTATAATTTATCCTGCTCTGTTCTTACATTGAGATCTATGGATGTATGCTCGGCAGAGTATTTTATGGCATTATTAATTAAATTAGACAGTATCAATTCCAAAATCTTTTCGTCAAACTCAATGATACATTCATCAATATCGTCTGGGTAATTGATACGTTGACCATCTTTAAGTAACATATTAGCATCATATACCACTTCATTAACCACCTTACTCAACGGAAACGTACTGTACTTGTAGGTTACTTTTCCTGTTTCTAAGCGCTCTATGGATAAAAAATCATTTAAAATAGTATTAAGATACTTTACCTTGCTCTTTATGGTATTGAGATGTTTTTCTCGTTTTTCTTGTTGTTTCTCGGCGGTATATTTACCGACTAGTGTAGCTGAAGTAAGGATACCACTAAGCGGGGTTTTAAATTCATGAGAGACCAGCGACAAAAACTTTGTCTTTAATTCATTGAGTTCTCTTTCCTTTTGTAAAGATTCTTGAGCACGTGCTTCAGCTTCCTTGCGTAAAACCACCTCATCTTCTAAGTCTGTAATCGTTTTATGAAGTGCTTTAGTTCTCTGCTGTACTTTTTCTTCTAACTCTTGATTGAGATTTTGAATTTTCTCCTCTTGTTTTTTCCGCAGGGTA
This sequence comes from Aquimarina brevivitae, assembly GCF_004216895.1. Classification (GTDB taxonomy): domain Bacteria; phylum Bacteroidota; class Bacteroidia; order Flavobacteriales; family Flavobacteriaceae; genus Aquimarina; species Aquimarina brevivitae. Next base: position 1,044,106 of record NZ_SGXE01000001.1, on the reverse strand, counting down.
ATGTCTGATACCAATGCCATCACATATTTCTCTCCCTCAATAACAAAAGGGTTTAAACCCGCCTCAACAGGAAAAACAGCACCATCCTTCTTCTTACCATATAAATTTCTACCGTGAGCCATCTGGCGTTTTTGCCCCTCGCGTACAAAATTATCGACATTTTTGCTATGAGACGGCTTGTATTTTTTAGGAATTAATACATCTAAATTTTTGCCTATCAATTCATTTTCTGAATAACCAAACATCTCTAAAACAGAAGCATTTGCCACCACAATAACCTGATTTTTGTCAACGACCACAACCCCTTCGGAGATCGCCTCAGAGAGAATGTTAAATGTATTGTCCTGGGCTTTTAGCATATTATAAGTAATACGTATTACTGCACTAATATCGATTTTTTTTAAAACACCTACAAAAAGTTAGCAAAGTATTGAAATCGAAATATGATGATCGTCATTGTTTCAGATAAACCAAGGATGTACTTTAACGAAAAATTAAGCACTCAAAAAAACACTAGTTAGTATCTTACTACTAAGTAGTAGTGGTTACTAATTACTGTAAGCTTTAACTCAATAAAACTATACTTATGGACACAACCGCAAAAAATATTCCTGTTACATTCTATGAAAACCTGGGTAAACTGTTTTATGCCATGGCAGCTGCCGATAAGGTAGTCAGAAAAACAGAGGTAGATGCATTAAAAAAATTAGTCACTAAAGAATGGGTGCCGATTAAACAAGATACAGATGAATTTGGTTCAGACACGGCTTTTCAAATTGAATCCGTTTTTGATTGGCTAGACAACGAGGGTACAAAAGCTCAAGAAGCTTTTCAAGATTTTAAAGATTACTATGTAACGCATCAAGAGTTTTTTAGTACTGCTATTAAAACTAAAATAAGACAAACCTGTGATGCTATTGCTGCTTCCTTTAGTGGTAAGAATAAATCAGAACTCGCCATGTTAGCCAACTTACACCTATTATTTCAACAATAATAAGCTTTAGTTCTATTTATGGATTACATTGATTATTACAAAGTTTTAGGTATCAACAAAGATGCTACTGAAGCAGATATTAAAAAAGCCTATCGCAAACTAGCTCGAAAATACCATCCGGATTTAAATCCAAATAACTCAGAAGCTGAAAAGAAATTTAAAGAAATTAATGAAGCACATGAGGTATTAGCCAATCCTGAAAATCGTAAAAAATACGATCAGTACGGAAAGGATTGGCAACACGCAGAAGAGTTTGAAAGAGCGAAGCAATCCCGTAGACAATATCAAGGACAGCAAGGTAGATCAGAATTTCACAGTAATTTTGGTGAAGGTGATTTTTCGGATTTCTTTGAAAGTATGTTTGGCGGAGGTAAGCGAAGCTATCGTAGCAGACAGGCAAAATTTAGAGGAGAAGATTATAATGCAGAGCTTCACCTTGATCTTATGGAGGTGTTAACTACGCATAAAAGAACCCTAACCATAAACAATAAAAACATACGTATTACGATTCCTGCTGGAGTAGAAAACGGACAGACTATTAAAATAAAAGGACATGGAGGACCAGGTATGGGTGGTGGTCCCAATGGGGATCTATACCTGACTTTTGTCATTGCAAACAATACTCCATTTAAACGTGACAAATCTAATCTATACCTAACAAAAGAGATTGATCTATATACCGCTGTATTAGGAGGAGACATTACGATTGATACACTTAGTGGTAAAGTTAAGCTAGCCGTAAAACCGGGGACTCAAAATGACAGTAAGGTAAAGCTAAAGGGCAAGGGATTTCCGGTGTATAAAAAGGAAGGTCAGTTTGGAGACCTCTATATAACCTATAAGGTTAACCTACCTACCTCCTTGTCACAAGAGCAGAGGGACTTATTTAAAAAATTAGCTAAACTTTAAATAGTAATGCCATGAGCAAAGAATATTTGGTTTCTATCACTCAATTCTGTAATCAACATCAAGTTGAAATAGAATTCATAAATACGTTGCAACGTTATGGGTTGATAGAAATAATTACCACAAATTCAAAGGAGTACTATCTCCATCAAGAGGAATTACCCAAACTTGAAAAAATTGTATTATTACATCAAGATTTAGACATAAATCTCGAAGGTGTAGAAGTAATCATGCGATTATTGCGCCAGGTAGAAGAGATACAAAATGAAGTAATTACCTTAAAAAACAGACTTCGTTTATACGAAGATTAAAAATCGTTTAAGTATGATTTTTATCATATTTTAAGAGCTCTCCAAAGTGTAGTTTTACATCATAATTCAAAAAGATATAATTATGACACTGTATACAAAATTAAGCACTGACTTTACCGAAAATTACATTGGATACTCCGCTTTAGCAATCATCGTTTCTACCTGTTTGGGATCCATCGCAATTATGGCAACCTTAATGAATGGTCATAATCTACTACAAATGTTTATGGTATTTCTAAGCGTTGTCGTATGTAGTGCTCATAATGCAGCCATATTAACCGTTCAAAAACCAAAAGTTGTATTTGACTTATTAGTATTGAGCGTTATAACTAACTTGATAATTTTTTCTGGAAATATGCTTTTTTAAAATCATTCGCGATTTTGATTAGGAGGAGAAAGACGGAAATATTTCCGTCTTTTTTTGTGTAAAATGTGATTAAAATCATAGATAAGAACTGAAATGTGTAGTATTTTTATACTATACCTAAAACTATAAATTTATGAAATACTATATAGTAACCCTCTTAGCTTTGACACTGGTTTCTTGTGGCAATCAACAATCGGATAGCAAACAAGAAGAGCATAAAGAAGAACCAAAACTTGTAGAACAAGATTCCTCAAACAAAACTGAAAATTATTTTTCAGAAGAAAGCCTGGAGTACGATCAAGAAAAAACAAAGGCTATTAAAAAAGAAATACTTATTAAAGCAAAAGATGACAAACTTAACCTGCAAGATATTATTGTAGATAAGAGCTTTTTTAAAGAAAGTGACTTTTATATTATTGACTATAGGTATCCTAATCTCAATGAAGCAAACAATAAACAATACGCTACATTCAATGATTATGTACAAAAAAAATATCTAAATATAGAAGCCACAGAAAATGATTTATTAGATGATAAAGAAATGCTTTGCGATTCTATCAACGGTGCTATCCAAAAAGATAAACGATATATAGATTACAAGGTATATCAATCAAAAAACGACCTACTTAGTGTGTTAATTTATAAAGAAAATTACTATGCAGGTATGAAAAACAGTACCTATAGTTTTGATTGTATTAACTATGATTTAGAAAAAGGAGAATTCATCGAGTTCGATGATTTCTTTAAGCCAAATTCTCAAAGTGTCGTTTTCAATAAGATTAATGAGATTATCACCGCTGAAATTGAAAAAGGCAATTTGTATTACAACTGCTGGGAAATTTCGCAAGGAGATTTTGAAGTCTATCAAAATAATTTTGTCATTAAAGATGATGCTATTCTTTATTATTTTGATGACTGCGTCATTTGTCCTTCCTACACCGGAACTTATTATGTTAGCATCCCTATCAAAGAATTATTACCCATTATAAAGGCATATAACAACGAGCCAGTGGTAAGTTAACCTAAGTATTATTCGTTATTTTATTCTTAAAAACAACTAATTTTGATTCATAACCTTTACAAGTTTGCTTAGAGTTACCTAACTTTAGTAACAAACCGCAAATAAAATTATGAAAGATAGTTTTTCAAATATTATAAATTCAGATAAACCGGTGCTGGTCGATTTTTATGCGGATTGGTGTGGTCCCTGTAAAATGCTTGCTCCGATTCTAAAGGAAGTTAAAGATGATCTTGGTAATCAAATTAAGATCATAAAAGTAGATGTCGATAAAAATCAAGATCTCGCTGGCAAATTTCAAGTAAGAGGTGTACCCACGATGTTGTTATTTAAAAACGGCAAACAATTGTGGCGCCAATCAGGCGTATTACAAAAACAGCAAATTGTAGAAGTCATTAACAGTTACCATTAATTATGGAGTTTGGTAAATTTATAGATCACACCCTATTAAAACCCAATGCGACAGTAGATGATATCAAAAATTTGTGTGATGAAGCAAAACAATACAATTTTTATTCTGTTTGTGTCAATAGCTATTATGCTGCACTTGCCGACAGTCAGTTAAGAAATACAGATATCAAGGTTTGTGCTGTTGTAGGATTTCCATTTGGGGCTCAAAAAGCATCCGTTAAAGCTTTTGAAGCAAAACAATGTGCGCAAGATTGTGCGGATGAAATTGATATGGTGCTCAATGTAGGCATGCTCAAATCGGGCTACTATGACTTAATTGAAGAAGAAATCCGAATGGTTAAAAACGCCATCGAAGAGCGTACCTTGAAAGTTATTTTTGAAAATTGCTATCTTACTGATGAACAAAAAAAAATTGCCTGTAATTTAAGTATTAAGGCTGGAGCTGACTTTATTAAAACCTCTACCGGTTTTGGTACGGGTGGAGCCACCTTAGCAGATGTGGAATTAATGAAAAAAGAAGTAGGCGATCGTATTAAAATCAAAGCCTCTGGCGGTATTAGAGATCGCGAAACAGCGGTGGCTTTTATCAGAGCCGGAGCCGAAAGAATTGGAACCTCATCAGGTATTAAAATATTATCCGAATAACGCTTTGTATGAGTACTCATATCGCAGCCAAAAAAGGCGAAATCGCTGAAACTATTCTACTCCCTGGAGATCCACTACGAGCGAAATGGATAGCAGAGACTTTTTTGGATCAGGTAGTTTGTTACTCTGAAGTACGGGGTATGCTTGGATTTACGGGTAATTATAAAGGAAAAAAAGTTTCTGTTCAAGGAACAGGTATGGGGATACCCTCTGCTTTAATTTACTGCAATGAATTAATTACCGATTATGGAGCAAAGAATTTAATACGGGTTGGCTCTGCTGGATCTTATCAGCCTCATATCAAACTAAGAGATATTGTAGTTGCTATGGCAGCCTCCTCAACTTCAGGCATCAATAATTCCAGGTTTATCAATGCGGACTACTCGCCTACTGCTAATTTTGAACTTTTTGAAAAAGTAATTGCTTTTACCAAAAAACATAATATTGCTATAAAAGCCGGCAATGTATTGTCTGCTGATGAATTTTATGAAGATGATCCCTTGTCCTATCAAAAATGGGCAGAATTTGGCGTATTGTGCGTGGAGATGGAAACCGCTGGGCTATACACCGTTGCCGCTAAGCATAATGTAAAAGCACTTTCGATTTTAACGATTTCAGATTCCTTAGTCAGTGGCGAAAAAACTACCGCAGAAGAACGCGAAACTACTTTTTCTACTATGGTTGAAATTGCATTAGGTATTCTATAGAAAAAGGACCAAAACACACCTCAGCAAAGCGGTTCTGATCCTTTATACTAAACACAAACTCTTATTTTTTTACATTTTGAAGGTGATCACCGGCTTAGTAGCATGATTTGCAATATCCTCTCCTATACTTCCACTAAAAAAATGAGCTAAACCTCTTCTGCCGTGGGTTGGGATAGCAATGATATCCGCATTAATTTTGTTACTGTAGTGAAAAACTCCTTTTTCTACACTAAAATCACACCAATACACTACTTTTTTAAATACTTCATCTGCCGTTTCAGGATCAGCCTTGGTCAAAAAGCCTTTGATACGTTCATCAATTTCTAGATTGCTCCTAAATCGTTCTCCCGGTAAGTTGATGTACAATAGGGTGAAATCCATATCAAAACGTTCAAATAATTTGATAGCATTATGATAAGCTTTCAGGCTTGGCAGCTTAAAATCGCAAGCAAATACTGCAGATTCCATTTTAAAATCTTCAGCATTTTCCTTAATTACCAGCACTGGTACATTGGAGGTACGGACAACTTTTTCGGTATTGGAACCAATAAAAACATCTTCTCTTAGATTAGTGGTACCATGAGAACCCATAATAATCAAGTCAATATCTAGCTCTGTAGCTAAATCATTGATTTCGCTAAATACTTTGTGGTTCAACACCCTTTCGGTAATTTTTACATCGGCAAGGAAATCCTCCTGTAATAAGGAATCAAATTGCTTTTCTGCCAATTTCATATAATACATGGCCTCTGCCACTTCTTGCTCTTCATTCTTGATCAATACAGCCTCTGTGATACCCAACATATGTAAGGCAACAATTTCAGCATTCTGTTTTTTTGCTATATGGGCTGCAACTTTTAGTGCTTCCGTAGAATACTTAGAAAAGTCTACAGGTACAAGTATCTTATTCATCACGTTTGTTTTTTAAAATTGATACTCAAAACTAAAGATCATAAGGGGCAATAACTATGATAAATATCATAAACCGAAAACAAATAAATTTCAAACCCTTATTTTTACTACTCAACGTTTCCAATATTAAAGCCATATGAACGAAAGACACCCTACAAATCATACAAATGTGATGAGTGAGCAAAAGCATCCATTATCTGCATATTCCCTTAGTAAATCAAGGGTTTTAGAACAAATAGGACATCACGGCTTACTGATGCTGCTATTTGCATATATGACTACGGATACTATACAAATGACCAGTGATATAGCGATAAGGGTTTATGAATCTACGCTAATCCTCATATTGTTTTCAGGTATTCTTGGTGGTTTTCTTGGAGACTTTTTTTTCAGTAATAAAAAATGTATTTTTTTTGGAGTTCATTTTCAGGCTGCAGGTGCAGCATTATTAGCCATATCACTTTCAGCTACGCTTTATCCGGGATTATTTTTACTTGTTTTGGGTAGTGGACTCTATACCCCCAATATAATTGCCAGTTATGGAAAGTTGTACTTTAACAACACTAAAATAATGGACGCAGGCTTTACCTTATTTTATGTAGCAACTATCCTAGGTAGTTTTGTAGGCGTTTTGGCAATAGGGTATATAACTGAAATCTTTGGGTATCAAACTGCTTTCTTAATTTGTTCCGTTTTGATTTTATCTTCCATTACACCCGTCATTATCAGCTCAAAATATCCTGATCCAGATATTGACCTGACTACTATGATGAAGAAAAAGCCTATAAATGGAGCTAAAGTAATCAGTGCTATGATCTTAGTGGGTATTTTTTGGGGTGTATATGAAATTGCATACCTCCCAATACTTTCAATAAATTTAGGCTTGGATCAATTGCATTCCATTTTCTTCTTTCAGGCTGATTGGCAAACCTTATCCCAAATTTTTAGTATCCTCCTTGGAGTAATTGCAGCTTTTGTATGGTTGTATATTTATAATCGTCAAGTCATTAAAATTATAGTAAGTTTTGTACTTGCTGGTGTAGCGTTAACAACCTTATTCTTTATACCAGAAAGCAGTACTTCAAACCATTTACCATTCTATATCATCTCAGCCTTATGTTTGTCCATTGCTCAAATTCATATCATCCCTATTGTATATTCAGTTATTACCAAATATGCTAATCCAAAATATCTGACAATAATGATTAGCCTGATATTTATCCCGTCAAAAGTAACCTCGGTCTTCTTTGAATTCTTGAACCAGCGTTTTTATGAAGCTAAAAGCATTGGACTGATTTTTGGAATATCTGTAGCTGCTATAGTAAGTTTAGCTTTATTAATATATTGGCAAAAAAGTAGAAAATTACCCACAAGTGGTTAATAACTAGGGACTAAAAATATGATTTTTGATGGCATAGAGTACCATACCTGTGCGATTTTTAAGGTTTAGTTTCTCAAAAATAGCATCCCGATATCCTTCAATGGTCTTCGGGCTAACACACATATCTTGGGCAATTTCTTTATAGGTTTTTTCTGTGCAGGCTTGTTTGACAAACTCTAGCTCACGATCTTTTAATTCCACCTCACTTTTGGTAGCAGGGTGCAAGGCACCGATCAATAATTCGGCTACTTCTTTGGTATGAAAGAACCCTTTATCTTGTAATTCAATTAATGCCTTTCTCAATAGCCCTTTTTCTGCATCCTTTGGCAAGTACCCCTTGGCACCAGCAAGTATGGTTTTGAGAATAATTTTTTTATTCTCAAATTTTGAAAGCACCAAAACTTTTATTCTTGGATACTGTATTTTTAAGGCACTGATTGTTTCCAAACCATCATATGCAGGTACAATTATGTCCATTAATATAATATCTGGAAGTACCGTTTGCTTTTTCAAAGATTTTAATAATGCTGCCCCATTTTTTACAGTAAACAACACTTCATATTGCACCAAACTATTGACCAAAGAGGTCAAAGCTTGCGAAAAAAGCGCGTGATCTTCTACAATAACAACTGAATTTTTCAATGGTTTGTGTGTGTTAGGTTGTCTATGGTTTGTTGTTGCTGTATTCTAAATACACATAAAAGATACTATAAAATTTGTTAAAATAACATTAATTTTTAACATTTTTTAATGATATGACTAGTATAAAACAAATCGATTTATCGGTAAAAATAAGTGCTCCCTATTTTAATAAGCAAGCTGATCTTAGTATCTTTAAGCCTTAACCAAGTATTACCTCATGACTAAACATTACAATATCACCATTACCGGAAAAGTACAGGGAGTTTGGTATCGCAAAAGCACTAAAGAAACTGCGGACCAGTTAGGCCTTGTTGGTTATGTGCAAAATTTAGATAATGGTAATGTATATATCGAGGCCGAAGGTGCAGAAGCTCAATTAAACAAATTAGTAGAATGGTGTCATCAAGGTCCAGAATTTGCGCTCGTCGCTGATGTGAAGAAGAAAGAGGATGGCCTGAAAGACTTTACAAGCTTTGAAATTAAACGTTAGTCTCATTTATAATTCTGCGGCCTTTAAAATTGATAGAGCACCTATTTTCACGAACAGTTACAGATTAAATAAATAACTGAATTCAACCCTTTTTACGAATTCTAGATTACTCATTACGAATTCTAGAACGTGCTAAATTAAAGCAGATGAAGTAATTACTTTTATAGAGGTGAATAGCCAACCTCAAAATAAATTACTATGAAAAGAAATATCTTTATCTGTGTGCTGCTCTGCTTTCAGTGGATAATAGCTCAGAATCAATTTCAACATTCAAGTCGGTACTTGGTAAGCACTCATATCTCTGACCAAGACCAAAAACAGGTTTACACATTTCATATTTTGAATGCTGAAAAAGATCAAAAAGTGATGTCAACACTAACCATCAACGACACAGAACTTTTTGAAGATATTTTTGTAACTACTTTAGAGAACCCCGGCTTAAAAGGGGTCTCTGAAGTAATTAAAGTAGAGGTAGAATACCTAGCCTGTTGTGCGTACGTAGATGCCTATTACTTTTTGGTGAATACCTCAGGAGAGGTTATAGAACTTCCACAAGTTAAGAATGTATATTGCCAGAATGCTGACATGGATTATCAATATATTTTTCCTGGTCAAGAATATGGTATTGAAGCCAATATCTTAAAAACCCAAACCTTTTATACAGAACAAGCTAAAGTTAAATATGTCAATCTTAAACAAAGTTACTCCTGGAATGGATCTACCTATGACCTTTCAAAAACAAATGCAATCACAAGTTATTAATCCACAAACAAAGGAGTACTTCTTCAATTCTATTATTTTAGTTTATTGCGTACTCCTGTTTCTTGGGATACTATTTTTACAAAGTCGAAATAATACCTTAATCAGTTATAAAGAAACGTTGATATCATTGATCACATTCTGATTACATTTATAGCGATAACTCAACTATCCTTACCGATCTTTCTTGTTATACGCGGTAAATTATAATTGTGTTGATTATATTTGTAAAGACCAGAATTTGCTTCAATGATCCAGTTCTTAACGCGGTATATTTTCGTTATTTCCATCGTAATTGCTCCTGTACTAGTTTCAGGACAAAGTAATCAATTACAGAGCTATACACTAGAGGATGGTCTGCCTCAATCTCAGGTTTTTGATATGCTTCAGGATGAAAAAGGATACCTTTGGCTTGGTACACAAGGAGGTGGCCTTAGTAGATTTAATGGCGAAGAATTTAAAGTATGGAACGAAGAAGACGGACTGCTCTCTAATTATATCTTCTCCTTAGCACAGCGCAATGATTCGCTCTTTATAGGAACCCGAAGAGGACTTTCGATTAAATATAAACAACATTTTCATAATGTAGAAGGCCCCAAGATTAATAAAATCATACGCCTCAATAATAAGATACTCTTAGCTACCAATATTGGTTTATATCAATTTAACAAGAATGAAGGCTTACAAAAACTAAATCTCAATCCCAATCTCAACACTAGTATTATCAATGACATTGTATATGATGGTAAACTCTATTGGATTGCAAGTAATAAAGGGTTATGGAAGTTCAGTGAATTGACCAATGATTCCAAAATTTTAGCAAGACACAGTGCATTTAACTTTACGGCCGCTTCTATCCACAATGACGTATTGTACACTGCAGCGGTTGATATTGGTATCCTGACCATTCAAACTAAAGGAAAATCTTACGGTAACGATTGGATATACAATACCAGTTCTATCAATCATATGACGGTCCATTATAAAGATGAGTTATGGCTTGCTACGGATAGTCAAGGTATTGTGATTATACATCTCAATACATTAAATCAATCCGGAACAATCGGCAAGAAAAATGGCCTTAAAGTATCTCATATCCGAAAAACCATCATAGATCGACAATCAAATATATGGATAGCAACCTCAGGTGGCGGTTTATATAAATATTTTGAAAATAACTTTATCCATTTTGACGAAAATAATGGTCTCAAAGGAGATCGAGTATACGCTGTACATGCAGTAAATGATGAAATTTGGGCTTCTAATTCTGAAGCCGGTTTAGTAAAAATTGATTCTACCGGTATTTTTCACATACCGCAAGATGATCGTTTAGCAGAAATAAAAATTAAAACCATTACTAGTGATACCTCTGGTAATATCTGGGCAGGTACCGATGGAAAAGGTATTCTTTTCAAACAAAGAATCGTTAAAGATAGTATTGCTATCGACACGATACGGACCGTACCCGAGCAGCAAGAATTCGAAGTTCTTACAGATACAGTTCAGGTTACCTCTTTTAAAAATCACCTTATCGACAGCGATACAGGATTACCTTCAGACTGGATACGAACCCTAGTTGTACAAGGTGACACGGTATGGGCAGCAACCTACTCTACTGGTATTCTTCGTTTTCAATATGATCTCAAAAGAAAACGATTACGTAAAGTAAAGAAATTTGGCTCCAGGAATGGTATTAAAGATTTGCAGATGAGCCATATGATTTTGGCTCCGGATAATAAAATTTGGTACGCCACCCAGAATGGCCATTTGGGGTATATCGAAAATGACAAGGTCAACCACTTAGGAAATATCATTAATCAAAAGACGGCAATTAATTCGCTTCTAATTCATAACGACTACCTATATCTCGGTACAGGAGGCAGAGGAATCTATTACTCAGATTTGAATAAAAATGTAGCCTTCAAAAAAATTAAGGGAAATAAAGAACTCTACTCCAATAATATTTATCAAATGGTTTTTGATGATGTGGGTAATCTTTGGGTAGGTAGTGAAAAAGGCGTCGACAAGATAGAACTAGATTCAGATAATACCATATTGGATATTTACCATTTTGGTAGAAATGATGGTTTTCTAGGAATTGAAACCTGCCTTAACGCATCTATCAATGACAATCGAGGAAATTTATGGTTTGGTGCGATTTATGGACTAACCAAATATCATCCGGTTACCTCTACAAAAGAAGCCATTAAACCTCAGATTTTCTTTGAAAACATTGAAGTCTCTTACAGTAGTATCGATAGTATAAATGTTAATGCCTGGGCAAAGGACAACCATGTACTAAAGTTAAGTCCAAAACAAACCGAGCTTTCATTTTCGTATAAAACCATAGACCTGGATCATCCTGGTGATATAAAGTATCGCTATAAATTAAATAATTCGGAGTGGAGTCCCTGGAGTTCAGAAAGTAAACAAAATTTTGCAGGCTTAGCCTATGGGCCGCACGTTTTTTCTGCTCAATCCCGAAACTTTCGCTATAAAGAAAGTGACCCTATAACCTTTCATTTTTTTATTGATAGTCCAATCTATAAAAAAACCTGGTTTCAATGGTCCGTGCTTGGAGGTATTGTGTTACTGATTGCCCTTATTACTTTTTCATCCGTAAGAAGATTTAAGAAAAAGAATCAAGAGGAGAAAAAACGCTTAGAAATGCAAAATCACTTACTTTCCTTAGAACAAAAAGCATTGCGATTACAAATGAATCCGCATTTTATATTTAATGCTCTAAATGGTATTAAGGCAATGAGTACTAGTAATCCGGTAAAAATGAAAACCACCATAAACACTTTTGCCACTTTACTTAGAGAAACCCTATATAATTCAAGAAAAGATTACATCACCCTGGATCAAGAAATGAAAACGATTCAACATTACGTAGAAATCGAAAAATTAATGTCTAATAAACCTTTTAAATATCAAATATCCTTAGATTTGGACATAGATCCTGAAGAAATTTTGATACCTCCAATGTTGATTCAACCCTTTGTAGAAAATGCTGTTCGCCACGGTATTTTAAAAGGTGAAGGCGAAGGTCTTTTAAAGATAAAATTCCGTGCCGAAGACGATTTCTTGGTTTGTAGCGTTGAAGATAATGGACCAGGTATATTTACTTCGCAAAAAAAGAAAGAAAAAACAAAAACAGACCATCAATCTATGGCACTTACAGTAACAAGAGAACGATTAGAGTCTATTGCCGGCAAAAATACTTTGGTTATGAAGGAGATCGTAGAGGATCAAATTATAAAAGGAACCCAAATTGAATTTAAAATCCCATTACTAACAGACTATTAAATTATGCTTACTGCTGTAATTGTTGAAGATATGCCCGATGCGCTTCAATTGCTTAAAAGTGATCTTGAAGCTAATCACCCAGACTTAAAAATAATCAATACCGCTCAGAGTGTGGTTGAAGCTGCCAAAACATTGAGAAATGAACAGCCAGACATACTTTTCTTAGATATCATGCTCGGTGATGGAACAGGATTCGATATTCTTGAAATTTTCCCAGATCTCAAATCAAAAATAATATTTGTTACTGCCAGTGATGAGTTTGCGATACGAGCCTTTCGCTTTGCCGCCATAGATTATGTATTAAAGCCCTACTCTAGTCAAGAGCTATCCGAGGCGATAAGCCGAGCTAAAGAACAAATTCAGCCCAACAGAGAACGCTTAAGCATTTTAAAAGATACGCTTACCTCTCCGGAGCAAAAACCTGATAAAATCTCATTGCACACGCTTGATAAAATTATAATTGTTAATCTAGATGACATCATACGCTGTGAATCGGATAGTAATAATACCATATTTTATCTAAAGGATGGACAAAAGGTTTTTGTAACCAAGACCTTAAAGTATTTTGCAGATATGTTGAAGAACTATCAGTTTTTAAGGGTGCATCAAAGTCACCTCGTCAATCTGCAATGCATCAGTGCATTCATTAAGAGTGATGGTGGATACCTACTGCTAAAAAATGGCGAAAATATACCCGTGTCTGTTCGCAAAAAAACTGAAATTATCGAAATCCTTGATCAAATGCATCGATAAACTAGTATGCAACTTTGTAATTTTATACATTTAACTAAATTTACTTCCTCAACTCAGGGAAGTAAAGCTTAGCTATGTTTCACAAATATCGATTAGATAGAGCTTATAAAAATGCCTTAGTTGTTCCTTTTAATGATAATTCAAAGTTTGTACTTTTTAGTGATTGTCATAGAGGTGATAACAGCTTTGCAGACGATTTTGCCAACAATAGAAATATCTACTATCACGCTTTAAAACATTATTATAATGAAGGTTTTACCTATTGTGAATTAGGAGATGGCGACGAACTTTGGGAAAATTTAAGTTTCAAGACCATTTTTAGGGCCCATAAAGATGTCTACGGTCTACTACAGCGTTTTTATCAAGAAAACCGACTGCATATGATCTGGGGGAACCACGATATGGTGTATAGAGACCCAAAATATGTAAAAAAAACATTGAGCTATTTTTTTGATCATAAAACCGGTAAAAAGTTACCTCTTTTCCCTGGTATTGAGTATCAAGAAGCCATCCTATTAAAACATACAGAGACACAACAGCAACTATTTCTGCTTCACGGGCATCAAGCCGACTTTATGAATTATGTGGGTTGGCGATTGCACCGATTTTTAGTACGTGTACTCTGGAAACCACTTCAGGTAATCGGTATATCTGATCCTACTAGCCCAGCTCAAAATTTTAAAGAAACCATAAAGGTAGAAAGACGGCTTAAAAAATGGATTTTACAGAATAATAATCAATTTACGGTGATCGGGCATACGCATAGACCTCGTTTTCCAGAAGTTGGAGAGCCTTTGCTATTTAACGATGGTAGTTGTGTACATCCCAGATCTATTACAGGTATGGAAATTGAAAATGGAGCAATCTCGCTTATCAAATGGCAAATTGCTACCACAGAGGATGGTGTATTAAAAATTATTAGAATTCCTTTAGAAGGACCTCAAAGACTTACTGATTTTATATAATACTTTTAAAAATAAAAGTGTTACTCCACATTAAGCACCTCTTCAATTTGAGGAGCGTGCTTTTTGATGGTCATCTCTACACCAGATTTTAAGGTCATTTGATTAACACTACAACCTACACAGGCGCCTTCTAACTGGACTTTAACCCTTTTATCATCTTCAATAGAGATCAATGAAATATCCCCACCATCACTTTGCAAAAATGGTCTGATTTCATCCAATGCTTTTTCTACATTTATACGTAACTCTTCTGATGTCATCGTCTTATTTTTTAACAGCAGAACACCCTGCCATGGTTGTTATTTTAATAGCCTCAGTCGGAGGTAAATTTTCGTTTCGCGCTACTACTTCTTGCACTACCTCTTTAGTAATATCTTCAAAAGCCTTTTCTATAGGTGTAGCTGTTTGCAGGGCAGCTGGTCTACCTATATCTCCCGCCTCTCGGATACTTTGCACCAAAGGGATTTCTCCAAGGAATGGAACCTCAAGGTCTTCTGCTAAATTTTTTGCACCTTCCTTACCAAAGATGTAATATTTATTATTAGGCAATTCATCTGGTGTGAAATACGCCATATTTTCAATAATCCCTAAAACAGGAACATTGATACTTTCTTGCTGAAACATTGCAACTCCTTTTCGGGCATCCGCTAATGCTACGTTCTGCGGTGTACTTACTACTACAGCACCCGTTATTGGCAAGGATTGCATAATCGAAAGATGGATATCTCCTGTACCTGGTGGTAAATCAATCAATAAAAAGTCCAATTCTCCCCAAGCGGCATCAAAGATCATTTGATTCAGTGCTTTCGCAGCCATAGGACCTCTCCAAATCACAGCTTGATTGGGTTTGGTAAAGAATCCAATGGATAGTATTTTAACGCCATAATTTTCGATAGGCTTCATCTTAGATGCATTACCTACTTTTACAGATAACGGTCTCTCGCGCTCTACATCAAACATTATAGGACCAGAAGGGCCATAAATATCAGCATCTAGCAAACCAACTGAAAATCCCATTTTAGCAAGGGTGACTGCTAAATTTGCGGTGACGGTAGATTTACCTACCCCACCTTTACCAGAAGCTACCGCAATAATATTTTTAATTCCTGGAATCGGTTTCCCTTTAATTTCGTTCTTAGGCGTTTTACTATCAGTTGCCGGAGCATCCACTTTCACATTCACCTTCACCTTAGCCTTTTCATAAACCTTTTCCTGTATCACCTTGAGCACATCAACTTCTGCTCTCTTTTTTATATGCAAAGCAGGAGTATTCAATACCAAATCAACAATAACCTCATCACCAAAAGTAATCACGTTTTTTACAGCACCGCTCTCCACCATGTTTTTACCTTCTCCGGCTACAGTTATGGTTTCTAAGGCTTTTAATATTTCGGCTTTTTCTAACTTCATCAAATGACTATTTTCTTTTTCTATAATTCTTCTAGTTACTTTAATCTAGATTAAATCTAAATGCAAAGATAGTTCTAAAAGTTAAGATAATAAAACACCAAAATCGAATTGATTTATACTTTAATCGGCTTTTGCAATGGGTATTGGCATAATTTATGATGGACGGCTACTGTTTTAAATAAATAGTATATACCTAAAACACAAATTACTCACATGAATCACAAATTATTGCTCATAGTAGCATTACTAACTATTTCACAAACTATCAATGCACAGGGCAAATTAGATCGAGCCCAAAAAAGTCTTCAAAAAGAAGAAAAGGAGGATCATCCGCCCAGATCCAGGTATTCTCGAAACAGCAATAGTAACTCCTCTAATAGTAACACCGGTATAACAGAATTTTTTGTTACGGCTATTATCAAAATAGCTTTTGGGGCAACATACGGCCTATTGATCGAAATGCCTGAAGAAAAAGAACACGCAGCCAGTACTGCACATTTGACCAAATATCCCTATCACAGTGCAAAAAAAGGAAATTTTACCTATGAATGGGGGGATGATGCTAGTTTAATGAATTTTCATATTAATTCTCGTTTTGTAGCAGAAAATGGCAAGCTTTATGGTAACCATTTCAATTTTGATTTTCACTTTATCCCAAGAATGAGTGTAGAATTTAATTACCTTCAATTATGGGAAGAAAGCGTTAATTTTGAAAAAAATAGTTTTGCTTTATATACGTTTCTTGGTAAATACCATCGTGTACGTACTGAAAAATTCAATTTGTGGTGGGGTCTTGGCTTCACCTATGCAGATGGTTTCGTAGATCATGGTGGTTTTGCTTATGGTCTGGGAGCTGAAGCATTTATTGCACGACCGCTGAGTCTAGAGCTTACCTTAAATCAATCTTTTATTAATGATGAAGATATTTTAAGAATTACACCTTTACTAAATTACCATTATCGTAACCTTACTTTTTTTGGAGGGTTTGAACACCTAAAAATAGGTAATGAGGATTTTTCGTTAATTACCGCAGGTTTAGGAATTACTTTTTAATAAACCTAAGTGTCGTTAACAAAAGAAGTCATCTTGTTTTTATAAACCTAGGAATACACACTTTATTACTTTTAATAAAGATTGCAGCATGTATAGTTTTGTAATCACACCTTAATGATATAAGATCATCTAAAGCTCTTTCAAGGGGTCCCAAAAAAGTTCCTCAAAATTTTGAATTTGATTATCGATAACTTTAATGCCTTCACTTTCCAGTAATTGTTGCATCGCATTGGTACCCGAAAAATGATGCTTCCCGGTAAGCACACCATGTCGATTGACTACGCGATGGGCAGGTACATCATCTAGATTGTGTGAGGCATTCATCGCCCAACCTACCATTCTAGCACTTCGAGTAGCACCTAAATATCGAGCAATAGCGCCATAAGAGGTGACTCTTCCCTGAGGTATTTTGCGTACTACTTCATATACCCGATCAAAAAAACTAGATGAATCCGTTACTCCCATGTATAAATGATTCTGGCCATTGTAATGAGTACTAAAATGAGCATTAAAATCCCCATAAAGTAATTGGAGTATTTTGTAATTGTAGCGGTCCTTTTTTCTATTTTTAGGAATGAAAACACATAAAAATAAAGCGTAACAAAGGTTCCTAAGGAAGCTGCAAAGGCAAAAAGCAACATTTTTATAATATCATAATTCAATTTACCGCTAACACTTAAACCAGCTGCTACAGCGCAAAAATAAGGTATGGGCAAAACGTTGATCAGCGATATCATAGCACCTTTAAAAAAGCTACGCGTATCCGCCTTTCGATAGACTCTTATCTTAGTTTGACGTTGTCTTGCCTTTACAAAAAAATAGATGGCCATAAGCAGAAAAATTACTGCTCCTGTTCGCAATAGCATATTTTTTATGTACACATTATTAAAAATGTATTTAGCTAATAAAATAGCAACAAATGCTTGAAAAAACACAACAAAGGAAGCACCAACTGCGACCAAAATACCATTTTGCTTTCCTCGTTCCAAACAGGTTCGGGCTACTGTCATATTTACCAAACCCGGTGGTATAACCCCTACGAGAGAAGCAAAAAAAGTGATTAAAAAGAGTTTAGTTATTTCCAAGCTAAAGACAATTTAGGAGATTTTAAAGGTAATATAAGTAATTGGCTTATCTTGTTCTAAAAACTGTTTTTCATAAAACGTTTTTATCGCGGTAACCACCTCTGGCGCACCTTCATTATGATATATGTTATGGTTAGCATACAATACTTCGTGGCCGGCACCGTGCAACAGGCCTAAGGTATACCCATGCATAAACTCGCTATCGGTCTTTAAGTGCACTACCCCATCTGGTTTTAAAATTGTTTTATATCGCTCTAAAAAAGCTTGATTGGTCAGTCGGTGTTTAGTTCTTTTATATTTGATCTGAGGATCCGGAAATGTAATCCAAATTTCAGCTACTTCGTTTTGATCAAAAAGATGGGTAATTAATTCTATCTGAGTGCGGATAAAATACACATTAGACAAACCATCTTCTATAGCAGTTTTTGCACCTCTCCAAAATCTAGCTCCTTTTATGTCTATACCTATAAAGTTTTTATCCGGATAACGTTCGGCCAGACCAACGGTATATTCACCTTTTCCACAACCCAACTCAAGAATGATTGGATTATCATTTTTAAATATCTTTTCATTCCAGTTACCCGATAATTGATGCGTATCATTAATTACTTCATTTCTAGTAGGTTCTATTACATTCGTAAATGTTTTATTTTCCTTGAACCTTTTAAGCTTATTCTTACTACCCACGAGTCAATTTCTTAATTTTTTGGTAAAATTAAGGAAATATATGCATAAGGTAATAACACTACTTTAGAGATGACAAAAAAATAATATTAGCATTACTAAACCGACTATATTTTGAGCAGAAAAGTACTTGTTTCGCCTTTAAACTGGGGGTTGGGTCATGCCACCCGATGCATTCCTATTATTAATGCACTTCTATCCGAAGACTTTATACCCGTCATAGCTACTGATGGTGAAGCACTAGAACTTTTAAGAAAGGAGTTTCCCAAACTGCACTATAAAGTAATGCCTTCGTACCATATTAAATATTCCAAGAAGAAAAGTACGTTTAAGCTTAAAATGCTTCTCAATAGTCCAAAAATCGTGAGAGCTATCGCACAGGAAAAAAGAATTACTGAAAAGATAATTGATAATGAAGATTTTTGTGCTATAATTTCAGATAACAGAATGGGCGTACGTGATGAAAGAGTTCCCTCTGTATTTATCACTCACCAACTTACGGTTTTAAGTGGCAGAACCACTTTGTTTAGCACGAAAATACATAATCGCTATATCAAGAAATTTGATGTCTGTTGGGTACCGGATATGGCCGATAACCCTAATCTAAGCGGTGCTTTAGGTCATCCTAAACGAAGTTGTATTCCTGTTACTTATTTGGGTCCTTTGAGTCGATTTGAATATAAATATGTGGATAATGAATTTGATATTATGGTATTACTTTCTGGTCCAGAGCCACAACGTACGTTGCTAGAGCAAAAGTTACTGAGAGAATTTGAACAGAGTGATCAACGTATTGTATTAGTTAGGGGTATTATCGAAGAAGAACATAAAACCTATCTTAAAAACAACATCGTAATTCATAATTTTCTTACAGGAGAAGCGCTTCAAAATACCATAAATGCTAGTAATCTTATCATATCAAGATCAGGATATACCACTGTTATGGACTTAGCGAAGCTGAAAAAGAAAGCCTTCTTTATACCTACCCCTGGTCAGTTTGAGCAAGAGTATATCGCAGAGCGCTTGCGAAATTTTAAACTGGTACCGAGTTGTAATCAGAATGATTTTACCATCTCAAAACTAAAAGACATCACACAATACAAAGGGCTACACAGTTTCAGTACCGAGATCGACTACGGGGAACTTTTTAACTTTTTCCAGCGTAAATGAAAATTCACTTCCTACCCTATAGTCACTTTCTACGTAGATCCGCTCGTGGTGGGCTTCAATAATATGCTTTACGATAGCCAATCCTAAGCCAGAACCTCCTTCTTTTCTGGAGCCGCTTTTATCTACTCTGTAGAAGCGTTCAAATAAGCGAGGTATGTGCGACTGTGCAATACCCTCGCCATTATCGGTAACCCTAACGATCACTTTACTTTTTACCAGATCTTCAATACTTACTTCTGTAGTACCATCTTCTTTACCATATTTTATGGAATTAACCACTAGATTCGAAAGCACTTGTTGTATCCTTTCTTTATCCGCGTGCACCATAATAGGCTCTTGATAATGCATGTCAAAAGTCAATATGATCTTCTTTTTTGCAGCCTTCATTTCATACAAATCAAACACACTTTGTATCAATTCTACGATATCAAAATTTGTATAGTTGAGGTTCAGATCTCCAACTTCGAGCTTTGTTATCATATCGAGGTCCTTTACGATATAAATCAAACGTTCTACTCCCTTGTTGGCCCGTTCTAAGTATTTTTTCAGGATTTTTTTATCCTTCATGGCGCCGTCCAATAAAGTCAACAGATAGCCCTGTACTGTAAATAAAGGGGTTTTCAACTCATGAGAAACGTTACCCATAAATTCCTTTCGATAGTCCTCTCGAATTTTTAAAGTTTCGATTTCCTTTTTACGGTTTTTTGCAAATTTTTCAACTTCTTTGATTAATGTCCGCATATCGGTAGTCACCGGGCTATCGCCAACGGGATCCATTTCTAGCATCTCAATGTCATCATAGATTTTGCGCACACGCCTGTAGATGAACTTCTCTACCCGATACTGGATAATAAAAAAACATACCGCATAACTTACCGGTAAGAAAACCATGATGCTAATCGCATTTAATGCAGACTGGAAATACAAAAAAACGCTCAATACGAGCGTTAGTAATAATGTGATATATAAAGACGAAAGGTAGGCAAACCTATACGACTTTTTAAAGTTCTCTGCCATTTACACTACAAACTTATATCCTACTCCTTTTATCGTTTTAAAACTTTTATCTCCGATTTTCTCTCTAAGTTTACGGATATGAACATCAATTGTTCTTCCACCAACGATAACCTCATTACCCCAGACTTTATCTAAGATATCCTCGCGTTTAAAGACTTTTCCGGGTTTAGAGGCTAATAAAGATAATAATTCAAATTCTTTTCTTGGCAATACCATCTCGTTTTTATCCTTAATGATCTTGTATTCGTCTCTATTAATAACCAAATTTCCGATACGGACAATATTACTGGAGGTATCCTCTTCTTTAAGTCTTCTTAATAAAGCTTTTACCTTACTAACCAAAACTTTTGGCCGTATGGGTTTGGTGATATAATCATCAGCTCCAGCATCAAATCCTGCTACCTGAGAGTAATCTTCTCCTCTGGCAGTTAAGAAGGTAATTATAGTATTTTGTAGGTCTGGTATTTTTCGAATTTGCTCACAAGCTTCGATACCATCCATTTCTGGCATCATTACATCAAGGATGATCAGTTGCGGCTTCTTTTTCTTTGCTTTTTTAACGGCTTCAACACCATTTTTGGCAGTAACCACTGTATAGCCTTCTGATGATAAATTATACCCTACAATTTCTAGAATATCCGGTTCATCATCGACTAATAAAATGGTTATATCTTTTGTGTCCATTATGATTGAGTTAGTAATCTAATTCCGTAAATATACTATGTTAAATGAAAGTATTCATATCTTTTTAAGCCCAGAAGCATAATCTAACCTAAAAATTTCATAAACATAACATTAAGTTAACGAAGCAGATAACTTACTGGTGATCCCTGTAGGTAGTTAACAGATCCATTGTAGATTCTATTAAATCCTTTGTCTCAGTTAACAGGCTAAAATACAAAGTTGTATTCTTTGGGCTACTTTCTTCTGTTCGTGTTCTAGAGATTTGTTTATTAATCTTGTCCGTAACAATGCCAAACAACTCTTGCTTTTCATTTATGATACCATTTAACTCTGAGAACGTACGTTTATCAAAAATGTCATTAATATGCTTGAAAAGCTTCTCTAATCGCTCTTCAATCTCTTTTAAATCTTTGATTTGATTAAAACGCAACTTTTTATGGTTATTGTTTACGTGCTTATGACTTACCTTAGATATATATTCCAACGACTGGGTCATATCTTCTAAGTAGTCTAAAATAGATATATAAAAGTTACTGGCGCCGATACTGGATTCATCTAAGTTTTTAATAAAATAGAAGATATTATCACGTAATCCTTCAATTTCTTTTTCCAGCTTTGCTATTCCCTTTCTATTCTTTTTTAGGTTAGATAAGTCGTACTTTGCCAAACTATCAATCGTACTACTATAAATCTTATTGCTTCGATTAACAAAAGACTTTATATTATCTGCACTTTCTTCAATAACTCCTTGGATTGAGCTACTTTCAGATTTTTTTAATTTGTCCTCCGCTCTTTCTGCTCTGGCTTTTTGGCGATAACGTATAGCGTTTCTTACAATTAAGAAAGTTGCTACCAATAGTAATACAGCGGTCATAATTGGTTGATCAAAATTGATCAAAAATGCAATCCCCGCAGCAGCCACGAATGCGCTAAGTGCTGTGAAGAACCACCCCCCGATTACATTTAATACTCCAGCTACACGATATACCGCACTTTCTGTACCCCAGGCGCGATCCGCTAGAGAAGTTCCCATAGCAACCATAAAGGTTACATAGGTAGTTGATAACGGTAATTTCATAGAAGTTGCTATAGATATTAAAACCCCTGCTACCATAAGATTCACGGCTGCCCTAACCAGGTCGAAAGCTGGTTGATCCTCGCGCTTAACTGCAGTTTTAGGTACACCAGCTTGATCAAACTGTTTTTCAGTAAACTTTTGGAAACGTGCAGGTGAAATTGAATTTATAAATTCTGAAACTGCTACAGTACCTCTTACGATACCTCTGGATAAAAAATTAGGTTTAAATCGTTCTTGACCGTCTCCTTGCCGTGATAAATCAATAGATGTTTTTACTACATCCCTCGCCTTAGCCGAGAACCAAAGGGTTAATACCATGATCATCCCCGATGCTAGTAATAGGTAGGTAGGCGTCTCTGCCTTTCCACTTAAAACCTCCATAGAAAACTCCGTAGCTAATTGTCCGGATCCTTCCCAGGCTTGATAAGCTTTTAGAGCTGCGATGGGTACACCGATAAAGTTTACCAAATCATTACCCGCAAATGCCAAGGCTAGCGCAAAAGTTCCTACAATTATAATAATACGATATATGTTTGCTTTGAAAGCAGTCATAAATACATAAGACAAAGCAGAAAGAACAATAAAGCCAATGCCTACAATGGTTAACACATTGGTTTCGAGCATTCCTCTTAAGGTTAAGGAAAGCGTTCCTTTTTCTGGGTCAATAATATGAGATTCGCCTTTAGCTGCGATTAGGGCTTTAACTGACTCAAAAGAGGTTTGGAAATGCGCGTTTGCCCATTCTAAAAAACTTAAGCCTGAATCATTTTGTAAAACAGAAACTATAGCGTCTGCATAGTTGGTTCCTTTAATTCCTTTAATAAATATAAAATAAAGGATGGAAGTTAATGCCAAACCTCCAAATAAAGCACCGAGCCATTTTGCCTTCTTTTCAAAATTGAAAGAAAGTAATAACCTTGAGAAATATTGCACTACTGCCCCAATAGAAAAGGCTACTACTACCGACAATAAAATCCCAGCTATAATTTCACTTGCCTTTTTGGTATTGATATAACTACCTAGATCTTCAAAACTTATAGCGCTGTCTGCACTGATTTTTAACAATGAAACGCATACCGCAGCCCCAAGAAGTTCAAATACAATTGACACTGTAGTCGAGGTCGGCATCCCTAAGGAATTAAAGAAATCAAGCAACAAGATGTCGGTTATCATTACCGCCATGAAAATAATCATGATCTCATTAAAGTAGAACTCTCCAGGGTTAAAAATCCCTTTTCTGGCTACTTCCATCAATCCACTAGAAAAAATAGCACCTAATGCAATTCCTAAACTGGCTACAATCATTACTGTTCTGAAAGAAACTGCCTTGGAACCAATAGCGGAATTTAAAAAGTTTACAGCATCATTACTTACACCAACGATCAAATCCGCTATCGCTAAAAAAGCAAGCGCAACGATCATTAAAAGATAAATATCATTCATAGCATTAATCACATAGATATTGAGCACAAAAATGTTATTTAAATTCTAGTCAAATGTTACTCCAATGTTATCTTTTTAGGGTTTAAAGTAGGAATCATCTTATTTTGAAATAAGTTTATTGGTTAAAACGAGGTTAAGTTACTCTACTAGCCTAAGTTACCAATAGCTGAAATCCCCCATAAAATCAATAGCTACGAATAGCAAAAAGTTTTTAGATGTATTGGTAGTTGGACAATTTATATTCAATTCAGTCTCCAATATTAACTTGATAACACAAAGTTAACTTAATAAAATGTTGATAATCAGTTAAATATATGTTCTATGTTAATTTAATGTTACCTAAATGTTGCTTGAAAGTAAAATTAATGTTATATTTGTAATATAAATATTAAGAAACCCCAATTTTAAAATTCGTCCCGATATGAAAAATTTAGCAATCTTACTGGTATTTTTATTCTCTGCATCAATGATGGGTCAGGAAGTTAAACCAAAATTTGAAAAACAAGGAGACTTTATTAAAGGTACCTTTTATTATGATAATGGTGAAGTGAGGCAACAGGGGTTTTACAATGCTGAGGGCAAACTACACGGAGAATGGAAGTCTTATGACCTTGACGGAAATAAAATCGCTATGGGGCAATATAAAGATGGTGTAAAAACTGGAAAATGGTTTTTCTGGAATGAAAATAAATTATCTGAAGTTAACTACACGGACAATACTATTGCTACTGTTACCACTTGGTCTAACAAAAGCGACTTTGTGGTAAATATGAACAATTAACTCTTAAAAATACTATTTTAAAATATATAAAACTCTGCCTAGTGCAGAGTTTTTCTGTTTCTATCCCTTCTTGAGATAACACCTGCTTAACGTTATACTTTTTTGGTAACATTGAGGTAACACTATTATTACGCTTATTTAATTTTTGAGTAACACCTACTTAACAACTTGTCGCGTTCTTTGCCCCGAATTTTACGAACACGTACATGAAAAAAATAGCAATCTTACTTGCGCTATGTTTTGTAGGAATTACATACGCGCAAGACACTGGAACTGTTACAGGAACATTATTAGATAAGGAGTCTGGAGAACAACCTTTACCCTTCGCTAATATATTAATAAAAGGAACTACAAAAGGTACTACCTCTGATTTTGATGGTTTATATACCTTAGAAGGCATCCAAGCAGGTTCTTACACCTTAGAATTTAGTTTTATCGGTTATGAAACAATAAGCAAAGAAGTTACAATTGTTGCGGGACAAACCATAACGGTAAACGCAACTTTAGGAGCAAGTGCAGCTGCTTTAGATGAAGTGGTCATCAAAACCACTAGTACTAAGAAAGAAAGCGTACAGGCTTTACTACTAGAACAAAAAAAGGCAGTTGTTCAAAAGCAGAGTATTGGTGCACAGGAACTTTCTAATAAAGCGGTAAGTAATGCAGCAGCTGCAGTCACAAAAATTTCAGGAATCTCCAAACAAGAAGGCGGAGGAAATGTATACGTTAGAGGATTAGGAGACCGATATCTTAACACTACACTTAATGGTCTTTCGCTTCCTGCTAACAACGTAGACAAAAAGAATATTGACCTTGGTCTTTTCTCATCAGATGTTATTCAAAACATAGGTGTAAGTAAAACCTATGCCGCTAATTTTTACGGAGATTTTGCAGCAGGTAATGTAGATATTACAGCAAAAGAGCACGTAGGAAGCGCGTTTGTTGACGCTGATTTAGGAAATAGCATTAACTCTGCTGCTATAGGCAAGCAATTTTTAAAGAGTGAAGGAACAGGTTTATTTGGATTTTATAATAGATATAGCAATAATCCTTTTGCAGTGATCCTATCACACGGTGTGGATCCAGTTTCTTCAGGTGGGCCTGTTGGTCTTTCAGGGTCTATATCCGCTGGTAAATCCTGGAACATTGGAGAAGAATCAAAGCTAAGTGTATTTGCTACGGCTTCATTTGGTAGTAGTTTTGAATATAGAAGAGGACAAGAGGCAAACGTAACTGCGGTAGAGAATCAAATCTTTAGAGTCGCTGAAGCCTTTGAATACAGCCGCACTACTACTGCGATGACTAACCTTCT
Organism: Aquimarina brevivitae; assembly: GCF_004216895.1. Taxonomy (GTDB): domain Bacteria; phylum Bacteroidota; class Bacteroidia; order Flavobacteriales; family Flavobacteriaceae; genus Aquimarina; species Aquimarina brevivitae. Next base: position 1,017,822 of record NZ_SGXE01000001.1, on the reverse strand, counting down.
GTACCGAATAAATCCAGATCACAGAATAAAGTTTACTTCTTTATTTATTAATGACGCTACTGATGAAGTAGGTCGTTATGGAATAGATGGTAATGGATTTAATAGAAATACCATTGCTGATATCGATGATTTTGGTTATTTCACTCAAAATGTACAGTTTGAGCAAGATATGATCTTTGTTAACCAATTATCAGGCGTTAGTAAAATTAATGATAAAATAGAGCTCGACTACGGAATTGGATTTAATAATGTATTAGCGCGTCAACCAGACAGAAAGCGTATTGCCTTAGAGCAATTTGATTTATCGCAGGATAATGACCCAACTACAAATCCAGTACTTTATCGTAATGTGGATTTTGACAACCAACGTTATTTTCAAAATATTGAAGACGAAGAGTGGAATGCTAGAGTTAACTTAGAATATAAAAACTCAGAAAAGCTTTCTTTTAATTTTGGATATAATGGACGTATCAAAGAACGTGCTTTTGATAACCAACGTTTTGGATTAAGCATCATTGAACCAAATACTGAAGTTACCAACGTTAACAACTTTAATAGTATTTTTAATAGAGAGAACTTAGGTTTGATCTACAATACTGTGGTTATCAATCCGATTAATCCGTCCATTGGATTAGGAGATACAAATTTACCAGGGTTAGCTGAAAATACGTATACAGGAAAATTAAACGTGCACGCCTTATATGGTAACGCAATTTATAAAGTTGGTGAAAAGTGGACTTTTGTTCCTGGACTACGTGTAGAGTCTTTTAACCAAAGTATCGAATATGATGTAATTAACCTAGTATTCAACAATCCAGGCCGTAATGAAGCTTCAGAAACTTTTTTACTACCTAGTTTAAATGTAAAATATGCACTAAACGAAGATCAAAACATCCGTTTTGCTGCGAGTAGAACCGTTTCTAATCCAGAGTTTAAAGAAGTAGCGCCTTTCGTTTATGAAAACGTAACCGATCGTATCGGTGGAAATCCAGATTTATTGAATGATCCGGCATTCTCTTCTATCATCAATTTAGATTTAAAATATGAGTGGTTCTTTGAGCGTGGTCAGGTATTTTCTGTAGCTGCTTTTGCAAAGCAAATTAATGACCCGGTAAACTTGGTGTCTGCAAATGATGCAACAGGAACGCAACGTTTCTTTAGAACTGGTGATAAGGCAGAGGTGTTTGGACTTGAATTAGAAGCTCGCAAATCCCTTTTATCTAAAGGTGAAGATGAAAGCTTGCTATCTGCTGGTTTAAACGTAACCTATACGTCAACTAAGCAGGATCTAAAAACAGTTTCAGGAACGTTTAATACTAACTTCAACCGAGATTCTGACGAACTACAGGGAGCTTCTCCATTCTTAGTAAATGCGGATGTAAGCTATACACCAACATTTGGAACCTACAAGCCCGTAGCTAACCTGGTATTCTCTTATTTTTCTGATAGAATTGACGCATTAGGAGCTGGACAATTAGGAAATATTGTAGAAAAAGGAGTACCTACTTTAGATTTTGTTTGGAAAAATAAAATCCACGACAACTTCGAAATCAATCTTAGCATTAAAAACCTATTGAACCCAACCATTGAAAGAGTTCGAGAAAATGCTACGATCTCTGAGGATGTACTGACTACCTTAAACATTCCATTTACCAGAAATCAAAATAACGAAATTAATCCGATAGATGAATTTGCACTATCTAGCTATAAGAGAGGTATAAACTTCGGATTACAATTCAAATACACTTTTTAATTAATACGAACACAAATAGAATTTATTAATAACTAGAAGATATGAAAGCAAACATATTATTATTGAACGTATTTGCCATAGCTACGCTTTTTGTAGGATGTGCAAATGATGATACTGCTGATGTAAATATTACTATTGGCGATGGAGGACAAACGGTAGATCCTTCTGAATTGGTAATTGGAGGTACCTTAACTGAAGATCTTACCCTTGTAACCGGAAATGAATATGCGCTAAACAGCGCTTTAATAGTGCCTGATGGAATTACACTTACTGTAGAGCCAGGCGTAGTGGTTAAAGCTGCGACCGGATCTGATGTATATATTGCAGTTTTGCAAGGCGGAATGATCAATGCAGAGGGTACATCGTCAAACCCAATCGTAATTACCTCAGCTACTGCTACACCCAACCCTGGGGATTGGGGTGGTCTTATTATATTAGGTAGAGCACCAATAAATTCTGTTGTAGGTGGTGATGCTACCTCTACCTCTGAGATCGGAGGACTTCCTTATGGTGGTAGTGATGCAAACGATAATTCAGGTATTCTTAGATATGTACGTATTGAATACTCTGGTGGTGCTGCAGACGCCGCTTCAGAAAATAATGGATTCTCTTTTTATGCCGTAGGTAATGGAACTACCATTCAATACATTCAAGCGTTTGAAGGTGCTGATGATGGTGTAGAATTTTTTGGAGGAACTGTTGACGCTTCATTTATCTCTGTAATAGGGGCGCAAGATGATTCTGTAGACTGGACTGAAGGATACACAGGATCCTTAACTAACGTGTATATTGAGCACAGACAGGCTCATGACAAAGGTATCGAAGGAGATGGCTTTAACACCGATATTGGTAACAACGCAGATCCTGTATTTTGGTCTGCTCCAACAATTACAAACCTAACCATTAACGGTATTGGATCCTCTAACCAAAACGAAGCCATCCGTTTGCGTGCAGGAACAAGAGCTATTTTTACTAACGTGTATCTACAAGGATTTGCCGAAGGATTTGATCTTGATGATACGGAAACAGGTACAGGTGTATTAAACGGTGAAACTTCAGTAACTGATATTACATTTGATGATATTACACTAACCTTAAAAAATGATACTGGCGCTACATTTGATGAAGCTGATGTAATTACTGGAGTAGGTAATGGTGTAGGTGCTGATTACAACTCTTGGAATGCAGGGTGGACTCGTAACTAATTAAATTAGAAAATTTAGCCACCATAGTACAGGCTGTTTAAAAAGCTATCTGATAAGGGTATTGATAATATTGGGTCTCTAAAATCTTGGCCCAACTAAGACTTAGAATTCCACTTAACCCAATCAATGTAAATCCTTTATAGCTTTTTAAACAGCCTACTTTTTTACATAAACTATCGATCACGTCTTAACCTTTTATTTTCATTCTTAGCATTAAGGTTACACTACCATAATACAACTATAAGATTAGCTTAAAAGCTTAATGCTTTATTCTCTTTTTATTTGTAACCACAGAGCACACAACGAACAGTAGCTCTTTTCTTGAACATTGAAAAAATAAAACAAGATCAACTTTTGTTTTTAGCCAATACGTTTCTTCTAGGAATTCTATAAAAATACGTGTTCGTAGAAGGTAAGGGGGGTTGGCGAATTCCTACATTACGTAACCTCCCGATACCTTCTCTTTTTCGACACCAATTTCTCCATTATTTTAGCAATTCGGCTAACCGAATTCACCAAATTAGATTTTAACACTTTACTACTATGTTAACTAAAAAGTTACCGTATTTGCACTTAACATGTTATTAAAGCTTAATTAATGCCGAATAAACAGTTTGATAGTAATAAGTTAACATTCATTTTTTAAATTAATTCTTAGTAATTCAAATCTAAATACTACAACTAATTGACAACCAAGGTTTAAAATACAATTTCTTTACTGTGTTATCTTTTTGTTACGTAGTATTGATCAATTTTTACCAGCATCACAATCCCTTAAAACAAGGATAATATTTAGCTAAAAAGTTTTACTGTAAAACCGTATTTATTTGTACCAGATTTTTACGAATACGACATGATACGAATTTTTACAGCAATAGCGCTGTTAGTGATTGGATTTACCAATGCTCAAGAAGCTACAGGAAGCGTAGCAGGAAAATTATTAGACAAAGAAAATAACAATGAACCACTACCCTTTGCCAATGTTATTGTCAAAGAAACCTCAAAAGGATCTTCCACAGATTTCGATGGTTTATATGAAATCAACAGTGTTCCACCAGGAACGTATACCTTAGAATTTAGTTTTACGGGGTATCAAACGGTAGAAATACCAAATGTTGTTGTAGAACCTAATAAAGTAGCTGTAGTTAATGCAACTATGGGTGCTACAGCAGCAGCACTCGAAGAAGTATTTATTAAAGTAGTAACCAATAGAGAACGCGAAGAAGCTTTGCTTTTAGAGCAAAAAAACGCAGTAATCGTTAAAGAAAGTATTGGTGCAGAACAACTACAAACTCTTGGAGTTTCTAATGCTTCTGCAGCTACTACAAAAATATCTGGTGTGTCCAAAACTGAAGGATCTGGCGATATTTATGTACGTGGTTTAGGGGATCGTTATTTGAGTACGACACTAAACGGTTTGCCAATACCATCTGATAATATTGACAAAAAGAATATTAATTTAGAGTTATTCCCTGCACGATTCATCGGAAATGTTTCCATCAGCAAAACGTTTTCTCCTAACAATTCCGCAGATTTAGCTTCAGGTAATATCGATATTGTTTCAAAAATTGTTACCAAAAATAAAGATATCGGATCTAGTGTTTCCAGCGGTATAAATTCCAACGTTGGAGATAGTGAGATCTTTAGTAATTTTAAAGGAACGGCAACTAATAATGATATCACTTTAGGTATCTACAACCGTGCATATCAATCAGACAATCTTGTAAACGCACTCACAGAACAATCCTGGAACCCAACTCAGTTATCCTCGCCAATCAATTATGGCTTTGGATTTAATGTAGGAGGAATAATAGGTGAAGAAAGAAATTGGAAATTATATTTTAGCGGAGGTCAGTCTGTTGATCACGAATATAGAGAAGGATTGTTTAGAGAATATGACCAAGGTAACTTACGGGATTTTGTGCCACCTGATGATCTAAGAAGATGGTTAAGAACGGTAAACACTACCGGAATGTTACATAGTCAGTACAAACTAAACGATAACAACAATCTAACCTTCAACACCTTTGTCATTAATAAAGCTTTTGAAGAAACCCTAGAAGCAGGACGAGAAAGAACTACTGAAATATTTGAAGAACTTGATAATATTGAAGAAGGTTCACAATTTATCAGAGATCAAAACATTAAAAATACTTTACTTTCAGTTACTCAGCTTATAGGAAAACATGACATATCAAAAAATAACTCCTTAGACTGGGCAGCAGGGTTTAACTACTTAGTAGCTAATGAACCAAACCGTATCAGAAATGAAGTTAACATTCTTAATGATAACCCTAACACTCCCGAAAACGAAGACGGTATCATTGAATTAGGGTTTACCGGAGGTTTTCAACAAAGAAAATCCGTTCAGGAAATTACAGACCTGGAACTAAATGCACGAATCTCGGATGAATTAGTTTTCAAACGTGATGAGGATGACAATAAGATCTTTGTAGCCAATGTAGGAGGTGATGTTAGAAACAAAACCAGAGATTTTACCTCTAGATTCTTTGGAATCGAAGAAGGTAGCGGATCAGATATCAACCCTCCTTCTATAGATGATATTGGGGCGATTTTTACACAAGAAAATTTTGACAATGGGTTATTACAACTTAATGTACAACCGGTTGACACCTATGACGCAACATTACTTTCCTATGCTGGTTTTGCCGATTTTACCGGTGTGTTTGAACAATTTACAGCACAAGTTGGTGTGCGCTATCAAAAAGATGAAATTGATGTAGACTTTAATGTAGGTAATTATGTGAATCCAGCTACAGGTCAGGCAAGGGTTGGAACATCCAATAAAAATTATGACAATATTTATCCCTACGTAAACCTGAAGTATGAACTGAGCGATAAATTAGCCTTACGTCTTTCGGGTAGTGTTAGTCAAACCTTACCTGAATTTAAAGAGATTGCACCTTTCCAATATGTTTCTCAGGTAGGACAGGTTTTTCAAGGGAATCCGGATGTAGAAAGATCAAAGAACTTTAATCTTGATTTTAAAGTAGAATTCTTTCCTCAAAATGATGAGCTACTCTCCTTTAGTGCTTTCTACAAAAGAATCGAAGATCCTATCAACCGTGGATTACAAAGAGGTGGAGAAGATATCTTTTCTTACTTCAACACTGGTGATAGAGCACGTATTTTTGGAGTTGAATTAGAGGGTAGAGTTTATATCATAAAAAAACAAGAGGCTTCTCAAAGCCTAAGACTAAGTGGTAATGTATCTTATTTAAATCACGAACAAGATTTAAAGGATGTATTTAGAGCAGATGGAACGTTGGAACAAACCTTTAAATACGGAGGTAAATCCGAAATAGGTGTTGAAGGGGCATCAGACTGGATTACCAACTTGTCTTTAACCTATAACTCTGGTAACGATACTCCTTATGAATTTACACTGACCGGAAACTATGCCTCTGACAAGATATTTGCGCTAGGAGCACCTAGAAACCAACAGCAACCCGATGTATTCTTTAATGGTGAAATCATAGAGCAAGGTTTTGTAACCCTAGATTTTATTGCTAATAAAGAATTCAATGACCATTGGAGTTTAGGGCTTACGGCTAAAAACTTATTAAACCCAACGATTAAACGAAGACAGTTTATACAAGAAGTAGTAAGCGGGGATCAATTTGAAAGTACCATATTATCATATTCTACGGGGATAGAGACCTCCTTAAGTCTCAAGTATACATTTTAAAACTTTTAATTAAACATAAACAATGATGAAAACGTTAAGTAAATTTTTAAGCTTATTATTTATTACAGGTTTGTTATCTACAGCTTGTAGTAATGACGACGATGCAGCTCCTGGTCCAACTCCAGTTGATGAGTCTGAATTAAATGGAATTATTGATGAGGATTTAACTTTAGACCCAACAATTGAATATAGAATTACAGGAACCGTAACGGTTGCACAAGGCGTGACTTTAACGATCCCAGCAGGTACTGAAATCGTATCTAATGTAGGTGTTGAAAATTATCTAGCAGTTCTTAAAGGCGCTGATATTGATATTCAAGGTACAGCCGCTAACCCAGTAATTATGAGATCTAACGGTCAAGCAGGTGCTTGGGGTGGATTAGTAATCTGTGGAGATGCTACAACTACTGAAGGTACAGATGCGATTGCTGAAGTTGGTGGATTGATCTATGGAGGTACTAATGATGCTGATAGCTCAGGTAATATCGATTACCTAATCATCAGAGATGCTGGTGCTCAGATCAACGCAGACTCTCAGTTTAATGGTCTTACCCTTTATGCTGTAGGTTCTGGTACTACAATCGACAACGTAGGTATCATCAACGGTACTGATGATGGTGTTGAATTCTTTGGAGGAACAGTTTCTGTAACGAATATGTACCTAGAAAATAATGAAGATGATGCAGTAGACTGGACTGAAGGATGGAATGGTACTTTAACTAACGGTTATGTTACTAACACTATCGTAGATTTTTCAACTGCAATTGAAGCAGACGGAGTAAATAACAACCCAACTTTAGTAAACTTTACTGCTATTTCTTCTACTGGTGGTACGGCAATCCAGATCAAAAATAATTCTGGTGCTACTATCAACGGATTAACATTAACTGGTTTTGATACTTCTTTTGACTTTAGAGACAGTGCTCCAGCTTCTAACCTACAAATTGATGGTGCGGATGCTGATACTACAGCTGATGCTGTATTTAGTTCTTCTTCTACCAATGCAAGCCTTTTTGCTTGGATAACTAACGCTGATGTAGGTTCTGATACAGAATTACCAGCAAACATTTCTAATGACCTTACCTTAAACGCTGCGGTGGAATATTCTGTTAGTGGTCCAGTACTGGTAAGTAACGGAGCTACTTTAACTATCCCTGCAGGAACAAAGATTGTTTCTGAATCAGGTACAGCTAACTATATTGCAGTATTAAAAGGTGCTAGCATTGATATTCAGGGTACTATGGCTAGTCCAGTAGTAATGGAATCTGTTGACGGTCAAGCTTGGGGTGGTTTACTAATTTGTGGTGATGCTACAACGACTGAAGGTGTTGATGCTATTGCTGAAGTTGGTGGACTAGTATATGGTGGTACTAATGACGCAGACAACTCTGGTACAATTAACTACTTAGTACTTAAAAACACTGGTGCTCAGATCAACGCTGATTCTCAATTTAACGGATTAACATTATACGCAGTTGGGAACGGTACAACGATTTCTAATGTAGCCGTAATCGGAGGTTCTGATGATGGAGTGGAATTCTTTGGTGGAACTGTAAACATGACTAACTTCTATGCAGAAAATCTTGAAGATGATGCAGTAGACTGGACTGAAGGATGGAACGGAACATTGACTAATACGTTCGTTAATATTACTATCGCTGATTTTTCAACTGCTATTGAAGCAGATGGGGTAAACAATAACCCAACCTTGGTTAACTTTACCGCTGTATCTACTACAGGTGGTACTGGAATCCAAATCAAAAATAATTCTGGTGCTACAATCAACGGTCTTTCTTTAACCGGATTTGACACTCAGTTTGATTTTAGAGATAGTGCTCCAGCTTCAAACTTACAAGCTGACGGTGCAGATGCTAATGAAGCTGCTTCTTATAGCACTTCTACAACAACAGCTGCTGATTTTGCTTGGGCTACAAGTCTATAAGTAAAAACAGTGTAACACAAGATGTATAAAGACCGCCAAATGGCGGTCTTTTTTTTAAATTTACCTTATCGGGATAAACGATCTTAAAACCTCATTATAAATTAGTGTTACTAGATAAACCCAACCTATTTAAAAATAAAAACTTATGTAATTAACGCGAAAACGCTGCATCAGAACTAGAATTACATTAAAAAAATAAAATTAATAAGAACTTTAAAGGGTAAATTCAAATAGTCAACACTGCATAGACCTCTTTCATCTTATTCATTTTCAAATATTTAATAGTTTTTTTTATCATTTTCCTAAAAAACCGTAGGCTCACGCTGTCAAAACCTCAAAAAAAACGTTAAGACCAATTTTTACTTAAAAAAAGTGTTGATTTAATTAAAAATTTATAATTTTAAGGTTATCTTTATAGTCCCAAAATAACCACGTATGAAGAAAATCTACTATGTAATCACATGTATTGGTGTTTTTTTGATGGTATTTACTGCTCAAGTAAATGCGCAACAAGAAATAATTTCACCAAAATCGAAAATTTCCCGAGCCATAGACGGTCTTCAAGTATTTCCTAATCCCGTTAGCGGGGATAAGGTGTATATTACTTCCACGTCTAATAAAACCAAAACTGTAACAGCCTATAACGTACTTGGCAAACGCGTATTGTTTAAAGTGCTGATAGGAAAAGAGTTAAACATTTCGGCATTGAGTCCTGGTTTGTATATTTTAAAAATCAAAGAAGGTGATCTTGAAGCTACTGTTAAACTTTTCAGGAATTAATATTATTTTTGCGTTAAGTATAATTTTTTGTTAAAAATGAGCTAGTTTAATTTAGGTCAACTTGCTACTTTTGTGAGCTGATATTAAACTAACGTCTTATGAAACAAATTACTTACTTATTTTTTTTATTACTCACCATTTTCTCATTTGGGCAGGACCTTGTCATAACAGGAGTTTTTGATGGTCCACTAACTGGTGGTACGCCTAAAGCCATAGAAATTTATGTAATCAATGATATAGCTGATCTGAGCACTTATGGTGTGGGTTCAGCCAATAATGGTGGTGGAACTGATGGTATTGAACTGCAACTAACTGGTTCTGCTTCTGCCGGAGATTTTCTATATATTGCTTCAGAGCAACCTCAATTTAATACATTTTTTGGATTTGATCCAGATTTTATCTCTAGTGCTGCCAATAATAATGGTGATGATGCTGTTGAACTCTTTAATAATGTTGTAAGCGATGGCATGGGCGGTTTTACTGGAGATGTCATTGATACTTTCGGAGATATCAACACTGATGGTACCGGCCAAGCTTGGGACTATCTTGATGGATGGGCATATAGAAATGACAGTACAGGGCCTGATGGAGCTTCATTTACATTAGCCCATTGGACTTTCAGTGGAATCAACGAAAATGATGACGATACTGATCAAGCTAGTGCAACCAACCCTTTCCCAATTGGGACCTATGTAAGAACTATATCTAATGATCCAACGCTTTCTATCTCTTCTCCCGTAGACAGTCAGGTTTTTGATCCCGGTACTACAACAGTAGATGTAGTATTTAGCACGCAAAATTTTGACTTAACAGGAGGTAATTTTGTAGAATATATCATTAACGGTGGAACACCACAAACTACAACCACTAGTCCAATTACTATCGCAACTGCTAATGGACAAACATATGCGATTACGTTAGAATTAAAAGACGCAGGAGGCTCTCTAACTCCACAGGTAATTGAAACCATTAACTTTTCTGTATCTTCTGTAACTTCTGTTGCTACAATTGCTGAATTAAGAGCAGCAACTCTTGATGGATTTTATACACTTACTGGAGAAGCTTTTATTACTTTTCAACAAAGCTTTAGAAATCAAAAATTCATAGAAGATGGTACTGGAGCAATTTTAATTGATGATAGCGCTGGAGTGCTAACAAATAGTTATGCCATAGGTGATGGTATCACAGGAATCACCGGACAATTAGGAGACTTTAACGGACAACTACAATTTGTACCCACTGAAGATGCAGGTGCAGCTTCCTCAACCGGAAACACCATAACCCCACAAGAAGTTACTTTAGCTCAGCTTAATGCAACTCCAGAGAACTATGAAGCGGAATTAGTAACCGTCGTTGAAGTTACTGTTGATAACACTATTGCCACTTGGAATACCGGAACTGAATATGTACTAACACAAAATACTGATAACTTTAACTTCAGAACTTCATTCTTTAGTGCCGATTATATAGGACAAAACGTACCTACCATACCCGTTACCATTACAGGACTCATAACTGAAAGAAGTGGAAATAGCTATTTCATAACAGCTAGAGACAACAATGATATTGTAGCGGCAACTTCTGATCCTGTATTAACTATAACTGCACCAGCTGCTGACGATGTCTTTGCTGCCGGTACTGCAACCGTTGATGTAGAATTTACCACTGAAAACTTCGATTTAATTGGTGGAAACTTTGTAGAATATACTATTAACGGTGGATCAGCTCAAACTACAACTACAAGCCCAATAACAATAAATGTTACGGATGGTACATCTTATACCGTAAACCTGGAATTGAAAGATGCCGGAGGCTCATTAAGTCCACAAGTTACGGAAACCATTAGCTTTTCTATAGACAGCCCACCTCCATCATTACCATTAATTGAGCAGTTTGACTATGTTGTTGGTGAAGATTTGGTCAATCAAGACTTATGGGAAAATAGCTCCACAAGCACTGACGAAATCAAAATTGCTAGTGGTAATTTAAGCTATGCTGGCTTAGATTCGGATGTAGGTAACTCTGTTAGCTTTGACGGTGCTGGATCTGATAGTTTTATCGAGTTTGCAGAAGTAAACTCCGGTAAGGTTTACGCTTCATTCTTAATGCGTGTCACAGATATTACCACTTTCAACACTGCAGGATATTTCACTGCCTTACGAGAGAGTAGCGGTGCCTTTGCTCCAAGAGTATTTTTAAGACCAAGCAATACTACTAACGATATTGAAGTAGGAATTGGTAATGGTAGCTCTACATCCGTTTACACTACTGAAGGGTACGCTATAAACACAGACATTTTTGTAGTATATAGTTACGATTTAGCCACTGGGGTGGCAAGTCTTTGGGTAAATCCACAGGCCGGAACTTCTGAACCATCAACAACTTTAACGGAAACTGACTCTAGCCCTGCCACTACGATTGCTAGTTTTTTAATTCGTCAGGATAGTGATTCAGAAACTCCTTTTATGATCATGGATGAATTAAAGATAGGAACATCCTGGGCACAGGTTACAGACGCCACATTATCTATTGTGGACTTTAATACACAAGAAAGAAGCTTTAAAATATATCCAAACCCTGTTGCGGATGGAGAATTACGTTTCTCAACTGCTATTACAGAAAACATAGAAATTAAAATTTACAATATTTTAGGGAAAGAAGTACTGTCTAAAAAACTAAACGGAACTTCACTGAATGTATCCAGCCTAAACCAAGGTGTATATTTAGCACAATTTATCGTTAATGGTAAAAAAGTGACTACCGAAAAATTAATTATAAGATAACTACCATAGTGTAGCATTTTAAAAAACACTCTCTTATTTGGAGAGTGTTTTTTTTGTGCTTACTTTTCGCCTTTATAGCAAAGTAACCCATGGTAAAAGACGAAATTTTCTCCATTGCTAGCCATAACGCCTTTGAGCAGTTAGCATTAAAAATTTTTCGTTTTCAATATACCAACAACCGTGTCTATCAACAATATTGTAATTTATTGGGTGTCAGCAAAACTGAAGTATCAAGCTTAGTTGATATTCCGTTTTTACCCATAGCTTTTTTTAAGCTAAAAAAAGTACTTAGCCATCAAAAAATAGAACAGCTTTTTACTAGCAGCGGTACCACGGGTAGTACGCCAAGCAACCATTTTGTAAGTGACCTCAGCATATACGAATCAAGCTTTACCAAGGGATTTGAATATTTTTATGGCGACATTTCAGACTATACCGTTTTAGCATTACTCCCTTCCTATCTAGAAAGAGAGGGATCTTCTTTGGTATATATGGCTGATCATATGATCAAAAACAGTAGTGCTAAAGAAAGTGGGTTTTACCTTAATGAAGTTTCAGAATTAATTGCTGTTTTAAAAACATTAAAAAAACAAGACAAAAAGGTACTCCTTTTAGGTGTCTCTTTCGCGTTACTCGATCTGGCTGAGAAAATAGACTTTTCGCTGCCTAAACATTTTATTGTTATGGAAACGGGTGGGATGAAAGGAAGAAGAAAAGAGATGATAAGAGCAGAGCTTCATTCCCTATTAAAAAAAGGATTTGGCACCTCTAACATACACAGCGAATATGGTATGACCGAGCTCCTCTCCCAGGCGTACTCCAAAGGTAATGGAATTTTTACTTGCCCTCCCTGGATGAAAATCTGTATCCGAGATCCAGAAGACCCGCTTCAGTTATTAGATGTAAACAAATCCGGAGGGATCAATGTAATCGATTTAGCAAACATCAATTCTTGCTCTTTTATTGCTACACAAGACCTAGGAAAAATTGTAAATAGTAATGGCGATTTTGAAGTTCTTGGAAGGTTTGATCATAGTGATATCAGAGGATGTAATTTAATGACACTATAATGGCAAGTAAAGGAATATTAGGCTGTTTCGGTTATCTTAGCATACTGTTAGTAGCAGTAGTAGGTAGCACATTTTTTTCAGCTATTACCGGAATTTCTTTTTACTATTCATTTTTAGTTTGTCTGTTTCTATTATCTTGGTTAATTGAACGGTTTTTAAATTCAGGTCAGGAAAAACGATCTTCTCGGTACATACTATACAGCATTATTATCACCATTTTAGTATTTGTGTTTAATAGCGCCTTTCAGCAAAATAACCATACGTCTGACTATAGTAAAGATATTGCTGAAGAGGTTTATAAAGAACAAATCTTAGAAAAAGGAGATTCCATTACGCTTTTATCACATCAACGTTCTTGGTTGGATAATTATGGCAAATCATATCAAGGCGTATTTTCTGTACGGCAACAAGATTATAATAGGACCAAAAACAACTATGCCACCTATTCTCGACAAATCAATCCAAAAACCTGGCAAGAGCTATATCAATATCATATAACAACAGATACACCTTCTTTAGATCTCATTATAGCATCTTTGGATCAAATTCGCCAGGAACAAAACTTAAACCCTATGGCGTTTGCCGAGATGGTCGTAACTTTTGTACAGGATATTCCGTATTCATTTGTGTTTAATGAAGCTTGTCAAAGCGCAGATACGTATGTAGAATCCATCCAAAAAATATTAAAACAATGTCCCGAGTGTTGCATAGGAGAGATCCCTTATGGCATTCAAAATCCTACAGGCTTTATGGGCAATTTAAAGGGCGACTGCGATACTCGCACGGTATTTATCTATGCAATATTATCCCATTTTGGGTATGATGTTGCTATACTCAACAGTGATTTCTATCAACATTCTATTTTAGGATTAAATATTCCTGCTAGTGGCACGTATAAAACCTATCATGGTAAGCGATACTACGTTTGGGAAACGACTAATAAATCGTACACCATAGGTACCTTACCAAAAAATGTAAACAATATAAATCATTGGTATTTTGTATTAACCAAAACTAACTAATATGCAATCTAAACTGTTAACTCTTGCGCTTATTGAAATTTTTTTAGGTCTCACGATTTCTGTGGTCATATTCTTTGTTTCTTTTAGGCTATTACAACGTTTATTTTTTAAAGATATCTCAATTGACAAAGAACACATTTCTTTTGCTGTTTTTACATCGGGTATAGTATTGTCAATCGGATTAATCATTGCCGAAATTATACCTTCAATAACCAACATGATTCGTTTATCACTTTCTTCCAATAACGATATTTCTACCTCCGAAATTTTTCAATATTCAGGACTGTATCTGTTGATTGGTTTTATTATGGCGGTTTTAATCAATCTTGCAGTGTTTCTGTTATTTTCGGCATTTACCAAAGGAGTAAATGAGTTTAAAGATATTCAACAAAATAATCTGGCGACAGCAATATTGGTAACTACGATCTTATTAGCCATAACGCTGATCACCAAAGAAAGCATCAGTCTTTTGATTAGTGCGTTAGTACCTTATCCAGATACTACAAACTTTTTGTATTAGTACTGTAAGGTTTAGGTTTTTTATCGACTGAATGAGCAAGTTAAAATTCAGCGAATGAAACATCTTACTTTATTATTTCTATTTAGCATTCTCATCAGCTCAGCTCAGCAGGATAAGTACTACTCCAAAAAAGGATTTGTAGCAGAAGGCTATGACATAGTTGCTTATTTTGACCAACAAGCAGTGGAAGGAAAGGAAACGTATACTACTGAATATGACGGTGCAAAATTTAAGTTTTCTTCTCAAAAAAACTTAGTTGCCTTTAAAAACAATCCAAAAAAATATGTGCCTCAATACGGAGGTTATTGTGCTTACGCCATAGGTAAAAATGGAAAAAAAGTAAGCATTGATCCAGAAACATTTGAAATCAGGGATGGCAAGTTATATCTTTTTTATAATTCCTGGGGTATTAACACCTTAAACAAATGGAATGAAGAAGGCGCCGAGTCATTAAGAGCAAAAGCTGATAAAAACTGGAAAAAATTAGAAAGTAACCAAAAGATAAGATAGTTAATAAAATATAACTAAACGCTAAGTTTTTTCAATAATTGATTGATTGGTTGATTGATAAAGCCTGTAAAGCATAGTGCTTACAGGCTTTATTTTTTGTATCAAATTATACTATTCTAAGTACAAAATAATTCTTTTTTCCTCTTTGCAATAATACAAACTGGTCGTTGATGAGATCATCCAAGGAAATAGCATACCCTTCTCTCACCTTTTCTTTATTGACCGCGATGGAATTTTCTTTAAGCGCTCTTCTGGCCTCACCATTAGATTTTAAAAATCCGGATTGTTCAGCTAAAGCAGCAATAATATCCATTCCATCCTTTATTACATTTCTTGATACCTCAGCTTGAGGAACTCCTTCAAAGACATCTAAAAATGTTGCTTCATCCAATTTTTTTAGATCTTCAGAGGTGGATTTACCAAACAAAATGTTAGAAGCTGTGATAGCATTAGCAAGATCTTCTTCAGAATGTACTATAATCGTGATTTCTTCAGCTAACTTCTTTTGCAGTATCCGTAAATGCGGTGTTTCATTATGCTCCTTTATCAATCCCTCGATTTCTTGCTTATCCAAAAAAGTAAAGATTTTGATATACTTCTCAGCATCTTCATCACTGGTGTTCAACCAGTATTGATAAAATTTATAAGGTGACGTACGTTTAGCATCTAACCATACATTACCACCTTCAGATTTCCCAAACTTAGAGCCATCTGATTTGGTAATTAGCGGACAAGTAAGTGCATACCCTTTTCCACCTGCAATTCGTCGAATTAATTCAGTACCTGTGGTAATATTCCCCCATTGATCACTACCTCCCATTTGTAGTGTACAATCGTTATCTCGGTATAAATGCAAGAAATCATACCCTTGCACCAACTGATAGGTGAATTCTGTAAACGACATTCCTTCAGAAGATTCTGACGAAATTCGATTTTTAACAGAATCCTTAGCCATCATATAATTAACTGTAATGTGTTTACCGACATCTCGGATAAAATCTAGGAATGAAAAATCCTTCATCCAATCATAATTATTCACTAAAACCGCTGCATTAGCTGCTTTACTTTCAAAATCAAGAAATCTAGACAGTTGATTTTTGATCGCATCTTGATTGTGCTTCAAGGTTTTTTCATCTAGTAAATTTCGCTCCGCAGACTTACCAGAGGGATCTCCAATCATACCAGTTGCTCCTCCTACCAAGGCTACAGGTTTATGGCCTGCACGTTGGTAATGTGCTAATAACATAATAGGAACCAGATTACCAATATGTAAGGAATCAGCAGTTGGATCAAAACCTACATAAGCTGATCGCATTTCTTCCATAAGGTGTTCCTCGGTTCCGGGCATGCTATCGTGCAACATACCTCTCCATTGTAACTCTTCGATAAAATTCTTGACCATTGGTGATGCTTTCTTTAATAGCGACAAAGATAAAAATATGGACAATATTGCCCTACAATTTATACTTAAAAGCTAAGAATGCTTACTTTCGTAATTAAACCATAACACCATGATCTTAGTTACAGGAGCTACCGGTTTAGTTGGCAGTCACTTAGTGTTGCATTTAATCCAAAAAGAAGACCGAATAAGAGCACTTTACAGAAGTGAACCAAAACGAGATCAAGCCATAAAATTGATCAAAGATTTTTTAAAAGACGAAGAAATTGGCTTACTCAATAAGGTGCAGTGGTTTAAAGGAGACTTCACTAATATTCCAAATTTAACCGAAGCACTGCAAGGGATCACTGAGGTGTATCACTGTGCTGCCAAGATTAGTTTCAATCCGGCGAGATATAAATTATTACGAAAAGTAAATATTGAAGGAACCGCCAATATTGTCAACCTATGTATCGTGAACAAGGTTAAGAAATTTTGTCATGTAAGCTCCATCGCAGCCTTGGGAGAAGATCATAATACTTCCATTATTACGGAAGCGGCCGAATGGAATCCCGAAAGTACCAATTCAGTTTATGCTATTACCAAGTATGGTGCAGAGATGGAGGTTTGGCGAGGTACGCAAGAAGGATTAGATGCGGTTATCGTCAACCCAGGTATCATTATCGGTCCCGGTTTTTTTAATGGAGGAAGTGGAGTCATCTTCAAACGAATTTATAAAGGATTATCTTATTACACACCTGGTATAACGGGTTATGTGGGAGTCCACGATGTGGTGAAAAGTATGTATGGCCTAATGAAAAGTGATCTAAAAAATAATCGATATATATTGGTTGCCGAAAATATGAGTTTCAAAGACTCCTTTAGTTTCATCGCAAACGCGTTAGGCAAAAAAGCACCTACCAAAAAAGCATCCAAAAATCTAATGACCTTTGCCATGTATGCCGAATGGTTGTTACATCTAGTTTTTAGATCTAAAAGAACTATTTTTAAAGCCTCAATAAAAAGTGCATTTTCCCAAAGTAATTACAGTAGTGCAAAGATTGAAAAGGATCTTAATTTCGAATTTGAACCCATACAGAAGTCTATAACTACTACTGCTTCTTATTTTTTAACTGAGTATTCTTAGAAAATCGCTTTTTTCTTGCCGTTTCTTCGTCTTCTATTGATAATTCCTCTTCACTTTGTTTGCTTAACTCATCTATTGAAAATTTTGGTCCGTCTGACGCTTTATTCGTTTTTGCTTGCGCAATTGAATCCTTGATAGCTTGTATAGAGTCTTCTTTTTGACTTAATAATTTATATTCCTCTTTGGAAGCCGAAAGACGATCTCTTACACGGGCAAAAATTCTTTCGTACTCTTTTAATTGATTCGCATACCAGGCGTTATTTTGTGCAAAGACAACACTATCAATATCATATTTATTTAAGATATAAGCTTCAGGATTGATGTGATGTTCTTCCATAAGTCTTCGATGCGATCCTTTAGCAGCTTTAACCACGGCAATATCAGTTAGGATCTTCACCATAAGCTCTTCTTCGATTACACGATCGGGTTTAGGTGCTTTTTTTACGTTTTGGCAAGCCAAAATAACTACAAAAGATACGAGAATGATCAATAATTTTTTCATCGATCAAAGGTTAGGCGTTGTCCATTTTTTATCTCATTGTGCTTAAAATTCTCATAAACTAAAGCCCCATTTACCAAGGTGTGCGTTATTCTGGATTTAAAGGTGCTCCCTTCAAACGGAGACCACCCACATTTATAAAAAATATTCTCCTTAGTAACGGTCCAAGGCGCATTAAGATCAACCAATACCGCATCCGCTTTATATCCTTCCTTTATATATCCTCTACCTTCCACCTTAAAAAGCTTAGCCGGATTATGACACATTTTTTCTACTATTTTTTCTAAAGAAATCTTTCCCTGATGATAAAATTCTAGCATAGCCGGAAGTGCGTGTTGCACTAGTGGACCACCTGAAGGTGCCTTGGTATACGGGTTTTGCTTTTCTTCAATGGTATGTGGTGCGTGATCTGTAGCGATAACATCAATTTTATCCGCCAATAAGGCTTCAAATAATGCATCGCGATCTGAAGCTTTTTTAACAGCCGGATTCCATTTAATCAAGGTTCCTTTTTCTTTATAATCTTCATGACTAAACCATAAATGATGAATGCAAACCTCTGCAGTAATCATTTTTTCTTCAAGAGGAATATCATTGTCAAATAACTCCAATTCCTTAGCAGTAGACAGGTGAAAAACGTGTAATCTTGCACCTGTTTTTCTTGCCAATGCTACAGCTCTGGAAGAGGATAAATAGCAAGCTAACTCGCTACGAATTTCAGGGTGTAATGCAATAGGAATATCATCACCGTACTCTGCCACATACTTCTTGGTGTTTTGCTGAATTGTTTGTTCATCTTCGCAATGCACAGCTATAAGCAATTTAGTAGAAGAAAATATTTTTTCAATAACCTTTGGATTATCGACTAACATATCTCCGGTAGATGATCCAAGAAACAATTTTAATCCAGCAACATTTTTTGGGTTTACCTTCAAAATTTCAGCTAAATTATCATTAGTTCCGCCAAACATAAACGAATAGTTTGCATAGCTCGTCTTTGAAGCTATTTCATATTTGTCTTCCAACAGTTCTATAGTAACCGCCTGCGGAACAGTATTAGGCTGTTCAATAAAAGACGTAATCCCCCCAGCTACTGCTGCTCTGGATTCAGTTTCAATAGTAGCTTTATGCGTTAAGCCCGGTTCTCTAAAATGTACTTGATCATCTATAACCCCAGGTAATAAATAGTTGCCCTCCGCATCGATAATTTTGGTATTAGGTGACTTTGCGCTAATTTGTGTAGCTATTTTCTTAAAAACACCATTTTCTATAAACACGTCCCCATTAATAATTTCTCCCTCGTTAACAATCTGGGCATTTTTAATTAGTATTTGTTCTGTGGTCATATTTCATATAAGTTAAATAAACTCTTTATTTTCATTGTAAGCACTCCAAAAATGGCTTCGGAAATGATTCCTTTACTCATTTTGGAAATTCCTTTAGTTCGATCTGTAAAAATTACCGGCACCTCTTCGATATTAAAATTTAAAAGGTGGGCTTTAAATTTCATTTCAATCTGAAAAGCATAACCCACAAATTTTATTTTATCGAGATTTATTTTTTCTAAAACCGTTCTTCGATAACATATAAATCCAGCTGTAGTATCATGGATATCCATACCGGTTATAAAGCGGACATACTTTGAGGCTAACCAAGATAATAAAACTCTACTCATCGGCCAATTAACAACATTAACTCCTGTTGCATATCGAGATCCTATAACAACATCAGCCGTGCCTTTGGCACTGGCATTATATAAACGAATCAAATCGTTAGGGTTATGCGAAAAATCCGCATCCATTTCAAAAATATAGTCATAATCTCTATCCAATGCCCATTTAAAACCCGAGATATAAGCGGTTCCCAGTCCTTCTTTCTGCTGTCTTCTAAGCAAGAATAGTTTACCTTCAAAATCCTCTTGTACTGTTTCAACTAATGCTGCGGTTCCATCCGGGGAATTGTCATCTACAACCAAAATATGAAAATTGCGTTGTAGTGAAAAAACATTTCGGGTGATTCGTTCGATATTTTCAACCTCGTTATACGTAGGTATAATAACTAAGGCATTAGCCATGCAAGATATTTTCAGGCAAATATAATTAAATATTCAAAAGGTTTTTGGTGTTCGGTATCCTGTAATTTTTGAATTTAAAATTTAAATTTTTTATGATTTTAAAATCTAACCGATAAACAATACTTTTACAAGATCTATTATAAGCATGGAAGTAATCAGTAGAGAAATAGTAAGTACCAATTGGATAACTGTAGTTTTTATACTTACACTTACTGCGTTATTAGCTGCCAAGCTTACCAATCCTCTACGATTTGCACATTTTATAAGTTTATTCAACTCTAGCAAATATGTAATTTTTGGCCAAAAAGGCAATCAGCTATCCTCCTTGTTCAATAGTTTTTTAATTGTTGCACAGGCACTATCGATCTCATTGTTTATATTAATTTGTATCAAAACCTTTAAAGGCATTGAATCAGAAAACGCCTTAATCTTATTTACTGAAATTACATTTTTTTACTTGTCATTTATAATAAGTAAAATTTTAATTGAAAAAATAGTCGCTACGGTTTTTGAGATCGAAACACTTATTGAAGATTACGTGTTCTACAAATTATCATATCGCAATTTTTTGGGTATAATTTTACTGCCTTTTAATATTATTTTTACGTACACTGTAGAACCCTCAAAAATTGTTCTTTTAATGGTAGGCATAGCCGTACTTTTATTGAACACGGTGGTATTGATTTCTATTTTCAAAAAAAATGAAAAGGTCATTTTAAATCACTTGTTGTATTTTATTTTGTATCTTTGCGCACTTGAAATTGCACCTTATTTTGTGCTATACAAATTATTGGGGCAGTAAAAACATCGCAAAATAATAACATATGAAAGTGAAAACAATTTTGGTCTCACAACCAGAGCCTAAAGTAGAAAATTCACCTTATTTTGAGCTTGAAGAAAAAGAGAAAGTAAAAATCGATTTTATACCCTTTATCCATGTGGAAGGGGTGGATTCCAAAGAAGTTAGGATGCAAAAAATCGATCTTTCGAAATATACAGCTATCATACTTACCAGTCGTAATTCAGTTGATCACTTTTTTAGAATAGCCGAAGAAATGCGATACAAGGTGCCAGATTCTTTGAAATATTTTTGTCAAAGTGAAGCGGTAGCCTATTATCTACAAAAATACGTAGTATATAGAAAACGTAAAATTTATGTGGGCAAGCGTACTTTTCAGGAACTATCTCCTTTAATTAAAAAATACAAAGGAGAAACATTTCTACTCCCTTCTTCTGATAAATTGAAGCCAGATGTACCGGAAACACTAGATGAATTAAAAGTGAATTGGAAACAAGCCATATTTTATCGTACGGTAGTTAGTGATCTTTCTCACCTACGACACGTATTTTATGACATTTTGGTGTTTTTTAGCCCTTCAGGGATTCAGTCTTTATTTGAAAACTTTCCTGATTTTAAGCAGAAAGATACTCGTATTGCGGTATTTGGTAATTCAACCGTAAAGGCAGCCGAAGAGCATGGTCTTGTAGTAAATATCCAAGCTCCTACTCCGGAAACACCATCCATGACTATGGCATTACAGAAATACATAAAGCAGGTAAACAAAAAATAAACCTATCAGAAAGAAGATAACTCTTAATTCTGAAAATTAGATATAAAAAAAGGCTTGTAATCAAAATTACAAGCCTTTTTTGGTTTTATATTTAATGCTACTTAAAAAGCATAACGCTGAGGCCCACCTCGTCTTATTTCTTCGTTAGCATAAGCTTCAAACTTTTTAAAGTTCTCTCTAAAGGCGTTGGAAAGCTTAAATGCAGTCTTATAATATGCCTCGTCATCATTCCAGGTGGTTCTAGGGCTTAACACCTCTGTTGGTACACCAGGGCACTTTCTAGGCTGCGCTACTCCAAATACACTATGGATATGATAATCATCATAATTGTACAAACCTAAGTCTCCATTAAGAACGGCTTGTATCATAGCACGAGTATATTTTAATTTCATTCGTGTACCTACACCATATGGTCCACCGGTCCAACCTGTATTTACTAACCATACATTTACACCCGCATCCTTCATTTTTTTAATCAACATTTCTGCATATTTCGCAGGATGTAGCGGCATAAAAGGTGCTCCAAAACAAGCAGAAAACGATGGTTGCGGTTCTACAACTCCTGCTTCCGTTCCTGCTACTTTAGCCGTGTAACCCGACATAAAATGATATGCTGCCTGGCTCGGTGTAAGCTTAGATATAGGAGGCAACACTCCGAAGGCATCTGCTGTTAAAAAGAAAATATTCTTTGGATTCTTACCTATTGATGGTTCCTTAATATTTTCAATATGAAAAATAGGGTAGCTTACTCTTGTATTTTGTGTAATCGAAGTATCCGAAAAGTCAACTTCACCGTTATCATCAATAATAACATTTTCTAGGATAGCTCCTTTTTTAATTGCGCCATAGATTTCTGGCTCATTCTCTGCAGAAAGATCGATCACCTTAGCGTAGCATCCTCCTTCAAAATTAAAAATGGTATCCTCTTTCGTCCAACCGTGTTCATCATCTCCAATAAGCTTACGATTAGGATCTGTAGACAAAGTAGTTTTTCCTGTACCAGAAAGTCCAAAGAAAATTGCCGTATCGCCTTCTTCGCCCACATTAGCAGAACAGTGCATTGGCAAGCAATTACGTTCTACCGGCAAGATAAAATTCAAGGCAGAAAATATACCTTTTTTGATTTCTCCTGTATATCCTGTACCCCCTATTAATGCTATTTTTTTAGTAAAATTAAGGATGGCAAAGTTATGTTGACGTGTTCCATCAACTTTAGGATCTGCCATAAAACCAGGTGCATTAACAACCAACCAATCTGGTTCAAAATCATCAAGTTCTTTTGGTTCAGGTCGAATAAACATATTATACGCAAACATATTCGACCACGGATATTCGTTGATTACTCTAATTTTTAATCTGTATTCTGGGTCTGCGCAGGCATAACTATCCCTTACGAAAATTTCTTTTCCAGAAAGATACGCTGTTACCTTATCATATAATTTATCAAACGCGTCTGGTTCAAAAGGAATATTGATATCACCCCACCAAACTTTGTCCTCAGTAATTTTATCCTTAACAATAAATCGATCTTTAGGAGATCGACCCGTAAACTCTCCGGTGTTAATTGCCAAAGCACCAGACTTAGTAACTACACCTTGCCCTTTTTGCACGGTTTGTTTCTCTAATTCCTCTGGAGATAGTTGGTATCGAGTGGTTGCATTTTTTATCCCGTAATTCTTTAACGAAAACGTTTTCGTAGTTGGATACAGTGATTCCATAAAAATATGTTGTGTTTGTTATGTTCGTACAAAATTAGGAATAATATCCAAACCACACGATAAAAATCTTATTTAATCTTAGCGATGTAATACGTCGTAAAAACCCATCCTGTAATCAGCAACAGGCCACCAATTGGAGTTATAAATCCAATAGAAGACAAATTTACTCCTACAATTTCATCAAGCACCAAAATGTAAATTGAACCTGAAAAAAGTAGGATACCTGCCAGTATAAGTCTGTAAATAATTCGCTTTTGTTGTGTCGATAAAAATGAAAGACCTCCTAAGATTAATAAGAATAAAGCGTGATACATTTGATATCTCACAGCAGTGGTAAAAGAAGCAATGCCATCACTATCCACTAAACCTTTCAATCCATGGGCACCAAAAGCTCCGAATAGCACACTTAGCAAAGCCACGACACTCCCCGTAATCAAAATTGTTTTATTTTGGTTCATTTTTAATTAAATTGATAGTAAAACTAAAATAAGACTGTGTAATAAACATGTTTTTAGTAGAAAAATAATTAATCAGCTAATTCAAAAAGTGTTTTATCCTCCTTATTTATTACATTCGCATCAAAGTTATTAAATAAATATTGACATGCGGAAGATTCTTGTTATTGGTGCTGGTAAATCAACAGCCGTCTTAATAAAATATCTACAAGAAAAATCAACAAAAGAAAATATAAGCATCACTATAGGCGACATTTCTATAGATAATGCAAAAAAGCTTGTAGGAAATCATCCTGCCTCAAATGCGATTCAATTAGATATATTTGATAAAAATTCTCGCCAAGAAGCAATACAAAATGCCGATTTAGTCATCTCCATGTTGCCTGCCAGCTTACATATTAATGTAGCAAAAGATTGCCTAGAATTCGAAAAAAATATGGTCACAGCGTCTTATGTAAGTGCTGAAATGCAAGCATTAGATGAAGCGGTAAAGGCAAAAGGACTAACCTTTATGAACGAAATTGGAGTAGACCCCGGTATTGACCATATGAGTGCAATGAAGGTAATTGACCAGATCAGAGACAAAGGAGGAAAAGTCATTCTTTTTGAATCCTTTACTGGTGGACTCGTAGCTCCAGAAAGTGACAATAATCTGTGGAATTACAAATTTACCTGGAACCCTAGAAACGTGGTTATTGCCGGGCAAGGAGGTACTGCTAAATTTTTGCAGGAAGGTACTTATAAGTACATTCCTTATCATAAACTCTTTAGAAGAACGGAATTTTTAGAGGTTGAAGGCTATGGTAAATTTGAAGGCTATGCCAATCGCGATTCGCTTAAATATCAAAGTATATATGGCTTAGACAACGTACTTACCCTTTATCGGGGAACGATAAGAAGAGTGGGGTTTTCTAGAGCTTGGAATACTTTTGTACAGTTAGGCATGACTGCTGATGACTACACGATGGAAAACTCGGAACACATGAGCTACCGAGATTTTATTAATTCGTTCCTGGCTTATTCTCCAACGGATTCTGTGGAGCTTAAGCTACGTCATTATTTAAAAATTGATCAGGATGATATTATGTGGGAAAAGCTACTAGAACTTGATCTGTTTAATCCCAATAAAAAAGTTGGACTTGTCAATGCTACACCCGCCCAAATTCTACAAAAAATACTTACAGAAAAATGGTCTTTGGATCCCGATGACAAAGATATGATAGTCATGTATCACAAGTTTGGTTACGAACTCAATGGTGAAAAAAAACAAATTGATTCTACCTTAGTCAGTATAGGAGAAAACCAGGCGCATACCGCTATGGCACGTACAGTTGGGCTTCCGGTAGGTATGGCTGCGTTGAGAATATTAAATAAAACTATTTCCAAAGCTGGAGTTCTCATTCCTATTCATAAAGAGATTTATGGGCCTATACTTAAGGAATTGGAGGATTATGATATCATTTTTAAGGAGAAGGAAATGCCTTACTATGGATATAATCCAGACCGATTGAGCTAGTATTATCTAGATTTTTATCTAAAAGCACATTTCAGTATTAGTTATAAGCTTTCTATCGTTATTTAATTTCATTTTTTAAATTAACTCAGTATTTTTACTTACAGTTTATTATAATTTAAATTATGAAATCAATATCAGGTGATATTAAAATTGACGGTATAGATAAGGAAATCTTGAGAAACCTTATGGAAGATGCAAGAAGACCTATTTTAGAAATAGCCAGAAAATTAGGAATTTCGGGGGCGGCTATTCATCAAAGACTTCGTAAACTTGAAGCTTCTGGATTAATTGTAGGCTCAAAATTTATTATTGACCCTAAAGTTCTTGGTTACAAAACAATGGCCTATGTTGGTGTTTACTTAGATAAAGCCGTGAGTAATCCTAAAGCAGTAAAACAACTCGAGGAAATTCCTGAAGTTATTGAATGTCATTACACCACAGGACATTGGTCTATCTTTATCAAGATCTTGTGTAAGGACAATGAACATTTGATGCACGTACTCAACAAAAACATCCAGGCGATTGAAGGTGTTTCGCGAACAGAAACCTTTATTTCGCTTAATCAACAAATCAATCGACAGCTCAAAATATAAAAAAGGCGCTACTGTGTAGCGCCTTTATGTATTCGTTTACTTCATTCCTGTTTACGATTTAATCTCTACTTCCCAAAAAAATGGAGATAAAATATAATAAAGTAGCCAAGGAACCTAAAGCAGCCACCACATAGGTACGCGCTGCCCATTTCAAGGCATCTTCTGCATCGTCATACTCCCGATGAGTAACTATACTTTCAGATTTAAGCCAGGCTAATGCTCTATTACTCGCATCGTATTCCACAGGAAGGGTTATAAAAGCGAACAAGGTAGTTACTCCAAAAAGCACAATTCCAAGAAGAAAAACCGTATCTCCTAATACATTACCCATACCAAGCATAATGATTCCTGCTAAGATTACAAAATTAGCAAGTCTACTAGCAATTCCAACCACAGGTACAATCTTTGACCGTAGTGTCAACCAACTATACGCTGTAGCGTGTTGCATCGCATGACCACACTCGTGGGCCGCGACAGCCGCCGAAGCTGCATTACGTTGCTGGTAAACACCTTCACTCAGATTTACAGTTTTATTCGCCGGATTATAGTGATCCGTTAACATCCCCGGAGTCGAAATTACCTTAACATCATATATGCCATTATCCTTTAGCATTTTAGTAGCTATTTCTGCCCCACTCATGCCATTACTTAGTCTTGTCTGAGAATATTTTCTAAATTTACTCTTTAGTTTATTGCTTACGTACATACTCACCAAGAATATAATACCCGCAATGATATAGTATCCCATCATAATTTTTTCTATTTTAATCGTACATTAATATATGCAAAAACCCCGCCATAATAGCGGGGTCTTCAGTTAAATAAACTTGAGTTAGCCAATAAGTCGAGTTTAATTTGTATACGTATCAACGTCTTTTAAAGGCAGGTCAAATGCCTCTGATATTGCAGGATACACAACATCACCGTTAATAACGTTTAATCCTTTTTTAAGTGGTTCATTTTCTGCACAGGCAGTTTTCCATCCCTTATTAGCCAGTTGAATGGCATATGGCAAAGTGACACTTGTCAGCGCCAAAGTAGACGTATAAGGTACAGCTCCTGGCATATTTGCTACCGAATAGTGTACTACATCATCAATAATATACACCGGATCTTGGTGTGTGGTCGGTTTTGTAGTTTCAAAACATCCTCCCTGATCCACTGCCACATCAACCATAACTGTACCTGGTCGCATCTCTTTCAGCATGTCTCTGGTAATCAATTTTGGTGCCTTTGCACCAGGAATTAATACACCACCAATAATAAGGTCGGCAGTTTTGATATGTTTTCGTATAGTATATTCGTTGGAATATTCGGTATTTACGTTGGCAGGCATCACATCATCCAGATATTTCAATCGCTTAGCACTGATATCTAATATGGTCACATCGGCTCCCATACCTGCTGCCATTTTTGCAGCCTGGGTACCCACTACTCCTCCTCCTAAGATAAGTACTTTGGCAGGGGCTACCCCAGGAACCCCTCCTAGTAGAATTCCTCTACCTTTCAGTGGTTTTTCCAAGTATTTAGCTCCTTGCTGAATAGACATTCTACCAGCTACTTCACTCATAGGAGTTAAAAGAGGTAGACTTCTATCAAAATCTTCAACAGTTTCATAGGAGATACAAACCGAACGGTTTTTAATCATTGCCATAGTTAGTTCCTCGCTAGAAGCAAAATGGAAATACGTAAATAGTAACTGATCTTCTTTAATTAAGTTATATTCTGGCTCAATAGGTTCCTTAACCTTGATAATCATTTCAGCCGTCTTATAAACATCTTCAATGGTAGGAAGTATCTTAGCTCCTGCTTTGATATATTCTTCGTCTTTAAATCCACTCTGAAGTCCGGCATTTTTCTGAATGTAAACAGTATGCCCGTGCTTAACGAGCTCTAAGGTACCTGCTGGGGTTAACCCGACACGGTTCTCGTTATTTTTAATTTCGGTAGGAACACCAATTAACATATTCTTAATTTTTGGTCGAAATTAGATTTTTTGTTGAAATAAAACAAAAAAATGATAGGTAAAAATATTTTATCAATAATTTTATGTTGTTTTCATTATAAATGTTAAAAAACAGCATAAAATCTAAATTCTATCATTTTATTTACGCTAATTTCAAAGATAATTTTTAGAAATTTAAACAAATTCTCAACTAAGCTTCATTAATCCATACCTCGATATCTAAAAATTTTAATATCTGAACTGCATAAAAGAGCTAGAAAACCTAGTTAAGTGATAATCATAACACATCATAATTTACACAAGGGATAGTACATTTTTACTATCCTACTATATTAACAATTTTACCCGGAACAATAATTACCTTTTTAGGTGTTCTCCCAGCTAATTGCTGTTGCGTTTTTTCGTGCGCCATTACTGTTTTTTCGATATTCTCTTTGCTCATATCCAATGGTAACTCCAATTCAAATCGTTTTTTACCATTAAAAGATATAGGGTACACCTTGGTGCTTTCCACCAAGTGCTTTTCATCGTATACCGGAAAAGGCTTAGTGGCTATTGATTCCTGGTGACCCAGTTTACTCCATAATTCTTCAGCAATATGTGGTGCATAAGGAGAAATTAAAATCAGTAAAGGTTCTAAAATTTCTTTACTATTACATTTCTGTGCCGTTAATTCATTAACCGCTATCATAAAAGTACTCACAGAGGTATTGAATGAAAAATTCTCGATATCCTCTTCTACCTTCTTAATGGTTTTATGTAAGGTTTTAAGGTTATCTTTAGTAGGTTCAGTATCCGTTACCTCGAACACCTCTCCGTTATGGTACAACTTCCATAGTTTTTTAAGAAAGTTATGTACGCCCGTAATCCCAGCGGTATTCCATGGTTTAGCCTGTTCTAAAGGCCCTAAGAACATTTCGTATAAACGCAAGGTATCCGCACCATAGTCTTTGCAAATATTATCAGGGTTAACAACATTGTACTTAGACTTAGACATTTTTTCAACTTCACGTCCAACAACATAAACATCATTTTCACCATCAATAATACGACCTTCTTCTCCGATAAATATAGCTTCTTCCAGTTCTGGCAACCAATTTTTAAAACGTTTCACATTTAATTGATCAGAACCATTAACAAACTCTACAGGAGCGTGAATCGAATGTACTTCGTGTGGTATTGGATCAAAACTACCAACAGAATTTTCGAAATACTTTTGAAGCTTGTCTTTAAAATTTGAATTGAATTCTCTTAATAATGCTTTATCCTCTTTAAGTTTCTCTAAAAATCCTTTCGAAACAAATATCATGTGCTTTTTAACTAAGGAAGCAGAGTTTTTTAAATCCTCGTTTAAAACCAATGCTCCTCCAGTAATGTCAAATCTATAAACAAAAGCACTTGTCCCTAAAATCATCCCTTGGTTGATCAGCTTTTTGGCAAATTCTTGTACAGGAACTACTCCTCTATCGAATAGAAACTTTTGCCAAAAACGGGAATAGAGTAAATGACCTGTAGCATGCTCGCTGCCTCCTATATATAGATCTACATCCTTCCAATACTTAATTGCGTCTTGCGAAAAAATTTCCTGATCATTATTGGGGTCCATATAGCGATTAAAGTAATAGGAGCTCCCTGCCCAGCCTGGCATAGTATTCAATTCTAAAGGGAAAACGGTTTTGTGATCTATCTTATCGTTAGAGACAACCTCGTTATTTGTAGTATCCCAAGCCCATTCCGTAGCATTCCCTAATGGTGGTTCGCCAGTTTCGGTAGGTAGGTATTTTTCTACCTCAGGTAAGTGTATCGGTAAATGCTCAGCATCAATCATCTGTGGCATTCCATCTACATAATATACCGGGAATGGTTCGCCCCAATAGCGTTGACGGCTAAATACCGCATCGCGCAGGCGATAGTTGATTTTTCCTTTACCTTGTCCTAACTCTTCCAAAGCTTCGATAGCCTTAGTCGTTGCTTCTTTATATCCTAAATCGTTTAAGAAGTCTGAATTAGTGATCACGGTATTTTCCTTATCAGCAAACGCTTCTTCCGAAATATCTACATCTTTAAAAATATTAGGGATAGCAATATTAAAATGCTTTGCAAAATCGTAATCGCGTTGGTCTCCACAAGGCACCGCCATTACTGCTCCTGTACCATAACTTGCCAGCACATAATCTCCGATCCATACCGGCACCGGTTCTTTCGTAAAAGGATGCTCCGCATAGGCTCCTGTAAACACCCCGCTGATGGTTTTTACATCCGCCATACGCTCTCGTTCACTACGCTTTGCGGTAGCTTCTACATAGGCATCTACGGCAGCTTTCTGCTGTGGCGTTGTTATTCTATCTACCAATTCGTGCTCTGGTGCTAAGGTCATAAAACTGACTCCAAAAATGGTATCAGGTCGCGTAGTAAACACTTCAATGGTTTCGCCATCGTGATTTTTAACATCAAACGTCACCGACGCCCCTTTTGATCTACCAATCCAATTGGTTTGCGAATCCTTAAGAGGTTGTGGCCAATCTACTTTTTGTAGTCCATCCAATAAACGTTGGGCATACACTGAGATACGCATACTCCACTGTTTCATCTTTTTGCGTACCACAGGGTAACCTCCTCGCTCTGAGACACCATTAACAATTTCGTCATTGGCCAGCACTGTTCCTAATTGAGGGCACCAGTTGACCTCAGTTTCTGCCAAATAGGTTAGTCTGTATTGTAAAAGTATTTGCTGTTGCTCCTTGGCTGACATGGTCTTCCAGTCTGTAGCAGAAAATTGCTTTACATCCTCATCACAAGCAGCGTTGATTGTTGTGTTTCCTTCTTTTTCAAATATGGCGGTCAAGTCTTCAATAGCTCTGGCCTTGTCTGCATCTTTATCGTACCAGGAATTGAAAAGCTGAATGAAGATCCACTGTGTCCACTTATAAAATTGCGGATCACTGGTACGCACTTCTCTGCTCCAATCAAAAGAGAAACCTATTTGATCTAATTGCTGGCGATAGCGAGCTATATTTTCTTTGGTAGTAATAGCAGGGTGCTGCCCGGTTTGGATTGCATATTGCTCTGCTGGTAACCCAAAAGAATCATAGCCCATAGGGTGCAATACATTAAAACCTTTGTGCCGCTTGTAGCGAGCATAGATATCACTGGCGATATACCCAAGCGGATGCCCTACGTGCAAGCCTGCCCCTGATGGATAAGGAAACATATCCAACACATAAAATTTTGGTTTATCGCTATGGTTTTCTGCTTTAAAGGTTTGGTTCTCTGACCAGAATTTTTGCCATTTGGCTTCAATTTCGTTGAAATCGTATTGCATGACCTATTTTTTGAAAGCGCAAATTTACAATTTTATATGAGTAAAATAAGGTATCCCACTTATTTTGACTGAATTCAAATATTATTAAACCAAATGAACCTTGACAATAATTTTACTTTGAATCTCTTGCTTTTCGTTCCATGGGCTGAAGACAGGCATACACAAACTCATTTACAGGAGTAGGGATGGCTAATTTTTTACCCTCTGCTACGATGTAGCCGTTAAAATTCTCTAGTTCTGAAGGACGGCCCTCCAAAATATCGCGTTGTGTAGAGGTGGTAGAGTCATAAGGTTGCTTACTTATAAAATTCAGAATGGTATCTACCGTATTAGGCTGTAACGGAATTTTCTTAGCTTTTGCTACCTTGTATATTTCTGTAGCTGTATCTCTAAGCATCTTTTGTAAGGACTCATCCTGATACAGCTCTCCGATGGTTGCTCTAGTCAATGCTCCTAATCCACTTAGGGTAGCGATGAACATAAACTTGTTCCATATCGCTACTTGAATATTCTCGGCAATCGTATTGGTAACTCCGGCTTTATCAAATATTGCTTTTATGTGTTGCAATCGGGCTGTTTTGGAATTGTCTAACTCTCCAAAAACTATCTCTGGCGGATATCCAAAATGATGAATCACCCCAGGAGCTTCTATTTTGCTATAGATCTTACACAGTCCTCCAAGCACGTGACTCGGATCAATAACATCACCTACGTTATCTGCATTGTCTGCTCCGTTTTGCAATGGAATGACAACCGTTTCTTTTTTTAATAATGGTTGCAATTGTGATGCCGCCTCAGTAACCTGCCAGGCTTTGGTGGATAGCAGTATTACATCTGCTTTACCAACTTTTGCAATTGCATCAGTCGCTGTAACGGAAGGCACGCTAAAATCGCCTTCTATACTCTTGACCTTTAGCCCGTTTTGTTGTAAAGCCTCTAAGTGTTTGCCTCTGGCGATAAAAGTTACTTGCTGCCCGGATTGAGCTATTTTACCACCAAAGTAGCCTCCAACTCCACCTGTCCCCATGATTACTGTGTGCATATGTGTGTCTTATTTATTATATTCTGAGTTGCGATAGGGATAGCAGCGGCATCCCCGAAGGGATATAGCGGATAGCCCGACCCCTTAGAACCATAAGGGGATCGCCCTAAAAAAATAATTTGTACGTATTGTCGTTATGACTAGTGATCTCAAAGTTAACCAAAACAACTCTTTTACCACAAGTTGCACAGCGAATAATTAAATGCAGCTACCCTTTAAAGTATGATGAAGTTTATTATTTTTACGGTCAAATTAATGAATTTATGAGTTCCTCCTTTGAAAAGTATCAAAAACGACGGCTAATATCGAGCTACTTCTCCGTAGTGATTAGTATTTCGTTAGTACTTTTTTT
This sequence comes from Aquimarina brevivitae, assembly GCF_004216895.1. Taxonomy (GTDB): domain Bacteria; phylum Bacteroidota; class Bacteroidia; order Flavobacteriales; family Flavobacteriaceae; genus Aquimarina; species Aquimarina brevivitae. The sequence continues at coordinate 984,895 of NZ_SGXE01000001.1, read as the reverse complement.
GTTGGGTTTATTAGGGTTGCTAGTATTAAATACCAAGAAGGTAGCTGATCATTTTAAGGAAAAAATTGCACTTACTATTTACCTAAAGGATACGGCGAAACTGGTAGAGATCAAACAATTGGAAAAAAGCCTTGCCCTGGCGGAATATACAAAGTCCACCGCGTTTATCTCCAAAGAAGAAGCGGCAGAGGCCTATAGTAAAGATATAGGAGAAAATTTTATGGAGTTTTTAGGCTACAATCCGTTACAAAACTCTATCGATGTTTACCTTAAGGCTGACTATGTGGATCAAGCAAAAATTGAAGAAATTACAGGTGATATTACCAATAAGAGCTTTGTGGATGAGGTGATTTATGACAAGCCGCTGATCTCGCTATTGAATGATAATATTAAGAAAATCAGCTTCTGGGTGTTGCTAATCAGTGGCATCTTTACTTTTATTGCCGTTTTATTGATTAATAGTTCGATCCGACTTTCGGTGTATTCCAAGCGTTTTATCATTAAAACCATGCAAATGGTTGGTGCTACCAAAGCCTTTATTCGCAGGCCATTTATTTGGAAAAGCATTAAATTAGGTATGGTTGGAGCTGTGGTAGCACTCATCGGAGTAGCAGTGGTATTGTATTACCTCAACGAGGCATTCCCAGAACTGCAATTGGTCAAAGATGAATTGTTATTAGCTATACTATTTGTAACTGTTTTTGGGATTGGGGTGGTAATCACCTGGATTAGTACGTTTTTTGCCACACAGCGCTTTTTGAATTTAAGAACAGACGAATTATACTACTAAAATATGGGTAAGATTGCTAAGATTTGGTTTGCCATAGTGGCGGTAATTTTTGTTGTAGTAATGGCTTTAGCGATACAAACCTTTAGACCAGTGCGTAATGTAACTTCAGAGGATATATTAAAAATTACAGGGACGGTTACTGATGTACAAGAAGGATCTGGTTTTGACATTGTCATAACTTTGCAAGATGATCCCCATTACTATTATATCAATAGAGGTTTACAATTGGGGCTTTCTGTGCAGGAACTACAAGATCAAATCCAAAATAAAACGGTTACATTGTATCCTGTTAAAAGATGGACTATATTTACCACCGATGGTAATATGGGTCATATTGCAAAATTGACGTATAAAGACAAGACGCTCTTTAACGAAATAAAAGAATAAAACTATGGGCGAAGCAAAAAATAAAAAAAACATACACCAACCTGACTTTGTATTTAAAAAGCAAAATTATGTAATGATGGCTATTGGAATTGCTGTAATTACACTCGGCTTTGTATTAATGTCTGGAGGCGGTAGTGACGATCCTAATGTTTTTAATCCAGATATCTATAATTTTAGACGTATCCGTCTTGCTCCTATAGTGGTATTAATTGGATTTGGTATTGAAGTCTATGCGATCTTACTGGATCCTGAAAAGAAGAAAAAGAAGTAAGATTGAGTGAGCATATTACTAAGAAGGATGTCCTGAAGCACATCCATACTTATAAAAAAAATACGTTTTTAACCCATCTTTGGTACTCTAGCAAGAAACCATTCACAGGACACATTGACGAAACTAATAATCTGATATACATCTGGTTTTCCAGCTTTTGGGCAAGAAGAGTATATCCTGTTTTTAAATTAAGATTTGATGATGAAAATAATCTTACAAAGATTGAACCTAGTATAAATAAATTTGGTAAAGCATTAGGATATTTCTTAATCGCTGGGTACCTATTACCGCTTTTCTTGATGTTGTATGATGCCAAAATAACGCATTCTTTAATATCCTTTTTAATAGTTTGGTCTCTTTGCTTTATTATAATTATTTTTCTCCCTAGAAGTATCTATTCCTTTGAAGCCAAGATAGCATATCAAAAATTATGTTATGTCATCGGTATCAATGAAGAGCCCATAACAAAAAAACCAAAGGGGTTTTCAATTTTAAGAATAATTACAAGAATTGTCTTTTATCCTCTCTCCATATTTCTAATTTACCTGGGCTTAACTATATTTTTCGCAGCTGAAGCATTTCTATATGGTACAATTATCTTTCTGATTGGATTTTCTTATTTGATATCAGACATCCTATTAATAATCAAACCTAAGAAAAAGAAGTAATCTCCTCATTAATTTATAGGTAATTTTATATTTGCATCAAATTTTGATAATCCACTACGAATTATGGAAGTCATTGATGCAATTATTTTAGGTATTGTTCAAGGTTTAACCGAGTTTTTACCGGTATCCTCTAGCGGTCATTTAGAGCTAGGTAAGGCTATTCTGGGTGATCAAAGCGTGCCTGAAGAATCATTACTGTTTACGGTTGTACTTCATTTTGCTACTGCACTGAGTACCATTGTAGTTTTTAGAAAAGATATCTTTTGGATTCTACAAGGGCTATTTCAGTTTAAAAACAATGAACAGACACGCTTTTCTATTAAAATCATTATTTCGATGATCCCTGCTGTTATCGTCGGCTTATTCTTTGAAGAACAACTAGAACAACTTTTTGGTGGTAATGTACTATTTGTGGGTTGTATGTTATTGATCACAGCAGTGCTACTATTTTTGGCTGACAAAGCCAAAAACACACTAAAACCCGTAAGTTACTCCAACGCATTTGTGATTGGTGTAGCGCAAGCCATCGCTATGCTTCCTGGAATATCAAGAAGTGGAGCTACCATATCCACCTCAGTTTTGTTAGGTAATGACAAAACAAAGGCCGCACGATTCTCTTTCTTAATGGTTATTCCTTTAATCTTTGGAAAAATAGCTAAAGACCTGTTGAGTGGTGAGCTTACCTTTGCTACCGAACAAAGTATGAGCATTGGTGTTGGTTTTATCGCTGCTTTTATCTCAGGTTTATTTGCCTGTACCTGGATGATTTCCTTAGTAAAAAAGAGTAAATTAAGTTATTTTGCTTTATATTGTATAGTCGTTGGCTTGATCGCCATCGGTTTTGGATTGACTTAAACGACCCCTTCAATGTTAACCGAACAAGATTTTAAAGACGGTCAACTTATTTTGATCGATAAACCACTGCACTGGACTTCTTTTCAGGTAGTTAATAAGCTTCGTTGGTTAATTCGCAAAAACTTTAAGATTAAAAAAATAAAAGTCGGGCATGCGGGTACTTTAGATCCATTAGCTACCGGACTTCTATTAATTTGTACGGGTAAGTTTACCAAAAAAATAGAATCGCTTCAAGGACAGGTAAAAGAATACACTGGTGTGATTACATTGGGTGCTACTACTCCCTCCTATGATCTTGAAACCGAGATAGATCAAACCTTTTCGTTGGATACTATTACCGAAGAAGCAATACGAAAAACTACACACCAATTTATTGGCAGCATACAACAACAACCACCGGTCTTTTCTGCTTTAAAAAAAGAGGGCAAACGATTATATGAGTATGCAAGAGAAGGCGTAGAAGTTGATATCCCTACGAGAACCGTGGAGATTAGCGAGTTTGAAATTACAAAAATATCTCTTCCTGAAGTTCATTTTAGAGTAGTTTGTAGCAAAGGAACCTATATCCGATCTTTAGCTCACGATTTTGGTAAAGCCTTAGATAACGGAGGGCACCTAACAGCGCTAAGAAGGACAAAAATTGGAGATTATCGAGTTGAAAATGGAATATCTGTAGTAGATTTTGAGCACCAAATACAACATAAAGTCAACGTTCCATAAAATATTATGGAACAAATGTAGTTATTGAGTACGTAATGGAGTTTATAGAGAAACATAAAGCATTGATTATCACTCTCATGTTAATGGGTATCTTTATCATGGGGTTGTATAACATCAATATGATCAACAAGAAAAAAGAGCAGGCAGAAATCTTAATGGAGATCCCCGAAGAAATGTTGCAAGAATTGGTTGAAGAAGAAGAACCAGAAGAGGAAGATCCATTAGAAGACCGTAAACTGTTAGCCTCTGAACGAACCCATAAAGCCTTTAATGAAGATTTTGAAAGCCATGATGATTTTGAAGAGCGCTTAAAATCCTTAACTGAAAGTCCAGAGACAGAAACTGAAGATTCGCCGGAAGAAGAAGTTGAGGATGCTATAGAAACTCAAAAACCTTTAGAAAAAGTTGAAGAAGAGGTAAAACCCAACAGCTCCTATAGCTCATCCAGCTGGAGCTTAAAGGGAAGAAAGCTAATGGGGAAAATACCAAACCCTGTATACACCTGTAACGGTAGTGGTAAAGTAGTCGTAAAGATTGAAGTGAATAGCAACGGTTACGTTGTTGACACCAAAATTGATAAGCGAAAGTCCTCTACCCGTAATGAGTGTTTATTTGATAATGCAATGGCTTACGCTCGAGAAGCATTATTTTCTAAGTCTTCTATTGAAGAACAGGAAGGAACTATTACTTATTTTTTCAATTACAGTGAGTAAAACATATCAGATCAATTTTGCTAAATCCTCGGCAATATTTTTACCTTTATTTCTGTTGTACCACATTTGTAATTCTTGTTTAAAAACAGGATCTAAACTACCATGTTCTGCTTTATAAGCCTCTACAAGTTGAGTGGCTTCTGACGGACGCGGACCCCAGGTTGCTAATACTTCTTTTGAATCTGTAGCATAACTGATTAGTTTTGGTATGGATTTAGCACCATTAGTCAAGAAAAGATGCATCAAATCTTCATTGTCATCTCGTAGTACTAACCGTAGTTCAATCCCTGGATTTAGCGCTGCAATTTTATGGATAATCGGCAGTGCGTGCGCAGCATCCCCACACCAACCCTCGGTGATGACCAACCAGGTAATATTTAGCTTGGCTTGCGTTGCCTTTTCAATAATCGCTTTATCAATAGTAACTGTTTTATCCCATCGCTTCATTCTACGTTCGTTCAACACACTATAGTTATACAAATCCTCAGTTTGGACGTGGCCAGTCGATTTTCCTTCGGCCAATAAGTTTTTGATCAATTCTTTATATTCGTCATAGGTGTAAGAATGTTGTAACGCTTTTTCGATTACTTCAATTTTTCTGTCTGATGCCATGGTCCATCTTTTTTGTTTTTGTAAGACGCAATTTTATGAGCATACTTACTTGGATACTGAATTACCATCCATTTTAACCAATACTAAGACTAAGTTAAGCATCTCGTCAGATAGATAAAGGGTTTAAGACTAGATTATTTTGGATTATACGTTTTAAGATATATGAAATGAAGGCATTTTTTAACTGTTATATTATTCATAAATTAAAAACTATACCGTATAGATAGTATCTTTGCCTTGATTATAGCACTGTATAAAGTGTCAGATATTATGATAACAACAGATATAACAATTGCTAAAAACGCCTTACAAGAAGGACAACTTATCGCATTACCAACAGAAACGGTATATGGGTTAGCCGGGAATGCCTATAAGGAAGAAGTTGTAAAAAAGATTTTTGAATTAAAAAAACGTCCTTTATTTAACCCATTGATTGTTCATATCAAATCTGCTGATTTTTTAACTGAAGTTGCACAAGATATTCCGGAATCCGCTTTTAAACTAGCTAAAGCATTTTGGCCGGGACCGTTGACGATGGTGTTAAAAAAGAAAACACACATTTCTGATACCGTAACCGCAGGCAAAGATACAGTAGCTGTAAGGGTTCCTAATCATCCTATCGCATTACAGCTGTTAGATCAACTTGATTTTCCGTTAGCAGCGCCTAGTGCAAATCCTTTTGGCTCTATTAGTCCTACAACAGCAACCCACGTTGACCATTACTTTAGTAAAGATCTAGCGGTTATTTTAGACGGTGGTAATTGCCAAAAAGGTATCGAATCCACTATTGTTGGTTTTAGCAATGATGAACCCATACTCTATCGATTAGGGTCACTCTCTGTTGAGCAAATTGAAGAAAAAATTGGCCCGATTAAACAACTTACAAAAAATAAAGACAACAACCCGGTAGCGCCGGGCATGTTGTTACGCCATTATGCTCCGAATACGCCAACATACCTAACTGTTGATGTGGATGAACTTCTTAAAACGTTTTCTAATCGAAAAGTAGGCATTTTGAGCTTTCAAAAGACTGTGCTTAACATACCTGTAACCCAGCAAGAAATACTTTCTCCTACAGGAGATTTTGAAGAAGCAGCTAAAAATCTTTACGCAGCTATGCACCGTCTTGATCGTTTAGGCTTAGACCTTATCATTGCTGAAAAGTTACCAGATATTGGACTGGGTCGAACCATAAATGACAAGTTACAGCGTGCCACCGAAAAAGAATAGGATATAGGAACACAACTTAAATCGAAAACTAATGAGTAAACACAAATGTGGTTGGTGTCTCGGAGATGCGCTATACGAAGCCTATCATGATCAAGAATGGGGTGTGCCACTACACGACGATAAAGATTTATTCGAATTTTTACTTTTAGAAAGCTTCCAGGCTGGATTAAGCTGGATTACAATTTTAAAAAAAAGAGAGAATTTTAGAATTGCTTTTGATGGATTTGACTACCATCGTATTGCTAAATACGATCAAAATAAAATTGACTCCCTACTGCAAGATTCAGGGATTATACGTCATAAATTAAAAATAAAAGCAGCGGTGACTAATGCTCAGCTTTTTATCGACATTCAAAGAGAGTTCGGCAGTTTTGATCAATACATATGGAAATTTGTTGATGGACAACCGATTGTAAATAGTTGGCAAAGCTATAAAGATAATCCCGCAACCACAGCGACATCAGATGCGATTAGTAAAGACTTAAAGAAACGTGGATTTAAGTTTGTTGGATCTACCATTATCTATGCATTTATGCAAGCAATAGGAATGGTCAACGATCACCAAATTGATTGTTTTAGGTATACCGAAGTACAAAAATTGTAAGTTATAATTTTTGACCAAAAGATAAATCACCTGCATCTCCTAAGCCCGGTACTATATACTTATGATCATTTAATTCGGGATCAATAGTAGCGATCCATAAATGTGCATCTTTTGGTAAAAATTGTGCGATGTAATCCACTCCTTCTTGTGAGCCAATAACCGCCACTACATGAATTTGTTTCGCCGTTCCTCTTTCCTTTAATACTTGGTAGGTGTTTTCAATAGTTTTTCCGGTAGCTAGCATGGGGTCAGCCATAATCAATACTTTATCCGTTATCGTTGGAGCTGCCAGGTATTTAACTTCTATGTCAAACTCAGTATCCGTGGTGTGTTTTCTAAAGGCTGATATAAAGGCATTTTCGCTATCATCAAAATAATGCAGAAGACCATTATGTAAAGGCAAGCCTGCTCTTAGAATCGAGCATATAACTAGTGAGTCTTGTACTTTTTTCGAAGAAGCTACCCCTAAAGGTGTTGTAACATCTATCTCTTGATACTCTAAATGCTTGCTTAACTCATAACCCAAAACTTCACCAATACGCTCAATATTTCTTCTGAACCGCATGCTATCCTTTTGGATATTGATATCTCTAAGTTGTGCAATAAAATGATGAACAATCGAATTCTGGTTGCTTAAATTATGAATTTTCATACGGCGTTTGTTATTTCAAAAAGCTTAAAAATTGATTCCGTGATATCTCCTTTGCCCCTAAACTTGCTAAATGATCGGTATACACCTGGCAATCTACAAGTTTTAGACCTTGAGACTTTAAATGACGAATTAATGAAATAAATCCCACTTTTGAAGCATTGCTTACTTTAGCAAACATGCTCTCACCGCAAAATACGCCTTTTTCCTTTAGCCAAACTCCATAAAGACCACCAACTAACATTTCGTCTTGCCATACTTCAGTTGACATCGCTATACCCTTTTCGTGCAAGGCAGTGTAGGCTTCTTTCATTTCATCCGTAATCCAAGTACCTTGCTGACCTGGACGCATAATAGACGAGCAGTTTTGTATTACACTTGTAAATTGTGTATTAAAGGTAACTTGAAACAAGTTTTTTCGCAATACTTGTTTCATACTTTTGCTCACTTTGAGCTCATCAGGAAACAGTACCATTCGAGGATCTGGGGAAAACCAAAGTATAGGCTGACCTTCATTATACCAGGGAAAAATTCCATGATTATACGCATACAGCAATCGCTCAGTAGAGAGGTCTCCACCAATAGCCAATAAACCATCTTGATCAGCATAAGTTACCGGTGGAAAATCGATATGTGTACCTAAAAAAAACAATATAAAATGCAGCTTGATCTACAACGTTAAATATCAATTAGTTGTTTGATATAAACAAAAAAATCGCAATATTTGTTAAGACCTTTTAAGATAAATTTTGTTCATCATTGCTTTTTTTGAGTTTTTTTAAGAGGTTCATTTTAACCATTATATGAAAAGTCCGATACTGCGTATCGGACTTTTATCTTTTAAAAACCTGTATTTGATTAAAACGGCAGGTCGTCGTGATCTTCTTCTGTGAAATCATTCGCAGGCTCAAAAGCATCTGCAGGAGGCATCGGAGCACCTGAAGTAGGAGCAGCCGCTTGTAAATTTTCAATTCTCCAACCCTGAATAGAATTAAAATATTTTGTTTCGCCTTGTGGATTTACCCACTCTCTTCCTCTAAGATTAATGCTTATTTTCACATTTTGACCGGGCTGAAAATTGTTTAATAAATCGGTCTTATCCTGTATGAACTCTACTAAAATATGTTGCGGGTATTGTTCTTCTGTAGTTACTACAATCTCTCTCTTTCTAAAACCATTGTTGCCAAAGGTTTGTGTTTCACCTATCATTTTGATTTTGCCTTGTACTTCCATCTTAATGTATTACGTTTTTGCTACTAAAATTTTCCAAGCAGTATCTATCTCATCTTTATCTAGGTACTGCTGTGCAAATCTATGAATTTCCTCTGGGTTTGCTTGATCAATATACGTTTTTATATCTTCATTTTTATCAACAAACTGTTGTGCTTCATCTTTTTGAGGTATCATTTCGATATTACCTAGCTTCCCTAAATCATTCCCTGTAAAGATAGTGCTAAGTCGAATTGCCTCTGGCAACATGTCAACACCAATACCTTTCGTTTTGAGCGGTTTAGGAACTTCAAACATTCCCTGGTTAGCTCGACTATACCAATTGCCACCCATACGGGCTACCTGATCTATTTTGGCTTGATCGATACTACCATTTGCATCTAATATTGCTTCGTTTACATGCATTAAAACTACTTCGCATATCACCAGATTACCGGCACCTCCTTCCTCGCCTAAGGGTACTACTTCATTAACTTTACATTCTAGTTGCACTGGGGATTCGGCTACTCTAAAGGGTTTGACCTTTTCCGATGGCAGCATCGTTAAACCAGCCTTTGTAAATTCATTGACACCCTGATCATATTCCGTACTGGACAACGACATTTGTTGTACGATATCGTAATTAACGATATTGATGACCACTTCCTTGGTTTCCATAACATTTTCTAGTGTGTGTTTTGTTGTATTATCACGTACCCTACGTGCAGGAGAAAAAATAACAATTGGAGGGTTTGCACTAAAAACATTAAAAAAACTATAGGGAGAAAGATTAGGGTTACCTTTTTTATCTACCGTACTTGCAAAAGCAATTGGTCGCGGTCCAATTGCTCCTAACAACATACCGTGTAGTTTTGGAGTTACCGTATTTTCAGGGTCTATTTTTATCATAATTGCTGTATCTTATCCACAAAGATAGTCAAAGTTTAAAGCTCAAAAAATTAAGTTATTTAACACGAAGTGCGTATTTTTAAACAATAAATAAAAAGATGTGCGTTTACCTCTAAACCAGCAATCTTGTAATTTAGCTATATGAATTTTACAGATGAACGTAATTTTGCCAGTTATTTTATAATCTTAGCTGCCTTAGTAATTACGGGACTTGTTTTGTGGAATACTTCATTGTTTTTACAGCGCCTTAAAGAAGACGAAAGAGTAAAAATGCAAACCTGGGCACAATCCTATCGCGCACTAAATAGCGGTACACAAGATGATTACCTAGATCTTTCCATCCTTATAAGTGCATCTAACCAAACCATACCCATCATAATAACCGATGCTAATAACCAATTTATAAGAGATAGTTTAGGTAATATAGATGCGTCTAACATCTCTAACATTTCAGAAAGCGTTATCAAGGATGAAGAGAATCTAAAAGCGTATTTGACAGAAATTCAATCTGAAAATGACCCCATAATATTGGATTTAAAAGGTACCATTCAACACCTTAACTACGGAAACTCTGGTATTCTCAAAAAATTAACCTATTATCCAATCGCTATAGTTCTTATCATATTTTTACTGATTGGTGTGATCTATTTTTTCTTTACCACCTCTAAAGTAAGTGAACAAAATAAATTATGGGCAGGTATGGCTAAAGAAACCGCTCATCAAATAGGAACGCCATTATCCTCACTGGTAGGGTGGAACGAAATTTTAAAAGCAGAGAATGTTAATCCAGAGTATCTGGAAGAAATCGAAAAAGATATTGAACGGTTAAAAGTAATTACTGAGCGTTTTTCGAAAATAGGTTCGATACCCAATTTGGAAGACACAGATATCGTTAAAGAAACAAAGAACGCATACGCTTACTTACAATCCAGAAGTTCAAAGTTAATCAACTTTTCACTCAACCTCCCAGACAAACCTATTTTTGTAAGTCTAAACTCTCAATTATACAGTTGGACTATTGAAAATCTGGTGAAAAATGCCATCGATGCTATGAAAGGGAAAGGAGATCTAAGTATCCAATTGACTGAAGATTCTAAACGCGTTTTTATCAATATTAAAGACACAGGTAAAGGAATCCCGAAATCGAGATTTGCTAAAATTTTTGAACCCGGATATACTTCTAAAAGTAGAGGTTGGGGTCTTGGCCTTTCCTTAGCAAAGCGAATTATTGAAGAATATCATATGGGAAAAATTAAGGTATTAAAGTCAGAATTAGGCAAAGGGACTGTTTTTCAAATCACCTTACGTAAATCTGGTGTATCTGTATAACAATCGGAGGGAAGTTTCGTTATAAATACAAAACCAAACTTATTCTTTGTGAAAACTGAATATACCATCCTTAAAAAAGCAAACCTGAATAACAATTGCCCAGTATGTTTTAACACCGATGGTTTGATCATTTCTTTCAAGCAAAAAGAACTAAAAACAGCCTTATTCAAAAGGAACGCAAAGGACGTTGAAGATAAGATTGAATGTTTAAAATGCAAGTCTCATATTTACCCTGCATTATGGACTAAAGATATAGAAATGGTTTATGATTATCACCGAAAAACCGTTACTCCAACAGCAAGCAAGGTGAGGTTTACGCCCCTATTTTATACCCTTGTAATTATTTTATTTATAATCGTTGCGGCAACAATTATTTATTTAAAAAATCCCGAGATATTAAACAGCTAAACATATTTAGCCATTTCATTTCTAATATCCTCTGGTATAGGAAAGGTTTTATCGATATTAAAATCAAAACAAACCGCAACATCCTGTCCCTCAGCACACAGTACTCCGTCATCATTATAGAGTTGATGAAGAAGTCCAAAGCTTGAATTTTTGGTATAGGCTACTTTTGTTTTGATCGTAACATTACCGGGAAAAAATAGCGGATGTTTAAAATCACACTTTGTAGAAACCAACATGGGTCCTTTTTTAGTAGTATTATACAATTCTTGTAACCCACTTACTTGCCAAAATTGAACACGAGCGCTCTGCATGTATTTCATAAAATTAATATTGTTGACATGCTGATAGGTGTCCATTTCACTCCAATCGATCCGTAACGTCAATGATAACTTGTATTCCTCGCTATTACTCATCAACTTAAAGATTTGAAGCAACTTTTGCGGCGAGATCTTCAAATTGCTGTTGGGTCAAAGAGACTTTATGCTGAAATGTCATTTCCTTCATATCATTCAATGGTATTAAATGTACGTGAACGTGTGGCACTTCTAATCCCACGACAGCGACGCCTACTCTTTTGCATTCAACTGAGCGCTCCAGTGCCTTTGCAACTTTTCTTGAAAAAGCCATCAAGCCCATATAAGTCTCTTCGTCCAGGTCAAAGATTTTGTTTACTTCTTTTTTCGGTATACATAGTGTATGTCCTTTTGCATTAGGATTTATATCTAAGAATGCATAGAAGTTTTCATCCTCTGCAATTTTATAAGAAGGTATTTCTCCTTTGACAATTTTTGTAAATAGAGTAGCCATTACTTGGTTTTAGTCGGTTATTAGATTTCGAAAGATACTTTATTTTACCAAAAAGTAAAAAAACAAAAGACCCTTTTCTGGTAAGCAAAAAAGGGTCTTCTACTTAATTTTGGATACGGTATCAATCTCTGGAAATTTCTACAATATCAAATTTCATAATTCCATTAGGTACTTGAATTTCGGCAGTATCACCTACTTTTTTTCCTAGCAAACCTTTACCAATAGGAGAGTCTACAGAAATTTTTCCTGTTTTTAAGTCCGCTTCACTCTGTGCAACCAACTTATAGGTCATCTCAGCACCATTGGTTTGATTCTTTATTTTTACGCTAGAGTGTACTAATACTTTAGAAGTATCTAATTGAGATTCATCAATCAATCTGGCATTGGATAAAGTTTCTTCTAACTTAGAAATCTTCATTTCTAAAAGCCCCTGCGCCTCCTTTGCAGCATCATACTCAGCATTTTCACTCAAATCTCCTTTATCACGTGCCTCTGCAATTGCTTGAGAAGCTTTTGGTCGTTCCACATCTTTAAGATGATTTAACTCTTCTCTTAATTTTTTTAGCCCTTCTGCAGTATAATAAGATACTTTGCTCATAACTTCATCGTTTATATAAATACAAAAAATCCCACCTAGATGGGACTTTACCGATAACAAATATAAGAAAAAAATAAAGTCATTTATATTTTTACGTAATTTGCTTTTTAAATATTAACCCTTGTTTTGATGAAATATATTCTTTCTATAATATCCTTATTACTATTTATTTCTTGCGCCGATGATGATCGTATACAAAATCCCTATTTGCCAAACGTGGCTGTTAATTTTCAGGTAAATTTAAATCTTCCACAATTCAACGAATTAGATTTTCCCGGCGGTAGTGCTGTTTTGAGAAGGGAAGACACGGGTATTTATGGAACTTATATACGCAATATTGACAATACTACCTTTGTAGCTTTTGAGCTTACGGATCCTAATCACAAAATACAAGCATGCTCCTCACTAAACGTGGCGAACGAAAAGGCAACTTGTGGGTGTTCTGATGCAAATAGTTACAATTTAATTTTTGGGCAACCTGAAGATTCTTCATTACCATATAGTCTTAAAGCCTATCGCGTTCAAAAACAAGGAAATATATTAACCATTACTAATTAATAAGAAGCCAAACCTCCTATGAGGTTTAATACCTCTATATCTGGTAATTTACTTTGTAAGAGCTGTATTGCCTTTTTACTGCGAACTCCAGATTGGCAGCAGACCACTACGGGTAATTTTGTATTTATTTCAGTATACCTTTGTTCTAATTCAGCAAGCGGAATATGGACACCTCCAATATTAAACTGCTGAAACTCTTGCTCTGTTCGGACATCCAAAACAGTGTACTTTTGAGGATTGGATTTAAATTCTTCCGTTGAAATTTCTGTTATTGCATCTTTGTTCTCAACAATACCGCAAAAAACATCATAATCCTCTTCTAGTTTAGTGATTTTAATATTTTCGTTCTTAGCAAATTTTACAATTTGTTGGTTCATGGTAAGTGCATCAAAATATAAGAGCGCTCCGTTAAGAATATCCCCAACCCCGGTGATCAATTTAATAGCCTCATTCGCTTGTAAGGCACCTATGATACCAGGCAGCACTCCAATTACACCAACTTCAGCGCAATTAGGTACCTCATATGGACCAGGTGGCTCAGGAAAAAGACATCGATACGTAGGACCATTATTGTAATTAAATACAGAGACTTGCCCCTGAAATTTAAATATGGATCCAAAAACCAACGGTTTATTTGTCAGAACACAGGTATCATTAACCAAGTACCGTGTTGAAAAATTATCACTGCCATCTACAATAAGGTCGTACGCGGCAAATAATTTTTCTGCATTATCTCGGTCTAACTTATAATTATGTACTTTAAAATTTACAAAGGGATTAAGTGCCGCAAGTCTACTAGCTGCTCGCTCTGCCTTTGACTTACCAATGTCTGCTATGGTATACAACACTTGTCGTTGAAGATTGGATTGATCTACTACGTCAAAATCTACAATCCCAATGGTCCCAACACCGGCAGCGGTAAGATACTGTAATACCGGGCATCCGAGCCCACCAGCTCCAACAACTAATACCTTGGCTGACTTCAACTTTTCTTGTCCTACTTGTCCAAATTCTTCAAGGATGATGTGTCTATGGTATTGTTTTTTTTCTTCTTGACTAAGCATAGTTACACAAAGATATGACTTTTAACACCAGGTTTTATCCCAATCCTTCCAGACCACGTCTAATCCTCTTTCTTGTAGCATTTCAGTGATTTGTTCGGTAGATCGTTCATCACTGATTTCAAATTGTTCCAAGGATGAGGTTTCCACCACATACCCTCCTGGGTTTGTTTTAGAGGCTGCACTCATTGAAGTAATTCCTAAATTAACAATATTGTTCCTAAAAGTTTCAGTCTCTCTGGTAGATATGGAAAGTTCCACATCTTCATCCAATAATCGATAAGCACTTATTAGTTGCACTAGATCACTGTCCGTCATTTCAACTTTAGGTTCCAGCCCTCCACTATGCGGTCTTAGCCTGGGGAAGGATATTGCATATTTTGTTTTCCAATAGGTCTTTTGCAGATATCTAAGGTGCAAGGCTGTAAAGAAGCTGTCTGTCCTCCAATCCTCCAGACCAAATAATGCTCCGATACCAATTTTATGTATACCTGCCCTACCCAATCGATCTGGTGTTGTTAACCGATATTCGAAATTTGATTTTCTTCCCTTGGGATGATGTTTTTTATAGGCTTGTCTATGATAAGTTTCTTGGTACACCAAAACTGCGTATAATCCCTTAGCTTTTAAGAATTCATAATCAGATTGATCCATAGGTTGAACCTCCATACTAATATTTGCAAATTTATCTCTTATAATGTCAATGGCATTACCAATATAATCAACACCAACAATTTTATTCGCTTCTCCTGTGACCAATAAAATATGATCAAAGCCTTTACTTTTTAGATAATCAGCTTCTTGTTGTATTTCTTCGTCTATTAATGTCCTTCTTCTTATTTTGTTAGTCATACTAAAACCGCAATACGTACAAATATTTTGGCATTCATTGCTCAAATACAAAGGTGCAAACATCTGCATCGTATTGCCAAATCGCTTTTTGGTAAGCTCAGCACTTTTTTGCGCCATTTGCTCTATAAACGGTTTAGCTGCAGGAGAAATTAATGCTTTAAAATCGTCGAGTGTTCTTTTGTCTTTTTGTAAAGCGTAGATGACATCTTCAGCTGTTTTAGCATAGATGTCTTTCTGCATACTATCCCAATGATAATTTTCAATAATTTTTGTAAAACTACTCATGTAAAAAACTTGTTAATGGGCTACTCGCCTGAGCCATCTGTTGAATTGGAGCCAGTTTTGCATTATACGCCATTCTACCTGCTTTCACTGCCAGTTTAAATGCTTCAGCCATTGCTACAGGGTTTTGTGAAACAGCAATAGCGGTATTTACCAAAACTGCATCTGCTCCTAATTCCATAGCAAGAGCCGCGTGTGATGGACTCCCTATACCAGCATCAACGATTACGGGAACATTGCTCTGAGTGATAATAATTTCTAAAAAATCTAGGGTTTTTAAACCTTTATTACTACCAATAGGGGCTCCTAAAGGCATAACGCACTGCACGCCTACTTCTTCTAATCGCTTGCATAAAACAGGGTCCGCGTGGATATAGGGCATGACCACAAAACCTTGTTTGACTAATTCCTCGGCTGCCTTTAAAGTTTCTATAGGATCCGGAAGTAAATATTTAGGATCTGGATGTACCTCTAGTTTTATCCAGTTTGTCTCTAAAGCTTCTCTAGCTAACTGCGCAGCAAATACCGCTTCCTTAGCATCTCTAACGCCCGATGTATTTGGTAGTAAATTGATGCGGCTATGAGTCAAATGACGTAAAATATCATCTTCTTCATTATCTAGTTCTACTCTTTTTAAAGCTACTGTTACCAATTCACTCTCTGATGAAAGCAAGGCTTCTTCCATCACTTTTGAAGAACTGAACTTTCCTGTACCTGTGAATAGTCTTGAACTAAACTCCTTATCTGCTATTTGTAACGTATCCATGTTGTGTTGTCTTAATGATTGAACGTATCTGAGTTACGGTTTCTTTAAGATCAGGGTTGTTTGATAACAACCCAGACACTGCGATACCGTCTACTCCAACGTTTATGAGTTTTCTTATGTCTTTTGCTGTAATACCACCGATTGCTATGACCGGAATTTGTTGATTGATTTTGCTAACCGCTTCTACAATCTCTTTATAACCAGATAAGCCTAAAATTGGACTTAATTGCTGTTTTGTTTTAGTGAACTTATAAGGTCCTAATCCAATATAATCCACTCCATTTTTTACCTGAAGCAAACAATCCTGAATCGTATTTGCCGTGCCCCCAATAATGCTTCTGTGTCCTAAAATTGCTCTAGCATCTCTTGGATTCATATCATTTAATCCTAAATGAACTCCATCAGCATTGGACTGCTTGGCGATACTTACATTATCATTAATAATGCATAAAGCACCGTAAGCAGTACATATTTTTTTGCATTCGATTGCGGTTTGCAGATAAGTTTCGAAATCTACATTTTTGAGCCTTAATTGCACCCATTTAATTCCAGCATCACACACCTTCTTGATGTTATCCAAATGCTCTTCGGCAGTAGTTCCTTGAGAGATGTATTGTATTTTTACGTATTCCTTCATAATATCATTTTAATAATACGCCAGCAATGACGTATTAGAAATTAACCGTTGTTCGGTAAATCGTTTAGCCATGGTACAAGCTTCTAGTAGCGGTAAGCCTTTTCCGAGATATGCTGCTATAGCAGAAGAAAGTATACATCCACTGCCGTGCTTTGCTGTAGCATTAGATATTTCAGATTTTAGGGTGAACACATCAATTGATTTGGTATACAATTCGTCTTTACCTTTTTCTTCTGTTCGATGCCCTCCTTTTAATAATACATTCGTGCTTTGTTGTATGGCTAAAGTTGCCTCCTCAATACTTTTTTTAGGATAGAGCCTTTGAATTTCTAAATAATTAGGAGTTAACAGGTAGACTTTGTTTAGGATTTCTTCAAATACGTCTATACTCCTGTTTCCATTAACCGAAGATGTCTCAAAACTATAGCCAGCGGTAGCACTTAGCACTGGATCTAAGACAATTTTAATCTGATGATTATAATCGTATAGAATATCTATAATCTTACTTAGCGTTAGCCAGTCTTTTACAATACCAATCTTAACGATTTCAAAAGGAAAACGCTTCATAAGCACTACCAATTGTTCTTTAATCACTTCGATTGGGGTCCAGTAACATTTCATAAACGTTTTGTCGTTTTGAATCGTATTGGCTGTAGCCACTGCTAAACCCATACACTTCAATGCTTCAAAGGTTTTTATATCTGCTAATACCCCAGCACCCCCTGAGGGATCAAATCCTGCAATGGTTAATATGTAAGGTCGTTTATCCATACTTGCTATGTGATTGCATTTTGAAAAATAGCATCGTAGCTGCTTTTGATTGCTTTAAAACTCTCTAAAGGCTTAGTTGTATTCCATACACCGCCTAACACACCTACTCCCTGATACCCCAAATCATATGTTGCTTGTAAAGTATCTTGATTAATGCCCCCCATACCAATTACATATTCGTCAACTCCGTTAACATCAAAATTTTTACCCTTATACCCCAATTTAGAAATAGAGCTGAAGACAGGGCTTAGTAGCACATATTCAAATAACCCGCCACAGTCTTTTATTTCTTCTACGGTGTGAAATGAGCTAGAAACCTTATAACCACTCTTTTCATTAATTGCTAAAAAATTTTCTAAGTTACGTTTAAGGTCGCGCCTTGCTTTTTCTTGTAAATGCATTCCTCTTAAATCATAGGCATTTACTAAATCGTGATACTCGTGAAGCATTATTTTTTTATAATGTTGTGGCTCTATTTGATCTAACAACTTACTGTATTCACTTTTTGTAAACTGCGGCTTGCGCAAGTGTAACCTGTGAAGACCTGCTTCAAATAACTGATTAATTAAAGCAGCTTCGTTTACTATTTCTTTTTCGGAAGTAAGTACAATCAACATTATTTATTATTTACTTATCATTTATTTTTAGCCCCGATTGCAGCGGCATCCTTTTTAGGGTGCAAAACCCTAAAAAGATATAGCGTAAAGCGGGAAACAGCTCCTATAAATACACTTCGCTGCCTTTGTCTTTGAACTCCTGTGCTTTTTCTTTCATTCCTGCTTCGAGCACTTGTTGCTCATCTAGCTCTTTCTTTGCGGCATAATCTCTTACCTCTTGTGAAATCTTCATGGAGCAAAATTTAGGACCACACATACTACAGAAGTGTGCAATTTTTGCTCCCTCTGCCGGCAGGGTTTCATCATGGTATGACCTTGCCAGTTCTGGATCTAGGGATAGGTTGAACTGATCCTCCCATCGAAACTCAAACCGTGCTTTGCTTAAGGCGTCATCCCTATGCTGTGCCCCCGGATGACCTTTAGCCAAATCAGCGGCGTGTGCAGCCAACTTGTAGGTAATCACTCCGGTACGCACATCTTCTTTGTTGGGTAAACCAAGGTGTTCCTTAGGAGTTACATAACACAACATTGAAGTTCCATACCAACCTATCATTGCTGCACCAATCCCTGACGTAATATGGTCATATCCCGGTGCTATATCTGTAGTTAATGGCCCCAAAGTATAGAATGGTGCTTCGCCACAGGCAGCTAACTGCTTGTCCATATTGGCTTTGATCATATGCATAGGGACGTGTCCTGGACCTTCTATAAAAGTTTGTACATCGTGTTTCCAAGCGATTTTGGTTAGCTCGCCCAGCGTTTCTAATTCTGCGAATTGGGCTTCGTCATTGGCGTCGGCAATACTACCTGGACGTAACCCATCTCCCAACGAAAATGCTACATCATAGGTTTTCATAATCTCACAGATCTCTTCGAAGTGGGTGTATAAAAAGCTTTCTTTATGATGTGCCAAACACCACTTTGCCATAATGGATCCTCCACGAGACACGATACCTGTAACTCGTTTGGCGGTCATAGGTACATAAGCCAATCGCACCCCGGCGTGAATTGTAAAATAATCCACCCCCTGCTCTGCTTGCTCAATCAAGGTGTCTTTATAGATCTCCCACGTGAGGTCTTCGGCTTTTCCGTTTACCTTTTCTAAGGCTTGATATATAGGTACTGTGCCAACTGGTACTGGAGAATTTCGAATAATCCACTCTCGTGTTTCATGGATATTCTTACCTGTAGAAAGGTCCATAATATTATCTGCTCCCCACCTACAAGCCCAAACTGCTTTTTCTACCTCTTCCTCAATACTTGACGTGGTTGCGGAGTTACCTATATTAGCATTGATTTTTACTAAAAAATTTCTTCCCAAAATCATAGGTTCACTCTCTGGGTGATTGATATTGGAAGGGATTACTGCTCTACCTCTTGCGATCTCTTCTCTTACAAACTCAGGAGTAATCACATCCGGTATGCTGGCGCCAAAATCTTGTCCCGGATGTTGTTTTGCTATTCGTTTGGCTTCTTGTATTTTTTGATTTTCGCGTATGGCCACATATTCCATCTCTGGAGTAATAATTCCCTGTTTGGCATAATACATCTGACTTACATTTTTGCCAGGTTTTGCCTTTCTGGGTTTACGAATATGATTGAATCTTAAATGGTCTAAGCTTTGATCATTCAATCTTTGGTTACAGTAGTTAGAGGAGAACTCAGTTAACTCTTCCGTATCCTGGCGATCGATTATCCATTGCTCTCTAATGCGTTCAATACCCTGATGTACATCAATTTCTTTATGAGGATCGGTGTACGGACCACTAGTATCATATACCGTTACTGGTTGATTAGGTGTTTTTTTACCGCTGAACGAATCTACGGTATCGCTAAGCGTAATCTCGCGCATAGCCACGTTAATGTCTTTGTGGATTTCTCCCTGTACATAAATCTTCTTTGAGTTAGGGAAAGGTTTTGTAGTTATTACTTCTTTATTAGGAATGCTGTCTTTTCTCATAGTGTTATCTATTACTTCTTTTTTATTAGCCTCCTTGGGTAGCTTTAATAATCGTTACTTGATCATATTCATTAAATACGACATCAGACCACTGATCTCTGGATACTATTTGATGATTAATGGCAACAGCAATCCCTTTTGAAGAAATTTTATATTCCTCAAGAATTTGCTGCAAAGAGGTTACCGATGAAATTGTTATTGGATTTGAATTTAAGTTTATGATCATGGTGTTCTTACTATCATCATAAACTTTAGAGGTAAGAATACTACCTAAAGAGAAGTAAATACGCTACTTAGCGCAGTACTAACTTTTCCCTTCGCCGGTATTATCCGGATCAGGTTCAAAGGGTATTTCTCAGACTCCATAATAGGAGACACCCCTAAAGTTTATGTTATAAAAATACAAAAACTAGATGTGCTGACCATCTAGTTTTTAGCTTTAATTAAAATTTTAAAGTTGCTCCGAGTAGAAAATTAATTCCTGCTTGCGGATAATAGCCAGCTCCTTCAATAGTTGTCACCGTTCCCGGATTACTGAAATCGTCATCAAACGTAAAAAAGTAACCGTTAGATACATATTCTACATCAAAAATATTATTCACCAATCCGGTGAAGGTAATTGATTTGAACACAGGGATATCTTTCAATTCGTATATGATATTTACATCATTGACAAAAAAGCTATCCAATTTAGAAGCTTCACTATCAATATTACCCATATACTGTTCTCCTACATATTTGGACAAAAAGTTAAACTGTAAACCTTTGGTGGGCTGAAATACAAATATGTTTCCTGCCACAATATTTGGCGAATATGAAATATTAGTATCTCCCAGGTTAACCAATTCACCATCTCTTGAAGTAACAAAATCTTTATTTTTATTGGTACTAAGTGCAAGATTTGGTTGTATCCTAAATTTGGTTCCTAAGGTAATATCAGCATCTATTTCAATACCTAATCGGTAGCTTTCTCCACTAGTTGCTCTGATAGGAGCTCCTACATCGTCTAAGGCTCCTGTTAATACTAATTGATCCTGATACCACATGTAATACAGATTGGTATTGACTATTGTTTTATTTTTACCAAATCGCCACCCCAATTCAATATCGTTCAAAGTCTCTGCAGTATTGATCCCCTGCTCAAAATCGCTTCTTCGGGGCTCCCTGTTAGCCCTAGCATAAGAAGCATATAATTGATGTTGTGTATTTATCTCGTAGGTAGCTCCGAATTTTGGATTGAAGAAATTGTAGTTTTCATCCACCTCAAGAGGGATTCTATCAGAGCTTAATCCTGTTGTTTCATATCCTATAAACCTACCTTGTAAATCTAGGAATGCAGACCATTTGTTGTCTATCCTATAGGTTGCTTTTCCAAAAATGGTGAATTCATTTTTCTTACCATTACCAAAATAATAGCGGTCCCTGATTTCAGATCCACCTGCGAATTGTGCCCAAATCACTTCTCCAAAGTGATCCCCATCATAGAAACTATAGAATGTTCCAAAATCTACATCCAGGGAATTATCCTTATAATTTGCAGTAGCATTGATTACATAAAAATCATTATCCAACCACCTTCTTCTAATTAAATCTGTAGTATTAATAGTTTCTCCACCTATTTCAATGGGTGTAAAATCGTAGTCGGCAAAATCTTCATCCTCTCTGTACTGTTCAAAAAATCCTCTTCCGTAGGTATAATTTAAGCCTAAATTTGTTGACCAATTGTTAGTATAGCGTTGATTCCAGTGCAATTGATAATGATCTTGTTTATAGTTATCTACTTCGTTGTCGTAGAATCTAGTGTTTCCATTTTCATCTGTATATTGGCCTGCTGGATTAAAGGTTCTATCATTTGCTAAGGTTTCTGCATCAATACCGAACCAGGATTGATAGGTAATTTCGTGTCCACCAAAGGCTATCGCTTTGATCAAGGTATTATCTGACACATACGACCCCTGCATATAATAAGATTTTAAGTCTGAACTAGCTCTATCTATATAACCATCAGAGGCTATTGCTGACAATCTACCAGCAATTTCAAAATGATCATTCATTAATCCTGTGCTGTACTTTACGTTATGACGTCTTGTACCAAAAGAGCCAAAAGAATTTGCTATCTCGCCATAGGATTCTTGAGAAACAGCATCCGTTAACAAGTTTAAACTAGCTCCAAATGCTCCTGATCCATTAGCTGAAGTACCCACTCCTCTTTGCAGCTGAAGGTTTTCTACTGAAGAGGCAAAATCTGGTAAGTTAACCCAAAAAGTCCCCTGGCTTTCTGCATCATTAAAAGGGATACCGTTTAGCGTAACATTAACGCGAGATGCATCGCTTCCCCTTACCCTAATATAAGTGTAACCTACTCCTGCACCCGCATCTGACGCTGTTACTACTCCAGGCAGGTAATTCAACAAAATAGGAATATCTTGTCCTAGATTACGTTCTGCTATTTCTTCTTTAGATAAATTAGAATGGGTGATCGGTGAATCGGCATCCACGCGCACAGATTTTACTAAAACCTCATCAAGTTTCTCAACATCTACTGGTATTGAATCTTGTTTCTTTTCCTGTCCAAACATCCCCATAGTCGATAGGATTATAACTATGGCACAAAATTTTATACGTTTCATTCGTAATTATTTTTACGAATAAAAGGGGTAATTATTCTATATTTTAAACTATAATGTTCCGTTGAGTGTTACCTAAAGAAAATGGTTTCCAATTACTTTCTTTATAACCTACTGTGAAATAACTACAGTGGTTATACGACTTCAACAATTAATACGGATAAAAGCTATATGCTCTTAATAATTCCATGTCCCTTGGCAGCATTACCCGCCTAGGTTCATTGGGTATGATCTCAGCCTTTATTATCAAAAAGGAATAGAAATTTACACAAAGAACTTTTAATGCTCTTACTGATTTCTCTACACCCTGACGCTAATAAATAGCACCCCTTATGAGATTTCTGTGCAAAAGTAACAGGATTGTTTGATTTATCGTAGATTTAAAAAGAAAAATACTGATTTTTTCAAACAGACGTTATTATAGTGTATGAAAAATACTAAAAGGGCCGTTACCTATAAAATCATAGCAGGATATATCCTAGTCGTTATTCTTGCCGTAGCCGCTTTTTGGGTGATATACGCACAAGTAAGAAACTATACTTCATTAACCGAGATTAAGAATGAAAACAATGAAAAACTGTTTTTGGTTGGAAAAGCGATTACTGGATTATATGAAGCGGAAAGTTTAACTCGAAACATTATTCAAACTTCTAACACTGAAAATTACACTTCTTACCAAGCTAAAGTAGACACTATATTGGCAACCATCCAAAAGGTAATGAAAATTACGGATGACTCTCTGCAAGTAAAAAAGATTGATAGTATTACCACGCTAATCGATAGTAAAAATAAGAACTTCAAAGAGCTTATCGCAATCTATAGACAGCGAAAAGATAAAAACCTTCAACAAAATATTATTGAAGAGTTGCAAAAAAACAGCAATGATTACGGTAACTATCAAAATTATGAAGATCGATTTAAAAACCTTAGCGAAGGTGGTAAAAAATACCTAAAAACGTTACTAGAATGGTCAAAGGAAGATAACCAACAACGTTTGTCTAATGAAACCCTGGATTCTGTCGCTAAACGATTTTATAAAGCTGTAGCTGAAATCGAACAAAAAGAAAGAAACTACGACCAGCAGATAAAAATTAGGGAAAATAATTTATTGAAGAATGACCAAACGATCACTAAACAATTAAGAGCCATTCTTTCATCTATTGAAGAAAATGAGCGAAAAGCCTATCTCAATCGACTAGAAGCTTCCAATACAATCCTAAACAAAACTTCGACTTATATTCTTATTATCGGTGCAACTAGTTTTGTGATCGCGCTGTTGTTTATTTACCTGATAACCAAAGATGTGTCCCAAAGCCAAAAGTATCGGGTAGCACTTGAAAAAGAAAAGTCCTATACGGAATCCTTATTGAAAACACGAGAGTCTTTGATCAATACAGTGACCCATGATCTTAGATCTCCACTCAATACAGTAATTGGGTATTCCGATTTATTGGATCGAACCACCTTAAACCAAAAGCAAAAGTATTATTTAGAACATCTTAAAAAATCTTCTGATTACATCCTTCATTTGGTCAATGACCTATTAGATTTATCAAAGCTTGAGGCAGGCAAGATGAGTGTTGAGGAACTTCCCTTTTCACCAAAAAAAATAATTGAAGATACGGTTGATAGTGTGATCCCTATTAACGATCAGAAAAACATAAGGATAAAATTGTTAGTATCTGAAGAACTGAACAAACAGTTTATTAGTGACCCCTTTAGGATTAAACAAGTCTTAACAAACTTACTAAATAATGCCTATAAGTTTACGGAGCAAGGTTCAATAGTGATAAAAGCGGGGTTAAAAGAAAATGGAATAGGAGATAAAAAATTAGTTATAGCAGTTAGTGATACAGGTATCGGTATCTCTAAAAACCAACAACAACTTATTTTTGAAGAGTTTTCACAGGGAGATCAATCAACAGAACAACGCATTGGTGGATTTGGCCTGGGATTAGCCATAACGAAAAAGATAGTTACACTACTTAATGGCACCATTAGTTTAACCAGCAAATTAGATGAAGGAAGTACATTTACTATTAGTATTCCTGTTCAAACTCATTCATTAGCAGCTGATCCTCTAAAAAATGCAAAAAATCAATATGATCAAATTATAGAAGATAAAAAACTTTTAATTGTAGATGATGACCCCAGTCAAATTGCATTGACCAGCGAAATTATTGCGCAAACCGGGCTGGCATATGATACTTGCCACAATGGTAAAGAAGCCATAACGCTACTCAATCAACACCATTATGATTTAATCCTTACAGATATTCAAATGCCCTCAATGGACGGTTTTGAATTGATTGAAAAAGCAAAAAACATAACCAATTCTCCATTTATTGCTTTGTCTGGAAAGACAAACGCAACTAACGATTTTTATAAACAAGCAGGTTTTTTAGGTAGCTTAAGAAAGCCTTACACGCCTACAGAATTATTGACTCTTATCAGAGAAGTACTGCAAGTTTCTATACCTCAGCCCAATATAAACATTAATGAAGTAAAAGAAACTACTGTTGATTTCCATCTTGAAGATATCAAACAATTTGCACAAGGAGACCCCGATTCTTTTTATACCATTCTTGACGCTTTTTATGAGGGCACTAAAAATAATATCAAGCAATTAAAAGAAATCGTTGCAAACAAAGATCTGGTTGCCTTAAAACGTGTGACGCATAAGATGCTACCTATGTTTAGACAAATCAAAGCCCATACTATCATTAATTTACTTACCAAGCTTGAACATCCAAATCAGTACGACATAACAGAGGATATAATTTTTGATTTAGCCAATGAAGCTATAGAAAAAATAGAAGTTTTGATAGAGAAGTTAAAGGTAGAATAGCTTAAAAAGCTACAAGCGAATATTATACTGTTTTAATTTATTATATAGCGTTTTGCGATCAATAGCTAACAACCTGGCTGCTTTAGCTTTGTTTCCTTTTGTTTTTTCTAAGGTATCCAAAATAAGTTCTTGTTCATTTTCATTTTTAAATAAACTATAAGAGCGTATCGGCTCTTGCGTTGCATTAACCACTTCGTTAGGTAAAAGATCTAAGGATATCATTTCTTTTTGACATAACAATACAGCGCGTTTAACGGTATTTTTTAATTCTCGTAAATTACCCGGCCACGTATAATGTTTAAACGCATTTAAGACATCCTCAGAAAAACCAAGCACCTCCTTATCGAGTTCTTGATTGGATTGCTCCAAAAATTGATTCGCAAAAAGTAAAAGGTCCTCAACCCGATTTTTTAGAGCGGGAACGGTAATTGAAAATTCATTTAATCGATGAAATAAATCCTCTCTAAAACCTTCTTTTTTAACCGCATTGGATAAGTCTTCGTTGGTAGCTGCAATAACTCTAATATCTACCTCTATTTCTGTATTGCTGCCTACAGGCTTAATTTTGCGCTCCTGAAGCGCTCTTAACAATTGAACCTGTAGTTCATAGCTTAGATTTCCGATTTCATCCAAAAATAATGTCCCTCCATTCGCTGCTTCAAAATGACCCACTTTGTCATTTACCGCTCCTGTAAATGAACCTTTGATATGACCAAAAAACTCACTAGATGCAAGCTCTTTTGGTATGGCGCCACAATCTACTGCTATAAAAGGCTGACTATTGCGCTTACTGGCCCTATGTATACTACAAGCTACATATTCCTTACCAGTGCCGCTTTCTCCCATTATGAGAACAGACATAGTTGTTGGTGCGACTAAGGAAACGTATTCATTCAATTTTTTAGAAGCATCACTAATTCCTTTAACAAAACAAGATTTTTCTGTTGTAGGTTTTGCCACTACATTATGAGAAACAAGATTGTCTAACGATTTGTTTAACGGAGGCTTTGATATCTGAGTATTCTCTATGGCTTTTTCAATAGTTTGAAGAATAGCATCAGGATTAAAAGGCTTTGATACATAATCAAAAGCACCTTGTTTAATCGCATTGACGGCCATATTAATTTCAGCATATCCGGTCATAATTATAACGGCTGTATCATTACGCTTACTCAAGATTTCATCCAAAAGCGAAATACCATCACAATCCGGAAGACGTACATCAATAAGTATAACATCAAAAGAATCTTTAGCTATCGTTTCCGTTGCTTCCTTACCAGAGAATGCCGTTTTTATATGATATCCCTTTTTTTGTAAAAATGTTTTAAGCATCGTGCAAAATGCAACATCATCCTCCACGATAAGAATTTGAGCCATGAGTTTTGTATTCTTTAAGCCGAGATATAAAAGTAAGCATTTTAATTATTCTTATGATATAAAATAAAAAAGAGACCCTTGGGATCGGGTCTCTTTTTAGCACTAAACAACTTTATATCGTCTTTAAGTGCAAAACGATATTTCTTCTCTACCCCTAGATTTAAGATTTAGCGTTTGGCTTAATCCATTCGCCGTTAGCGCTTGCAAATACAACTTTTGTGAAGTTATTTTTTCCTTTGAGTACTACTTTATAAGTATTGTCTTTGGCGATGTATGCTTTATAAATACGCAGGCCTTCAAACTTTTTAGCTAATTCATCTTGTACCGCCATTGTCAATTCAATTATTTCAATTTCTGTATACTCTTGATATTCATCCTGGTAATCATTTAGCTCTACTGTTACATATGTCGCCGCGATTTCATCCTGCGCACTAACATTAGTAATACATAGTGCTACAAAGAGGAGGGCTAATATGTAAGGTACTTTTATCAATTTTGAAATATCTAATAAGAATTACTTTTATAAAGTAATAATCATTCCAAATTGGGTATATTTCAAAAAATCAGTTTTAAACACTGATAAACAGCGATTTATAAAATAAATTTTATGGTAAGAAATTCATAGAAAGGTGTGGAATCTACAAAAAAGTGTAGATTTTTTACACAGTTTTATTCAACTAACGTAGAGGGTCTCTTCGGTTTGCTTTTTTTTCTGCATTGCGTTTTTTCTGCTCTAATCTTTTTTTAACTGCCTTTTGAGGAAGTTTAGTTTTCTTTCGCACCGCAGTTTTTTGAAGCGCCTTTTTTAGCAAGGTAATAAGACGTTTACTAACAATGTCTTTATTTTTATGCTGGCTTCTTGCACTATCGCATTTTAAAATCAGGAGCTGATCCTTTGAAATGTAATTTGTTAATTTGGTACTGAGAACGGACTTTTCTTTTTCGGATAATGCCAAGGAATTTTTCAAGTCAAAATACAATTCCACTTTTGAGGAAACCTTATTTACATTTTGCCCTCCAGGACCAGAACTCCTGACAAATTTATAATTGACTTCTTTTAATAACTCAGCTACTTTCAAGAGAATAATTTTACCTGATGTGCCGATTTTAATAAGTCATTTACTGACTTAACTGGGTTAAATGTTGTTAGTGGCACCTCTACAAAAACACTTATCCAATTAGCCATAGCTCCATTCCATAGTCCCGGTAATTCTAGCGCCTTTAGAGTTTTACCGTCCCTTGTTTTTTTGGTGATAAAACCAGAGTCTGGATCGACATATTTTATTAAATCAAACTTCTTTCTCTTATAATTCCGTATTCCACAGACGATATCTACTGGATTAAAATGAGTTGAACTTTCTAAAATTTCTTTTTGTCGTTTATCTGTTTTATCAATCTGGGGACCTTCAATAATTTGAAGGGTAAGTCGTCCATTATCTCTTTTGATCCAAAATGGACCTCCCCCTGGTTCCCCCTCATTGATCACCATACCACATACTCTAATGGGACGGTCTAAGGATTCTTTTAAAAATTGGAGTTTATACTTTTCGGAAAATTTATCAAAATCTAAAGGTAATCGTACATTAAGCTGGTTGACCAAAAACTTTTTGATGTCTTTTAATTCAGCTTCAGAAGGTACACTTTCATCGAGTTGGTTCAGTATTCTAAACACCTCATCTTGTATTTCAATCAATTTACCCGCCAATACCTTTTTGAAAGAAGAAACTTCTTCCTGATACTTTCTTACTACTACATTATCGATGTTTTTGATATAGATGATATCCGCATCTAGGTCATTTAAATTTTCAATGAGTGCTCCGTGCCCTCCTGGTCTAAATAATAAGGAGCCATCCTCAAGCCTGAAAGGCTCATTGTCTTCAGTAACAGCAATAGTATCTGTTTCTGGTTTTTGAAAAGAATAGGTAATATCAAATGAAGTATTTGTTTTTGCTTCAATTTCTTTTTCTATTTGTTCAAACTCTCCTTTAAACGCCTCCAAATGTTCTTTGGATATGGTAAAATGCAATTTTGACTGGTCCCTATGGTCTTTATTATAACCTGCTGCTTCGTAAAGATGTTCTTCAAATGCTGTTGAAATATTATCCTCAGTATATTGATGAAAGGGTAATAGCCCTTTAGGAAAAGAACCGTAGTTTAATCCTTTTTCCTTTAACATCATTTCCACAAAAATGTATAATTGTTTCCCTTCAGAAAGACTTGAAAAATTTGGGTAAGCTTCCTGTACGCGTTTCATCACCAATTCATAGAAGGGAAATTTTTCTAAACCAATTAAAAAAAGTCGTATCGCATTTGCTTTTTCGTGATTGGTATAAGAGTTGAGACTCTCTTTTTCATAATCATAATGGTCTAAAAAACGAAAAAGCTCTTTAAACATTCGAGTAGCAGCGCCAGACGCAGGTACAAATTTTAAAGTTTCTATTTCATTTAGACGATTATCGTACAATTTAGCTAATTCTGATTGGTAATGTTCACTTAATTTAGTGATACCATTTCCAATCGTAGCAGCACTTCTTAAAGAAACAAAGGGAATTTCATTTTTAAAAATTTCTATCTGAGACAGTACTTTATCTACAGTAAGCCCTTTAGATTTTATTAATTTAATGTCCTTGTCTGTTATTTTCACTATTGTATGCTTTAATGAGTTTATGTATCGCTTTTATTGCTCTATTTAACCTAGTCACGCGATCTCCATTGATGAGCACATAGGGCAAATTTTGTGTTTCTAATTCATTTCTAAATTCTTCGAACATTTCTTGGCGCTCTTGTGGTTTATCTCTAAGATCATCAGCAACCCAAGGAACATCAACGTCTGTTAAAAGATAGAGATCATACTTGTTTTGCAGCGCAAATTTACGGATTGCATCAGGTACTTTCCCATTGTAATAAACCTGAGCGTACACCTTTAGTTCTAACAAATTAGTATCACAAATTAATATATCATTTGCTACTGCTACACTTTGATTCTCAGCTTGCATTTGACCTTCGGCAATGGGCAGCAAATCGTCATAAGTGCATTTTGCCTTTTCCACATTCCATTTATGCTGTAAGTAATCTCTCATGTACTCTTTGACCCAAATGGTATTGTAATATACCGCTAATTCTGCAGCCAAAGTGCTTTTCCCCGTAGATTCCGGACCAAATAATACCACCTTTAAGCAGTCACTATCGGTTTGTTTAAGCGTTTTTTCCATTCAAGATACCCAAAAATAGCAATTACTGTAAAAATAAGGTATTGTATACTGGTAAATGTAAAACCCTTATAAAAATAAAGCGGAACAGAAATTAGATCCCCTAAAATCCAAAATATCCAGTTTTCAATTTTTCGTCTTGCCATTAACCACATTCCGACGAAGAATATTGCTGTGGTTAAAGTGTCAATATATGCATAACTATTATCCCATTTATCATTTGCAACATAGACCAAATAGATCAGCAAGATGCTACTCCAAAAAATGAGTAAGCTTATTTTCTTATCTCTAAGATTTGTTTTGGAGATCGGTGTGCTTTTATTATCAGGGCCAACTTTTCTGGTCCATACGTACCATCCATAAACACTCATCATAAAATAATAACCATTGATAATCATATCACCTAATAAGTCCCATTTATACAATAAATAAACATATATAGCTGTGCTAATGATTCCTGTTGGGTACACCCATATTTTATTACGCCAAGCAAATAACACACTAGATAAGCCAAAAAGAACCGCCGTAATTTCTAATACAATATCTAAGTTTGCATAATTCTCATATTGACCAAATAGGAAATCAAAAATGTGGTTCATACTTACTTCTATCGGATTTGACAATTTTCATAGTTACCAATACATTTTCTAAAGCATTGAACGATGTTTTTATGGCTTCCGTAAGAAAATTCATAACTTCATCATATTCGCCATATACCTGGGTACTCAATGGATTTTCAAGAATTGTAAACTTTGATGCTCGTAATTTTTTGATAAATGCAATAATATGTTGCTCATAGTCATCCTGTAAAGGAGTTAAGGTAAGCTCTATGGATACTTTCATAGCTTTTAAACTTTGTTATTTTTAAGGCACTACATACGCACAACAGAATCCTTCGAACTCCATAAAATGCAAGGTGTAGTCCGTAATCTTTCCATTGTAATCTGTCTGCGCTTGTACATGATTATGCTTATAGTCAATAGATTTAATTGGTATGTGATCTTTAAAACTTAGACCTGGTGTAGCAAATAGTTTATAAATTGATTCTTTAACACACCATAAAATTGTCAAAACCTCAACGTGTTCATCGATCGACTTATCGGCTAACAAATCATAATCCGAAGAATACAAAAACTTAGGTGCAATATGTTGAATTTTCGCTCTCTTTTTTTCAATATCAATTCCTATTGGATCATCACTAACGATTATAGCAGAAAAAGTAAAGGAATGCGTGATCGAGATATGTTTTTTATCTACAAGATGAGGTTTACCCAGTTCATCATACCACAAATCATTATCGTAATAATTCATGACTTTTAACAAATGGCGAATACTTAAAAAACCTCTTTGATGCAGTGTTGATTTCATACCCTCAACACGTTGTTGAGAATTTGCGATAAGCTCAATATCTTTTTTCAGGGTTTCGAAAGTTTCATCTATTTTCCAGATTAAGATTGTGGTGCCTTTTTTTGGCGTTATAGTTTTGTAAAGAGGCATTTATATTCTTAAAGTTATTACGTACCTTTGCACTCTGAAAATCAAGATTTTTTCCGGATTTTCACTATGCGAATTTATAATATTTTGGTACGAATTGCTAGAAAGTACCTCTTAAACATAAAACAAGTAAATATGAGTACAAAGACAGTTCCATATGTTCCTTATAAAGTTAAAGATATATCCTTAGCTGCTTGGGGAAGAAAAGAAATTGAATTAGCAGAAGCAGAAATGCCTGGATTAATGTCGCTAAGAGAAGAATATAAAGACGAGCAACCGCTTAAAGGAGCAAGAATTGCTGGTTGTCTTCATATGACCATTCAAACAGCTGTATTGATAGAAACCTTAAAAGCACTAGGTGCAGAAGTTACCTGGAGTTCTTGTAATATTTTTTCTACGCAAGATCAAGCTGCTGCTGCAATTGCAGAAGCAGGTATACCAGTGTACGCGTGGAAAGGAATGAATGAAGAAGAATTTGATTGGTGTATTGAGCAAACCTTATTTTTTGGAGAAGAAAGAAAGCCGTTGAATATGATCTTAGATGACGGTGGAGATTTAACAAATATGGTACTCGATAGATATCCAGAATTGGTTGACTGCATTAAAGGGTTGTCAGAAGAAACCACTACAGGAGTGCATCGACTGTACGAAAGAATGAAAAAAGGGACCTTACCTATGCCTGCTATTAATGTTAATGACTCTGTAACTAAATCCAAGTTTGATAACAAGTACGGGTGTAGAGAAAGTGCTGTTGATGCAATTAGAAGAGCTACTGATACCATGCTTGCAGGTAAGAGAGTTGTAGTTTGTGGGTACGGTGATGTAGGAAAAGGAACCGCTGCATCTTTTAGAGGTGCTGGATCTATAGTTACCGTTACAGAAATTGACCCAATATGTGCATTACAAGCTGCTATGGACGGTTTTGAAGTGAAAAAATTAACAACCGTTATTCATAATGCTGATATCGTTATTACTACCACTGGTAATAAAGATATCATACAAGAACAACATTTCAAAGCATTAAAAGACAAAGCAATTGTTTGTAATATTGGTCATTTTGATAATGAAATTGACATGGCTTGGCTGAATAAAAATTATGGTAACACTAAAGATGAAATTAAGCCTCAAGTTGATAAATATACTATCGATGGCAAAGATATTATCATACTAGCAGAAGGACGATTAGTAAATTTAGGTTGTGCCACTGGACACCCAAGTTTTGTGATGAGTAATTCTTTTACCAATCAGACTTTAGCTCAGATAGAATTATGGAACCATTCTGATAAGTACAAAAACGAAGTATATATGCTTCCTAAGCACTTGGATGAAAAAGTAGCGCAGTTACATTTATCGCGATTAGGTGCTGAATTAGAAACGTTAAGACCAGAACAAGCCGAATACATCGGTGTGGAAGTTGAAGGTCCATTTAAGCCAGAGTATTATAGATATTAATATTTCAACTACTTTATAGATATAAAAAAACAGCTCAATACAGAGCTGTTTTTTATTTTAAACAAATTTCATATAGTCAAATGAGATTAGCATATTCTATTCTCTTAATGACTATTCTAATTCCGCAACCAGGCAATTTTGATATGCCACTGTTTTACGCTCCAATAAAGCCAAACCTTCGTTTCGTGTAGCATTTACATCAATCTTAACCTCTTCACCATCTGGCATATGTACTACATAAAAACCTTCTTCAAAAGAAGATAATTTTATAACTTCTCCATTAGGCTTTATTGCACTCCAAGATTTTTCTGATGGTTTATAAACTAAATCCAATTTTTCTCCTTTTCGCTCACCTTCAATGACTTTAATTTGCAATCTATTTTTCGTTGCAATCATTTCAAAAGTGTTTCCATCTTTTTCTACGATCTGCATTTCCATATCACCTTCATTCATAGCAATAGGATTAGAACCACTCCAAAATTCTATAACATTGAAAATAATTACATCACCTAACATAAATAAACTATACACCGGCACAATATTAAGTGCCCAAAAAATAAGGTTGTTTACAAATTTACTGTTTGTTACTCCTTGATTCCAATCCTTCAATCCGTTAAAGGCCGAAAATGAACCCAGACAGCTAGAAAATAAAATAGACGCTGATAGTAATGTGCAAATGGTTAATTTTTTCATAATAAATAAGTGTTAAATTAGTTTAACAAATTACTTAACCACAGAAAATTTATTAACGCTCTACACAAAAAACTTAACTCATTTGCCAGCAAAAAGAAAATAAAAAAGCCTTTTCAATTTGTTGAAAAGGCTTTCGCTTATTTAATAAAGTTCATTTCTCTATGCCTCAAAAGGGGTTATAGAAACATATGACTTGTTATCTTTTTTCTTAGTAAACTGAACGATCCCGTCTACTTTAGCGTGTAGTGTATGGTCTTTACCAGCATACACATTTTCTCCTGGTTTGTGAGCAGTACCTCTTTGTCTAACAATGATGTTACCTGCTACGGCAGCTTGTCCACCAAAAATCTTAACTCCTAAGCGTTTCGATTCTGATTCTCTACCGTTCTTCGAACTACCTACTCCTTTTTTATGAGCCATCTTATTACGGTTTTATAAGTTAATATTAGCAGCTATAACTACTGCTTGGTTAATTATTTTTCTTGTAAAGCTTCTATAAGCTCAGCTTTCTTCATTGAAGAAAAACCTGTGATACCTTTAGCTTTAGCCATTTCTTTTAATTCAGCAACTGTTTTTGCACTTAAATCTTCAGCACTTGTGTCACTTTTAGCTGCAGTTTCCTTTTTAGGGGCATCTGCCTTAGCGGTTTCCTTTTTCGCTTTTGGCTCTTCTTTTTTCGCAGTCTGCTTTTTAGCTCCAGATGCAGCAATACTTTCTATTACTATCTCTGTTAATGACTGACGGTGACCATTTTTAACACGGTAACCTTTTCTTCTTTTTTTCTTAAAAACAATAACCTTATCTCCTTTAAGGTGTCTTGTAATTTTGGCTCCTACTTGAGCTCCTTCTATAGCGGGGGCGCCAAGGGTAACATTGTCTCCATCAGCAGTAAGTAAAACTTTATCGAAAGAAACTTTGTCTCCTTCTTCACCTGCTAATCGGTGTACAAAAACCTTTTGGTCTTTCGCAACTTTAAATTGCTGCCCTGCTATCTCTACAATTGCGTACATAGCGTAACGATTAATTAATTTATATCAATAAAAATAAACCTCGCCTAATTAAAGGCGGGTGCAAATATACTTCTAATTAATTAATTGACAAATATTTTAAGCCTCAATCGCTGTGGATTTTTTTCCTTTTTTTGTATTCCAACTATCTTTGAAGAGTTGCATAAAAGATAATGTAAGCACAAAGGTAGTTGCGAACCCCATAATAGCGGCTACAAACACTACAATACCAACACCAACATGATAATGTGAGCTCCAATTTTCAAGCATCATTGGTAGAAAATCAGTGTTTAGATGAGTTACATATACCGCAAAGAAAATAGTAAATAATATAGTAGCATTAAATCCAGTGAGCAAACCTGCCATAAAACCTTTCTGGTATTCAAAATTTACTCCCTTTTCCTTCTTATAATTACGTAATGCATAATACAAGCCTACACCTACAATAACACCATTTCCTAAACTAAAGATTGGATTTGTCTGTACTCCTATTAAAGACAATAATAAAAAGTAAACAATTAATCCAACTGCGATTAAAAGTCCATAAACTACGGGAATGGTTGATCTCTTCATGATATTTTTTTTTCGTTTATTTCTAAATTTAAAGAATACGCGCTTTTTTTTACTTAAAAACGTGTTAATAGTTGCGGCTTTAGCATTTCATTTTGAAAATTACAACGCATTTTTATACCTTTCCGAAGTAACAAAATTCAATTTTTACACACTTATTATCTGAATCAAAAAAATACTACGAATGAGAATTAAAATTTACACAATTGCTTTAGGGCTCCTATTATCCTTCATTGGACAAGCCCAAGAAGTAGAATACACAGAATATGACCTGGATAATGGGTTGCACGTAATTCTACACCAAGACAATACTGCACCTGTAGTGACTACTTCTGTAATGTATCATGTAGGGGGTAAAGATAGAACGGAAGGAAGAACTGGTTTTGCTCATTTTTTTGAACACCTTTTATTCGAAGGGACGAAAAACATTGAAAGAGGAAAATGGTTCGAAATCGTATCTTCAAACGGAGGGCAAAACAACGCTAACACCTCTCAGGACAGAACTTATTATTACGAGGTATTCCCCTCTAATAATTTAGAACTCGGTTTATGGATGGAATCTGAGCGTATGCTGCACCCTGTTATCGATCAAACTGGTGTGGATACCCAGCAAGAGGTTGTAAAAGAAGAAAAACGATTACGTTATGACAACTCTCCTTATGGTCAATTTTTACCGGTGTTAGGAAAAAATCTTTTTGACAAGCATCCTTATAAAGATCCAAACATTGGTTATATGAAGGATCTTGACGCAGCCACCTTAGAAGACGTTAAAGCATATAACAAAAAATACTATGTGCCTAATAATGCAGTGCTGGTAGTAGCAGGGGATATCGATATCGAGAAAACTAAAAAAATGATCAAGGATTATTTTGGCCCGATACCTAAAGGAGAAGACATCGTACGCAAATATCCAGTAGAAAAACCAATCACTACACAAAGAACAGCAACGGCTTATGATCCAAATATTCAAATACCGGCTACTGGCTTAGCATATCGCACGCCAGGATTTAAGCAGAGAGATTCTTACGTTTTGCAAATGATTTCTACCTATTTAAGCGACGGAAAAAGTTCTAAGCTTTATAAAAAGATGGTTGACGAACAAAAGCAGGCCTTACAAGTAGGAGCATTTAGTATTCCTCAAGAGGACTATGGGATGTATTTGGTTTTTGCAATACCATTAAACAACACAGATCTTGGAACGTTAATCTCCGAAATGGAAGAAGAGGTTGCTAAAGTGAGAACGGAACTAATATCCGAAAGAGATTACCAAAAATTGCAAAATAAATTTGAGAATAACTTTGTGAACTCTAACTCCAGTGTACAGGGTATCGCTAGTTCCTTAGCCACAAATTACTTGTTATACGGAGATACTTCGTTGATCAATGAAGAGATCGAGATTTATCGTTCTATTACTAGAGAAGAAATTAAAAAAGTGGCAGAGAAATATTTAAAGCCTAATCAAAGTGTAATAATAAACTATTTACCAGGCGAAAAACCAGCAAATTAAGACTCAAAATCACATGAAAAGATTATTTATAGTATTATTTGTTTTTACGATTGTAAAAACACAAGCACAAGTTGACAGAACACAAATGCCAGAACCGGGGCCTGCTCCTGAGATTAATTTAAAGGACGCCCAGCGTTTTGAGCTTGATAATGGATTAAAAGTACTAGTCGTAGAAAATCATAAACTTCCTCGAGTTTCTGCGCAATTGACCATTGACAATAACCCCATTGCGGAGGGAGATAAAGCAGGAGTAGCCTCATTGCTATCAAGCTTATTAGGAAATGGATCTAAAAATATTTCCAAAGATGAATTTAATGAAGAAATTGACTTTCTAGGAGCCCGATTAAGTTTTGGTTCTCAGAGCGCATTTGCTTCATCTTTATCAAAATATTTTCCTAGAGTATTAGAGTTAATGGCTGATGCAGCGATTAATCCTAATTTTACTGAAGAAGAATTTGAAAAAGAAAAAACCAAAATAATTACAGGGTTAAAATCTGAAGAAAAAGATGTTAAAGCCATATCCTCTAGGGTACAAAGGGCCTTAGCTTATGGTGCAAAACATCCTTATGGAGAATTTACAACAGAGGAAACTGTTAATAACGTAAAATTAGCTGATGTTAGAAATTTCTACGACAGCTACTTTGCTCCGACAAATGCATACCTAATTATTATAGGTGATATCAATTTTGAAGAAGCTAAAGAATTAGTTGAAAAAAACTTCAAACCTTGGACAAAAAGAACCGTACCTTCTTTTGGTTATTCTACTCCTAAAGATGTGCAATACACGCAAATCAATTTTGTTGATGTACCTAATGCAGTACAATCAGAAATCACTGTTGAAAATTTAGTAAATCTAAAAATGAGTGATCCTGATTATTTAGCAGCTTTGGTAGCTAATCAAATCTTAGGTGGCGGTGGTGAAGCGAGACTTTTCCTTAATTTAAGAGAGGACAAAGGATATACCTATGGTTCGTATTCCAGCATTGGAAATGATAAATATGCTCCCTCACGTTTTAGAGCTTTTGCAAGTGTTCGAAATGCAGTAACTGATAGTTCGGTTGTTGAAATCCTTAATGAAATTGACAAAATTACCTCTAAACCTGTTACAGAAGAAGAGTTGAAAAACACAAAAGCTAAGTACATTGGTAATTTTGTATTGGCATTAGAAAGACCGGAAACGATTGCTCAGTATGCTCTAAATATTGAAACAGAAAACCTTCAAAAAGATTTCTATAAGACATATTTAGAAAAGATCAATGCTATAACGGTTGAAGATGTGCAGAAAGCAGCACAAAAATATTTCAGTTCCAAAAATGCTCGTATTGTTGTAGTAGGTAAAGGAAGTGAAGTTCTAGAAAATTTAGAAAAAACCAAATTCAACGGCAAAGAGCTATCTATCTTTTACTATGACAAATATGCTAATAAGGTAGATAAACCAGATTACAGTGCTGAGACACCAACGGACGTAACTGCAGCACAAGTTTTAGAGAACTACTTTAAAGCTATTGGAGGAAAAGATAAATTAAAAGACGTATCTTCTGTATATATGTTAGCTGAAGCTGCCTTCAATGGAGCAACTCTTGGATTGGTTAGTAAGGTTACTACCAAAAACCAATCTTTAATTGAGGTTTCGTTTGGAGGGATGACTGCTCAAAAAATTGTTTTTGACGGTACTCAAGGCTATGTTATGGCTCAAGGACAACGTATGGATTATGATGAAAAACAAATTGAAGCGGCCAAAGCAGAAGCACATCCTTTTGCTGAGCTTAAAGTTGAAAATCCTACACTAGAAAAAGTAGAGCCTTATGAAGGTGGAAAAGCTTATGCCGTAAAACTTAGCGACAAGAAAACAGCTTATTTCGACACTGAATCTGGCCTTAAAGTAAAAGAAACTACCGTACAGGAACAGCAAGGTCAAAAAATAACAGTAACTACTAATTACAGTGACTATCAAGAAGTAAAAGGAATTAAATTCCCATTTACGATAACACAAGCATTAGGCCCTCAGAATATTGATTTTAAAGTAAAAGAAATCAAAATCAACGAAGGGGTTTCTGATGAAGATTTTAAATAATATAAAGTAAAACTAGGTATTGGTAAGGGTTTGCTAACGCAAACCCTTACTTTTTCTATTCGCTAAATATACGCCAAGGATAATGATACTGGTAGCGAGTAATTGTAATAGCGTAAAACTTTCACCATCCAATACTCCCCACAATAAAGCGACAATAGGTATGGTATAGGTAACGGATGTAGCAAAAACTGGGCTACTTATCTGCACCAACTTGTTAAACAACACTTTTGCGATTCCTGTACCTACAATAGCCAACACCCCGGCGTAACCTAAACTCCAATGTACTTTAGGATCTTGTAAGGTTTCGCCATTAAAAAAATCAGACGATATTAAAACGATAAAAGCAGGAACAATCAGCACTAAAAAATTTCCATTTGCAATTGCCATAGGGCTGATATTTTGCATATATCTTTTAATGATGTTAACATTAATGGCGTAACAAACCGAAGCAATTAGGACTAAACTAGCGTACCAATAGTTTTGAGAAGGGTTGGCATTAGCGCCTTCAACTATTAAAGCAATACTACCTATCAAGCCTACGATAACACCCATCAACTGTTTTCTGTTAAAAGAAATCGAAAATACTATTGATCCCAGGATTAAAGCCATCAACGGAGTAGTTGAATTGAGTATTGAGGTAATTGCACTATCGATTTCAGTCTCAGCGAAAGCAAATAAAAAGGCCGGAATAAAACTCCCCGCAAAAGCAGAAATGGCAACCCACTTCCATTCTTCTTTTTTAATCGTTTTAATACTTTTGAAACCAATTAAAAAAAGAAAAGTAGCTGCAAAGAGTGTTCTAATAGCACCTAATTGAAGCGGTGTTAAGCCAATAAGTGATTTTTTAATTAAGATAAATGAACTCCCCCATACTAAAGATAAAAAAGCTAAGTATACCCATTTTAATTTATCATCTGACATCAACATTATTTTTAAAAAAGGCAAAAGTGGTAAAATTATCTTACCTGTTCATGTAATTTGTATAAATTTTGGGATTCCTTAGGCCAACCGAATTATTTCCACTTGATAGTTTCCATCAAGTGAATTACATCCTGTCTAATGTAGGCGGATGCTGGTAATATAGAATCATAATTGGGCCTAGCATTGAAATAAACAGAACCGGTAAGAAAATTATTTGTGCTATCCGTAACGTAAAACTGTGTGTTCGAAGCAGCATTACCCGTTACTTTATAGATCATTCCATAAACGTTATTTTTTTGATCTATATATTCTTCAGGTTTGATAGCATCAGCCTTTTTAGTATGCTCTTGTGTTAGGTTTTGTGCGTCTCTTAAAAGTGAGTCTAAGTTTTTATCGACTGGATAATAGGATAAATATATGGTTGCTTTTTGCTTAGGATAAGTGATATTATACCAGCAATCTACTTTCTTACGAACGCTATTCAGTTGAGCGTGTTTATTTATCTCA
Source organism: Aquimarina brevivitae (assembly GCF_004216895.1). Lineage (GTDB taxonomy): Bacteria > Bacteroidota > Bacteroidia > Flavobacteriales > Flavobacteriaceae > Aquimarina > Aquimarina brevivitae. Next base: position 944,346 of record NZ_SGXE01000001.1, on the reverse strand, counting down.
AAGGTAAATGGACAATTGGTAATTATACTATCGTATTTTGGTGCATCATACGCTAACCGAAGATATCCTTTGGGTTTAGGAATAACATCTCCACCACAAGAGGATAAAATTAGAACACCTATAAGTAAAATTAAACTATTCTTCAGCATATTCTTTAATGGTAAATTTTACCTGTTTTATTCTTTTGTTGTCCAAAGACTCGATCTTAAATTCGTATTTATCCTCAACCTCCATCACCTCTCCCTTTTTAGGAAAACTTCCAGAAATCTCCAATAAAAAACCAGCAATGGTTTCCGCATCACCTTTCTTTAGATCAAAAATATCCGTGTTTTCAAGCTTAATAATCTTATAAAAATCTTTAAGTGCTGTACGGCCTTCAAAGACATAATTATGATCGTCCAATTTTGAAAATACTAAATCCTCGTCATCAAATTCATCACTAATATCGCCTACAATCTCTTCGATAATATCTTCTAAGGTTATCAATCCACTGGTACCGCCATACTCATCCACCACTATAGCTAAATGATTCTTTTTGTTTTTAAAATCATTTAATAAATCATCTAGTTTTTTGTTTTCTGGTACAAAATAAGGATCTCTTAATAATTGTATCCAATCAAATTCTGTTGTATTGATATAAGGCAACAAGTCTTTTACGTATAATACCCCAATTACTTTATCTATGTTTTCTTCGTAAACCGGTATTCTTGAATACCCATTTTCAATAATTTCTGGTATAATTTCTTTGTACGAAGAAGCTGCATTTAAAGCAAATATATTTATCCTTGGCTTCATTACTTGTTTGGTATCAGTATTACCAAATGAAACAATACCTTCTAATATTTTTTTCTCTTCAACTGTGGTATCTTTATCCGATGTAAGTTCTAATGCCTGAGATAGTTGATCTACGCTTAAATTCGATTTTTGTTTACCCAATTTGCTATGTATACTTAATGTTACACTTCTCATAGGAAGACTTAAGGGCGAAAACAACCAATCCAAAACCTGAAGCGGTCTTGCCATAAATATTGCAAATTTTACCTTATTCCTACTGGCATACACTTTAGGTAAAATTTCTCCAAATAATAAAATCAAAAATGTAACTACACCGACTTCAACGACAAATCGAACATTTATAATGCCCCAGGCCATGATATCAAGATCTGCGAATAAGACTTGACCGATGGAATCAAAAAGCAAAACGATAGCAATATTAATAAGATTATTGGCCACCAATATAGTAGCTAGCAGTTTTTTAGGTCTACTCAGTAATAGCGTAATAGCTCCAATATTTTTTGAAGTCTGATTATCTCTTAAGTCGTTGGGTGTTAAGGAGAATAATGCAACTTCGCTACCAGATATGAGGGCTGAGCAGATCAATAAAACTACTACCGCAATCCAATTAATGGTGTAGACAGCATCAAATAGTAACAGTGTTATAAATATCGGTTCAGGATCAGGGTCCAAATTTATTGGTTTAGTTAAACAATATTAAAACGGTAAATCATCATCCTCTGCATCGGATGCAATTGGAGCTGAAGCCTCCGCACCTTGCTGGTTCGGCACTCCTTGTTGAGCATTTGGAGTCGAAGCGTTCGCCTGTCCTTGCCCAGTACTTTCGGCCTTAGGAGTTAAAAAGGTAAAATCTGTACATTGTATTTCTGTACTGTACCTATCATTTCCTTGATCATCTTGCCATCTTCTGGTTTTTAATCTACCTTCTATATACACTTTATCACCTTTACTAAGGTATTTTTCACAGATTTCTGCAGCTTTATTTCTAACCACAATATTGTGCCACTCCGTAGAGGTAACACGTTCGCCTGTGGATTTGTTGAGATAAGAATCGTTGGTTGCCAAAGGAAATCTACCAATACAGTTGCCTCCTTCAAAATAATGCATTTTAACCTCATCACCGGTATGCCCTATCAACATTACTTTATTTAGTGTTCCTGACATGTTATAATTTTTGCATTTGTATTTGATTACAAAGAAAATATAATTACAATGAATAACACCATAATCATAATTTTTTTATAAGCTAGACCTATAAAATTTCTTGTATAGTAAATGTACTAAAAAATTAACGATTTAAAATACGCGCTGCGCTTCACTAAAAAAATCGCTCCATAAAATTTCCTATTAATACAGGTACCGGATAATCTTCAATATCCCTAATACTGATCCATTGCTGATTATTGAGGATTGTTTTTCGATTCTTATTAACCTCTACAATATAGAATTTGGTGTACAAATGCTGATGAGATAGTTTATGCACTACTGGTTCTTGATTAAAAGGTACAAGATCCAAACTATCAGTTATCATATCTTTATTAGCTAATCTTTTTTTCAGTTCTTTTACACTTAAAATTTTATCACACTCCAACAAGGGAAATTCATATAGGTTAAACCAAATTCCTTTATTAGTTCTTTTTTTGAGAATCGTTTGTTCCTCAAACCGATATACGATATAATGAAAAAATCGTTTTTTTACTTTTATCTTTTTTTCTTTTACTGGTAATACATCAACATCAGCATTTTTATAGCCCACACAGGCAGTATGTAAAGGACAATTAGGACAATCTGGGCTTTTTGGTTTGCATTGCACAGCTCCAAACTCCATTATTGCCTGATTATATATTGCGGGTTGCTTAGGATCCATAACCTCAGTTGCCAGCTTTTTGAACTCTTTAACCCCTTTTGTGGAGTTAATGGGTGTATGTACCCCATAAAATCGAGATAAAACACGATATACATTACCATCTACTACTGGTGTTGCCTCATCATAGCAAATAGATGCTATGGCACTTGCAGTATAATCACCTACTCCTTTTAAGGTTAAAAGTCCTTTGTAATCTTTAGGGAATTGGCCCTTCAATTCTTTGGTTACATAATTGGCAGTGGCATGGAGATTTCGAGCTCTAGAATAATAGCCTAGCCCTTGCCATAGCTTAAGAACTTCTTCTTCTTTTGCCGCTGCTAAATCATACACCGTGGGATAAGCCGCTACAAATGCATTATAATAAGGTAATCCCTGCGCAACTCGCGTCTGTTGAAGTATAATTTCGCTTAACCATATTTTATAAGGATCTTTTGTTTTTCGCCAGGGTAGCGATCTTTTGTTTTGTAAGTACCACGTAATGAGTTTTTTATAAAATATCATACTAAAAACTTAGGTTTGGCGAAATTAATTCTTTAAAAACAATAATTTCGTGTTTAAGTATTGATATTTTGGAATTTAAATTACTATATTTGCCCCCTTGAAAATTTAAAAAACCCCTAAATAGGAAATAGAATGACTAAAGCAGATATTGTAGCAAGAATTTCAGAAAAGCTAGGAATTGAAAAAGGTGATGTACAGGCAACTGTTGAAACATTTATGGAAGAAGTAAAAAATTCTTTAGAAAGTGGAGACAATGTTTATCTTAGAGGTTTTGGAAGCTTTATTATCAAAACAAGAGCTGAAAAAACTGGACGTAACATCTCTAAGAACACAACGATAAAGATTCCAGCACATAACATACCTGCATTTAAGCCTGCAAAAGTTTTTGTTGAAGGAGTAAAGACTAACGTAGAAGTTAAATAACATAGTATTAATAAATAAATTGTACACCCTATGCCAAGTGGTAAAAAACGCAAAAGACACAAGGTAGCTACGCATAAGCGTAAGAAAAGAAGAAGAGCTAATCGCCATAAGAAAAAGTAGTTTCTAACTACTTTTTTCTTTTAAAAATGTTCTTTGAAATCGAGATTAAATTCTGTTTTACGCTACCAACAAAACAGTATCCTATCTCAACGGAATTTTTATTAATTCCTGTGAAAAAATTGTTTAATCCATCCCGATCACTCGGGATCAAAATCTAATAAGAGTGAACAAAGAATTGATCATTAGATCTGGTTCCTCTACGGATTTTGCCTTATTAAAGGATGGAAAACTAATTGAATTACATAAAGAAGAAGATGACAGTAATTTTGCGGTTGGTGATATCTTTATTGCCAAAATCAGAAAGGCTGTACCTGGATTAAATGCCGCATTTGTTAATGTAGGTTATGAAAAAGATGCATTCTTGCATTATCATGATTTAGGTCCTCAAGTTTCTTCTTTATTAAAGTTCATAAAACGTGTAAGCACAGGTAAATTAAAGGACTATTCGTTAAAGAATTTTCCTTTTGACAATGATATTGACAAAAACGGAGTAATTACGGATGTTTTAAAGTCAAATCAATCGCTATTAGTACAAATTGTAAAAGAGCCTATATCGACCAAAGGACCCAGAATTAGTTCTGAGTTATCAATTGCTGGTCGTTATATCGTTTTAGTCCCTTTTTCTAACCGGGTATCTGTTTCTCAAAAAATAGAATCTAATGAAGAAAAAGAACGGTTAAAACGTTTGGTAAAAAGTATTAAACCCAAAGGGTTTGGTATCATAGTTCGTACCGTAGCAGAAGGCAAAAAAGTAGCAGAACTGGATAAAGATTTACAAAATCTGTTAGGGAGATGGCAATCTATGTGCAAAAAATTGTATAAAGCCCATCACCCATCAAAAGTTCTAGGTGAAATGAACAGAGCATCCTCTATTCTCAGAGATGTTTTTAATGACTCATTTTCTTCAATCGTTGTAGACGATGAAGTATTATGTGGTCAAATTAAGGAATACTTGCAGGAAATTGCTCCTGACAAGGAATCAATAGTTAGGCTTCATTCATCTAACGTACCAATATTTGAAAAACACGGTATCGAAAGACAAATAAAGACCAGTTTTGGCAAAACGGTTTCCATGAGTAAGGGAGCCTATTTAGTTATAGAACATACCGAAGCTATGCACGTAATCGACGTAAATAGTGGAAATCGTTCTAACAAAGCTAAAAATCAAGAAGACACTGCATTAGAAGTAAACCTTATTAGTGCAGCAGAAGTAGCCCGTCAACTTCGTTTAAGAGATATGGGTGGGATAATCGTTGTGGATTTCATAGATATGAACAACTCCGACAACAGAAGAACCCTATATAACCAGCTCCGAGAAGAGATGAAAGACGATAGAGCTAAACACAAAATTTTACCTCCTAGTAAGTTTGGGCTGGTACAAATAACGCGGCAACGCGTACGTCCTGAAATGAATATAAAAACTCGTGAGCCCGACCCTCACGGTGCTAATGGCGAAATTGAGGCGCCAATCGTTTTAGTTGATAAAATAAAGGTCGATTTAGAAAAATTAATTAAAAAAGACCATAAAAAGATAACGCTAAGCGCTCATCCTTTTATTGCCGCTTTTTTAACCAAAGGATTTCCATCCCCCCGTTCAAAATGGTTTTTTGACTATAATAGATGGGTGAAAATTTTACCTAGAGACGCTTACACGTATTTAGAGTATCACTTCCACGATAAAGATGGAAAGTTGATCAAATAACAAAAAAAACCCGACTTAAATTTTTAGGTCGGGTTTTTTGTTTTTTTATAATATTGCAATATGTACCAAAAACCGGTAAGTATAACATTAGCAGAAGCTACTCGAAAATTAGAATACTATTGCGCCTATCAAGATAGGTGCCATAAAGAAGTTGAAGCTAAGCTCAATACTTACAATCTTATTCCTGAAGCAAAAGATAAGATACTGCTCCATTTAATGGAACATAATTTCTTAAACGAAGAACGCTTTGCAAAAAGTTTTGCTCGCGGTAAATTTAAGACTAAACATTGGGGTAAGAATCGAATTGTAAGAGAACTTAAATTTCGTAATATCTCTAGCTTTCTTATTAAAATAGCACTCCAAGAAATCCCAGAAGAAGATTATTTGCAATCACTGCATACATTAGCCTCTAAAAAGCTAGCTCAAATAACTGAGTCTAACATTTTTAAAAAAAAGAAAAAATTAGCGGATTACTTATTGTATCGCGGCTGGGAAACTCAGCTGGTATATGATAAGATTAATGAACTCACCTCGTAAACGCAGCCTATTGCATAGCTACTAAGCATCTATAATTTTGTTTTTTGATGGGTGCGTTTTATTGCCCTATCATTTTTATAAGCTATCCATTTATCTCCTTTTTGCTTTCGCATAAAATTATCAAAATGACGTAGCACAAAAACGTTATACGTTGCCTTTGCCAAATTATAAATCGATTTAGGTACAGATCGTATACTCATGGAAAATCCAGGAGTTAGATAGGTCATATGATGCCAATAGCCTTCAGGCATATATAAGGTTTCCCCATGCTTCAAATGAGTAACAAGCCCTTTTGCTTTTTGCAATGCTGGCCATTTTTCAAAATCAGGGTTGGAAAAATCAATTTCCTGATGCGCTATTAATGCGTGTGGTACTTTATATAAAAACGGTGTTTCAGATGGTGGATATAAAATACATTGCTTTTCTCCGTGAAAGTGAAAATGCAGAATATTAGCATAATCAATATCGAAATGCATAAAGACCTTGGAGCCTCTTCCTCCAAAAAAAAGAAAAGGAAGCCCTTTTAAAAACCGCATCCCCAGTTTGGGATACTTAAAATCAGCCTGAAGTTGGGGCACCTCCTTCAATAAATTATATAAAAAAATACGGTAGTTAGTTGGTTTTGATTTTAGTAGCTCAATGTAGTCCCCCATTTTCATTTTGTGATGAGGCTCATTAAACTTTTTCTCAGAAGATATGGGTCTATCATCGTATAAGGGAACGGTTTTATCTCCTGCAATACTATCGATATAATCCAAATTCCATTTTTGATAGGCAGGCCAATCTTCGATTAGGTTTTCTATGACAACAGGTCTTTGTTTGGCATAGTAATCTTTAAGAAATGCTTCTTTTGTTATTTTTTTGACCCTTGGTATCTGCTCTAAATTCAATCCCTCCATCTTTCACAAATGATATCCCATTTATACCCATAAAAACGAAAAAGTATACTGTATTATTTTCTAACAACAGTTTCTTTAGCTTTTTGTTTAGCTAGTTCATTTTTCTCAATGACATGACCTGGTCTTGTCCATTTTGGCTTTTCGCCTAATGCTTTATATTGAGAGTCTGCTGCTTCAATCGTTTCAGGTTGTGATTTTTTGACAAATGGCTTTTGGGGATTTAGACCTAACATTTTGAACATCTCCATATCCTCATTTACATCAGGATTTGGAGTAGTTAGTAACTTATCACCTGCAAATATAGAATTAGCACCTGCAAAGAAACACATTGCTTGTCCTTCTCTACTCATTTCAGTTCTTCCTGCAGATAATCGTACTTGAGTTTGGGGCATCACTATTCTTGTGGTGGCTACCATACGTATCATATCCCAGATTTCAACGGGTGTTTGCTCTTCCATAGGTGTTCCTTCTACCGCTACTAATGCATTAATTGGCACGGATTCTGGCTGAGGATCTAAGGTAGATAAAGCAACTAACATACCTGCTCTATCCTCTGCGTGTTCTCCCATCCCTATTATTCCACCGCTACAAACAGTTACATTAGTTTTTCTAACGTTATCAATAGTTTGTAATCGATCTTCAAACCCTCGGGTAGAGATTACCTCTTTATAATATTCTTCTGAAGTATCTAAATTATGATTGTAGGCATATAATCCTGCCTCGGCTAATCGCTGTGCCTGATTTTCGGTAATCATACCAAGCGTACAGCAAACCTCCATGTCTAATTTATTTATGGTACGAACCATTTCTAAAACATTATCAAACTCCTCACCATCCTTAACATTTCGCCAAGCTGCTCCCATACAAACTCTAGAACTACCAGAAGCCTTTGCTCTAAGGGCTTGAGCTTTGACCTGAGAAACACTCATTAAGTCATTACCTTCGATATCGGTATGATATCTTGCTGCTTGTGGACAGTATCCACAATCTTCTGGGCAGCCCCCGGTTTTGATCGATAGTAATGTAGAAACCTGAACAGTGTTAGGATCGTGATACTCCCTATGAATTGAAGCCGCCTCATATAAAAGGTCCATTAATGGCTTGTTATAAATTTCAAGTATTTCCTCTTTTGTCCAGTTGTGTCTAATCGTACTCATAAATAGCGTGTGAAATTTCAAAAATACTGTTTACTATTCAATACCAAAGTAAACATTTAGCAAATTATTTATATTCTGCTAATATTATTCCCTTTAAATGTTAATTTTTTTCCGTTTTTTGAACCAAGATACTAACAGCATTTCCTCCGAACCCTACAGCATTAACCAATATATTCTTAATCCTTTTTGGTTTTTCAATATCTTGAAGATAAGGTATCTCTATAAATTGTTGATGATTCAACATCATAACCGCTAATTCCAAACTTAGCATTCCGCTTGCTCCAAAAGTATGCCCTATTTTCCATTTGTTGGTTGTCAGTGCAGGTTTTTTTGTTAAAAATACCTTTTCGATTGCTCTATACTCGGCTAAATCTCCTTTAACAGTACCTGGTGCATGCATAACAATTACGTCCACCTCTTCAGGCGAAATGGATTGCATAGCCATCTTCATAGCATCCTGAAAACAATTGGCATTTGCCGAAATCGAAATATTATGTTGTAATGCTTCCGTAGCATACCCTACACCTCCTATTAATGCTAAAGCATCGGGTTGATTGCCATCCTCTATACAAATGACTGCAGCTCCTTCGCCTAGGCACATTGAGTTTCTACTTTTGGACAACTGCAACGCTTGACATGGGTAGGTGCCAGCATCATTATCAGCATAAATTTTTAAAGCTCTCATTTGAGCTATAGTAAAAGGGGTTAACGGTGCTTCACTGCCACCAACTACAAATTTAGTTGCCATGCCCGACTGCAACCACGCTACTCCGTTTAGTAATCCATGCAATGCAGTAGAGCAGGTAATAGAATGACTAATTTCAGGGCCGAAGGTTTTTAAATCCTGTGCTACCCAAGAGGAAATATTACCTAAAGTTGTTGTTGGTGAACTGAGTGTGGAGGCTTTTTTCTTATTCAAAAACTCTGTGTGGTATTTTTCAAATAATGCCGTAGCTCCACGGGAGGACCCTATATTTACACCAAAGTCTGAGTAATCTTCCCAACCGGCCTGTTTCACCGCGCCTCTGGCAGCTAATATTGCGTATAACACCGAATCATCCAGCTCTTTATAGTGATCATTCTCGGATCTTAATTGATCAACTATTTTTATAGTCTCCTCAGATAAAGCAGCTACGAGTGCTTTTTCCTCAAAAAATTCTTCAAAAGTTAAGTTATGGGTAGCTAATTGGTAGCTTTTCCAGATTTGATCTGCTTCCACTCCTAACGGTGAAATCGAGGATAAACCGGTAATAGCAACTGGATTCTTCAAATTTCTAGTAGTTTGGGCAAATGTAGGGTTTTACTCTTTTTCTTTCAAGACAACAGCGTAAAATGAAGATGTACTACCGAAAAGATTTGTAACTTTTTAACAAATGGAGCTACTTATCATATAAGTATACATCAAATCTTATATATGAATAATCAAATACAACAAAAAAGTTGGTTTAGTCGTAATTGGCCTTGGGTGGTCCCAGTGGGAGGCTGCCTTACACTCATTATTTTATTCTTTGTCTTTTTAGGGTCAGTAATTTTTGGCGTTAGCGAAATTATGACAAATAGTGATCCCTATAATGATGCCTTAGCTAAGGTCAAAGAAGACAGCTATGTAGTCGGAATTCTTGGTGAACCCATCGAAAAAGACGGAATGATGCAAGGTAATATTTCCTACACTAATGGTAAAGGAAAAGTAAATATAGCAGTACCGATAAAAGGTCCAAAAGGTGAAGCTAAAATCTATGTGGTTGGTAAAAAAGAGTTTGATGAATGGGATTACCAAGAAATGTATGTTATCATTAAAGAAACTAATGAACAGATAGATCTACTTGGATACGAAAACCAAAAAACGGAAGACACTAATGATGAGGAATGGTAAATGACACTGCTAAATATTGGACAATAGCGATTCTATAGCATTGTATATTTTATACAGCTCTTTATGACTAATCACATAAGGAGCTAAAATATATATGGTACTACCCAAGGGTCTTAAAAACACTCCATTATCCATAAAATGATCAAATATTTGATATCTCTTGTTTCCATAGCGATCCATATCAATATTTAGATCTAAAGCATAGATAACTCCTTGCTGTCTTGTACCTTTTATTTTAGGATGATTCTTAATTTTTGCATCAAACTCTTGATGTGATGTTATAATACTTGCTATTTTTTCTTGTATTTCCGTAGATTGTAACAGTTCAATACCAGCAATAGCGGTTGCGCAAGCTATAGGATTAGCAGAATAGGTATGAGCGTGAAAAAAAGCCTTCCCTATTGAATCATCATAAAAGGCTTCATAGACATTTTGGGTACAACTCGTAATTCCCATAGGTACCATACCAGCAGTTAAGGCTTTTGATAAGGAAATGATATCGGGCTGTGTTTGCATATATGCTGAAGCAAAATTTTTACCGGTTTTACCAAACCCTGTCATCACCTCATCCGCTATGGTGATTACTCCCTGATCCTTACAAATATTTAAAATTGTATCGAGATACTTTGCCTCATACATGTGCATAGCATTAGCACCTTGTACCAAAGGTTCGTATATAAATGCCGCTACGCTATTAGTCTTTATGATCTCAAGTAATTTAGCGAGTACTTGTTCAATATTATGCGCTGTAGGAGTGGGTATTCGTTGAACATCTATAAAAAAATCTTCAAAAGGACCATTGTATACCGATAATCCAGAAGCAGACATCGCCCCAAATGTGTCTCCATGGAAACCATCCTCAAAGGCTATGATGGTGTTTCTTTTTTCTCCGTGATTGAAATGATATTGTAATGCCATTTTAATACCCACTTCATTTGCTGTGGAACCATTGTCTGAAAAGAAAATTTTAGCTTGATTATCCGGAAGGATTTCAATAAGCTTTTCAGATAATTCAATAGCAGGTTGATGAGTAAATCCGGCAAAAACAATTTGATCCAAATTCTTCATTTGAGCCGAAGCCTTTTCGATAATATAATCATTACAGTGGCCATACATTGCTGTGTACCAAGAAGAAATTCCGTCGATATACTCCTTTCCAGATTCGTCATAAAGTATCGCTCCTTTTGCTTTTACAATCGGTAACGCTTCAGGATGAATCTTGTGCTGTGTAAGGGGGTGCCACAAATATTTCTTATCTCTTTTTGATAAACTCATTATAGTAAGGCTTCTAAACTTTCTTTAAATAAATCCGCGTATTCCGCTACTACTCTTTGATCAAAATAGGGTTCTTCATCAACCCTACCTATAATTTGACATCCAGCCATTTTTCGTATGATAGCCTCTGTAGTAGGATGTTCTTTTCCATTAAAAATTATCACAGGTTCTATGCCCCTATCCTGAAGAATTTTTACTGACAGTAAGGTATGATTAATACTGCCTAAATAATGCCTTGAAACTAAAACTACTTTTGCATCCTTCGGGATGAGATCAAGTATTGTTTCGGTATCATTGATAGGCACCAGTAACCCTCCTGCTCCTTCAATTACTAATGTGTTCTTTGTATTTGGAATTTTAACCGACTTTGCTTCGATTTTTACACCGTCTATATCAGCTGCGGCATGTGGACTCATCGGTGTGTTCAAGGCAAAACTATTTTTATGAAATTTGGATTTATCGTTGGATATTAAAGATTGAACCTTATCCATGTCAGCATAATCTAAATCTCCTGCCTGAATTGGTTTAAAGTAATCTGCCTGTAAAGCTTCGGTAACAATAGCCGATATAATTGTTTTACCAACCTCTGTCCCAATACCCGTAATGAAAATGTGCTGTGAATTTTTACTTTTTTTCGCCATCTAGATCTATGTTCACTTTTTGACAAAGGTAGCAAGTAGCTGCAAGACTTCCATAATTTCTTCAGGAGTATTATAGCTGTGCAAACAGAAGCGTAAGCGTTCTTTGCCTTTAGGAACTGTTGGTGATAGAATAGGCTTAACATCAAACCCTCTTTGTTGTAAGCTTTCTGCCAAAGCTTTAACAGCTGCATTTCCTGAAATCAAACAACATTGTATTGCAGATGTACTTTCAATGAATATATCGCAAATACCTAAGGTTTTTGCAGCTTCTTTAAAGTATGTTATGTTCCTTTTAAGTTGAACAATATCGGTCGTTTCTCGTAATTGCAAGTACGCCGAGTAAATGGTCGCTAGTGAATGAGGTGGTAGTCCAGTAGTATAGATAAAACTTCTGGCATAATTCACTAAATAGCTTATCAGCTTTTCCGAGCCCAAAATAGCAGCCCCGTGGCAACCTATGGCTTTACCAAAAGTATTGATCCTAGCAAAAACCTCTGCTTCTAAATTTAACTCTTGCACTAACCCTCTTCCCTCTTTTCCAAAAATACCAACCGCGTGAGCCTCATCTACTATTAAATGCGCCTTATGACTTTGACATAATTTACTGATTAGAGCTAAATCTGGGCTATCCCCATCCATTGAAAAAACAGACTCCGTAACTACATAGATTTCAGTATCTCTTTGGTGTTTTTTCAATTTCTTTTGAAGATCTTCCAAGTCATTATGCCTAAACTTGTATCCCTTTGCATTACTCATTTGGATACCATCTCTTATGGAAGCGTGGATAAGCTCGTCATATAAAATAATATCACCTTTTTGAAGAACTGATGAAAATAAGCCTAGATTGGCATCGTAACCAGAGTTAAAAATTAAAGCCGACTCAGCGTTGTGAAATGCGGCTATCATTTCTTCTGCTTTTGCATATAATTCATGATTGCCAGTCAATAATCGAGAACCTGTAGCACCATTACCTTTGTTATTGGTCTTCTCTAATAATTGATACGCTTGATGAAATAGATTCTTGTTTTTAGAAAAGCCCAAATAATCGTTAGAAGAAAAATCAATTAATGATGTAGCCTTTGTAAGCTGTCTAAGTGCATTGCTTTCAGCTCTATCCTGCAATTTTTTCTGAAGTCTTTTAGGAAACACTGTCATAGGGCTAAAATACAACAAAATACTATGTTTTATAACTATAAAACGGTAGTTTATTTACTTTGTAAAACAGTAATTTATTAATAAAAAACAACTATTAATTATTGTTTTTCAATAATTTTATATACTTTTGACCCATCGATAGAAATGCTAAACTCATGAAATTAAAAACATTCGGAGAAAGATCATTATCCACATTATTATTTTATGCACTGCGAGCGATTACGATAGGATATATTATATTCTTTATTTTAATAGTACTTGCGATCGTTACAAAATCCTTTGAAATAGTCAATAACGAATTTATCATTAAGATTCCGTTTACTGATTCTGTAATCAAAGGAAATTATGAAACCAAGGTTTTTTTGGCCATAACCATATTTCTGATCTTTTACACCGTATTTTTCTACTTAGCATCCAACATATTTAAGACGTTTAAGTCAAAAGTTCTATTTACCAAAAAAGCGTCACGTTATCTGCTGTATTTTACCTTCTGGAATCTCTTGTATGCAGTAACCGAATTAGTTATAATCGGGATTCTCTATCAAAGAATGTCAATAACTGAAACTCCTGAATGGATGCTGCATCTAATATTAGGAATATTCTCGTGGTTTATTGCCTCAATTTTTAAAGAAGGAACGCAAATACAACAAGAAAACGAATTAACCATTTAACTATGCCCATAATTGTAAACTTAGATGTAATGCTCGCCAAGCGAAAAATGATGAGCAAAGATTTGGCAGAAGAAATTGGTATTACTACTGCTAATCTTTCCATTTTAAAATCAGGAAAAGCAAAAGCAATTCGTTTTTCTACGCTAGAAGCTATTTGCAAAGCGCTAGACTGTCAACCTGCAGATATTTTAGAATATCAACAAGACTAATTTTAATACATAATCATAATTCATCAATCAAAAATCAAACAGTATGAAAACTTTATTTTTATCAATCCTTACTTTTATTACTATTAATGTAACTGCTCAGTCTGTTACTGCTGAGCTCAAAGAAGCACTAACGACAGACAAACCAGAACTTCTATTTAAAACAGTTGACCCCAGTGCCCTGGATAACTGTTACCAGGTTAATAACAAACCTTATCATTTACTTTCTCTTGCTATTAAAACAAAAGCCCAAAAGTGCTTTAGTGCTTTGATAAAGAAAGGTGCTAATCTGGAATCCGATTGCTCAGCAAAAACACCTTTGTTATACGCAGTAAAATATGGAGAATTAAATATGCTCAAAGAATTAGTGGAAAACGGAGCTAATTATAAGGCTAAAAAAAGAGGTAGATCGGCTATAGATTACGCCATCCATTATGAGCAAAAAGAGATTTTAGCCTACTTATCAACACACTTAGAAAAGTAGCCTACAAAGTTTTATTAAAAAAACTGATAACAAATGGGGCGTATTGCCTCATTTGTTATTTTTATACTATACGATAATTAATTATGGATATTAGTTATAAAAAGGTAACATCTACCGAAGAATTGCTGCAAATATTAGCTTTACAGCAACAAAATTTACCATTGGTACTATCCGATGACGAAAAGTTAAAAGAAGGGTTTGTTACTGTAACGCATACTATGGAGTTACTTGAAAGAATGAACGCTAAAGAAGCGCATATTATAGCAAAACAAGGTGAAACTGTTGTTGGTTATGCCTTAAGTATGCATCCAGATTTTGCGAAAGAAATAGAGGTCCTTAAACCTATGTTTACAATAATTACAAATCAGATTACTTCCGCTACTTCCTATTTGATTATGGGGCAAATCTGTATTGCTAAAAAATATAGGAGCCAAGGAGTTTTTAGAAATTTATATGCTACTATGCTCAAAGAATTTGGAGAAAAATATGACATGCTTATTACAGAAGTAGCTGCTCATAATCAACGCTCTCTGCAAGCACATTACGCAATTGGTTTTAATGATTTGGTAATTTACAAATCTGAGGATGTTACCTGGCATTTAATTTATTTAGAAAAGAAAACTGTTAATTAAAATCCTTGATTTCAATTAACGCGTAAATAGTATCTTTGCATCTATGATAGAAGATAAAAATCCACAACGAACTCCCTTATCCGAATTGGGAGAATTTGGTTTAATTGAACACCTAACTAAAGAAGTATCCTTAAAACACAAGAGTACAATAAAAGGGATTGGTGATGATGCTGCCGTTCTAAGTTTTGATTCTAAAAAAACAGTAGTGTCCACAGACATGCTAATTGAGGGCGTACACTTTGACCTCAGCTATGTTCCTTTAAAGCATCTAGGTTACAAAGCGGTTATGGTTAATCTATCTGACATTTATGCCATGAATGCAACTGCTTCGCACATAACTGTATCAATAGCAGTTTCAAATAGATTTCCTGTAGAGGCTTTAGAAGAGTTGTACGAAGGTATTTATACCGCCGCTAAAATTTATGATATTGATGTGATCGGTGGAGATACTACATCTTCAACTACGGGTCTAATCATAAGTGTTACTGCTATCGGCCACGCAGATGAAGATGAAATCGTATATCGAAGTGGTGCCAAAGAAAATGATTTACTCGTTGTTACCGGAGATTTAGGTGGTGCCTATCTTGGACTTCAGGTTTTAGAACGTGAAAAAGAGGTCTACAAAGTAAATCCATCAGTACAACCTGATTTAGATAAATATACCTATCTTATTGAGCGACAACTAAAGCCTGAGGCTCGAAAGGATATTATGCTTTTGCTTCAAAAACTGGAAGTAAAACCAACCAGTATGATTGACATAAGCGACGGACTTTCCTCAGAGGTATTACATCTGTGTAAAAGCTCTAGTGTAGGTGTAAATCTCTATGAGGAAAAAATTCCTCTAGATCCAACAGTAATATCAACTTGCGAAGAATTTTCTTTAAACAGCACAACGGTTGCTCTAAGTGGTGGTGAGGATTATGAATTACTTTTTACTATAGCACAAGAGGATTACCCTAAGATTAAAGCTAATCCTAATTTTACGGTGATCGGTCATATGCTTGACCAAAAAAGTGGAAATGCCTTGGTAACCAGAGCTAATGAAAGAATTGAGCTAAAAGCTCAAGGATGGAATCCTATTCAAAATGACAACTAAGAAGCTGCCTGAAAAGTGGAAGAAGCATTTTCTTTAGCTACCTTTTTTTTGTGTACGCTAGCTAATGCTTTATTGGCTTCTTTTAATTTAGGTGTTAATTTTTCTAACTTTCCTCTACTATTGATTGTAGCCTGTTCTTTACAATGACAGCACGTATATTCTTTTACGTGATTGGTAATTTTTTTGGTCACCTCAAATTTATGACCAAATAAAGAACAGTATAACTTAGAAAAAGAAAGTCCCGATTGGGAAGTTGATTTTGTCATATGCGTTGGGGTTACTTGTTCATAATCAACACAATAATAACAAAAATAATTTGATATACCATATTATGTAAGAAAATTTACCCTAAAAATCATCATTTTAACACAAAAAGACTAAATAATGTGTATTTTATCGATTTTTAGACAGGTTTTACCCTCCTCGGTAACGCTGAAATGATATTATAAATGTTCTAAAAAAGAGTGCAGACTTTTAATAAATTTTGATTTATTTTCAATGTAAGACATGTGTCCTCCTTCAAAAGTTACCAGCTCAGTATTGGTGTAATTAGATTCAGCAACACTTTGCTCATAAGCTAATACCGGATCTTGAGTACCGGCAAAAATTGCTTTGGGGACTGCTAAATACTTTAGTGTATTGGATAGGTTTTTTCTTACTTTCATTCCCTCTAAAGCAGCAATAATACCTTGCAACGGAGTGTTGCTGGCTTGGTTCTTTATGGCAAGTATTTGATCAGCATACTTTTTTCTATTTTCTATAGCGAATAAATTTGCTATTGCCATACTGGTATAGGCATTTGGATTATTCTTAACGATTTCAATGGCTCTATCTCTACTTAATTTTCTTTCTTCGCTATCTGCATACGATGTAGAGTTCAGCAATATTAGGCCTTTAATCATGTTTGGATATTTATAAGCTAATTCTAAACTAACGTATCCCCCCATAGAATGACCTACAAAAACGGCATTGGATACTTCTAGATATTCCAAAACTTCCAGCACTGCAGCTGCCATTTGTTCCATAGTATGGATATACCCCAGACATTCACTTCCTCCGTGTCCCAATAGATCAATACTGATACATCGATAGTCCTTAAAATGAGGTTTGATTGAATTCCACATTGTAAGATTCTCTAAAAAACCGTGTAAAAACACAATATTTTTTCCTACTCCTGATTCCTGAAATTGTATTTTAATACCTTTATGGCTGATTGTCATTTTATAAAAATATATTACCGCTTTAAACCTAAAGAAATGAGATTAAATAAGGAAACATTTGTTGCTGGATTTGCATTATTTTCCATGTTTTTTGGGGCGGGTAATTTAATGTTACCGCCTTTTTTGGGTCACGAAGCTGGTGACCAGTGGAATTGGGTAACATTTGGTTTTATTATTTCTGCAGTTATTATCCCTATATTAGGAATAGTTGCACACGCCAAAATTCAAGGTACAATGTTTGATTTTGGCAAAAAAGTATCTCCTGTTTTTAGTTATATCTACTGTTTTGCTGTGTATGCAATATCTATTGGGTTACCCTCGCCAAGAACCGCTTCAGTAACACACGAGATAGCCATACAACCTTATTTGGATTCTGGGTATCTTTTGACGAGCTCAATATATTTTGCACTTGTACTACTCTTTGTACTCAATAGATCTAAAATTCTTGATATAATTGGTAAATTTTTAACTCCAGTAATCTTATTGACCATACTAAGTATTATCGGCATTGGGCTATTTACCGGTCCCGCTAGTACTGTCGTTACAGATTTAGAAAAACCCTTTGTTAGAGGATTATTTGAAGGATATCAAACTTTTGATGCTATCGGCGCAGTTGTGATTGGTGGAGTTATTATTGTTTCTTTAAAACTCAAAGGTGCCTCTGATTTTAAAGTAAATAAAGCATTAATTATTAAATCAGGTTGTATTGCAGGTTTAGCACTTTTATTAGTTTATACAGGACTGATCTATAACGGTTCAATTTACAGTACTTGGATGGAACCTAATAGTTCTCGTATTGAAGTTCTATCCTCCCTTAGTATTTTTACACTAGGTCATATCGGCAAGATGTTCTTAGGCCTATTGGTTTCCTTAGCCTGCTTTACCACAGCTATAGGAATTGTAACAGGAACTGCTGATTTTGTAAAGGGATTTTTTGGTGACTCTGACAAAGCATTTAAAGCAACTGCAATCATCGGCTGTTTGTTAGGAGTACTAATGGGACAATTTGATGTCAATTATATCATAAACATCGCTGTTCCTGCGCTTATGTTAATCTATCCGGTTACTATAGGATTAATATTTCTTAATCTAGTTCCACATAAGTATGCCTCACCACCAATTTTTAAAGGAGTAGTAGCGATTATTCTACTTTTTAGCATACCAGACTTTTTAAATTCAGTAGGATTAGCAGGGGTAAATACCCCTTTTTTAAAGTATATCCCATTAAGTTCTTATAATTTAGGATGGTTTTTGCCTGCAATTGTTATATTTGTTTTACTTAACATTTTGTTAAGAAAAGGGAACCAATAACAAACCAAGGGAAAAACAATAAAGGGATGAAAAAAATTTTATTTTTCGTTGCTGGAGCATTGATCGTTGCTTCATGTAACAATGATGACTATACGCCTATAGCATCTTCATTAGATTTAGAATTAGAAGATTTATTAATTGAAGCCTCAAACGGGGAAGGAAAATCGTTCTTTACCTTACCAGAAAGTGATGATTTTTCAAATATTCCGCAAGATCCACTGAATCCAATAACAGCAGAAAAAGTAGCTTTAGGTAAGTTGCTTATGCATGAAACAGGAACCGCTGGAAATCCGCAGATCACAGAAATGAAAGACACTTACTCTTGTGCTTCTTGTCACCAGGCTGATGCTGGTTTTGCTGCTTCATTACGACAAGGTCTTGGCGAAGGTGGAATGGGATTTGGAATTAAGGGAGAAGGAAGAATAGTTAATCCTGAAGTTCCTCAAGAAAACCTAGACATCCAGCCCATTAAATCCCCAACCGTACTTAATGTAGCCTACCAAGATGTTATGCTATGGAACGGTCAATTTGGCGCAACGGGTACCAATGCGGGTACAGAAGCCAACTGGACCAATATCCCAGAAAACAATTTAGGTTTTCAAGGCATTGAAGTACAAGCTATTAAAGGACAGGACGTGCATCGTTTATTAATCGATGAAGAATTTGTAAATGGACACGGGTATAAGGCACTTTTTGATGCTGCTTTTCCAGATTCACCGGAGTCTGAGCGCTACACAAAACAAAATGCTGCTTTGGCAATCGCCGCTTATGAAAGAACATTATTAGCGAATCAGTCCCCTTGGCAACAATGGCTTAATGGTGACTTGCAAGCCTTAAATAATACTGAAAAAAGAGGAGCAGTAGTATTTTTTGATAAAGGTAGATGTTATGAATGTCATACAGGGCCCGCATTAAATGATAAAAACTTTTATGCATTTGGAATGGGAGATTTTGATAACTCTAGCCAAGCTATGGTTTTGGATGAAGCTGGTTTTTCTAACGTAAAGAAGGGAAGAGGTGGTTTTACTCAAAACAGTGAAGACGATTATAAGTTCAAAACACCTACACTATACAATATCATAGACAATGGTTTTTACGGTCACGGCGGTACGTTTACTTCTGTTAAAGACGTCATTCGATATAAGAATAATGGCGTACCGGAAAGCTCAGAAGTTCCTCCTACGCAACTTGCACCTCAATTTGGTGCTACCAACCTAACGGATGAAGAAATGAATGACCTTACTGCCTTTATTGAAAATGGATTGCGTGATCCAAATCTAAGGCGCTATGTTCCTGAAACACTTAATTCTGGATTTTGCTTTCCAAACAATGATGCGGAATCAAGAGTGGATTTAGGGTGTGAATGAGAAAGGGGCACTGAAGCATCGCGTCATTTAAAAATACCGAACAAAAGACTCCTTTGGTAAAAAATTGTGCAAAGGAGTCTTTTATCATAGACTAAAATTCTTAACATCTATTAATTGCTAAAAGGACTCGTAGTATAAGTTCTACCTAAAAAACCAAGTGCTCTATCCGCTTGCCATCCCTTATAATATTCCTTAGTCGGTTGACCAGTTCTACCGGCTTCAATTGTTCTCCTTCTAAGAGCTCTCCCCTGAGGTGAATTAATTGATATAGGCCCCTTTGGTAAGGCTCTATAATTTACACCTTCGCCTCGTGTTTTAGCATCCGTATATTCTTCTTCAGTTTTATTAAGAAAAAACCTAGCTCCTAGTCCAAAAATTCGCTCTTGATTAAAAGCATTAGTTTCATCCCCAATATCATTTAATGCTTCTGCAAAACCATCAGTTCTCAAGGATATTTGTCCTGTTTCATATTGATGTGCGTGTTCTAGTTCATGTGCAACCATAGCAATAAAATCATCATTAGAAAGGTTTCCATCAATTCCTATATCTACCTTATTGTTTATGACATTATAACCCACACCATTATCATTTATTGTACTTACACGATAGGTCTGTTCTGATACTTCAAGCTGTTCTATTTTATCTAACATAGATTTATTAGCATTCAATAAACCTTTGAATGCCTTTTTCATTTTTTTATCCTCTACTACTTTTAAAGCCTCTTTAATACCTTCAATGTTAGATTCATGAAAATTTTTCTGCCTTTTTACAATACCGTCAGGATCTTCTATTTTTGCACCTGTAGGGTCGATAAAGTTCAATGGATTATTAGCTACATAAACATTGGGGGATATAGCATAATACTTTTCAGCTAAAGGATCAATTACGTGCCACCTTCCTAGCGATGCCTCATACATCCGAGCTCCAAAATCCTGCCAGTCTAAGCCAAACATTTCTAATTCCTCTTTTTTACCAAAACCATAAGGATGTTTACGTCCTCTCACTACATTATCCCTTTTATAAACCAAACCAAATGGGTAATAGTCTTTAGTCTCCTTTACTTCATTATAAAAATCACCATCCCCGTCCTTATCCGTGCCATTTACTACTTGATCAATTAGGCCGTCCTTATCTGCATCAGAATAGGATAACCGAATATTACCTAAATGGTCGAAATGTTGATAGGTATATAAAAAAGTTTGATCATCATTAGGTTCAATGTAGCCTTCTTGCTGAGCAATAAAGCTGAGATTTTGATTTTCATATACAATACCGCCTATATAATTATATTGTTGCACAAGATTACCGTTACTGTCGTATACGCTTTGCTGAATTTTCTCTCCTGATGCATTATAGGAAAAAACTATTTTTCTACCGTCATTAAAGTTAATAGCTTCTGGTAGATTGAGAACGTTATATGCTATGGATTCGATTTCTTTATTTTGATCATAACTTAAATTACCGTTATTATCGTAACCGTATTTTGGAATAATTTGACCAACACAGTTTAGGTATGAAAGAATGAGTATTATAATATTAAAATAAATTGCCTTTTTCATAGTGAAATTATTTCTTGTAGTGAGTGTTTTGGAATAAATCAATAAGAGTCTTGTCCTTATATTTTTCATCACCATATTTTTCTATGTACAATGCTCTTTGATGAGGGTATGCTTTAATAAATTCATATCTTGTTGAATCAATATTTAAAGGACTTTGACCTGTGTTGGCACTTCCTCCAAGCCTGTATGGCATATCTCCTGTTGTTGGATTACGTTGAAGTTGTACCCACTTAGGTGTAATATCCGCTTTTGAATTCACTTTTGATGGAAGACTAGACGGATCATAAGCCCATTGCGACTGAAATCCATCTACTTCATCATGAGTATCTTGTGCCACAGTATTACCAGATGATTTATCAAAACCTAATCTTCTTGTTTCAAAATGGCCGGCATGTCTAGTTTCATGAGCAAATGTAGCTGTACTTGTATAATCTATGTTTATATTTCCTGTAGATAAATCATAAGAAACACCATTTTCTTCTTTTCCTGTATTTAAGCTATAAACTTGTGAGCTTTTCTCCAGTGTATTTAAATTACTTATTGTTTCTCCTAGAACTGCAACCCGATCACTTAAATTTTTACCGAGTGCTTTATTTTGATTTGTAGCTTTTACAGCCTTTTCAGCAACTTGTAGTAAGGCACGTTTTACTATTATTTTTGTCTTTTCTATTTTCCATTTAAAAATACTACCCTCTGCGATCCTCATGCCATCGGGATCATAATATTTTATTGGATTGTTTGCAGTATAGCTGTAAATCGATATCCCAAGATATTTCTCTGCTAAGGGATCAATACTATGCCATCTTCCTAAAGCGCTCTCATACATTCTGGCTCCAAAGTCATTCCAATCTAAATCAAAAGCTTCAATTTCTTCTTTGCCGGCAAAGCCATACTCATGTTTTCTACCTCGGATTACATTCGTTTCCGTTAGCATTTTAAGTCCAAAAGGATAATAATCCTTCTCTTCTTTTACCTCTTGACTAAAATCACCATCACCATCTTTATCCACGTATCCTACCACGGTATCAATGTGCCCATCGCGATCGGTATCACTAAATGAAGACCGAATGTTTTTCACCAAATCCTTATACTGATACACATATATAAATCGATCATTATCCGGTTCTACATATCCTTCTGTCGTATGTATAAACTCCAATGAATTAGAGCTATAGATTATTGCTTTTACATAATCTTTTTTTAATTGCTGGCTACCATTTTCCAGGATTACTTTTTGTGATAGTTTATTTCCACTGGCATCGTACGTATTTCGAATTTTTCGCCCATCTGAAAAAGTAATTTCTTCTGGTAAGTTCAGAATATTGTAGGTGATGGAAACAATATTTTTATTGGTATCAACGATCAAATTACCATTATCATCATAATTAAAGGTAGACTCAGGTAATATCTGTCCGGTTACCAAGTTTTGTAATGCTAGCCCAACAAAGAACACTATATATTTATGTATGAATCTCATTATAACTATTTTCATATACCCTTTTAACGATTGGTTCCTGTACCCAAAAAGGTATTTGGCGCGGGTATGTTTGCGTTTTGTATACTACCAGAGGTTTTATATCCTAACGAGGCGTCGCCACTATCATCTACGGAAATCAACTGATTACCATTATATTGATAAAATAAATCATCTATTACACCAGTATTACCTGCTAAAAGTCCATATCGCTTTAAATGCAATATATTACCGTTCTTATCATAGCTTATTCCGGTATCCTCGATAATTCCTTGTAAACCTCCGACAGAATACCTGCCGTTTTTTAAAGGATCCGAAAGGTTTATATAGGATGCTGTTTTTAGTCTATTCGAGCGATCATAGGTATATACATATCCTTGTTCTTCTTGCTGCGCTGCACTTTTCCATGTAACGGCAGAAATATTTTTGTTATAACTGGGCGAATTGTTTAAAGTTGCCTCCCTATCATTATAGTATAGTTCCATACCAAAGAGATCGTTGGTATCATCATTATTTTCAGGATTAAACGTTAATTGAGGATTATTGATCGTTTTAAGCCAACCCCTAATGTTGTAACGATAATCTATACTTTGTAAAAAGTTAGCTCCATTATCAGTCGAATGTAAGTTTTTCTCTATCAATTCCCCTATTTCGTTATACTGATTATCAGACAACAAAATTTTATCTCCATCATTTATAGTATGATAGGTTTTCAGAGGTCTGCCATGATGATCATAGGTGAATTCTTTGTGAATAATTAATTGATCATTTAGCGCTTGATGGGTTCTTTTTTCTTGCAAAACCTTTCCCACAAAATCATAGCTGGTTGTATACCTATCTGTTCCATTTAAATGATTGGTTGAAGTGCTTTGTATCAATCGATACTTATCATCATAAAAACTTACATAGTACACATAATCTTGAGAGCCCAAGATGTTAATTTTAGTTCCTGTCACTTTACCTTTGGGTCTACTGAGATATTCATCAATAGCTAACTCAGGTATAAATTTTACAATACCCATCGGCCCTTGCCATCCGGGTTGATATACAAAATCATAATTATCATAGTAGGTTACTGATAGAATTACATCAGAGATAGCATTAATAGTCGGAAAAGACTGATTCGTATACCCATGCTGATGTGCTCCTAATTCTTCGTATCTTAAATAATCATTAACTTGAACTTGGTCATAGAACTGATCTACCTGCTGCTGAACGAAAGCTCTATCACCTGACAACACAGTAACACCCGTCATAACTGGTCGATTAAGAGCGTCGTATTTTGTAAAACTCCATTGGTCATTAATTCGCTGATTACCATCTTGAGAAAGTACTAATCGATCCCACCGATCATACACCATAAAAATTGGGGCAGCACCAGGAAGTTGTTTGACAATAACTCTATCGCGGTAGTCATATTCATAGCGATAACATTCTTGCTCAAGAACGGTATTAGGTATGAATTTGGGATAGGAGGAAACTAACATATCCATAGTCTGTGGTGGAATTACATAGGTCATTCTGCCCTTGCTGTCAAATACATAATTTATGTTTCTCCATCCCCGACCATCCTCTGTTTCTTCTAAAAGTTTATTGCCTCTTTTGTCAGTAAAAGTCCTAGTTAAGTGACCGTTCTCATTAGTGGTTTGATTCAGTGTTAATGTATTAAGATCATATTTTTTACTGGCCTTCAAACCTTCTGCTGTTTTTACCCATATAGGTATATCATCCAGGTCAGAATTGGTAGCATAATCCATCCTAATGGTGTGTCCTGATCTCAGTTGCCAATCCTCCCCAACCGCACCTTGTTCTATTACCCTATTCAATGGAGAAGCTTCCACCCTACTTTTTGACCAGGGATCTTTGGTATTGGCTATTTTATCGGTTGTATTTTGATAAAATAAATACTGTGGACTTGAGCTAAGATCTCTAACATCAAACTGTTTAAATGCTCCACTCCCATAACTAGCTACATAAGGCAAATATTTTATTGTTTGTCTTCCGAATTGATCATAGGTAGCTACCGTTACCAAGTCCTTTTTTTGAGGAGAAAACTGTTTAGTCACCGATTGTAATGCCCTACCCATGTAATCCAGATAATTTGTTACAGTTTTGACTTGTGATACAGGTGCCTGTTGAACCGATAATTCTGACATAAATCCTTCCTGCTGCACGGAGCGCACCCTTACATAATTCACCAAATCACTGTTTTTATACACTACCACAGGATCAGTAAACCTGGTGGTTCCACCCTGAAGAGTGATTTTCAACGAATAGTTACCTGGTTCAGATAGGATATAGTCTTTATTAATCGCGCCACTAATTGGAATATTATCCTTATACCATTGGTAACTCGGATAATCCTGGTTAGAAGATAATTTTTCAGTAGGTTCGTCGTCAGTTAGCACTAAATCTCCCTGATAAGTAATCTCAGGCGGGTCATAGGTAGTTATAATTCTATTGTCAGAATTGCTGCAATAGCCATCTGAATACGTATAGGTAACTACACTAGTACCATTGACTATAGATGGGTTAAACCAAGGACCATCTTCTACCACTCCATTTCCACTCCATATTCCTACTGAAGTAGTATTATTATTTTGTAGTTGAAAACTATTCGTCTGTACCGATTCAGTAATCCCCAATACTCTTGATAGGTTGTATCTTCCACCATCTTTAAACAGGCCTAAATCTTCGCCAGCGTAAACTATAGGTAGCTCTCTAACCGTCACAATTTTTGTATCAGAGCGACTACAACCATACTGATTGGTATAGGTATAGGTTAACGTATGTTGACCTGATGTAGCAGTTCCTGGACTAAAATAATAGCTAGAAAAGAATCCGAAAACCCCATTTCCTGACCATGTCCCACCTGATGGATACCCTTGTAAAAAATGAAATGAATCAGTTATGCAAAAAGTACTATCTGCTCCTGCACTAACAGATGAGGGCAAAGGATAAGAGCGAGCTGTGACTTGAGTTTTTGCACTTTCTACCCCATTCTTATAAGTACTGACATAAAATATTCTTTCTTGTATTGGATTACCAAGGCTGAAAGAAAACGTAGTACTTCTGGTTTGTCCACTCCCCAAGTAAACGTTATTACTATTATACCATCTGTAAGAACCCCCATAGGGTGCACCTGAAGCCACCATGGTTAATGTTCCTAATCCGCATTTTTTGGTGTTCGTAACCACCGGTGGCGGTGGCGGTGGTGGTGGAGCAACAATAGTAACACTTTGCTGTGCATTACCCGTAAAAGAAACGAACTTTATAAGTCCTGATGAGGCATAGTTAGACCAGGTGACTTCAATGCTATATCCTCCTAATGATCGATAAGATTGGTCCCCGGTAATTTCCCAGCGGTAATTAAAAGGTATGGTCCCTGATGGGGGATAATAAGTATGTATGGTTTTACTACCTCTATTAACCGTAGAAGGTCCAGTGATATACTGCGCGCTAACCGAAATAGTCGTCAACAGCAATACAATGATTATAAATTGAATAGGTAAACTATCAAGTCTTGTTGAATTATTCATAACTATTTCGATTTATTGCTTATTAAAATTGTATTCATACTGTTCCAGTATATTGTATTCCTGATCCCTTATTGTTTTCAATCTTTTCTGGTCATCGTACCCATAATAGGTTGTAGTATTGTTAGGATCTGATACCGTATTGACGCCTACGAGATTTTGGTAAGTAAAAGTTGACATGTGTGCATCTTCCGGATATACGCGTATCTCATCTAATCTACTAGCCCCATAATGTGAAATGGTCGATTGATAAGGAATCTCATTTTGTAATTGCCATTGCCCATTTTGATAATACCAATAAGTCATTACCAGATTATTTCCATAGGGTCTTTGAGCGGGTGGAATGGTATAACTACTTCCATTTAAATACCTGGCTCCGGTTTTAGCATTTCCTAAATCACCGTTTGCTTCAAAACTAGTGTAGAAAATTTCATTTCTTTCTGCATTAATTGCCTTAGCTATAGGATATACTCCATCATTATCCCAGATATAAGCAGTAATATTACCATAAAGTTCAGCTTGCTCTAATAGATTACCATAGGTGCTATACTCCTTAAATTCATATCTAGGTTCGTATAAATATTTTGCAGTAAAGAAAGGACTTAATGTAGTAATAGGTTCGTTGACCTTAGCGGTATGAATTGTATGAGGATATATATTGCCTGAATAAAACTTATGATCTGTTTTTTGGGCGGAAAGCAATCTTTTTGTACCCGTTTCACTCTCTTCAAATACCACTTTTTCCACAACACCTGCAATTAAATTTCTATCCTGCATCGCATCCAAAACAGCAGAAGTACCTCTTGCGTAATCGAGTGGGTATTTATATTGTGTTATGATTTTTTTGTTCTCACTATCCGTAGTCGATTCTTCAAACAATTGGTTATGGGTATTGTAGTATGTATATTCTTTTACGGTTGTAAATTCTTTATCAAAGTTTTCACCGAGATATAATGTTTCCTCTGTTTTTTTCAATTGCGAAAACCCTAAAACATTAGCATATCTACCCCAAGCCAAATCCTGTAGCATAGTAAAATTTCTAGCGTATTGAGGACTAGTTCTTGGCCTTTTCCAACCCATTTTCAAAGCTCTAATCCAAGTTTGCTCAAACTTGTAGTCGTTTTTTAACTTTCGAACTAAATCACCATTGGCATTGTAATCTTCCAATCCCGTTTGTAACCCTCTTTTATAATCAAAACTAATAGCTGGAGGAAAAGGTACTTCATCTTTCCTGGTATCTCCATAGATATGTGGAGAGGTAAAGTAATGAACCGATTTACCGTTTTCTGCTTGATTTCCGTATCGTATGGCAACACTTTGATATCCAACATGGCTTCCTTGAGTGGAACCTAATGCAGATCGATTTTGAGCAGATCGAACCAACTTTTGATCATCCTGACATATGTCACCAAATGGACCAGAAACTACACAATAATTTACTACATCTTCATAAATTTGCTTAAATTCCAGAAGAGAACCTGTTGACTTATTTGCTCCATCTTCTTCTTTTCTATAATCATATTTCAAAATTTTATCCTCATTGCTATAACCATAATGACGTTGAATTTTTGCAATTCGCGATCCACCCCCTTGTCTTATTTCCGTAAAAAAATTGCCGGTACCTGACTCCCAAAAAACATTAGCGCTTGCTGCTTCGACTAAACCGTTCAGATCTGTGCCTTGAGGAATTTCAGTAGAGACAACTAATTGGTAATCTCCTGGATATAAATCTTTGATAATTACACTCACACGTTGATCTATTCTTTCTTCATCTTCAAACTCAGGTTCAGAATAAAATCCAGGTTGAAAAAAGTAACACTGATCGCAAGCTATCTCATTTTTATCATCTACTATTTTAACTGTTACGTTATGTCTAAAGGGGCCAAATATGTCCCCATTAAGATAAGTAGCATTAATCGTTAGTTTTACTGGACTATCATCATTCTTAGTAAACGGAGTTACCATTTCATTGAGACCTATATTTCTGGGGTAATCTGGTGCTGACGCATTGTATGTGTAAGGAATAGTTTCTTCTTTAATCAGTTCAGTACCTTGTTTGTAACTATAGTCGTGTGGCTCAAAAGTAAATGCATCGTAACCACCAGTTGGATAAATAATTTTTTGAATTAGTCCTTGGGTAACCTTTGTTGGGTGAGGTGAACGATCTGCCCCTGGTAGCTCACGATCTCCAAACATCGTGTGAGGTACAAAGGTTTTAGCGCTATTATCATTGTAAAACCCCCAATGATCCCTCTGAAATGAAGTAGTCGGAGGCAGGGAACCTTTATATTCAAATTGATAGGGCGGTATGTTATTTTCTGAAATTTTTTGTACTGACTTTAGGGTCAGTCTTCCCGTAGAATTATCATAACCAAATTTCCAATTATCTACAACTTTATCCCTGCTATCAGTAACAGCTAGT
The DNA here is from genome assembly GCF_004216895.1 of Aquimarina brevivitae. GTDB lineage: Bacteria > Bacteroidota > Bacteroidia > Flavobacteriales > Flavobacteriaceae > Aquimarina > Aquimarina brevivitae. Next base: position 915,423 of record NZ_SGXE01000001.1, on the reverse strand, counting down.
CCCCCTAGAGGATACAATTCATTATCCCCATTACCTATACCAAAATCAGTTCTTCGAAAAGATCGATCCTGAAAAAAATCGATAGTTGTTAATCCAGAAGAAGTCGTTATTCGTTTTAAATACTGACCATCAATATCTACCCTTAGTTTTCGCTCACTACTGGAATAATCATTCTGTATGTCAAAATAAATAAAGTCATGCGTCCTTGATGACATAGACTGAACATACGTTTTCTGATAATAAGGTTCATAATCAAAATTAATTGTACTATCCGTATTGGGGTCATTTATTTCGGTTAAAAACCATCCCTGTGGAGGCCGTATATCGTTTAAAAAAGAACGGCAAATATCGTTTATATCAATAAGTTCAAAATTTCGCTGAGTTTCTATCGCCGTAAATAAGTACTTAATCCCATTGGGGGCTGTGAGTTCCCAACCTGAAATAAATTGATCATTGTTTGGAGCCAATCCTATGGGTTCAATCTTAATTGGATCCTCTGAAGCGATTATAATATTACCTTCCCAATCAAACTGAAAACTACCCGTGTAACCGCTAACATTAAAATAGAAAAGATCAGGCTCAGCATCTCTACATCCTCTTGTTAAATAATCGAGCAACTCTGCCTTAAGATTGTTATCCTCAATTCTGGTATAAGCTTCTACGCAAAGCGAGGGGTCTTTAGAACAAATTGAATCCATAGCTCGCATTTGTTGGGCTTGAGCTAAAAATCCCGTTATCTGACCCGAATCGTATTCATCCGGAACACCTCTTACACTTCGAGTAATGACGCCTCCTGCATTCAAACTCCATCCTAATCCAGTTCTTGGAGCAACGGTTTCAACTTTATGCGCGGAAGCATGATAACTTAAGGAAATAGGTAAGGTGATGCCTCGTTCTTGAATAGTATATAGCGGTATACTGATATTAGGAGTACCAGTATACAAACTTACCGGGATATCTGCATATTTAGCTAATTGAGCTGCTTCTGGTGATGGGGGAATGACATTGACTTTAAACGGATCGTTCTGAGCAATTACCAAATAGGAAGATAATTGTATCAAAACGATACAAAGCTTCAACTTTTTCATTGTGATGTGAATTGAGTTTTAAAATGAATTGTGTACTGAATGTGTGAAATTGGGCTTTAATAAAAGCCTAAATAATCCTAAGAACTAAAGAATATACAAGAATTAAACTTTAGTAATAATGGGGAAACAAGGAAAGTTTTCCGCAGTGGTTGTGGAAGTTTGCTAATTGATTTCATTGTGTGAGGTTGTTGTTAAGTACTTAAATGTAAGACACTTATTTATAAAATGGAAGTTTTTTTAACTTTTTTTTATAAAAATGAAAAATGAAAAATTCTTCAATATCACGTAGCCTCTTAGGTAAGGAACAATTTTATACGAAATAATAGTTTACCTAATTCTACCCCATCACATACAACAAAAAAAGGCATCTAATCAAGATGCCTTTTTTAATTTTTCTTAAACTCTATTAAAAATTCATTAGTTCTTCAATTTCGTCAGCTTCGATAGGAATATTACCCATCAGATTTACCGGCTCTCCATTTGCCTGTACAACGACATCATCTTCTAGTCGAATACCAAAACCTTCATCAGGGATATAAATACCAGGCTCTACCGTAAACACCATATTAGGTTGCATTGGCTCTGTAAGGATTCCATAATCGTGAGTGTCTAGACCTATATGATGGGAAGTGCCGTGCATAAAGTATTTCTTATATGCTGGCCAATCTGGATCTTCATTTTGTACATCAGCTTTGTCCAATAGACCAAGATCCAACAGTGCTGAAGTCATTAATTTACCTACCTCCACATGGTAATCTGCCCAGATAGCTCCTGGCACTAGCATTTTGGTAGCGTCATTTTTTACCTTCAACACCGCATTATATACCTCTTTTTGTCGTTTTGTAAAGGTACCCGAAACAGGGATCGTTCTTGATAAATCACTAGAGTAGTTGGCGTATTCTGCTCCGGCATCGATCAAAATTAAATCTCCAGCTTTACACTCTTGATTATTTTCTATATAGTGTAATACATTGGCATTATTGCCACTTGCGATTATCGGAGTATACGCAAATCCTCTGGATCTATTATTGATGAACTCGTGCAATAATTCAGCCTCAAGATTATATTCCATCACACCAGGCTTTACGAAATTAAGTAACCTCCTAAATCCTTTTTCAGTGATATTACAAGCGGTTTGCATAATCTCTAACTCGATTGGATCCTTGATAGATCGTAAGCGTTGCAAAATAGGATTGCTTTTAGCTACAGCATGTGCAGGATACTTTGATTTCCACCATTTTGTAAAACGATCTTCTCTGGTTTCTGTCTCCACATTTGCCCTATAGTGTTCATTGGTATTTACATATACGGTATCGCACTGTGTCATGATTTCAAAAAACACTTTTTCAAAATCTTTTAACCAAAACACATTTTTAATTCCAGAAACCTCAAAAGCTCTTTCTTTAGTTAATTTTTCTCCTTCCCAAACTGCAATATGTTCATTCGTCTCTTTTAGAAATAACATTTCTTTGTGCTTATCATGGGGTGCGTCCGGAAAAAGAATTAAAATACTTTCTTCTTGATCCACACCGCTTAAATAAAACAAATCACGAGCCTGCTGAAAGGGCATTGTACTATCTGCTCCTATTGGATAGATATCATTACTGTTAAATACAGCAATACTGCTGGGTTTCATTTGGCTGGTGAAATTTTTTCTATTTTTTATAAAAAGCTTCTTGTCAATGGGATGATACTTCATTCGTAGTTATAAATTTTGAATTTTTCCAAAAATACTAAAGCAAAAAGCATCTATTGTTAAACAATGTCTAAAAATTTTTTCTTTATTTTAACAATCAATACTTTCAGCTCTTCAAATAAGAATTTCATGAAAACTCGTCTATCTTTAGTCACGCTTTTATTTACTTTTTTAACTATCCAGGCACAACAGCCTTCTACTTCAGCTGACGCCATATCCAGAGGCTTTGAACAAAGAAAACAACTCGAACAAAATTCGCTTGTCAAAAACGTTCCTTTTAAAAATATAGGGCCTTCGGTGATGAGTGGTAGAGTAGTGGATCTCGATGTCAACCCCAACAAACCTTCAGAGTTTTATGTTGGTTATGCTTCGGGTGGACTATGGTACACAGAAAATAATGGTACTACGTTTACCCCAATTATGGATAACGCGGAGACCATTAATGTGGGAGACATTGCGGTAGATTGGAAAAATAATATTATTTGGGTGGGTACAGGAGAAAATAACTCCTCGAGATCATCCTATGCTGGTGTTGGCGTATACAAATCTACAGACAAAGGTAAAACCTGGACCAATATGGGGCTGAAGGACTCTCACCATATAGGTAGAATTTTGCTAAACCCTGATAATCCTGAAGAAGTAGTAGTTGGTGTTACCGGGCATTTATACTCTACCAATACCGAAAGAGGCATTTACAGAACTACAGATGGGGGAAAATCGTGGAAACAAACGCTTTTTATAAATGATGAAACAGGTATCATTGATTTAGCTGCTACACCTGGTAATTTCAAAACCATGTACGCAGCTGCCTGGGATAAAGATCGAAAAGCATGGAACTTCGCAGGTAGCGGACCGGGATCAGCAGTGTACAAAAGTACGGATGCGGGAAATACATGGACAAAAATTTCAATTGAAGGAAGTGGCTTGCCTACTGGTGAAGGAGTAGGTCGTATAGGACTAGCCGTGTTTAATGAAAATACAGTCTATCTTATACACGATAGTCAGTTTAGAAGGGCAAAAGAAAAAGATGAAAAAGCCTCCACCGGATTGTCGAAAGACGATTTCAAAAAGATGACCAAAGAAGAATTTCTAAGTTTGGATGATAAAAAGCTAAATGTATTTTTAAAGAAAAATGGGTTTCAAGAAAAATATAGGGCTGAGAATATCAAACAAATGGTGCGCAGTGGAACTGTTGTTCCTGTTGATTTAGCTAATTATTTAGAAGATGCCAATTCGCTATTGTTCGATACCCCGGTCGTAGGTGCAGAAGTATATCGAAGCGACGATGGGGGAAAATCGTGGAAAAAAACGCATAAAGACTATCTTGATGATTTGTTCTATAGTTACGGCTATTACTTTGCACAGATAAGAGTAAGTCCAAAAAATAAAGATCACATTTATATCGCTGGAGTTCCCATCTTAAAATCAAAAGATGGAGGTAAAACCTTTGAAAGTATAAATAAAGAAAATGTTCACGCGGATCATCATGCCTTGTGGATAGACCCCAATAATCCCGAACATTTAATCAATGGTAATGATGGGGGTGTCAATATTACCTACGACGATGGAGAAAATTGGATTAAAGCCAATCAGCCAAATGTTGGTCAATTTTATGCCATCAACATTGACTTTGAAAAACCTTACAATGTGTATGGAGGATTACAAGATAATGGCGTATGGGTAGGTCCTCATAATGCAGAAGAAAATAGCTATTGGCATCAGAGTGGTCAATATCCGTGGAGGTCAATTATGGGAGGTGATGGAATGCAAGTACAAGTTGATCATCGAAACAGTAATGTTGTCTATACAGGATTTCAATTTGGTAATTATTATAGGCTAAATTTAGATACCAAAAAACGAACGTACATACAACCAAAACATGAGTTAGGCGAATCACCATATCGCTTTAACTGGCAAACACCTATATTACTTTCTTCGCATAACCAAGACATATTGTATTTAGGGGGCAATAAATTAATGCGATCCATGGATCAAGGAGATAATTGGACGGCTATTTCTGGGGATCTTACTACTGGTGGTAAAAAAGGAAATGTAGCCTATGGAACAATAGCGACTATAGCAGAATCTCCTTTTCAATTTGGATTGTTATACACTGGTAGCGATGATGGATTGGTGTATGTGTCTAAAAACAGCGGTGGAGATTGGACCAAAATATCAAATTCATTTTCTAAAGACCTATGGGTGTCCAGAGTAATTGCCTCATCACATAAAAAGGAACGCGTTTATGTAGCGTTGAATGGGTATCGATGGGACGATTTTACACCCTATCTTTATGTAAGTGAAGATTACGGTGCTAATTGGAAGGAAATTGGCAAAACCATTCCGATGTCTCCCATCAATGTTATCAAAGAAGATCCAAAAAATGAAAATGTTCTTTATGTGGGTACAGACAATGGAGCTTATGTTTCTTTTGATCGCGGTGAGTCTTGGCAAGCATTTCAAAGCAATCTACCTAACGTAGCAATACACGATTTAGTTGTACACCCTAGAGAAAATGATCTGTTGCTAGGGACTCACGGACGTAGTATCTACTTAGCTAACATAGCACCATTACAACAATTAAACGAAAAGATATTAGCCAAAGATGTTCATTTTTTCACAATTGAAAGTATTAAAAAGTCACCCCAATGGGGAAACACCTGGAGCAAATGGCTTGAGCCTTATGAACCCTCAGTGACTCTTAAGATATACTCATCTAAGGCTGTAAAAAGTAATGTGTTAATTACTTCGCCAGAGGAAAAAGTAGTACAAACAATACCTGTTTCTCTTGAAAAGGGCTTAAACTATATTGATTACGATCTTTCCATAACAGAAAAAGGTAAATCCTATTTAGAAAAAGAGTTTCCAGATGACGAAATTACCAAAAGTAAAAATGACGTGATTTATCTTCCGGTAGGAAATTATAAGGTGCAACTTGAAGCTAATAAATCAGAGGTAATCAACCTAGAGATCAAATAGTCTCATACATTTATCACGTATTTATAAGGTATATAGTATATTAGCAGTACTTAACCTTTCTTACGCTGAATATTCCATGAAGCCAATCACTATTGTTGTATACTTGTACACTTTTATCTTGGTTTACTGTGGTAATATTTATGCTCAAAATCGAACATCGTTTGAGGTAAAGCGTTATACTATTTTTGATGGCTTGTCTAACAATTGGATAACTGACATCCATCAAGATGAAGATGGTTTTTTATGGTTTGCTACCCAATATGGAATCAATCGATTTGACGGAAAAAACTTTAAAAAATTCACCTACAAAGCTGGAGACTCCAGTTCACTTAAAGGTAACTGGGTAAGAAGCATATCTCAACTAAAAGATGGTAAAATAGGCATAGGAACCTTCGGAGGAGGTGTTATGATACTTGATCCTTATCAAGAAAAGTTTACAGAATTAAAAATTCTTCCGGATACCATAGACTACAATTCAAATGTTATTAATAAAACAAAAAAGTTAATTACAGATAAAGGTAATAATATTTGGATATCAGGGTTAACGGGTACATTTCGATTTAATATAGCTGACAGTACATTAACCAGCTTCTATACTAAGGGAACTGACAACATAAGTATCTCCAGTGATGGAACGATACTTATACTGGGTAAAAAGAAATATCAAAATCTAGAGAATCAGCAGGATCAGGCTTCTATTTTTAGGGTAATGAATGATAGTATTAAACGAATATCCTATGATAAAGACATAAACGATATTCTCAATATGCTATCAATATCAAAAGATAGTCTATTAATTTATAAAACTAACGAGCTGTTAATACAAAATCATAAAGGCGATAGTGTTTTTAGAAAAAAACTGAATTTTGAAAGTACGTATAAAAGTTCACTAAATGATCGTCCCTTTATTTTTAAAGATAAAAAAAATCGGGTATGGGTAAATGGAGGAGATAAAGTTTATAGGTTTTCATCTAATTATCAAAAAAGAGATGTAATTACATTAGGAAAGCTTTTAGGGCTTCCTCCTACTTCTCAAGTGAGAGCTAACTGCATGTTTCAAGACAACGAGGACAATTACTGGATTGGCACTAATCTAGGAGCTTTTCAACTGATAAAGCACAAACCATTTCATCACCCAATATTAGGAAAAGTTGGACAAGTCAGAGAAATTATTGATTGTGATGATCAAGTTTGGTTTGCGTTAACTGATGGGGTATATCGATGGGATAGAAATAGTAGCAATCCTATTGAAAAAATAAATAATCATACCATTTATGCGATGACTTGTGGTAGTGATGGTTTCGTATACATTTTTGCTTCAGATACTGAAAAAAAGACCGACCTAATTAAAATCAATCCTCACAATACATCTGAAGAGTACTTTTATTTTCAGGATTTAGAATTTACCCCCAGTGATACTTGGAGTATCACAGAGGATAAAAATCAAAGGCTGTGGATAGCTCAATGGGACAACATTATTATCCATGATCTTAAAAATCAAAGTTATTTTGGAATACCTCTATTTAGTGAAAACACAGGTGTAATAGATTTGTATTACGACAAACTGGATAATATGTGGATCGGTAGCCTTGGCAAAGGCTTACTAAAGATCACTAACGCTAGCGAAATAAAAAAGGGTACTAACTACACCTACACCATATACGAATATAACCCTAAGGACCCTAATAGTATTAGTTCTAACCTTGTACAATCCATAGCACAGGATGAGAAAGGAACTTTATGGATAGGTACAGACGGAGGCCTTAATAGTTTAGATATTGAAACTAAAAAATTTAAGAGATTTCTCAGGAGTGAGGAAATGCCTAATGACAAAATTTTAAATGTAATCAGTGATAAAAAAGGGAAATTATGGTTAGGTACAATAAGTGATGGAATTTTAAGCTACGATATTGAATCCGGACAATTTGATAACTTTATGACGACCGATGGGCTCTATGATAACTCTATGCTCATTGGTTCTGCTCACATTGATAAGAATGATTTTATCTGGATGGGTAGTGAAAGTGGTTTACAATATTTTCATCCTGATAAATTGGTTTCTTCAATCAAGAAATCTCCAAATATGATTTGGGAATCGTACACCAAATTCAGGGCGGATACTACCTTACATTATAAATTTCCTTCAAAAAATAAATTGGGTGACAAAAAAATTGAAATCTATCCTGAAGATCAAAGTATAAACTTTAAGTTCCGAGCCCTAACCTTTGAAAAACAAGATAAGGTTAGGTATCAATTCAAATTGGGAAATTATCACAAAGACTGGCTTCCTCCACAAAAAGACGGAGACCTGAGGTTATCATACATTCCAAAGGGAAAATATCAGCTCAAAGTTAAAGCTACTTTTGAAGATCAGCAGGAGGCAATGTATACTGCAATCCCAATAGTAGTGTATCCAGTATGGTATAAAACCAACTTTGCATACATACTATATTCTTTACTAGCAGCAGCAATGATTTGGCTAATTTACAGAATTCAATTACGTAGAAAAATTGCTGAAGCAGAACGAGAATACATTAGTGATTTGTCTAAAGTCAAATCAAGATGGTTCAACCTTATTGCACACGAGTTCAGAACACCATTAACTGTCATTCTGGGAGCCACAGATCAAATTAAAGCTAAACTAAAGCATCAAAAAATCAGCTTAGCTACTAGTCATCTAAATCAAATAGAAGATCAAACTAATCATCTTTCTAATCAAGTACAAAAGATTTTAGAAATAGCCCAGATGCAGGATAAGCAACTTGACATGCAGTTAGACAATGGTGATTTTATAGCTTTTCAAAAGTACCTATTTCAATCCTTTACCTCCTTAGCAAAACAAAAAAACCTTGAATTAAAATTTATAACTTCCCATCAATCAATTTTTGCATCTTACGATGAAGATAAATGGAAAAAAATCACTTATAATTTAATTTCGAATGCCATAAAGTATAATAAAATAGGGGGAACTATAACACTAAATATAGCGGTGGATGTTGAAAATGCTATGGTTAATCTTTCTGTTACAGATACAGGTGTTGGCATTAGCAAACCATATGTTTCTCGATTATTTGAACCTTTCTCAAAAGAAAGCCCAGGCAATGCTGAAGGCGTAGGCTTAGGATTAACCTTAACCAGAGAACTAGTTCAACTATTAGGGGGTACGATTGGCGTACAAAGCAAAAAGAATAAAGGTTCCACTTTCGTTATCAATGCTCCAATTGACTTATTAATTAATGAAGATGATAAGCCTGTACAGGCAGATTTCATTGCTATTGAGGACAACTCCAACCCCATAGTTTTAATTGCTGAAGACCATAAAGAGGTAAGAGATTATATTAAATTCTGTTTAGAAGACAATTTTTTTGTGTTAGAAGCAAAAAACGGTCTGGATGCCTGGAAATTATGTAAAAAGCACATACCTGATCTAGTTATCTCAGATATCACCATGCCTAATTGGGATGGAATCCGTTTAGGTACTGAAATTAGAAAACACGTTGAAACTGATCATATTCCATTCATTCTACTTACCGCAAAGTCTGGACAAGCAAATCAGTTAGAAGGGTTAAAAATTGGAGCAGAAGCGTATCTTACGAAACCTTTTGATCGTAATGAATTGCTAGTTAGAGTAAACAACCTAATTAGCACGCGAAAAAAACTACAGCAAAAGTATCAGAGTGGTGATGTCACGATTACTCCTAATCATAAGGTTATTGATCAGTTTATGAAGAAAGTCATAGAAACTATCAAAAAAGAATTAGACAATGATGAATTTGGAGTACCTCAATTAGCCGAAAATCTAAACATAAGTAGAGTGCATTTATATCGAAAACTTAAAAATCTAACCGGCTTATCTCCTACTAAGTTTATCAGAAAAATTCGATTACAAAAAGCTGAGGAATTGATTATAAAAAACGAGCTAAGCATTTCAGAAATAGCCTACATGACCGGTTTTAAAGATCCAGCTTATTTTACAAGAGTTTACGTAGAAGAATTTGGCAAACCTCCTTCAGACTTTAGAAAGTAGCACAAAACTATTGATTTTAGGCTATTTACAGCAAAATGTAACAGAAGTACAAGTCTTTGTAACTATAGTACAATCCTAATTTTGACTCCCATTCTATCTTGCTAGTGTAATCAAAAGCAATCAAATATATGATCCTCATTCTTAAACTATGAGGTTAGACACTATTTGAAAGACAAAAAACAGTTGAAATGGACTTTCTAAAATTTAAACAATTCAGAAGCACTTTAAGCACAGATCATTTATTTGAAGGGGTATTCATAAGCATACTAATAATTGCATTATTTACTAATCAAATCCTATTTTTCAGTATAGCATTGGGTTTAATTATAGCTAGCTACACCACCTTACAATCTTCTAAAAAAGGATACCATAAAACGCAGATCGTATTGCAACATACATCGGATATTCATCTTAATCAAAACAATTTAATTCATCAAAAGTTTGATGCTTACAGTGACGTATCCGTTAAGAATTCTACCAGAAAGTCAAAGAGAATTTCTAGCAGAAAAGAGTCATCAGCAAAAAACAATAATCAAGATAGTATTCCATATTTAAAGGAAAATTTTGAAGAATTAGATGCTGACATTCTAAGAAGGTCACCAGTACAAACAATTTCTGTGTTAAGTTATTTTGCTACTTCATTGTTCGAAAAAAACAATAAAGATGAAGTACTTTGGGATATTGTAGAAAATTGTATTGCTTACCTAAATCTCGAAGATTGTGTAATATATATGCTTGATAAAGAAAATAAGACTTTGATTCAAAAAGCTGCTTTTGGCAACAAAAATAATGGAGAGAAAAAAATTGTAAGTCCAATCCAAATAAAGATTGGAAATGGCATCGTAGGTAAAGTAGCACAAACCGGAAAATACCAATGTATAAAGGATGTTACTAGCAACAAAGCATATATTGTAGATGATGCAGTAAGGAAATCTGAATTGTCAGTACCTATTTATATTAAAGGTAAAGTTATTGGTGTTCTGGATTCAGAGCATTCCCAAGCGAACTTTTTTACTAAAGATCATATCTTTCTGTTTCAATTAATAGCAAAACTCACGGAAAAAAAGCTTACGCACATCTATAACAATAGTGGCGTTTCTTCTTTAAACAACGATAACTCTTATTTTAAAGAACTTGAGCAATTAATGAAAGAAGCTAAAATATACAGAGACCCGAACTTAGGGCTTTGTAGTGTTGCTCATAAAATTAAAATAAGCAGTAATTATTTATCTCAACTAGTAAATAAACTTACAGGAAAAAACTTTACAGATTACATTAATACCTTTAGAGTTGAAGATGCCAAACTGAAACTTACCAATAAAAACTATTCTAATTACACAATTGTAGGCATAGGTCTAGAATCTGGTTTTAATTCAAAATCTACATTCTATAGTGCTTTTAAAAAACTAGCAGGAAAATCACCTAGCACATATAGACAAGAAGGGTAAGTTGTCCGAATTCTTTGAAATTCAAATTTTCTGGACAACCATCACGCGCTGCTCTTATACTTTTAATGTTACCCAGTCAACAATTGTAAAAAGGCTATGATTCTTATACGATTAATAAGACTGTGTATAACGAAAAAGCGAGATTTATGAAAAAGAAAGTTTATTTAGCAAATCTTATTATCATTTGTCTATGGTTTTTGGGATGTAACAATGATGACGAAACCACAACGAATCCACAAAATCAAAGACCTGGGAATATTAATATAGAAGTTGACCAAATCACAAATAATACTGCACTATTATCTTGGAATGCTGCAGTTAATCCTGATGATGATTTAGTGACCTACACCGTGTTTCTGGGAGATACCGAAATACAGTCAAATATAGAAACTACGGAATTCCTCTTAGAAAGCCTTATTGCACAAACGAATTATAACGGTAAAGTAGTGGCTTCTGATAGTAACGGAGGTACCTCTGAGAATACATTTGATTTTACAACGTCAGAAGGTGAGACAACAAATGAACAACCTTCTATAGCTTGGGAAAGGTCCTTTGGTGGTTCTCAAATTGATGAAGCCAATGCTGTAGTACTTACACAAGATGGTGGATACGCCATTGTAGGCACATCCTATTCTGACGACGGAGATGTAGAAAGCAATAATGATAATGATGGTTACTTAGGCGGAGACATTTGGGTTATCAGGTTAGATAGTTCTGGTGATTTGATATGGGAAACAAACCTGGGTGGATCTCTTGATGAACGTGGAAATAGCATTCGACAAACGTCAGATAATGGATTTATAATTGCGGGATCCTCTAACTCTAGTGATCAGGATATTAGTGGAGATAGTTCCTTTGTAGATTTTTGGGTGGTAAAATTGGACCAGAATGGCATTCTGGATTGGGAGGTTAATTATGGAGGTGGTGGAAATGAAGGAGCTAATTCCATTCAGCAAACAATGGATGAAGGTTATATAGTAGCAGGCTTTACGTCATCTTCAAATGGCGACGTTGGAGGAAATAATGGGAGTCTTGATTATTGGATTATAAAATTAGATACTACAGGTAGCTTAGTGTGGGAGAAAAACCTTGGTGGTAGTGGGATCGATATCGCAAGAGCAATTGAGCAAACAAATGATGGAGGATACATCGTTGCCGGATCATCTGCATCTTCAGATGGTGATGTGGGTACTAACTACGGAGAAGAAGACTATTGGGTTGTAAAGCTCGATGCTTCAGGTAATCTGGTGTGGGAAACAAATTTAGGGGGATCATCTGAAGATTTGGCTTATGACATCGAACAAACATTAGATCAAGGTTATATTATCGCTGGATATTCTGAATCCTCAGATATCGATGTTACTGATAACCACGGAGGAAGGGACTTTTGGATCGTAAAACTTGATATTTCTGGAGGCATCGTTTGGGAAAACAATATAGGAGGATCAGAAAGCGATACAGCCAGCTCAATTCAGCAGACCTCAGATCAAGGTTATATCATAGCAGGCAACTCTGCCTCTAACGACTTTGATACCAGTACTAATTTAGGAGCTCTAGATTACTGGGTATTAAAAATAAATGATACCGGAGTGTTAATGTGGGAGATTAGTCTAGGTGGTCCTCTATCAGACTATGCAAATGCAATACAACAAACCAATGATGGATATATCCTTGCAGGATATACACAAGGTCCCGGAGGAGATATTGGTGGTACAGGTAAAGGAAGTTGGGATTATTGGGTAGTAAAACTTGAGTAAGAATCATCTTCGATTAAGCCAAGTAATGATTAGGTTTTTTGTCGAATTGCTTTTCATTACACCAGGATCCTCATTATCTAAGCTAATCAACTACGGAGTGAGGATCCTTTTTTACCCTAATTATTTGTCCTGATTTTTTGAAATTCAAACATACTGGATATTCAATAACCGTATCGATTATACCTTTAAGCTTATTAACTTAAATATGTTTCAATTATGAAAAAACAAATTAAAAAAATTACTGTATTATGTACTATAGTGCTTCTGGCATCTTGTACTAAACCTGAAATCGAAAACGAAGATGAAAATCTTTCTACACCACAAATCGAAATTGTAGAAAATGGAAAAGACTGGGGATTCCCTGGGGACGATGAATTGCAAAACCCCCATATTCCCGGAGTATTTGGACCTTCCGCTTTAGACGCTTACGAGAAAGGGATTTATTCCTATTTCCTTCCTAAAGATGTTCTTGCTGAACTTCCTAGTCATTTAAGGGATTTTAAAATACGTTTTTGGGCAGAGAATTATCCTGGTTTCCTGGACCTTATAGAAACTGAAAATGCGGGAGCTAGCACTTCAGGAGTTGAATTTCCTATTTATGGTAGTGGTAAAACGACTAGATGGCGTCTGGAGTATATGGTATATAATAAAAAGACAGGGGAGTTTGTTGATTCAAAATTTAAAGATGTTTTAATTACTAATTAAAAGTATTACCAAACAGTTTGAAAAATTCAAACTGTTTGGTTCTAATTATATATTTCTAAATACAGAGATTAGATTTTTCTCTTCATTAAGGACCCAATATTATAAGCAGTTTCTCTATACACTTTCAATTAATAATAAAAAAGATACTAATGAAAAATAGCTATTATCAACTATATCGATTCCTTCTATTATCTCTTTTAATTGTCGGTTGCGAACCCGAAGAAGTATACAACACTGATACTTCACAATTAACAAATGAAAACACTGAATTTTATAAAAATAGTAATAAATCAGGTATTACTGTAAATCAAGAAGCTCCCTATGGAGGAAGAGCATCACATACTTCTACTATATTCAATAAAAAGATGTGGGTTACAGGAGGTATTGAAAGTCAAACTTCGTTTAACGATGTATGGTGTAGCGAAGATGGTACAAATTGGAAAATTGTTAATCCTTCGGCCAACTTTGAGCCGAGATATGGACACGCGATGACCCCTACAAAAAATAGCATGTGGATCACAGGGGGTATGCAAGGGGCAACGCTGTTCAATGATGTATGGCAAAGTAAAGATGGAAAAAATTGGGTTCAGACCACGGCAAATGCTCCTTTTTCTCCAAGAAGGTTTCATTCATTTACAACCTTTAACGGTAGAATGTTTCTTATAGGAGGGCGTAGTCAGGGAACTGTTAATGCAGACATATGGGTAACCGATGGCACCCATTGGAACCTTGTTACCAACTTTGCTCCTTTCGGAAGAAGAACCGGTCATACAACTGTCGTATATAATAATCGTATCTGGGTGATTGGCGGACTTGACCAAAACAATAACTACCTTAATGATGTATGGTATTCTGATAACGGATTTGTATGGAATTTAGCTACTCCTGGAGCTCAATTCGCTCCAAGGAGAAATCAGGGACTTACCGCTAATGAAAAAGGAATGTGGTTGACTGCAGGTGCAGGGCCTAATCAAAACTTTTTTAATGACATTTGGTTTAGTCAGGATGGGATCAACTGGGAAATTGTAACCCATCCTAAAAACTTTAGCCCCAGAGCTTATCATACTTCTCTACATTTTAACAATAAGCTCTGGATACTTAATGGGTTTAGTTTTGAACCAGATACTATCTTTTATCAATATATCTGGGGGTATGATTAAGATTTTAAAAAATATAAATTATAAAAGTCTCTTTATAAAAAAGGGGTTCATCCTATTGCTTATACTTCTTAAAGGATGCAATAGTGATGAAATGGATACTAATCCACCTGTGTTAAATATACCGCCAGTAGCCTTAGGTCACGTAGATACCATCATTCCTTTTGGGGCAGACCTTACTCCTTCACAAAAAAATCCGGCCATAGAATATTTTACAAATCAGGCAGCTGTTTCTGTACAATCAGTTTCGGAAGGAGTTGTAGTAGACATTAGGAACAACCCTAATATTGATGATTATTAGATATGGATCAAACCATCTGAGCTACCCAATTGGCTTATCATCTATGACCACGTTTTAAATGTAGCAGTCGCTGTAGGAGATCAGATAGCAATAGACCAAAGTATAGGAACAGTTGGTGTGAATAACAGAATTGAACTTCAAATCAATGACAATCAAAACCTTGCCTATTGCCCATTACAATTTGGCACTGACGATTTTATTCAACAGCATCTTAACTTTTCTGACCAATGGTGCCTCAAAGAAACTGTTTTCCCATAAAATTAAATTTAAAATATACTTAGCATGAAATCTATTAAAACAATAACACTAATCCTTTTTTTAAGTCTTTGCGTAATGAATGCACAACAAAAAAACACTATAACTGTCTTTGGAGAAACAATTAAAAAAAATAAAATAAAAGATTATATAGTTAACATAGAATTTAGGGAGATTTACCCGGATAATTACCGCAATGTAGACGGTAAAACAATTGACCAGGTAAAAAAGGAATATGCATCCGCTCTAAGTAAAGTAAATATTGATTTTAGTCAGTTTGAAGAAGATGTGCTGTACCGTCTCTCATCATACGCCTATAACACCTCCGAGTTTTATATTTATCATACAAATTCTATGGATGAAGTAAAGCGTATTTTAAGCCAAAAAGTAGAGGGTGTTATCAACACTAGAGTAGACGTATATGCAGAGGAACTATCTGATAAGGAAATAGGCGAACTATGTAAAAAAGCTACTGAAGATGCAAAAAGTCAGGCAATGATTATTGCATCAAATATAGGACGAAAAATAGGGAAGGTTGTGGCTATTGAAAACTCAAATCATAGAAATCAGGGCTTCTACATTGGTAGCATGAAACAGCCAACCAAGTATCATATAAAGGTTACCTTCTTACTAGAAGATTAGCCATGCATTCCTTTAAAAAATCCATAGTATTGATTACCCTTATTGCACTAATTATAGTAAGTCTTTGTTTCTTTTATTGTAATGTCCCTAAAAGTGAACTCAGTAAAACCATAAATCCCGGCGCTAATGTTATAAGTATTAATTATACCTACTGGTGGAACCAAACAGGGCCATTTATAGGTAACTGTGGGGAAAAATACGGTCTGGTTGTTTTAGGAACAATAACTGATCTTCAACATTCTATACAAAAGAAAAACTACCATTTTAAAAAAGGATTAATAAGGATCGATAGTGTATTATATGATCAAAAGAACCTGCTACAGGTCAAAAACATTTCTTCCCTAAGTTCTGATTGTTTTAGAGATGTAAAAGCTAAAGAGGGAGATTTAGTTATGGTCTTTTGTTACCTATATCAAAAAAAATTGTCGATCCCAGGAGGTAAATCAATAATTAAGATAAGTGATTTTAAAGATCCTCTCGTAATTTCAATAGCAAAATATATAGAAGCTGATCAAAACCCTCTGATTATCTTAGAAGACCTTGAGCTATGGACTAAGGAAGGTCTTGGAGATGACCTCCAACAGATACTTAATTGCAAAAAAATGTTTAACTGAAGGTGTCCTGTTTTATTGAATTTCAAAATTTTAGGATATTAAAACACTCCATTCTTCTAAGTTTATTAAGAAATATGATTTTAATATTAATCAAAACTATTTAGAAATGAAAAATCTTGAAAACTTTAAAAAATTGAACAGAAAGGAATTAGCCTGCATAAAAGGAGGACAGGATAATAGGCAACCAGAACCTGTCCCTTTTTTCCTATGTCCAGAGTGTTATTATATAGCCGCAATTATGGCTACCAGGGGAGTAAATTAAAAATAAAGAATTGCTATAAAAAAGGAGAACCATAAGTATCTCCTTTTTTTTAAGCCTATTCAGGGTGATCAATTAAAAATGAACTACAACTATAGTAAGACGTCCGAATTTTTTGAATTTCAAACATGTCGGACATAGAGATCAGTACCCCACTATATGTTTGTATCATAACTTTTAAAAACATAAAAAATGAAAGCGATGAAAAATTTAATTCGGTACACAGCTCTAGTTTTAGTATCAATAACGATCTTTTCTTGCGAAGGAGAAGACGGACCGGCAGGACCTATTGGTCCTCAGGGAGAACAAGGTCCACAAGGTGATCAGGGACCTCAAGGTGATCAAGGGGATCCAGGGACTGCTAATGTAATCTATTCGGACTGGATACCTAGAGATTTCTTGTTAGATGGGGCACAAGAAACAAACCTTATGGGTCTGGGTGCAATTAGCGATACTGAGTTTAACGCCAACACAGATGCAGTTTTTGTATATGGTAGAAGAGCTACAGATAGCAGTACTGATGGAGTTTATATTCTTCCCTATCTTTTATCTTCTCAAAATGAAAATTATACATTTGGATTATTTGAAGGAGCAGGAGAAACAAGCATACAGGTTAGAGTCAACACTACAGATGGAGGCACGAATAATTTCACCTTTTTTAACGACTTTAGATATGTAATTATCCCTGGAGGTCAAGCCGCAGGAAGGTCTGTGGAGAACTTAAATAAAATGTCTTATGAAGAAGTTGCAGACCTTTATAATATCGATAAATAAGCAGTAGTACAAAATCCTTTAAGGTAATAATACTGTAATCATATATCATTACAATAAGTTAGTTTGTGAATAGAGTTATTTTCCTCTATGCAATAAGCAGTAAACTTTAACAAGAGTTTGCTGCTTTAGTTTTTCATAAATACGTCCGGATTTTTTGAATTTCAAATATCCCGGACACGAAAAAAACTACAGAACCTAAGTTTGTAACTTAACTTTTCAATTAAGTAACAATGCAGATGGGAACAAAGTGATATCTCAATCTACAAACCAAAAGATTTGTTCAACTTAATGAAAACAAAGAAATCAAATTATGAAAAAAACGATACTGATCATCCTGACTTGTGTAGTAATAGCTTGCTCTAATGATGACAATGGTCCTGCAACCGCTCCTGTTTTTGAGTATGCAAATGATATAACAACCTCCGCTTTTACTATGGGTAATACTACTGCACCTAACGTAAACTGGAATGGAAACAGGGGAAGTTTTTCAATTGAAAATACTCTTCAGGGAGTCTCAATTGATAAAAACTCTGGAGTTATCTCCTGGGATACATCACTACCATGGGGAAACTATACGCTAAAGATTGTTGCTACCAATATGGCTGGTAGCTATGACGCTTCAGTTGAAATTCATAATACGCTAAATGCTACTTTTAAAGGCACATATAGCCCTGGTATTTCTCAAGAAGGAAATTCTTCTTATGAAATGGAACTAGTTTTTACGGAAGAAGGTATCATTACAGGTTATACCCAATATATAGATTCTGATGGGGTACAACAAGGGCCATTTGATTTTACTGGAGAATGGTACGGTGATAATGGAAGTATTAATTTTACAGGATTCTTAGAATTTGAAACCTCAACCAATACCAACAATTATAACGCTACATTAGAATATATAGGCGATGATGTATTCTTAACAGGCACTTATGATTTGGGCCTACCTATACCGACAAACAATACATTCGAACTTAAATATGAAAAGTCTCCCTGATAATAAATTTGCGCAATAAGTTTAATTGTTCAGCTATATTATCCATACTATAAAAAGCTTTGTTGCAATAAAATCCTATTTGATAGCTAGCAATTAAGGTAAACAGATTATCCCACCATCTTTAACAAGTAATCATTTGCACTACAAAAACAAATGCTATGAAAAACTTTAGAAATATTATCTTGATTTGCTTTCTATTGCCTGCAACTAGTATAGCACAATACGATCTAATTGTAGAAGTATCAGAATCCACAGGAACTGCACCTTTCTATGTTTTTTTTGATGCGACCACGTCTTTAGGCCTAGACAATGACAATGATTTAGTAAATACCGATTTTACCTGGTATTTTGAATTTGATGACACTCTACCCATAGAGGAGCAACCTTTCACCAAAGGAATGGTAGCTGGTTATGTCTTTGAAAATCCCGGCACCTATAACGTGTTATGTAGGGCTACATTTCCTGATGCCAGTACAGAAGAGGAAATCATATCTGTAACTGTATCGCCATTTATAGGTACAACCTATTATGTAGCCAATAATGGGGATAATGCTAATGATGGATTAAGTGTCGATTCCGCGTGGTTAACTGCAGATTTTGCACTACAACAACTAACAGACAATACTCGATTATTGTTTCATAGGGGAGATACTTTTGATACTCAGGGGCAAGATATTTTGAATCTTCAAGGTGATGCAAAAATTTTAGGGTCGTATGGATCCGGAGCATTGCCAATTTTAATCTCTGATGGACAAGAAGTATTAAGAATACGAAATTCTTCAGATATAAAATTGATGGATTTACATTTGATACCCTATGGTACCGGACCCTTTGGAGCAGGAGGATTATCTGTTGTCAATAATTCTTCTCATATTTTAGCATTAAGAATAGAGATAGAGCAAACTACTGGAAGAGCTATATTTCAGGATGAATCTGATGTTTTTGGTGTTTTTAATTCTAGCATACATGATTTTGGGGTTATTGGAGTTTATTCAGGTAGGAGTAATCGGTTTTCATTTGTATCCAATAGCGTGAATAATCTTATAGGGGCTCCTCAACCAGAGCATGGGGTTCGTGTTCAGGGAGGAGAAAAGCAATTTATCGCTCAAAATAATTTTACCAATTTGGCGGATACCAAAACCGCATTAACAATTAGAGGTGATGGTCAAAGACACGTTATGATCTATCAAAATATCATGGATAGACTACTAGGGATTAATCCTCAAAATGCACAGACTATAGCCGCGATAAGAGATGTAGTCATAGAAGCAAATTATATAGGTCAAAATCCGGATTATGTAGGGCAATCATTTGAACCTTCAAATAATGGTATCAATATCGAAGCAACACATATCGGTATTAGAAATAATGTAATCGATGGTTATAGAAATGCAATATTTGTAGGTAATGACGGTAATGGAGTACTCTCTGGGCTAGTTGATATTCATCATAATACCGTTAATTGGAGGCCTGTTTCTCCTCAAAGCGGAACCTCGGGTAGAGCCGTTAGGGTAAGAGATGCATTTGATGTTAGCATAAGCAATAACATAATATCGGCACCTAATGAAAATGAAGGTGAAATACTTTCTCAGGATGATATGAGTACAAACATAATTGTCTTGAATAACTTAATCACAGATTCACCTCATTACATTGCAGAAACATTACCTGGTTCTGCTGCTGACGAAAATACTTATCTTAATTATCAGACAACGCAAAATAGCCCTATGATCGATCAGGGAGGTACGGCTACTCCCGTTTTTTACGATATTTTTAATACCTCCAGGCCTGTTGGCACTTCCAAAGATTTAGGAGCTTTTGAATATAATCCCACCTTAGCTGTAGAAGATCAAAACAATAGTTCGATCGTAATTTTTCCTATCCCTTCAAAAGACTACCTATACTGTTCAGATAAAAATTGGTATGACCAAATAACCATTTATAACGGAGTAGGAAAGAAAGTAATTGAAAAATCAAAAGCTAAATTTCCAGTATACATTAAAGACTTAAAAAAAGGAATTTATTTTATAATTGTACAGCGAGGCATTTTAAAACGAACCTTGAAATTCATAAAATGATCCAAAAAAATCAATTACATTTAATGTCAAAAATAACAATATGACACTTACAATGGGAATACCTGCATTGCTGTTTCCTGCTATTTCTTTAACTATGCTTGCCTATAATGCCAGATATTTAGCCATTGCAGCATTAATACGGCAGTTACATTCTGAATTCCTGGAAACTTCCTCAACAAACATCAGCCTTCAAATTAAAAATCTTAAGAAGAGACTGGCACTAATTAGAAATATGCAAGCCATTGCTATCTTAAGCTTTTTGGGGAGCGTAATTACTATGTTTTTGTTATATGTAGAATTTATAGATTGGGCCAACGTCGTTTTTGGCATTAGCTTGCTGGCCCTTATGGTATCTTTAATTTTGTCTTTTATTGAGGTTCAAATATCCACTAAAGCGCTTTCCATACGGTTACATACGATGGAACGAGATTGAGTTTGTATTCAAGTTTAAGGTATTATACTTGAGAAACTCTAAGCGTATTCACCATCCCTTTTTCTGATACTGGCATTGCAGCCAAATTGATGAGCATGTCACCCTTTTGAACAAAACCTCTACTTGTCGCCAATTTATTGACATCATCTACAGTTTCATCTGTCGACACATACTTATCATAATAAAATGCCTTTACGCCCCATAGCAAGCTCAATTGCGAAAGAATTCGCTTATTACTGGTAAATACCAAAATATGTGCCCCAGGTCTCCAGGCAGAAATTTGAAATGCTGTATACCCACTATTGGTTAAAGTACATATAGCCTTAGCGTCTATTTCATTAGCCATCAGTGCGGCGTGGTAACAGATTGATTTGGTGATAAAACGGTTGGTCCTAATATGTGGTGGGTTTTGCGGAACACTAATTAACTCTGAAGACTCTACACTTTTAATAACCTTAGACATAGTTTCAATTACCTGTACAGGATATTTACCAACCGAGGTTTCACCTGATAACATCACCGCATCTGCTCCATCCATAACCGAGTTCGCCACATCGTTTACCTCTGCTCGGGTTGGCGTTAAACTATCGATCATCGTCTCCATCATCTGAGTTGCTATAATCACAGGGATTCTCGCCATCTTAGCTTTCCAAACCAGTTTCTTTTGAATTAATGGAACTTCTTGAGCGGGTATTTCAACTCCAAGATCTCCCCTAGCCACCATTAAGCCATCGCAATAGGCAACAATCTTATCAATATTTTCTACGCCTTCAGGTTTTTCAATCTTTGCTATTATTGGAATTTTATTGTCGCTATTTTCTTTGATTAGATCTTGTAATTGCATTAAATCCTTGGCGTGACGCACAAAGGAGAGTGCAATCCAATCTACATCTTGCTTACACGCAAAAATGGCGTCTTTTATATCCTTTTCAGTCAATGCAGGTAAGGAGATATTAGTATTTGGAAGGTTAACTCCTTTTTTTGATTTTAAAGGACCTCCTTGAATGACTTTTGCACGTACAGTATCTTTTCCATTCGTACTTATTACTTCAAAAATTAATTTTCCGTCATCCAATAATATACGTTCACCAGGTTTTACATCTTTTGGAAAGGTATCATAATTCATATATACTTTGTTATGACTTCCTTCAAAGGGTTTTCCTGTTACAAAGTTTAATTCATCTCCTTTAGCTACGACCACATCGCCCTTCATTACCCCGACTCTAAGTTTAGGACCCTGAAGATCAGCTAAGATAGCTGCATTATAACCAAATTCATCATTGAGAGCCCTAATCATCTTAATGCGTTCCTCCACATCGGCATAATCCGCATGCGAAAAATTTATTCTAAAAACATTGACCCCTGCGTCCAACATTTGTTGTAAGATCTCCTTACTACTCGTTGCTGGTCCCAGAGTTGCTACTATTTTAGTTTTTTTACGTTTAGGCATCATTCAAATATTAAGTTATTTTTTGATTTAAGACCGGATTTATCTATGCTATACGCAGTTATAATCTGAGTGATGTTTTGAAGCTTAGATAATAAAGACTTTGCCAAAAATTGATCCGACTCAGAGGTGACTTTAATAAAAAAATCAACTGACTTATATTCAGGAATAAGCTGTTTAACAAACATCTTTTTGGAATCCTCTTCAAATAAATTAGAGGTATTTCCAGTACTGATCTCTGCTTCAGATTTATGAATATTAGTAATAAGGTCAAAGGTTACATCACTAAATTCATCATAATAAGTATAGCGTTGAAAACTTGCTGTCGTATCCTTAAAGTCAAATAAAACATCCTTTGAGGTTCTGGCTAATTTAATATCTAAATGTTTATTAATTAAATAAGCAAGCCGATAAGGAGCTAATGAACAGTGGATCGCAATTAATTCGAAATTTTCGTCTTCAAGCGAATCTAAAATTAAACGCTGAACAGCCATTTTTTAAACATATTTTTCCGATTCTTATGGAAAGATACGAATAAATATCAGGTAATATTTTAAATAAAACTAAAGATATTAAGCGAAAACGATTGAGTTAATCATTTATAAAATCAAATGAATAAAAAAGTTAGAAATTGGATAAGTGTTTTAGTTTTAAGCGGCTTTATCAATGATTAATTTTGGATTGTAACGCAAAGTAAGCTCTTCTTGAAGCTTTTTCTTCTGCTTTTTTCTTGGAAGTTGCCCTTGCTTTAGCCACTACTTTTTCATCAATCCATAATTTTACAGCAAAGTGTTTTATTTCATCTCTACCAGTATCCTCGTATACCTCGTACTCAAAACTATTTTTTTCCTTTTGGCACCACTCAATAAGTAAACTTTTATAGCTTATGATCTGACCCTCTAAACTTTCGATATCAACATAAGGATTGATTACTGCTTCTTGTATAAAACGTTCGCAATAAACAAACCCCCTATCGAGATAAATAGCACCTATAAGAGCTTCGAATAAGTTTCCGTGGATATTGACCCCAAACTGGGATTTTGGAATATTGGTACGTACCAATTCGATAAGTTTTAAATCCTTACCTAATTCATTAAGGTGTTTTCGACTGACGACCTTTGCACGCATTTTAGTTAAGTATCCTTCATTACCCTCCGGCACTTCCATAAATAAATGGGCAGCAATCACACTGCTAAGCATAGCATCGCCTAAAAATTCTAATCTTTCATAGTTAATCGCATTACCCTTTTTATCCTTTAAATTCATGGATCTATGGGTAAATGCTTTTTCGTAATGCTTTATGTTTTTGGGCTTAAAGCCAACAATTTTTTGAATTTGGATAAAAAAATTCCCGTTCTTTTCAGAGCGGGAATTTAATATGTTACGAATAACACTCATTATTCGTCTAATTTTTTGAATAAAACACAAGCATTATGGCCTCCAAAACCAAAAGTATTGCTCATAGCATACTTAATTTCGCGCTTTTGAGCTTTGTTTAAGGTTAAATTTAAAGAAGGATCTATGTTTTCATCAACCGTTGTATGATTGATTGTAGGAGGAACTAGATTATTATTCATCGCTAATATGGAGGCAATTGCCTCTATAGCTCCTGCTGCACCCAAAAGATGCCCTGTCATAGACTTCGTTGAATTTATGTTGATATTCGGTGCGTGATCTCCAAAAACGTTGCTGATAGCCTTCAATTCTGCTACATCTCCTAATGGTGTGGAGGTTCCATGCGTGTTTATGGCATCAACTTGCTCTGGGTTTACACCGGCATCTCTTAAACAATTTTCCATAACCCGAACTACGCCAATTCCATCAGGATGCGGAGCTGTCATGTGATATGCATCACTGGACATTCCACCACCCACAACTTCTGCGTAAATCTTGGCTCCACGTGCCTTTGCATGCTCATACTCCTCTAAAATTAAAGCTCCTGCACCTTCTCCTAATACAAAACCATCTCTGGTAGCGTCAAAAGGTCTGGATGCTGTTTCGGGACTTTCATTTCTTGTAGATAGCGCGTGCATTGAGTTGAACCCTCCCATACCAGCTATAGTAACTGCTGCTTCACTACCTCCGGTTACAATGACATCGCAATGCCCTAATCGGATATAGTTTAATGCATCGATCAGCGCATTTGCTGATGAAGCACATGCCGAAACTGTAGTATAGTTGGGTCCCATGAATCCATTTCGTATAGAAATATGGCCTGGTGCAATATCAGCAATCATTTTAGGAATAAAAAATGGATTGAAGCGTGGAGTTCCATCTCCATTAGCAAATCCAATCACTTCTTCCTGAAAAGTTTCTAATCCTCCAATACCTGCACCCCAGATAACACCTACTCTAAACTTATCGATCTTATCAAGATCAATAGCCGAATCTTTTATCGCTTCTTCGGAAGAGATAATAGCATATTGAGCAAATTTATCTAATTTTCTGGCTTCTTTCCTATCAAAAAAATCAGTTGGGTTATAGTTTTTGATCTCACAAGCAAATTTAGTCTTGAATTTTTCGGTATCAAAATACGTTATCGGAGCACAACCGCTTTTGCCGTTTGCTAACCCATCCCAATATTCTTCAATAGTATTACCTATTGGTGTCAATGCACCAAGTCCTGTGACTACAACTCGCTTTAAGCCCATATAATCTTGTGAAGTTATTACTTTGCGTCTTCGATGTAAGATATTGCTTGACCTACAGTGGCAATATTTTCTGCTTGATCATCAGGAATCTGAATATCAAATTCTTTTTCAAACTCCATGATTAACTCAACAGTGTCTAGTGAATCAGCGCCTAAGTCGTTTGTGAAGCTTGCTTCATTTACAACTTCGTTTTCGTCCACTCCTAATTTGTCAACGATAATCGCTTTAACTCTTGATGCAATGTCTGACATAATGTTTAATTTTAATTTTTAATTTAGGTGGCAAAAATAAAAAACTTTATTTTAAAACCCCACAATCCCTAAAAAATGTGTTTGTATTTTTCAAATATAGGGAAGTATCTAGGTTTTTACTACGTAATAATTAACAATTATTATTTTTTTTGCATTTATTTATAACGCCAACCAGACACATATTATGAAAAAAATCATCATTTTCGCTTCGGGCTCGGGAACAAACGCTGAAAATATCATCAAATATTTTCAAAACAAGAAGAATGCAGTTGTAACCCATGTTTTTTCTAATAAATTGGGCGCTAAAGTGCTTAAAAGAGCTCACGATCTCAAAGTGAAGGCACTACATTTTGACCGAGAATCGTTTTATGATACCAATGAAGTGTTGCATATTTTAAAAGATGCAAATCCTGATTTAATTGTCTTGGCTGGCTTTTTGTGGATTTTCCCAAAGAAAATTATTGATGCTTTTCCGGATAAAGTTATTAATATTCATCCTGCGTTACTCCCCAAATATGGAGGTAAAGGCATGTACGGCAGTAGAGTACACGAAGCTATTATCCAAAATGGAGAAAAGGAAAGCGGCATAACGATTCATTATGTAAATGAAAATTATGATGAAGGTGCCGTAATATTTCAGGCTAAAACCGAAATTAAAGAATCTTTTACACCTGAAGATTTAGCAAAGGCTATCCATAATTTAGAATATAAACACTTTCCACCCGTTATTGAAAAAGTATTAGGATTAGAATCGAAATAGAATTTCTAAGAACAGTGATTAAGCAATATGGCCAAAAAAGAAAAGTTTTATGTAGTTTGGGAAGGCAATCGACCTGGTATATACACCAAATGGGATGATTGCAAAGCTGCTGTAAAAGGATATTCGGGTGCAAAGTACAAATCCTTTGAAGATTTTGCTGAGGCAAAAAAAGCCTACAATGGAAACTACAATGATTACAAAGGCAAGGCAAAGACAAAAAAAACCTTATCTAGCGCTGAACTTGAAAAAATAGGAGAACCTAATTTATATTCCATTGCGGTTGATGCTGCCTCAAGCGGCAACCCAGGTAAAATGGAATACAGAGGCGTAGACACCCAAACTGGTAAACAACTGTTTCATCAAGGACCTTTTCAACAAGGCACTAATAATATTGGCGAGTTTTTAGCATTAGTCCACGGATTAGCTTACTTAAAGCAAAAAAATAGTGATCGCCTAATTTATTCGGACTCCAAGATTGCAATAGGATGGGTTAAAAAGAAAGCGTGTAAAACAAAACTCCAAAGAAACGCTAAAAATGCGGCTATGTTTGATTTGGTAGATCGCGCTGTAGTTTGGTTGAAACAAAATACATACTTAACCAAAATTGTAAAGTGGGAGACAAAAGCCTGGGGAGAAATTCCTGCTGATTTTGGTAGAAAATAAATTACCCCGGCACATATATACCAGGGTAATCTTATATTTTTTAAAATAGTTACTAGCTACCACACTGTCCCAGATTTGTCCAACCGGTCGTAGTTCTTTCAAATAAATAGCCTTGATAAGTCACTTGATCTCCAACAGCATAAAACTGTCCACCAACATAAGGATCTACACCGGCGCAAATATCAGCAGGAGGTGCTCCACACTCACCAAGATTGGTCCATCCTGATGCAGTTCTTTCAAATAAATAACCTTGATACGTCACTTGATCGCCTACACTATAGCTTTCGCCATTAACATAAGGCGAAACCCCACTACAAATGTCATCTCCGCCAGTATCCCCAGGATACACGGTAGCGATAAAAGATTTATCGGTATCAGATAAGTTCGTATTCGTACCCACAGAAAAGCCGTCTAGTGTATGCTCAGCCGGTATCGGATAGTGCATAATAGAAGCAGGATCATATGCACTGTAATTAGAGGTACTAGCTTCGTATCTTCTAAATAAATTATTATCCACCTGCGCTCTACTCCAATAATTTGGCGGTCCAGCATAATAGGCATAAACCGCTTCTCTATCCCAATTGATGCCAGCAACAGGATTTTGATGCTCGTGGATTAATCCTAAAGCATGACCAAACTCGTGTATTGTTGTAGTTCTAAAATCGGTTTCACTAGTATTATCATTAAACCATCCATAATGCATAGTCCTCGAATAATTATTGGCATCGGTCCCTAAATAAGACCAGGATCCACCATCATTGGCGTATTGACCCTCTCTAAAACTAATTTTTATATTAGCACTACTGTTGGTAGACACGAATTGAAAAGTAATATTAGCGTGGTCTTCCCAAGCTTTTGCATACTGTCTTACCTTAGACTGCACATAGCTGTTTCCATTTAGAAATTTTACTCTGATGACCTGACCAGGATTCCATTGTTTAGCTTTTAATGTAGCTGCTTTGGATAAGTCAGTATCTGTATCCCATTTCTCAACACACACTTTTAAGCCTTTTTCAGTCGCTATTGCTTCTGGCTCCAAAGTTGTTAATTCTTCCTTTTCGCAACTTAGCAAAGCAAATGCCAGCAGTACTCCAGTTACGAGTACGGTTACCTTTAGATTTTTCATAATTTTGATATTGGTTCGTATTAACACTGCGATATATTCGCGTTATTACCTAACAAGGAAAAGTTAATTTTATTATTAATAATTCATGTTTTTTGGCAAATCGCTTATTTTTTGTGGTAAAAGCGTAAAAACATTGCAGATTTATTAAAATAAATGACTTGATAAAACTACCATTTATCAAAAATTAGATAAAAGTAATACACAGTACTTGACCATATTATCCCAAGTACTTAAAACTAAAACGTATATTTGCAAAAAAATTAGAACGCTAGTTTATGAGCAAATTACTGATAGTTGGAACTGTAGCTTTTGATGCTATTGAGACTCCATTTGGAAAAACAGACAAAATTTTAGGTGGAGCCGCAACATATATTGGGTTGTCCGCTTCAAATTTTAATATTCCATCCGCTATAGTGTCTGTGGTTGGAGAGGATTTCCCAAAAAAGCATATTACCATGCTACAAGAAAGAAATATAGACACATCTGCCATAGAAGTTGTTCCTGGAGGTAAAACCTTCTTTTGGAGCGGTAGATATCACAATGACTTAAATTCAAGAGATACTTTAGATACTCAACTAAATGTTTTAGCAGATTTCAATCCTGTAGTGCCTGAGGATTATAAGGACGCAGAGATAGTAATGCTTGGCAATCTACACCCATTAGTTCAGTTAAGCGTTTTAGAGCAAATGACTACTCCTCCAAAGCTGGCTATTTTAGACACCATGAATTTTTGGATGGAAGACGCTTTTATAGAAGATCTAAAAAAAGTAATCGCCAAAGTTGATGTTATAACGATTAATGATGAAGAGGCCAGACAATTAAGTGGAGAATATTCTTTAGTAAAAGCAGCTCGAGTCATTGAGGATATGGGGCCTAAGTATGTAGTGATCAAAAAAGGAGAACACGGAGCATTGTTATTTCATAAAGATCAGGTATTCTTTGCCCCAGCATTACCACTCGAAGAGGTTTTTGACCCTACTGGTGCAGGAGATACTTTTGCTGGCGGTTTTTCAGGTTTTCTGACAAAAACCGAAAATATCTCTTTTGAAAATATGAAAGCAGCCATAATCCATGGTTCAAATTTAGCTTCCTTCTGTGTAGAGAAGTTTGGAACGGAGCGTATGGAAAGCTTAAATGAAGAAGAGCTTCAAAAAAGACTACAAGAATTTAAGGAACTAACACAATTTGATATAAAATTAGCTTAAAATAGAATACGCTAAGCTAGGAAATAGAACTATTAATATTGGTTTACCAACACAACAACAGCATATACCCTAAATACCATGAGCGACGCTTTAAAACACGAATGTGGAATTGCACTAATTAGACTTTTAAAACCACTATCCTATTATAAAGAAAAATATGGCAGTGCATTTTATGGTGTAAATAAAATGTATCTAATGATGGAAAAACAGCACAATCGTGGTCAAGATGGTGCTGGATTTGCGAGTGTTAAATTGGATGTTCCTCCAGGACAACGTTATATCAGTAGAGTTCGGTCCATTGAAGCACAGCCTATACAAGATATTTTTTCGCAAATCAATGCCCGTATTAATACAGAGTTCGAAGCCCACCCAGAATATAGTGACGATGTACAATTACAGAAAGAAAATATTCCTTATATCGGCGAAGTACTTCTAGGACATGTACGTTATGGAACCTTTGGTAAAAATAGTGTAGAAAGTGTTCACCCTTTCTTGAGGCAAAATAACTGGATGCATCGTAATTTGATTGTCGCAGGTAACTTCAATATGACCAACAATAATGTATTGTTTGATAATTTGGTGCGCTTAGGTCAGCACCCAAAAGATAAAGTAGACACGGTTACTGTGATGGAAAAAATTGGTCATTTCTTAGACTCTGAAGTTGCCAAGCTCTACAAAAAACTCAAAAAAGAGGGGTACAATAAAATAGATGCGTCACCTAAAATCGTGGAACGACTTAATGTAGCTAAAATATTAAGAAAATCCTCTAAAGACTGGGACGGCGGGTATGCCATGGCAGGTATGTTGGGTCATGGAGATGCCTTTGTACTAAGAGATCCTGCTGGTATCAGACCTGCATACTACTATCAAGACGACGAAGTTGTTGTGGTAGCTTCAGAACGTCCCGTAATCCAAACCGTATTTAACGTACCTTTTGACCAGGTAACTGAATTGGATCCTGGTAATGCCATCATCATCAAAAAAAATGGTGAAACCGCTATAAAAGAAATCATAAAACCCTTAGAACGAAAAGCCTGTTCTTTCGAAAGAATTTATTTTTCAAGGGGAAGTGACGCTGAAATCTATCAAGAGCGCAAAAACCTCGGGCGTCTTATCATGCCACAAGTTCTTGAAGAGATCAATTACGACACTCTAAATACAGTGTTTTCATTCATCCCAAATACTGCCGAAACCTCTTTTTATGGAATGGTAGAAGCGGCACAGGACGAACTAAACAAGCAAAAAACTGATACTATCCTTAGAGAAAAGGAGAATCTAACTAACGAGCGCTTAACCGAAATTCTTTCCTATAAGTTAAGAACTGAGAAAATAGCGATTAAAGATGCAAAACTCCGAACTTTTATCACTGAAGATAGTAGCAGGGACGATTTAGTAGCTCACGTATATGATGTAACTTATGGAGTAGTACAGTCTAATGACAACTTGGTAGTTATTGACGATAGTATTGTAAGAGGTACTACTTTAAAAAAGAGTATCATCAAAATGTTAGATCGACTGAAACCTAAAAAAATTATTGTAGTTTCTTCTGCGCCTCAAATTAGGTACCCAGACTGTTATGGAATCGATATGGCTCGTTTAGAAGGTCTTATTGCATTCAAAGCAGCACTCACCTTGTTAGAAGAACAAGGAAACTATCACGTCGTTGAAGACGTATATAAAAAGTGTAAAGCGCAAGAGAATTTAGAAGATAAAGAAGTAAAAAATTACGTCAAAGAAATTTATGACAGCTTTACGGATCAAGAAATCAGTGATAAAATTGCGGAGCTTTTATCCGACTCTTCAGTTAATGCAGATGTAAAGATAATTTACCAATCTGTAGCTAATTTGCATAAAGCCTGTCCAGAAAATTTAGGAGACTGGTATTTTACCGGAGATTATCCTACAGTAGGTGGAAACAGAGTTGTTAATAAAGCGTTTATCAACTTCTTTGAAGGGAAAGACGAAAGAGCCTATTAAACTGCTCTAAAACCAACTGTTAAAAAGGGTTAATTTGTGCATTTCAACAAGTATTTGAGCTTTTCATCTAAAACATTTTTTCACAATGAAATATCACCATATATTAGCAAAGCCATAGCATAAGTAGGTTAAGTTCATGGTAGATTTGGGGCAAAAAAAGGTGGAACTTCCACCTTTTTTTATTTTACACACATTTGGAAATTTTATATAAAAAAAGCTGCAAAATTTTGCAGCTTTTCTCTTTTATAATATGATGTTTATTCAGGCTTTATTTACCATCTTCATAACGCTTTGAAACTTCTTCCCAGTTAATTACATTAAAAAAGGCATCAATATAATCTGGTCTTCTATTTTGATAATTTAAATAATAAGCGTGTTCCCATACATCTAAACCTAAAATTGGAGAACCTCCACAACCGATATCTGGCATCAATGGATTATCTTGATTTGGTGTTGAACATACTTCTACTTTTCCACCTTTATGAACACATAACCAGGCCCATCCTGATCCAAATCTAGATCCTGCAGCAGCACTAAATTCTTTTTTAAATCCATCAAATGAACCATAAGCAGCATTTATAGCATCTGCCAAAGCTCCGGTAGGCACTCCTCCTCCATTTGGACTCATTACTTTCCAAAAGAGACTGTGATTGTAATAACCTCCTCCGTTATTTCTTACGGCTGCATTAGACATATCTAAATTGGTAAGGATATCTTCTATTTCTTTTCCGTCTAAATCAGTTCCTTCAATCGCAGCATTTAATTTATTTGTATAACCCGCGTGATGCTTATCGTGATGGATTTCCATGGTTCTAGCATCTATATGTGGTTCTAACGCATCAAAAGCGTAGTCTAATTTTGGTAATTCAAATGACATATGTAATTTTTTATAATTAATAAAAATGAATGAAGTCAAATTTAACAATTAGGGGGACTAATTAAAATTTATAAGTGTTATAAATTAATTAAAAACAGCTAGCTACTTCAATCCAAAATAACATAATGCCGAGCTAACCGCTACACTTACAAATCTAATTGTTACATTTAATCAAAAAAACAAGCTTGGACCCAAAAAACGCCTTTACAATTTATAATGCCGCAGCGGGAGCTGGTAAAACCTATACGCTTGTTAAGGAATATCTTAGTGCTTTGCTGAGCTATGATTATAAGGATGGCTACAAAAATATTTTGGCTATAACCTTTACCAACAAAGCCGTAGCAGAAATGAAATCTAGGATCTTAGAGAACCTTAGCAGTATCAGTGGCTTGGGCGACAATGAAAAAACAATAGATTTAGTAGCAACTTTAGTTGAAGAAACTAATATTGAAGAACAGAAATTACGTAAAAAAGCTGAGCGCATATTAAAAAGCATTTTACACAATTATGCTTCTTTTGATGTAGTTACCATTGATACATTTACGCATAGGATTATAAGAACCTTTGCTTTTGACCTGGGCATTCCTATGAATTTTGAAATTGAGATGGACACTCAACTATTATTACGAGAAGCGGTAGATGTGGTATTATCCAAAATTGGAACAGATGAAAAAATAACCCGTACAATTATTGATTTTGCTTTTGAAAAACAAGATGAAGATAAAAGCTGGGATATTTCTACAGAATTATTTCAAATAGGCAAACTGATCCATAGTGAAAATGATCGTGCTCATATTCAAAAACTCTCCAGCAAAACTATTGAAGATTTTGAAACCCTTAAAAAAGAACAAAAGAAAAAGCTACAGTTGCTATCCGATCAGTTAATCAATGCATCTAAAGCTCTTTTAGCTGTTTTTGAAGCAAAAGGATTAGTTACAGCAGATTTTAACCGGGGTTCAGTGCCTAACTATTTCAACAGCATAGCAGCTGGGAAAAAGCCAACCAGCAAACCACCAACTTGGACAGCAAATATAGCCGAAGCTAAATTGTACACGCAAAAGCTCGATGCTGATAAAAAGTCTACTATTGACAACCTGCGTCCAGAAATTGAGAACGTATATAACCAAACAAAAAGAATACTCTTAGAGATACAGCTGACTAAAAACCTAATTAAAAACAGTACTCCACTATCCGTATTGACGATCTTAAATAGAGCCTTGGAGGAGATTAAAAAAGAGAGGAATATTTTACTGATTTCAGAGTTTAATACCATCATTAGTAATGCCATAAAAGGACAACCTGCTCCTTTTATCTACGAGAGATTGGGAGAACGCTATAAGGATTATTTTATAGATGAATTCCAAGATACCTCTGAGCTACAATGGAATAATCTAATACCTTTAATTGATAATGCGTTGGCAACGGAAACATTAACCGGCAAAAAGGGAAGTCTTACTATCGTAGGTGATGCAAAACAAGCAATCTACAGATGGCGAGGCGGTAAAGCAGAACAATTTATTGACTTAAGTAATCAAGAAAATCCCTTTGCCATTCCTGAAAAAAGCGTGCATAATTTGCCCAAAAATTACAGAAGTTATAGCAATATCATTACGTTTAATAACGAGTTCTTCAGTTGGCTATCCTCAGAATTTATTTCATCTCAATATGGTTCTATTTATTTAGAAGGTAACCAGCAAGAGCTCAATACCAAAGAAGGCGGCTATGTTTCTTTACAGTTTATTGAAGCAGCCAATAAAAAGGAAGAAGATGAAACCTATCCTGTAGAAGTCTTGAATACGATTAGGGAGGTAACACAAAAAGGATTTAACCTTAGTGATATTTGTATTTTAGTACGCAAACAAAAAGAGGGTAGTGTGATTGCTAATTATTTAGCAGAAAATGACATTCCTATCATTTCCTCAGAAACGCTACTTCTACAAAATGCTGAGGAAGTAGTTGCTATAATAGATTTCTTATCATGGTATATAAATAATGAAGACAAATTGTCCTTAGCTCAGTTTTTTCATCATATCAGCAAAGAAAAATCTAATATTCCTAATACTTTCCTTGAAGAAAATATACACCATACCAGTGCAAGGATTTTCAAAACCTTAGCTGAATTCGATATAAAATTTAATCTTCAAGAATTTGCAGCTCTTCAGTTGTATGAAAGTGTGATCTATTTGATAAATAGTTTTGATCTACCTGTCAATTGCTATGTACAATTTTTCCTAGATACGCTATTCGATTATGTTCAAAAAAATGCAGATGGAATTATCGGATTTTTAAACTTTTGGAATGTAAAAAAAGACAGCTTGAATATCATTGCTCCTGAGGGTAGTGATGCGGTTCAAATAATGACCATACACAAAGCGAAAGGACTAGAATTTCGCTGCGTAATTTACCCCTATGCCAATACTAATATTTACAATGAGGTTGAACCAATGACTTGGATTAGTGTGCCCCCAGAAGAATTTAATGGTTTTGATGACATTTACATTAATTATCATAAAAATTTAGCTGAAATCAACCAAAACACCAAAGCATTAGTAGAGCAGCGACAAGCACAGTTACAACTTGATAATTATAATCTTCTATATGTTGCTTTAACTAGAGCCATTGAAGAACTATATATCATTTCGCAATTGGAAATTACTGCAAAAGGTGAGATAAAGGAAGATTACTTTTCCAGTAAATTTGTGCATTTCTTACAGCAAAAACAATTATGGAAGGAAAATAGCTTATCCTACAGTTTTGGTACTGAAAGGAAAGGCTTAACTAATCAGCTCAAAGTAAATAAAGCGAACAAAAGCCTTTTATTAGGAGA
The DNA here is from genome assembly GCF_004216895.1 of Aquimarina brevivitae. GTDB lineage: Bacteria > Bacteroidota > Bacteroidia > Flavobacteriales > Flavobacteriaceae > Aquimarina > Aquimarina brevivitae. The sequence continues at coordinate 880,432 of NZ_SGXE01000001.1, read as the reverse complement.
CGTAAGACCTACTCAATACAACAAATTAAAAATATCTACTACCAGTGGTGCTTTATGGGACACCCCACAAGAAAAAGCCATCTCTGCCGGTACTTTAATTCATAAGCTGCTGTCGGAAGTATTCACTGTTACAGACATTGAAAAAGTACTTTTAAGCAATGAAAAAAAGGGAATCATTACCATGGACAGTATTCCAACATACCGTAATATCTTAAAAAAAGTAACAGAACATCCAACCTTACAAAAATATTATCGCTCCAACATCCAAGTATATAATGAAGCAGACCTACTATATCAGGGACAACTTTTTAGACCTGATAGAATAACTATTAATACAAACAACGAAGTTACCGTAATAGATTATAAGACCGGTGAATTCAACACTTCGCACCTAAATCAGATTCAAAATTATATAATAATTCTGGAAAAGATGGGATATTCAAAAGTTGATGGTTATTTAACGTATATTGATCAAGAAATAACAGTGAAACCCATACGCAGTTGAAAGATTTTTTATAATTCCTTTGCCAAAAATGGTGATAAAAAGTTTTTTTATAGTATAATTGTACCGTCTTAAGAGAGACTTTTAATATCATTTTCGCAAAAAGCCAAATCATTATTTGAACAAATAAGGGTAAAAACGCACTTATCACAAAGTACTTCAAACCTTTGAAACCTTCGATATACACTGGCCTATTAAGAAAATTTTATTAGATTTGTCTTTGACAGTAATTTTTAACATATTACATTTGCTCAAATTAACACTTAAAAATTAAATTATTGAATATGAAACATCTTAGCAGATTTTTAGCGGCTTCGTTACTAGTACTTGGGTTAAGTACGGCGAACGCACAAGATGAAAATAACCCATGGGCGGTATCGATTGGCGTAAATGCTGTGGACATCTTCCCTACAGGAGGTGACTTGCCAGTTCAAGGAGAAATCTTTGACGAGTATTTTAATGCTAACGACCACTGGAATATTCTTCCATCTGTTTCTAAATTGTCTGTAGGAAGATATATCGGAGACGGTTTTTCTTTCACTGCTTCTGGTTCTGTAAACAAAATTACCAAAGCTGGAGAGTTACCTGATGGTACAAACGTTGGTGTAGATGATCTATCTTACTACGCTGTAGACGGTAGAGTTAGCTACAGTTTTAAAAACCTTTTAAGTTCTAGCTGGTTAGACCCTTACCTAGGTGTAGGTGGAGGTTATACTTGGGTAGACGAAATTGGAGCTGGTACATTCAATGGTTCACTTGGATTGAATTTTTGGATTACTGAAAACTTAGCTTTCAATGTACAATCTACATATAAGCACGTATTCGAAGATTACGCTGCTTCTAATTACCCTCCAACTCACTTCCAACACTCTGCTGGTCTTACTTTCGCTTTCGGAGGTAAAGATACTGATGGTGATGGAATATATGACAAAGATGATGAATGTCCAGAAGTTCCTGGTTTAGAGGAATTCAACGGATGTCCTGATACTGATGGTGACGGAATCACTGATGCTAAAGACGATTGTCCAGATGTTGCTGGTACAGCTGAATTTAACGGATGTCCTGATACTGATGGTGATGGTGTAGCTGATCCTAAAGATGAGTGTCCTACAGTTGCTGGTTTAGCAGCGTTAAATGGATGTCCTGATGCTGACGGTGACGGAATCACTGACGCTAACGATGGTTGTCCTAACGAAGCAGGTCCTGCTGAAAACAATGGATGTCCTTACCAAGATAAAGATGGTGACGGAGTATTAGACAAAGATGATAACTGTCCTGATGTAGTTGGTACTGTTGCAAACAACGGTTGTCCAGAAGTTACTGAGGAAGTTCAAGAAACTCTTAACGAGTACGCTGCTCAAATCTTATTTGACTCTGGTAAATCTTCTATCAAGAAAGTTTCTGAAGATAAATTAGCTGAGATCATTAAAATACTTAATGAGTATCCTAACGCTAAGTTTACTGTAGAAGGTCACACTGATAGTGTAGGTAGTGAAAAATTAAATCAAAGACTATCTGATACAAGAGCTAACTCTGTAAAGACTTACCTTGTTGAAAATGGTGTAGATAAGTTCAGATTATCTGCTATCGGATATGGAGAGTCTAGACCTATCGCTACTAACAACACTAGAGCAGGTAGAGCTAAAAACAGACGTGTAGAAATTAACTTAGTAAAAGAATAATACAAAGTTAATTCTCAAAATATAACTAAGAAACGTCCCGAAATATCGGGACGTTTTTTATTTTGTAGTATTGCGAACTTTGTGTGTCTATGAAAAAAACGAATGCATTTCTAAAAGATGTTCTTCTTGATCTTCAAGCTGAAAAAGAGCCCATTAGTAAACTAACTTTTATAGTACCTAGTAAAAGAGCAGGTATATTTCTAAAAAGATATCTCATTGAAATATATGGAGATTTAACTTTTATCTGTCCCAAAATACTCAGTACCGAAGAATTTATTGAACAGTTATGCGGTTTAGTAACTATAGACAATACCCAGACATTATTCGAGTTTTATGAAACCTATCTTCAATTATTTCCAGAACTGGAAAAAGAAGATTTTGATAGCTTTATGACCTGGGGACAAACCTTAATACACGATTTCAATGAAATTGACAGGTATTGCATAGACCACAATAGTATATTTACTTATTTAACCCGGATTACGGAACTAAAACATTGGTACGTACAAAAAGACAAAACCGCTTTAGTTAAGAACTACATTGCTTTTTGGGACAAACTATTAGACTATTACAAAGCCTTTAAAGCACGATTGCTTCAAAAAGGAATTGCTTATCAAGGATTATGCTACCGGATAGCATCAGAAAAAATAAATGAGTACATCAAAACAACAACAACCAAACACATCCTAGTTGGTTTTAATGCACTCAATACAGCAGAACAAATAATATTTCAAACCCTTTTAGATAATGATTTAGGCAAAATTTATTGGGATACCGATGCGTTTTTTATGGATAGTGCCTATCACGATGCCTCTTTATTTCTAAAAAAGTATAGTAACGATTGGCAATATTTCAAAAACAAACCTTTTAAGTGGGTCAATGAATCATTTTCTGATACTAAAAACATACAGCTGCTAGGCACACCAAAAAACGTAAGTCAAGCAATAATCGCAGGGCAAATTTTAAAAAAAATACCAAAAGCTGAATTAAGCAATACTGCACTAGTACTTGCTGATGAATCCCTTCTATCACCTGTACTTTCCTTTTTGCCAGATACCATTAGCAACGTAAATATTACCATGGGGCTGCCAATAAAAGAGCTACCGGTGAATCCTTTCTTTGAAACCCTGTTTACGCTTCACAAAAAGCAAAAAGGAGACACCTTTTATTTTCAAGAAGTACTAGAGTTACTTGCCTTACCTACCACTCAAAAACTCTTAGGAAGTGATGCCACACTAATAGCCAAGGCCATCAATCAGCAAAATATAATTTATGTTAAACTAGCTGATATTGAAGCTAAAGTAAAAAAATCTACGCAAGACGATTTGCGCTTACTGTTTACACCTTGGAAAAATGTAAGTAAGGCCATAAATACTTGTCAAAACCTCATTGGTTCTTTAAAAGAACGCTATCAAGAAGAGAACAATACCCTTATCCTAGAATATTTATTTCATTTTAATAGTTTATTCAATAAAATAGCGTCCATACATACATCCTATAAACGCTTAAATTCCATTCAAGGGTTATATCATGTATACCGAGATTTAATCTCACAGGAAAATCTAGATTTTATTGGCGAGCCTTATCAAGGACTTCAGCTCATGGGAATGTTGGAGTCTCGTTGCTTAGATTTTGACACCGTTATCATTACCTCTATGAATGAAGGTATACTACCTGCTGGCAAAAGTAATAACTCCTTTATCCCATACGATTTAAAAAGAACGTATGAACTGCCTACATACAAAGAAAAAGACGCTATCTACACCTATCATTTTTATCGTTTGATGCATCGGGCAAAAAACATATACCTTATCTATAACACAGAGAACGAAGGTGTTGGTGGGGGTGAAAAAAGTCGTTTTTTGCGGCAGCTCGAAATTGATAAAAGACCCAATCATACCATTCAAAAATACATTGTTAGTGCTCCAACTGAGAATACTCCAAAAAAGCTAACCCAAATTGAAAAAAACAGCGCTACCATTAGCTCATTGGATACACTTGCAGAAAAAGGATTTTCACCCTCCGCACTAACCAACTATATAAGAAACCCTATTGACTTTTATTATCAATATATTTTAAAAATAAGAGAAATAGACGAGGTAGAAGAAACTGTGGCTTTAAACACACTGGGTACTATTATACATAATGTCTTAGAAGAATATTACAAACCGTATGAAGGCAAAGAGCTATTAGTAGCGCATATTGATCTTATGCAAAGGAATTTAGATAAGGCAGTTCGCTACCAGTTTGATAAAGAATATCCCGCATTGAGCTATGAAAAAGGTAAAAACAGACTCATCTTTGAAGTGGCTAAACGATATATTCAAAATTTTCTTTCTTATGAGAAAAGAAGCATAGAAGAAGGTAATACCCTAAAAATTATCGCAGTAGAAGCTGAGCTCAAAGCTCCTTTATACATAGAAGAACTCAATAAAACTGTATTTTTAAGAGGTAAGGTCGATAGAATAGATAATTATAATGGTCAACTTAGAGTTATTGATTATAAAACCGGGAATGTTCAAAAAGGTGACGTTAATGTATTAAATTGGGAACCTCTTGTTTCCGACTATAAGTACAGCAAAATCATACAAGTGTTAGCCTATGCTTATATGTTCAATCAAAACGCTCAAATCAAAGAACCCTTTGAAGCCGGTATTATCTCCTTTAGAAATTTAAAAACAGGATTTTTAAAATTTGGAGTTAAGAAAAGTCCACGAGATGCAAGCCCGAATACAACAATCACTGAAGAAGTCTTTAAAAGCTACTTAGTAGAAATTAAAAAATTAATACTCGAACTATACGACACCTCAATTCCTTTTACAGAAAAAGAAGTTTAAATATGAACATAGAAAAAAACCTAATTATCCCAGGTAAACATAGTAAACCTATTCTAACTGATGTATTTTATGTACCTAACCAACAACAGAAACCAGTAGTTGTTTTTTGTCACGGATATAAAGGTTTTAAAGATTGAGGTGCCTGGAACTTAGTTGCTAAAACCTTTGCTGCTGCGCAACTGCTGTTTATAAAATTTAATTTTTCTCATAATGGGGGTACTTCTAAGCAACCCATTGATTTTCCAGATTTAGAAGCATTTGGACATAATAATTACAGAAAAGAATTAAATGATCTACAAACCATCATAGACTGGGTCTGTTCAGAATCTTTTATTGCGCGAAAAGAAATTGATCCTTCAAAAATTATACTCATTGGACACTCAAGAGGAGGAGGCATCGTAACTATAAAAGCTTCCGAAGATCAGCGAATAAATAAAGTTATTACCTGGGCTGGAGTATCTGATTTTAAAGCCAGGTTCCCTAAAGGCGAAGCATTAGAAAAATGGAAAGAAGAAGGAGTAATGTATATAGAAAATGGACGCACTAAACAACAAATGCCACATTATTATCAATTTTATTCCTCTTTTAAGGCAGAAGAAGAAGGACTTAATATAGCAAATGCAGTGAAAAAATTAAATATTCCCTATTTAATTATTCACGGTGCAGATGATCCCACGGTTGACGTTAAAGAAGCCTATCATTTACAAAAATGGAGTAAGCAAGGTCGACTAAAAGTTATCCCTGATACAGATCACGTATTCGGTGCAAAACATCCTTGGGATCTTGAAGAACTGCCAATTAAACTGCAACAAACTGTAGATTACACATTTCAATTTGCAATAAATTAACAGTTAATAATGAAATTTAAATCTTAGAAATATATTTTTTTTGTTATTTTGCGTAGATGAAGAGGTGTAAACAATATATAGCTTCAGTATGTTTAGTACTATTTGCAGTTATGCAATTAGTCGATTTACATGTGTTGCAGCACGAGGTGGATGATACCGATTGCATTGTTTGCCAACTTTCTTATTCATCAGAGCACAGCGAAGATCTTTTTTTAAACAATGATCTCAACTACACGCTAACAGAACACAATCCTACATTTAAAAAACCAATTTCAGGTTTTACATCAATTCACATTACCAACAAATATACTGGTAATCAAAATACGAATAAGGCACCCCCCGCCCTATTTTAGTCATTAAACAATCATTATAGTAAGACGTAAGCTTTAAACAGTTTATGCAATAAACAATCACTCATTTATTTATTGATGAAGAACGCAGCACTAATAATTGTAGTGCTATTCCAGAGCATAATTTGTTATGGTCAGGACTGTTCTAAGGAATTTACAGGAAAGATATTAGATTTTCACGACGGTGTTCCTTTAAACAACGCTACAATTACCTTTAATAATACCACTATAAAATCGGATAAACAGGGTAACTTTAAAATTACCGGACTTTGTCCTATTTCATATGCCTTTACAATCTCGCACCCGGATTGTAATTCTCAGGTAGTAACTGTCGATATATCTGAGGTTACCAACAAGGTTATATATTTAGAGCATCATTATAGCGATCTAGAGGAAGTTACTTTAGAAACCACTAATGAAATCAGAGACACAAATAGTCAAACGGAAGATCAACTCAGTAAGTCAGACCTAGAAAAATATAGTAGTCTAACCCTAGGTGACGCTTTAAAAGAAATATCTGGTGTAACCAGTTTATCATCAGGTAATACTATTGTAAAACCGGTTATACAAGGACTACACAGTAGCCGTATCATTATAATGAATAATGGAGTAAGACAAGAAGATCAAGAATGGGGAGAAGAACATGCGCCTAATCTAGATATTAATGCCTTTAATAAAATACGGGTTATAAAAGGATCAGGAGCTTTACAATATGGAGGGAATGCCATAGGAGGAGTTGTAGTAGCAGAAAACAAATTAACCTCCCTTAAAGACACCGTATTTGGTAGAACACAAATCGCAGCGAGTAGTAATGGTAGAGGTGGTGGTGCCAGTGCAAGTATTAACCTAGGATTTAACAAAGGGTGGAGTTCAAAATTTCAAACAAGTATCAAACGATTTGGAGATAGTGAGGCCCCTGACTATATTTTAAGTAATACTGGCGTTTCAGAACAAAATTTTTCCGCAGGATTAGGTTATACTGGATTTACCGGTGGATTGGAATTATATTATAGCTTTTTTAATGCCACTCAAGGTATCTTAAGAGCATCACATCTGGGCAATAGGGGTGATTATGCCAGGGCAGTTAATAGTCCTGTGCCACTTATAATTAATCCGTTTACCTATGATATCAATGCTCCAAAGCAAGAAACCCAGCATCACTTAGCTAAAATTAAAGGGTACAAAAGATTTAAGAATCTTGGTAAGCTTACAGCTCAGTATTCCTTTCAATACAATAACAGAAAAGAATTTGATATTCGAAGAGGTGATGACAGGGACAAGCCTAGCCTAGATCTTGATTTATTTACCAACGCACTAGAAAGTTCATTTTTATTTGATGCAAATGCGCGATTTAAAAAGACAGTAGGTTTTCAATTGACGTTTCAGGAAAACATTCCAGATCCAGAAACTGGAATTAAAAGATTAATACCGGACTACAAACGGGTTCAAGCTGGTCTTTTTGCCATTGCCACCTACGATTTAAAGGATAATATTACACTAGACGCAGGAATACGATATGATTTTGTAAACATCGATGCAAAAAAATTCTATGATAAGGACTTTTGGGAGGATCGCGGATATGATACTGAATTTAATGACTTAATCATTGCGGATGAGGGAGACCAATGGTTAACCAACCCCGTACTCGATTTTCATAGCTTTGCGATTTCTGGAGGTTTAAATTTTAGCTATAAAGATCAGGATAAGTTTTTGATCAATCTCTCGTTAGCCAATAGGGCCCCCAACCCTGTTGAATTATTTAGTGATGGACTACATCATAGTGCAGCAATTATTGAAATAGGTGATTTACGTACTAAACAAGAAAATGCACTTAAACTTTCATTGTCCAATGAAAGTCACAAATTGTTAGGAAACGATTACATAACCATATCGCCATATGTAAATTTCATCAACAACTATATATTTTTAGAACCCTCAGGTAGTGTGGAATTAACTACACGTGGTGATTTTCCACGCTGGGAATACCGGCAAACCGATGCAATCTTATGGGGAGTTGATATTAATTACGGAGTTGACTTAACAGAGAATGTCGGTTTTAACACCGGATTCTCATACATCTATGGCCAGGATATTGAGAATAATGAACCTATTATCAATATGCCTGCTCCAAGCTTCAGATCTGAACTTATTTTTGATCAAGAGCTTTGGAATCTTAAATTGGTAAACACCACGGTTTTACAGCAAAATAGATTTCCCGATAATAATTTTACCGATGATTTTATCGAGGATGGTGCTATCCAAACGGTTTTTGTGGATGTTTCTACACCACCAAAAGGGTATACTCTTTTTGACCTGGCTGGTACTTACAAATTCTCATTATGGAATACAGAAGACTTAAGCCTAGGCTTAACAATCACTAATATTTTTAATACTTCCTATAGAGATTACCTCAATCGGCAACGATTCTTTGCTGATAATATAGGACGAAACTTTACACTTAATTTCAATTTTAAATTTTAATTACTATGAAAAATGTAACATTAAAGTATTTAACCATTTTATTTTTATCCATCACTGTGCTATCATGTTCAGACGACGATGATCCTGCAGTGATCAATGAAGAAGAAACCATTACAACCGTAAAATTAACCGTAACGGAGTCTGGTAGTACAACCAGTACCGAATACACCTGGACAGAGGATAGTCAAGACCCTATTACCTTACAAGCCAATACAACTTATAATTTTACTATTGAATTCCTTGACGAATCTAACCCTGATGATGTAGAAGACATTACTGCAGAGGTAATCGCAGAAGCAGATGAGCACTATGTTTTTTATGAAAATACCGTAACTGGTCTTGTTTTCCAAAGTGCTGCTGACGATACACAAGATAGCAACGATATATCTATAAATGTTTCGACAGACTGGACTACAGGAAGTGCAGGAACAGGTATTATCAGAGCTTACTTAATACACGAGCCAACCACAAAAACCGGAGACAGCAGAGCTGATTTTGGAGGAGAAACGGATATCGAGGTTGAGTTTACCACTACTGTTCAATAAAATCTTAAGGACTGGGGTAAAATAATAAGTTGAGTTTGTATTTAATTTAGTCCAAAACTTCCCTTACTATAGGGTAAGGGAAGTTCTAAAAAAAACTTTTAAAAGTGTTAAAATCAATGTTTGACATTAATGAATTTTTAAAAAATACAGCTATAGTATAAAAATAGACTGAGAATTTGATAACAAAAGAAGCGATTAAACTTTAAAATGTTATACAATAACTGATAAACAGTGGGTTAAATCCAAAATAATTAAGAGGATATTATGACATTATTAAATCTTAATTACCATAAGAAAAATGTTTATTTAATTCGAGTTTAGCTATTATATTCGCAGCATAATTTGATACCATAATAGAAAACAAACAATAAAATTGAAGCTTTCATAATTAGTATAAGTTGAGTTTGTGTTAAATACAATTAAGTTTCAATTCAGACCCTGGGAGTAGTTAACCCAGGGTTGCTTTTTTTATACTTTTCTATAAATATTTAGTTATGTATATACATAAAAAAGCCTCCTTAGCGGAGGCTTTTTCAAGTGTTAATAACGAACTCTATTTAGTTCCCTTAAAATAGACTATATAACAAAATTTCCCTTTTTTGTTCTAAATTTAAACGATCGGATATTTCTGGATCAATACCAGTGTAACAGCTATACAATACAGAATGATGAACATTCCGCCTAGTATCATCTTATCTTTCATAAATCTTCCAACTTTTTGCATAGCTTGTTATATATAAAGTTTGACATCCGCTTCTATTATAAAAACAACCTCAAGCTCAAAACTCCTTTAAAAAAGTTCACTTTTTTTAAAAAAATGACAAGCTTTTGAAAATCATATTCCTATAGTTGAAATTATAAACTATGCGCAAATAAAAAAGCCTCCTTTACGGAGGCTTTTTCAAGTGTTAATAACGAACTCTATTTAGTTCCCTTAAAATAGACTATATAACAAAATTTCCCTTTTTTGTTCTAAATTTAAACGATCGGATATTTCTGGATCAATACCAGTGTAACAGCTATACAATACAAAATGATAGACACTCCGCCTAGTAACATTTTATCTTCCAAATATCTTCTAACCTTTTGCATAGCTTGTTATTTATAAAGTTTAACATCCGCTTCTATTATAAAAACAACCTCAAGCTCAAAACTCCTTTTAAAAAATGAATTTTTTTAAAAAATTATACTTTAATTTTTAAATTAAATAATACAATCAACTCATTTTCAATTAATTGTACTCTATAAAAATTTTTAAGTTTTTACGGTAACCGAAGACCTCAAAAGAAGTAAATTATCCCAAGCAGTTCAAAAAATAGCGCTACGTAATACTAGATCACATTTTAATGTATACCTACATGTTGAACTTGATGTAGTCGATTTAGTCGTTTAAATAGAACAAACAGTTTAGGTTTTAATAGTTAAATACTTTTGTTTGCTCCAAAAGTGTAAACTATTAGGTTAGCAATATTATAAACAAAAAGCCCGTACGCATCTGTGGAGAAGATGGGATTAACTCCGTTGGTCACATAGACCACATTTAGAGAATGAATCTCCTAAAGATTTAAATTTCACCTTCTTTTTGTACGCTTCAAAACAAAAAAACTATTGTTTTATGTTTTTTCGCAAACAAAAAGCCCGTACGCATCTGTACAGGCTTTCATTCATCTGTGGAGAAGATGGGACTCGAACCCACGACCTCTTGACTGCCAGTCAAGCACTCTAGCCAGCTGAGCTACATCCCCGAAATATAATTTAAATGTAGCGAAGCGCCTGTCCGCCGAAGCGAAGCAAAGGAGGAAGCTACATCCCCATTTATGTTAATCAGAACCTCTTAATACTAATAGAGGGACTCTACTTTCGAAATCCTTTTTTAGCACGGTATTATCTTCCCATAGCTTTTCAAAAAAACCTCTTTTTCTTCTAAAGACACACACTAAATCAGGATTATTTTCATTTAAATGTTCTAATAACCCCTGAAATAAGGTTGCGTTTTCAGTGCTTTTATAGGTGTCAACTACTTCTTTTAACTCCTCGTCTATTTTAGAATACTCGGGTAAATAGCTATTTGTCTTTACCAATAAAAGTTTTAAATCTGCTCCAAATGTACTCAAAATTTCTTGTACTGGTGATAAGGCGTTATTCTTTTTTATCACTCCAGATTTTACCGCCATTAAAACCTTATCAATTTTCTTATACTCATAATTTTCAGGCACAATTAATACTGGTATTTCTGTCATTTTAACCAAACTGCCAGCTGTTTCATTTAAAAAATAAGGATTAGAAATATCTGTAGATTCAGCCCCCAGTACTAACATATCTATGGAATTTTCTAGATTAAATGCCGGTATTTCCTCCAGCAGCTCCCCTTCAATCGGTAAGGCCTCTATCGTTACTCCATAAGCTTCAACTTTAGCAATTTCCTTTTGAATTTCTGCAATGGTGATCTCTCTTAGGGTTTTGTTTGCTGTAGGTAAACTTCCTGTTCTGGGTAACTGTTTAAATTCCTTAACCACAAAAATCTTACCGCCTGTTTCCTTTATCAATTGAATACAGTATTGCAATCTCGATCTAGAAACATTATCCTCTGAAAGTCCTAATGGGACTAATATATTCTTCATGTTTAGATTTGTGTTTATGTCCGCAAAAATACAATATTGTTATTGACTACAATTTATTTCAAATGGTAATAAAAGCAAAAATTGACTACACAATTGTTAACAGCTTCTTATTATCACTTTATGAAGTACAAAAAGTTAGTATTTTTAAACTTTTTAAAACTATGATTCTTAAAGCTGCCTCATATCACCTGGAAGAAATACTTACATTAACTCAAGCCTGTGCCCAAGCGATGATCAAATTAGGTATCTATCAGTGGAACGATAAATATCCAGGCAAAAAACGCTTGGAACAAGATATTAAAGCCGAAGAACTGTATATGTATTACGAGCAAAAAAAGATAAAAGGAATCATAGTACTTACCGAAAAGATGGACGATGAATACTATCCGGTATCTTGGTTAACGCCAAATCAAAACAATTTATATATTCATCGATTAGCAGTACATCCAGCAAGCTGGGGTATAGGAATTGGTCAACGACTCATGAGCTTTGCAGAAGAATTTGCTAGTAAACAAGAATTCAAATCAGTACGATTAGATACGTTTAGTCAAAATCAACGAAATATCTCTTTTTATGAGCAAAGAGGATACCAACGTCTTGAAGAAATATATTTCCCTAAACAAAGTAAGTTTCCTTTTTATTGTTATGAGCTTCCTCTTGTTGCTCAGCGACAAGATGCTAAATCCAATAACACCTAATGTCCAATTCTAAAATAAGTTTTAAGGAAATTAACCAATTAGCGATACCAGCAATAATAGCAGGTATTGCGGAACCCCTTATTTCACTTACGGATATAGCGGTCATAGGTAATGTTGAAGAAAATCCTGTAGAATCCTTAGCTGCTGCAGGTATCGTTGGCTCCTTTTTATCCGCGATCATCTGGATAGTAGCACAAACTAAAACTGCAATATCTGCTATTGTATCGCAACATTACGGAGCGAAGAGGCTTCACGCAGTTAAAACCTTAGTGCCCCAAGCGATTCTGCTTAATTTTGTATTAAGTTTAATTATCTATTTTTCTACCTACTTCCTTGCTAAAGGTATTTTTAACTTATATAATGCAGAAGGAGTATTACTACAATATACAGAAAGTTACTATCAAATCAGAGCGATCGGATATCCACTAACTTTAGTAACATTTGCCATTTTCGGAATTTTTAGAGGTATGCAAAATACATTATGGGCCATGAAATGTAGTTTGACCGGTGCTATGGTTAATATTATATTAGACTACACCCTTGTCTATGGTATTGAAGGTTTTATCCCAGCTATGCACCTCAGCGGAGCTGCCTGGGCTAGTGTCGCCGCACAACTGACAATGTTGATTATGGCTTTTTATTACTTTTTTACAAAAACCCCTTTTTCCCTAAAAATAAGCTTTCACATCAACCCACAAATGAAACGCCTAATAGGCATGAGTCTCAATCTGTTTGTACGTACCGCTGCTTTAAACTTTGCCATCTATATGGCAAATGCCTACGCTACAGATTACGGAAATAATTATATCGCAGCACAAAGCATACTGATGAATATATGGTTGTTCTTTTCTTTTTTTATTGATGGTTACGCTAATGCAGGTAATGCTATATCTGGTAAACTATTGGGTGCACAAGACTATCGTAAGCTATGGTTATTAAGCAAAGATATCAGTAAGTATGCCATCGTCATTGCCTTGATTTTAATGTCAATCTGTGGACTTTTATATAATCAAATCGGCTTATTATTTAATAAAGAAGCAGCCGTACTTAGCCTGTTTAGTTCTGTATTTTGGATGGTTCTTTTGATGCAGCCTATAAACGCAATTGCTTTTATGTTTGATGGTATTTTTAAAGGACTTGGCGAAGCAAAATATTTACGCAATGTGCTGCTAATAGCTACTTTTTTAGGTTTTGTACCTACACTTTTACTCTCAGACTATTTTGGTTTAAAACTCTATGGCATCTGGATCGCATTTATGGTTTGGATGCTGATACGTTCTTTAACCTTAGTGATTAAGTTTAAAAATAAATACCTCTAAAAAAAAGTTTCGTCACTTAGATTCAGGTTATTATCGAGTTTTTAACCAACCTGTGATACTATAGCGTTCATTGGCAAGCACCGGTTTAACCTCATGTTCTAAAAGTTGACTCTCAAAAATTACTACCCTCCCTGGTAATGGATAAATAACTTCAGAAACTTCCTGTCCATCTTTATTAAGATAGATTACCAGTTCACCTCCGTTTGCATTATCCCAGTTTTCATCATTGAGATAACATACAAAAGATAGCTTTCTTCTATCATCATTCATAAAGGTATCTAGGTGCCTTTTGTAAAAAGTACCTTTAGGGTATATCGCATAATGAAACTCTTTAAACAAAATACCCAAAAAACAAGTTCTATTAAGATAGTCCACAAGAGTATTCATTATTCCAAAAAATAGACACTCAGCGGTATTGGCTTCCTTCTCGTTAATCCAATGGATAAAATCCCCACGAATAGACTTTATGATGGTTTCGTTGGTGCGGTTACCTATCGCAGCTTTCTTAAACTCCTCATCATTGTATTTTTGCAGCAAAGAAGACCTTAATACCTCTACCTCAGTAGCACTAAAAAAAGAATCCACAATGCTATATTGTTTAGTAAGAAGATCATCGATGATCTTTTCGTAGAGCGGATTTTCTTGAAAATCAACCTGCTCAAATAACTCTGTTTTAATCATTTATCGCCAATAAAAAAGCCTGCGAATATAGTCAAGAAAAGCATAGGTTGTACACCTAAAAATTTATTTCTTCTATACCGTGGATTAAGAAAAGAGGATACGATTCAGTGCTTCCTTAGCACTAAATTTTAAAAAAAGCTGTGCGGTCCGTATTTTTCTTATGTACCTTTGCAAAAATAAGTAGTGAGAATGAGTAAGATAAGAATTACTAAGCAGTTTTCATTTGAAACCGGTCATGCATTATACGGATACGATGGAAAATGCCGTAATGTACACGGACATAGTTATAAATTAAGTGTTACGGTAATTGGAACCCCCATTACTGATACCAACCATGTAAAATTAGGTATGGTGATCGACTTTAGTGACCTCAAAAAAATTGTCAAAGAAGAAGTTGAGGATGTTTTTGATCACGCTACTGTTTTTAATAAAAACACGCCTCATATCGAATTGGCAAAAGAGTTAGAAACAAGAGGACATAATGTGATCTTAGTAGATTACCAACCAACCAGCGAAAATATGGTCATTGATTTTGCTGAAAAAATTAAAGCCCGACTCCCTAAAGAAATAGCACTTTATTCACTTAAATTACAGGAGACAGAAACCTCCTATGCCGAGTGGTTTGCCGCGGATAATTAATCAATTTGTAGCTTTATGCTATATTTACCACGCTATACATGACTAAAATGCAGCTTCCTGAAGGAAAAAAAATATATTTTGCCAGTGATAACCATCTAGGTGCTCCTACTAAAGAAAAGAGCTTTCCCAGAGAGTTAAAGTTCGTTCAATGGCTGGATACAGTAAAAAAAGATGCAGCGGCTATATTCTTATTAGGGGATTTATTTGATTTTTGGTTTGAATATAAAACAGTGATTCCTAAAGGTTTTACCCGAACCTTTGGAAAACTAGCTGAAATCACGGATTCAGGAATTCCTGTTTATTACTTTGTCGGCAATCACGATTTATGGATGAACGGCTATTTTGAAGAAGAGCTAAATATACCCGTTTATCATAACCCACAAGAATTCACTTTTAACAATACTGCTTTTTTTATTGGTCATGGCGATGGTTTAGGACCTGGTGACAAGGGATACAAACGCATGAAAAAAGTGTTTACTAATCCTGTATCCAAATGGTTTTTTCGATGGTTACATCCAGATTTAGGCGTTAGATTAGCACAGTACCTATCAGTAAAAAACAAACTGATCTCTGGTGATGAAGACGTTACTTTTTTAGGAGAGGAAAACGAGTGGCTAGTACAATATTGTAAACGAAAATTAGAGGATAAGCATCGTGATTACTTTGTTTTTGGACACCGCCATTTACCTATGGAGATTAAATTAAATAATACTTCAAAATATATAAATCTCGGCGATTGGATTATTCATTATACCTATGCAGTCTTTGATGGAACCGAATTGAAGTTAGAAAAATTTGAATGAAATCTTTATCCCTAAAACAAATTTTAACCTATGCATTAATCGGAGGCTATTGCTTCTTTTTTTACTTAATGCTCAAAATAACTTTTCAATACATTCCTATAGATACTGATGTTGCCTTTCTAAGAATTAAGCAAGATTATATAGTCTACAGCCATTATACCATGGCGTTTTTTATACACGTTTTTTTCTCCATCTTTGCCTTGCTAGCTGGTTTTACCCAGTTTTCGAAAAATATCCTGGCTTCATATCCTTCACTTCATAGAAGTCTGGGTTACATTTATATGGTATCTATTTTAGTTTTTGCTGCACCCACTGGTTTTATTATAGGAGTTTATGCAAACGGAGGACTATCTTCGCAAATTGCATTTTGTGTATTGTCGTTATTATGGTTTTATTTTACCTTTAGCGCCTTCACAGCAATCAAAAAAAGAAATATAGCTCGTCATAGAAATTTTATGATCAGAAGCTTTGCTTTAACGTTATCCGCAATAACATTAAGAGCCTGGAAATTTATATTAGTTGCACTTTTTCACCCCAGACCTATGGATGTATACATAGTTGTTGCTTGGCTAGGGTGGGTGTTGAATTTAGTGATAGCCGAAATAATAATTTATAAATCAAAAAAATGAAACCAACTCTAATCCTACTATTAGCCATATGTAATATCTCTTGTGACACTAAAGAGAAAAAGAATGAGAACATTGTTTCTACGGTCACTGAAGAAAATACTTCTGAAGCTACCATGGAAACTACTAAACCTACCAAAATTAAAGATATTTTGATCTTAAAAGGTATTTATGTTGGTCAGTTTCACGCTAAAACGTATGATCCTAAAAAAAAGCCTTCGTATAGCAACAAAATAAATATCACTATAGACTCTATAACAAATGACAGCGTATATGGTCATAGTGTTGTGGCAGGCAACTCCAGACCGTTTTCAGGAGAGCTGATTTTTAAGGATGATGAATATAGTGCTAGTGTATCAGAACCTGGGGATGATAAATATGACGGCCATTTTAATTTTTCATTTATCCCTGCTAAGGAGAAAATAGAAGGATTCTGGGTTGCTTACGATCAAAACTTAGCAGTAACAGTGCGCTCTTTTGAGCTAAAGAAAACAGTGTATACATATAACCCAGATCGCTATTTAATAGATAAAAAACATTTTGAAGATAGTGATGATTTTATGGATTACTTTGCGGAGCTCTATTCAACAGAATTTAATGAAGAAGGTGAAGAATATGCAACTATGGAAGCGGTCAAAATCAACGCATCAAATACCGAATTAACAAAAGAAGATGTAGAAAATCTGTACAAAGGAGATTTAGAAATTATTCGAAATGCTATCTATGCCAGACATGGGTATTCGTTTAAAAATCGAAAAATGCGATATTTCTTTGACAGCTATGTAGACTGGTATATCCCTATGTATACAGACATAAGAGATAAACTTACTGCTTTAGAGGTCAATAACATAGCGCTGATAAAGAGATATGAGCAGCATGCTGAGCGCTATTACGATTATTTTGGAAGGTAAATTGCAATTCATCGGTTGCAATTCATTTTCTTAAGTTAAGTATTTCCTCTGCAATAGCTATCCCTACTAGTTCTGGAGCTTGATATTCTTGAGATGCATTAAAAAAGATAATTTGATTATCCAATACCGCTTCGATTAAATAATGACTTCCGTTAAAATAGGAATTTTTCACCCTAACCTGAAGTTGAGCATCAGGATCAACTTTGATTTCGTCGGGATAGATCAATACATATCTTTTGTCATCTCCTTGCCCAAAGGCAGCTAACTGAATTTTGTTAACCTCTCCAAATAAGGAGGCGATGTAGTAATCTTTAGGGTTTTGATATAATTGCACCGTTGGTTGTTGCGCGATTAATTCGCCCTGTTTAATCACCAATGTTTGATCAGTAAAAGAGAGTATATCTGTTTTATCATGCGTTGCTGTGATACTAGTAATATTATGTCGTTTTAAAAATCGAAATAAATTTCTTCTGAGCGCACTTCGGCGAAAGTTATCGATATTATGAAAAGGCTCATCCAAAAGCAGAAGTTGTGGCTTTTTTGCTAAAGCTTTAGCCAATGCTACCCGCTGTTTTTGTCCGCCGCTAAGTCGTTCTATTTTAACATCAGCCAACTCTTCCATCTCTACAATTGCTAGCAGTTCGTCTACACGATCTTTCTTAGATTCCTGATCGGTATTCGACAGAAACTCTCCAATATTTTCAGCAACAGTCCTGAAGGCTTGTAATTCAAAACCCTGTGATAAATATTTCATATTCTCCTCACCGGGTACCAGGTTAAAAAGTGGACCCATCAATTGTCGATGCTCCCAAAACAAGTTGCCTTGTTCAGCGTGTAATAGCCCGTAAATTAATTTTAACAAGGTACTTTTACCACAACCGCTTGCTCCAATAAGCGCTACGTGCTGCCCTTTATCTATGGTAAAACTGATATCTTTTAACACTGGTAGCTTATCATAAGCAAATGTGAGGTTTTCTACTCTTAGCATAATACCAAAGATAAAACACTTCCATAAAAAAATCCGCTTAGTCGTAAGCGGATTTTTAAGGAATTAGTTTAAAAATTAACCTTTAATGTCCTCTGTTACTTTTTCTGGTAACACTTCGTACCCCATATTAAATAATGTAAAGCCAAAAATATCAGCATACTGTTCTATGGTCTTACTTACAGGTGTTCCTGCTCCATGACCTGCATTAGTTTCTATCCGAATCAATGTAGGATTGCTTCCTGCTTGTTTATCCTGCAATTCTGCAGCGAATTTAAAAGAGTGCGCTGGTACCACACGATCGTCGTGATCACCGGTAGTCACTAAGGTAGCTGGATAGGAAACACCTTCTTTTACATTATGTACGGGAGAATACCCTTTGAGATAAGCAAACATCTCTGCATTATCCTCAGCAGTTCCATAATCATAAGCCCAGCCAGCACCGGCTGTAAAGGTATGATAGCGTAACATATCTAACACCCCTACCGCAGGTAGGGCTACCTTCATCAAATCTGGTCGTTGTGTCATCGTTGCTCCAACCAGTAATCCTCCATTTGATCCACCACGAATAGCAAGGTATTCACTGGAGGTATACTTTTTTTCGATTAAATATTCTGCAGCAGCAATAAAATCATCAAATACATTTTGCTTTTGCATTTTAGTACCGGCATCGTGCCATTTTTTTCCATATTCTCCTCCGCCTCGCAAGTTTGGTACTGCATAGATACCACCTTGTTCCATCCACACTGCATTGGCTATACTAAAGGAAGGTGTCAAACTAATATTAAACCCTCCATACCCGTATAAGATAGTTGGATTTTTACCGTCGAGTTTAAGTCCCTGCTTATGCGTTAAAATCATAGGAATTTTAGTACCATCTTTAGATTCATAGAAAACCTGCGTGCTCTCATACAAATCAGGGTTGAAGTCGATTTCAGGTTTACGATATAACTCAGAAGATCCAGTTGCGATATTATATTTATAGATACTACTTGGTGTCTTATAATTAGTAAAGCTGTAATATAGGTGCTTATCTTCTTTCTTTGCTCCAAAACCTCCTGCATTACCTACTCCAGGAAGCTCTACTTCTCTAATCAATGTACCGTCGTAATCATATTGCAATACTTTGGATACAGCATCTACCATATATTCTGCAAAGAAATAGCCTCCTCCTTTATTAGGGCTTAACACGTTTTCCGTTTCTGGTATAAAATCCTTCCAATTCTCTGGTGTTGGATTGGAGGCATCTACAGTAACAATTTTTTGATTAGGTGCATTGAGATTAGTTACAATATACAGTTTAGACCCTTCATTTTCGATGATATAGCTATCACTATCGGTGTGATCTAAAATCGTGACTAATTTACTATTGGGCTTATTTAAATCTTTAATAAACAATTTATTCCCTGAGGTAGAAACACTTGCTGAAATTACCAAATACTTATCATCCTCGGTTGCTGAAGCGCCTATGTATCGATGTTTTTCTTCAGGAGTACCTCCAAATATTAATTGATCCTCCTTTTGTGGAGTACCTAATTTGTGATAGTACACCTTATGCTGGTCTGTCATTGCTGATAGTTCACTTCCTTTGGGCTTATCATAACTTGAATAATAAAAACCTTCGTTGCCATACCAAGATACTCCAGAAAACTTAATATCCACCAAAGTATCTTCTACAATTTCTTTAGTCTCAGCATCTTTTACAATCACCTTTCTCCAGTCACTACCTCCTTCAGAAATTGCATAAGCGGCTAATTTTCCATTTTTGGAAAAACTCAATCCACCTAATGAGGTTGTCCCATCTTCACTAAACGTATTGGGGTCTAAAAATACTTCGGGTTCATCCCCTTCGTTTTTAAAACGATAAAGTACATACTGATTTTGCAACCCATCGTTTTTATAAAAATAGGTGTAGTCTCCTTCCTTAAATGGAGCCCCTACTTTTTCATAATTCCACAAATCAGAAAGCCTTTTTTTCAGGTCTTCTCTAAACGGTATTTTGTTTAGGTAGTCAAAAGTAACTTCGTTCTGCGCTTTTACCCAGGACTCTGTTTCTTCACTACGATCATCCTCCAACCACCGGTAGGGATCTTTTACTTCTGTACCAAAATAGGTGTCTACAGTATCGACTTTTTTTGTTTCAGGATAGTTCAAATCAATTTTGTTTTTAGCCATTTCATCTTTAGCTTCTTGCTTACAAGCAAGTAAAGATGCAAATACACTTAGCGATATAATTAATTTTTTCATGATGAATTATGTATGTTGATCCACAAATCTATTAAAAGAAGCTTGTGATAATGCTAAAGAAACTATAAAATAGGCTGTATATTAAAACATTAGAACCTATAACCATACCTCAAGGATACCACTCCACTAAACTGCATAAACTTATCATTACTTTTATGATAAAATCCCCTTGGCCTAGACCAAGAGGATTGCGTTTAACATTAGTAAATATCGTGCTGAGTTATCCTATTAACTGATGTTCTGCCAGGTATTCGGCTATTTGAACAGCGTTGGTTGCAGCTCCTTTTCTTAAATTATCAGCCACAATCCACATATTTAAAGCATTTTCTGTAGAGTGATCTCTTCGAATTCTGCCAACAAACACCTCATCTTTTCCTTCCGCATATATAGGCATTGGATAGGTATTGGTATCTGTATTATCCTGTACTTTAATACCAGGCGTTTCACTTAAGAGTTTACGAACTTCACTTTCATCAAACTCACGTTCAAACTGAACGTTAACACTTTCGCTATGCCCACCTACTACCGGAATCCGTATCGCAGTTGCAGTTACAGCAATGGTTCTATCATCTAATATTTTTTGAGTCTCATTAACCAATTTCATTTCTTCTTTGGTGTAGCCATTATCTAAAAAAACATCGCAGTGCGGTATGGCATTTTTATGGATAGGATAAGGATACGCCATTTCGCCTTTTTCGCCATTGTACTCATTTTCTAATTGCTGTACAGCTTTAACTCCAGTACCTGTAATAGATTGATAGGTAGAAACGACAATACGTTTGATACCATATTTCTTGTGCAACGGTGCTAGTGCAACCACCATCTGAATAGTTGAGCAGTTTGGGTTGGCAATTATTTTATCGTTTTCAGTTAATGCTGTTGCGTTGATTTCTGGAACCACTAATTTTTTAGAAGGATCCATTCTCCAGGCAGACGAGTTATCAATAACCGTAATACCTGCTTCTGCAAACTTTGGAGCCCAGGTGGTTGAGGTAGACCCTCCTGCTGAAAACAAAGCTACGTCTGGCTTCATCGCAATAGCAGCCGCTAGTCCTACCACCTTATACTCCTGTTTATTAAACGTTACTTTTTTACCCACTGATCGCTCTGAAGCTACGGGAATCAGTTCCGTAACAGGAAATTGTCTTTCTGCCAACACTTTTAACATTACAGTACCCACTAATCCGGTAGCACCTACAACTGCAACTCTCATACCTTTTCTTTAATTATTTAATTTGTAATTGATCCGTTTACTAGACGTAGTACAAAAATCGTACATCTGTTTAAAATAGCTGCAAATGTGAACATAAAAATTATCACAGTGGCCATTTATAACAAAAAAATATCAATTTATACAATTCGTTAAATAATAAACAAAAAGAACCGCCCTCGAGGGGCGGTTTAGTTAGAATATGTAGTATAGCGGTCGCTATAGATAATTTACACTTATTGCTTCTTTAGCAGATCTCGTATTTCTGTTAAAAGTTCTTCTTGCGAAGGTCCTTTTGGTGCTGCTGGCTTTTCCTCTTCTTTCTTTTTCGATTTTTCATAAGCTTTCAGCACCATAAAGATACAAAAACCGATGATTATAAAATCAAGAACTGTTTGTACAAAGGATCCATAATTGATGGATACCGCCTCAATAGCTTCTCCAGCAGCATTTGTGGTAGCTTCTTTGAGCACCAGCTTCAGTTCTGTAAAATCTACTCCACCCAAGGCGAGGCCAATCGGTGGCATTAAAACATCTTTAGTAAACGAAGTTACAATTTTACCAAAAGCTCCACCAACGATAACGGCTGTAGCAAGGTTAACAATATCCCCTTTTAAAAGGAATGCTTTGAAATCTTTAAAAAATCCCATACTTTTTAAAATTAGATGATTAGTGTTTCAATTTAACAAAAAAATTAATAGCAAAAGACCTAGTTGCTAATACACTACAAATTCACTTAGAACAGTTCGTTTTTGTTTAAGAAATTACAACCCTCTTAACCCTTGGAGATATTGCGGTTATAAGTTCATAAGATATGGTACCCGCGTGCTCTGCTAATTTTGATGCAGAAGTATGTTCGTCAAAAACCACAACCTCATCACCTTCCTGGCAATCGATATGCGTTACATCGACCATAATCATATCCATACATACATTACCAATAATAGGCGCTTTTTCTCCGTGGATATACACAAACCCACGACCCTTACCATAAATACGGTTGATTCCGTCTGCGTGACCTAAAGGAATAGTTGCAGAAGTCATATAATCCTTTGCTTTAAAAGCTCTATTATACCCTACCGATTCTCCGGGTTCTAATTTATGCAGCTGTGATATCACTGATTTTAGCGAAGCGATAGGTTTTAAATCCTTATCATAACGTGCTTCATTACCATAACCGTAGAGTCCTATACCGGTACGTACCATATCAAAATGTGCTTCGGGATAATTCAAAATACCCGAGGTATTAGATTGATGTAATATCGGTTGATATCCTAATTTTTGAATTAATTGATTTGCGGATATTGTAAAAGAATCGATCTGTCTTAGTGTAAATTCTCTTTCGTTATGATCTTCACTTGCAGCGAGATGCGATAAAATTGAAACTACGTGTACTGCTTTAGATGCAGCTAATTTTTCTGCGATGTGATCCACATCTTGCTCCCAAAAACCAATTCTATTAAGACCTGAATTAAACTTTATATGTACAGGATAGTTTGTTTTTTGACGCTTTGTTGCTACCCGTATAAATTCCTGCAGTACCCTAGAACTATATAGACTTGGCTCAAGATTAAAGTCGATTACTAGATCAAAGTTAACTGGCTGGGGGTGCAAGACTAGTATAGGAAGTGTAATTCCATTTTCGCGTAACAATTTTCCTTCTGGAGCATAGGCAACTGCCAGATAATCTGCTCCTAAATCGTGAAGTTTTTTGGCAATTGCGATAGCATCAGATCCGTAACTATTCGCCTTAACCACACAAAGCATTTTTATCCCGTTCTTAACTTTGCTTTTAAGATAATTAAAATTATGAGCGAGGTTGGATAGGTTTACTTCCAATACACTCTCTCTGACAGCTTCACTCATTATCTTTCTTTGATTTATCTTTGGAAGTTTGCTCAGATAACTCTTCTACATCGGTTACTTCCATCCCTTTTACTTTTTCTTTTAACATTGCCTTGTAATAAGCAGCACGGCTTAAAGGTTCATATTCTTCCGTTTCTCCTAACAATACCAAATCATCTTTGGTTGATTTTCTATAGCTAAATTGGGCTAAGTTACCGGTACGGGTACATACTGCATGTACTTTGGTTACATATTCTGCAGTGGCCATCAGTGCTGGCATTGGACCGAATGGATTACCCTTAAAATCCATATCCAACCCTGCCACAATTACACGAATACCTCTATTTGCCAAATCATTACACACCGCTACAATTTCATCATCAAAAAACTGAGCTTCATCAATCCCAATCACATCGCACCCATCTGCTAAAATACGAATGTTTGCAGCCGCTGGCACCGGTGTAGAACGTATTTCATTAGCATCATGAGAGACCACCATTTGATCGTCATAGCGCACGTCTATAGCCGGTTTAAAAATTTCTACCTTCTGCTTTGCAAACTTAGCTCTCTTCAGCCTGCGTATCAACTCTTCCGTCTTACCAGAAAACATAGACCCACAGATAACTTCTATCCAACCAAATTGCTCTTTGTGATTTACCGTATTTTCAAGAAACATTTTGTATTTTTCAGCGTCAATTACACAAATCCCTTCACCTATCATTAAAGATGATGTAAATTTATTAAAAAACAATAAGGATTGTTTATTGGAAACATAAAGTTATGAAGAAGAAATTGGAAGCAGATTTAATAAGTATTGCGCATAAGATTTTACAATTAAAAAATACTTCCTCCATTACGGAGTTAAAAGAATTATCCAGACAATTACACGAAAATTTTACTATTCTTGAATATTTAGAAGCACAAAAAAGTACTGAACTACAAGCTTCATCTGCACCAATACCCCCAACTAAGGTTGAAGCTCAACAAGAGCCTACTATCACTGAAGAAGTAACCGCTACGAAAGACTCAGAAAGAAAACATCTTGAAAAACAAGATGACAGACCTGAGATTATCATCGAAGAAATTAATGCTAAGGTCACCGAAGACATTTTTGTGCCTGCCTCAGAAAAGCAATCCGAGAGTACTATGATTGGCGGTCAACCTTCTTTTTTTAAAAATGATAAGGAAGAAGTTACACCAAGTACCTTGGATATTGAAAAAGCAAAGTTAATTGGTAGCCAGGAAGAAAAACCCAAATCATTGAATGATCGTCTTAAGAAAGGAATACAAATAGGGCTTAATGATCGATTGGCATTTATCAAACATTTATTTGAAGGTAACCCTAATGATTACAATAGAGTAATTTCGCAATTGAATACCATTGACACCAAAGAAGAAGCGGGTGCTTTTATACGACAAATGGTGAAACCTGATTATAATTGGCAGGGTAAAGAAGAGTATGAAAAAAGATTTACCACCTTGGTAATTCGCAAATTTGATAAGTAACCCAATCATGTCTAAATTATACATCGTTCCCACTCCCATCGGCAATCTCGAAGATATGACGTTTAGAGCTATCAAAGTGCTCAAAGCAGCTGATCTCATCCTGGCCGAAGACACCCGTACCAGCGGTAAATTGATGAAGCATTTTGAGATTGGAACTCCTATGCAAAGTCATCATATGCACAACGAGCATAAAACCGTGGATCACATCGTACAAAAGATTAAATCGGGTACCACCGTTGCCTTAATCAGCGATGCGGGCACCCCGGCAATTAGTGATCCTGGATTTTTACTGACCAGAGCTTGTATTGAACACGATATAGAAGTGGATTGCCTACCAGGGGCTACTGCCTTTGTACCTGCACTGGTTAACAGTGGTTTGCCTAATGACAAGTTTATTTTTGAAGGATTTTTGCCTGTTAAAAAAGGACGCCAAACGCGATTAACCCTATTAGCTGAAGAGACAAGAACGATGATTTTTTATGAATCCCCACATAAATTGATCAAAACATTAGGTCATTTTGTGGAGTATTTTGGTGCTGATCGCTTAGTATCTGTTTCGCGCGAGTTATCTAAACTACACGAGGAAACTGTGCGTGGTACTGCAGAAGAGGTATTAGCGCATTACGAAAACAAACCTCCTAAAGGAGAAATTGTGGTTATTGTAGGGGGTAAGAAATAAGTTAAATTCATTTTATCGTACGATCAATTGCAAAAACACAAACAACTCCTTATCATTATTTCAATTAGCCTCCTGGTGCTGCTGATCTGGAATTTACCTTCGCTACATATCATAAGATATCCCCTATTGCTTTTAGGTACCTGGTTCCATGAAATGGGTCACGGAATGACTGCACTATTTGTAGGAGGCGATTTTTTATACCTGGAGATTTATGAAAACGGTGGTGGTATTGCTTATTCTGACTTAAGTAACAGTTATCTATCCCAATCCACTGCGGCTGCCTTAACCGCTGCGGGAGGATTATTAGGGCCTACTATTGCGGGCGCCTTACTTATTGTAGCTGCAAAACATACGCGCAGCTCCTACATTGTACTCTGGGTATTAGTAAGTGTGCTAATACTTTCCCTACTCATCTGGATCAAAAGTTTGGTGGCTTGGATTGTGCTAGCCCTCATCACCGCTATGCTAATTATCATGATCCTGCTAAAAAAGAAAAATGCTACAGCCTTAACCTTATTATTTTTAGGAACACAATGTGCGTTCAGCTCCTATTTACAAATCGGGTATTTGTTTACCAAACAATTTGAGCGCGGCGGACAAATCCAATATTCTGATACCCAGGTTATCGCATCGCATCTTTTTGGAACGTATTGGATGTGGGGGCTATTGATCTTGATAAGCAGTATATGGGTGTTGTATCGAAGTTATCGGTATTATTTAAGTCGTTGATTCTACTTCTTTGCGCTCTAGTATATCGATTAATTCCTGCACATCATTACTCCTAATAGTCTTCTAAGTTGATTTGAATTACTGAGTTATTGTGCATATGAACAAAAAGCGTCCCGTTAAAAAATTCGATAGCCGAAATGTTTTGCAAGCTGATTCGGTGACTCTTCCAATCGTTCAATGTAAAAGAGAGCCATTTGGAGCTATATGTCACCCTGTTTTTCCAAGACACTAGTTCTAATAATGGAAATAAAAGTATAGAATGGCCTAAGAGTGCACATATATTTTGAGTATTATCAGACAGCACATCCAACAGATCCAAATAGCCAAGCCCCAGAAACAGTACACCTAAAATCAAAAGCACGATAGCTCTTACTGTTCGTAGACGATAGATTTTTAGTTTTTTATGCCTCATTTTAAGCAAATTAATAAACAACGTTTACTATTAGAATACTAATAATGAATGGGCTTATAGTCAATAATGCTTTACCTAAATCATATTGATTAAACTTCAACAATCCTTGAATAAGAATTTTCAACGAAAAGGACCAACTAAGCAATAGTATAAAACTTCTAAAATAAACATTGTTTACATCATACACCAGTATATCAGTTTTATTAAAAATGCCTAAAATAAGTATACCTAATATTGTTGGAATCATCGCATAAGCTAAAAGGGAACTTACCTCTACATAATTCGCTTTGCCACCTAATAATTTGCCGATTTTATGAATAATTAAGGCTACCAGCATGCATAGTAGAATTGAAATAAAAACAGTAAATAGCAACCCTACAAAATTTAGGGCGAAACCATTCGATTCGTTTTCGACAGAAAACTGAAAAAAGAAAACAACTACTGCATATAAAGCAAAAATAATAGTGCTTTTTCTTCGTAGGTCATCTTCAAACTCCTCATCGAGTAATTCAAGTCCTTTTTTAGTTTGAAATAATGTAAATAGTATAGATTTCATTTTTTTCTAAACGTGCTTCCCTTTTTCCCAGCCGTGTTTACCCAAATATTTTTCTCCGGATTCAATAGCGCCTTCTTCCACGGTGGTTCCCATAGAGTCATTCCAGCGATTGAGATAACCAAATAAAGAGATCACCCCTAGCATTTCAACAATTTCACCTTCGTCCCAATACTTATAGAGTTCTTCTTTTATCTTTTCGTCAACCGCATTAGGCACCATAGAAGCGGCTAACGAAAAATCAA
Organism: Aquimarina brevivitae; assembly: GCF_004216895.1. Taxonomy (GTDB): domain Bacteria; phylum Bacteroidota; class Bacteroidia; order Flavobacteriales; family Flavobacteriaceae; genus Aquimarina; species Aquimarina brevivitae. The sequence continues at coordinate 852,478 of NZ_SGXE01000001.1, read as the reverse complement.
GAGCGGCACGCTCGGCATCACTAAAGGCAGGATGGGTCTTATATTCCCAGATATTATCCAATTGCTCCTGCTCTGCACCATAACGCTCCGCAGCTCGTATCGCGTGGGCCTGACAATAACGACATCCTGTCGCATTACTACTTACCCAGGCAATCATTCGTTTTAGCGCAGAAGTAACACGACCCTCATTGGCCATTACGGCTTTATTTAGGTTAATAAACGCTTTTGATATCGCTGGTCTGCGTTGCATCGTTAATACCGAATTGGGACAGAACCCAAGCGTTTCATTAAAAAATTCTGCAAGTTCTTTGGTTTCCTGATCGTGATCTGCGGATAATGGAGTTACTAATGGCATATTGAATATTATAATTTATATCAACTTTGAGGTGGTAAAATACTAATTAATTATGTAGTTTGTATGTCAATTTTCATTCAAGTACTGCGATGAGAATTTTATATATTGTCGAATCATTTCCAAAACACTTACATTGCGTATATGCGGTGGACTATAAAACCCAAACCAGATTCCAACAAGGTCAGTGATTTGTCTAAAGCTTTAGGCGTTGATCAAATCATTGCCTCATTATTAGTACAACGTGGTATAGAGACCTTTAAAGAAGCAAAACACTTTTTTAGACCTTCGCTAGACGATCTGTATGATCCTTATTTGATGAAAGATATGGATAAGGCAGTGTCTCGAATTTTAAAAGCGATTAGTGCAGAAGAAAACATCTTAGTGTATGGAGATTATGATGTGGATGGTACCACTTCCGTAGCTTTATTATCCTCTTTTTTAAAAACACTTTCACCACATATAGCTACCTACATACCAGACCGTTATGCAGAGGGGTATGGGGTTTCGTATCAAGGAATAGATTATGCTGACGACAATAACATTTCACTTATCATAGCATTAGACTGCGGAATTAAAGCCGTGGACAAGGTAGCCTATGCCAATGAAAAAAATATTGATTTTATCATCTGCGATCATCACAGACCGGGTGCCATTATCCCAGATGCAGTTGCGGTGTTGGATCCCAAGCAAGAGGATTGTTCTTATCCGTATAAAGAGCTATGCGGATGTGGTGTTGGGTTTAAACTCATTCAAGCCTTAGCGCCACATTTTAAGTTAACTATACAAGACCTGTTGCCTTATCTTGATTTAGTTGCCACAGCTATAGGAGCTGATATTGTTCCGATAACAGATGAAAACAGGGTATTGGCGTATCACGGATTACAGGTAATAAATACCGCGCCAAGAATGGGGTTCAAAGCCATGCTTACCCAGGTAAAAAAAGAATTTTTGACAATCACAGATGTCGTTTTTATCATAGCCCCCAGGATTAATGCTGCAGGTCGAATGAAGCACGGTCAACACGCTGTGGACTTACTTACAGAAACCGACCCCGCTATTGCATTGCAATACGCGTCAGAAATTGAACTTTATAATAGCGATCGAAAAGATGCTGATAAAACCATAACCCAGGAAGCTTTAATACAAATTGAAACGAACAAAGAAACAGATTGTTTTACTACGGTGGTCTATCAAGAAGATTGGCACAAAGGTGTTATAGGAATTGTAGCTTCGCGGTTAACAGAAACCTATTATAGACCCACCTTGGTGTTTACTAAAAGTGGTGATAAACTAGCTGCTTCAGCACGATCCGTAAAGGGATTTGATGTGTATAATGCGCTGGAGGCGTGTGCTGACCATATCCTACAATTTGGTGGGCATAAATATGCAGCTGGCTTGACCTTGACCGAGCAGCAATTTCCGGATTTTAAACAAAAATTTGAAGAAGTGGTATCTTCAACCATTGACAAGGCTTTATTAACACCAGAAGTTACCATAGATATGGTCATAGAACCCTGGCAAATCACTGATAAACTGTATAGAATCCTATCCCAATTTGCCCCGTTTGGTCCAGGCAATATGACTCCTGTTTTTGCTACTGAAAGTGTTAAAGATACCGGCTATGGTAAAGGTGTAGGAGAAGATGGTAAGCATCTAAAATGTAAAATTGAAAAAAATGGAACCGCTATCGATGCCATTGGTTTTAATTTAGGAGCCAAAAGTAATCTTATTCAAAACAACAATCGCTTCAATATCGCGTATACCATAGATGAAAATGTATGGAATGGTCGCAAGAATCTTCAATTGAAATTAAAAGATATAAAAGCTTAGTAATTTTTATTTAGATTTATTCTAAATAATTTTTATTTTTGAGCTAAAATAGTCTGATGAGTACATTTCAAAAAATTTATAGTAACGCAATCGGCATTTCCTTTTTCTGGAATCAACATACTGAAGTCAAGGACAAAGTACAGTTGGTATTTAGAGATACCGGATTTTTATTAACCCTTGCTGAGCTGCAAGAATTTTCTAGTTATTGTGTACAAGTGTTATCCACTACAGGTTGCGAGCATTGTAAACATAGTGACCAGTGTAGAAATTTATTACTAAGAACTCCTTCTTCAAAAATTGATTTGGCTGTAAATAAGCAAGAATTAGTTGACATCCAAGAATTAATCAATCAAACGATTATGGCTGTACAACTAAAAAAATGGTTTTCTTCAATTTGTCCGAATTAAAAACTCCTCTTATTAGAATTAATTGCACTAGCATTACTTGGAGGACCTATATAAAATAGTTACCAAACCAAATTCAAATAAGAGGAGATAATAGTTATCTACTTTTTTCCACCTCATCCAACAAGGCATCTAACCTTGGTCTATCAAACCATTTTCCTTTAAAAAACAATCCTGCAATAGTTTTAGTGTTTTCAATAGCCTCCAAAGGGTTGTTTCTTAGCATAACCAAATCGGCTTTTTTTCCTACTTCTATAGTTCCACTAACAGCGTATTTACCTAAATATCTGGCCGGATTTACGGTAGCAGTTAATAGTGCTTCGTAAGGAGTCAATCCAGCATCGACCATCAGTTGAAGTTCGTGATGTATCGTGAATCCTGGTAAAAACAAACCATAAGTATCACTACCAGCTAATAGATGAACACCTGCTTTATTTAAAATATGAGTAAAATGTTGCTGCCACGCTAATTCCGCTTCTAATCGCTGTAACGATTCAGGCGCCGTAAACCATTTGCTTTTTCGAAACTTTATAGTGTCTGATGTCCAGAAATTGAAATACGCTACAGGCAAATATTTTAACTCTTCTCTTTGCTTATAGCTTTCTAGCTTTTGATCGTCGGCATAATTCATTATCATTTCAAAAACACCTAGGGTTGGAGAAACATATACGCCACTTTGCCGTATTTGTAGAGCAACCTTTTGCAAGTAGTTATCGTCATTTCTTTGGGCTTTGGTGAAGATATTCATAAACTCCTCTATGTGAGCAATATTTTTCATACGCAAAGAATATCGAAGCGGTAATTTGCGTTGGCCGTGCCCTATGACAGGTATTCCTTGGATATCCACTTGTTGCAAAAGATACGAATACAATTGCTGAGGAAGATTATCTGCAAGTTTCAAAAAATCATAACCTCTGTTTTTATGATTGGTAATTATAGAATCGATCTTACTCTTAGTGTCTAAATTTGAAGCCATTAAATACGGTCCTGTAGTATAGTAATGAGGTGCCAAAAAACGACCGGAATTGGCTTTTTCTCTTATATCGATTTGATCATATTGTGGTTCTTCTGCCATATTAACCACGGTGGTGATACCATTAGCTAACATCAACTTACTCTCGCGCTCTATTCCATTTTGCAAGTGGTAATGCGTTTCAGCAAGTCCGGGTATCAAGTAGTTATTATCCCCGTTGATAACTTGATCTACTTTTATTTTTGTTGGATTAGTCGATGGCTCAATGGCTACAATTATACCATCTTCAATAATGATACGTTGCCGCTCTAAGACTTTTTCAGTATGCATCGTAATAATATTCACATTATCGATAGCCACCGTCTGTGCGTAGGAACCAAAAAAAGTAAGTAATAATAATGTAAGGGTTTGAAAAGTTTTAATACATGTGATCATTTGGTGTAGTTTTAATGATTTGCTACAAACCTATGATCATCAGCTATTTTGAAAGTTCGGGAATGTTAGCTTTTTACAAATCCGAACCTCTTTGTTCTTTTTTGTACGCATTAGGTGTATATCCAGTTGCTTTTTTAAACGCCTGAAAAAAAGTAGTTTTTGAACTAAAACCTGCTTCTAAACCAATGGCTACAATACTGTATTGATCAAACTCTGGATTGGTAAGCATGTATTGCACATCTTCAATTCTATACTGGTTGATCAATGAAGTAAAATTATCTTTAGTCTCTGCAGTAATGATTTGTGATACATAACCCGCACTTATTCCTAATCGCTCAGCGAGTGTATCTCTTGTCAAATTTGGGTCTCTATAAAGTTTATCCTCCGACAACAATCGAATTATTTCATTGAAATAGGAATTGCCTTTCTTAGTCTGTTTTTGAGATTCGGATCGATGCAATAATCGGATCTGATATCTATCGTTTGACAACTTGAATTTATATAGTCCTAAATAAGACATCCAACTAATAAACAGGGTTACAAAAACCCAAAGTACTTGTAGTGACATTTTTTGGTTCGTAAAGAAGCGCCCTGCCTCTAAAAAAAGTCCATAAACTATCAAAAATGTCATCCCTGTCCATATCCACCGCAACCATTTTGCAGCATCTCTTTTTACTTTAGAAAAGACTAAGGGTACTGACAACAACATCATTGTTATCGGAAATATTGCCGTTAGTAAACTTATTCCTTTATAAAATGTGGTTACCACTTCTTGTGTCAGGATGGGCAAACTGTAAAGTTTAAAAATATTTTGAAAGGTAATGATACCATTAAGCAAGCTTAAAACAACAAACGGTATAAACAATAATTTGTACCAGGAGCTAGCGATCCAATTTCCTTTAGCACTTTTATAAAAGAACATAAAAAGCGTAACTGGATACAAAAATTGCCAAAGTGGAATGTCCAATAGTGAAATTATCTTAGGATGCTTATTAATATCCCAAAACCAATTATTAAGGCCAATGATTGCAATAATTAAAATTGTAAATCCGAGATACTGGTTCGTGGTCGATCTAAAAAACTTAGAAAATAGAATTAGAAGTGCAAGTACAAAGCTTAGCGTGATTCCCACAATATTGATAATATCTACAAAGCTAAGTGTCATTGGCTACAAATTAAAAAATCTCCTCAATCACTATTTCATTACCATTAAAAACGATACTGTCCTTGACTTTTTTTCCTAAAAGGAGCTTACCCATGGGAGTATTAGGTGCAATCGCATAGTATATTTGGGAATTGCAATCGATCTTACCTACAGATATACTTATAAAATAAGTAGCTGTACTACAGTTAACTATACTACCCAGTCCAACCGTTTGATAGGTTTTAGACGTATCTACTTTATGAAGTGCCTCTTGGAGTTTTTCTATCTCTGCCAGTTGAGTTCCCGCTTTTTCACGTTCTAATTGCAACATTGCTCTACCAGTTTCGTGTTTGTCCCCTGCAGAACTTTTGGTTTCTGAGCTCAAAGACTCCTGTATATCTGCAATAGTCTTTTGTATACGCAACATACGTTGGTCAATATGCTCCTGGCAATAGGTTTTTAGATATGTTTTGATTTCTCTACAGTCCAAAGTATACAGTGCAAAATTAATAGGAAGGTAATGTACTATTTTTAAGCTTTGTTTTGAAGGAAATCGAAAATTTATAACCTGTAATAGGATCAAAAAAAGGAGATGAAAAATCACCTCCTTTTACAAACTCTTCTTTTTAAAAAGAAATTATTTAATATGGTAAAAACATCTACCAAAAATATTACAAGTTCCTGCGCAAGTTGAAAGACAAATTTCATAGTCCGTTCTATCACCTCCATTTACTGTTAGCTTTTCTCGCTTGTTTAGTTTTTTAACCCCTTCTAAATTTAAGATTGATTTGATCATAGTTTTAAGAATTTAAATTAATCATTATCACGAAAAGCATCCGCTTTGGTGCTTTTGTTTGATTTTAAAAATAAACGTCATGAATTAAAATAGCCTAACGGTTTTCCGTGATTTCTTAATTTTAAAACAGAGAAAGATCCTTAAATAAATAGAAAATAGAGTTAATCCAACTGATCGGCCAATTCCTTACCTACCAAACTACCAATGGCTACACCCATACCTCCTAGTCGTACTCCGCAGTACACATTAGCACTTAGCTGTTTTAGTATTGGTCTTTTTTGATCGCCAACACCCATGATACCGCTCCATCTATGTGGTATATTAAAAGAATGATTTGGTAATATCACCTCTTTTAAAATCTCTTCTAACTTATCTTGTATCAATGGGGTTTGCTGCAGTGAAGTTGTTTCTTCTGCTTTAAAATCTAAATTTCTACCGCCTCCGAATAGTATCCTATTTTCGATATTACGAAAGTAGTAATAGCCCTCATCCAAATGAAAGGTTCCTTTGATATGTAAATCTTTGATTGGAGTAGTTATTAACACTTGAGCCCGAGCTGGTTTGGTATCTTTTATACCTAAATTAGCGGCAAAACCATTAGTAGCTATAAACACCTTATCGGATTTAAAATCAAAATGACTGGTCTTTACAGCTACCCCACCCGCAGTATCCTCAATATCGGTAACTTGACAACAATTTAGAATTTTAATATGCTGAGCTTGTGCCTTTTTTAACAACGCTTCCATCATCCGACCTGTATCGATTTGACCTTCAAAACGATTATAAATCGCTTGGTTTTTTACTTTCTTAAAACCAAAAGCATCAGACACTGTCGCAAAAACATCATCCTTAAAAATAGACTGTAGTAAAGCATTGACATAGGGTTGACGCTCCAAACATTTAGCATATAATTCTTCTTCTTTTTCTAAAAAATATTCAAATCCCCCGTGTTGCTGATAGTCTATTGCGTCGTCTCCTAAACTGTGGCGTAGCAATTGAAGCCCTTGTACGCGTTTAGTGACTAAATCGATTACTTCTTGTTCTGTATGTCTCTTAAGGTCATCAAGTATTTCTGAAATACTACCAAAACAAGCAAACCCAGCATTTTTTGTACTTGCGCCATTGGGTAACATTCCTTTTTCCAAAATTAGGATATTAGCCTTAGGATGTTTATTTCTTAATTGCAGCGCACAAGACAATCCGGTTATTCCGCTACCAATGATGGTAAAATCGATATGAGATAGCCAGGATTTATATTCCCAATAACTTAAATTCATGAATTTATCTAGGTATTAAACGACGGAAGTTTATAATAAAAAAGCCTCTTTTCAGAGGCTTTATCATTAATCTTCTGGATCTTCCATTTTGAAGTCCTCCATAAATTTGGTGGTATAATTACCAGAGATATAATCTGGATGGTCCATCAATTGTCTATGGAACGGTACGGTAGTTTTAATACCTTCAATTACAAATTCATCAAGTGCTCGCTTCATCTTGTTAATCGCTTCTTCTCTAGTTTGCGCTGTGGTGATCAACTTCGCAATCATAGAATCATAATTTGGTGGTATAATATACCCACTGTATACGTGCGTATCTACACGAACACCGTGACCTCCTGGCAAATGTAGATTGGTAATTCTACCAGGCGAAGGCCTAAAGTCTTTATAAGGATCCTCTGCATTGATTCGACACTCAATAGAATGCAATTGCGGATAATAATTTTTTCCTGAAATAGGCACACCAGCAGCTACAAGAATTTGCTCACGAATCAAATCGTAATCCACAACTTGTTCTGTAATTGGATGCTCTACTTGGATACGAGTGTTCATCTCCATAAAGTAGAAGTTTCGGTGCTTATCCACTAAAAATTCCACCGTTCCGGCTCCTTCATACTTGATATACTCTGCAGCTTTTACTGCAGCTTCACCCATTTTTTCTCTAAGTTCATCAGTCATAAATGGTGAAGGTGTCTCTTCGGTAAGTTTTTGGTGTCTACGCTGTACTGAACAATCTCGCTCAGATAGATGACAAGCAGTACCATTACTATCGCCTACGATTTGAATCTCAATATGGCGTGGCTCTTCAATGAGCTTTTCCATATACATATCATCGTTACCAAAGGCAGCTTTACTTTCTTTTCTGGCCGATTCCCAAGCCGCTTGTAAATCTTCTTCTTTCCAAACCGCGCGCATACCTTTTCCACCACCACCAGCACTAGCTTTAAGCATTACTGGGTAGCCTGTTTCTTTAGCTACTTTTTTACAGGTATCAAAATCAGGAATTATGCCATCACTCCCCGGTACACAAGGTACTCCGGCTTCTTTCATGGTAGCCTTCGCAGTAGCCTTGTCTCCCATTTTTTCAATCATCTCAGGGCTTGCACCGATAAATTTTATCTCGTGCTCCTGACAAATCTTAGAAAATTTAGCATTTTCTGATAAGAATCCATAACCTGGATGTATGGCATCTGCATTAGTGATTTCTGCTGCAGCAATGATATTCGCCATTTTAAGATAAGACTCGGAACTGGGTGCTGGACCTATACATACGGCTTCATCTGCAAAGCGTACGTGTAAACTATCTCTATCAGCGGTAGAATATACGGCGACGGTTTTGATACCCATTTCCTTACAGGTACGAATCACTCGCATCGCTATTTCTCCTCTGTTAGCAATTAGAATTTTTTTAAACATAACTTCTTAAAATTTACAATATCCAAAAAACAACTTTCGGAAAATTAGTTCCGAAACCTGGATTTGAAATTTTGTGATTAATTATGAAGGATCAACTAAAAATAATGGTTGATCAAACTCTACAGGAGAAGAATCATCTACAAGAACTTTTACTACCGTTCCTGATACTTCACTCTCGATCTCATTAAAAAGTTTCATGGCTTCGATAATACAAAGCACATCACCCTCCTTAATTTTATCTCCTACCTCAACAAAAGTTGGCTTATCTGGAGAAGGCTTTCTATAGAAAGTTCCTATGATAGGTGACTTTACAGTTATGTATTTTGAATCATCCTCAGTAGCACTATCAGCTGATTTAGCTGGCGCTGCGGGCTCAGGTGTTGCTGCTGGGGTTGGTGCAGTCTGGGTAGGAACCATTTGCTGTGGCGCAACGTTTCCTCCCACTGGTATTTGCTGTACGATTGTTGTTTCTTTACCTTCGTCTGACCCAGTTTTAATGGTGATTTTAACATCATCCATCTCTAATTTTACTTCGCTGGCTCCAGACTTAGCAACGAATTTAATTAAATTCTGAATTTCCTTTAAATCCATAATATTGCGGTATTGTGTGTGTTTAGTTGTTTCTAAGAATTATAGGCCCATTTTAAATAAATGGCACCCCAGGTAAAACCTCCTCCAAAAGAGGCAAAGATGATATTATCTCCTTTTTTAAGTTGTTTTTCGTAATCACTAAGTAATAATGGTAAGGTTGCTGAAGTTGTATTACCATATCTATGGATATTGATTAAAACTTTATCGTCGTCCTTTAATCCCATCCTATTGGCAGTAGCGTCAATAATTCTTTTGTTTGCTTGATGCGCTACTAACCAATCCACATCATCAGAGGTAAGATCATTACGCTCCATTATCTTGGCACTTGCTTCTGCCATATTAGAAACCGCGTATTTAAATACGGATTTCCCATCTTGTTGCACAAAATGTTGCTTTTTATCTACGGTTTCATGGGACGCTGGTAATATAGACCCTCCAGCTTCAATTTTAAGGAACTCTCGCCCAACGGCATCAGTTCGCAAATATTCATCCTGTAAGCCTAAACCGTCTTCGTTAGGTTCAAATAATACGGCTCCGCCTCCATCTCCAAAAATGATACAGGTTGCACGATCCGTATAATCAATTATAGAAGACATTTTATCTGCTCCTATTAGTAGTACTTTTTTATACCTACCAGATTCTATATATCGCGCTGCTGTAGACATTCCATAAAGAAAGCTAGAGCAAGCTGCTTGTAAATCATATGAAAATGCATTAACCGCTCCTATCTCAGTAGCAGCATAGGCAGCCGAAGCAGCTACAGGCATATCAGGTGTTGCTGTCGCAAAAATCACCATATCAATATCCTTAGGATCCAAGTTCGCTTTTTTAATCAAGTCTTCGGCGGCTTTGATACCTAAAAAAGATGCCCCTTTGCCCTCTTCCTTAAGAATTCTTCTTTCCTTGATACCTGTGCGAGTCGTAATCCACTCGTCGTTTGTATCAACCATTGTTTCAAGAATCTTATTGGTTAATACGTAGTCTGGCACATAAGCGCCTACAGCGGTTATAGCTGCTGTGATTTTACTCATATTGTTGTTTTAGTTCCACGAATGGAGCAAAAAATTGCTTGAAAATTCGTTGAAATTACTAAATTATATACAAATATGGCGCAAAATAATCGGATTTTGACACATATTCAACTAAAAACAAAAAAACTCTCACAAACTGTGAGAGCTCTTCTTAAATTTTAACAGAATACTTAGGCTACTTCTTCCTCAGTATTATCAATTACAATCTGTCCACGATAGTATAATTTACCTTCGTGCCAGTGTGCTCTATGGTATAAATGAGCCTCTCCTGTTGTTGGATCTGTAGCTATTTGAGGTACAGACGCCTTGTAATGTGTTCTTCTTTTATCTCTTCTCGTTTTTGAGATTTTTCTTTTAGGATGTGCCATTGCTTAGCTATTATTTATCGTTTAATAAATTTTTTAATTTATCCCAGCGAGGATCTGTTTCCTCATTCTGGTCATCATTTTTCTTTTCCTTTGGACTGAGTTCTTCTAATTTTTTGAGTATATCTGATTGCAATGTTCCGTCTTTGACTCCTGGATGGATTCGCTTTGATGGAACGGCCAAAACAATTAACTCATAAACGTATTGCGCTACATTTACTTCAAATTCTCCGTGAGGCAGAATCAGCAGATCTTCGTTTTCATCATTAAACTCGTCTCCAAATTTAATCACTAAAAACAATTCACTTTCAATGCTTTGATCGTAGGGTTCATTTGTTTTATCGCAATTGACATTTACTGTACCACTTGCTTTAAACAAAAGCTCCAACATCGTTGCTTTTTTGTTGAATTCAATCACCAAGGATACGTCAGCGGCGTTAAATTCATCATACTCAAAATGTTCAAAGAACGAATTATCAATCGTATACTCAAACTGGTGTATTCCTTGCTTCAGTCCAACAAAGGGTATGGTGTACTCTTTTAGTTGTTTCATTTCTTCTATGCTTCCAGTTGCCCACCGATTTGGTAAAAGGCGGGTGCAAAGATAACAAAAAATAGTTACTAATGCCTATTTGTAATTAAAATTATACCAGAAAGTTAGTGAGGATGAATTTATTACTGCTTTTTAAAGCCATTTCACCGAATCTGCGTAAAGGATTGAAGCGGCATCCCCTGATTTATCAGGGATATAGCAAAAAGCCTGACCCTTTAGTATCACTAAAGGGATACGCCCAAATAAGGTTATTTATTAAGATTCTTCTCGCTTCTGTATTCTTCTGGGTTGTTTCTTTAAAGGATTTTTCGTCAATTTTTTATATTCACTCCTGTTTTTATAAATCTCTAAAGCGGTGAAAACAGCTTCTTCAAAAGAACTGTAATCTGCTTTATTCTGACCTGCAATTTCAAAAGCTGTACCGTGATCTGGCGATGTTCTGATTTTATCCAACCCCGCGGTAAAATTTACGCCTTTACCAAAAGAAAGCGTCTTAAACGGTATCAATCCTTGATCGTGGTAGGAAGCCACAACAGCATCAAAACTTTTGTAAGTATCAGAACCAAAAAAACTATCGGCTGCATAAGGACCATAAACAAGTATGCCGCTTTCGTTAAGTTCTTTAATAGTTGGTTTTAAAACTTCTTCATCCTCTTTGCCAATCACTCCGTTATCTCCACTGTGGGGATTAATCCCCAACACTGCGATTTTGGGTCTTGAAACTCTAAAATCCTGTTTTAAAGTTAAACTAATCGTTTCTATCTTTTGTTTAATTAATTGAGGTGTTATGGTGTTTGCAATATCTTTCAAAGCTACGTGGTCTGTGAGTAAGCCAACCTTGAGCTCATCAGTGACCATAAACATAAGGCTATTGCCCTGTAGCTGCTGATCTAAGTAATCGGTATGACCCGGAAACTTAAAATCATCTGCTTGGATACTGTTTTTATTAATAGGAGCAGTTACCAACACATCAATTTCATCATTCTTTAAAGCTTCAGTCGCGGCTTTAAACGATTTAATAGCATATCCTCCAATCTTGGGGTCTTCATTGCCAAAATTAATATCTACAGGTTCTTTCCAAACATTGAGGACATTAACTTTGCCATCCAGGATCTGAGAAGTTTTATCTATACCGTGAAAGTTAATGCTTAGCTTATAATGTCTTTTTAGAAAAGATAGAATTTTTACCGACGCAAATATCACCGGGGTGCAAAACTCTGTCATGCGACTGTCCTCAAAGGTTTTTAATACAACCTCACTGCCTATTCCATTTAAGTCCCCTATGGAAATCCCTAATCTTAATTTTTCTTCCTTCTTCATTATTTGTGCTACTTAATCAGTATTTTTGATGCCCAGTATAAACCTTAGACGTTAAGATCACAAATTTAATTAAATAATTTGCATTTATGTTTACCGGTATCATAGAAGAACAAGGAAAAATAATTTCACTTATCTCATTGCAAGAAAACCTTGACATTACCGTCGAAGCACAATTTACTGATGAGTTAAAAATCGACCAAAGTGTTTCGCACAATGGTGTTTGTCTTACAGTTGTGGCCATTGATGGTAATCAATATACAGTAACTGCCATAAAAGAGACCCTAGAAAAGACCAATCTCAAACAATTAAAGCAAGGTGATCTGGTCAATCTGGAGCGTGGAATGAAACTCGATGACCGTTTAGATGGACACATCGTTCAGGGTCATGTGGACCAAACTGCAACCTGTACCAAAATCGAAGAAGTGGATGGTAGTTGGTACTTTAGTTTTGCTTATGATCCAGGTTTACATAATATCACTATCGAAAAAGGTTCTATAACAGTCAACGGCGTTAGCTTAACTGTTGTTAATTCTAAAAAAGATGGATTTAGTGTAGCGATTATACCCTATACATACAAGCATACTAACTTTCATACCTTTAAAGTAGGTACGGAAGTGAATTTAGAATTTGATGTGATCGGTAAGTACGTGACCAGGTTAACAGCACTAAAGTAAAGTAGAATTGGCTTTACACCAATTCTACCTCATTAAATTTAAAGAGTGAAACTTTATCTTTTTCAATTTTTAATAGCACTCCGCCTAAATCTGTTAATTCTGAAATAGAAGCAAAGTCTAAAATTTTGCCAAAGTATTGGCTTTTGGCGTCAATCACTTTGTACTGCATAACATTCAGTATTTAGTTTTTTCCCTGTTTAATACGATTGTAACTTCTTTCCCCAAAAAACGTACCAATCGTTAGCATATCATAAATTAAATGTACTACTGATCTGGATAAAATGAAAAAATAATTATTAGCAGTTATTAACAAAAAAGCTGGTATACCCCATGTAAGTCAAGCTATTAACAATACACAGCACTGTCCACAATATCGTTCTTATCCAATTGATTTTTACCAGTTTTATAGCGGAAGCATGGGGCATAATTTTTAAACTTATATTTTTATGTAGCGGTACTGCCTGTAAAAATGTACTCAACCAAATAAGGAAAATTAGCACTAAGTTGATAAGGTTTAGCACGTTATACAATTGGATTAAAAAGTATATAGCGAATACCAATTGCAATGTCATAAGCGGTATGACAACAATGGATATACGTGTCATATATTTACTATGCCATTGTAATAAATCAGCAACGGCATAATACCTAAATGAGGGATAAATAACCAATTGAACCAACCAAGCTAATACCACTAAGCCAAAATCAACAAGCACTCTTAAGAAAAGAAGTGTGGCCATATCAAATCACTTTACAGCCTATTATTCCTTTATATAATTCTGTAATTCCGTAATTTTTTCGGGCGTATTAAATGCGCCACCATAATACGTTGTTACGGTCGAAGAAGTGTCATCTTTTACTCCACGTGATGCAACGCATAAATGTTTGGCATCAATAATAACCGCAATATCTTTTGTCTCTAGAATTTCCTCTAATGCTTTGGCAATCTGATTGGTCAATCTTTCCTGCACTTGAGGTCGCTTAGCATAATACTGTACCATTCGATTTAATTTAGACAATCCTATTACTTTTCCTGAAGAAATGTAAGCTACGTGAGCCTTTCCAATAATAGGGACAAAATGATGTTCGCAATTGGAGTAAAAAGTAATATTCTTCTCCACCAACATTTGGTTGTATTGATACTTATTATCAAATAACGCAATTTTGGGTTTATTCGCTGGATCAAGACCAGAGAAAATTTCTTCTACATACATTTTTGCTACTCTATCTGGTGTTCCTTGCAAGGAATCATCTGAACGATCTAATCCTAAAACATCCATAATCTCACCAAATAGGGATGCAATTCTTTCCTTTTTCTCATCATTAGTAAGTTTAAAAGCGTCGCTCCGCATCGGGGTTTCTAGTGAAGTATATAAATGATCATCTCCTATTTCATTGATCGTAAAATTTTCTAAATGATTACCATTAATTTTTTTTTGAGGCAAAATTTTTTCTTCTATCATAGCTGGGTTTTATTCCAATAATTGTAATTCCTATACCAACTTCATCTATCGTTAGCAAAACAATTATATTGTTTAACAATTTTGAAATAAAATTAAACAAAAAAAGGATTGCAAATCCTTAAGCTTTTATTAAAACTTTAAAAAGCCAGTGCTAGACTGGCTTTTATATAACCTACTTAGTGGTGCAGACACCCACTTTTGTTCCATAGTTGTGATGTATAGGTTTCTTATTTAATTGCAGATTGATACCCTCTTGAAATAGCATAATAATATCGGAACCACCAAACAAGAAGTAACCAAATTCATCTCCTTTCAATAATTCAGTATGCTGTTGCGCTATCATATTCACAGAAGAAACCTGGCACATACCTACAGGTATTATTGCTACTTTACCAATATCTCCTGAAGGCGAGTTCTTGGTATCTATGACTACAATACCGCGAGCCTGATAAAACTCGTAGCCATCTTCTGCTCCATCGGGCGCATCAAACTGTTGATCTGTAATGTCTACGTTTAGGTATGTTTTTCCACGTACCGCTCTACATTCTAATACTTCTCCGGCTACCGGAGTGTGGAACCTGTGATAATCATAGGGACCTAAGAAGTAGTGTACAAAAGTACCGTTAGCAAAATCATCTTTATATGGGCTATTATCCAATAACTGTTCAATACTACCGTAACTATGCGTTTGTTTTATGGTAATTTGTTTAATCTCAGAATTGGCATCAATAGGATAGGTAGCTTTATATGTACAGTCTGCTGGAGCGGTAATTATGGTATTATCATTAGGCACGTTGATAGGACGCAATCCTGGATTTAATTCTCTGGCAAAAAATTGATTAAAGGTCAACCAACCACTTGGAGCATTTGGCCGTTTTTTACCAGTATACGAATCGGTAATCATTGAGTCTTCAACATTGTATTGTGGAGAGTTTTTTATAAATGATTCTAAAATTTTGTCATTAAATGAGGCTGGAGTATCTAAAAAGCTACCCCACAAATTAGCGTAGACCACTAACCATTTACTAAACCACGGACTATTTTGCACCTCAACTTGTAGCTTACTACCAGTATCCGAAACTTCTTGGTCGATTAGCCAATAAAAATGACATAACCGATCATATACTTCCTGGTTTTGATCGTAATGACCAGGTCTTTTCCACGCTTCGGATCCACTTTGGTTGGGTGTCCATCGGGCGAACCAGGTTAAATATTCTAAATATTCTTCGTTATTCATCGGCCATTGCAATGCTTGAAACAGCGCTGAATCCAGTGTCTTGGCAGCAATTATCTTTGCTTGAACAATGGATTTATTAAGCAATGTACTTAAGTGTTTGTCTTGTTGAAGTTTGTGTCGCAACACTTCTACGGCGTCATAAGATGTAGTTACCTGTTCTAAATCTGTAAAGTTTTTAACTGTTTTTGCGGAAGTTTCCATGTGAATATTAGGTTTAAGAGATTTCTTCTCTAAGGTAACTGAATATCTACAGAACAGCAACCCGTATTTATACCTAAATAACTGTAAATCTATCTGTTGTACTTCGCTATAGCTCTCAATAATTTTTTTCGAATACGCTTGCGCAACGCAGCTGGTTGTTGAACTTCAATAGCATCCCCAAAACCTAGTATTAGACGTTCCAATTCATAATTGATATGTACTTGTAGGGTAACTACAATAGCCCCGTCTTCTCTTGTTTCTAACACACGCTGTGAATGATGAAAAGGTTTTGTAACCACATAGGGGGCATTACTACGGTCAATTTTTAGCTGTACTTCCTGCACCTGATCCTCGGGCAGTACGGTTACTCCAATCGTATTTTTATAATACTCATCCCCATTAAATCCCGTATTGTCATAAGGGATATCCAAATCATAATCGATAGAAACAATTCTATCTAACGCCAAAGTAATAATAGGTTGATTTTTTTTCGTGTTCGGTTTCCCGACTAAGAACCATCGGTTATTAAATTCTTTTAAGATAAACGGATGAAATACAAAATCTGAAGGATTTCTTGCGGTAAAAGACTGGTACTTTAATTTTAAAACGATCTTTTTTAATATGGCTTGATAAAGCGTATCCAGGTGTTCTAACCCTTTTAAATTTTCATTCTTATCCAAATGAATAACAGCGGATTGATGTGTTTTTTCACTATAGACCTTATCTTCTAAACGCTGTATTATACCACCTAACTCCGTAAATAAAGAAAAGTCCTTAAACTGTTTCAACATCTCAACAGTTTCAGACAGCACATTCATATCGTTTTCTGTTAAAGGAATATCCGTGATGGAATATTCAGGATCTGCATAGCGATAATATTTGCGATCATATACTTCTATCGGTGCATTGTAGCCTAATTTATCACTGCGCATCATCTGTATATCTAATTGAACAGTCCGTTTGCTAACATTAATATCTCTACCTTCATAGTCATACAACGCATCAGAACATGCTTCTATCAGGTCCTCAAGGGTCCAATGACGATTGTAATTCTGTAAACACCTATCAATTGTTTTATACCGAATCAGCGCATTTTTATTTTGTGCCATAGTTTAATTGTAAATACCAAAAGAAATGTTCAATTACGCAATTTATTTGCGTAATTAAAAACCCTACCTCATTTTTCTCAATCCATTATATTAGGTCACATTTCAAACCAATAGCTATAGTCTAATCGCAACTTTTTGGGTTTTATCGCACGAATTTGTTTCTTTACGCAACTAATAACCCCCAAAATATCAGAAATGATCAAAAAAATTACATCAAGCCTTTTCGTAGTCATTACGCTTCTTTCTTGTAAAAATGAAAATTCGAAAAAAGATGACAAGGCCATCGATAAGACAGAAGAAAAATCAGAAAAAGCTGTAAATGATAGTGAAGAAAAAAATATTGCTTCCTTTTCAAAACCCGATTTAGCGGCTGAAGTTAAGAACTTTATTACGTGCAAAAAGGCATCAACTACACGAAATGAATGCAGAAATTCAATTACTAAAGTAGTATCGCAATCTTTCAATATTGAAGAATTTGTAGATAAAGAGAAAGGATATGTGGTCTACGATAGCATTCGGCCTATTATTGAACGATCTGCAAAGTGGGAAAACCTGGGACCAATTGATGAAAACAACCTGAACAAAGCAGTTGCACACGCCAATGATGATGGACTTGCATTGATTGTAGACACTTCTCAATCCTACGGTCATGTAGTGATGGTGCTACCGGGAGAGCCAAAAAGATCAGGTTCCTGGGGAATGGCTTTGCCAAAAGTATTATCCCTGGCCAATCACAGTCCAGAAAAATCATTCCACGACAAAACATTGTCCTATGCCTTGCAAAAAAGTGATGAAGTGCAGGTTTATCTAAGAAAGTAGATAATATCACTTAAAAATATACGATCCAAAGGCAAGATACTTCTTGCCTTTTTTTATTACGCAAAATAGTTGCGTAGTATACAAACATTTTTGCTTCAGAATAAATATTAAAACATTGGTTATGTAATTGCTCTGCTGAACAACGAGTCGGCAAAGCTTCAAAAGAAAAATTATGAGTCTACAAAAGAGTTATTCTGCAGATATCCATTTAGAACTAAATAAAGAGTTCTGGCAAGATTTGGAAATATTTTGTGTTGCTGAATGCTGCGGTATTGATGCTTTTGATTTTTCAAAAGAGGTAATACAGGAAACTATTTCCTATTATGATAAAGAGGAAATTATTACCAACTTGGATATCTTAATAGAAGAAATTCAATCATCAAAGTTTAAAGACGCTTCCAGCAGTATATTCAATGCGTATTTAAGGAAAGAAGCATTTTTAAAAATAATCAAAGAAATTAAACAAAATATATTAAACTAAAATGATTACAGGAAAAACACTTATCGATTTAGGCTTCAAATCCGGAAAATGGTTTCCTGAAGCAATTGCACATATCAATGCCCAGCAGTTACAAGGTAAAGAAATGCTGAATTATCTGGAGCAATTTAAATCTCCGCCGACCATTGATTTGCATCAAAAAGCTGCTGATTTTGCCATCAATATCGAAGCAGAAAATGAGTTAGAGCAGAGCAATGTGAATAGCGTAGTAGCCACTATGGAAACGCTGATGAAAACGCCAACTTTGGTCAATGGAGCCATTATGCCCGATGCCTGCCCTACTGGGCCTACAGGAACAATACCTGTTGGTGGAGTGGCTGTTGCTAAAAATGCGATACATCCAGGGATGCATAGTGCAGATATTTGTTGCTCGGTGATGTTGACAGATTTTGGTAAAATGGATCCTAAAAAAGTATTGGATGCTGCACATCAAAACACCCATTTTGGACCTGGAGGTAGAGATCGAGACACGCAATACCGATTTCCGGAAGAATTATTAAAAGATTTTGAAAGCAATTATATGCTAAATAACGAAAAGATGATTCAGGCAGCGCGATCGCATCTAGGGACTCAAGGAGATGGAAATCACTTTTTGTTTGTTGGAATATCTAAGGAAACTGGTAATACCATGATGATCACCCATCATGGTTCTAGAGGTGTGGGAGCGAATCTTTACACACAAGGAATGAAAATTGCAGAACGGTTCAGAAAAGAGTTGTCTCCTGAAACCTTGAAGCAAAACGCCTGGATTCCATATGATACAGAAGAAGGTCAGTTGTATTGGCAAGCGTTACAGATCATCAGAAAATGGACAAAAGCCAATCACGAGGTGATTCATAATGCCACACTGCAAGCGTTACATAGCGACGGATGGGATCGATATTGGAATGAGCATAACTTTGTATTTAAAGATCAGGACTTGTTTTACCACGCTAAAGGGGCGACACCGCTGGACAGTAAATTTATGCCAGATATTACAGGACCGCGCTTGATTCCGTTGAATATGTCAGAACCGGTATTGATTGTAAGCGGTGAGACTACGGATAACAACCTTGGTTTTGCACCACACGGAGCAGGACGTAATATGAGCAGAACGCAACATCGAAAAAGCAAAGAAGGAAAAACTTTTGAGCAAGTATTTGCAGAAGAAACAAAAGGACTAGATGTGCGTTTTTTCTCTAAAGAAATCGATATTACAGAGTTACCTACTGCCTATAAAAACGCAGATTCGGTGCGTAAACAAATGGCAACCTACGGATTAGGAACCGTGGAAGATGAAGTAATGCCTTATGGGTGTATTATGGCCGGAGATTGGCAGAAAAATGCACCCTGGAGAAGGAAAAAGAAAAGAAGAAGAAAATGAACAATCTAGAACGTAGTATATTTAAAGTCCTTACCGGAAATATGAGCAAGGCTGATTTTGAAAAAGATCTCTATCAGCCTTGCTATATCGATAAAATCGCTGAAGATGATTTTATAGCAGAGTTGATTGCTATTAACTATAATGACCGTGATTGGAAATCACTACTTCAAAAAATAATTCTTAAAATATATTCTGAAGAAGAGTTCTTAGCGCACTTAATCAAGTTATATTGTCTAGGAATTTTATCACAGGATGATATCGAATCTACAATTAATATCCTTTATAGCCTATCAGATTATAATTATCAATATTATTATGAATATGATACTTTAATTAGATTTAATTCTTTTTACGAAGAGTATGGATATATTAAAGAAGGTTATGGCTTAAATTCCGAGAAAGAATTTTTGAAAGAAGTGAAATCCTTTGCTAGATTTTATTTAGACAAGTTTGAAAATGAACAGCAAAAACATCAATTGTTGTTCCTATCATTGAATAGAGAAAAATATCATTCTACAGAAATGCAGAACATCAGTTCTAATGATTTGGTAGAATACGCAAAAAATAGAATTCTCAACATAGAGTCTAAGAAAAATACTTTAAAATATATAGGTGCATTTGTTTATGATAAAAATTTGATTGATCACATTTATTCAGAAGCTCGAAATAAAGCCTTTCAGCACTTATTCCCTTTAGGGTTAACATATCTTACCGTAGGGATTCCTTTATTAATTGCAGGAATTTTGGGTGTTTCAAGTCAAAAAGAAATCTCATATGTCTATATTCTAATTTTATTAGGTTCTGGTTTAACCCTAACAGGACTTTATTATGTAGCGCAGATATCTTATCTTTTAATAAGAAAACAAAAAACTTCGAAAAAGAATTAACACGTATTAAAACATGCACACCCTGGAAAACGAATTTTTAAAAGTTAAGATCAATTCTATTGGGGCTGAACTCCATAGTATCTATAATAAAAAGAACACTACCGAATACCTGTGGCAGGGAGATCCTGATATCTGGGCAAGTAGAGCTCCGGTATTGTTTCCTATTATTGGTGGCTTAAAAGAGGGTACTTATGCATATAAAGGGCAATCATATGAATTGCCCAAACATGGGTTTATACGATACAATGAAGATTTGGTCGTCGATCAACCCGCAGAAACGAAAGTAACTTTTTCATTACAGGATTCAGCAGAAACCCTAAAAATTTATCCTTTTCATTTTCGATTTGAGGTTACTTACGAGCTCATAGAAAATCAACTCAAGGTATCTCATCAAATTACAAATAGAGGAAACACTACTATGTATTTTAGTGTCGGCGGGCATCCAGCATTTAATTGTCCGCTCTATGAAGATGAAGTCTATACCGATTATTATATTCAGTTGCAAAACGGAACAGGTGCCAAAAGCCATGTGCTGAACAAGGAAGGGTTAATTAGTAACCAAACCATTGCGATCTTTGAAGATGATAAAATTAAGCTCACTCCTAACCTATTTGATAACGATGCCTTGATTTTTAAACAGATCAATGCTGGTAAAGCAACATTAAGTCACAATAACAAAGGACCTATACTATCTGTAGACTTCAAGGATTTTCCGGATTTGGGGATTTGGGCAAAACCAAATGCCCCTTACGTATGTATCGAACCCTGGTTGGGCTATGCGGACGTAGAAAATACCAATCAAAACCTGGAAGAAAAAGAAGGTATTCAACAATTACCTGCTAAAGAAATTCATCATAGTTCTTATACTATTACTGTATATTGATAGGCTAAAACGCTTCTAAATAGCGTTTTTGATTAGGAAACTTGAAATATTACACTACTTTTGTACTCGATTATACGAACAAGAAAAACCATTTATAAAACCATGATGTACTTCATATCACATAAAAAAGGACGCTCACTGAGCCAGCTATGTAATAAGTAGTCAGGTTTTAACATCAACATATTGAGAAAGCGTCCAAGAAATTGGGCGCTTTTTTTATGGAGAGTTTAAAAGGAAAGAAAAATGACAAAAAAATTTAAATAATGCCTGAAAAACAATTTGCATACGCCTAAATGCTAAAACACAGTGAATCAAATCATTGCGTAAAATATCGGTAACCAACACGTTACGGACAAGACCCTTAATGCCTAATTTTCAATGTAACCAATTGATTACCAATAAAATAAATTGATTTTTTAGTTGCATATTTAAAAAACCCGTTACATATTTGCACCGCAAACTTAATAAGTTAAACTGTCATACCGAGCCCTTCGGCAAGTTCAGGACAAGCTCCGGCGAGGTATAGACAATTAAGTATTAAATAATAAACCATAATACCGAAGTACAATGACTTTTATACAAGCACATTCAAAAACTCAAAAAGGACAAGGTCTGTATTTGAGTACGCTTCGGGACTTCACTACTAAGTAACTACCCTATTTAGATGCTATGAAGTCCGGAGCCCTAAGTTTCGGACATTATTGTAGGCATTCACAACTATATACTACTTGTTGTGCAGCTACCCTTGATGTTCGTTTGTCATAAAATTTTGCGTTAGGGGTTGCCGCGACATCCTTTTACAGTCCGCTGAGGATTCCGAAGCGATTCTGTAAAAGATACAGCAGAAAACCCGACCCCGAGTACTCGGGGTAACGCCCAAAGTATAAAATCATGGGAAAGAAATTAAGCGGAAAGGACCTAATCAAATTAGGATTTCCAAAAAACAATAGTATCAACGTGACCCTGGGTCAGACTAATAGATATCATAAAAAAGTAAAAAAAGAACAACTACTCACAGAAGCAAAAAAAGTGTTACAACATCCTGAAAATTATAAAGGAGATGGCGTCTGGGGTAAAATCGCTGAAAGCCTTCTGGACCCAGTAGTAGTCAAAAGGCAAACACTCAAGACTACCAGAGCACCTTTTAGGATTTATGGCGAAAATGAAATTGAAGCGCAGGCCAAATATCAATTATTTGATGCGCTAAAATTACCGATCAGTGTGGCCGGTGCTTTAATGCCCGATGCACACTCCGGTTATGGATTGCCTATCGGTGGAGTGCTGGCGACTAAAAATGCTGTAATCCCCTATGGAGTAGGCGTGGATATAGGGTGTAGAATGAGTTTAAGCATTTTTGAGATGCCAGTATCGTATCTAAAAGGAAAAAAAGATCAGTTGGAGAACATCTTAATGGAGCACACCAAATTTGGGATGCAAGAGACCCATAAAGTAAAACACGATCACGAAATTTTTGAAAGAAATGAGTTTAAGGATATTCCATTGCTAAAGCGACTTAAGGATAAAGCTTACAAGCAGCTAGGAACCTCTGGTGGTGGTAACCATTTTGTGGAGTTTGGCATTGTAGACATTTCAACACCAGAGCGTGAGTGGAAATTACCTGCGGGTCACTATTTAGCTGTATTGTCGCATAGCGGATCGCGAGGATTGGGTGCTAATATTGCTAAACACTATACTTACCTCGCCACTAAGCAATGTCCGTTACCAAAACATGTGCAGCAGTTGGCCTGGTTAGATTTGGATACACACGATGGTCAGGAATACTGGATGGCGATGAATTTAGCTGGTGATTATGCAAAAGCGTGTCATGACAATATTCATTATCGCATTGCAAAACAAATAGGCACGCGAGCTGTGGTAACTATAGAAAATCATCACAACTTTGCCTGGAAGCAACGCGTCAATGGCGAAGAATGTATTGTACATCGCAAAGGTGCCACACCAGCTGGCAAAGGAGAGCTGGGAATCATTCCCGGTTCTATGACCGCTCCTGGTTTTATAGTAAAGGGCCTAGGAAATCCAGAAAGCCTGGAGTCTGCTTCACACGGAGCAGGCAGGGTATTATCAAGACGGAAGTGTAAAGAAACGCTGACCCAAAGTGAGATCAAAAAAGAGCTCAAGGCTAAGGAAGTCTCCTTGATTGGTGGTGGTATCGATGAAGCACCAATGGCGTATAAAGACATCCAAAAGGTGATGGCTAATCAAAAAGAATTGGTAACAGTACTCGGTACCTTTACACCAAAAATTGTGAGAATGGATCGGTAGTATTACATCTTTTTTCACCAGTGTAGTGATTTTGTTTGCGTATAAAAATCTTGAAGCCTTGGAAAGATTTTAGGAAACACAATCCGGTTCCTTGCGCAGCTTGGAAACACCTTGAAAAAAGTGCCTTTTCTTTTGGTTCGTTTTCTTTGGGCAAGCAAAGAAAATGAACACTAAAAACATTTTGTCATTCCACGAAAGCTGGAGTCTATAAAGTGAAAATCGATTTATAAATAAAAATAATGAAACAAAAATTAATACAAATAACCGCAGGCAGAGGCCCAGCAGAATGCTGCTGGGTTGTTGCCCAGGTATTAAAATATTTTTTAAAAGAAGTACAAGAAATAGGGTTGTCCTATGAGGTGATTCATAGATCGCCCGGCAATGAAAATGCAACGCTACAGTCTGCTACTGTAAAGCTAAAAGGATCAGATGTAGATGCGTTCCTTAAGAAATGGCTCGGAACGATTCAATGGGTTGGCACTTCAACTTTTAGAAAATATCATAAACGAAAAAATTGGTTCATAGGAGTTTTTGAATTGGACACAGTCGTTGATCAAAAAATAGCAACAAAAGATATTTCGTATCAAGCTATTCGCAGTTCTGGACCCGGTGGCCAAAATGTAAACAAAGTAAACTCTGCGGTACGCGCTACGCATATGTCTACTGGCATCACAGTAGTTGCTATGGATAGCAGGTCTCAACATCAAAATAAGAAGTTAGCTACAGAACGCCTAAAGCAAAAAGTATGGGAAACTCATTTGGATAAAGTGAAGCAAATTGTGACCGATCAGTGGGAGAATCATCTCAATTTACAACGCGGTAATCCTGTGAGAGTATTTAAAGGAACTGATTTTAAAAAAATGAAAAAAGAAACTTCGTTTAAACATAAACGAAACCAGCTAAAGAATGATTTACGTAATCAAATAAAGTAACAAGAAGATGAGCAATTTATTAGATAAATATTTATTTCAGGCGTTAGACGCCTATCCTTATGATTTAGAAGAGGCCGTGGAGTCCTTAAACTATGCCTTAGCTTATGATGAAAATAATACGACAGCACTAGGATTAATGGGTGAAATTTATGCAGAGCAATTAAAAAACTATGAGCTAGCGAAAGAATACTATCAAAAAGCGTTAGCAGCAGATATTGCTGCGGTTGGTATCTATCCAAAATATATCAATGTATTATTATGGAATGAAGATTATGCCGAAGCAGAAAAATTAATTGATTATGCATTAACCGTCAAGGGTACGGACAAAGCGGTCATTTACTTAAAAAAAGCAATGCTATATGAGCAAAAAAGAAAGTATAAAAAGGCTTTGAAGATCTTAAAGCTAGCAAAGCCTTATGCATATAACAACGCATTTATTAGTGATTTAAAAGAAGAAGAAAATCGGATCAAAGATAAGATGCCGAAGAAAAAAAAGAATAAGAAAGTGGATAAGGTTCCTTCTAAAAAAGGAAAAAACAAGAAGAAATAATTCCTAAAAAATTCCGGTTGGATGCTTTAATACTGGCCGGAATTTGAAATCTTATAAAAACATAAATTGAAAAATCTAATGTAATTTAATCAATGTGAATCGAGTTTAGCGACCCTTTTTAAAAGCAATAGTGAAATGAATTTTAAAACCAAACCATTATATTATAAAATATAAATATTGTATTTTCATTTAACGATTAAAACCAAGCCTTAGCGAAATAAATACAGCTTGGGCTGCAAGGCTTACGTATAATATTAACCATAGCTAAGAAACCTTACATACCTTGAATTATTTACGACTACTACTTTTACTATTTATTTTTTATACCAATTGTCCTTACGTTCTAGGACAAGAACTACCTCCCATAGAAGACTTTATACCCGAAAGTACAGAGGTGGAATCACAGAATTGGTCCATATCACAGGGTGATAACAAATATCTCTATGCCGGTAATAATAAAGGACTATTAGAATTTAATGGCAAAAAATGGACCTTATATCCAACTCCAAATAAAACGGTGATTCGATCTGTAAAAGTGGTAAACCAAAAGATTTATACAGGATTTTATATGAATTTTGGGTTTTGGAAAAGGGATGAATTCGGTAATCTCAATTACACCTCTATTAGCGACAAAATAAAAGAGCAACTTGTCGAAGACGAGCAATTTTGGCATATCATTCACCAAGATGACCGTATTCTCTTTCAGTCTTTAAACCGAATATATATCTATAATACACTCACCGATGTCATAGATATTATTGACACCAAGCACGGTATTCTTGGAATTTTTAAAGTAGATAACTCCGTCTACTTTCAGAATACAAAAAAAGGTTTATTCAAAATTGAAAATGGTGAGCCTGTATTAGTTAACGATCTTAGTTATATCGATAACGATATCATTGTACATCTATCTTTAGTGGATGATGATCTCTTATTAATCACAAGAAATAATGGATTTTACAGACTTTCTGGTGCGAACTTTAGTAAGATTTTTGAGCGTTTGGAAAAATCATTAGAAAAAAACTCCATATTTAGTGCACTTCGCCTAGCTGACGGAAGTTTTGTTTTAGGCACCATCTCAGAAGGTATCCTTATAGTCTCTCCAAATGGAGCCATTCTATACAGTCTCAATCAATACAAGGGATTAAGTAACAATACGGTACTTACAGTTTTTGAAGATCATGATAACAACATATGGTTAGGGCTAGACAATGGGATCAATTGTATAAATATTACGTCTCCGGTAAGAATTTATCCTGATTATCGCGGTAAGATAGGAACGGTATATACCTCAGCCGTTTATAATGAGTATTTATACATTGGCTCTAATCAAGGTGTATTTTTTAAACCTTTGGCCTCTGATCAGGATTTTGAATTCATTCAGGATACTAATGGACAAGTTTGGGATTTATTTATTTACGATAACACTCTATTCTGTGGGCACGATTCCGGGACCTTCATCATAAACAAAGAAAATAGCACTCTTATTTCTGATGCTTTAGGAGGCTGGAATTTTAAAACGATACCGGGTAATCCCAACCTTCTGCTTCAAGGAACCTACAATGGTCTCGTAGTTTTTGAAAAGAATGGCGATCAATGGTCTTTACGGAATAAGATAGAAGGCTTTGATATCTCTTGCCGATATATGGAATTTTATCAAGATTACCTCTGGGTAAATCACGAGTATAGAGGTGTGTATAAATTAAGTTTAAACCAAGAATTATCTAAAATTCAAACCATAAAAAAAGATACTTCAATAGTAAAAGGAGATAACTCCAATATTGTCACTTACGATAAGGAATTACTGTACACTAATCAGCAGCAAACCTATTTTTATAATACCAACAACAACACATTCGATAAAACAGTACAAGACAGCAGGTTTAAACAGATTAAAGAGGATTTAACCGGTAAAATTATAAAGGATAACCGAGGAAATTTATGGGTTTTTGCAAAGGATTATTTAGGTCAAATTACCGAAAGTCAGTTTTCTGAAGCATTAAAGATTAATAAAATACCAATCCCAAAATCTTTACGAAAAGAAATGTTAGGATTTGAAAACATAAATCATATTCAAGAAGAAACCTTTCTGATCGGTACAACAAAAGGATATATTAATTTAGAAGTCTCAGAATTTAAATTTAAGGAACGCGATATAATTTTGGATAAGGTTCAAGTTAAAAGCAAGGATGCTGATTTCAAAGCCATAGCCTTATCCGAAGAAGAACTTACCTTGCCATCCAAAGTCAATACAATTTCCTTTGGATTTACCATACCAGAATATGACAAATACATCATTCCTGAGTTTCAATATACTTTAGAAGGTTTTTATAAAGACTGGAGTAAATGGACTACAGATTCTAACATCATTTTTGAAAACCTACCCCCCGGTGACTATACGTTTAAGGTAAGAGCAAAAACAGGAGATGTTATTAACTCCAATGAATTAAGTTATGCGTTTACTATCGATCGACCTTGGTACGCTTCTACCATAATCATAATAGCGTATATGGCTGTACTCATTGTACTCTTTTTATTAATTAATAGAGCCTACAAAGAATACTATGCACAACAAAAATCACGAATTGTAGAAGAAAATAAAAAGAAACTAGAGCTTAAGCAATTAGAAAATGAAAAAGCAATAATGGAGCTAAATAATGAAAAGCTACGACAGGATATTGAAAGTAAAAATCGAGAATTAGCTTCCTATACCATGAGTATCATCAAAAAGAATGAAATTTTAAACTCCATTAAGAAAGAGCTTCAAAAAAGCGAAAAACAGCAAAAAGGACTCAAAGGAGTGGAACGCGTTATTGATCAAAATTTAAATAATAAAGATGATTGGAAGCATTTTGAAGAAGCCTTAAATAACCTTGACAAAGATTTTCTAAAAAGACTTAAAGCTAAGCACCCTGATTTAACCCCAAATGATTTACGGTTTTGTTCCTTTTTAAGACTTAATTTATCTTCAAAAGAAATTGCGCCATTATTAAATATTTCGGTAAGAAGCGTCGAAATAAAAAGGTATCGTTTAAGAAAAAAGTTAAATTTAGATCATTCTGACAATTTAGTAAATTACATATTAGAGGTGTAATACCTCAACAAAATGTTATTTTACCTCAACATTACCTATACTACAACGTTAGAGTAAGCCGTTTTTAGGGCTTTTTAGCTCGTTTAGCATAAGTTTAACATCGGGTC
This sequence comes from Aquimarina brevivitae, assembly GCF_004216895.1. Classification (GTDB taxonomy): domain Bacteria; phylum Bacteroidota; class Bacteroidia; order Flavobacteriales; family Flavobacteriaceae; genus Aquimarina; species Aquimarina brevivitae. The sequence goes on along the minus strand of NZ_SGXE01000001.1, from coordinate 823,887 downwards.
TCAAGTCTCTTATCAAGGGCGCTAAGAACGTCTTGTCCTTATTTTTATACACTTCCTGGATGATGATGTATGTTTTTTGTTGAGGTTCGTTATTAATAAATTCTTAATAAAACTGGTTAAGTTTGAGAGAACCAAATAAAAAGCTAATGAAAATTATTAATTTCTTAATTGCAGTGTTTCTAGGAACAACATTCTATGCACAAGAAATTCAAGTCACGGGTAAGGTAACAGATGCCTCAGGCATGGCTTTACCAGGCGTAAATGTGATTGTTAAAGGTACTAATAATGGTTCCGTTACTGATTTTGACGGAAATTATACTGTTAACAATGTACAATCGTCATCAGTGCTAGTTTTCTCTTATGTAGGTTTTACCACTAAGGAAGTTGTCATAGGAAACAATCGACAGATCAACGTAACCCTTGAAGAGGATTTTGAATCCTTAGAACAAGTAGTCGTAATTGGTTATGGAACCCAGACCAAAAAAGAAATCACAGGTGCCGTATCTGTAGTAGGTGCTGATGATATTACCGATCTCAACCCCGTACGAGTTGAACAAGCATTACAAGGACAAGTGGCAGGTGTAAACGTTACATCTACATCCGGGTCACCAGGTAGTGCATCAAATATTAGGATTAGGGGTATTTCTACTAACGGGGACAGCCGCCCATTAATATTAGTTGATGGTAACGTTATCGAAGACCTTAGTACCGTAAACCCTAATGACATCGAAAGCATTAACATCTTAAAAGATGCTACCGCGGGTATATATGGGGTTAGAGCAGCAAATGGGGTAATCTTGATTACCACTAAATCTGGTCGTAAAAATCAAGATATGACTTTTGAACTCAATACGTATTCAGGTTTTCAAACTACCACAAGAGAAATTCCTGTTTTAAATGCTACCGAGTATGGTTTGATAATCAATGAGGCCTATGCATCAGGTGGAGAGCAACTCCCCTTTCCAGATGTTTCTGGTTTAGGAGAAGGTACGGACTGGCAAGACGAAGTTTTTAAAGTAGCACCTATTTCTGAAGTAAATTTTAGTGTTAAAGGTGGAGGTGAAAAATTTTCTTACTCCTCCAGCGTTGCCTATCTAAATCAAGATGGTATTGTGGGAGGTAGCAAATCTAATTTTGATAGATTTACTGGAAGAATTAACTATACCCTTGAAATCGGTGAAAATTTAAAATTTTCTACCGCTAATATCTGGACAAAAACCAGCAGAAAGACTTTACCTGAAAATGTTTTAGGTTCTGTTTTATTCAATGCATTAAATATGGCTCCTACCTTCACGGTACGCGATGAAAATGGAGATTTTACTTTAGCTGAAGGCTTAGGAAACGAGGTAATTAACCCGGTTGCACAAGTTGCAAATACGTTTAATGATACCTGGGTTGATAAAATCGCTGCTACTTTTGGATTAGAATACAATTTCTGGGATGTCTTTACTGCAGAATCCAGATTTCAATTTAACTACTCAGAAGTGGAGAGTAAATTCTTTTCTCCCGAAGTTTTTTACGGTGCTGGCAAGGTTTTTAACGTAGATCGAAATAGTATAACTGAATCTAAAAATATTTTTAGAGATTTTACGTGGGACTCATTTTTTAAATATGAAAATACTTTTGGTGATGATCATAATTTAAAAGCACTACTGGGTATGTCTGTATTTAGAACTTCAGGAGATTTTAGTAGTTTTACTGGATTTGATATTGCTGGCAACTCCTATGCCAATGCGTCCATTGCTAATGCTTCTGATGTAGTCGATAACTTTCAAAATGGAGGTGACTCCTTCGACACCAGGTTACTTTCTTATTTTACAAGAGTACAATACGATTATCAAGGTAAATACTTGTTCTCCGCTATTGTTCGACGAGATGGTTCTACTGCCTTTGGTCCAAAAAATAGATTTGGATACTTCCCTTCGGCTTCTGCTGGTTGGGTGATATCAGACGAATCTTTTGTAAATACCGGAAAATTCCTTAACTTCTTAAAACTTAGAGGTAGTTATGGTATTATCGGTAATGATAGAATTCCTGCCTATAGATACGTATCCCTTCTTAACGGAGAAGGTGCTTATGTTATAGATGACGAATTGCGTTTTGGTACTGCGATAGGTGCACTATCAAACCCAGAAATAAGATGGGAAAAACAAAAAACCTTGGATATTGGTTTTGATGCAAGAATTATCAATGACCAATTTGATATCACTTTTGATTACTTCAAGAAAAGAACTGAAGATTTATTAGTAATCGCCCCTGTATCAGGTATTCTTGGTGTAGGCGCACCTGGTTCTTCACCACCGGTTATTAATGCGGGTATTGTAGAAAACACAGGTTTTGAATTTAGAATCGCTTATAACAAAAGATTCTCTGACAATTTCTCTTTTAATGCCAGTTATAACTTTACCACATTAGACAATGAAGTAATATTCGTAGATAACGATAATGGATTTATACCTGGAGGTAGTTTTGGTGTAGGTCAGGACCCCCCTTCTCGTATGGAAGCAGGTAAACCCATCGGATATTTCTATGGATTACAAACTAATGGAATCTTTCAGAATCAAGCAGAAGTGGAGGCACACGGTGCTCAACCAAATGCAGCACCTGGAGATTTGCGTTACGTAGATATTGATGGAAATGGAATTATAGATTCTAACGACCGAACAGATATCGGTAATCCTATACCTGAATTTACTATGGGATTAAACATTGGTTTCAACTGGAAAAACTTTGATTTCACCAGTTATTCATTTGCATCATTGGGTAATGATATTGTACGAAATTATGAAAGAAATCAGCCCCTTGTAAATAGAAGAATTGGTTTCTTAGATAGATGGACTGGTCCAGGGTCAACAAATGAATTCCCAAGAGTGACTACAGCAGCGAATACAAACAATTTATTTTCTGACTTTTATGTAGAAGATGGTTCGTTTTTAAGAATTCAAAATGTACAGCTAGGCTATTCATTATCTGAACGTTTTACAGAAGCAATGGGTATCGATAAATTAAGAATTTACTTTTCCGTAAATAACTTATATACCTTTACAGAGTATAGTGGATATGATCCTTCTGCATCTTCTGGAGCGCCAATAGGCGGAGGTATCGATCAAGGATTTTATCCTGTACCAAGAACCTATTTAGCAGGTGTTAACCTTAAATTTTAAAAAATAAATAAGTACGATGAAAAACAATATAAAATTCATTCTCTTATTGATGATATCTACATTGGTAATCGCGTGTAGCGATGATTATGTTGATGTAGAATCTCCTGATCAGAATTCAGAAGATTATTTTAATTCAGAAGAGGATTATCAAAATGCACTGATTGGAGCATATGATTTGTTACAATCCACTTACCTCAACGTAATGCTAGGGGAAATTGCTTCGGACAATACCTTAGCCGGTGGTGAAAGTGCAACTGACGTTCCTGGAATTCAGGAGATTGATAATATGACACATACAGATGTTAACGCTCAATTGAGAGATATATGGAGTTGGATGTATGCCGGTGTCAATAGAGCTAATTATATCATGGAATTTCAGGATAAAACTGATTTTCCTGGTAAAAATGGAGTTATTGCTCAAACGAGATTCCTAAGAGCCTACTATTATTTTGAGTTGGTCAAATTCTTCGGTGATGTGCCTTTAGCGGTAGATCGTAGAATTCTCTTTGGAGAAGAGAACTCAATCGATAGAGCTCCAAAAGAAGACGTATATGCAGTAATTGAAGCAGATTTAATCTATGCTGCGGACAATTTGCCAGCTGTACAAGCTGAGACCGGTAGAGTTACTCAGGGTGCTGCACAGGCGCTGTTGGGTAAAGTATATCTATATCAAGATAAGTTCACAGAAGCAGCACAGGTATTGGATCAGGTTGTTGCTGGTCCTTATGACCTGGTAACCGACTACAACAGTATTTTTGAGCAAGAAGGTGAAAATAATATTGAATCTGTTTTTGAAGTTCAGTATACGGATGTAGAGGGAGCAGGTTTTGGATGTTTACAATGTAGTGAAGGTAATGTAGCTGTAGGGTTCAATGGAATCCGTAATTATTCAGGTCCTGAATTTGATTCGGGCTTTAGTTTCAACGTACCCACTCAAGAGGCCTATGAATCTTTTGAAGATGGTGATATCCGTAGAGATGTTGCTGTTTTAGATATTGTAGCCTGGTCTGCTCAAACAGGAGCTACTTATGTTGAGGGATTTGAGCATACAGGGTATTATAATAGAAAATATATAGCTAGACAAGGTGATTTGAATACTGGAGATGCTAATCTTACCAACCCTAATAACTATAGAGCAATTCGCTTTGCAGATGTATTATTAATGGCTGCAGAGGCACATAATAGAAAAAATCCACCTAATGATGCACAAGCTCAGATTTACCTTAATCGGGTACGAAATAGAGCACAATTAGGTGATATCACCTTAACAGGATCAGCACTAACAGAAGCAATCTACCAAGAAAGACGTGTAGAACTAATGGGCGAAGGACATCGTTTCTTTGACTTAGTAAGAACTGGTAGAGCTGCACAGGCGATTGATGGCTTTACAGCCAATAAAAATGAAGTTTTCCCCATTCCCCTTATTGAAATACAGCTAGCAGGTGATCGCTGGCCGCAAAATGAAGGGTATTAAAAAATTACTATGATGAAATATTTAAAAATTATAATTGGATTATTCCTTTCACTAACAGTCATTGTTAGTTGTAAAGAGGATGACAGCTTCGAATATCTCGATGCTGTTGAAGCTCCTAGTAATATTACTGCTTTGGTTAATATTACACAGGACAACACAGGATTTGTTACTATTATCCCCACAGGTAAGGGAGCAGTATCATTTGATGTATATTTTGGTGATGGCACTTTAGAACCCGTTAATGTAACTCCAGGAGAAAAAGCGGAGCACATTTATGAAGAAGGTTCTTATGAACTAAGAATCGTAGGTAAAAGTGTATCAGGCAAAACCACTGAAGCCGTACAACCGCTAGTTGTTTCATTTAATCCACCTCAAAATTTAGAGGTCTTAATAGAAAATGATGCTGCAGTATCAAAACAGGTAAATGTAACAGCTACGGCTGAGTTTGCAGTATCTTATGATGTATATTTTGGCGAAAACGCTGATGACACTCCTGTTTCTGCAAATATTGGTGATACCGTATCCTATATTTACGAAAATGCAGGCACCTATACAATCCGAGTTGTTGCCAGAGGTGGAGCTATCGAAACTACAGAATACACTGAGGAATTTACGGTAACTGAGATTCTACAACCCGTAGCATCTGCACCCGCACCACCGGCAAGATCTACACAAGATGTAATATCAATATTTAGTGCGGCTTACGATGACGTAGCAGGTACTGATTATTTCCCAGATTGGGGACAAGGTAGTCAAGGAAGTAGCTGGAGTTCATTTGACCTTAATGGTGATGAAATGCTACAGTATATTAATCTGAGCTACCAAGGTATCCAATTTGGATCTCCTGTCGATGTATCAAATATGGAATTCATCCACCTGGATGTATGGACATCCGGGGATGTATCTAGAATAGAAACTTCTTTAATTAGTGTTTCTAACGGAGAAAGACCAGTGTGGAGCGATTTAACCGCAGGTGAATGGACCAGTATAGATATTCCAATTTCAGCATATACCGATCAAAATGGATTTACAGTTGCGGATATACATCAGCTAAAATTTGTTGGAGATCCTTGGGCAGCAGGTACAGTATTCATTGATAATATTTACTTTTATAGAGCCCCTACTGAGGTAATTAATTTCCCGATTAATTTTGAATCTAATAATCTTACATATACTTGGAGTGGTTTTGGTAACGCAGATTTTGGTCCGATTCCGGCGAGTACAGTAAATAATCCGGATCCTTCAGGTATGAATTTTAGTAATACAGTAGTTGAAATCCAAAAACCAGCTGGGGCACAGGTATGGGCAGGAGCAAGTATGAATCTATCAGGTACCGCAGACTTTTCTAATGGAACTACAGTAACTATGAAAGTATGGTCGCCACGAGCAGGGGTTCCTGTATTATTTAAAATGGAAGATCAAACTTCAGCACCTGATGGAAACGGTAATCCGTCTGTCTTTGTTGAAGTTCAAGCTACAACAACTGTAGCAAATGCGTGGGAGGAATTATCTTTTGATCTTACTAGCTATAATGGATTCAGTACTTCTATCCCTTACAGCAATGTAATTATCTTCCCAGACTTCGGAAACATGGGCGCAGGAGAAGCTTTCTACTTTGATGATATTGAAATTGCTTCACTAAAACTTCCTTTAAATTTTGAAGTAAGTACGTTAACTTACACTTGGGCTGGATTTGGAGATCCTAATTTTGGACCTATACCAGCTGCTACAGCAACAAATCCTGATCAAACTGGATTAAATACAAGTGCTACTGTAACAGAAATCCAAAAACCAACAGGTTCACAGGTCTGGGCTGGTGCTAGTCTAGCCTTAGATGGGCCAGTTGATTTTTCCAACGGAACCACCATATCTTTAAAAGTATGGTCGCCAAGAGCCGGAGTTCCTATTTTATTTAAAATGGAAGATACAACGTCTCCTCCTGATGGTAACGGCAACCCAACAGTATTTGTAGAGGTTCAATCCTCTACAACAGTGGCTAATAGCTGGGAGGAAATAACCTTTGATTTAACTAGTTTCAATGGATTTAGCACAGATATTTCTTATTATAATGTAATCATCTTCCCTGATTTTGGAAATATGGGAGCCGGTGAAACATTCTATTTTGATGATATCTTTTTAACGAACTAAAAATATGACTATGAAAATATTTAAATATATAGGAATGCTACTGGTCCTAATCCTATGGAGCAGTAGCTGCCAAGACGATGACATCTCCATTGGAGAAATTAAAGCACCGTCTAACCTTAATGTAGCTATTGATATTACAGGAGCCGATGCCGATAATCCATTTGGAGACGGAAGCGGAGAAGTTACATTTAATGCTCAGGCTGATGACGCAGTTTCTTACTCTTACCTTTTCAATGGTACTTTAGAAGCAGCTCCATCCGGGCAAAAAGTATATAATTTTTCAAGAACAGGAACTTTTATTTATGATGTAACCGTTATAGCCAATGGAACAGGCGGGTTATCAACGAGTACTACCGTACAAGTTGAGGTATTAGTATTGTATGAGCCACCTATTGAATTGGTAAATCTTCTTACCAGTGCTCCATTTCGTATTAAGAGTGAAGCCAATGGCCATTTTGGATTAGGTCCAGTAGGCGGAGAAGTTTTTGGTGAATTCTTTGCCGCTCCTGCTAATGATAAAGCTGGTGTAGGTATGTATGATGACCGTTATATCTTTAATGCAGATGGAACCTTTACGCACATTGTAGATAACACCAATGACGATCCAACAGAAGATCCTTCAGGAACTGTTTTTGGAAGAGAAAATCTTATCAATGAATTAAATGGTCCAGGTTCAGGAACACAAAATGGTGCAGATATCGAAAATTATCCTTATAGTGATTATATCGGTTCTTGGTCAATTACCGCTCCAGGAGGAGTTGTAACCTTAAACCTTACTGGTATTGGATTTATCGGGTATTATATTGGAGGTAATCATTCTTATGAATTATTTGGATACGATCCACAACAGGCATCAAACGATTTAGTTTTACGATCTACAGATGGAAATAACGAATTTGACTGGTGGTTTTTAATCACTCCTGGTGAACCCGGTGGTAATGATGCTAACGAGCCTCCTTTTGAAAATCAAATTTGGGCTGACGAATTTGACACCGATGGAGCGCCAAATGCTTCTAACTGGACGTATGATTTAGGAACAGGGCAAAACGGATGGGGTAATAATGAATCTCAGACGTATACTGATGATCCTAGTAATGTGATTGTGGAAAACGGTCTTTTAAAAATCACTGCAAGAGCAGAAAATGGAGGATATACTTCTTCAAGACTAAAATCTCAAGGATTATTTGATTTTACTTACGGTCGTGTAGAGGTTAGAGCCAAGCTGCCCTCAGGTGGGGGTACTTGGCCAGCAATATGGATGCTTGGTTCAAACTTCGAATCCATTGGTTGGCCAAATTGTGGTGAAATAGACATTATGGAACACGTAGGTAACCAACAAAATACAGTGTTTTCATCGCTTCACTTTCCGGGTAATTCCGGAGGTGATGCGGTAACTGAAGGTACTATAGACGGTGATGTTTCGGATACCTTTCATATTTATGAAGTAGTTTGGTCACCAAGTGAAATCAGCTTCTCCATAGATGGTCAAGTATTCCATACGTTTACGAATAATGCAGAACTACCCTTTAATGACGATTTCTTTTTGATTCTAAATGTGGCTATGGGAGGAAATTTTGGTGGTACAATTGATCCGGGCTTTACCAGCTCTACCATGGAAATTGATTATGTAAGAGTATATCAATAAGCTATTGCTGAAACAAAAGAAATCGGAAAAAATAAATATTCATGAAAAAGCTGAATGCTCTTTTTATAGGAGTAGTCCTAGGATTGCTTACGCTTAATTGTACCTCTTCTTCTACAGAAAAAGAGGTGCAAAAAAGCACGTTTACCACCGAACAAAACCCTGTAATCGAAGCCAAGGTGGATTCGTTATTGGCGCTAATGACATTAGAGGAAAAAATAGGCCAGATGAACCAGTACAATGGGTTTTGGAACGTTACTGGACCTTCTCCCAAAGAAGGTGATGCGGCTAAAAAGTTTGAACACCTACGCAAAGGTTGGGTTGGTTCCATGCTTAACGTTAGAGGTGTTAAAGATGTACGAGCTGTCCAAAAGATAGCAGTAGAAGAAACCCGATTAGGTATACCTTTAATTATAGGTTTTGATGTCATTCATGGCTATGAGACCATGAGTCCTATTCCACTAGCAGAATCTGCAAGTTGGGATTTAGAAGCCATTAAAAATTCTGCAAGGATTGCAGCAAAAGAAGCTGCTGCCGCAGGAATTAATTGGACATTTGCACCTATGGTAGACATCTCCAGAGATGCTAGGTGGGGTAGAGTTATGGAAGGAGCAGGAGAAGATCCCTTTTTAGGGTCTAAAATAGCCGTAGCTAGGGTTAATGGCTTTCAAGGTGATGATCTTTCTAAATATAATACCATCGCGGCCTGTGCGAAGCATTTTGCTGGGTATGGTTTTGCAGAATCAGGTAGAGATTACAACACAGTAGATGTAGGAACTTCTACCCTACATAATATAATTTTTCCTCCGTTCATTGCGGCTAAAAATGCTGGAGTACGTACTTTTATGAATGCTTTCAATGAACTCAATGGTATACCTGCAACTACCCATAGAGAGTTGCAAAGGGATATTCTAAAACAAGATTGGGGTTTTGACGGATTTATTGTTTCTGACTGGGGTTCCATTAAAGAAACCATAAACCACGGCCTGTCCAAAGACGGTAAAACTGCAGCCGAGTTAGCCATCAATGCAGGCTCCGATATGGATATGGAATCGTATCTTTATGTAGCGCATCTAGCTGAGTTAGTAAAAGAAGGAAAAGTTAAAGAAGCCTATATTGACGATGCAGCCCGAAGAATATTAAGGGTAAAATTTGAGTTAGGACTTTTTGAAGATCCATACAAATACTGCAATGAAGCTAGAGAAAAAGAAGTTATAGGAAGTAAAGAAAATCACGAAGTCGTATTGGATATAGCTAAAAAATCTATCGTACTTCTAAAAAATGAAAATAATCTTCTTCCTTTGCCGAAACAAGGAAAGAAAATAGCAGTAATTGGTGCACTGGCAGCAGATAAAAACAGCCCTTTAGGAAGCTGGAGAATTGCTGCTAAAGACAATACTGCAATTTCGGTACTTGAGGGATTAGAAAACTACAAAGGCAATACAGTTACCTATGCCAAGGGAGCGGATGTTTCTTTGGGTGCTACCACCTTTGTTAATGAAGTAAAAATAAATAAGGATGACACCAGTGGTTTTGCTGAGGCAATTAGTGTGGCAAAAAAGAATGATGTTGTCATTATGGTGCTTGGAGAAGTCGGTTTTCAAAGCGGAGAAGCGCGGAGCCGAGCAAATCTAGGCTTACCAGGAGTACAGCAGCAACTACTTGAAGAAGTGTATAAGGTAAATAAAAATATCGTCTTAGTTCTAAATAACGGTAGACCGTTAACCATTACTTGGGCAGATGAACATATCCCAGCTATAGTAGAAGCTTGGCATCTAGGATCTCAAAGTGGTAATGCCATTGCACAGGTATTATATGGTGATTATAATCCTAGTGGAAAATTGCCTATGTCATTCCCAAGGTCTGTTGGCCAATCTCCATTATATTATAATTATAAAAATACAGGTAGACCTTCATCAGATGGTCCAGATATTGTATTCTGGTCGCATTATTCCGATGAAAAAAATACACCCCTTTATGCTTTTGGTTATGGATTAAGTTATACTACTTTTCAATATGATGATGTAAATGTTAAAATGATAAGCGCTAATGCTAAAGAACCGATAGTTGAAGTTTCAGTAAATCTTACCAACACGGGAACTATGGCTGGTAAAGAAGTGGTGCAACTTTATATCAGAGATCATTTTGCAAGTATAACAAGACCTGTTAAAGAATTAAAAGGCTTTGAAATGGTTTCCCTAGCACCGGGAGAACAAAAAACAATACGTTTTAAGCTTACTACTGAACAGTTAGGGTTTTATGACAATACTGGTAATTATATGATAGAGCCAGGGATGTTTAGCGTTTTTGTAGGTGGTAGTTCTGACACCACAAAGGAAGCCAATTTTGAATTAAATTAATCGAATATAAAGCTAAGATCGAACCATTAGCTTTTTATAATTTTTAATAATTCGATCATTTCAGAACCCCGACCTATGCAATTGGGTTGGGGTTTATTTTTTTAAATGAATTAATCTATGTAACAAATATTTCCATTCACACAAGCACACAAATTATGAACTCTTATTTCCAACCAAAAAATTCTTTTCTTAAGTCAATCTTTTTCCTTAGAAATTTAGTCTATCACAAAATCGTATTTCTATTTTTACTATCCTTTTACAGTGCGCAGGCACAGATTGGTGAAATACTTTGGGAAGACAATTTTAATTCCTTCACTACAGAGCACTGGAACAAAGATATCGGCGATGGCTGTCCTAACCTATGCGGTTGGGGTAATCAAGAATTACAATCTTATCAAGAAGACAACGTATTTATCGAAGATATCCCCGGAGAAGAAGGTAATAAAGCACTGGTATTAGAAGCTAAGCGACAAAATGCTGGTAATAGAGCATTTACCTCGGGCAAAGTAACTACCAAAGATAAAGTAGCTATTAAGTATGGAATGATCGAAGCTCGAGTGCGTGTTCCTGACCTTAAACAAGGGTTATGGCCCGCAGTTTGGTTCTTGGGCACTGCCAATCTAAACTGGCCCGCCATAGGGGAAATTGATATGATGGAAATGGGCTTTAGCGATGAAGGAAGAGCCTTTCAACAAGAACCAGAATCCACCGTTAACACTTACGTAGGGGCCAATACTTTTTTTCCACTGCCCGACGGTGGTGTTGGTAATATCGCCTATGACGTCAATTACAATAAACCCTATGTGGCTACTACTCCACTAAATGACCGATTTGTAAAATACAGAGTATATTGGGAACCTACACAAATTCGATTTACTGTAATCGATAATGGTGAGGAATATGATCTTTATGAAAATCCCTTCCCAATAGATGCTAACAATAGTACTACTGCCCCTTTCACCAAACCTTTCTATATGTTATTGAATTTGGCCGTGGGGGGAACACTCCCTGGTACGCTAAATAACAATCAGGTCACGGCACCATTACCTGGTAAAATGTATGTTGATTATGTTAGGGTTTATCAATGGAATGGACACGGTGAAGTAACCCTATCAGACGGTACTACCCCTCCTGAGCAAGGTGGTTTTGGAGTATATACGGATGAAACGCCGGTTAATAATCAATTAACCTTTGGTACAGACGCTGAATTTTATGTTTTTGGAGAAACCCTAACGGCATCAGACGAAGCTCCATATGAAGGAGAAAATGTATTGGCGTTTACTAATGACCCTTCTAAAGGTTGGTTCGGAGCGGGAATTACTTCCTTGTTCGGAAAAAACATGTCCAATTATGTAGAAAATGGCTTCCTGAAATTTAAAATTAAAATTCCGGCTGATGTATCTTTTATCATTGGTCTCAATGACAATTATACCAATGCTGCTGATATCAGTTTTCCGGCAGGGGAAAACAAATATGGACTAATTAGAAATGGGGAATGGGGACAGATAAGTATTCCTATTAAGGACTTTTCGGGTCTCCTAGCATTCCAGGATATGTCTTATGTATTTAGAATCGGCAACGATGGAGCCATACCGTCCACCCCTTTTGAATTTGCAATTGATGATATAATTTGGGATGATGGAAACACCAATACTTGCGAACCCTCCGTGATCAGCACCTCCTATACCATTAATGACGGTAATCCGAGCTCAGGTACATCAATTACTGTGGTTGAAGGAGATAACCTTAAATATAGGGTAGACGCCGAAACTGAGGGGAATTGGAGTTGGACCGGACCCAATGGATTTACCTCAAATCAAAGTGAAATTACGTTCAACAATATTCAACTTGAACAAGCTGGTAGCTATACGGCATCATACACCAATAATTGTGGGGCGATAAGCTCAGTTACCTATACCCTGGTGATAGAAGAAAACTTAGAAGGTTGCATCCTTACTGCAGCTAATGGAGATTTTATTGCAGAAATTATGGAAGATGGCACAGGGACTTATCTTACGTTTATACCACAAAAAACAGGAATTGGAGATAGTCTGGTCATTTTGTACTATAGTACAAATAATAATACCGTTTTTCCTGGATATTTCGTTGAAGCTGGTGTTCCATATAAAATAAATAGTAGATCCGGACAACGCATTTATTTCTATTACACCTATAGTCTATCAGCAGGTGGAGAAAATAATTCGATGAACAATAAGATGGATTTTATAGCAGGCGATTGCATCATCACCAAAAAGGGCACTAAAAGACCAAAATCCATTTCATTTTATCCCAATCCTTTTAATCAGGAGTTGTTAATCAATGCAGCGTATCAAGTCAATCAGGTTAAATTATTTGATACTCAGGGAAAAATGGTATTGCAAAAAACAAGACAAAAGGATGTTTCTACTTTAAAAATGGATACCCATAAGCTTGCCGCCGGAATTTACATTTTAAAAATAGAGCTTAATTCTGGAAAAGAACAAATGCTCAAAGTAGTGAAACAGTAGTCAACCATTTAGAATCTTATCAAATAAGCTTCGTTTTAAAATTGCTTTACGCTTCAGTACTTTCTAATCGAATCCATAAATAGTAACATAAAAAATAAAGAAATATTTTATAAAAAAGTTTGGTGCAATAATTCTATTGCTTAAATTTGCCGTCCATTTCAGGTCCCATAGCTCAGCTGGTTAGAGCACCTGACTCATAATCAGGGGGTCCATGGTTCGAGCCCATGTGGGACCACCTTTAAATAAAGCTGTTTCTTGTATAGAAGCAGCTTTTTTTATATATAAGTTTATGTCCACAGAAAAAGAAATCGGTTGCTATATCCTATCCAGCCAAAAAATAAACAAGTTCTATATTGGAGCTTGCCAGGAAAATCTTAACCAAAGAATTCAAAAACACAACACTTCCTTTTACGGTAAAAAATCATATACCAGCATTACCAATGATTGGACTTTATACCTATTTATACCCACCAAAACCTACACTCAGGCCATTGCTATTGAACAAAAAATAAAGGCTATGAAAAGCAGAACCTATATCCAAAACTTAAAGAAATATCCTGAAATGGTAGAAAAGCTGATGTTAAAAACATCAAGCACCTGACACTCCCCATAGCTATCGGGACAGGGGGTCAATGGTTCGAGCCCATGTGGGACCACCTTCAAATAAAGCTGTTTCTTGTATAGAAGCAGCTTTTTTTATTTATAAGTATATGTCCACAGAAAAAGAAATCGGTTGCTATATCCTATCCAGCCAAAAAATAAACAAATACTATATTGGAGCTTGCCAGGAAAATCTTAACCAAAGAATTCAAAAACACAACACTTCCTTTTACGGTAAAAAATCATATACCAGCATTACCAATGATTGGACTTTATACCTATTTATACCCACCAAAACCTACACTCAGGCCATTGCTATTGAACAAAAAATAAAGGCTATGAAAAGCAGAACCTATATCCAAAACTTAAAGAAATATCCTGAAATGGTAGAAAAGCTGATGTTAAAAACATCAAGCACCTGACACTCCCGATAGCTATCGGGACAGGGGGTCCATGGTTCGAGCCCATGTGGGACCACCTTCAAATAAAGCTGTTTCTTGTATAGAAGTAGCTTTTTTTATATATAAGTTTATGTCCACAGAAAAAGAAATCGGTTGCTATATTAAGATCATTTGAAATAGTTTTTCTTCAAAATCAATTTTTGCAAAACTAAAACCTCAACTTTCACTATTAATCCACTACTTCTAAATAGATCAAGTAATAACATCATAACTGGTTTTATCGCTTGAATATAAATGCGTTTTGCCAGAAACAGGTAAAACCACCCCTATTAAAAAAGGAGGTTTACCCCTTCGGTATTCAGGTCATGCACTCTTACTTGAGAGAGATCTCACTCCTACTTTTGCTGCCATACAAAACACTAATTACAAATAAACTAATTCATTATTATGAAAAACACTATCAAAACCTTAGTAGCCTTGTGTGCATTAGCGATGGTACTAAGTATTGTACAAAGTTGTGAAAACGACGTCCCAGAAAACTCAGAAGAAACCAACGCCATTGAGGTGACTACAAAAGCTACGGAGTATTCTTCTGAACTATCTTTTGATGAGTCCTCGGTATTATCCTTGGATGGATTTTTTGCCAGCGTTCCTAATGGAAAACTTATTCAAGAACACTTACAATTAGCAGTGGGTTCGGGTAAAGATGCTGAAGAGCGCTACTTATGGTCTTTACACCGACTACGAGATCAAAAAAATCTTGCTGAAAGCATCGCCATGTTGTACCAAAAAATACCGGACCAAAACTACCTATATCGTACGATGCTCATCGAAACCTTAAAAGAGCTACGTACCGAAGAGGCGTTGGAGTTTCTATATGAAATTGCTTCATTAAATATTCCCAGAGATACCGCCCCTGAAAACCCAGAAATTGATACGCGATTAGATGAGATCATTATCCGCATCACCGCTGTGGAAGGACTAGGGATTTTAGCTAAAAACAAAAATGAAGTAGCAGAGAAAATGCTGTTTCGATTAACCACACACGAAGATTTAACCGTACGCCAAATGGCTACCCGTAATTATCTACAATCACCTTTAGGTAATGTTGAAGAAAAAATGGAGATGCTTTATGAAAGATTGCCTAAAAACGAGCATTGGTACATCACTACTAAAGCTACAGACATTAGAAAAGTAGAGCATCCAGACATGCCTGAAGAATTTGAGATTAAACTAAACGAAACCAAAGAAACACCAAAAATCAGATAATCATGAAACTATATAAATTCAATAAAAGTAACCTATTCGTCGCCTTGATCATCTTTGTCATGGTGTCATTACAAACCCAAGCACAGCAAACCTGTTCAGTGCCGCCACATGATAATGTAGCCGATGGTACCTCTGTATACGCATCTGGATTGTGTAACCAGGCCAGAGTGGATCATTGGTGGAGTGTGTTTAATATGCGCAAATCAGATTGGGATAGTGGATTTGGATTTTTTGATCCTTGTAACCTAAGCAGACCATTAGCAAGAACTTTTGCTGCGATGTACTTATTAACATATTCTGCAGAGGATTATGCCACCAACACTGGCGATTATAGTGGTAATGCACTTCGTTGGGCCTATCCGTATACTGCTAACAATACCGGTAGACTACAGGCTTTATGTTACAAGCCAGGCTCTACGCCAGGTCAATGGGCTGGTTGGGCATATGGAAACCGTGTAGAATTATACTTACCTTATTTTTATAACTTTGATGTGGTGATGCGAGCAGGAACCTTACTGCACGAAGCACGTCATAACGGGGGTAAAAGTCATAATGGAGGTAGTGGTTGTCCAAGAGGTGCCTCGTGTGATACCAATTGGTCGTACCAGGGATCTAATATGTACGAAGTATTGTACCTATGGTGGTTTGCAGTTGATGGTACGAGAACAACCAGCGCGATCCGTAATATGGCTAGAAACCGAGCCAGAGCGGTACAGAACAATGCATTTAATACCAATCCTGGATTTAATATCTAAGACATTTAGTTGAGTTAGTAACAAAAATGCTTTCCTGAAGAACTAATATTTCAGGAAAGCATTTTTGTTTTTCATCTAGTATAAGTCATGGTATGAACAATATTACCTTTACGATCGTAATACGTCCATTTGCCAATGGGTTGTTTCCAATGCCTGTAGTAGCCCTTTGCTTTGACACTACCATCTTCCCAATATTGTGTAACGGGACCTTCTACCCGGTTTTCTTTATAGGTTCCTTGTTCCTGCTTTGTACCGTCAGGATTAAATTGAACCCACGTTCCATTGCCTATACCATCAGTATATTCCTGTAAGGTCATCAACTGGCCATTATCGTATTTTCCATAAAGAATTCCTGTGTAAGGTTTCTTTTTTCCATTCTCAAAATATTGATTGCCATATACCGGAGCAGCTTTCTGATAAGTATCGGACATTGGGATCATTGACTGACCAACCGTATCAATTTCACTTGAAGTTTGGCTGCAGGTGCATAATGACCACATCATAGAAAGAGTAACCACTTTTTTCATATTAATCTAAAATTAAAAATTGTGTTTCCATAAAATAAATACTCCAGATACGCTCCCCGGAACTATCGAAGTTATCTCCACGATCACTACTAAAGAAAAAGTATTTTCCATCTGGTGAAAACCGCGGAGTTCCTTCATTATGATCGGAGTTGACAACAGGTCCCAGGTTTTTAGGCTCAGACCAGATTCCTTCCTTTAATCTTGAAAAGTACAAATCCTCCCGACCATAACTTTCTGAGCGATTTGAAGAGACAAAGAATAATAAATTTCCATCCGGAGAAACAACAGGACCACTATCATAACCATTATTTTGAGAAGGAGGGATGAGCTCCAAGGGTTGACTAAAGGTACTGTTCCTCTGCATGATGGTTTGATATAAATTGGCAACATCTGCAACACTACTTTTTGTCCAATAAAAAAGATGGCCATTTCTATCCATACTTGGCCCTGCTTCGTAGTGCTTTGGCCAGGCATCCTCCACTGTGCGTCGTTTATTGATTGTATCCGGTAACGGTTTTGGTGATGACCAACCGATAGCAGTTTTGGTCATCATCCATATATTCATATCTAATGTGTTATCCGGGGCTTTTTTATCCATAGGTCTACAACTGGCAAAAAAGAAATATTGACCATTTGGAGTGATAAAGGCACCTTCATCCCGATCCGTAGAAAAGGATGCAATAATTGGAGTTGACCAGTTGCCTTGACTATCTTTTACAGTTTGATAAATTTTTTGAGGGGTATTGTCTAAAAGCCTTCGTGTAAAATAGGCTTTATTCCCATCAGGCGTAAAGGTAATATCCCATTCATTAGCTGTTTCTGTAGCGATCACACCGGGTTGAAATAATACAGGTTCATCAATAATTTGGGACCCGTTTGCATACCGTTTTCTCGAAAGTATGATCCCATTAGCATCATAGTCATACACAATCCCATCCAGTCGCCCGTCTATATACACAGATTGTTGCGCAATCTGTCCATTTTCGTGATAACTTGTCATTATCCCCTGAGCAATATCCTTAATGTAAAAAGACGCTGACCTCAGTTGACCGTTAGGATAAAAATATTCCCACTTCCCATTGCCCAAACCATTTTTCCACCAGGCACGATAACGCAGCTTTCCGTTTGGATACCACTCCTGCCATAAACCGTCAGCCTTTCCATTCTTTTCCTGTCTCCATAATTTAGGGTGACCATCAGCATAATTTTCAACAACTATTCCTGTATAGTTTTCAGGTGTATCCCCGGAATCGGTAATTTTAGCAGACGAAAATTGTAATTGTCCATACGACAATGTACCACAAAGTACCAGCAAAAGAAATGGAAATTTCATGGGTTGAATTTTAATTTACCCTAAGGTAGCTAAGAGGTGTGCGGATAGGAACAAAAAAACTACGAAACCGTAAATAATGCTATGAAACCGTTAAAGCTGTAGCGCTTTTAAATCCCGCAAGTAAGTCTCTGACACTTTAAGCTTTGTACCTGAGGTTAAATGGAGATAGTAATAACGCCCATCTTTAATCAAGTGTAGTATATGGCTTAAATTCACCACGTGTGATCGGTGTATACGTATAAAATCACTATCTTTTAATTTTTCTAGTATGGAAGAAATACCCGTAGTGGAAAGAAAAGATTCTCTTTTGGTAAATATTTTGGTGTAGTCACCATACGCTTCCAGATAATGAATATCAGTTACGTCAATAATCAATCGTTTGACACCGCTGTGAACTATAATTTTTTCAAGTGTGTTACTTTGCTCTTTAAGTAATTTTTCTGCCAGTTGCTGTACCTTTTCAGTGTTTTTATCTATCCGCTGTATAGCCTCTTCAAAGCGCTTCTTTCCATACGGTTTCAGTAAATAATCCAATGCCTTCACTTTAAAAGCCTCAAGGGCATAGTCGTCATAGGCAGTACTAAAAATAACTTCGGGTAGTACCTGCAGCTTTGTTAATACCTCAAAACCATTCATTCCCGGCATTTGTATATCCAGAAAAATCAACTCTGGTTTCAGTTCATTTATTTTTTGCACTGCATCCAGACCATTTTGCGCTTCGCCGACCAGCTTATAATTTGGGTGGTGCGTCAAATATTGCTTGATCAAATCGCGAGCATCCTTTTCGTCGTCTATGATTACTACCGTTTTCATATTACAAAAGAAACTTTAGTTCCGGTAGGCGTATTGGGCAGTACCGATAAATCCGCATTATACAATTGTTTAAGGCGAAGTCTGGTATTCTTTAAACCCAGACCCTTGTTCCAAAAATCGATACCTTCTTTAATACCCTTACCAGTATCTGCAATCTCAAAGTGCAACTTTGCATTGCTCTTACTAATAGCAATAGACAACTTACTAGTTCCCACCTTTGGAGCAATGCCGTGGGTTATTGCATTTTCTACTAAGGGTTGCAGAATCATAGGCGGTATTTTAGCATCCAATAATTCTTCATGTACAGATACCTCAAATTCCAATCGCTCCTTTAATCGTATTTTAATCAGGTTGAGATAGTTTTGGATAAACTCCAGTTCATCTCTTAGCAATACTAAATCCTTTTGACTAGCTTTATTCTGATATCTAAATAGATCCGATAACGCAATGATCAACTCACGTGTATGTTCATTCTCTTGCGGGATACTCAGGTTAATAGAATTAAAAAGGTTGTGTAAAAAGTGTGGGTTCAGTTGCGCTTTTAATGCGGTCACCTGACTTTGCAGTGCTGCTTGTTTTAACTCCGCTTTTTCCTGTAAAGCTATTTTGTATGCCTGGTGATACTGGTACGCATGAATCACCACAAATTGTAAAAGATAAAAAACAGCGATCAAGTAAATGGTCCATACGGTACCTGTACGATTCCAGATAAAAACCCAGCCGAAGTAACTTTTTGTAAAGGCCAGCATCTGATAAACACCAATAGTAAAAAGAGGTAAAAATAGTAGATGACTTAAGTACGCTATTAAAACACTTTTAGGATAAATAATATTGACTACGATATACCAAATAGGAATAGTTAACAGTAAAGAATACAGAAATCTGCATCCTGCAGCAGAAAAAAACTCCTCTATGTGGAAGTAGGGTGGATGCCCCTCTTGAAATGCCCCATAATAAATCCAGGTAGCCGTATAGTGGAAAACTGCGGCAATACAATAGAACAGTATAAACTTTAAGATGGGTTTTCTTTTTATGTCCATTAGCTTTTGCACCACCACTAGTTGATTTGATCTGATAAAGATAGTAAATCGTTTTCTTGGTTTCGGTCAATTGGATGATTCAAAAGTCCTTAAAAGAAAAATGCGCTGATAATTTATTATCAACGCATTTTATAAATAGCTATTTACTTACAGCGAATATTTCTTTTAGTTGGGTGACCATACCTCCATTTCCTGAAACACTGATCTCACCGATTTTGTCTGCAATCTTTTCTACATACTCCATCTCTTTGAGCTTATACAGCATTTCATTCTCCTCCATCAGCTTCGCCGTATTAAGTAAACTACGGGTTGAAGCGGTCTCTTCTCTCCGGGTGATGACATTAGCCTGAGCCTTTTTCTGTGCAACCAGCACCTGATTCATGATTTCTTTCATATCTCCAGGCAAGATAATATCTCGGATACCACAATCTAGCACGCGGACTCCTAGTGTAGTTGCAAGACCTTTTGCCTTTTCCATCACTGCGGCAGCGATATTGTCTTTGCGCTCCAACAATTCATCCAAGGTGTAATTCCCTACAAAAGCTCTTAGCGCTAATTGCATCCCAGTATACAATTGTTGCTCGTAACCTTTGTTATCTAGTAAAGCTTTTTCAATAGCTACAACTTTATACTGGGTATAAAACGTGATACGAACAGCGGCTTTGTCCTTGGTCAATAATTCCTGACCAGCAACCTCAAGCTGCTGCTGACGCAAATCCACTTTTATAACCTGGATCGCTGTATCATTTCTCCAAAAACGATATACTCCACTAGCTAAAGTTTTGGTATACACATCATCAACAATTAACACCGCCTTTTCTGTTGCACCTACTTCAAATGTTCTGATGTACTTTGCCAATGCCATCTGGTTGAATAAAGCCTTATCTAGTTGCTCGGTGATGTAAATCTTACCTACATCTACAGAAACAAAATTATAATTGATCAAACCTTTCCAGTAGGCATATTGACCAGCAACCAGTACGGTTTTAAAGTTACCGTTCTCGTACACTAATACCATCTCATTATCCATTACTTCAATGGTGTGTAGCAAAGCCTCCAACTTTTTGTCCTGTAGTAAGAGTGCAATGGCTATTGGTGCTGAAAAAGGCTTTGTCATATCATACTGCAGTACGCGTTCATTAAAGCCTAACCAATGGATTCCTTTAGTAATTACCCTGCGGTAATCTCCTTTTTTGAAAACCAAACCTACTTTGCCCGCATTAATTCTTACTCTTTTCATTTTTTTTTCATTTAAATTAAACATTCATTTGATGACAAATCCTGTAACGGAGACCTTGTCTACTTTGCGATACACCTACGGGTTTGGTATGATCATAAAGTATATTTTTGAGGGCGTATCCCCTTTTTCGCCTTGCAAAAAAGAGGTCGGGCTATTCGTTTTTACGCCGCAGTGCTTTATCTCTATATAATGAAATAGAATTATTAGCGTAGCACTGCGGGGTAACCACTGCTATCCCTTACGCAATTATTTGTGCTAAAAAAACGGTGAAAGCAAATCATCCCTCATGTGCGGAATTAATAGTTTGTCATACTTTAAACAACTAGTTTTAAGGAATACGATACAAGCATGAATGACCTAAAAAGGTAGCTTACTGCTTAAATCTAAAAACCCAAAAAATAACTGTTTTCACTTATCACAAGGCTACTATTTCAAGGCGCATTTAAGATTGTTGGTGTGGTATGTATGCCACAACAACCGATCTGCTTACACAGTTTTTACCATACATTACAGCTTGGCTAGCTGGTGATCAGTTTGATAAGATGATCAGCTTGTAACCTACATTAACAGTGTAGTGCTCTTTCGCTGAGCTACCCCAATTTCTTGGGAACAGGATTCGAACCTGTGCAGTTAAAAAAGACATTTTGAGTGTCTATTTCGCTAGATCTCTAATCTAGTGCGTTTACCAATTCCGCCATCCCTGTACCAGGGAGTGGGACTCGAACCCACAAGAAAAAACTATTGCTCTAACCAACTGAGCTACTTAAGCCAATGGAGCTATACTCCAAGCTAAAGACGGGAATCGAACCCGCGACACATAGTGTGGTGACTATTTTTGGTCATAGTCCAACCTTCAAGTCAAGTTGAATATGAGAGGGTGATACCACATCGGCAATCCCTCATACAATGGTGCTATACAGAAACACACTACAAGACTCACTTGATATTTTTATTCACTTATTATTTTGTACCTCTTATCAGATTCGAACTGATACTTCCGCTTTTTGCAGACAGATTGGCTCCAAATGCGCTTCCCTACTTTAGTATATCATTTCGGTGCTTCTGCAAATTCTATTCGTTAATAGGCGCGCCATTAACAACCTCATCCAATCACTTCGTGGTTACGATCTAAAGGTCTTTTACCACAGCTCTTCCCTTTGAGCTAAAGAGGCTCTTTAATCCAAGCCCTGCTATCTTCCCCCGTATAGCAGGGCACTACAACAAACCTCCAATTACCCCTTTTATAAGAAGGTTTGTTTTAAGAACACCACAAAGGTGAACATCTACTACGTAATAATTTTGCGCAACGGTTTCAAATCATTTAAACATAATTCGATATTTATCGTATGTACTTGGTATATCACTACTGTTCATAGGATACAACGCACGACTCATCGCGTTTACATAATTTGCAATCCATTGTATAAGGAGTTGGGTGATTAAGGATCTTACGCTCTTTTTGCTGCCTATAGTTACTTGAGTTTCCATACTATTTGTTGTTTTGGTTAAATAATGTTGCTTTATACTAGTTTCTGGTAGTATTCTGGATATCTTATTGTTGACCCGAAAGGATTCGAACCTTTACACCAAGAGTCAAAGTCTTGGATGCTGCCGTTACATCACAGGTCAATTTTTAGACTCAATAGTCTTTAGGCTTCGGGAGAAGCTCCACTTCAAGGTTCCTGGCCTTGGTGCTTCGGTAAAACCGTGAGCGCTATTACCCACAAACACCGAGATATGGTGTGGCTGTAGTTCGTTTTATAAAAAATTGTACAGGGAGAGAGATTCGAACTCTCAAAATCCTCATTCTAAATCAGGCACGTATACCAGTTCCGTCACCCCTGCATTTGATGTGCTAAAGTTTTTAATTATACCCCATTTTGTACTCAGTAGGGCAACCGAACCCCTATTTCCTGAAAAAATTCAGCTGTAAAAAACTCCTATTCGAACAAAGTAATATTTTCTGGGAAGCAGCTCCCAGCGCTACCATTAAGCTACAGTACTTTTATTGCGGAGAGCAAAGGAATCGAACCTTCATCACGTACTATACGTAAACTCACTTAGCAGGCGAGCGTAACAAACCAGTATTTACCTACTCTCCTAAGCGGAAGGAGTGGGAATCGAACCCACACGAGTCATTATCTCCTAACAGTTTTCAAGACTGCGGCCACCACCTATTGGCTTGTCCTTCCATTAAGTTGACGTAGTAGGACTTAAACCTACATCACCCCGGTTAAAAGCCGAGTGCTTTATCCAATTAAGCTACACGTCAATGTGTTTGGTTTTCAAAATGTCAATGAACTTTTTGCATAAAAAAAGACGCCTTGTCCTGGCGTCTTCTTATATATCTTGATGTTTGTATAAGCTATATTCTTATAACCATCCTTTCTATAAAATAGACACCTTTTATGTTCACATCAGAACAATATTCTCTTTGCTTTCTAAAGAGGCGATTTAAACTATGTTGCGAACTATTCGGTATCATTTTTATGCGTTTTAAATTTTATTAAACTATTGCAATCATGATTAATATTATTTTGTTTCGATTGCGATGCAAAGATCTAAACTTTATTTAAATTTCCAACTAATTTTTTAATTTATTTTATTGATAATCAAATAGTTATGTTTAAAATTAGACATAGCAATTCCTGTTCGTCACTTAACGAATTTTGGATATTTTGGCAATCGTCTGTCTCCCTGATGCTTACTTTCCAATTCCTATTTTTTATGTACTACTTAAATGCGATTCATTTGATTAAAAAAATTCATAAAAAAAGCGTCCAATTTCTTGGACGCTCATAATTATATCTAGCTTTTATTGTATGCTACAGCATAAAATGATTAAAAATAATTACATAACGTCCTTTTTCGAGTGGATAATTCATTTATCCATCGATAATCACACTGACTAAAGCGTGATGTCGGTTCGATATGTAATTTGATTTGTCTCATTTAATGATGCAAATATGAAATTATAATGTATTAAAATCAAATTTTTATTTAATTACTATTTTAAGCTATACGATTAAAAGGACATTGCTTCTAATCCTACTTCACCCGCAACACCAAAAATTTACCAGTATGCTTATCCCTATCCGTAGGATGATGCTTGTCTAAAAACGCTCTGACCGAAGTTTCCTCCCATTTGTTTTCCAAATGGGTAATCAGGTTGTTACGGGTGAGCTGCACCAGCTCCAGAGGAGCGTACCTGGTCTTAAAATAGTACGTATCAAATACCGGTAATCGCCATAGGCCTCGTTTTTGTTCTTTATAGATATGAAGCCAGCTATTGGAGTCTATAAACTCGCAAAAATTACCATTAGGCAAAATCGTAAAATGAAAAGGGTCTATTTCCTGATCAGTTACAACCTCAGCATCCAATAAGTTTTTAATGGTAGTCCGGGTTAAAGGGCCAGGAGCATAGTATAACAAGACCTCTATTTTATGGAGGATATCAAATACTTCAATCTTTGGCATGCCTTCAAACTGGGTTACTATTTTATAGAGTTGTTTGTAATTTTGTTTCATTGCTTGTAATACTTGATCATTTCCTTATTAGTAGGCAATGATTATTTGAACAGACTTATGTCTATAGTCCTTTATTCTTAATCGGATTAGGAAGTATAGACAGGTACTAGCCTACTAAATATATCTCTTCTAATATTCTGACTTCAAAAAAAGCAAAACCTATATACTATTCTCTCTAACAAGCTCTTCAAGTGGGTAATTAACCATAAAGATGTTAAAATAGATTCACTTATGTTTTTGTTATATAGAATGCTTTAGAGGTGTTTTTCAAACAATTTTCAGCTTAATGCTTGCCTCTACCTCAACATATAGCATCTTAGTAGAGGCTAACACTATTTTTTTAATTGGCTACTTGTAAAAACTCTTCTATTCCTCCTCTACCTGCTCCGTCATTGGCACACGGATTATATGCTCCTCGAATGGTGGTATCTTGTCGATATACAGTGCCAATACCTTCAAATACTATATTATAATTGAGGGTACCATTTACCTCAAATTCAATAGTATTATCATTAACACTTGTGTTTGTATTATGCTGTGTCCAACTAACACCCAAAGTCACTCCAGATATATAAGATGAAATTCCACTAACTTCAACCTCTCCGGTTTCGCTATTGTAGTTTATAGACACATTATAATTCAACACACCATTTTGTCGTACTGTAAAAGTGGCAGAACCTGATCCACAATTACCACCACCCCCGCCACCAGAAGTATTACATCCTTCTACTGGTTCTAATATTATAGGAGGGCAAGACATTTTCAATATATTATCACCATCCACTAATAGCATAGGATAACTATTCGGTTTACCATCTTTAGCAAGCTTGAATTTGTCATAAAAGTTTGCTGAAGAAAATGTTACTGCTCCGGATAAAAACCGTTTGGCGTCTTCTAAACTTTCAAAATGTATGGGCTTTGTGGTAGATTGTATTTGCTGTATCGCCTCAGTAGATAAGGTTTGATTCTTTAGACCTAGTTCTAATCTTAAGCTTTCTTCATCTGTAATTACCGGTTCTTTGGAACAGGATATAAGCGTCCAGGCAACGAGTGTCGCCAAAAAGAATATTTTTTTCATTGTGATTTCTAATTAAGTGTTTGTGTGAATTTTAACTTTCGTCTTCAACTACTTTTTTGTAGATCTTTTTAATCATGATATAAGTCTTATACACAAAGAAGATTACTCCGATAAAAAACAGCACATTAAGCAATTGCCAAAGTAAAACGGGAAATGAAAAAGATAAATACATAGTGTTTTGATTTTAGGTTTTTAAATAGATTGAAATGTGTTGAAAAAAATATTCTTACTAGAAATACAGTATAAAAATATAGAGTTACTTTTAAGTCCACCTATTTTTTCCAACAAAAAATTTCACGACCCTGATTATTAAATTTTAATTATACCTACTCTATTAAAGGCTTTTCGGTTTCCGCCTGCATTGCGCAATAGTTGTATTGTTATTTGTTATTAATTTTTTGTTATTTGTAATAGGTACTACCTATTTGATGCCACTTTCAAGCTCCCCTTAGTACTATCTCACGCGCTTAGCTCCGCATACATTGGGTCTTTTGTTATCATTTGTACAAGTTGTTTTTTAGCATCAAATTTCTTTTTGCGTACGCATCCCTCTTTCATGCCCAGACGGTTAGCAACCTCTCTGGTAGTATTGCCCTCAAAGAACAGCTTCCATAACTCTCTGGATGTAGTAGTTAATTTTTGAAAATATTTGCTATACAAGCCTTCTCGAGCAATACGGTCCATCTCTTCTACAAACGAAACCGCTGTAGGGTCATTACATAATGCTGACATATCACAGCATACCAGCTTATTATTTCGTAATCGATTTCTCCATAAATTTTTACACACTCCATAGCAGTATGCGTCTATTGAAGCGTACAGACTGAGCTCTTCTGTACTTAATTTTTCATAAATCAATAACAAAGCTTCCTGAAAAATGTCTTCTGCATCTTCCACTTTCCCTTTATTAAGTACTACATAAGCCTTAACAGCTGGAAAGTTTTTGGTGTAAAAGGAATTGAGCGTTACTGGATCTCCTTTAAGTATTCCTGTTATTTTTTGTTGTTGTGTTTTCATGTTTTTTTCTTAGGTTGAATTCCCTTCCCTTTTTACTTTATACTAATCTCTTCCTTGCCCCTAATCCCTCAAACAGTCACCTACTCACTAACTCCCATTCTTACAAACTCAAAGACTATTAAAAACATAAGTAGATGTTCACAAGGGTCTGCTGGTAGACAAACCAGGAATTAGTGGAATCCATATTTAGCACTAAGTAGCCCATATTTAGATGATCGAACGCAATATTTTGGCTCTATCAAGGGGGTTGCCCCCAATTGATTCTCTAAATTTTGATCGCTTCATCCTAAATTTAGACTTTATTAAGGGGGTACCCCCTTAGACAAAGGCCTCTGACCCCTGTCTTAGGTCTATATATGGGGTAATGTGATCCAAATATGAGGTTGGCTAACCCAATTATGCTTCAGTATCTGTGTTGTTTGAGGTACCGGTGCGGTTAAAAAGGACGCGCATATCCTCATAAACTGATTTAGCGCCCGGTTCATTCTCCCCAGCCAGGTAACGTATCATACGATAAAAGCTCAGTGCATTATTATAATTATCGTGGTCTAATAAGGTTTTGGTATCGATGAGCTGAGTCGATAAATTTTCTAATAGTTGCACACGACTCTCTACTTGTTGTCTTGCGGTATAATCCCGGTCAAACTCAGCTTTGTCTACAAAACGAGGTACCCAATCGGGGTGTTGTTCCATATAATTTTTAGCCTTGTCTACAATCAGTTTATTTTGGTTCGCAATACGACCATATTGCTGGCGCTGCTCTGGAGTTAAGTTTATAGTTTTTCCGGTAAGGATTTGGCGGATTGCTAATAAATGATCGTCCAACTGTGTTAGCTCCTCTTCTGTAAAATTGATACTTATTAAATTCTCTAATGCCATGTGATATGCTTTTTAAAAAATGAGTAAAAAGATCCTGCTTTAGAAAAGTGCACTTGTTGTTTTGGATCGGGACAAATATAGCAGCGTGTATGCGGTAAAAGCAAAGGAAGTATACCCAAATTCTAGAATTACGGTATCGAAATTCTAGAATTTAAGGTACATAATAGCATAATAACTATTTAAAAATAAGATAGTTATGTTTCTTAGCTGATTTTTTTGGCTGTACGCAACTGTTTAATAAAATAGGAAGGAGAAATCCCTGTGCGCTTATTAAAATATTTAGAAAATACATCTGTAGAATTAAACCCAGCTTCCTCAGCAAGCGCCTTCAACGTATAATTTCTGAGCTTAGGATTCTCTTTCAATTGCACTACGATAGTATCAATTCTTAAGTTATTGATGTAGTAAATAAAACTTTGTTTTTTATGGTATTTTATGATCTTGGTCAAGTATTTTGAGTTGGTATCTAGGTGAGCAGCTAGTTGTACTGCAGTTAAACCCGGATCTAAAAATCCTTTGTCTTGTTCAAACTTCCGTAGCTTGTGTAGCACATCCTTTACTACAGTCTCAGAAATATCCAATACGGATTGATCTGGATTTATTGTATTCTGAGTTGTGCCGGTATTTGTAGTTTGCATTAACTCCTCAAAACGGCGTTTATTTCTTTTATCCCGTTGATAGTACCTTATAAACAATAAGAACAACGCTACCCCCATTGTACCGGATATGGCAATATACGTCATAGAACGGTCATTCTCTTTTTTCAGTACCGAGATTAAACGTTCTTTTTCTTCTAAAAGCCGAGGTGTTTCATAGTGTTCAACAATCTTTCTACTTAAGTTTTTTGGTCTTTTTTTAATAACCCGTTCAACCGCTAAGAGTTTGTTGATGATTTCTAGTTGCTTTTTGGTATTCCCTGACTGCTGATATTTCTTTAAAAGTGTTTGATAAGCTTCTTCTGCTTGAAGGACTACCTGTGGTTCTTCGTGATATATAGAATCGACTTTATGGAGATATTCAAATGTTTTGGATTGATTGCCTAAGGAATCATATGCTGTACTAATATTTATATAAACCATACAAACAGAAATTTTTTTGTTTGGAATTAAAGACAATCCCTTTGCAAAACTATCTATCGATGCTTTATAGTGCTTTTGCCAAAATAAAGCTCCTCCATAAGCAAATAAAAAATGAGGATAAAGATATCTATCCGTCTGTTGTAGACTTTCATTAATACCTGTTTTACTAAAATATACAGCAGAATCTAATTCCTTTGAGAATACATAAGCGGTTGCAAGAGCATATAACGATTTGAGATATTGCCTTTTATGTTGCCTCCTATTCTCTTCTGAGTCAAAAAATTTTATGTTTTCTTTGAAAATTAAAAGAGCCTCATCTCTCTCATTAGTATTGTTTTTTAATAACCCAATGTAATGCTTGATAATGAGTTGCTTAAGCTCATTTTTTTCATTTTTATAATAGGCATCCGCTAATAAATAATTTTTTAAAGCTGAGTCGTAGTTGGCAGTATAATATAATTGAATCCCTTTTTGCAAATACCCTTCTGCTGGGTAGGTTGGATTATCTTTTAGGTGTTTTGTAAGTTGTATGATACTGTCCGCATAGCTTACGGCTTTTGTGGAATGCGAAAATGCTTCCGATAAAAAAAGATAAGCATCTGCCAATGCTATGGTATCTTGTTTGGATTTTATGGATTGGATGTATTGATTTGCTAAACGTTTTCTTTTTTCAATATCCGTTTCCTCAGTAATCGCAGCTTTACTATTCTTATCCATTTGTGTGGACATAGCCAGACTATTTGCAGAGGCAAGCATAGTCAAACTCATAATTATGATATGACTAAAGTAGTACTTAAAGTTCACAAGCTTAAACCAGAAAATATGCTGAAATATGACCCTGTACACAAAAGAAGTTTTTGTTCTTAAAGATAAAGTTTTTCTTCTGTTTAAGAAATAATTAACAAAGTAACTTTTAGGGTATGAAATGGCACACTATAAGCTTTTTACTTTAAACCTGAACGTTTTTTATCTAGCACTTTCTGCCTAAATAATTAAAAGATAAGATCCTGAAACTCCCGAAGTCTCGGGACAGGATGACGGAACTTGTTGATAGACGCTTTCCTAATCCTTAGAAACCTCACCTCTCACCAACTCAGGCCCTCCAAGACTCTAACTACGGCTGATATTCCGGATGCCCGGTTTGCCATAGTAAAAAGGTCATGACTTTAGCCAATTCTAAATTGGCCTTGTCAGGGGAAGCTTCAAAACCATGCCCGCCTTCGAAATCGGTATCTAATAATACAATATTATCTGGATGCCCTTCATTGATCAATCGAGCAGCAAACTTGGCGGGTTGCCAAGCTGGAACTCGTACATCATTCATCCCTGCAGTAAGGTATAGAGCAGGATATTTTGCTCTTTCTTTAATATGATGATAGGCATCCATAGCTAATAAGCCTTTAAATTCTGTAGAATCCTTGACCGTTCCAAATTCTTTTATATGACTTTTACCACTAGGTCCAAATTCATTACGCAAAGTATTTAAAACTCCAACTCTTATAAAGGCTGCTTTAAATAACTCAGAGCGTTCTGTAATAGCTCGTCCTATAGTGATCCCTCCTGCGCTGGCTCCCCATAAAGCTATTTTATCGTGGGTAGTATAATCCTTGGCAATTAGATGTTCTGTACAGGCAATTAAGTCCTTCCAGGAATTAGGTTTGGTAGTCTTATACCCCCCTTTATGCCAATCATCTCCCTTTTCGCCTCCACCGCGCACGTGTGCAATGGCATAAATTCCACCTTCCTGCAGCCAATACAATAAATAGGGATATAAATACGGTGAGTTTGACCATTTAAAACCTCCATAGGCATTGATCAACACACGGTTTTTGCCATTTAGTTTAGTACCTTCTTTATAAATAATGGATAAGGGTACCAAGACGCCATCATGTGAGGGTACTTCAATTTCTTCCACCCTCACATCATCTAACACCTTATAACTGCTTACTGGAACCATATTTTGAGGTATGAATTTTAGCGTAGTAAAATCATATAGATACCGCTCCTCATAGCTTGTCCAGCCCTCCAGCTCCACCCATACCTCAGAATAATCAATTCCTTTAGAAGATAAGTTTATAGCGCCTGCGGGTTTAGGGAGGTTGATTTCAATACTATTCTCTTTATGATGCGATTTAAAAAATAATCGTGCTTCAACCCCATTTTTGGTTTTTACATAATACACTCCCTCTTTAGTTACAGCAAAATCAGAAATCACCCTTTCTTTATCTTCATCCACTAATATTTGTGGGTTTTCAAAATCTGGATCATCTAAATTGGTTTTACACAATTTAAAGTTAGAAGCATCCTTTGCGGTACGAAAGTATAAATCACTACCAAATAGTAAGAATTCCTTGATTTTGTCCTCTTTACTAAAAAGCTTCTTCCAATTTCTAATCTTATTATAAAAATTTCCAATTTTTAAATAATAAGTGTCTCGATAGGCATCAACTTTAGCTATTGCAGCTAGTATATATTTATTATTTTGATTTGTAAAATAGGGTATCGGTAAGTCTGATTTATTAATCTCCCCAGAAAAAAAATCCTGTCCCCCCAAAAACCCTTTATTAATAGAATTTAGTCTCAGCTCTCTATTTAAACCGTGACTCTTATGATTGGTGTCCGTTATTGCACTATATGTATAAATGAATCCATAATTATCTGGTAACCATTCAACGCCGCCGAAACTATTCGGTAAAGCGTTCTTTGCTATTCCCGGCATTAGTTTTTTGGAGGCCACATCCAGTACAAGCAAATCTGCGTATTCTTTATCATTTTTGGTAAAGCCTAACACTATTTTACTACCATCCCAATTGGGCTGTATATAATTTATGGTATAGGAATCTGGAGATTCGGGTTGGTATGCTTTTGGATCATACAACAAACGTTCTTCACCTGTAAACGTGTTTCTGGTATAGAGTTTCGCTGTCTTTTCATCAGGTAAACGCTTTAAGTAAAAGTACTGGTCCTGATCTGTAATATTTACTTTAGATAGTATCGGCTCACCCTCATTGCTATGCTTTTTGATACTTTGAAAGAGCTTAGTAAAACCTGGATTCTCTTTTAACGTTTGCTCTGCAGTCTTCTTTTGTAGTTTAAGCCATTCAATGACAGTGGAATCTTTCAAATTTTCCATCCAGCGATAGGGATCTGTAATCTGTTGCCCATAATAGTCGTCCACAATATTAGAGGTGTTTAAGGGTTGAGATCTTTGATTACATTGAATA
The DNA here is from genome assembly GCF_004216895.1 of Aquimarina brevivitae. GTDB lineage: Bacteria > Bacteroidota > Bacteroidia > Flavobacteriales > Flavobacteriaceae > Aquimarina > Aquimarina brevivitae. The sequence goes on along the minus strand of NZ_SGXE01000001.1, from coordinate 791,809 downwards.
AATAACAGAGATAGTAGGAGTATACTTAGCTTATGATTCATTTACGATATAATAAAATATGCCATTTGCTGATAAATATAAACAAATGGCATATATTAATAGTTCAGGAGATTTACTTAAACCGATGCGTTTTAGTTTGAGTCGGGTCAATAGTAGTATCATCATCATCCCCATTACCTGTATTAGCGCAATAACCGTAATATCCGCCTTTAATTGCAGAAGTATTGGTTAATTCGGTGACCTGAATTTTGTGAAGCGTGAGTTTGTTGACTGCTTTTTTCATAACGTAAAAATTTAAGTGATTTGTTTGATTTGTATGACTGCTAAAGTACTCTTAAAATTGATAAAAAAAAGAGAGAGATTCTTCAAATTTATAAATTTCAAGCACTTTACATTCTTAAAAAAGCAAGTATAACCTATTGATTACCAGTATTTTTTTCCAACTGCTTGATAAAGAAGGATGGATAAATACCGGTTTGCTTATAAAAGGCATTGGAGAAGGATTGGGCCGTATTGAATCCAAATTCACTGGCAATAGCCTTGATGGTGTAGGAGCGTAAAACTGAATCTTCTTTTAACTTTGCCACTGCATAATCCACTCTCAGCTTATTAATATAATGCGCAAAAGAAGTTTGTTTTTCCGCATTGATAATTTTTGAGAGGTAAGCACTATTGGTATTCAATTCTTTAGCCAGCGAGCTAAGCGTATACTGTTTATTGATAAACTTTTTAGACGCCTCAAAATGGGCTAAGCGTTCTAAAATAGTGTTCACCAAATCCTCTGGTAAATCAGTAGCTTTTTTAATTACTTCTTTAGTTTCTGGTGCTACTTCAACTTCAATTTTGCTTTCTTGAATATCTTTTGGTTGTTGGGCAATCAAGGCCTGATAGCGCTTTTTATTGACAATATTTTTACGGGCAAAATAGAAAACACCCAATACTAAGGCTAAGGAAAATAATCCCAAAATAGAAATGGTAGTGTTGCTTAAGCTCTGATCTTCTTCTAATTCCTTTATTAATTTTTCTTTTTGACCTAGTAACTTTGGAGTTTCATATTGCTCCACTATTTTTCTACTGAGATTTTTTGGTCGTCGTTTTATTATACTATCTACAACTAAGAGCTTTTCAATAATCTCTAGTTGTTTGTCCTTATTTCCCTTATTCTGATACTTTTTTAATAGTATTTGATATGCTGTCTCCGCTTGTAAAATAACCTGGGGTTCTTTTTGGTATACGGAATCGATTTTATATAAGTACTTCAAAGATTTATCTTCAATATTTAGAGAATCATACACATAACTAATTCGTTGGTAGTTTCGACACAATGAAATTTTTTTATTATCAGGTATTACTTTTTCACATTTTAAAAGACTGTCCAATGCAGTTTTATATTTTTTTTGCAAAATTTTGGTTCCACTAAAGGCCAAAAGAAAATGTGGGTACAAATACTTATCACTATCTATACTGGCTTTTAATCCTAACCTACTATAGTGCTCAGCAGAATCCAACTTTTCTAATAAAATAAAACCATTTGCAAGAGCATATAACGACTTAAGATATTGCTTTTTATATCTTTTTTTATTTTTTTCCTCCTCAAAAAACTTGATGTTTTCCTTAAAAATCAAAAATGCCTCATTAAACTCATTAGTATTATTTTTTAAAATTCCAACATAATGCCGGATAACTAATTGTTTAAAAAAGTTCTCTTGATTTTTATAATAATTATCTGCTATTAAATAATTCTCTAGAGCCCTATCGTAATCAGCAGTATAATACAATTGTATCCCCTTTTGCAAATACCCCTCTGCAGGATAGATTGTATTGTCTTTTAAATCCTTAGTAACTTGTATAATGCTGTCCGCATAAGCCACCGCCCGCTTGGAGTGCGTAAATGCTTCTGTTAAGAAAAGGTAGGTGTCTGCCAGGGCTATGGGATCATTATCTTTTTTGATCGCAGTGGTGTATTGATGGGCAAGTTGTATTTTTCGCTGTCGATCGGTTTCCTTTTTGATCAATTCTTCAATAGCCCCATTGACTGATCCGGATGTTTTTTGCTCCTGATCTTGTGCTTTAACCGTAATGGCAAGCAAAAAGAAAACAAGCATATACATAACTAGCTTAGCGTATTTTCTATCTAAGAATAAACTTAACTGACTGACTGACATTACAAGGGAAATTTGTCAAAAGTACTACTTTCTGCGCACAAAACTAACACTTTATGCACAACTTTAAATTTATAAATCTAAAGCTTGAATTTATAAATTTCAAAAATATCGACTTGTTTTTCGCCTAATTCTGCCGCTATATTTGAGATATCAAAAAACGAACAATTCACTACAGGTTTTATCAAGTGGCATTTAGTCTTTACAATCTAAATACATATTTAATCTAAACTTAATAGTGGTTCATAAATCATCTGGTCACATCAAAAAAAGGGCAGTTATGTATTTCAATCAAAAACAAAAGTTATGTAAGATCATGAATTATCCTACAAGCCGATAGTTAACATATGGTATTACGCATTCTGTTAATATAACCCAGGCTTTTCATCAATCACAAATCAAAAAACGAACTCATAATGGACATCAACAATCAAACGCTGGACTGGAATTCTCCAGACATTTTAATGCAAATCGCAACACATTTGGAAAGCCCAATCAAATCTATTGTAGAGGCAAGTCATAAGATTTTAAGACAACGTAGAGCTGAAGACATCAACGTTGAACAAACGACTGACAACACAACTGAGATTTTGATATCTAATACCAAAGAACTCTCAGACTTAATAAAAGAAGTAGTGCAGGCAGCACAATCAAAATCTGTAAAAATTGCAGAAAAAAACATACCGGTCATTTTTAAAATCTGCAAAAAAAATGATTTTATACAATCCCAATGCAAAAAAAATGGGATTGATCCCTCTAAAATATCCAAACCCGATCAACTGTGGCTCTTCAATTTTGAACAGATAGTCTTAGATCAAATAAAAAAAGGACAGCTTAGTTTATCTGATTTATCATATGATCTGGCGATAAGTGAACGGCAACTACATCGCAAATGCAAAACCCTGCTAGGATTAACACCCAATAAATATATAAGGATATTGAGATTGCACTGGGCTAAGGAATTTATTGATCAATATAGTTATGATACTATCTCGGAGATCGCCTATGCGGTTGGCTATTTTGATACCCATTATTTTTCTAAATTATTTTATAAGCAATATGGTACTGTCCCAAAAAAAATGCTAGCAGCAAAAGCATAAAAGAAATCAGCAAACTGCATATTATCTACTATTGTGTTGAGTTATATAGCAAAAAAAAGCAGTGTTGCTTAAAACACCCGGTGACCCGGGTGTTTTTTTATAGTGTCAAATGCGGCAGTAGTATTGGCAGTTTTAACAATAATAACCTAAGTAATTTGCAATAAATTAATAAACATATCATTATGGAACTTTCACAAAATCAACAAAAAGTAAACCAGTATCTGGTAGATATAATTGCCAAGGCATGGGAAGATGAAAACTTTAAACAATCTTTAATTAATAACCCTATGGAAGTAATTACAAAACACACCAAAGGAGCCCTTAAAATCGATACGGAAAACATTGTAGTTATTGATCAAACCGATGATAATACAACGTATATAAACATCCCCAAGAAACCAAATATTGATGACCTGGAGTTAAGTGAGGATCAACTAGATATGGTATCAGGTGGTGGCACAATGCAAGCAGTTGGGCCAGTTGAAGAATGGATTGCTGGAGCGATTGCCTCTGCAGTAGCGTTTGGTGTTAGTTTAGGAGAAAGCATTGGTGGTAATTAATAAACATATATCATAAAGCCTATAAAAGAAAGAATAAATAGTATACAAGAGTAGCGTGAATTGTTGACACGTTTGATTTGTATCTCAGAAGCTTGTTAACAGTAAGATATATCTTAAAGTTTCTGTCATAAAGCGATTGTGCCAATAATGCAATCGCTTTTTTGTTTCTACACCACCGAATTGTCAGTTCTGGCTGAGTAGATGGCAGTTTTACATAAGGCTAGTCAAATATCTTAGCTTACTAGAAATTAGTAACAATGATCCTTACAACTTAAAAACATAACAACATGAAAAAAGTACTCTTTCTATTAGGACACTTAACGGATTTGGACATTGAATGGATGATCCATAATGGAAGCAAGAAAAACCTGAAAAATCACGAAGAGCTGATCAGTAAGGGTGAAGAAATAGAAAACATATATATCATCCTATCTGGTAAACTTTCTATAACTGATGGAAAACAAGAAATTGCAGCCATCGGTCCGGGCGAAATTGTAGGAGAAATGTCCTTTTTGGAATCCCGTGCTCCTTCTGTTTCTGTGATAGCTGCAGAAGAAACCGTAGTATACAGTATTTCCAGGGCCGTAATGAATGAAAAGCTAGATACGGATCTTGAATTTAGATCCAACTTTTACTACTCCCTGGCATTGTTTTTATCCAACAGGCTTCGAAAAACGACCAATAAATTAGGGTTTGAATCTCCTGATGAAGAAGATATGATAGACACCAATGTATTAGATGGTGTAGCCCAGGCAGGTGCTCGTTTTAGTCAAATACTAAACAAATTTTCAGAAGTATAATACTTAATCTATGAACCAAAAGATAGTCTTTTTTAGTGTAGTGTTTCTTAGCGCTATTAATAGTTATTGTCAAAATCAATTCAGTGGAGACTTAGTAGAATTGACTAAATTAACGTTGGATAAAAGTCCATTAATCCAAAGAAATGAATTGGTTATTCAAAATGCTACAGGAAACGTACGCGTACAACGTAGTGCATTTGATTTTAATTTATTCTCTAGTCTTTCCTTGTCCAACAATAAAAGTTATCTCTTTGCAGCTGATCCCAGAACGAGTTTATTTGATGATGATGCCATTGCTACTAACAGTTCAAGTTTTTCGTTAGGAGTACAACGAAAGTTTAGGTTTGGATTGTTAGCCTCAGTAAGTTTAGATTATGATCAGATTTCTAATAATTTTCCGTTTAATCAGCTAAATATCAATACCGGCCCTGATGTATCTGACCACACTGTAGGCGCTACATTTTCATTAACACAACCCTTATTTAGAGGCGGTGGATATAAAGTCAATACAGCGCTAGAAGAAGGCTCTAAATTAGAGGTAGAAAGTAGCGAGAATAATTTTGAATTAAACACTTCTTTTGAGTTACTACAAACCGCTAATTCCTATTGGCAATATCTTGCAGCTTTTGAAAACTTAAAAATCTTCAAAGAAAACGAAGCTCGTGTAAGAAACGTATTGAATATTACAGAAGAACTAGTAAAGGCTGACAAAAAACCTGCTGGAGACCTAGTACAAATTCAAGCGGATTTAGCAAATCAAGAGCGGCTAACAACATTAGCGACACAAAATTTTTACAATGCAAAATTAAATCTGGGCAGGGCAATTGGATTAAGTGACGAAGAAAGTAAGAATATTGGTGACCCGATTAACTCTTTTCCTACTATTGATGGCTCAGGCTTTACTGAAAACTTGAGTACCCAACAAATGCTTGCGTTAGCCAAGGAAAACAGAAAGGATCTTACTGCTTTTGACAATATTAAAGAGGCATTAGAATTAAGACTTCATTTAGCAAATAATGAACTGAAACCTCAACTGGATCTAACTGGATTTGCCTCTTATGGAGGATTAAATACCGGTAATGGATTAAACCAGGCTTTTAATGCTTTTAGTGATCGCGAGGGTAGAAATTATGGTGTGGGGGTACGCTTAAACTTTGCATTTCCAGTAAACAACAACCTGGCTCGTGGTAATTACATTATTAGTAAAACGGCTTTAGAGGATCAAGAAATTGCCTATGATAACTTACTGCGTAATATTAACCTAAATGTCAGCATTGCTGTCAATAACCTTAAAAATAACGTATTGACCTTGACAAAGGCTAAAGAAACCTTGGACTATTCGCAAAATGTATTTAAGAATGAGCAAATAAAGTTTCAGAATGGATTGACTACCTTATTGAATCTTATTCTATTTCAGGAACGGTTGACTTTTGCACAACGCGATTATTTACAAGCTCAGCAACAGTTTGCTTCTTCTATAGCCAATCTACGATATGAAACCGGCACATTAATCAATATAGATGAAGATCGTACAATATCAACTATTGATAAAACCATTTTTTACAACATTCCAAATAACATCAACAATTAATTATCATAAAAACATATAGTCATGGCAGCAGGATTTTTTAGAAAAGCAGCATTAGAAAAGCTTTCCACACCAGAGAAGTTAGATCAACTGATTAAAATCACAGGACCTAAAGCCTGGATTGCATTAACAACTATTGCCCTTTTATTATGTACAGGTATTGGATGGGCCTTTTTAGGCACGGTTAAAACCAAACTAAATGTAACAGGAGTTTTACTCGGTGGAGAAATACACGAAGTCGTTTCTACCTCTCAAGGACAATTAGTAGATCTTAAAGTAAACATAGGTCAAGAGATACAAGAAGGAGATGTTGTTGCCGTAATTGAACAACCAGAACTACAACAAGAAATTGAAGCAGTCAAAGCAACTTTAAAAGAGCGTAAACTTGAATTAGAGCAATTATTATCCTTCGGTAATCAAGATACACGTCTGCAAACTGAGTTCATAGAACAACAGCGCACCAGCATCGATTTACAAATAGAGACTAATAAAAAGAATTTAAACTTTTTAAAGAATCAATTACAAACAGAAAATGATCTGCTAGAAAAAGGACTAATCACACGGTCTCAAATTATGAACACTGAACAGCAAATTGAAAGCGCAAAAAATAGTATTGAAAGCTTAAAAGCACAGCGTGTACAAACCTCTAGCCAAAAATTGAATCTTGGATTTGATTTAGAACAACGTATTAACATTAGTAAACAGCGCATAGCCGAAACTGTAAGAAGACAAAAACACCTTGAAGAACGCTATGATATTCAAACCAATATCCGAAGTTCATATAGCGGTCAGGTAGTAGAATTACTTACTGACAAAGGTATCGTTGTCGGTCAGGGAACTCCTTTATTTAAACTTAAAAACCAAAATAGCATTACCGGTGATAAACTACATGGGGTACTTTATATCCCCTCACAAGATGGTAAAAAGATAAAAGTAGGCATGGAAGCTTTAGTCGTTCCTTCGACAGTACAACCACAAGAATACGGTTTTATGAAAGGAAAAGTAACCTACGTATCTGATTTTCCTGTTACTCAACAAGGAATGATGACTTCGGTAAAAAATGATCAATTGGTTAGAAGTTTACTTTCTATGGGAGCACCTTTCGAGGTTTATGTAGAATTTGAAAAAGATCCTAATTCTCCCAGTGGTTTTAAATGGACTTCAGCAGAAGGCCCTCAAATAGCCATTAACGAAGGAACATCTTGTATGGGTAAAATAACGGTGGATAAAGAACCTCCTGCAACTATCGTTGTACCCGCCTTGAAGAAATTCTTCGATCTATACTAAACAAAAGACCAGGAAAAATGAGCGAAAAGAAAGACATAAAAATAAAACCAGTTAAAACCCCTACGGTATTGCAGATGGAAGCCGTAGAGTGTGGAGCAGCTGCATTGAGTATTATCCTAGGATACCACGGAAAATTTGTTCCGCTTGAAAAGTTAAGAATTGCCTGTGGTGTCTCTAGAGATGGGCTAAAGGCCACCAATGTTTTAAAAGCAGCAAGAGAATTTGGTTTAAAAGCAAAAGGATATGCCAAATCTTTAGATAAACTCAAAGAAATGAAGGTTCCTGCCATAATATTTTGGAACTTCAATCACTTTTTAGTGCTCGAAGGGTTTTCGAAAAACAAAGTATACCTATCCGATCCAGCACAGGGTAGATATCATGTTAGTCACGACGAATTCGATGATGCCTATACCGGTGTGGTATTGATACTTGAACCGGATGAACATTTCATAAAAGGAAATGAGAAAAAAGGATTGATGGCTTCATTAGGATCGAGAATTTCTAATTCTAAATTAAGCCTAACTTACATTATTTTGGCAAGCTTATTTTTGGTCATTCCTGGACTTGTAATACCCTCATTTACCAAAATATTTATAGATAAATACCTGGTTAATGGAGTAAGTGGATTTGTAATGCCATTATTATTGATAATGGGATGTATTTTAATAGTTAATGCGGTATTGACTTATTTACAACAATACTACCTGCTGCGATTAGAAACCAAACTAGCCTTAACCACATCAAGTAAATTTTTATGGCATATCTTTCATTTACCTATAGCGTTTTTTACGCAACGATACAGTGGCGAAGTTGCCAGTAGAGTAAGTTTAAATGACAAAGTAGCCAGATTGCTTAGTGGAGATCTTGCCAATGCAGCGCTAAATGTAATTGTGGTAGTTTTCTATGCTATGTTAATGTTTTCCTATGATGTCTTATTAACACTTATTGGAATTACTATGGCTGCAATTAATATTGTAGCGCTACAATTAGTATCGAGAGCACGCAAGGATGGTAATCGAAGAATGGTCAATGAAAGTGGAAAATTATTAGGTACTACAACCTCTGGTATTAGTATGATCGAAACCCTAAAAGCCTCAGGTAGAGAAAGTGATTTCTTTACTACCTGGACCGGATACTTAGCCAAAGTAATGAATGCACAACAAGAGCTAGGTTGGTTAACTACAAGACTCAATGTAATTCCTCCTCTATTAATGTCCCTTACTACAACAATCATAATGGTCTTTGGTGCCGTTCGTGTTATGGATGGACAAATGACGCTAGGAATGCTGGTAGCCTTTCTATATCTAATGAACAACTTTATGCGGCCAGTAAACCAATTGGTAACTGTGGGTAGTACATTACAAGAAACTGAAGGGGATATGAATAAAATTGATGATGTATTGAATTATGAAACCTCAGAGGAATTTGATGTAGAGCAAGCAGTAGATGAGTTAATTGAAGACAATAATGTTCCCTCAAGTGAAGAGCTACAAAAAGCGATTGATAACGTACCTATAGCTGATAAGCTTACGGGATACTTTGAAATGAAAAACATCACCTTTGGGTACAATACAACTATGCCTGCTTTAATTGAAGATTTCAATTTAACATTGAAACCCGGTAGCCGAGTTGCTTTAGTGGGCGGTTCAGGAAGTGGTAAGTCTACTGTTGCCAAATTAGCTTCTGGTCTTTTTCAGCCCTGGAGTGGTGAGGTATTATTTGATGGTCGACCCAGAAAAAAAATCCCCAGACACGTTCTCACCGAGTCCTTAGCCGTTATTGACCAAGAAGTACTGATGTTTAAAGGAAATATTAAGGAAAACATCTCCTTTTGGGATGATCGAATACCTGAACACGACATCATACAATCAGCAAGAGACGCGGCCATACACGATGTCATTGCATCCCGAGCGAATGCCTATGATAGCGAGGTCATGGAGCGAGGCGCTAACTTTAGCGGTGGTCAACGACAACGCCTAGAAATTGCCAGAGCACTATCATTAAATCCTTCTATTTTAATAATGGACGAAGCAACTAGTGCATTAGATCCTAAGTCAGAAAAAATGGTTATGGATAACATTAAAAGAAGAGGTGCTACTTGTCTGATTGTAGCACATAGACTAAGTACCATATTAGATTGTGATGAAATCATTGTAATGGAATATGGAAAAATTGTAGAACGAGGATCACACCAGGAACTTATTAACCTTAATGGTGTGTATACAAAACTAATCGACGCAAAATAAATCTACTACTATGTTCGAAAAAGAGAAAATACAGTTAGGAGTTAATAAATCTATGGTTCTAAATGAATTCGATAGATTTTGGATGGTGACCTCAGGAGAAGTAGATATATATTATACCCGAGTTGCTTATGATGGTTCATATAAAACCAATCTTCAACATTTTTACAGAGCAAAACAAGGCGAACTCATCTTTAATTTGATTACCACTGAGCAATCTGAAGATATGAGGTTTATTCTTAGTAGCCCTAAAGCAAGCTTGCTAGCTATCAACAAGAATAAGCTATTTGATATCAATAAAATCTTTTTACAACAATTAATTGATAAGTGGATATTAAAAACATCTTTTGCATTACTCAATCATAATGCGCCTAGAGTTTATGAGACATTAGACCACAACAGCTCGGTTCTTATTGAAAAAAGTAAAATTGCTTACCCATCAAAAGGATTAAAATGGTGTATTGTTGAAGAAGGAGAAGTACTAAAATTTAACGGTTCACTAGCAGAAGATCAAAGCGAGAAAAAATACCCTTTTGTTGTTTCTAGCAATCTTTGGATCAAAACAACTGATAAAAAAGCAAACGTAATGGTAATGGACACTATAAAGGTGTTAGAAGATGAAATTTTCTTTATGTTATCATTACAAGAGCTACAGAATTTTTTCTATTCTAAACTACTGTATAAGGACGAAACACAAAGAAATAACTTACATGAAAGAATTAAACAAAAAGTAAAGCTAGAAGATGAACGATTAACCTCATCACTACAAAAATTAAAGTCTATTGTCAGTGGAGATCCTAAAAAACATATTGATGTATCGTTTACTGAAAAAAGTAGTGATAATCCTTTATTTAAAGCTTGTCAATTTATTGGTAACGAAATAGGATTTGACTTTAAGCCACCATCTTTTACAGATGATTTTAATACCAATACTACAAATCAATTATTTTCAATAGCACAGGCATCAAATGTTAGAGCTCGTAAAATTATTTTAAGAGGTACTTGGTGGAAAGAGGAAAATGGACACTTACTTGGTTTTTTAAAAGATGAAAAAACACCTGTTGCTTTAATTCAAAAAAGCAATCAAAAATACATATTAAAAAACCCTACAACAGGTGAAGAAATACCGGTTACGTCAGAGATAGCGAACCAATTGGATCCAATTAGCTATATGTTCTTTTACGGATTTACCGGCAGTATGAATTCTATTAAAAAAATATTGGGATTTGCCTTAAAAGGATTAAAAAATGATGGCCGATTTTTGCTTCTAGCTGCTTTATCGGGCAGTATATTGGGGTTATTAGTACCCGTATTGTCTGGAGTTCTTTTTGATGATGTAATCCCTACTGCAGATCGATCAATGTTAGTTGAAGTCTTTATTATTATGGTTATGGTTGGGGTTGTAACAGCTGGATTACAATTAATACGCGGAGTGCTTCAATTACGTGTGGAAACAAAATCCAGTATCAATCTACAGGCCGGTGTTATGGATCATTTATTGAGGTTACCTGTGACCTTTTACAAAAAATATACATCAGGAGATCTTACGAATCGAGCACTAAGTATAAATAGTATAAGGCAAATCTTATCCAACACCGTTTTGATGACCATATTAAGCGGAGCATTTTCTGTAGTGAATTTAGGTCTTTTGTTTTATTATGAATCTAGTTTAGCATGGATCGGTGTTGGTTTAGCCTTATTAGCAGTAGTGGTCATAACAGGATTAGGCTGGTTAAAATTAAAATATGACCGAGAAATCTCCGATCATCAAGGAGAAATTCAAGGTTTTTTATTCGAATTCTTATCTGGTATTACAAAAATTAGAATAACTGGTGCAGAACGAAGAGTATTTACCCTATGGGCGGACCGTTTTTCTAAATTGAAATATTTAGGGTTTAAATCCGGAAGCTACCAAAACTTTGTAGAGACATTTAATGGTTCCTATCCTTTGGTAACCAATATTTTCTTTTTCTCATTCATTTACTACACGGTTATCAATGCAACCACAGCAACGACCATGCTCTCTGTTGGTGCATTCATGGCGTTCATAAGTGCTTTCAATCAATTCTTAAATGACTGTTTAAAAATGAGTATGGCCTTAATTTCCTCCTTAAATATGGTAAGTCTATATGAACGAGTTAAACCTATACTCAATGAAGAAACAGAGTCAACGGAAGGAACTACAGATCCTGGTGAGTTATCTGGTGAAATTGAGATGAACTCTGTCTCATTTAGATATCACAGTGAACAACCACTGATACTTAATGATATTTCATTTCATATCAAACCAGGAGAAATGGTAGCCTTTGTCGGAACTTCAGGAAGCGGTAAATCCACCGTAATGCGATTATTATTAGGTTTTGAAGAACCTGAAGTTGGATCTATATATTATGATGGACAAGCTTTTGATGCTATGAATAAAGATCTGGTAAGAAGACAAATCGGTGTAGTACTACAAAATGGTGCTTTAATGTCTGGAAGTATTTACAAAAATATCGTTGGAAACTCTGAATTAACCTTAGAAGATGCCTGGGAAGCAGCCCGAATGGCTGGTATGGAAGACGATATTAAGCAAATGCCTATGGAAATGCACACATTTATTAGTGAAGGAGCTGGAACCTTTTCTGGTGGACAACGACAGCGTCTTATGATTGCCAGAGCTATTGCGCATAAACCAAGATTACTATTTATGGATGAAGCGACCAGTGCTTTAGATAATAGAACGCAAAACATAGTATCAGAGAGCTTGGATAAGTTACAAGCTACGCGCATTGTAATTGCACATCGTTTAAGTACTGTGGTAAACGCAGACAAAATATTTGTAATGGATAAGGGTACAATTGTAGAAGCTGGAAACTATGATGAATTAATGGATCAAAGAGGGGTATTCTATAACCTTGCAAAAAGACAAATTGCTAATGCTTAATAGCTAAATTAATATGTGTATAAAAATCAATACATATGATGTTTTAAAAACATACACCAATGATAATAATATTATTGATGAATTAGTTAGGTATACACATAACAAGTTTATCCAAGATGATCGTAATTATGGTTCTAACAACTGTAAAGAATTGCTGTCGGAGTCAAATATTGGGTTAGATATAAAAAAAACAACATCAGTTTTTAAACATTTAAAATCCAATTGGGTAAAGTTTCATTTTCCTATACAAAAAAATATTTCCAAACATCCTGAATACAAGGATGCTACGCTAAAAGGGATTCCGGTTGAAAGCCTTTCAATAGCGACTGGATTACAATTAAATGCACCTGAACAACTTAAGCTTTCTACATACCAGAGTATAGGAGGTAAGGTTTCCATTGTAACCGTACCCGATAGCGAAGACTTTAAGACAGTTATTCGTGCCTTATGTCATAAAAATGAACCGGTAAAAATTCCAGATTCCATGGGGGCAGCTATGATTAAAGGTATCATCAATTGGAAACGTATTGTTGAATTAAAACGTGAGTGGGAAACAACAAACTTAACAGGGAGCTGGGGGCACTATTTTAAAAAACATATTGTCCCTAAAACAGATCTTTATAAAGATAAAGTAATTGTATTAAGTACCAAACCATATAGTAATTGTAAAGCAGAAGCGTTTAACCTAAAAGAAAAAGAATGGATAACACACTCTATTAATATACGGCTATACCACGAATGCTTTCACTTGTTTACTCTTAAAGAGTATGGAACTATGGCCAATAATATGCACGATGAACTAATAGCGGACTATTATGGTATTCGTAGAAGTATTGGTTCCTTTAAAAAACAATGGCTTTTACAGTTTATTGGCTTAGAAGAATATCCCAACTATAGAAAAGGTGCTCGTCTGGAAAATTACCTCGGGATTCCACCCTTGTCCGATAAAGCATTTGAAATTCTTCAAACTTTACTAAAAAATGCCATAGATAATTTATCCGCCTTTGACCAAACCTTAGGCACAGATCTTTCTGATAAAGAAATGATCCGAGTTCTTAAAACCTTATGTTCAACAGACCTGATAGCTTTATCGTCTAACCGAGGACCAAAGCTACTACAGTCAACTTATGAAAAACTTCACCATCTAACTTATAATCAAGTATGAAGAACGAAAGGTTATTACAAGAGGTTCAGGATATCCTGGGAAATATTTCGAATGCATTGGATGCAGAAAGAAGCTCAATATTTTTATACAATGCGCAAAAACAAACCTTGGAGAGCTTTGTTGCACAGGGCATAGACAACATCGTGATTTCGATACCATCTCATAAAGGAGTGGTTGGTAAAACGTTTAGCACAGGTAAATATCAAATAGTTAACAATACTAAGCAGAGTAAGGCATTTGACAACTCCTCTGATAAACAATTACAGTTTATCACTAGATCTATCATAAGCGTTCCTGTGTACAACAAATCAGAGAAGTGTATTGGCGTAATTCAATGTATTAATAAGAAAAAAGGAGCGTTTGACTTAAAAGATTTAAAGATATTACAGGGGTTTGCCTCTACATTATCTTTAGTCATAAAAAACAAACAATTATATCACGCCAGTGAACAACTAAAAAACAACTTTTCTACACTCCTGGATGTATTTGGGGCTATTTCGTCTGAACTAGAATTAGACAGCTTAATACCTTTAATTATGGCAAAGGCTGCAGAGATTACCGGAGCTGACCGCAGCTCGCTATTTTTTATGGATCATACCACAGGAGAGCTTTGGACCGTTTATGCCAAAGGACTTGAGAAAAAGGTAGTGAGAACCAAAAAGGGTATTGTAGCCCAGGTAGCCAAAGAGAAAAAAGCGCTTATTGTTAATGAGCCATACAGCAACCCATTGTTTAACCCTGCTATTGATAAAAAAACCGGATATACTACCCGGTCTATATTAAGCGTTCCGGTGTTTCAGGCAAACAATGAAATCTTAGGGGTAATTCAAGTCATTAATAAGCTTGATGGAAACTTTGATAAAAGAGACCTGTCCATACTTCAGGGGTTTGCTAGTCAAATACGTATTGCCATTGAAAATGCTAAACTATTTGACGAAGTTCATAACGTAAAAAATTACTTAGATGTTTTAGTACAAAATCTTGACAACGCTATAGTTACTGTAGATCTATCCGGACACATTAAAACGGTCAACCAGACTTTTTATACTATGTTTGGTTTGGATAGTTCAGAAAATGTTATTAATAAACACGTTAAAGAACTTCACACTTCGCTGAGCCCATTATTTAAGCATTATATAAATACGATATCAACTGGTAAAAAAGAATATCAAGACGAGATTGAGATACAAACAATCGCATCCAAAAATGTAGTTGTTAATTTAAGTGTGCTGCCTATGCAGGATCTAAATGGAAATATCATCGGAGCTATTCAGGTGTTTCAAGACATTTCTAAAGAAAAAAGAATTCGTGCTAACCTTAGTAGATATATTCCTAACCATTTGGTTAATGAGGTAATCAATAAAGATGAATTATCCATGTTAAAGGGTAAATATGGAAAATCTACTATTTTATTTTCTGATATCCGAAATTTCACTTCTTTAACCGAGGAACTAGGGGCTATACAAATCGTAGAATTACTCAATAAGTATTTCAATGCAATGATCACTTCCGTTTATAAATACGACGGAATTTTAGACAAGTTTATAGGAGATGCTATTATGGCGGTTTTTGGTATTCCTTATCCAGGTCAAAAAGATCCTGCAAACGCGATCCATAGTGCGTTGGATATGTTTGAAATGTTGAGGAAACTTAATGTAAAAAATGAAAAGCAACCTATCCTAAATATAGGAATTGGCATTAGTACCGGCAATGTAGTTTCCGGTAATGTAGGATCTGAAAAGCGGTTTGAATATACCGTGATTGGCGATGCTGTAAACCTTGCTGCCCGATTAGAAAGTGCTACCAAAATATACAATGTAGATCTTTTAATATGCGAAGAAACCTACAACCAGGTAAAATCAAGCTTTCACTGTAGAGAAATTGATACACTACAGGTCAAAGGGAAACAAATTCCTGTTAAGATCTATACAGTATACAGTCGCAAAACAAAAGCATTAAGTAAGGACATTGCTGACTTTAACACTTATTTTTCTGCTGGATTAAAGGCATATAAAAATAAGTATTATGAAAAAGCATCACAAAACTTTAAAAAAGCGTATGACCTTCAGCCACAAGATGGTCCGACCCAACTTTTTATAAAACGCTGTGAAGCCTTCATAAAAAAAACAATCCCTGCAGGATAATAACGCTAAGAATATAGACGAATCACCCAAGCAATTCATAAGTTTTGTCAGTACAAATGACAATTTTAACAGTGAATAAAAATTTATATTTAATCAAATAATTACTTAAAAACAAAAAACAATGGAGTCACGCAAAGTAGAAGAATTGTTTCAGAAAATTGCCAAAAAAGCAATGAATGATTCTTCATTTAAGGAAAAACTAATAAATCAACCCGTACCAACTATAGAAAATTTTACGGGCGAGCAATTGAAGCTAACTGAACGTAAAATCTTAGTATTAACGAACCCTGCAGATAATTCAACAATAGAAATTGAAATTCCTGCTACACCATCTATTGAAGATATGGAATTGAATGAAGAGCAGCTTGATTTTATTTCAGGAGGAGGGGATCCTGGCGCCATAATTCAAGAGTAAACTAATGAATTACAAAGTTTTGCTCGCAATTAATAAAACTAAAATATAGTGAATGTAATTACAAACATACCCTATCTAAAAAAAGAGAAGCAAAATAGCATATTGTTTCTCTTTTTTCTTTTTTTATCAGCAACTTTTTTAGGTCAACATCAACAGGTGGAAACCAAAAAAGAAGTTATTGATAGCTTAATTACTGCAAGCAAGGCAGAAGTCAAAAAGGGGAATTATTCGAGCGCTATGCTTTTAGTAAAAAAAGGGTTGTCGGAAGCACAGACTATAAATATCGATAAATCCATTGCTGATTGTTTTAATCAAATTGCCACCATCTACTTTTATCAAGGCAGTTATTATGATGCCCTAGCAAATTTTGAAAACAGTAACTCTTTTTATAAAAAAGCCAATTTTAAAAATGGCATGGCATCTTCAACCAACAACAAAGGTGCTATACACTATTACCTCGGCAACTATTCAAAGGCATTAGACCATTATAAAATCGCATTAAAATTACACGAAGAATTGAATAATGAAGCAAAAGCAGCTGGTACTACCCAAAACATTGGTAATATCTATTTAATTCTAAAAGAATATACCAAAGCAAAACAATATTACGTCAAAGCAGAAAATATTTATCTAAAAACTGCCAATAATAAATCGCTTTCATTAGTACTAAGTAGTTTAGGAGATATAGAACTTAAAACAAAAAACTATACGAAAGCATTACACTACTTAGAAAAATCATTACAACTTGCCAAAGATAATGACGTAAAGCAAACCGAGGCTGAGGTGCTTTTTAACTTAGGTAAGTTGTTTGAAGCCCAGCAAAATTTAAAAAAATCATCCTTACACTACCAACAATCCTTAACTATTGCTAAAAAAGTTAAAAGTAGTAGACACCAGAGCTCTGCACTTATTGCTCTGGGGCAAATACAACATAAAAAAGGATTCTTGCAACAGGCTATCCAACTATGCGAAAAAGGACTAAATATTGCAAAAACAATTAGCTCAATATCTCAACAAAAAGAGGCTTGCGAATGTTTATACCTTGCCTATAAAAAAGCTAACAATCCTATAAAAGCATTGCTTTTTAATGAACAACATTATGTTTTAAAAGATAGCTTAAATCTCAAAACAACCTCTGATAAACTACTAAGTATGGAGTTTGAACGCGAGCAACTTTTAGACAGTATTGCTACTGCAGAAAAAGAAAGAGTTCTTAAATTAAAGCATCGTGAAGAAGTCAAGCGAAAAGAAACCCAACGCAATATCTTTATCATTGCTGTTTGTTTTGCAATACTTATCGCAGTTGCCATTTTTAGTCGCTTAAACTATGTCAAAAAATCAAAGGCTATATTACAACTTGAAAAAGATCGCTCAGAACATTTGTTACACAATATTTTACCTGTGGAAGTTGCAGACGAATTAAAAGAAAAAGGCTATGTCGACGCGCAGGACTTTGAAAAAGCCTCCATCCTTTTTACAGACTTTAAGTCTTTTACAGAGACTGCATCAAAGCTTAGTCCCAAAGCACTGGTACAAGAAATAAATGCCTGTTTCAAAGCTTTTGATGCCATTATGGAAAAATACGGAATTGAAAAAATAAAAACCATTGGTGATGCGTATATGGCTGCAGGGGGATTACCAAAACCAGATGCAACAGCGGTTAAGAAAACAATCCTGGCCGGATTAGAAATGCAAGAATTTATGGTAAAAAGAAATATTGAAAACAAATCGCTAAAAAAACCAGCGTTTGAGATGCGTGTTGGTATACACGTAGGTCCAATAGTTGCAGGTATTGTTGGCGTAAAGAAATTTCAGTATGATGTCTGGGGAGATACCGTAAATATTGCCAGCCGTATGGAAAGTAATAGTGAAGTAGGTAAGGTTAATATTAGCGAAAACACCTATCAAATGGTAATGTACGATCCCAACTTTACCTTTGAACATAGAGGAAAGATTAGTGTGAAGGGTAAAGGAGGGATGGAAATGTATTTTGTTGCCAGAAAAGCCAGTGTGCCACTTACCTACACTAATCGAAAAAAGGAATTAGTTTAGCACTCCCCTCTTTAACATACTAATTGTCAGTTCTTTTGGCAAATTTCTCAGATGTAATCGATTTACTTTTAAAAAACTAAAAATCAACTACTAAAGAGTTTTTTACAAAGCTTTTTAATGATTAACTATTTAAATCAAAAACATTATGAAAAACAACAAAAACATCAACAATCAAAAATTAAGTAACCTTAATAAGGAGTTACTTGAGAATGCAGTACTAAATGACAAGGAGCTTAGAAAAGTTACTGGAGGCTTCACTGGTGCCTGGGAAATTCAACTTGGACTTTTTGCATCACTGGCCGCACAAAAAATTGTAGACACTGTAGATGATTTATTTGGTGATTAGAAAAATTACGTAGAAAACCAAAAACGTCAGGTTTTTTGGCAATTTTATCAACTAATATCCAACTAGTTTTACCTCAAGAAATTCATAACAATAATAATCTTAAACAAATTAATTATGGAACTTACTAAAGAACAACAATTATTTCAATCAGTGATTGAAAAAGCTTGGGAAGATGCCGCTTTTAAGCAAGAGTTGATGGCAAATCCAGTAGCAACAATTGAAAACTTAACCGGAGCTAAATTAAATTTAGCTGAAGGAAAAACTCTAGTAGTACGAGATCAAAGTGATGATAGCACTTTATTTATAAACATTCCTGTAAAACAAGAGGTAGATGATGTGGAATTAAATGAAGAACAATTAGAAGCCGTTGCAGGGGGTACTTCAATACATAATCAATTGATCTTACCTAAATTCCCACCAGAAGGATGTTTTCCAACATTTCCTATAGATGATCCATTTATATAAACAATAATCATCATCAATCAAAAACATTAAAAATCGCCTTATGAGACTTGAAGAACAACAAAATTTGATTTACAATTTAATCGCCAAAGCTCAGGATGATGAAAGCTTCAAAAAGGAGCTAATCAACAATCCTAAACAAGCAATCAAAAATTTTAGCGGTATTGAATTGGATATTCCTGAAGGTAAACAAATTGTAGTACGAGATCAAACAGACACCTCTAAACTTTTTCTAAACATTCCTACCAATCCAGGTATAGATGACATGGAGCTTAACGAGGAGCAACTTGAGGCGGTTTCTGGCGGAGTTGGAACTATAATAGATTTTGGTGAATTAACCTTACCTATAATCGATTGCTTTCCAATACCAGCGGGTGAAGATAGACCTAAATAAGTCTTACTAATCAAATACTTCATTCAGTAAAGAGTTAAATAAGGACACAAAAAATTAAACTAATTCATTAATCAAAACAATTCAAAATCATGGAATTAACACGTGAAGAACAGTTACACGCTCAAGTAATTGAAAGAGCTTGGAACGATGCAGATTTTAAAAGAAACTTAATTGCAAATCCAGTTGAAACTATAGAAGCTGAAATTGGTCAAAAAATCAATATCCCAGAAGGTGAGAAGCTAGTAGTAGAAGATCAATCAGACGACTCAAAAATCTATTTAAATATCCCAAGAAAAATTGATGTAGATAGCTTACAGCTTACCGAAGAGCAATTAGAAATGGTTGCAGGAGGTATTACACCAACTTTCATAGCATTTGGATATGGATTTATGGCAGGAGTTGCTGTATACGCCGCTACATCATCAGACTAAATAAATATCATTAATCAAAAAACAATAATCATGAATTTAGAGAAACAAGAAAAAGGAGCAGAATTCTTACAAAGTTTAACCCAAAAAGCGTGGGAAAGTGAAGAATTTAAAAACAGATTAATCAACGATCCAGTTGCAACCATTGAAGAGTTTACAGGAAAAGATTTGTCAGATCTTAAGGGTAAAAAAGTTGTGGTAACAGATCAAACTAGTGAAGATGTAGTATACATCAACCTTCCTGCAAAACCAAATATGGACGAGTTGGAATTAACTGAAGAACAACTTGAGCAAGTAGCTGGTGGTATTACACCTACTGTTACTTACGTGGCAGGTGTTGCAGTTGGAGTTGGGGTATGCTGGCTTGTTGATGAGTATATCAACGACTAATACTCCAATCGAGAATATAAATTTCTTAATAACAGCCACTCAAAAATTTTCGAGTGGCTGTTATTCAAGATTTTTTGTTACATTTAGAAACTTCTAAGAAAAAAATTATGAATAAAAAATATTTAAGTTTTCCATTACTTATTATAGCAATTATTTTAGGTGTGGCGATATTTAAAGATTTTAATTTTAACACGCTAACCTTTAAGAATTTATGGTTAGATATCGTTTATATCATAGTTTTTATTGTTTCCTTGTTTCTACTGTTTAAAAAGAAAAAAGCCAAGTAGTTTTTCTTTTTATGATGATTTAAATAAAGATCAACTATCTGACTTTTTTTTTCGCATTGTACTTCTTGTCTTATAAATCTTTGCTTTGCAAAGGTTATTAAACGTTACCTATATGAATAATTCTACCACTAGTTCGTCAAAAGCTAAGTTTGACACTATTCCCTATATTGATATAATTCTACCTTACACTACATATTTCTTAGATATTATCGAAAACAGGTGTCACTCATTGGAATTAAAAGACAAGTTACAGTATTCTCTCTTGCACGAATTAAGTGATGCTGCGGAGATAGCTTTGCAAAATGAATTAGAGAATTTTATTGCTGATGGAAATAATTCATATGACACTTTTGTTGAAATAACTAGTTTATCCTTAGCTTATAAATATCCAGTCCTTGACCATATTCTTAAAAGAATTGTCAACAATTATGCAGCACATATTCAAAAAATATATACGAATTTTTATAACGATATTAACGTACTTGTTGAAACTTTTGATTTAAAAAACAATGGTACCTTATTCATCAAAGATATCGATACGAGTCTTGGTGATGGACACGGAGGTGAAAGTACAGCATTAATAACCTTAGATGATGGATCAAAACTTATATACAAACCAAGGAATATAGAAACCTCAATCGCTTACAATTCATTTATTGAATGGATCAACAAAAAACTTGATGTAACGCTAAAAACAATTAAATGCCTAAGTAGAGATCATTATGGCTGGTTAGAATTTGTTGCTTATCAAGCCGTGGAGTGTAAGGAAGAGCTAAAAGAATATTACCATAAGGCAGGTATTCTCCTAGCAGTCACTTTATTATTAGGAAGTAAAGACTGCCATAGTGAAAATGTGATTGCTTCAGGTAAAAATCCAGTACTAATTGATCACGAAACCATTATACAACCAGTGCTTAACGATCACTCCATTCGCACCTGGGACGGACAACATAAAATTCCTTATTTCTCTACCTTAGAAAGCATGCTTATCGTCAATAGAGATACTGGAGCTCTTTTAGAATGTGTAGGGTTTGGTATAGAAGGTAACATCGAAAGTATAAGTTACGAAGCCAGGTTTACCAATCATAACACCATTGATTCTAAAAGAACAACCCGCTTTATAACTAATAAACACATAAAAAACAATATACCTATTTTAAAAGAAGCCCCTGTTTTTACTAATAAATTCAAGGATGATTTTATTAAGGGTTTCTCCTCAGCATATGATTCATTCATAAATGCTAAAGAGGAATTATTAGGCTCTGATTCACCTTTAACTTTTTTTGACAATAATACCATTCGCTATGTTTGGAGACCAACATTTATCTATTTCAGAATATTAAAATATATGCGTAAACCAGAATTTCTTACAAGTTTTGAAACCTATAACACCAAATTATATAATTTGATGTCAAAGGCCTATAAAAAAGAAAGTGCAAAAGCATATAAATTCATATTAAATTTTGAAATGGAACAAATGCTAAACGGGGATATTCCATTATTTGATTTGAATAGTAAAGATTATCATCTAGGAGAAGTAAAAGAAGTTCAAATTTTCAAAAATAATTGTATTGAAAATATAAAAAATCGAATTGCTAGTTTATCAACAA
Organism: Aquimarina brevivitae; assembly: GCF_004216895.1. GTDB lineage: Bacteria > Bacteroidota > Bacteroidia > Flavobacteriales > Flavobacteriaceae > Aquimarina > Aquimarina brevivitae. Next base: position 769,450 of record NZ_SGXE01000001.1, on the reverse strand, counting down.
AGCATAAAAATGAGCAAATTGAATATATCCATAATTGGTTGGCAATAAAAATGTTAAAGTAGTGCTTTGTATAATTTTTCTTAATAGAATTTTTTTATCTGTTGTTATTAAAATAGTTAACTAATACGAATCAAATGAACATTTTAAATATCCCTTATTTTGCTGGCGGACTTTCTCATTTAATCCCTCTTTATGTATTACACCATAAGTACATTAAAAAAGATAAGCAAATAAAAAATCAATTTTTTGTAAGTAATAATCTACAAAACTTTCTTAGACACCAGGGAGTAGAATGTGTTTCAATGGATTATTTTGATGGAAAAGATTCCTTGTTATTTACAGAGGACCAAGAGCTTATGAGAAAATATCTTTTAACAAAGCAAGAGGAAGCATTCCAAAAAGTTCAACCAGATCTAATTATTGAAGATACTGCAACGAGTTCCCCATTGATTGCTGAAAAAAAAGGTATACCAAGAATTTCAATACAGCGCACCGGTATTTTTAGATCTATCGATAAAAAGTATAGAAATCAATTGCACGTACATTCTTTGCAAAAAGGAGGGTTTACCGATAAATCCGATGTTTTTACAATAACAAATAATTTAAACTCAGAAAGATCAATTAATAGTGATTCTGAATTTCTCAAAAACTATAATAAACCAAAAGTCAAAATAATTCCAGGTATTCCATCAATAGAGTGTTTACCTTATAACATTGCAGATAAAGATTCCTATTTTTACTCTGGTCCTTTAATTGTTATGGACAAGCCTTCAAAAAGTTTATCAACTCGGCTTAATAGCTTTTTAAGGATCAACAAAAATAAGCCAATCGTATTTATTACCACTGGTACTGTCGATAAAACACCTATTGCTAGTTTTATTAAGCATTTTGTAGAAAGAGGATATGCAGTGATTACAACCTGCAATACTGAAATTAATCAATCCTATCCAGATTCAGTATTTTTTAATAAACTTCTTCCTTTACATTACATATGCAGTATATCAGATTTAGTATTTCATCAATGTGGTTCTGGTATGTATCATTACCCAATAATGAATGGTAAAGCCTCATTAACAATAGGAACACAATGCTATGATCGCGAAGATATAGCACAACGATTGCAACAACTAGGTGTTTCTGGTCATATACCTCATCCAGATGATAATCCCAATTACTGGGACATTTTTATTGAAAAAGTAAACCAATTTGAACAAAGCAGATTAGTAGATGATAAAATGATCGAAAAATTGCGAATCGAAATAGAAAATACGATGTCCACTTTTGATATGAAAGAAGTAATTGACTATGCGATTAATTAAACCAGAGTAAAATTTTAAAAAATTACAACCTATTTAATAAACGGTCCCTTTTAACCGATTTTTTGTCAGAAACACATTCCCTTAGCATAATACATTTGTAACAACACAATACGGAAATATGCTATGAAATATAAAAACACCAATAAAACTCTTTTAAAAATAGTTAAGCAATTCTACGGGCTCGATAAAGCACAAGCCTTTGATATACTTTCTAAATTAGAGACCTTTTTATTCTACGCCTCTAATCCTATACATATTGATGATAATAACGCATTAATGGAAACGACTCCCTTTGCCGGAGATATCGATATTGATCCGTTTCAGATAAGTATCCTGCCAAATGGTAACTTTTGTGAACTTGTCGGCTGTAATCATAAACTTCATATTTATAGAGAACATAATCGTTATCTACCGAAATGGAAAATTTTCAGTTCTTACTATTTTAAGTCAAAATACAATCCGCTCGAAGCCATTAAATTAAACAAGCCTAATCTAAAAGATGTTTTTAAAAACAAACCGGAAGAATCCTACATGTTACGATATCTATCAGAATACCATCCCTTAAAAAAGGATCCAGCTACCGGAAGTTTTGCTATTTTAAATTTTTAAATGCCTTTTGTAACTGTATTTTGGCAAAATAAAAATTAGCAGCCTTTAAAAAAAAATTGTAAACTGCGGCTTCACACTGTTAACCATTTTTATTTTCACAAAGGCTAATTTTGAAATCTAATAACCCATATTCGTTTTTCCCTTCTTACGTATTACGAACTCCTACATTACCATTAGATCGTTCCCTTGAACATACCATCGAAACCTATTGGCAGCATCCTGTTTTTAAAGAAGCGTTATACTTAGCATCTCCTGAGTTATATGCTGAAGTTGAAAAGGGGTTAGATCAAAACAAATTGAACGCATCATTGCGTTATGCTTTACTAAAGTATATCCTTAGAATCACCAATCGTTGCACCCCCTTTGGACTGTTCGCAGGCTGTTCGGTTGGACAATTTTCTAAAGAAACTAGCCTAAAACTTGCTACTGTAAAGGGGTATAATCGACAAACACGATTCGATATGCATTTTGTAGTAGCCTGGGCACAACAATTGGCCAAAGAGCCAGATATTAAAAAGCAATTACACTGGTATCCCAACAATAGTTTATACAAAATCGGAGACCAATATCGCTATGTAGAATACACCTATACCAAGCACAATCGTAGGGAGCATTCGCTCGAAGCTGTTACGCACACTCCCTACCTGCAAAAAATTATTGAAAATGCACAAAATGGTACTACTGTAAATGAATTGGCGGACTTATTGGTTGATGATGAGATTACCTTAGACGATGCATTGCAGTTTATCGACCAACTCATCGATAATCAAATTTTGGTAAGTCAATTAGAACCCACCTTAACTGGTGAGGATTTTTTAATGCAAATACAGACCACGCTTAACCAGTTAGAAGGTACGGATGCGTATGTAACTTTTATAAAAGATCTCAATGGCGCTATACAGGATATAGACAGTACCATAGGAAATCCAATTGAAAAATATTTGACAACAAATAAAATCATTACCGATAAAGGCATTGATTACGAACCAAAGTTTTTATTTCAAGCCGATCTTTACCCTAAAGCGATCAACAACCAACTAGATCAAAAATGGGGATATAAAACGCAGCGGTTACTTACAGCATTAAATAAGATCACATTCCCTTCTAAAGATAAAAACATAGACCGATTTCGTTCGGCATTTACCAAGCGGTATGAAACCAGAGAGGTTCCACTTACGACTGCCCTAGATACCGAAATTGGAATCGGGTATTTACAGCACCAGGAGGCATCGGATTCTACTCCTTTTCTTCAGGGGCTTAATATTCCTTTTTCACCTTCAACTAGTGAGCAGTATCAGGCCAATTTATTTCACGAATTATTATATAAAAAACTCGAAGATGCAGACCTAATTTTGGAGTTAACCGATGAAGACCTGATTGATTTTGAAGCAGACTGGTCTGATCTACCCGATACTATGGCTACGATGACAGAACTGGTAACTATAAATGGAGAAGAAAAAATGGTATGTGAATCTATCGGAGGGTCCTCTGCGGCCAATTTATTAGGGCGTTTTACCACTGGTGCTGATGATATCTACAGTTTAGTACGAGACATTACGGAGAAAGAACAACACATGAATCCTGATAGTATCCTCGCGGAAATTATTCATCTCCCAGAATCCAGAACAGGAAATGTCATTCGCAGAGCGAATCTTAGAGCATATGAGATTCCCTACTTGGGCAAGTCTAGCGTAGCGAATACAAAACAAATCCCAATTGAAGATCTAATGATTGCTGTACGAGGTAATACCATCATACTGCGTTCCAAAAAACTAAACAAACGGATACTACCACGACTGAGTAATGCGCATAATTACAGTGCTAAATCCTTACCTATTTACCATTTTTTATGTGATTTACAACATCAGAACCTACGATCAGGACTTGCCTTTAGCTGGGGTCCTATATTACAAAAACGACCCTTTTTACCCAGAGTCATTTATAAAGATTTTATACTCGCTAAAGCGCGATGGATAATTCCTCAAAAAAACATAAAAGCGTTCTTAAAATTATCCGATGAAGATCTTATAGCATCAATCACTGATTGGAGTACTGAACTAAACATTCCTAACCTAGCACAGTTAGTGGAAGGGGATAATACCTTACTAATTGATTTTAAAAACCTTTTGTCCATAAAAATGTGGTTGGATACCATTAAACACAAAAAACAAATTATACTTGAAGAGTTTTTGTTTACTGAAGACAGCTTAGTTACTCAAAATAACAAAGGATTTTCCAATCAAATTGTAATCAGCTTCTACAATCAAGAAAAATTGAAGCAGTATGACAACTAAAAGAATATATATACCAGGACAAGAGTGGGTATATTACAAAATATACTGTGGAGCCAGAACCTCTGATCGTGTATTAACGGATTCGATTTTACCTTTTGCACAGCAATTAGTTAAACAAGGTATCATCAACAAATGGTTTTTTATTCGGTATACTGACCCGGATTTTCATTTACGCGTTCGGTTTTTGTTAGCAGATATCAATAGGCTCGGAGACCTAATGATTGGATTTCAAAATGCTATGTCACCCTATCTTGAAGAAGATATCATTTATAAAATTCAAACAGACACTTATAATAGAGAATTAGAACGCTACGGTGCAGAAAATATCGAAACTTCTGAAACGCTTTTTTATCACGAAAGTAATATGCTCGTACAAGCCATGGGTTTAGTAGAGGACGATGCCTTGTATTTTAACTTCATACTAAAGGCTATTGACACGCTATTAAATGATTTTTCGTATCGTTTAGAGGAGAAAATCAAATTTGCCAGCACGAATCGTGATGCTTTTTGGCGTGAATTCAAAGGCAACAAACAATTGACTAAACAACTGGATAAAAAATACAGAGCACATAACACAGCATTTACCGAATTTTTGACCACACAAGTTGTAGAATTAGCACCACTGGACAATCTACTGCGCACTAAAAGTGAAAACACGGTACACGCCATTGATGATTGTAAGGCATATCTTGAAAAGCCCAATACGCAAGCTAAAGATAGTTTATTAGCAAGCTATGTGCATATGTTGGTCAATAGGGCTTTTAGGTCAAAGCAACGTTTTTTTGAATTGGTTTGCTATGACTTCTTGCTAAAACATTACAAATCTTTGAAGTACACTTCAAAGAAAACTTAATGTAAATTTTGTGTTTCGAAATTGTAAATTTGACTACTTTTGTAGTAACATATTTTCCCATAGTAATGAACGTATCTTGGTTAGATAAACAGAATAGCACAACCAGCTTCACCGAAGATTTAATTCAATTAGAATTTGATTTTAGACAAAAAATAACCCGCTTTATCCTCTTAGAAATGGATAAAAATGGTTGGGACGGGTTAGATGATATGCACTTTGATTTTTGTACGGATCAAAAGACGTTTTCCCTGTCTTTAAAAACACCTGAACCTTATTTTTCGTATTTTTCTAAAGTTTTGAGCCTTTAAGACTACTTCTTATCCTGGCAAAGTTCTACCAGAACCCCATTTGTAGTTTTTGGGTGCACAAAAGCCACTAGTTTATTGTCTGCACCGCTTTTGGGTTCTTTATTGATAAGCTGAAAACCTTCTGCTTCAAGCCTAGCCAATTCCTTATAGATGTCCTCCACATCAAAAGCAATATGATGAATCCCCTCTCCTTTTTTAGCAATAAACTTACCTATAGGTCCTTCTTCATCTGTACTTGCCAGTAATTCAATCTTACTTTCTCCAACTTTAAAAAAAGAAGTAATGACCGATTCGCTTTTTACCTCCTCTTGTTTATAAGCTGGTACGCCAAGCAGTTGTTCATATAACTTATTGGCCGCATCAATATCCTTAACTGCTATACCAAGGTGTTCAATCTTTTTAATATGATCCATGAGATGTTTACATTATGAAATGCTAAATTACAAATAGTTTGACAAAGGTTTTTGTCCAAAACTAAATAACAACATACTATAATTGCCTATTTTTGTACCCATGGAAACAAACAGACAAAAAAAAATAGCCGGTGTACTGCAAAAAGATGTTGCGGATGTTATTCAATTAGCCTTAAGAGAAGCAGGAGTTACGGGTATATTAGTTTCTGTAACTAAAGTAAATGTTACCTCAGACCTGTCCATCGCTAAGGTATACCTTAGCGTTTTTCCACACGATCAGGGTAAGCGAATTTTAGAAGAGGTGAATGCCGTTAAATCAAGAATTAAACACCTCGTAGCACAAAAAACCAAGAATCAACTTAGGCGAATGCCAGAGGTAAGCTATTATATCGATGACTCATTAGAGTACATTGATAATATCGACAAAGCCCTGAAAGGAAAGGAAAATCCTGTAGACAATCCTGATTTATTAGAAAGAAGAAAGAAAAAATAGCTTGGGATGTACTAAATGTTAGTATATTTAAAACCCAATAACCCACAGAACGTAGACCTTGAGTTTTTCACTTTACATCGCTAAACGTTATCTATTTTCTCCAGGCAGCAGTAACGCTATTAATATTATAGCAGGTATTGCGGCAGCCGGAGTGGTTATTGGCGCCATGTCTTTATTTGTTGTGCTCTCGGGTTTTGCAGGGTTAAAAGACTTTAGCTTAAAATTTTCAAACTATTTTGATCCAGATTTAAAAATTTTTCCAACCGAAGGTAAAACCTTCACCTTCACCCCTGCTCAAAAAGAAAAGCTCCAAGAATTAGACGGAGTAGCAGAATTTTCGGAAATTATTGAGGAGCGCGTTTTTTTGGAGTATAAAGACAAACAAAAAACAGCTTACATTAAGGGTGTAGATGCCAATTATCCCAAAGTGATCTATACCGACAGTATTTTAGTGTATGGTGATTGGCTGAGCAATAACGACTTTCATGTGGTAGCAGGGAACGCTATAAGTAGAGAGCTTAGTATGGGGGTTGAGCAAACCTATGTAAGCCTGCTCAACATTTATGTACCCAGACCTGGTAAAGGAATACCTAGTAATATAAACAAAGCTTTTTCTAAGGAATCGGTGGTTAATGTAGGGATTTATAACATCAATGAAGAGCTGAACCACAAATACATCTTTTCATCCATACACCTTACTCGAAAATTATTAAAATTACCCAAAGATGCGGTAACCAATATAGAGCTTAAGTTAGCACCAGATGCCGATGAAGCAGACGTTAGCAAAAAACTACAACAGATTTTCGATAATAACATCATCATAAAAAACAGGGTACAATTAAACGATACGCTTTATAAAATGCTCAATACCGAAAATTTGGTATCCTATCTAGTCATTACATTAATTGCCATCATTGCACTGTTTAATGTAGCTGGAGCTATTATTATGATGATTATTGATAAAAAAGAGAACATACGGACGTTATACAGCTTGGGAGCCAATCTCAACAAGATCCGTAGGGTATTTTTATTACAAGGCTCCTTAATGACCCTGCTTGGTACCATTTTTGGACTAGCACTTGGATTAACCCTAATTTTACTGCAACAACACTATAATCTGCTGATGATCACCTCAACATTAGCGTATCCTACCCGTATCACAGCTTGGAGTTTTATCATTGTATTTTTAACAATAACCACCATTGGTTTTGTGGCATCCTTATTAGCCTCCAGTAGAATTGGCGAAAGTTTGATCACCGAAAAGTAACTAGGGCGTTACCTTAACAGGTCGGGCTATCCGCGCTACAAGGTAGCTTGCTCCTATCCCTAACGCGAAACTATAAAATATAACCAGATTACTTACACAAACTGATAGCCTGCGAATTTATCTAAAACCTCATCAAAAGCGGCAAATACATCTTTGGAATCATCACTCGTCACCATTTTGGTTCGATATTCTTTAAAATGTGGAATTCCTTTAAAATAATTGGTATAATGCCTGCGTGTTTCAAATACACCTAGTTTTTCGCCCTTCCAATCAATAGACATTTGTAAATGTCTACGAGCAGCGTCTACTCGTTCTTCAATTGTTGGTGGTGGTAAATGTGCTCCGGTTTTAAAATAATGCTTAACTTCCTTAAAAAACCAAGGATAGCCAATACTAGCCCTACCAATCATTGCACCATCTAATCCGTATTGATCTCGCATTTCTACAGCACGTTCTGGTGTATCCACATCCCCATTACCAAAGACAGGAATATGCATTCTTGGGTTATTTTTTACCTTGGCTATGGGTCTCCAGTCTGCTGAGCCCTTATACATCTGTGCTCTAGTACGTCCGTGAATAGAAATTGCTTTGCAACCTACATCTTGCAATCGCTCTGCGACCTCTACAATCTTAATGGAATCATGATCCCAGCCTAATCTGGTTTTAACCGTTACGGGTAGTTTGGTATGTTTTACCATAGCCTCCGTTAAAGAAACCATCAAATCAATATCTTTCAATATCCCTGCTCCAGCTCCTTTGCTTACCACTTTTTTTACAGGACACCCAAAGTTGATATCGATAATATCTGGTCCTGACGCTTCAACAATCTCAACCGACTTAAGCATCGAGTCTAGGTTAGCTCCAAAGATCTGTATACCTACAGGCCGCTCCTTTTCATAAATATCCAGCTTCATTACGCTTTTTGCCGCATCGCGTATTAATCCTTCGCTAGATATGAATTCTGTATATACCACATCCGCTCCTTGCTCCTTACATAACGCCCTAAATGGAGGATCACTTACATCTTCCATTGGGGCTAATAGTAATGGAAAATCTCCTACATCTATGTCTCCAATTTTTGCCACAGCACAAAGTATTTTTTGCAAAAATACAAATTCTTAACCAACAGCGACATACGTACCTTAGTTTGAAATAAAATTATCGCTAAAAATAAAGTTCGCAGATGATATAATGGATATAAAATCAACTATATTTGCAAGTCAAATAAAACAGTAATCACCTAAATTAGTAAGATTACTATTGGTGTGCGTGAGGGATAGTAGCTGGCTACCTTGTAGCGCGGATAGCCCGACCCGAAGGGACACGCCCATAAGTATAAATGAATTAGAATGAAGAACATACGCAACTTTTGTATCATTGCTCATATTGACCACGGTAAAAGTACCCTGGCTGATCGTCTATTGGACTCTACGGGATCGGTAACGGATAGAGAAAAGCAGGCGCAATTACTGGATAATATGGACTTGGAGCGCGAGCGTGGCATTACAATAAAAAGTCACGCGATACAGATGGATTATATGCATAATGGTGAGCAGTATACCCTTAATTTAATTGACACTCCGGGACACGTTGATTTTTCATACGAGGTGTCTCGATCTATCGCCGCTTGCGAAGGAGCTCTGTTGGTAGTTGATGCGGCACAGAGTATACAGGCACAAACCATTTCTAACCTATATTTAGCCTTAGAAAATGATCTGGAAATTATTCCGGTTTTAAACAAGGTAGATTTACCCAGTGCAAATCCCGAAGAAGTTACGGATGATATCGTAGATCTTTTGGGTTGCGATCCCGAAGATGTAATACCAGCTAGTGCTAAAACAGGAATTGGTATTGAGGACATTCTTACGGCTATCATCGAACGTATTCCTCCTCCAAAAGGAGTAGAAGATGAACCCTTACAGGCCCTGATATTTGATTCTGTATATAACTCATTTAGAGGTGTTGAAACCTATTTTAGAGTGGTTAACGGAGAAATCAGAAAAGGACAGCACATCAAATTTGTAAATACTGGTAAAACCTATTATGCTGACGAAATTGGTACATTAAAGCTAAAGCAGGTACCGAAGCAAGTCATCAAAACCGGTGATGTGGGATATCTGATAACAGGTATTAAAGATGCCAGAGAGGTTAAAGTAGGTGACACGATCACGGATGCTAAAGAACCTACCAAAAATGCCATCGGCGGTTTTGAAGATGTAAAGCCTATGGTATTTGCGGGGATCTATCCTGTAGATACTGAGGATTATGAAGAACTAAGAGCCTCCATGGAAAAGTTGCAACTTAATGACGCCTCATTGGTATTTACTCCGGAGAGTTCAGCTGCGCTTGGATTTGGTTTTAGATGTGGTTTCTTAGGTATGTTACATATGGAAATCATTCAGGAGCGTTTAGAACGCGAGTTTGATATGACCGTAATTACTACAGTACCTAACGTATCTTACCACGCTTTTACCAATAAAGAACCCGATGAGATTATTATCGTAAATAATCCTTCGGATTTACCTGATCCTTCTACCATGAATCGGGTAGAAGAACCGTTTATCAAAGCTACTATCATTACCAAGTCGGATTTCGTAGGTCCGGTAATGTCTTTATGTATCGAGAAAAGAGGGGAAATTACCAATCAAACCTACCTAACTACAGAGCGGGTAGAATTGTCTTTTGATATGCCACTAGCGGAGATTGTTTTTGACTTTTATGATCGTTTAAAAACAGTGTCTAAAGGTTATGCTTCATTTGACTATGCACCAATCGGAATGCGAGCATCAAAGTTAGTTAAAGTTGATGTGTTACTTAATGGAAACACGGTAGACGCCTTGTCTGCCTTACTACACCAGGACAATGCCTACGACATCGGTAAAAAGATGTGCGAAAAGTTAAAGGAACTGATTCCTCGTCAACAGTTTGATATTCCGATCCAGGCAGCCATCGGCGCTAAAATTATTGCCAGAGAAACCGTTAAAGCACTCCGAAAAGATGTAACGGCTAAGTGTTATGGTGGTGATATCTCTAGAAAGCGTAAGTTACTAGAAAAACAGAAAAAAGGTAAAAAGCGCATGCGCCAGGTGGGTAACGTAGAAATCCCGCAGGAAGCTTTTATGGCTGTACTGAAGCTGAATGATTAGCACCATAAACATAAGTTAAAGACAGGTTAAGGTGTTATTTTAGGAAGCATTTATGTAGTAACTTAATGATTAAATTCAACGTTATTCACATGAGATTTTTTGCTATACTAGTTTTCATTTTCTTTTGTTCTTTATCCTCGGCACAATCCATAAAGGGTGTTATTATAAGCAAAGATTCCAAACAACCCGTTGAAGGTGCCAATGTTTATACTGTAGAGCCCAAAAAAGGAACTGTTTCCGATTTCAGAGGAAAATTTTCATTAGTACTTGATAAACTGCACGGAAATGATACTATATATCTATCACATATAGGATATCATCAAAAAAAGATAAGTTTATCAGCATTCGATGGTAAAAAAATTACGATAGAGCTTACTCCAAAGGTTGAAGAGCTTGATAATGTAAGTGTTATCAAAGAAAAGAAACTTAGTCCCAAAATAGTATTTGAGCGCTTACCAAATATTGGAGCTACTATTTATGCGTTTGGATCTGCTGTTATAAATGATAAAATATATATATCTGGTGGTGACTATTCTGTTGAAAATGATCAGTTTCTAAAGACCTTTGAGCTTAATGCAGGCTTTATGAATTTAGAACCCACGTTTCAACAGATACTACAACGTTCTAGATACGTTGCCTCAAACATTAAAGGCTACAAGGACGACCTGAGAGCCTTTGATATTAAACAAAAAAAATGGATCAATATTCCTATTGATTTAAGAAAAAGGGCCTATCATACTCTCCTTGGTTATCAAAACAAACTATTTATTATTGGTGGTAAGCGATTAGCTGCCAACGAAAGATATGAATATCTCGAATCGAAAATAGAAATCGTCGATTTAACCGATAATTCAATAGCAATTGATGATACGAATCCACATCAAGCAGTTAATCCTGGGGCAATCTTATATAAAGATCGTATTATTTTATTAGGAGGATCCACAAAAATTAAAAGTAACGGGTACAAAACCTACTCGGATAAAATTCATAGTTTAAACCTTACAACCGGACTATGGTATGAAATTGGCAAAATGCCTTTTAAAGGAGAAATGAAGGTTGAACGTATCAAGAATGTCTTATATATTATCGAAAAAGCATCACGAACTAACAACTATAAAAGTTATTTACATTTATTTGATCTGCAAACCGGTAAGTGGTCAAGTAAAGGTGAGCTACCTGATGAATTAATTAATCCTGCAATAGCAAGTTCTGACACGCATATTTATTTTTTAGGGAATGGCAACTTATATATGTATAATATCAAAAATTCAATTTTTCGAGAATATGTAATTGATCTTTTCATTGAGGGTGCAACCATGCATTATTTTAAGGATTCCCTTTATGTTTTGGGTGGTTATAATGAAGATGCTATTTCTAAAGAACCCACTGCTGAGATGTTTCGGATTAAACTGGATCAATTAAGTAAAACCAAAATTAAATTATTCGTAGAATTATAATTTACTTTGAATTAGTTTCTCTAGAATAAATTCTACACCAGCTTCTTGGTTACTCTTGGTAGTATAATTCGCAGCCTTTTTAACATTTGGATGTGCATTCTCCATCGCGAAGCTGTACGTTGCCATAGATAACATTTCTAAATCGTTATTATAGTCGCCAAACACCAAAGTTTCCTGTGGGGTAATATTCAGTTCTGTTTGTATTTTGCTTAAAGCATTACCTTTGTTAGCCTCGAGATGTGATAAATCCAGCCAGATTTCTCCGGACACCTTTACCTTTAAACGATCTTCGAGATGCTTAAGTGCTGGATACAAGTGTTCCTCTGAGCCATTGCGGTTACAAATGGCTAGTTTTAAATATGAATCATCAACCACATCCTCCAATCTGTCAACAACCTCATAACGGTTATAGTATTCACTAAACATGTTGATGAACTCCTGTCCATAATCTTCAATATAACCCTTTTTCCTGCCGCAAAGTATAACCTGCGATCCTGCTAAGCCTTTAGTGAGGGATAACAACTCCAGATACATCGCTCTATCGATCGCTGTCTTTTGTAGTTCTTTTTCCTTCTGCATGGTCAAAGCTCCGTTTTCGGCAATGACGTAGATGTCATTTTTAATTCGGTCTAATTTATGAATGATACTGTAGTATTGCCTGCCACTAGCTGCCACGAAGTTCACTCCTAATCGCTTTAATTCTTTAAATTGTTCAAAAAACTGTTCGCTCACTCTACCTTGCCCATTAAGCAAGGTTCCATCCATATCGGTAGCAACCAATTTAACCTTTGATAAATCCATTTTTCCCTCTTATAAGTGACAAAGGTAACCGTACAAAAGAGAATAGTGCTTATATAAAACGTAAAATTTAGTTTAATTTCGTGTCTTGTATACAATAATTAAGCTGCACATGAAATTTTTCCAAAGAGAAGTACAACTACAACCTTTCAAAAGAGGATTTCATTTAATTACAGAAACCATAATATCTGCATTTCCTGAGATCAACAATATACAGATTGGACAATTACAGATTTTTATCAAACACACTTCTGCTAGTGTAACCATAAATGAAAATGCAGACCCAACGGTAAGAACCGATTTTGAAAGTCATTTTAATACCTACGTACCAGAGGATGCCCCCTATTATATTCATACCTACGAAGGCCCTGACGATATGCCTGCCCACATTAAAGCTTCGCTATTGGGTAATTCTGTACTCATCCCCATAACCAATGGACAATTAAACCTCGGTACATGGCAAGGTGTTTATGTATGCGAACACAGAGACAACGGAGGGTCTAGAAAATTGGTATTAACCGCTTATGGGATTTAAAACCATTCTGCCCAAGGAATTCTGCTCAGCATTAAAATCCAGGCAAGTGTATAGAAAATGGCTATTCTCTTAAATTTTGGCGTAGAAGTCAGTTTCTTTTTGTGCTTGGAGTAACCCATGGTAATAAACACCACCATTAAGATCATCGTGGTGGGGTGCTCTACATTATATAATCGTAACAAAGGGTCTCCCATTATGTCTTTGACCGCAATACCCTCAGTAAACCACACTACCTTTGGGGAGACGAAAAAAATAATGATCCCAATCAATAATTGCAAATGCGTTACAATCAGGGCAAATAAAGAAATTCTAAAATCCTTTGGCGCATATTCTTTTTTTGTAAAAAAACCAAAAACTCCATTTAGTGTTGCTAAAGTTACGATAAGTACTACCAGATAAGCCCAGTAAGAGTGAACGATTTGAATTGCTTCGTACATATTTTAGTGTGTTTAAGTATTCTCAAAGGTAATCATATTCCATAAAAAAACCTCATCTATAACTAGATGAGGTTTTCTATATCTTAAAAACTAAGTTTTCTTAGAAATTATAACGTAAAGATGCGTTCCAAGTTCTTCCGATACCTAAGTAATAACCAAAAGCATCTCTCTGGCTGATGTAAGAAGAATTAAATAAATTACGTACGTTTCCTCTTAGTGTAAATCGCTGCTCACCAAAATTAAACTTATAGGTAAGACCTGCATTTACTAGATCATAAGCCGGTAATCTTTCTGCTTGGTATGTTTCTCCATCAAGTCTTGCCTGAACAACATCTTCTGGATCAACTAAACCATAAAGATCAGTATAAATATTATAATCTGCGTCAACAGTCAAATTTGGTAAAAGTTTCACAAAACCACCAAATCCAAATGATGTTTGAGCAGCTCTACCGATTTTAGTACCAGAAATATCGATATTACCTTCTTCTATGATCGTAGCTGTTTGATTATTGGCTAAGGTATATGGAGTTCTTCCATCAAATTCCCAATTTCCAATAGATCCAAAACCACGTAACCTCCATTTTCCACCATCTGGTCTGTATTCAAAATCATATTCAACACCTTGGTGTACCTGAGCTACATCTGTTAATCTGTAAGTTGTGAAGTCACCGTTTGGTAATTCTGGACCAAAAGTAGAAAGGAATCTGTTAGCCCACTCCGTTCTGTAAACATCGATACTCAACGCAAAGTTACCCCCTCTAAATCTATATCCTCCTTCAAAAGAAGTAATTTCTTCATTATCTACTTCTGGTTCAGCTAAATCATTAGAGTTTCTTATGTCTCTAAAGATATTATCTAAGAAAGGCTGACGAGAGAAGAAACCAGCATTAACAAATACCTGGTGCTGTTCTGTAAGGTTATAAGAAAAACCACCTTTTACATTGTATCCAGTTTTGTTTAGTTTTTCTGATTTTCCAAGACCATTTCCAGTACCTACGAAACGTCCTTCTCTTTGGAAAGATTGAGTTGATACAGCTCCCTGAACAAAAACAGAAAACTTATCAGTAGCATATTCGGCCTGACCAAACCCACCTAGATAATTGATATCTTCTGAATAATCAAATTGTGTTCTATTAGCTTCGTCTGCAAAATCAAAAATTGCAGCCCAAGGATCTGCTTCATACTCTTGTGTAAATACATAATCACTTGGTCTATCAGTTCTAAAGTTATCAGTAAAACCATTTAATCCTAATAGATCATTTACTTGTCTAAAGTGATCTCCGTGATATAATCTACTATCAAATCCTAAGTTGAATGTCCAGTTTTCAACTGAAGTAATGTTAATATTTGATAATAATCCATACCAGTTATGGTTATTTACAGAAGATCTTCTGATATAAGAATTTCCGAATCCAGCATATCCATTGCTATCTGCATTTGCAATGTTGTTTTCAACGATTGCGTCAAAATCGATTTCTCTATCATTATCATTGTCCACACGTATTCTTCCTCTTCCAAGTCCTCCGGTTCCTCCACCACGACCCCAAGAAGCATAAAGTACAGTTGACAATTCCATGCCTTCATTGATATCAAAATCCCAGTTCAAGTTAGCAACTGGTTTATGGTAATAGTTTCTTCTTTCAGTATAACGCTCACCATCTAAGAAACCAGAGTTTCTATTATGCTTTTCTCCAAATCTTTGATAAACTTCTAAGTCTTGAGAAAAATTTTGATCGTGCCATTGTGGTGCACCTGTGATTAAAAAGTTGAATGAGTGCTGCTCATTAGGATTATATCCTACTGAGAACAAATAATTCTGTCCTTGTCCTGCAGTTCCTTCAGAATATTTTCTATGTGCTTGCCAGTGGTCTATCAATACAGAAAAAGCCCATCCACTATCGCTTAGACCTGTGTTATAGCTTACTGTCGCTTTTCCGAAGCTATCATTACCACCCATTAATCTCGCCCATCCACCTTCAGTTTGTTCAGTAGACTTAGAAATGATGTTTACCGTACCACCTACAGAAGAGATCGCTAATTTAGAAGAACCTAAACCTCTCTGAACCTGTACTGCATTGGCAACATCTGCCATACCTGCCCAGTTAGACCAGTACATTCTTCCATCTTCCTGACCATTGATTGGCTGACCATTTAATAGATATGCTGTATTAGTATCGTCAAAACCTCTTAAGAAAATCTGGCTGTCTCCAAAACCACCTGCTTGGTTTGCAACATAAACCGATGGCGTATTACTCATAGACTCCGTAAATTCTACGTTACCTGCTGTTTTTAATTGAATATCATCTCCTTTGATAGTAGACACAGCAATTGGAGTTTTTCTGTCCTCAGCTAAGTCGATAATACCTGTACCAACAATAACAACTTCTTCTAAAGAGTTATCTAAATTAAGTACAATAGTTCCTAAATCCTGATCTCCGTTGGTTACGTTAAAAGGAATGTTTTTTGATCCAAATCCAACATAAGAGATATTGATCGTACCTGTTGGTTGGTCTACTTTAAGAGAGAACTTACCATCAAAATCAGTTGCCGTACCGTTTGCTGTACGAATTTGTTTGATGTTAGCACCAGGAAGAGGAGCATTGGACTCACCATCTAATACGATTCCTGTTACTGTTCCTTGCGCAAAGGTCTGTGCAACCGATGCCATTAGAATTACAGTTAATAGAAGTGTAATTTTCTTCATTATATAGTTATTGAGTTAATAATTTCGCCGCAAAAGAACAAATCTTTGTGCAATTATACTTTATCTTAACGTTAAAATTTTAACGTAAACATTTGAGGGTATAAAATTACAATTTCTATATACTTAATTGATTTTAAGCATTTTGTTGTTATCAAAAAGTTATTAACCGATTTATTTTAGCTTAGATAATATTTTAACAGATTTATTGTAGAATCATCATGTTTGCCTAATTCCTTTTTATCAACTTCATTAAGGATGGTATCTGCCAATTGTTTGCCCAATTCTACGCCCCATTGGTCATAGCTAAAAATATTCCAGATTATACCCTGTACAAAAATGCGTTGCTCGTACATCGCAATTAAGGCACCCAAAGATTCTGGAGTAAGTTGATCTATTAACAAGGTAGTGGTGGGTTTGTTACCGTCAAAAACTTTAAACGGGAGCAGTTGTTCTATCTTTTCTTGGGAAAGATTTTTTGTTTCGAGTTCAGCCAATACTTCTTTTTTTGACTTGCCGTTC
The DNA here is from genome assembly GCF_004216895.1 of Aquimarina brevivitae. Classification (GTDB taxonomy): domain Bacteria; phylum Bacteroidota; class Bacteroidia; order Flavobacteriales; family Flavobacteriaceae; genus Aquimarina; species Aquimarina brevivitae. The sequence goes on along the minus strand of NZ_SGXE01000001.1, from coordinate 752,298 downwards.
ATCAAGGCTTCGGTTTGAGCAAAAAAGTTAGCCATTAACTTATCCTGATGTTCTTGATCGCCAAAAAGCGACTTTTTAAAGCCAATAAATTCTGCAGGTATCAATTTAGTTCCTTGGTGAATTAGCTGAAAAAAAGCGTGCTGTGCGTTTGTACCTGGTTCGCCCCAAATAATGGTACCGGTTTGGTAATCGACCCTATCTCCGTTGCGGTCTACACTTTTACCATTGCTTTCCATAATTCCCTGCTGCAAGTATGCCGGCAATCGATGTAAGTATTGAGAATACGGAATTATGGCTTCGCTTTCTGCTTCGAAGAAATTATTATACCATATACTCAATAAAGCCAGTACAACTGGGATGTTTTCTTTAAAAGGAGTATCCTTAAAATGAACATCCATTTGGTATGCCCCCTCTAGCAGTTTTTCAAAATTATCGTAGCCTAATGAAATACTAATTGACAATCCAACGGCGCTCCACAATGAAAATCGTCCACCTACCCAATCCCATAAGGGAAATATATTATCCTCTTCAATTCCAAAATCTACAACCTTCTGTATATTACTAGACACCGCAACAAAATGCTTTCCTACAGCATCCTTTGATACTTTATCGATGAACCAATTTCTTGCAGTGATGGCATTAGATAAGGTTTCTTGAGTACCAAAGCTTTTAGAAACGACAATAAACAAGGTAGTTTCTGTATTTAACTTTTTTAAATTTTGATGCACATGGTCCCCATCTACGTTAGAGATGAAGTGTACGTTCAAATGATTTTTATAAAACTCCAAGGCTTCGGTTACCATCGCTGGTCCTAAATCCGAACCTCCAATTCCAATATTAACAATATCTGTAAAGGCTTTACCGGTATGTCCTTTTAGTTCACCATTGATAATTTGCTCGCTAAAGGTTTTAATTTTTTGCTTTACCTGTGCTACCTCAGGAATCACATTAATTTCTTCTATCAAAACTTCTTGAGCTGTACTATTTCGTAAGGCAGTATGCATAACAGCTCTTCCTTCGGTCTGGTTAATAGTTTCTCCACCGAAATAAGTTGTCATTGCTTCTTTTAGCTTGGTTTCTTCGGCCAATTGAAGCAACAATTCCATAGTTGTATTGTCTATTCGATTTTTTGAAAAATCTACATAGAAATCATTCCAAGAAATGGATAATTGCTCTGCTCGCTGTGGGTTGGTTTCAAAAAGTTCTTTGAGGTGTTTCCTTTTTATTATCTCGTGGTGGTCTGATAATTTTTTCCAGGCTTTGGTGGTGGTTGGGTTTATAGTTGGTAATGCCATGTTATAAAATTTCTTGTTTTTTGAGTTGTATACTATCCAATTTTTGGCGAATAGGTTTTATCATTTCAAAGAATTCTGGTTTTAATTTTTCGGACAAGGGTTTCGATGCCGGTAAGTCCTGTTTAAATGGATCTACTTGCCTTCCGTTTTTCCAAAAGCGATAACAAACGTGGGGTCCACTAGTATTTCCAGTCATTCCAATATAGCCTATGACATCACCTTGACGAACGTATTGACCTACTTTTACAGCCTGCCTACTCATATGAAGATACTGTGTATCATAAGTAGCATTATGCCTTATCTTCACATATTTACCATTACCTCCCTTACGCTCGGATTTGGTGACAATTCCATCTGCGGTAGCCAATATTGGCGTACCTATAGGGGCTGCAAAATCAGTTCCTTTATGGGGTCTAATTCTATTGCCATAATATTTAATCCGCCTCCTTAGATTATACCTGGATGATATTCTACTAAACTTAACTGGTGCTCTTAAAAATGCTCTTCGGAGATTATCCGCCTCATGATCATAAAAATCAAATCCTTGATCTAAAGAATCGTGTTCAAACCTAAAGGCATAAATAGGCTTGCCTCTATGCTTAAAATAGGTAGCTTTGATCTGATCGATACCAGCAGGGATCGTATCTTCGATATACTTCTCGGTATAAATAACTTTAAATTCATCCCCAGATTCTAACCGTGTAAAATCAATCGTCCAAGCGTAAATATCAGCCATTCGATAAGCTACTAAACTATTGACATCAATATCATCAAAAGTTTGCAACAAACTACTCTCTATGACACCTGAAGCTACCTTTTCAACAAGTGTTACTGGCTTCTTATTTTTAGTGGCTATAATGCTATCTCTAAAATCAACTACGGTATAATCAATTTCATTATCCTGGTAAACAAATATCTGTGCAGTCTGAGAAGTGTCTTTAGATTTAAAAAGCACGTAAGGTTTTCCTGCCTGGATACGGGTTACATTAAACGTATCTTTAATTTTAGTAGCTATTTCAAAAACTTTACCTCTACTAACCCCGTGATTGTCTAGGATTTCCCCAAAACTATCGCCAGGTTTTATTGTGTCTTTTACCACGGTAAAATCATCCACATTAAAACCAAACTCCTTTACTACAGGTGGTTTTGGCTGTTCCACTTTAGGTGAGGGTTCAACTTTCTTTTTTTCTTTTTCTTTCTGACACGAAAACAATACTACTACAAGTAGTAGGAAACCAATTTTCTTCAACTGATCAATTATTTTGTGGTGTTAAACTGATGGGTAACCCATTGCTTGCCCCAATCTTCTTTTTCTGCTTCAGACCATAAATTAGGAAAGAAATGAATTTTTTGAAAACTAGGTGGTAGAAAACTTTTCCAATTTGTTCCACCGGTTGCTAATACCTCACCTTTTTCTTTATTTAAATATCGAAAGGCGGCACCCATATGCATTAATAACCAATTAATATTCACATTGGTGTCAAAAGTACGCAAAGCTTTGATAAGCTCCACATTATTTCGCTCCTTTTCGGGTAAATCAAGATATTTATGATAAATCGTACTGGACTGAACCTCTTTAGCAATTCGCATCATTCGCGGAGTATATCGATATTCAAATTGCTTTAGTGTTAAGGTTTTCTCTCCAGTTTTGATATCAGTAGCACCAGATTTCCAATACAAATGTTCAAAAACTTCTTCTAAAGAGTTTTGTTCATCAAAATCACTGCGTTCCTGTGCACCCACTAAATGATACAATGGAGTAGCATAAATTTCGATCAATCTAAACTGTACCGACTGAAAACCACTAGCTGGTAGTAGTGACATTCTATATTTTAAAAATTGATCCTTCTCCATCCCTCGAATCATCACATCAAAAGAGTCAATTAGTATTCTAAAATAACGATTGACACGCTCCAAGCGTTCGGTAAAAAAGGAAGCATTTTGTAACTTATCGTCTATAATTTGCTTGAGCTCGTGTATGATCAACTTAAAATAAAGCTCTGTTATTTGGTGATAGGTGATAAAAATCTCCTCGTCAGGAAAATGGGTTCTAGGTATTTGTAAGCTTAACAAAGTATCGAGATGAATATAATCCCAATACGTTAAATATCTATCGTGCAATAGTCCGTCTAGATAAGATCCTAAATCTTGACCAGAGTTTTTAAATTTAGTTTCTAATTGCCGAATTTTATCAACAATTTCGGGTTTGATTGGTTCGTTCATTTATTCAACAATAATTTTAAAAGGGTGTTTTAATCCTTTAAAAGCATTAAGATCTGCTTCTATAGATCCAACTAGTATATCTGCTTTTATTTTTACTGGCATCCTATTGTCGTCGTCACTTATCCAAACGGTCATACTCTCTTCTTCTTTAAATACACGATCTGCTTGTACATAGGGTCTAAATTTTAGACAGGCTATCTTACCCATCTTGGTTTTAATTACTTCTCGACCTAAAAATTTAAGCTTAAATTGATAATTTTCACTATCAAAAAACATATTTACATAATGAGATTCTCCTTTTTTTAGAGAAGATACATCGATATTATTTCTGAGATAATAGAAGGAAGAAACCATATCCTGCACATTATCTTTGAGGGAAACTGTCTTTTTTGTTTTGTGTTTTTTATCGTGTACTAATGCCTCTTTAGCGTCATGGTCAAAATTAATTTCAATATCCTTCGTATAACCTCCTTCGTTAATCTTTCTAATAAAACGATAAGGCATCACCTTATCTTTATCTATATATGTTTCATAATAGTCTTCGACTTTAAAAAACAAACTCAGAAAACCTGAAGATTTACCTGCACCTTCAATATGATATACAGGTTTTCCATCTATAATGTCATCTTTAACTTCTAGCGTAGCGTAACTTGCTGTAAAAACACCATAATGGATCCTAAATTGAAACCACTCTCCTGAATCGAAGGCCTCGTGTTTATCCTGTGCCAATACAGGAAAAGTTATCATCATTGCGAGCAATAAAAGTACTCTCATAGTATTTGGGTATTATTTAATTTTATTGTGTATTAAGTTGATTTACAATATCCATTCCAAAAGTACTATAAATACCTAAACATTAAAATATAATATAAAACGTATGGGAGTGTACCATAAAAAAAGAGAGCCACCACAGCTCTCTTTTTACTTTTATTAACCAACTAAAAACTTAAATTATGAGAATAATTATTGTTTTTGGTATAAGTGGTAACCACTCCACTTACGGTACAAATATCAAACATTTTTGAATAATTATCAACCGAAAACGTTTTTTTATTATTGAATTTAACAAAAAACACCGTTAAAAATTATAATATATTAATATACCTAGCTCGATCGTACCTCAAATTCATATATCCTCAAAATTGATTCAGTTTTTATAAAGTACCTCTTTCTTGCTGTTCGCGTTCAATTGCTTCAAAAAGTGCTTTGAAATTTCCTTTTCCAAAAGACTGCGCTCCTTTTCTTTGGATAATTTCAAAAAACATAGTTGGCCGGTCTAAAACAGGTTTAGTAAATATTTGTAATAAGTACCCTTCATCATCGCGGTCGATTAATATGCCAAGCTCTCTAAGTGGTTCCAAATCCTCATCAATTTCACCTACTCTATCTAAAACCGTGTCATAGTAGGTTGCAGGTACGGTTAAAAATTCTACTCCTCTACGTTGTAATTCGGATACAGTTTCTATGATATTATCCGTGGCTACTGCAATGTGTTGCACCCCAGCTCCTTTATAAAAATCGATGTACTCTTCAATTTGAGATTTCTTTCTTCCTTCTGCTGGTTCATTGATAGGGAATTTAATTCTACCGTTTCCGTTACTCATCACTTTACTCATCAATGCCGTATACTCCGTAGAAATGTCTTTATCATCAAACGAAACCAACTGTGCAAACCCCATTACCTTCGCATAAAACTCACACCATTTATTCATCTCATTCCAACCTACATTACCCACCATATGGTCAATGTATTTTAAACCAACGGTATTGGTTTTATAAGGTTTGTTCCAAGCTTTATACCCAGGTAAGAAGGCGCCGTTATAATTTTTTCTTTCTACAAAAATATGAACCGTTTCACCATAAGTATGGATCCCTGAACGTACTACTTCTCCGTGTTCATCCTTTTCTGTAGTAGGTTCCATATATGGTTTTGCTCCTCGTTTAACAGTTTCCTCAAAACTTTTGGTGGCATCGTCTACCCAAAGTGCCACTACCTTTACGCCATCCCCGTGTGCGTTAATATGTTTATTGATGTCTCCATCTGGCTGCAGTGGCGAGGTTAGTACCAGCCTTATCTTATCCTGCTCTAGCACATAAGAAACTCTATCCTTAATCCCTGTTTCTAAACCAGCATAGGCTACAGGTTGAAATCCCCAAGCAGTTTGATAATAATAGGCCGCTTGCTTAGCATTACCTACATAAAGCTCTACGTAATCAGTACCTAATAATGGTAGAAAATCTTCTGCTTGAGGTACAACTTTTTCTAAATTTTGTGGTGATATATTTGTATTCATTTTGATCTAAATTTTGATTTAATATTATATTTTTTTAATCCGTGCGTTATAGCATATCATTACCACATCGCACTAGTTTGAGCAAAAAGATATTCAACACTTAACCTCATCATTCTAACCAAGATTTATAATATTTTTCATCTGCTATTTCTAAGGCTTCCTTGGTAACCATCAAGGGTTTAAAGGTATCGACCATTACGGCGAGCTCATCTGTTTTTTCTTTACCAATACTTCGTTCCACAGCACCAGGGTGTGGCCCATGTGGGATTCCTGCAGGGTGAAGTGAAATATGACCTGCATCGATATCATTTCTACTCATAAAATCTCCATCTACGTAATACAACACCTCATCACTATCAATATTACTGTGATTATAAGGAGCTGGTATTGAATCTGGATGATAATCATATAGCCTAGGTACAAAAGAACATACTACAAAAGCATCCGTTTCAAAAGTTTGATGAACTGGTGGGGGTTGATGAATTCTACCGGTGATGGGTTCAAAATCGTGAATGGAAAAAGCATAAGGAAAATTATATCCATCGTAACCCACTACATCAAAAGGGTGGGTAGCGTATACCATATCAAAAATTTCATCCTGCTTCTTTATCTTCATCAAAAAATCTCCTTTTTCATCGTGTGATTCTAACTCGTAGGGCGCACGTAAATCACGCTCACAGAATGGAGAATGCTCTAACAGTTGTCCAAACCAATTTCGGTATCGTTTAGGCGTATAAATAGGTCTCCTTGATTCAACAATAAACAATCGGTTATCCGTCGTATCAAAATCTAATTTATAAATAGTCCCCCTAGGAATCAATACATAATCTCCGTATTTAAAATCAATGTTCCCTAAATGGCTTCTGAACTTACCACTACCTCTATGTACAAAGATAAGCTCGTCGGCATCCGTATTTTTATAGAAATAGTCAGTCGTAGATTCCTGAGGTGCAGCTAAAATGATATTGACATCACTGTTTGTTAATACACAAGTTCTACTCTCCAAATAATCATTTGCTGCTTTAACTTTAAATCCGTGAAAACGATAGGATTGGATATTATTGTTCAACGCAACATTTGGACTTACATCATATTTTCCTTTAATCTCTTTTACTTGAGTAGGACGATGGTGATGGTACATGTTTGTAGACATTCCATCAAAACCAATGGTACCAAATAATTGTTCGTAATACAGGTCTCCACTTGGTTTTCTGAATATGGTATGTCGTTTTTTAGGGATTTCTCCCAACGTATGATAAAAAGGCATGAGTTTTAATTATAAAGGTTATACAGAACTACTTATTAGGAAATAGCAAACCTTCCTTATTCAGGATTTCTTTTGATAAGGTAGTGTAAAAGCAATAATAAATTTTGCCAAGATTGACTCATAATATTACAAATATCGTAAAAAAATTACTTTTTTTCAGCACATCCACCAGAAGATCTTATACCTGAATCTGATTCTTAAAACCAAAATCCTACACTAAAAAACCATTGGCTCTCTTTTACTTCAGGAGAGTAGGTATATTTTATCTGAATTGGACCTGCAAAGGTTTCCACACCATATCCAAGAGCATAACCCGAGAACTCCGGCGAGGATAACCAATCACCCGTACTAAATAATTTACTGCCTGCATTGGCATAGTTTATTGAAGCATTAAGGTGATTTTTGTTGAATAATTCATAATCCAAGTGCACGAGAACTTTAGCAAAACTTTCACCGGTTATCCCGATGAAGTCATAACCATAAAACGGTATAAAGTTATTTACCATCTTAGCACCAAAACCTCCCAATAAAAAGTCTAGCGAAGAAACTCCTGTATTGCCAATTTTTGTTCCGGCCTCTAAACCAAGGTTAAAAGACAACCTATCCGATAATGGCGTGGCGTAGCCGAAATTTGCTTTTGCTATCGAGAATTGATTGAACGAATTGGTAAAATCCGAAGAAAGAAGATACCCGTGCACATCTCCTTCAAATAAAAATCCCTTAGTAGGAAAATACTTGTTGTCGTAAGTGTCCAACTTTAAATATCCAAAAACACTATAATAGTCACTATCATCAAACACCGTCCTGGGAGTATCCTCTTCCTCTCCAAACGTATTAGAAAAAATTTGGAGTCTTTTATATTCCGCTCCCACCCCAAAAGAAAAGGTTTGCTTCAAAAGTGTTTCAAAATAGATACTTGTGGTAAAATCTCTGTAATCTACGTTAAAGCTATTGATATCCGTAGTTGTTGGGGGTTCTCCGAATTGATCTAGTACATCTATATCTATACTTCGACCAAACTTATAATATCTAGAGTTTAGTCCTATACTCCAGTAATACCCCTTATCGATATAGTAATCAATATTATACCGTATATTATCGCCAAGCGCAACATCAACGGAAAAAACATCGTTGTTAACCAAAAGCCTTTTCCGGGTTACATTAACCAAAGCAGCAGTTTTAAGTAGATCATCATAATGCAATGCAAAACGGAATAACATTTTATTTTCACTTTCTTTTACATTAAGCAATAAAGCATTACCATTATCCGTATTTATGATTCGATGACTTATGCGATCAAAATTGCCGGTTGCTGATAGGTTATTGATACCCTCATTAAGTTTAGTATAGGTTGTTTTTGCTGGTGATTGAAGCTTTAGTTTTCCTAAAATATATGATCGTGTATAGGCATCATTCCCGGTAATACTCATGATATCGATGTCTAAACTATCTGATACGGTGGTTTCTATCTTAAATTTTTGAGGCGATTGTTGTTGCATTTGCTTTATGCGCTTCAACTTTTCATATTTAGCAAAAGCTGCTTTTTCGCCATTAGCAATTATTTCATCAGCCTGATCAAAAGATATGACTGAAAACTTTTCAATGGCAGGTTTTATGTAAACATCGGTAGCTGGAGCTTTAGTTTTCATATCATTAATCGTTCTAAAATTACTGATCTGTAACATGATATTAGTCACCGAGTTCAATTCTTTTCTGTCCATTAAGCTATCCTGTACATCTATACCAATAACAATCTCTGCCCCTTTTGCTTTGATTTCTTTTATAGGGTAATTATTTGCCACTCCCCCGTCTGTCATTAAAATGCCATCTACCTCTACAGGGCTGAAGACAGAGGGTAGTGCTCCACTAGCAGAAACAGCTTCTGGTAAATAGCCTTTATCCAAGAGTACCTGCGATCCGTTTTCGATATTAGTGGCCATACAAAAAAACGGAATAGGTAAACTATCAAAATTTCGTATGCGATTAACGTGCTGCGTATACCTGGAAAATTGATTGTAAAAATTTTGCCCTTTGGATAGACTTTTAGGTAAATCTATTTTAAAATCATCAAAGGGTAAAGTAACTGCATATTTTTCCGCGTCCTCGCGTTCATAAAATGTTTTTGCCTGTCTAGGTAGTTCATCCTGTATAAAGGCATCGAAGTCTGCAGCTCTAAAAATAGAGTCTAATTGCTTAGCATTATATCCTGATGCATAGAGCGCACCTACTATAGCGCCCATACTTGTACCCCCGATATAGTCAATGCGTATACCTATTTCTTCTATCACTTTAAGGGCTCCAATATGCGCCAACCCTTTTGCTCCACCTCCACTGAGCACCAAACCTACCTTCACGTCATTTGGCAAACTATCATTTACATTATTATTAATTTGTATTTCTTGTGCACTAACCAAACCTGTAATCGCCTGCAGCAGGATAAGTACTGATAACAGCAGGAAAGTTTGTTTGGTATTGCGCATTTACTTCTCTTTTTTAGAAAGATAAAAATTATATACTTTGGTTGCTCTAGAATCACCAATAATTTCTGACAATTCTTCTTTGGTTGCTTTACTGATTCTTTTTACGGATCTAAAATTCTTTAATAATTCAACCACTGTTTTTTCTCCTATACCCGGTATCGTATTTAGTTCAGTATCTATAGCAGATTTACTTCGCTTTTGCCTATGAAAAGTGATCCCAAATCGATGCGCTTCATTTCGTAAATGCTGAATAACCTTTAAAGTTTCAGATTTTTTATCCAAATAAAGCGGTATAGAATCACCGGGATAGTATATTTCTTCTAATCGCTTTGCGATACCGATGATAGTGACTTGTCCACGTATGTTTAATTGATCTAATGCTTTTAAACCTGAAGAAAGCTGACCTTTACCGCCATCAACAATAACAAGTTGCGGTAATGGCTGTTCTTCTTCGAGCAAACGTTTATAACGCCTATACACTACCTCTTCCATAGATGCAAAATCGTTAGGCCCTTCAACCGTTTTGATGTTAAATTTTCGGTACTCTTTTTTACTAGGTTTTCCATCTCTAAAAACAACACAGGCCGCCACAGGATTTGTACCCTGAATGTTAGAATTATCAAAACACTCAATGTGCCTGGGTTCTTCTGGTAATCTAAGATCCTTTTTCATTTGTCCCATAAGTCGGTTGACATGCCGATCGGGATCAATAATTTTTATTTGTTTAAATCGTTCTTGTCTATAATATTTAGCATTTCTTAGAGAAAGATCTACTATCTTTTTTTTGTCACCCAGTTTCGGAACGGTAATTTTTAGCTCTTCTCCTACATCTACTTTAAAAGGCGTATAAATTTCTTTTGATTTAGAATTAAACCGTTGCCTAATTTCTACAATAGCCAACTCCAATAGTTCTTTGTCCGACTCCTGAAGCTTTTTTTTCATTTCTATAGTATGAGATCGTACAATCGACCCATACGACAATTGCAAAAAATTGACATAGCCAAAGGCTTCATCTGAAATGATACTGAAAACATCAACATTACTGATGTTTGGATTAACCACTGTAGACTTAGCCTGGTACTTCTCCAGGATTACAATTTTGTCTTTAATTCGCTGTGCATCTTCAAACTGCATATTGTCAGCATATTCCATCATTTGTTGTCGAAACCTATGGAGTGAATCTTTAAAATTACCTTTTACAATCTGACGAATTGCGGTTAAATTTTCCATATATTCTTCTTCAGACTGTAAGTCCTCACAAGGACCTTTACAGTTTTCTAAATGATATTCTAAGCAAACTTTGTACTTACCATTGTCGATTTTTTCTTTTGCTAAATCATAATTACAAGTCCGCAATGGATACAAGCCTCGTATCAAATCCAATAATGCATTGACTGTTTTGACTGAAGTATAGGGACCATAATATTCAGAACCATCTTTTATCAGATTTCGAGTCAGAAAAATTCTAGGAAACCGCTCATTCTTTATACAAATCCAAGGATAGGTTTTGTCGTCTTTGAGCATCACATTAAACCTTGGCTGATGTTTTTTGATGAGATTGTTCTCTAATAAAAGGGCGTCTGTCTCCGTTTCTACAACTATGTGTTTTATTTTTTTGATTTTTTTTACCAAAACACGAATTCGATGACTGTCGTGACTTTTTGTAAAATACGAACCCACCCTTTTCTTTAAGTTTTTGGCTTTACCTACATATAATAATTTTCCGGATTTATCATAATATTGATACACCCCTGGACTTGACGGCAAAGTTTTTATTTGTATTTCTAGCGATGCTTCTTCCATAATTGTAATGTAAAGGTAAAGTATAGAACTAATGAGCCCAGAAATGATCTACATAAATTTTGTTAAAAAACAGCACTGTCCTGATTTTTAGTATCAAATTAATTCATGAACAAACTTTACATAACATCTGTATTTTTCTTACATTAGCGTTATAAATGTTAATTTTTGGGAGTAGAAAAAAAAATAATCGGAAGAACGGATAAAATTGATTTTCCGTTATTGGAAATTTATGGAATAGACGCCAAAGTTGATACCGGTGCATATACCTCTTCAATTCACTGTGTAGATATCATAGAAATAGATCAAACGCTACAATGCAGTTTCCTTGACGCTACTCATCCTGAATATAATGGTAAAAAATTTACATTTACCAATTACGATATTACTGCAGTAAAAAGCAGTAATGGAAAGGTTGAAGTGCGCTATGCCATAAAAACCCAAGTAATCGTTTTTGGGGAAACACATTCTATAACCCTCACTTTATCCTCCAGAGAGGACATGCGTTTCCCTGTTCTGATAGGCAGAAAATTTTTAAGCGGTAAATATATTGTGGATCCACAATTAGAAAATCAATCCTATAATCAAAGTTTAAATGAACATTAAAATTCTTTCTCGCAGCTCTAAATTGTACTCAACTGATGCAATTGTACAAGCTGCCATAAAAAGAAAACATAATATTCAGGTTATTGATCCTTTAAAATGTGACATCGTCATAGAAAAGAGAAAACCCGAAATTTATTATCAAGGTAAAAAGCTGGACCACGTAGATGCCGTAATTCCAAGAATTGGTGCTTCCATTACTTTTTATGGTACCGCTGTAGTACGTCAGTTTGAAATGATGAACGTGTTTACGACAGTTGAGTCCCAGGCATTAGTGCGCTCAAGAGATAAGTTAAGAAGCTTACAAATCCTGTCCAAAGCGGGTTTAGGTTTACCCAAAACGGTATTTACCAATTATGGTAGAGACGTATCTGGGGTTATTGAACACGTTGGTGGAGCACCACTAATTATAAAAGTTTTAGAAGGAACCCAAGGTTTAGGTGTAGTCCTGGCAGAAACTAATAAGGCTGCAGAATCTGTAATTGAAGCCTTCAATGGATTACAAGCCAGAGTGATTGTTCAAGAATACATCAAGGAGGCTAAAGGTGCGGACATTCGTGTTTTTGTAGTGGATGGGCACGTTGTAGGTGCTATGAAACGCCAGGGAAAAGAAGGTGAATTTAGATCCAATTTGCATCGCGGTGGAACTGCATCAGTCATTGAACTAAGTGACGAAGAAGAAAATGCTGCTATTAAAGCTGCAAGAGCTATGCGCCTTGGTATTGCCGGAGTAGATTTATTGCAAAGTGAACGAGGCCCATTGATCTTGGAAGTAAATTCTTCTCCAGGTCTTGAAGGTATTGAAAAAGCTACAGGAAAAGATATTGCTAAATCTATTATTCGTTATATAGAACGCAGCATTTAATGAGCACCAAAAAAAAGAACATACTAAATATTTTAGGTGAAGAAATCCCTCTAGGGACAAGCAAGACCATAAATTTTAATATTGCAAAGCTCTACACCTCAACCAAAATAGAGATACCTGTAATCATTGAAAGGTCTAAGAAACCTGGGCCTACAATTTTAATCACAGCCGGTGTACACGGAGATGAAATCAATGGCGTAGAGATTGTACGGCAAATCATTGCAAAAAAGATAAATAAACCGGCAAAGGGAAGTATCATCTGTATACCTGTACTTAATGTGTTTGGATTTTTAAGTATGGATCGTGCTTTCCCTGATGGTAGAGATCTCAATCGTGTTTTTCCGGGAACAAAAAATGGTTCTCTGGCCAGTAGATTTGCTTACCAATTTGTCAATGAAATTTTACCAGCCGCCGAATTTTGTTTAGATTTTCATACCGGAGGAGCCAGTAGATTTAACGCACCACATATTAGAGTAGCTCCTAATGACGAAAAGTTAATTGAATATGCCAAAGTATTTAATGCGCCTTTTATCTTATATTCTAAAAATTTAGACGGTTCATATCGTTCAACCTGCGCTAAACGAAATATTGATATTCTTTTGTTTGAAGGAGGTAAATCACAAAGCAGTTCAAAAGAAATTGCCAGAGAAGGTGTAGAAGGCACTATGCGCATATTATCACACCTAGGGATGTTGAACAAACAATTTGAACCACCCATACCCCACGCCGATTCTATTATCATACGAAATAGTCAATGGCTCCGTGCAAAATATAGTGGATTATTGCATGTTAAAATTCCAATCTCAAAGCACGTAGAAAAAGGAGAAGTGCTGGCTACTATTACTGATCCATATGGCAGTAAAAGACACGTAGTGAAATCGCCGGTAGAAGGTTATGTGATAAATGTAAATGAATCTCCAATTGTGTATAAAGGTGATGCCATTTTTAGAATTTCAAAAGAGTTAGACGAAAATGTCTAAAACTGCATTACGAAAAAAATACAAGGCACTCAGAGCCTCATTGAGCGATGAGGAAATCGATGATAAAAGTATCGCTATTGCTAATCATTTGATTACCCTCAACATCTGGCACCATGAATTTTATCACCTGTTTTTAGCCATTAAAAAACTGAAAGAAGTAGAAACTGAGTACGTGCTCAATATTCTTTTAGGAAAGGATAAAAATGTAGTGCTTTCCAAGAGTAATTTTCAAGACGCATCCTTGACGCACTATTTACTAACAGATACAACCAAAATTAAAGTTAACTCCTTCGGTATCCCCGAACCCGAGGCTGGAATCCCAATAGAAGCCAAAATGCTAGATGTAGTATTTATCCCTTTACTGGCCTTTGATAAGAAAGGAAATCGAATTGGATATGGCAAAGGATTTTACGATCGGTTCTTAGCACAATGTAAAGAAGATGTCATCAAGATAGGTTTGTCTTTTTTTGAACCTGAAGATCACATAGCTGATCTATCTACAACAGACATTCCTCTTGATTATTGCATTACTCCTCAACAAGTCTATAGCTTTAGTTCTTAAGCCTGTTTAGGAAATGCTTTTTTATAGAATACGACTAATAAAAACACACCAATGCTTATAGCAGAATCCGCAATATTAAAGACCGGATCAAAAAACGAAAAGTGTTCTCCTCCCCAAAAAGGAATCCACTCGGGTAAGGTGTCATCATAGAAAGTAAATTGAATCATATCCACCACTTTTCCATAAAACACATCTTCGTATCCTCCGCCTTCAGGCATAAATGTTGCAATATCAATCTGTGTGCTCTTACTAAATAATACACCATAAAACACGGAATCAATAATATTACCAAAGGCTCCTGCGAATATTAATGCGATGCAAAATGTTAGTATTGCTGGACTATTTTTCTTTACCGAATCGTATAACCAGTATGCAATACCACATATGGCAATTAGCCTAAATAGCGTTAGCACCAATTTACCATAACTACCTGGTAACTCAAAGCCCCAGGCCATTCCTTTATTTTCAACAAATACAATTTTTAACCAAGAAAATACGGTTACCTGCTCGTGTAAAGCAAAATTTGTTTTGATATATATTTTTGATATTTGATCTATTAGTAAAACTAATACGATCACCAGGATAGATTTCTTCAATGACATCTTTAGTATATTGTAATCTTATGGATTGACGGACAAAAATAGGTTTTTTATTTTAGTTGTTACAAGTAATTTATGGAACTCATTGCATTCTATGGATATTAATATCTCCTCGGATCGAAGTTAACTCTAGCCGATTACTACCTTGTATCGGTGTTTTATTTATCTTTCCCAATTTTGTTTGAGCGTTAATATTAGCATTTTTGGTATAAACACTAATATTCGCATTAACCGTATTAATTTTTGCATCTCCAATGAATGGTTTCAGTAAACAGTCTCCTGAAAATAATTCAACAAATACTAGCTCATATTCACCGTTTATATGGAGTGAACTATTTTTTGCAAAGACCTCCACAGACAAATCTATAGGCAGCTTTACAATGATGGACATCGCATGAATTTTATGTGCACTTAGTTTATCATTAAATTGAGCGACAAAAGGTTGCTTAACTTCACTTATGTTCAACACCGTATTGTCTCGGGTTGAATCAAATAACAAGTGATCTTTATATTCGCCTTCAGAGATAGCACTTAAGGTAATTCGATTAGTTGTAGTCGTTTCTATTTTTACCTTAGCAGTTTTATCTAATTTGATGATTACTTTTTGTATGCCCTCGGCATCGATGATTTTATCGACAGTAGACTGCCCATACCCAACCATTGACAGCAAAAAGCTAAGCAACAGATATTGAAATTTCATACTACCCATAATAATTAAAAAAAGTGCTTATCCACAAGAATGGTTAAGCACTTTCTAATACATTTATAAAGTTTACTGATTTAACTTTGCATATTTTTAGCTTCAATACTTAAAGTTGCATGAGGCACTAACTTCAATCGCTCAGGATTAATTAATTTTCCTGTAACTCTACAAATACCATAAGTTTTATTTTCGATTCTTAATAGTGCATTTTTTAAGTCACGTACAAATTTCTCTTGTCGTATTGCCAATTGTGTATTTGCCTCCTTGGACATGGTTTCACTTCCTTCTTCAAAAGCTTTGAAGGTTGGGGAAGTATCATCCGTACCATTATTACCATCATTCTTATACGAACTTCTTAAAAGCTCTAAATCTTTATTAGCTTTTTCCATTTTTTCAAGGATCAACTCCTTAAACTTAGCTAAGTCCGCATCACTATACCTTACTTTTACGTCTTCTGCCATAATTTTAATGTTTTTTAATGATCAATTGGGTTGCAATGTCGTCAAACGCAATTTCTGTACCATTTATTATATCGGTAGCAAACTCAATTGACTCGGTTAAGGTTTCATTCTTTATATAAGTTTCATTGGTAGCGACGGCTTCTTGAACCGTTTTATTTTCTTGAAAAACAATTTCTATTTTATCTGTCACTTCTAACCCACTATCCTTGCGGATGTTTTGAATTCGATTCACCAACTCTCTTGCTATACCTTCTTTACGAAGTTCTGGAGTGATCGTTACATCTAAAGCTACTGTTAAAGCACCTGAATTAGCAACTAACCAACCCGCTATATCTTGAGAACTTATCTCTACGTCATCAATTCCTAATGTAATAATTTTATTATTAATTTCTATATCAATTTGACCATTACGCTCCAAATTTTTAATTGCTACCTGGTCAAAACCTCGTATTTCATTAGCAATCAACTTCATATCTTTACCAAAACGAGGGCCTAAATTTTTGAAATTGGGCTTAATTTGCTTCACCAATATGCCTGAAGCATCATCAATTAGCTCAATTTCCTTAACATTTACCTCACTTTTTATCAAATCCTGAATGTCATTGATCTCATTTTTATCCGCATCGCTAAGCACAGGAATCATAATGCGCTGTAACGGCTGTCTAACTTTAATCTTTTCTTTTTGACGTAATGAGAGTACTAATGAAGATATGGTTTGTGCTTTTTGCATTTTATGTTCCAGCGCCTTATCCACAAAGGATTCATCATAAGTTGGGAAATCAGCTAAGTGCACGCTCTCCGCTTTTTCTTTTTGCGTTCCAGTAATTAAATCCTTGTATAATCGATCCATAAAGAAAGGGGCTACAGGAGCACCTAATTTTGCAACGGTTAGCATACAGGTATATAACGTTTGATAGGCTGAGATTTTGTCTTGTTGATAATCACCTTTCCAAAATCTTCTTCTACTTAAACGAACAAACCAGTTACTAAGGTTTTCTTGTACAAACTCCGATATGGCACGTGTAGCCTTTGTGGGTTCATAATCCGAGTAAAAAGCATCTACATTTTTGATCAATGTATTTAATTCGCTCAGTATCCATCGATCGATTTCAGGTCGTTCCGCGATCGGCACTTCGGATTCGGCAAAGGTAAATTTGTCGATATTGGCATATAATGTAAAGAAAGAATAGGTGTTGTACAGTGTTCCGAAAAACTTTCTTTTTACTTCTCCTATACCTTCTGCATCAAATTTAAGATTATCCCAAGGATTGGCATTACTGATCATATACCAGCGTGTGGCATCTGGTCCAAATTCCTTTAAGGTTTCAAACGGATCAACTGCGTTACCAAGCCTTTTGGACATTTTTTGTCCATTTTTATCCAATACTAATCCATTGGACACTACATTTTTATAGGCTACATCGTCAAAAGTCATGGTCGCTATGGCATGGAGTGTGTAAAACCACCCGCGAGTTTGATCTACACCTTCGGCAATGAAATCTGCTTTACGCGCACCACCTTCTACTTTTTCTTTATTTTCAAAAGGGTAATGCCACTGAGCATAAGGCATAGAACCAGAGTCAAACCATACATCTATCAAATCACTTTCTCTTTTCATCGGTTTACCTGATGGAGATACTAAGATGATCTGGTCTACAATGTTTTTATGCAAATCTACCTTGTCATAGTTTTCTTCACTCATATCACCGATAACAAAATCACTAAATATATCGGATTTCATTACCCCAGCATCCACGGCCTTAGCCATTTCATTTTTAAGCTCTTCTACAGATCCAATAATAAGTTCTTCCTTACCGTCCTCAGTTCTCCATATCGGTAGCGGTATACCCCAATAACGAGATCGAGATAAGTTCCAATCGTTAGCATTAGCCAGCCAATTGCCAAAACGTCCCTCTCCTGTAGCTTTTGGTTTCCAGTTGATTCCTAAGTTTAGCTCGTGCATACGGTCTTTAAAGTCCGTAACTTTAATAAACCAAGAATCTAATGGGTAATATAAAATTGGTTTATCCGTTCTCCAACAATTTGGATAACTATGAACGTATTTTTCAACTTTAAATGCTCTATTTTCTGTCTTTAACTTAATCGCTAATTCTACATCTACCGATTTTTCAGGAGCTTCACCATTGTCGTAGTATTCATTCTTTACATACTTGCCTCCAAACTCACCTAGCTCTTCAATAAATTTACCTTGCAAGTCAACGGTCGGTACTAAGTTGCCATTTTTGTCTTTTACTAGTAGTGCAGGCACCTCTGGTTTTGCTTGTTTTGCAACTAGGGCATCATCTGCCCCAAAGGTAGGTGAGGTATGTACGATTCCGGTACCATCTTCAGTAGTCACAAAATCACCAGCAATTACTCTAAACGCATTTTCTGGGTTGTGATAAGGTTTTACATAATCAATTAATTGCTCATATCTAGATTCTACTAAATCAGCACCTTTACATTCTTGAGCGATGTAATATGGTATTTTCTTATCCCCTTCTTTATACGTTCCTAATTCTTCTTCACCTGGAACTTCCTTAAATTTACCTGAAAATAGACTACCAATAAGGTTCTTAGCCAAAACTACATTTATAGGTTCGAACGTATACTGGTTGAATGTTTTTACCAGTACATAGTCTATCTTAGCCCCTACAGTTAGTGCCGTATTAGACGGAAGCGTCCATGGGGTAGTGGTCCAAGCCAAGAAAAATGTTTCGCCCTCAACCTCTTGTAGTGCTTTAGGTAGTGTTTCTTTTAAGGCTTTAAATTGTGCCACTACCGTAGTATCTGTTACATCCTGATAGGTACCAGGTTGATTAAGCTCATGAGAGCTTAAGCCTGTACCGGCCTTAGGAGAATACGGTTGTATGGTATAGCCCTTATACAACCATCCTTTTTTATAGATTTGAGCAAGCAACCACCATACCGTTTCCATGTACTTAGGCTTATAGGTAATGTATGGGTCATCCATATCTACCCAGTATCCTATCTTTTCCGTTAGATCATTCCACACATCGGTATAACGCATCACTGCTTTCTTACACGCTGCATTATATTCTTCTACGGAGATCTTTTTACCGATATCCTCTTTGGTGATTCCTAACTCTTTTTCTACTCCTAACTCAATAGGAAGACCGTGAGTGTCCCAACCTGCTTTTCGTTTTACCTGAAAGCCTTTTTGAGTCTTATACCTACAAAAAATATCTTTGATTGCTCTTGCCATAACGTGGTGAATACCTGGCAATCCATTAGCAGATGGAGGGCCTTCAAAAAACACGAAAGGTTCAGCTCCATCACGCTCGGTAATACTTTTTTCAAATATGGAATTTTGCTTCCAATAATCAAGTATTTCTTCTGCTACTTTTGGTAAGTCAAGTCCTTTATATTCAGGAAACTTAGTGCTCATTTTGTCGTTCTTTCAATTAAGTCTGCGAAAATAAGGATTTTAATTAAAAATGGCGAGTACTACGCTTTGAAATACACGTTACAATATCAACTTAATTATTTATACCGGTTCACATAAATTAGAGTGTGATGAAATTAGTACATTTATACAACCATAATAACGGTTTAAGAATGAAAGAAAAGCTGAAAATTGCACTTATACAAAGTAATCTTATTTGGGAAAACCCTGCAGCTAATAAGGCTCATTTTTCTGATCAAATAAACTCAATTCCAAAGCCGGTTGATCTTATTATTTTGCCCGAAATGTTTAGTACTGGTTTTACTATGAATGCAGCACCAGTTGCTGAACAAATGGATGGCGAAACAGTCTCTTGGCTTATACAGATGGCTATAGAAAAAGAATGTGCTATCACCGGAAGTATTATTATTGAAGAAAATGGGTCCTATTATAATCGGCTATTATTTGTTCAACCTAACGGTCAGATACAGCACTATGACAAACATCAATTATTTACCTTGGCGAAGGAACAAGATGTTTTTACTGCAGGACAGCAAGAAGTCATTATAGATTATAAAGGTTGGAAAATTAAACCTCAAATTTGTTATGATTTGCGTTTTCCTGTTTGGGCTCGAAACACTACAGACTATGATGTTTTATTATATGTAGCGAGCTGGCCCAAAAAACGAATCAATGCCTGGGATATATTATTGCAAGCCAGAGCTATTGAAAATATGTGTTATGCTATTGGTGTCAATCGTGTGGGAATTGACGGAAAAGGGTTTGAATACAACGGCCATTCTGCCGTGTATGATGTACTTGGAAATAGCCTTATTGACAACCTTCCGGTTGAAAATGAAACTATTTTATTGACTACTTTGGTGAAAAAGCATATAATCGAGCAGCGTAGTAAATTAGGTTTTTTACAGGACCGGGATTCCTTTAAATTACTCTTTTAAGATAAAAGTTTGTTTCAAATCCCAGTTTGCTCTTACTTCAATAACATCTGGATAATAGGTAACCTTTTCTGGTAAAAGTTTTTTGAGATAACTACCTGTATCCCACTGACCATTTGCATTTTCATCAAGTATCACTCGTAAGTTATATTTGGCTGGATCCAAATAATCAAAAACAATCACTTTTTCTTCTTTCACCATTCTTTCGGATAACACTTCTCCTTTTTCATTTGTCAATTGAGCAATCACCGGATATTTCTTAATATTTTGAAGTGTTAAAAAAACCTTTCCATAATCTGCCATTTTTTTAGTTCTAAATGTAAAAGAAAGTGAGTCACTTTTATTTTCAACAAAATCAAGTATCGCTTCAGGTCGTAATTCTAAGGTATATGCATTACTTTCCGTTTTTTCAAAATCGATTATCGCTTCATTAGCTATTGTATCGATTTTTGTATTAAATGATACGGCTACTGTATCCTTGTCTGTTAAACTAATCAAGCTATCATTAATTCGAACTAAAGGCGTATTTGCAGACAATCTCAGCTTTTTATTTAAAGGTAGCGTTCCTCTATCCACAGGAGAAATCATAAGTGAATCCTTATATTGATCTTTAAAACGAGCTACCAGAGTGTCTTTATAATAATTACCATTCGTAACCTCAAATACCAATGAATCTGCTTCAAAAAAAGGTTTAAACCAGTATTGCAATGTATCTTTTTCTTTTTCAGGAAACACCCGTGTTTCAAAATTCTCTGGAGTTGCGCTAAGTATTTTAATTTGCATACTATCCCTAACACCTTCATATCCAAAATCAAAACTATTCTTTGAAGTTTGTTTTGGTTTAATCGCTCTAAACTCCAGGTTTTCTTTAAATAATGGAAATTCAAAAAATGTTGCCGTATCCGCAGGTAGCTCAACAGTTTTTTCATAGAAACCGATTTTATCCTGCTTTGGCTCATATTTATAATTTAAGGAAGCATCTTTTAGTGCAATTAGCTTATAAGAACCACTTTTTAAATTATTTAATTCAAAACCGACCGTATCTAAGGTGCTAGTGATATATCTTGGCACTTCTTTATAAATCGTGGAGTCATTAAAAGTATCATTTACTTCATACAAGGCTACCGTTATATAGGAGTCTGGCACCTTATTTAATGCATCGGTAACTGTACCTTTAATACTGAGAGAATCTAAATAATTTCCTGTTGAAAACACATATCTAAAAAAAGGTAATGGATTGGATTCATTATTATCCACCACACTTTCCCCAAAATTTATACTGTACGTAGTATTTTCTAATAGCGTATCTAAAAATTCAATTTTTACATATTTGCTGGCTCCTCCTAATGGTGTGATTGTAGGTTTAGGGTCCATAGGTGGTGATATAATGATCTGTTTCTGTGCTTCTTCTAGCTTTATATATTCGTCAAAATAGATTCGAATTTCTTTTTTATCGAAATTAGTAGAAAAATTAGGTGGATTTGCTTTAATAAATTTCGGTGGTG
Organism: Aquimarina brevivitae; assembly: GCF_004216895.1. Lineage (GTDB taxonomy): Bacteria > Bacteroidota > Bacteroidia > Flavobacteriales > Flavobacteriaceae > Aquimarina > Aquimarina brevivitae. Next base: position 730,299 of record NZ_SGXE01000001.1, on the reverse strand, counting down.
TGATGTCTTTTTCACCACCTGTAATTGATCCCCGTTTTGCACATCCAATTATAGCTATACAACACCCTAAAACTAATACTATGATTTTTAGCCCTTTAGACATTTATCTCTTATTTAATAAAACCACAAAGAAACAATTATTTGTAAGAATATTTTAAACTCTTTTTAAGAATCTTCATCTGTAAAAGCCATAGTAGCAATACTTATTTTTATGTTCTTGATTTTTTTTAATTGCTCCACACAGGCTTCTAAAGTAGAACCGGTAGTTATAATATCATCTACCAACAATACATGTTGATTTTCTAATAAAGACTTGTTTTTAATAGCAAAAGTTTCAGAAGCATTAATCCATCGGGTAAATCTTCCTGATTTGGATTGTTTTTTATTATAGGTGGTTTTGATCAAAACTCTATCTTCATAGGAAGCCTGCAATCGTTCTGCAATTTGTTTTCCAAATTTTTCAACTTGGTTGTACCCTCTTTCTTTAAATCTTTTTTTGTGTAAAGGAACCGGAATTATAGTATCTACGGTGGTATATCTCGCATTTAATTTTAATTCATCCCCTAACCATTTTCCAAGCTCTTCACCAATTCGTTGATTGCCCCGATATTTTAGATCGTGCAATATATTTTGAACAATAGTTCCCTTCTGAAAAATTAATAATGAAGTTGCATTTTCAATATTCGCTCGACCATAAAATACTTTTTCTAATTTTTTTGCGTTTACGTTATGGAAATTACCTAATGGTAGCTTGTGACGACAAGACATACATATTACTCCTTCATTACGATACATAGGATTATGACAACCCGGACAGTGATAAGGAAAAAATAGATAGACTAAGTCTCTTAGCATATTATTAGGGGAATTGACATTAATTATTATATTTAGCTAATTTTAATCTACTATTTAACCATCAAATTAATTTAGAAATTTATTATGACAACTCAAAACAATAATTTAACACTTAAAATCCTTATTGGAGTTTTAGGGGCATTGTTATTAATTCTTGGGATTTTTACCTATAAATTCTATAACGAAGAAAAGCGAAATAAAGCGATATTACAAGAGGAAAAAGAAGTTATTGAAAGTGAATTAGGTGAGCTAATTACCAAATACGATAATGCAATAGCCTTAAACGAGGTTATGGACGATCATCTTTTAAAAGCAAAAGAAAGAATTGTACTTCTACTTGATAGCGTAAAAGATTTTGAGGCCAATGTAGCCCTAATTGCTCGATACAGAAGAGAGGTAAGTAAGCTTAAAAAAGAACGCGAAAGACTTTTCAAACTAGCCGATAGTCTTACTGCTGCCAATACGCAGCTAGCAACCGATCTTGATAGTACTTCTACTGCATTAAATGAAAGAATCATTTATTCTGACTCTCTAAACACTGAAAATGCAAAGCTAGCCGAAATTGTAGAGCGTGGAGCTGCATTAACAGCAGCTAACATTAAAGCAGAAGGAGTAAAAGTAAGAAGTAGTGGTAAAATTGTTTCTACATCCAGATCTAACAGAGCAGAAAAAGTAAGAGTTTGTTTTACCTTAGCACCTAATAAATTAACTGAAAAAGGAGATAAAGACCTTTTTGTACAGGTTGTTAATCCTAAAAACAATCTAATCGGAGATAAGATATCCGTTAATTTTGAAGATGCTGTCCTTACTTACAGTGGTAGAAATAAGGTATTTTACGAAAATGACGCTTTAGATGTTTGTATCCTGGTGGATACAGCAGAAGGTGAGTTGGTAGAAGGAAATTATGTGGTAAACCTTTTCTCAGGACCAAAAATGATTGCAAACACTCAATTTGAATTGAAATAATTCAAATCTATCCCTATAATTCAACCCTTGTGTTTTTTAAAAATACAAGGGTTTTTTCATTTTATATAGAATAACTTTTTGTCTACCACAATAATTAAATAAATTCGCAGTCTAATCATTCCAACTCAATTATTTTGCACATATGGCAAAGCAAGAAGATGTTTTTAAAAAAGTAATTTCCCACGCTAAGGAGTATGGGTACATATTTGGTTCTAGTGAAATATATGATGGCCTAAGTGCAGTTTATGACTATGGACAAAACGGGGCTGAATTAAAAAAGAATCTTAGAGAATACTGGTGGAAAAGTATGGTGTTTATGCATCAAAATATTGTAGGTCTTGATTCTGCTATATTTATGCACCCTACCACTTGGAAAGCCTCCGGTCACGTAGATGCGTTTAACGATCCTTTAATTGATAATAAAGATTCTAAAAAACGCTATAGAGCCGATGTTTTAGTAGAGGATTATCGTGAAAAAATCAATCAAAAGATTGAAAAGGATATAGCCAAAGCCCAAAAACGTTTTGGTGAGGCTTTTGATGAAAATGAATTTAGAAATACAAATCCTAATGTACTTCGCCGTCAAAAAGAAATCGATGATATTACTGCGGAACTTACCAGAGTACAGGAAGAAAATGACTTGGTTGGTTTTAAGCAATTAATCGAAGATCTTGGTATTGCTTGTCCTGAAAGTGGGTCAAAAAACTGGACCGATGTAAGACAATTTAATCTTATGTTTGGTACCAAACTTGGCGCATCCGCAGAGTCTGCCACTGATCTATACCTAAGACCTGAAACGGCTCAAGGTATATTTGTCAACTTCTTAAATGTTCAAAAAACCGGAAGAATGAAAATTCCTTTTGGTATTGCCCAAACAGGAAAAGCATTTAGAAATGAAATTGTAGCGAGACAATTCATTTTTAGAATGCGAGAGTTTGAGCAAATGGAAATGCAATTTTTTGTTCGCCCTGGAGAAGAAATGAAATGGTATGAGTATTGGAAAGAAACCCGCTTACAATGGCACCTATCGTTAGGGTTGGGTGAGGAGAACTATCGCTTTCACGATCATGATAAGTTAGCACATTATGCCAATGCTGCTGCAGACATTGAATTTGACTTTCCGTTTGGTTTTAAAGAATTAGAAGGCATTCACTCCAGGACCGATTTTGACCTAAAAGCACACGAAGAATACTCTGGAAAAAAATTACAATTCTTTGACCCAGAATTAGGTAAAAGCTATGTTCCTTATGTAGTGGAAACCTCAGTGGGCCTAGATCGTTTATTTTTGGCAGTATTTTCTAAAGCCTTACAAGAAGAAGAATTAGAAGATGGATCACAGCGAACCGTTTTAAAATTACCCGCAGTTGTAGCGCCGGTAAAAGCAGCTATTTTGCCATTAGTAAAAAAAGATGGTTTACCAGAAGTTGCACAACAAATTGTAGATGATCTAAAATGGAAATTCAATGTGATGTATGATGAAAAAGATGCTATTGGTCGAAGGTATCGCAGACAAGATGCCAACGGTACGCCATTTTGTATTACTGTGGATCATGACACCTTAAACGATCAAACGGTAACCTTACGAGATCGAGATACTATGGAACAAAAAAGAGTCGCCATAGCTGACTTAAAACCCATAATAGCCCAAAAGACAGATGCCGAACATTGGCTAAAATAAATACAAGAGTTCTCTACATATTAAAGCCGTTTCGAAATGAAACGGCTTTTTTATTAAAAAAAAGAGGAGCTAAACAAACTCCTCTTCTTATATAGTTTATAAATATTTATTTAACGATTAAACGTTTTACCTTTGATCTGTTTTGTTTATCCTTTAATCTTACTAAATAAACTCCCGAAGCGGCATAAGACATATCTAAATTATAAAAATATCCTTTACCTTCTTTGTCTAGTCTATAATTCAGCAAGCGCTGTCCACTGAGATTAAAAACATCCATATCTAATTGGCTTGAAATAGACTCAGATTCAAATCTAATTTCAAACTGATTATTTTCTTTGTATACAATAATTAAATCACTATTCGGATCTAGATTTTCTCCTGTACTCAATGGTGGTGCTGTACAAAAGCTAATAGACCAATCTACGATTTGTCCAGTATCTGCACCAGCATTATCCTGCACGGATAAAGTCCATTGACCTAATGTAGACAAACCTGTTAAATCAGATAAAGGAGTATCAGGTCTAAAAGTTCCTATAAAAGGTCCGGTTCCACTTGCTATTGGATCCGCTGCTGAATCACTAAAGATAGTATTTTGAAAATTATCAGAACTGCTTCCATTTCTATTACTCAAAATCACCTCTTGATTATCAGGTGCAATAAGTTTAATGATTAAATCTTGATTGAAGGTATGTTCAATATTCACCCGAACTATAATATCCTCAACGATTTCATCTAAATTAGAATCGATTATAGAAGTAACTGTAGTATTGTCTACAATAGCAACTGCAGTGGTGTTTTCAAATTCAGTACAGGTAAAATTACTTATGCTTTTGGTAAAAGCATCATTGTCAGCTCGACTGTCTCCTTCCAATAAACTGGTAGCAACAACCTCGTAAGTTCCAGCAGTTGAAAAGTCAGCGGTTTGTGTAAAGGTATAGTTCTGTGTTGCTCCTGGGTTCAAAGTACCGGTAAATGTTTCTATAATCAATGAACCTCCATTTAAGGAATAAGAAACATCGAAATTTGATTGTGCCTCACCTCCAAAATTAGTAATGGCAATCGTTACTTGCTCAGCACCTAAGTTTTGTCCGCTAACAGGCGCAATTATATCAGTTACTCCAATTTCTTTAGAGAATAATGTTTTAACTAAGGTAGTATACGTATTATTTTCAATACGCTCATCTCCGGTTAAATTGGTAATTACGCTTATGGCAAAATCTTGACCTTCCGCAGATAAGTCTGCAGTTTGTGCAAAAGTAAAATCAACACTCTGATTTGGAGCTATAGAACTAGTTATGGTTTCAGTGACCATTGCTCCACCATTAATCTGGTAACTTACATCAAAATTAGAAACCGGACTCGTACCAAGATTATAAACTGTAATGGTAATATCCTCACTATTTGTGAATATTCCCTCAGCTTCAATATCTAAGGCCACAGGAGCTACATCATTCGCTAAATCTGACTTTAGTTGAAAAACTCCTGCTACGTTAGCTCTATTATTAGCGGCGTTTACATATTCGGTTACATACCAAAATTTAGAATCCGTTAATGGATCTATATCTATTTTGCTATAGTCCCCATATCTTGTTCCAGGAATATTTCCATTACCAGTAGCAATAAGTGTTTCATCAATGGTCATCGTTCCCAGAGGATCATCAGCAAACCTCCCAGTGTAATAAGAACTTACAAAAGTGTCTGTTGTTCCGCCCATACCAGTATAACCCATTCCTATGTTTCCATCACCATCCATAATTAAACTTGCATTCCACGCATTTTTACCATCAGTTGCGTTATAGGTTCCTTCTTGAAAAATAGTCCAAGGCTGGCCATCCGCAGATTGTCTTAATTCTATCCAGCGAATACCTGCAACTTTAGCATTAGAACCATCTGTATCGACCACAAAATTAAATAGTGCCGAGTTATGGTTATCAAATTTTCTGAATTGAGCTTGATTCATAATTGTTGCTTGCAGTGCATCTACCAAGCTTCCTCCATTAGGTTGAGGTAAATTTGAAAAGCTTCCACCATCAAAAACAGAAACAAAATCTGTTGTTACAAGTTCAGTTGGTTGAGATATTGTTGAATTACCAGGATTGGCAAAATCCACATCAACAGTCCATATTTTAATATGGTCATCAGCAACACCAGACCATGCATCATCCTGCATATAAACAATAGGTGCATTACCCAGGGCTGGCATATCACCATTACTAACATTAAAAGCCTGTGGACTATAGAATCCATTGGTGCTTATTCCTGGTAGTGGAAAAGTAACCAATGTTGCAGTTGGTTCTCCTGCAAGCATAGCGGTTCTATCCATAACGAAAATAACATCACTTGTACCTGCAGAACCGGAATTTACATTAGCGGTCATATAATACCCATCTGACCACACCGATAATTTTTGATAATCATTTACATTATCAAAAGAATAAACGGACCAAGCGTCATTAACTGCATCAGGACCTTGAGAAACTGCCACCTCAACATGACCATCAGTTCCGTACAATATAGACATCACCCATCGATCAACGGTATGATCGTATGAAATAGTTAAATCACAACAACTGCCTGGAGAAAATAAATTATCTGGAGATAAATCACCTGTAAGTGCATTACCGTTTTTATCAAATACTTTGAAGCCCGTATTAAATACAGCAATTACTTGAGTTCTACCAACTGCCAAAGAAGGGTCTGTTGGTTGAGAATTAGATTCAGCCGTATCAAAAACCAATGAAGGTGGGGTTCCAGGAACCTTTTGATTCAATTTATTTGGATTCTTGCTCAGTTTATCATCACCAGTAGAACCTTTTCCTATCACCACTTTATTTCTTGAAGATCTGGCGTCTTTTATTTCCCCAGCACTCTTTTTAGCAGGAATAAGTTGACTTTTTGAGTTCAGGGGCTGAACTATTCGCAAAGATGAAGATTGTTCAATTCTGTTTGGTTTAATTGTTTCATTAACCTGGCCATAAGTACTAATCCCCAAAAGTAGTACTAAGACACTGATTAGATTTAATTTTTTTAACATCAAATGAGTCTATTAAAAGTTACTATTATTTATTTGAATGTGTTAAATATTACACAATTACAATGCGCAAATTTAACTTAATTTTAATAAAATCAAGGTAAATCAAATACGAATTTAAAAATCAACAGTACTAATGATCAAATTTATCTGTTTGAAAATTCGGTTAACATATGGATTAATTCTATTTTAGTAATACGAATAGTTACAAGTATTTAAATCATTATCAATGTTACTACGAAGAACATGGATTATTTGTTTTTTTATTTCCTTCCTAACCGTACAAGCACAACAAGTAAAAAAGCAAAGGGCCAATCCAACTTTGATTACCTCAGCTTCTTCGTTTAGTAAAATAACACCACTTGCTAACAGAAAATTGATACCTGAAAAAGAAAGAATCGGTCCCATTAATCCTAAACTAAAAGGAGCAAACCAAATAGTACCCGGTAAAGGTTTGCCAAAAGGGCAAGACCCCTTGTTGTCTAAGCAGAAATCAAATAGCGTACTTAGGTCTACCAAGTTTCCGATTCTAACATTTGAATCAAATTCCTCCGATAGATCTCCAACAGACCCTACCGGAGCCGTGGGTCCCAATCACTACGTAACCGCAAAAAACTCAGCCTTTGCTATTTTTGATAAAAATGGAAATACGTTAATACCTTCAACTGGACTAGAAAATATTTTTCCGAGAGAAAATTTAGGGGATCCTATCGTTTTCTACGATAGTTTTGCAGATCGTTTTGTAATAACTCAATTTTCAAATTCACCAAACGGATTTTTAGTAGCAGTTAGTCAAAGTCCAGATCCAGTAAACGATGGATGGTATACCTATCGTTTTGAAACCGGTAGTTTTCCTGATTACACTAAATTCTCCATTTGGTCCGATGGATATTATATTACTGCAAATAAAAATCAAGGTCAGCAACAAACTTCAGAAGTTGTATACGTTATAGAGCGTGAAAAAATGCTGCTCGGAGAACCTAATATCAAACTTTTAGGATTTCCGTTACCTGGTGCCCGTATTAACGGATTTTATAGCCCAGCTGGTTTTAATGCTATGGGTACCCTATTGCCACCTAATGGAGATGCTAGAATCATTTATTTCCAAGATGATGCCTGGCAAGGAGTGGATAATGATGCATTAAAACTATGGAAAATTAGCCCAAACTGGTTAAATCCGAATACCTCAACGATCGAAGAAGCTGAGGAACTAAGTGTTTCTAACGGAACTATTAGTCCTTTTGATTCCACCTTCGATGGTGGCTCTTTTAGCAATTTACCCCAACCAGGTACTGAAGGAGACGATATTGACGTACTACAAGGAGCTGTAATGTATGCTACCAATTATCGCAGATTTTGCGAGTATAATTCAGTGCTATTAAATTTCGCGGTTGATATTGACGATCGAGCGAATAGCGATAATATTGCTGCCATAAGATGGTACGAACTGAGACAGTCTGCTGATGGCGAACCCTGGTCTGTATATCAGGAAGGCACCTATACTTCGCCCAATGGTAAAAGTGCTTGGTGTGGTAGCATGGCTATGGATATTTATGGTAACATTGGGATGGGGTATACCACTATGGGAACCACCGCAAACGGAGCTAATCAAAATAGTTTTGCTGCCATTCAATATACAGGAAGGCTTGCTGATGACCCATTAGGAGTTATGACCTTTGCTGAGACAACTATAGTAGAAGGCACAGATATACAAAGGAACGGAGCTCAACGATATGGGGATTATGCCCAATTAACCGTCGATCCTGTCGACGATCTTACATTTTGGCATACCGCAGAATATTTTCAAAATTCCGGTAATAATGCCCGTAATATTGTAGGGGTTTTTAAAATAGCAACTGAAAAAGCAAATGATGTTGGGGTTGTAGAAGTTACCAATCCATCGGAAGCTGTTTTTACTACTTCAGAAACAATTACAGTTACCGTTAAGAATTTTGGAACTGAGCCGCAAAGCAATTTCGCTATTTCCTATACTGTTAATGGCAGCCCAGCTGTTGAAGAAATTTTTACGGGAACTATAAACCCTGGTGAGAGTTTACCCTTTTCATTTGCTACTACAGCCGATCTTACACAAGAAATTAATTACGAAATCATAGTAGAAACTAATTTGCTTAGTGACGAAACTATTGCAAACGATTGTGCCTCTATTATTGTTAAAAATCTTTTCAATAATGATGTCGGGGTAGTTGATTTACTTTCACCCATTGCAAACAGCAGTTTTACTGCAAATGAAGTTATTGTTATAGAGCTTTTCAATTATGGGGGTAGTCCCCAAACCGACATTCCCGTATTTTATCAAATCAACTCTGGGGTAATAATTTCTGAAGTTTTTACGGGTACATTAATGCCAGGGTCTCGTGTAACATACGCTTTCTCGCAAACTGCTGATCTATCCAATTTTGGCACCTATGAATTTGTACTTGGTACAACCTTAGCTACCGATGAGGATACCACTAACAATAATATCTTACGTATTTTAGAATATCGGCAATGCACCCCTACTTCGAACTGTGCTCAGTTTGGAGACGGAATTACTTTTTTTTCGCTATCAAATATTAACAATACCAATATAACCTGTGGATCAGGTTACGAGGACTATACTAATTTAAATATCAATCTGGATCGTGCAGTAGGGGTATATAATCTTGTTGTACGTACTGGTTTTGCTCAGGGAGACGCTGAACGGATGTCTGTGTGGATTGACTTTAATGATAATACTATATTTGAAGATGAGGAACGTATCATCAGTAATCAAGTATTGTCAGAAGAAAATACGGATTTAAGTTTTCCTTTTTTAGTACCACAGCAAGCTAATTTAGGAAACCATACCCTAAGAATAAGAGCAGGAGATACCTCAAGTAATACCGGAGCAGACTTAAACGACCCGTGTGGTTCTATGCAATTCGGTACCACACACGATTATACCGTAGTAATTGGAGAAAACACCACACCTACTACAGATCTTATTGTAGTCTATCAAGAGAATGATCAATATTTGATCACTATGAATGATTCCAATGCTCCGAATAATTTACGTATTTATATTTATACCATTACCGGACAAGTTATCGCTACGAATATACTTATCAAAGATGTTAATGGTAGGTTTGTATACGCCTTGGACATGTCTTATGCCAGTACTGGTATATATTTCGTTACGCTAGGGGATAAACAAAAGAAATTTATTGTACTATAATCTGCATCTCCTGTATGGTTACTGGTCTTGCATTTTCGCAACGATTAGCCATTCTCATACTTGCATACTTCACCCAAACTTTTTGAGGCATCCCACCTTTAACAAACTCTTCAATATTAACGGGATCCAATTTATCTTCCATCTTTTCGATAGTAAGAACTATTGAGCATCCTGAAGATTTATTTGTCGATAAAGTTCCTAAGCTAAAACCTTGGCTTTTCATTTCGGAATACTCAGAATTCGTTAAATCGTTATCTTCGGTTGATGAATTAGATGTTTTGGTTGCATTGCAGCTAGTGCACACAATAATAAAAGATAAAAAGAAAAAAGATTTGAATAGTATACTCATAACGTATCGATTAGGTTGTTGGTGCTAAAGATCAGAAAAAAAATTAGAATAATGCTCTTAACTGCACACTGCCTGTATGTATGGTCGATGAAGACTCACTCTTTCTCCCAGAGTAGTTTAGATTTAAATCTAAAAACTTAGTCAACTTTTTTTGTGCGATTAGTGACCACGTAAAATTGTTACCAGGCTGTAAACCGTCTAATAACTGATAGCCCACAGGAGAAAAGGCATTTCCTGTAAAATCATTATTTACGTAATTTATTTCTCCAAGCACAGAAAAGCTTTGCTTGTTTGCGTAGGCAAACGAAATTGATAAATTTTGTTGTGTTAGCTGCTCAAGTCCTAAATCATTCTTTTGCTCATCCAGCGTATATGAGAGACTAAACTGTGTTTGATCGGAGAGCAGATAAGACACTTTTGGTGTTAGAATATATCCATTTAATTCATAGTTTCGATTATCAAAATTCTCTGAGCTACTGCTAATTTCAACAAGATCTGATTTCAAATCCAACAGCCAAAGGTTGGCTATTTTATGCGTAAAATTAAATTGATGACTTTGTTGTGTGTTTTCTTGTAAGCCTGTTAACAGCAAATTTTTGCTTTTTGAAGAAACGTAAGTATAAGCCGTAGTATATTTTTGTTTACCTCGGTTATAAAATAAAGTATTTCTAAAACTAAGATTTAATCCAAGTTCATTATCACTTTCGTTAAAAGGATTAAGTCGAAATTCAGCTCCTTGTCTTCGATTTTTTCTTTCAATAATATAAGCGGTTTGATTGTAAAAATGCGATAAAAACTGTAGGGTGCTATTATTAGAATTTACCCAAGAATTCGGGTTTAAGGTTATGATTTGACTTAATTTGTTTTGATGTGTTTGTACAAAAACTTGATTCGGTAATAAAATTCTTAAAAACGTTGCTTGATCCGTGAACTGTGCGATTTCAAATTCATTGAGTTCTTGAATACCATTATTGTTGTAATCATTCCAAACATGAGTTCCTCGTCCTGGGTCTACTTCTACAAACGTATATTCTTGTTGTGCTAATGTTCCACTGTTTGTTTCATAAACTGTATTCCAATCCATTTTATTACCAAAAAAACGTTGATTATACAGCAATCTTGAATTGAAAGACTCTTCATCTGATTGGTTTTCATTTAGATTATTCAAATTTCTATAATTTAAGAATAGTGATAATCTCGTTTTTGAATTACTAATTAAATTAGACTTAAGATAGTAGGTGTTAGAAACACTAATGGTATTTAATTTATTATTTCGCACACTATCATTTATTCTGTGCTTATAACCCAATTCCGTGTAAATTTTTGTACTGTCTCCTACCCCAGCATATACCAAATATGATTTAAAACGCTGTGTGTTGTTGGTATATTGGACATCTGCTTTATTGATTTCTTTATTTTCTTCAATACTGGTTCTAGTACCAATCCAACTTTTATCAAATCCATAACTTACCCCAGAGTAAGTCCTGAAAAATCGAGAATCAATAGTGCTAGAGTTACTGTTTAATAAACTTGTTACAGATGCTACTCGTAACCGCCCTAAAGTTAAATTGGCATTCAATGAATGTCTGTTACCCTTATAATTTTCTGAAAAATTTAGCTGTTCAAAGGAGTATTTTGCAGCTCCTTTTTGGGGATGAATTAAATGCATCCCTGAAGTTAATAATTGCTGATTTCCCAATGGATTCGTGAGATTCCAGTCTCTTGAAAACTCTACATTATAAATTCTTTCAATACTATTGTATTGATCTTGAACGTAATCACCACCGGCAAAAAAATTAAGTGTCCAACTACTATCTCTTTGAATTAGCTTTTGATTCCAAAGCATTCGACCAGCAAAACCATTATTATCATTATCACCAATATCAGAAAACAAATTCAAATCCTTTTTACTACCCGCTAATTCGAAAGAAATTGAAGTTTTTGAACTGGGATCATAAGTTCCTTGCACCACTCCTATTTGTAATTTTGTTGGGGCCTGTAACTGTATTACAGGTTCAAAATCACCTTGCGGAACTCCATCAATAGGTGCTACATATTCAAAAACACGACTAATTGTGTTTACATTACTTACCCTATAATTTCCTTGATTGGTTCCCACCTGAGTAAATCGCACATTAAATAATTCATCTTCAGGATCTGTTGAATATACAAACACTTCAACGCCATCCACTACTTCTTTTCTATATAATATTTTATTTTCATCAAAAGTATCAGGTACTGCGGAGGGTGCAATCATTTGAGAACTATCATCTCCTGCTTGAGCTAAAATCTGTTTTTGATCATCATTTAAGTTTTGTTGTAGTGATTGATTTTTAGCATCATTTTCGGAATATACATAAGCTCCTAGTTTCAATTTATCACTTTGATGTACCCCTCCACCATATGCTATTATACGCGCATAACTGCGCTCAGTAGTTTGATATTCTATTGAAATACGCATATCCGAAGTAATGGGGTAGGTAGGATTAAAAGTAACCTCGCCAGCATTATAGTCAATCACATAATCTTCATTTTCTCCTCTTTCCAACAATAAGCCATTAACATATACGCGTTCGCTACCTGATACTACTAAGATGAATAATTCCCCATTAGGTCCAGTTAGCTTATAAGGCCCTTGGTTACCCTCCTGTCCAGTAAATTGGCTTCGATTAAAAACACCTCTTACCAGCGCCCCTGAAGCAAATACATTGGTTTTGGAAGTGGTATGATCCAAAGCAGCATTGATAGAAATACCTTGAACATTCTTGGTAAACCTGCTGAAATAGCTTTCTGTATTTTGTAAAATTACATCACCTGCTCTAACATTCCAGTTTTTACTATTGAGTTCAATAAAAATCTGATCAAACTCATCTAAATTTTGAGAGTAACCACCTTGTTGAACAGGAACATTGGCATCTTGTATTGAGGCCCTTAAGGATACTTTTTCACTTATTTTTCCTGTGATTTGCAAATCCAATTCAGAATTCAAAACGGCGTTTTGATTTGTACCTACTGTTACACCACGAGAGATACTACCTGATGTAGTTAATCCATCAAAGGGCGTAAACTCCTCTTTGGTATTTGGTGAAGATAATGCATATAGTTTTTCAAGATTACCGGTACTATTTACAATTATTTTAGGATCAAACTCAAAATACGCTCGTGTTAAAAAATCAGGATACCGTTTATAAACCACAGATATAGAATCCGATCTTTTTTTTAAAACACCTGAAGGAACAAGAATTGCTTTTTCAAAGTTTATCGCATACTTAGATTTTTCAACCAAGCTATCTCTGATAAAAACTTGAAACACTGCAGGGTTGATACTTACGGTATCAATTCTAATTGTATCCGATATCGCAAATTGCTTAGTGGTTGTATGGGATGGAATCTCCTGAGCATTCGAAAAAAATATTCCGAAGAGGAAAAATACTCCTAATTTTTTCACCACCTTAATCATATGCACAAAACTAATGCTTTTCTTGTTTGGGTACTTCTTATCCCTTCAATTATGAATAAGTCTTTTATCTTTGAAAAAAATTACTAACATTAATAAAGATTTCATGAAAATCATTTCTTATAACGTTAATGGAATACGTGCCGCAATTAAAAAGGGCTTTATCGAATGGTTACAACAGGCAAATCCTGACGTTATTTGTCTTCAGGAAATTAAAGCAAATCAAGAACAATTAGATCTTACACTTTTTGAAGAAGCTGGGTATCCGTTTCATTACTGGTATAGTGCTCAAAAAAAAGGGTATAGTGGAGTTGCCGTCCTTTCAAAAAAAGAACCAGATCAAGTAACATTTGGTACTGGTATTGACTACATGGATCACGAAGGAAGAAATCTAAGGGTTGATATCAATGGTGTATCGGTGATGAGCCTATATTTACCTAGTGGAACTAATATAGATCGACTGGACCACAAACTGCAATATATGGCCGATTTTCGGGATTATATAGATGAATTAAAGAAAAATTATCCCAATCTAATTATTTGTGGGGATTATAATATTTGTCATAAAGCTATTGATATCCACGATCCGGTTCGTAATAAAAATGTATCAGGATTTTTACCAGTGGAACGCGAGTGGATTGGAAATTTTATTGATGGTGGTTTTATTGATTCCTTTAGATATTTTAACCAAGAACCTGACAACTATAGTTGGTGGAGTTATCGGGCTAATGCTAGGGCTAATAACAAGGGTTGGCGTTTAGACTATGGAATGGTTTCAGAAACGCTCGAAGATAAATTGACTAGAGCAGCCATCCTATCAGAAGCAAAGCACAGTGATCATTGCCCTATTTTAGTAGAACTTGATTTATAATCTACATTTTGTAATGTTTCCAGACTTATACCGTTATTATAGTAAATGGAGGTAACACATTAATTTTAAAAAATTGATGGCAGATTAACTCAATTTTGTAAAGTACAATAATTAATATCAAAAAAACAAAGTAAGAAATAATATGATAAAAAATGTAATCGTATTAATGGTAGGAGGTATGCTTTTTACCTCTTGTGTATCGTTAAAAGTGCATAAAGAATTAGAAAGTAAGTATGCCAATGTAAAGCGAGAAAATAGACAGCTCCAATCTAATCTTGAAGCGTTACAGAAACAAAATGAGAATACTGAAACTGCACTTGAAAAATTAACAGGTGAATACCAAAAAACCATAGCGCAGCGAGACGAATTACAACGAAAGTATGATGCTACTTTAGCCAATTACAACAATTTAAAAGAATCGTATGATGCGTTAGAAAAAAACAGCTCAGCTGCCATTGCAGCCAATAGCAAAAAGAATAGAGAGCTATTAGCGCAATTAGAGCAAAAAGAGCAAGATCTTGCAAAAGAACGTACACGCTTAGATCAATTACAAAGAGACCTGCAAGCAAGAGCCAAACGCGTTGATGAGCTCGAGGGTCTAATTGCAGCTCAAGAACAAAAAATGAAAGCCTTAAAAACGGCTATAGCTAATGCCCTACGTAATTTTGAAGGTAAAGGATTAACCGTCGAAGAACGCAATGGAAAGGTCTACATCTCTATGGAAAACAAATTACTATTTGATTCCGGTAGTTGGGCAATTGGATCACAAGGTAAGCAAGCAGTAAAACAACTAGGTTCGGTGCTAGCAGAAAATTCTGATATTGCTGTTTTAATAGAAGGACACACGGACAATGACCCCTACCTGGGTAACGGCCAGATATCAAGCAATTGGGATTTATCTACCAAACGAGCTACTGCGATTGTCCAACTCTTATTAGAAAACAAAAAAATAGATCCTAAAAACCTGACCGCAGCGGGTAGAAGTGAATTTTCTCCTATTGCGAGTAACGAAACTGCAGAAGGAAAAGCTAAAAATAGAAGAATTGAAGTAATTTTAACGCCAAAGCTAGATGAAATTACTAAGCTTCTTAACGATATGTAATACTAGGTATCTGTATTTCAAATATTGAATCAAAATAAAAAAGCTTCCAACTATTTGGAAGCTTTTTCTTTACTTTTTGTAGGTATCTTTTCTTATAGAGAGTCTAAGATAGCTTCAATTTCAGCTTTGTTATCTTTCTTAGAACTTTCTTTTACTCTTCGTAGTACTTCAAAAAATTTATTGACAACTTTATTGGCCATCAATTGATCTGTAAGTTTAATTTCTCTACCTGCAGAAGTTAAAAGCTTATAATTATAAAACTCTACGGGCACATCATTGGCACGCTCTTTAACAATAGAAGTAGTACCTGTACTTTTAACAATAGAAATTACACTCTTGTTTGCAATTACTTTATCGGTAATTTCAGCAACATCTTTTGCTAAAGGATATAACTCTTCATCGTAAATTTTTGCTAATTCGGTCCAATCGTTTTGTTGAGCTTGCATTGAAACTCCTGCGCTAAGCACAAATAATAAAAGAAATAATTTTTTCATCGTGTTTGGGTGTTAAAGTATTAATTATATTTCATTGTTCTATCCCATCATCAACTAACGGAATAATAAACTGTTTAGTATTAAAGTAACCCTAATGAAGGGGTAAATTAATCAATTTATTTCATTATTGCCAAAAGTGTGCCACAAAATATTATTCTCCAAAAAAAACCTATTTTTTTAATTGCAGCAAAAAATATAATAATCGAATTCTCGTAAATACCTAACGTTCGCTAAATTATTTTCCTCATATACTAGTTGATAGAATAACAAGCTCTTGTTTAATTCTATATTTGAATTAATAATTTCTGAAACGTAAGACATTAATCATAAGTGGATTTATTGATTGAGTCTTTTATAACATAACGGATGCGGGGGGTATAGGCGCATCCGTTTTTGTTTTTTTACTTTTGTTTATTTATCTATTTAAGATAATTTTTAGATCTACTCCAGTATAACTTTCTACTTTTGAAAAAAAGTACATCGTGAAATACACTCGCTTACCCAATACCGATATATCCGTTAGTAAACTGTGCCTAGGAACCATGACCTGGGGAGAACAAAACACCGAGCAAGAAGCCCATCAACAATTAGATTACGCCTTACAAAAAGGCATTAATTTTATTGATACAGCCGAGCTTTATGCAGTGCCAGCAAAGAAAGAAACACAAGGCGCAACGGAGACAATAATTGGCAAATGGCTGCAAAAAACGGGTAAAAGAGACAAAATTGTGTTAGCAACAAAGATTGTAGGGCCAAGAGAGTTTGTAAAACACATTAGAACTGGCGGTTTTACCAAATCAGAGTTTAGCGATGCTATCCACAAAAGCTTAAAAAGGTTACAAACAGATTACATTGATCTATACCAATTACATTGGCCGGATCGAAATACCAATTTTTTTGGTGTAAGAGGATATGAACACGATGCAGATGAACAGTGGCAAGATAACTTTGCTGCTGTCCTAAGCTATTTAGAAGATTTTATTAAAGAAGGTAAAATTCGTCAGATTGGTTTGTCTAATGAAACACCTTATGGAGTGATGCGCTATGCCGAAGAAGCTCGCAAAGGAGCTCCAAAAATGATTACTGTTCAAAATCCATATAGTTTGTTGAATCGAAAAGATGAAATCGGACTCACTGAAATCCTGCACCGAGAAAATATTGGTCATTTACCGTATTCGCCTCTTGGATTTGGACAACTAACTGGCAAATACTTAGATGAAACCCCACCCAACGCGAGAGTTACGCTATTTCCACAATTTAATAGGTATCATAATACCAATTCATTTGCTGCAACAAGAGCTTACAATGAAATTGCCAAAGAACACAATATAAGTCTCACAAAAATGGCACTATCCTTTGTTACAGAAAGACCTTTTGTAACCAGTACGATTATTGGTGCAACTACTATGGAGCAACTCAAAGAGAATATCGATAGTATCAATATTTCATTATCCAAAGAAATTTTGCAAAAGATAAATGAAGTACATAATGATATTCCCAACCCAGCTCCTTAATTAAGCAAATAGCAGCTCTACCACATCTTCTACTTTTGCAACTAATTGCACTTTAATATTGGTAGGCTTGTGGGCTAATTTGTTGTATTTGGAGACAAAAATTGTTGAAAAACCTAGTTTTTCTGCTTCCTGAATGCGTTGCTCCACTCGAGTTACTGGTCTAACTTCACCAGCCAGCCCGACCTCCGCAGCAAAACAGTAATCCTTAGGAATATACACATCTTCATTTGAAGAAAGTATAGCTGCAACCACAGCTAGATCAATGGCAGGATCATCCACAGAGATCCCTCCAGTAACATTAAGAAATACATCTTTTGCTCCTAATCGAAACCCTGCTCTTTTTTCTAAAACTGCCAAGATCATATTTAGCCGTTTAAGATTATAGCCTGTTGCGCTTCGTTGCGGTGTTCCATATACTGCTGTGCTTACCAGTGCCTGTATCTCTATCATCAGTGGTCTCATACCCTCAAGCGTAGCTGCAATGGCATTACCACTTAACTCTTCATCTTTTTTGGATATCAATATTTCACTCGGATTGCTGACCTGTCGCAATCCGTGACCTAACATTTCATATATTCCAAGCTCTGAAGTAGAGCCAAATCTATTTTTAAGCGCTCTTAATATGCGATATACGTGGTTTCTATCTCCTTCAAATTGAAGCACTGTATCTACCATATGCTCCAATATCTTGGGTCCGGCAATATGGCCATCTTTAGTAATATGCCCAATCAAAACAACTGGTGTTGAAGTTTCTTTTGCAAACTTTATCAGTTCGGTAGTACATTCTCGGATTTGAGAAATGCTTCCGGCACTACTTTCTATATAATCACTATGAAGCGTTTGTATAGAATCAATAATAACAATATCGGGAGTTATCGCCTCGATTTGTCTAAAAATATGTTGCGTCTTTGTTTCGGTAAGTATATAACAGTTATCAGTTTTTGATGAAATCCGCTCAGCCCGCATTTTTATTTGCTTTTGACTTTCCTCTCCAGATACGTATAGTGTTTTAAAAGGTAAACGAATACTAATTTGTAATAGCAAGGTACTTTTGCCGATGCCTGGTTCTCCTCCTAATAAGGTTAAAGACCCTGGCACTAATCCTCCGCCTAAAACACGATCCAGTTCTTCATCATCGGTTTTGTATCTCGCTTCGGTGGAAGTATCAATTTCGGATACTTTTAATGGCTTTGAAGCTCTTTTTGCAGTAGATCCTGTAAGAGACGATTGTTTCCAATCATTTTTTTCTGCTTTTTGTACGAGTTCTTCAGCAATTGTATTCCAGGCTTTACAGGAGGTACATTGTCCTTGCCATTTAGAATACTGAGCGCCACAATTTTGACAATAAAATACTGTTTTTGTTTTTGCCATAATGAAGCCAATATATTAACGCTATAATTACAATATCAAGATAACCAGTTAAAAAAAAGATCTTCTAAACAGAAGATCTTTACTATTCTTTTTTTATACCTACTACCAACCAAAATCTTCTTTGATCTTCGTTGCTTTTTCTAACATATAATCTTTAGTTAAAAATGCAATTTCTTCCTTTTGAAATCCTTTTTCGTAGGCTCGTAATGCTTTTTTAGGTTCACCAATTTGTTCATAATAAATGCCTAAATAATAATATCCCAACATACTATCCGGATATTCTTTAACCGCCAAATCACCTAATGGTTCTAATTCCTCCCAGTCTTCAGTTTTTTCAACTGCAGTGGATATGGCTATAAAATCATTTATTCTAACCTTTCTTTTAAAACCGTATAACTCTTCAGTAGTTTTATAAATGTTGGTTAAATACTCAAACCTGGATTCGTCTTCCATGGGTAAAATAACATCTCTATATATCTTTTTACTGATCGGTCTATACATCTGGAAAAAATCCTCTAATGCCTTAGGAATAGCTTTTCCTACCAAGGTGTAATGAGTAGATTCCGCAAAGTTATCAAAGTGATAATTTAGATTCTGTAACTTTAAACTATCAATTCTGGCATCTAATTGAATTACATCTTCTTTTATTTGATCAGAGTCATTTGCCCCTGTAGCTAAATAATACCAGGTATTTTTAGGGTCTTTGGATAATACATTGGATATTTTCTCAATCATAGTAGGAGCTAACTCAGGACTTAAGTTGATATAGCCCTGAAATATTGGATTATCCTTAAACATGAAATAATTGATAAAATTAGAAGTATAATCGTGACCTACAATAATTTTCAGAGGTGCTGTTCTATACGTTTCATTTATATAAGGCATTAATTCTTGCCCTATAAATTCATAAAAATTTGCACCGCTTCCTGTTGGTAAATACTGCGCTGTATCGTACCTACCATCCTCTAACCTAGTCTTTCTCTGATTTATCCCAACCACTATGGACTCTGGCATATCTTCCCAATACGAAAAATAATCAACCATTCCTGCGACAGGTTCGAATAGATAATCCCCATCTAACACCAGTATCACAGGATAAATCTTATCCTCATTTCTTTGATAGTTTCTTGGCAATTGAATTTTTAGCTCTCTTGTTTGATCAAGTTTTACTGAGCGAAAAGATTCATAAATCGCCTGGGCTTGAGCTACAGGCGCAATCAGCAAACTTAGTAATAAAAAAAAGATACTTTTTTTCATAAACAATTTATTTAGGTTAAGTAACTAGCAATATATAATAATTATTTGACTCTATTTAATAGCGGTAGCAACAAAAAGGATAACGCTCCAAATAGGATAGTTATTGCAGTTTGAGAACCCCATAAGATCCATCCATAAGCTAATCCAATAGATTTATCAATATCATATAATTGCAAAACAACAGCTATGGCCAATGGAAAAACACCAATGCCTCCATTGGTTAGAGAAATGGCCAAGGATCCTGCAACAAAAGTGACTAATATTATGCCTATCCCAATTTCTGCTCCGCCAGGAACCGTATACTTTACCACATAAAACATTAATACATATAGTGCCCAAATAAGCAAGGTATGTATAATAAACGGCCATTTCTTTTTTAACTGGTAAATACTTTTTACGCCCTCCAATAATCCTTCTCCAAAATTTCTAATCTTGATCACTAAACGGTTTTCTGATTTTTTAAGTAAACGCAGTAAAAAAATACCTGCAAGTATTGCGCTTATTAAAATCAAAACTGTAATTAATGGATTCGCCAATTTGCTACCTAAATAGGACAATAGTTGTTCTGATTCAAATAGTAATGTGATCAAAATTATTAAGCAAAGCATCAATAAATCCACCACACGCTCTGAAATAATAGTGCCGAATGATTTCTTAAAAGGCACCTCTTCGTAGGTAGTGATAATGCCCGCTCTAATCAATTCACCTGATCTTGGAATTCCTAAATTAGCTAAATAGCCTGCCATTATAGCCATAAAGCTATTTTGAAGTGATACAGAATACCCTATTGGTTTTAATAAAAAATTCCATCGATAGGCACGCGATAAATGTGATATTAAACCTAAAACAATAGATAATACCACCCAAGATAGATCAGCATTGGAGATATAATGAGCCAATTCTTTTTTTTCTTCCTCAGTGGCAGAAGCTATAGAATACCATATTAAAAAAACTCCCAACAGTAGTGGGAGTATGATCTTTAAGGCTTTACTGAGTTTAGAATTCACTTATTTTAATAAATTAGTTTCCTCATCAGGAAAAAGCAATTTTGGTTTAAAATTTTTAGCCTCTTCAATATCCATCATCGCATATGCGATCAAGATAAGCACATCTCCTTTTGCTACTTTTCGAGCAGCTGCTCCATTTAGCGTTATTTCACCACTATTCCTTGGACCAGGAATTGCATAAGTCTCTAGGCGCTCTCCATTGTTATTATTTACAATCTGAACTTTTTCGCCTTCAATAATATTGGCAGCATCCATCAGGTCCTGATCTATGGTAATACTACCAATATAATTTAGATCAGCTCCTGTAACTTTTACTCTATGTATTTTAGATTTTACTACGTGTACAAACATGTTACAAAGTTAATTAATTTTAATTTAGGGCAATGTTATCAATCAACCTCACTTCTCCCGCAAAAACAGCAATAAATGCACGATATTCTTCTCCTTTATTCTTTCGCTTTGCGGTTTTGAGATTAATTGCGTTTGCGATTTCAAAATATTCTAATTTGAGATCAGGATCATCACTAAATTGTTCTGACACCCAGGCATTTAGTTCCTCTACACTTTTTGTGCCAAAGTCTTCTTTAACTTGCTTAAGAACTTCATATATTTTGGGTGATGCTTTTGTTTGCACTGAGTTTAACCTTGTATTTCGCGAACTTAAAGCCAATCCAGAGCTTTCGCGATAAATAGGGCACCCAATTATTTGAACTGCCATTTTTTCAATTTCTACAAGTTTCTTTACAATTTGTAATTGCTGATAATCCTTTTCACCAAAATAAGCACGATCTGGCTTTACGATATCAAATAAATGTTTTAGCACAGTCCCTACCCCATTAAAATGGCCTGGTCTAAATTTTCCTTCCATTTCTAACTCCAAACCACCAAAATCATACGAAGTAGCTTTTGCCTCCTCACCATAAACCTCCTCTGGGGCAGGAGCAAAAACCATAACAGTTTCTAATATATTTGTCAACAAATCCATATCCTCCTTAAGCGTTCTTGGATAGTGTGCTAAATCTGCTTTATTATTAAATTGAGTTGGATTGACAAAGATGCTAACTACCACTATTTCGTTATCTTTAGCGGCTTGCTTTACCAAAGCTAAGTGCCCACTATGTAATGCTCCCATAGTAGGGACAAAACCTATATCCAGATTTTGTTTTTTTAGTTTTGCAACTTCTGCTTCTAGATCCCGTCTTTTGGTGTATAGCTCCATTGATTTTTTGCATTAAAAGCGTGCAAAAATAAGATATTACTGGGAGACTACATAAATTTTCGTAATTTTGCAAAAATTTATTCTTAGGAAGACGACAAAGTTTCGATTTATATGAAAGACAAGAGGATATTGTACGTATCATCAGAAGTAATACCTTATTTACCAGAAACGGAAATTTCATCAATGTCATTTGAGGCTCCAAGAATGGTCAATAGTAAAGGTGGCCAAATTAGGATTTTTATGCCTCGATACGGTAACATTAATGAAAGAAGACATCAACTTCACGAAGTGATCCGTTTGTCTGGTATGAACTTAGTAATTAACGATTTGGACATGCCATTGATTATAAAGGTGGCTTCCATTCCTAAAGAACGGATGCAGGTATATTTCATTGATAATGAAGATTATTTTAAAAGAAAAGCAACCTTATCGGATGAAGATGGAAATCTTTTCCCAGATAACGATGAGCGAGCAATCTTTTTTGCTAAGGGAGTTATTGAAACGGTGAAAAAATTAAATTGGTCACCAGATGTGATTCACGTTCACGGTTGGTTAGCCTCTTTATTACCATTGTACTTAAGGAACTACTATGCTAATGAACCCTTATTTAGCGAAAGCAAAATAGTTACCTCAGTATACAATCAAGGATTTGATGGTACGTTAGATAAGAAAATGATGGATAAGATTAAATTTGACGGTATAGCTGAAGATAAAATTGAAATTTTGGCTAAACCTTCATATGCGAACATCATGAAAGTTGCCATCAATCACTCTGATGCCATTATTGTTGGTTCTGAAGAAATTCCTTCAGAAATTGAGGAGCATTTAAAAAGTATTGAGCAACCGGTTTTAGAGTATAAAAAACCGGAAGAATTTGCGGATGCCTATGAGACTTTTTATGAGTCTGAAGTATTGGTATAAGCTTATAAACATTTATGAATTTGAAAAATAGAATAGTAAAAGCAGTGGTTTGTTTTACCATAGCTTTAACAGCCATATCCTGTAATGATGATTTTAATACAGTTGGTGATGAAATTATTGGAGATGTAAATTTTCAGAATGACAGTTACATTGCCTATCCAACTGCTGTTACCAAAAAATTGAGTGCGGTTCAGGCAACGAATTTACCCTGCAATATGTTAGGTATATATGTAGATCCGGTTTATGGCAAAACAGAATATAGTTTATTATCACAGATAGAGCCTCCTAATTATAATCCTGTTTTTGGGGAAAATCCTGTTTTGGATAAAGTGATACTTAGCATCCCTTATTATTCAGAGTTAATTTCAACTGAAACTAATGAGAACGAAGAAATAGTAAATACTTATGAACTGGACTCCGTATATGGAGAAAGCACTATTAATTTAAGAATTTATAGGTCTAATTATTTCCTTTCTGACTTTAATCCTAGTATGCCTGAGGAAAGAAAAATATATTATTCTAACGACATCAGTACTTTTTCATCCTTAGAAGGACAACTATTAGCAGACACACTTGATTTTAAACCTTCTGCAGAAGAAGTTCTTGTAGAAATAGACGATGACAATGATGAAGATACGCCTCCTCAGATTCAAAGACTTCCACCTCAATTAAGAATAGAATTTAGTGAAGAAATAGTAAATTATTTCAAACAAGAGATCATAGATAAAGAAGGGCAACCAGAGTTGAGCAATGCAAATAACTTCAGAAATTATTTTAGAGGAATATATATTAAAACAGAAAGTGCCTCTGCCGGTAATATGTTTAAGTTTGATATTTCTGAGGCAACTATTACTTTACAATATACCACGGATATCAGAGATATTGAGGACACCAATAATGACGGATCAACAGACGATACGGTAAGGGGTCAACAAGAATATGTGTTTAGTTTTACCAACAATGTAATTAATGCTATATCCAATACCTTAAACCCTGATATTGAGGCCACTTATGGCCCTGAAGAACAAGGAGAAATTTCTGGTGAAGAGAATATCTATTTAAAAGGAGGTGAAGGTTCATATGGAGTTTTAGAATTCTTTAATGAACCTGCATTTGATGAAAATGGAGATCCTGTTTTCAACGAAGAGGGAGAGCAAATTACTGAATTAGAGTATCTCAGAAACCAAGAATGGTTAATTAATGAAGCAAATTTAAAGATATATGTTGATCAAGATAAAATGGTTTCCGGAAGCAATGAACCAGAAAGAATTTTTATATTTAATGAAAATACAGGCTCAGTACTTATAGATTATTTTGATGGCACCAATAATGAAAGTAACCCTATTAATTCTATAACAAATCACCTGGAAAGATTATCAAGAGATGCTGATGAAAATGGTGAATTCTATAAAATTCGATTAACAAGACATATAATTGATGTCTTAAATCGCGACGAGGACAATGTTAAATTAGGTATAGCCGTTTCTCAAAATGTAAATATTACCGGATTGGCTAATGGATTTAATACCCCTGCAGACGAAGCTGATAGAAGAATACCTTTTTCATCCATAGTTTCTCATGAGGGTACTATTTTACACGGACCAGGTGCCAACGTTCCAGAGTCTAAGCGAGTAAAGCTGGAAATTTTTTATACAAAATAATTACGATACAGTAATTCAAATACATAATATCAACTCATATGTGCGGAATTGTAGGTTACATAGGACATAGACAAGCATATCCAATTATATTAAAAGGATTAAAACGATTAGAATATCGAGGCTATGATTCAGCTGGTATAGCGCTTTATGATGGCAAGACTATTAAGCTTTCTAAAACCAAGGGTAAGGTAGCAGATCTACAGGATAAGTTAGAAAATGAAATTAGCACTGAGGGTACTATTGGCATAGGACACACCAGATGGGCCACACATGGAGTGCCTAATGATGTTAACTCACATCCACATTATTCCAACTCTGGCGACCTAGTGATAATTCATAATGGAATTATAGAAAATTATGACGCTTTAAAGACGGAATTAAAAAAGAGAGGGTATACCTTTACTTCTGATACCGATACTGAAGTTTTAGTAAATCTAATAGAAGAAGTTAAAACTAAAGAAAACGTAAAATTAGGAAAAGCTGTGCAATTAGCGCTAAACCAAACTATTGGCGCTTACGCTATAGCGGTTTTTGATAAAAATAAGCCTGATGAAATTATTGTTGCTAGGTTAGGTAGTCCCCTTGCCATAGGTGTTGGTGAAGATGAATTTTTTATCGCCTCTGATGCTTCTCCATTTATCGAATACACCAATAATGCGATTTATCTTGAAGACGGAGAAATGGCAATAGTTAGAAGAGGTAAAGAAGTTAAAGTTCGTAAAATTAAGGATGATACCAGCGTTGATCCTTATTTACAAGAATTGCAATTAAACCTTGAGCAAATCGAAAAGGGAGGCTATGATCATTTTATGCTCAAAGAAATCTATGAGCAACCTAATGCGATCAGTGATACCTTTAGAGGTAGAATGCGAGTGGATGAAGGCATTATCAAAATGGCTGGTGTTGATGATAATTTAACAAAATTATTAAACGCAAAACGGATTGTAATTGTTGCGTGTGGTACCTCTTGGCACGCCGGATTAGTTGCTGAGTACATTTTCGAAGAATTAGTTAGATTACCTGTAGAGGTTGAGTATGCTTCTGAATTTAGATACCGTAACCCAGTAATACACCAGGATGATGTTATTATTGCTATATCTCAAAGTGGCGAAACCGCAGATACTATGGCGGCTATTAAGCTAGCTAAAGAAAAAGGAGCTTTTGTTTTTGGTGTTTGTAATGTAGTTGGCTCTTCGATATCAAGAGAAACGCATGCAGGAGCCTACACTCACGCAGGTCCAGAAATTGGTGTAGCATCTACTAAAGCATTTACAACTCAAATCACCGTTTTAGCACTTATTGCACTTAAGCTAGCGGAGAGTAAAGGAACAATTCCTAAAAGTGATTTTCACTATTACTTACAAGAATTAGAGCGAATTCCTGAAAAAGTAAAAATTTCACTTCAATCCGCAGCGCACGTAAAAAGTATTGCAGAAACTTACAAGGAAGCCAAAAATTTCTTGTATTTAGGTAGAGGTTTTAATTTTCCAGTAGCTTTAGAAGGAGCATTAAAGTTGAAAGAAATTTCGTACATCCATGCAGAAGGGTATCCAGCAGCAGAAATGAAACATGGTCCTATTGCTCTTATCGATGAGCAAATGCCTGTAGTTGTTATTGCTACCAAAAAAGGCCATTACGATAAAATCGTTAGCAATATTCAAGAAATTAAATCTCGCCAAGGTAAAATTATAGCTGTTGTTACAGAAGGAGATGTTACTGTAAAAGAATTAGCTGATCACGTTATTGAAATCCCCGAAACTGAAGAATTTTTAACGCCCTTACTTACAACCATCCCATTACAAATATTATCCTACTATATCGCGGTTATGTTAGGAAAAAATGTGGATCAACCCAGAAATTTAGCAAAATCAGTTACAGTAGAATAACTTCTAGACAGCCATACGTTATATATTTAGTTTTAATTTAACACAATACTTGCTTGTTTTTTAAGAACTTAGTGGATATGTTGATTTTTCTTTAAATTTTATAGGCTTTATTTTTCAAAGCCATAAAAATTATGGTAAAACCGCATTAAAATTTTCTAATATACGGATTTACAGTATTTTCGCGGATCCAAATCTAAATTTTATCCATTATGAAAATTATTACTACCCTACTGATGCTTTTTATAAGCATTATTAGCTTTGCGCAAACATCGCTCTATGGTAATATTACCGACGAATACGGTCAACCGATTCCTGGAGTTTCCGTACAACTTAAAGGAACAGACCAAAGAACTATCTCAGATTTCGATGGTTTTTTTGCTATTACTACCAATAAAGAGTATCCCTATACTTTAGAGATTAGCAGTGTAGGTTTTGAACCTGTTACTGAAGTAGTAAACTCAGGAACTATTGAAGTAAATATTACCTTAAAAGAAATCAGCTTTCTTGATGAGCTTGTAGTTGCAGCATCTAGAGCTCCAGAACGTATCTTTGAGTCTCCGGTTAGTATTGAACGTTATGGTATTAATGACGTCAAAGCTGCGCCATCTGCTGATTTTTATGCTGGCTTAGAAAATATAAAAGGAGTTGACGTAAATACCAATAGTTTAACCTTTCAATCTATAAATACCAGAGGGTTTGCAACCTTTACTAACACTCGATTTGTACAATTAATCGATGGAATGGACAATGTTTCTCCATCCTTGAATTTCGCATTAGGTAACCTTATTGGGGTTAATGAATTGGATGTCCAAAATATAGAATTATTACCTGGTGCATCATCGGCTTTATATGGAGCAAATGCATTTAATGGTATTTTATTTATGAATACCAAAAATCCGTTTGATCATCAAGGTATAAGCACCTATTTTAAAACTGGTATAACGTCACAAGAAGCAGCTGGTGATAATGAGTTTTATGATGTAGGTTTACGAATGGCAAAAGCCTTTGGAGATAAATTTGCAGCCAAAGTGAACTTTGCCTATTTGAGAGGTACGGATTGGTACGCTTCCAATAGAGATAACGTATTAAATCCTGGTGAAAGTAGAGCGGAAGATCCTGCTTACGACGGTTTAAATGTATATGGAGATGAAGTGAGGACCGCTTTACCGGGCATCGGATTTGTTTCAAGAACTGGATATGATGAAGCCGACTTAACCGATTACGAAGCAGAAAGTATAAAATTTGATGGATCACTGCACTACAGACCTTTTGGTGATGATTTCGAAATTATATATGCTGCCAAAGTTGGTAAGGGACAAACTATGTTTCAAGATTCCAATCGCTTCTCGTTAAAAAACTTCCTATTACAACAACACAAACTTGAAGTTAGAAATGACAATTTCTTTATTAGAAGCTATATCACTGCAGAAGATGCGGGAGATGCATACGACACTCGATTTGCAGGAATAAATATTAACCGCAGATGGAAGAGTGACCAACAATGGTTTGGCGAGTACGCTTTTGCTTTTCAACAGGCATTTTCTCAAACAGGATCAGAAGAATTAGCGCATAGTGCTGCAAGAGACTTTGCAGATACGGGTCGCTTTGAGCCGGGTACAGCTGAATTTCAGAATGCATTTAATTCAGTAACTAGTGACCCTGATTTTGAAACAGGTGCTAGATTTATTTCTAAAACACAATTTACACACCACGATGCCAATTACAATTTTTCACATCTATTAGGTGATTTTGCAGATATACAAATTGGTGGATCATTTAGAGAATATAATTTAATTTCTGACGGAACCATCTATACGGATTTTGATGGATCTATCGACTACTCTGAGTTTGGTATATATTCACAAATACAGAAAAAATTAATTGATGATCGTTTAAAACTAACTGGATCTGTTCGATATGATAAGTCCGAGCTTTTCGATGGAAACTATTCTCCTAGATTCTCTGTAGGTTATACCCTGGGTAGAAATCGAAACAGAAATATTAGAGCTTCTATCCAAACAGGTTTTAGAAACCCAACTACTCAAGACTTGTTTATTGGGTTAGATATAGGTGAGGGTGCAGTTGTCGGTTCTGCAGAAGCTAATTTAGATCGTTATACAAGAGTAGTTAATGGAACACAAATTAGTGGTCGTGCAGCCTATGAAAATTCATATACTGCCAACTCGGTAAGAGCGTTTTTACAAACTGGAGGAACGGATACTTCTGTATTAGAAATCGCAAACCCAGACATTGTAAAACCAGAAAAAGTAACTGCAATTGAACTGGGGTACCGCGCCGATTTTGGTAAATTATTATTAGATGTTAGCGGGTACTACAATATGTATCAAGACTTTATTGCTACAGTTGATGTAGCAAGTCCGTTATCGGGTGATGTGGGAACTACAGAAGCAGAAAATTCGTTAAGAGCGGGTAACTTCGCTGGTTTCCAAACCATAACCAACTCTACTGCGGATATCAACTCTTATGGAGCAGTATTCGGAATATCTGCAAGAGTTTTCGGCAATTATGAATTGAATACCAGCTATACGTTTGCTGAGCAAGATTTTGATCAAAGTCAAGACCCTGGGTTTAGAACTAGTTTTAATACGCCAAGACATAAGTTCAAAGCTATGTTTGGTAACGAAAACTTATTGAGAAACTTCGGTTTCAATACCGCTGTTAGATGGAGCACTGATTATATTTGGGAATCCGCATTTGCAGTAGGTGAAGTTCCTTCCTTTACTGTCTTTGATGCACAAATTAACTATAGAATCCCTGCACTGAAAGCAAAGATCAAATTAGGAGGTACAAACTTAACCGGTGAAGAATATTTTACCGCATTAGGTACCGGTAATATCGGCTCACAGTATTATATTGGATTGTACTTTAATAATCTATAGAATAAATTTAAATACTTTAAAAAAACCGGCTAACTTAGCCGGTTTTTTTATTTCAGTACATCAATATTTTTGGATTATCAGATAAGAACCATCTTTTTTTGTTATTTAAAATAAGTTTTTTCCTACCTACAAAACAATAGGGTTATTTTTTGTGTATTTTATCCAATTTTTATTACTTTCGTCTTCCTTTAAAAAAATAAAAAGGATCTATTTAATAACTCAACAAGTGCCCCAAACACTTAAACCTAACATTTAATTTATTATGAAAAGAAAATTATTTTTTTTCTTAACCTTATTATGCGGTATACTTTCCGCTCAGGTAACGACCTTAACCGGAAAGGTTGTAGACCAAGCTGGTAATCCTATTCCATTAGTCAATGTAAAATTAAGAGGCTATGCCGTGGGTGCAGTAACCAATTTTGATGGAGAATTTGTTTTGCCTATGGATGAAGTATTGCCCGTAACCCTTTATTTTAGTA
This sequence comes from Aquimarina brevivitae, assembly GCF_004216895.1. Lineage (GTDB taxonomy): Bacteria > Bacteroidota > Bacteroidia > Flavobacteriales > Flavobacteriaceae > Aquimarina > Aquimarina brevivitae. Next base: position 700,067 of record NZ_SGXE01000001.1, on the reverse strand, counting down.
GTGTAGGATATGAAACAGTAACCCAAACTATTACTTCAAGTGAAAAACAAATTTTAGTTACCCTTCAAGAAGGAACCGATCTAGATGTTGTTATTTTATCAGCATCAAGAAAACCAGAAAGAATATTCGAATCACCAGTACGTGTTGAATATTACGGAACTCGAGAAATAAAGTTTACGCCATCAATTGATTATTATAGTGGACTAGAAAACATTAAAGGTGTAGAAGTCTTAAGCAATAGTTTAACGTACAAAACTGTTAATACCAGAGGATATGGATCATTTTCAAACACACGATTTGTTCAGTTGGTCGATGGTATGGATAACAGCTCACCTTCCTTAAACTTTTCTTTAGGAAATTTAGTAAGTGTTTCCGAACTGGATATTCAAAGAGTTGAATTACTACCAGGAGCTTCATCTGCACTATACGGAGCCAATGCTTTTAATGGTTTATTAACATACACCAGTAAAAACCCATTTGATGCAGAAGGTATAAGCGCATATTCAAGAGGTGGTGTAACCTCACAAGATGCTGCAGGTACCAACCCATTTTATGACGTTGGAATAAGAGTAGCCAAAGCATTCTCAAAAAAATTAGCAGTTAAAGCTAATTTTACCATGTTCAGAGGTACCGATTGGTTTGCCGTTAACCAAAACAATATTAATAACCCATCGTTAAATAGAGCTACAGACCCTAATTATAACGGTGTTAATGTATATGGTGATGAAGTAACTTTAAATTTACCAGGTATAGGGTTTGTAAGTAGAACTGGTTACCAAGAAATAGACCTTGTGGACTATGAAGCAGAAAGCGTTAAATTTAGTAGTGCAATACACTATAGACCGTTTGAAGATGATTTTGAAATCATATACAATGGTCGTATAGGTAGAGGTACGACGATTTTTCAAAATGCCAATCGTTTTTATTCCCCAAACTTCTTTTTACAACAACATAAATTAGAAATAAAAAATAATAATTTCTTTATTCGAGGGTATATTACCGATTCAGATGCAGGGGATACTTACGACACCCGAGTTGCAGCAACAAACATCAACAATAGATGGAAAGATAATGAAACCTGGTATGCTGAATATTTTGGTACTTATGCTGCAGCTATTGGTGGAGGCGCGACTTCAGAACAAGCACATCAAGCAGCTAGAGCTCAAGCAGATACAGGGCGACTAATTCCTGGAACACCTGAATTTCAAGAAGTTTTTGAAAGTGTAATCAATGATCCTGATTTTACCACTGGTGCTAAATTTAAGGATGAGAGCCAGTTAAGACATGTAGATGCTAATTATAATTTTAGCCATCTTGTCAACGAGTTTGCAGATATACAAGTCGGAGGATCTTTTAGAGAATATAACTTAAGATCTGACGGTTCCATCTTTACTGATGCAGATGGACCTATAAAATATTCCGAAATTGGTGTATATGCACAAATACAGAAGAAATTCTTAGATGAACGATTAAAATTCACAGGATCTGTGCGCTATGACAAGTCTCAACTATTTGATGGAAATTATTCGCCTAGAGCAGCTGTTGGATATACTTTAGGTGAAAAAAGAAATCATAACATTAGAGCTTCATACCAGACAGGTTTTAGAAACCCAACTACGCAAAACCTCTATATGGGACTAGATCTTGTCGGAGCCATAGCTATTGGTTCAGCTCCTGAAAACCTGGATAGAGAACGTAGAGATTTTGATTTAAGTACGCAAGGAACAGTACTTACTGGTCAAAATTCCGTTACCATTACAGGTAGAGACGCTTTTGAAAATTCTTATACCTTAGCTTCGGCACTGGCATTTTCATCTTCAGCAGACCCTACACGTCTAGAGCAAGCTTCACCGGAATTAGTTAAGCCAGAACAAGTATCAAGTATAGAACTAGGATACCGTGGAAAATTTGATGATTTTTCAATTGAAGTTGGTGGGTATTATAATATGTACCAAGATTTTATTACGAGTGAGGTTGTAATAGTTCCGCTATATGGCTCCGTAGGTTCACTAACTGCTGTACAAGCAATAGCTAATGGTGATTTTAAAGTGTATAATATCGCCACAAATACCGCTGTAGATGTAAATTCGTACGGTGCTACTGTAGGAGTGGAAAGTAGTATTTTAAGAGATTATGATCTAGGTGTTAACTATACTTATGCTAAAGAAGATTTGGACAATCAGAATCAAAGTAATTTCCAATCAGAATTTAATAGTCCAGAACATAGAGTAAAAGTATTATTTGGTAACCGAAACCTTTTCAAAAATTTTGGTTTTAATACTAGTCTTAAGTGGAGTGACAGTTTTCAGTGGAATGATGCTTTTGGATCGACAGAAGTTCCATCTTTTACCGTTATTGATGCGCAGCTTAATTATAGAATTCCTAAATTAAAAGCAGCACTTAAAATGGGAGCAACAAATATTGGAGGTAACGAATACTATGCAGGCATAGGAACTGGATTTATCGGATCACAGTATTATATTGGCTTATCACTAAACAATTTATAACCCCAAACAACCATCAAAAAAGCCCACTTATAAAGGTAAGTGGGCTTTTTTTAGCTATTTTTTTAACTAAATATTGTTCAAAGTGGTCAATTTTTAACTTTTGTGTTAAGGAATTAATAAAAAACCGTATATTGGTGTCGTAACTTTAAAAATATAAGGGGTATGAAAAAAATTTTGTTGGTGATAGTTCTTCTTGCGTCAACTATCGCTACTGCGCAAACAACCGTTACCGGTAAAGTAACAGACCAAAGTAATGTTCCTATTCCTGGAGTAAACATTGCGGTTCAAGGTCAAGCCGTCGGAACAGTAACAGATTTTGATGGGCTTTTTACACTAACTACCGATATTAAGCCACCATTTACTATTAATATAAGTGTTGTTGGTTTCGATTCACAAACGGTAGAAATCACTTCTAGTGGACAAGAAGTAAATGTTGTTCTTAAGGAAGGTACGGAACTGGATGAAGTTGTCGTATCGGCTTCTCGAACACCAGAAAGAATCTTTGAATCACCAGTTACAGTGGAGCGATTCGGGATAAAACAAGTAAAAAATACACCATCTGCAGATTTTTATGGTGGTTTGGAAAATTTAAAAGGAGTTGATATTAATACGAACAGTTTAACGTTTAAGTCCATAAACACGAGAGGTTTTGCCAGCTTTGCTAACACAAGGTTTATGCAGCTTGTTGATGGTATGGACAACTCTGCTCCTGCACTGAACTTCCCTTTAGGTAACCTTTTAGGAATGGTTGAAACGGATGTTCAAAGTGTAGAAATTCTTCCAGGAGCTGCATCAGCTCTATATGGAGCAAATGCTTTTAACGGAATTTTATTTATGCGAAGTAAGACTCCTTTTGACCACCAAGGTATAAGTGCTTATATTAAAGGAGGAGTAACCTCTCAAGAAGCTGCTGGTGATAATGAATATAAGGATTTTGGTATTCGTATAGCCCATAAATTCAGTGATAAGTTTGCAGCCAAAGTTAATTTCGGGTATTTAAAAGGTACTGATTGGTTTGCAACAAACCGAGAAGATAAATTTAATAGAGGGTTGACTAGAGCTGCCACCGATTATGATGGTATTAATGTTTACGGAGATGAAGTTTCTACCAACATAAGAGATGCTTCTGGTTTAGCGATTATACCAGATGTAGAGGTTAGTAGAACAGGATATGATGAAGTAAATTTGACCAACTACAACGCCGAAAGTGTTAAAGCAGATTGGGGATTATACTTCCGTCCGTGGGCTACAGATTTCGAAATTCAATACGTTGGAAAAGTAGGTACTGGTAACACCATTTATCAAGGTGCAAACCGTTACAATATTAAAAACTTCTTTTTACAGCAACATAAATTAGAAATTAAGAACAACAACTTTTTTGTAAGAGGTTATGTTACTGAAGATAAGTCAGGAGATTCTTACGATATGGTTTTCACTGGAATCAACATTAACCGCGATTGGAAAAGTGACCAAGAGTGGTTTGGAGATTATATCGCAACCTATGCTACTATAGAATTGACGGGTAACCCACAAGGCCTGACAACTCAGCAAAAACACGATGCTGCAAGAGCTGCAGCAGACACTGGTCGTTACCTACCAGGTACGCCAGAATTTGAAGAGGCTTTTAATAGAATAACAAGTAACCCAGACCTTTCAACTGGATCTCGATTTGCTGATAATTCTAAAATTTATCACGCAGATGCTAATTATAACTTTAGTCATCTTTGGGATGCTGTAGAAATACAAGTAGGTGGTTCTGCAAGGCGATATGAGCTTAATTCTTTCGGTACCATTTATACAGATACGGATGGCCCTATCGACTATTCAGAGTTTGGGGTGTATACACAAGCTCAAAAGCAATTAGAGTTAAGCAGTAGTTTAGAATTAAAACTTACAGGATCAATTCGATATGACAAGTCTGAGTTGTTTGATGGATTTTTCTCTCCAAGACTATCTGCAGGTTTTACCTTAAATGATAACCATAACTTTAGAGCCTCTTTCCAAACAGGATTTAGAAATCCAACCACTCAAGATCTTTACATTGGTTTAGATGTTGGTAGAGCGGTATTAGTAGGTAGTGCTTTTGACAACCCCGGTCGTTATTCCAGAACATATCCTGTGAGTAATGATGGGCAAAGCCAAGGGCAACCATCTCAGATAACGCAAACTGGTGAAGCTGCTTATTTCAATTCTTATTTAGCAAGTTCTGTTCAAGCATTTGCTGAGTCAGGTAATCCAAATGACCTAGAAGTAGGAAACTCTTCTTTAGCACAACCAGAACAGGTAACTTCCGTAGAGGTTGGATATCGTGGTAAAGTAAACAAAGTTATCATTGATGCTTCTGCATATTACAATAAGTATCAAGACTTTTTAGCTAACGAAACGGTTATAGCTCCTCTATATGGTAGTGTTGATGCTGATGGAAATGGTCAGGTTGATTCAGATCCACAGGCTTTTGGTGCACTTGCTAACGGTGATTTCCAAGCGTATCAAACCTATACCAATTCAGACTTAGATATTAACTCGTATGGTGCAGCTATTTCTTTGTCTACCAAAATATTAAATGGTTTTGATCTTGATGCTAACTATACTTGGGCAAGATTAGACTTTGATGTAACTCAAAATCCAGATTTTAGAACTCAGTTTAACACACCAGAACATAAGGTAAAAGTTTCGTTCGGTAAAACTGATTTATTTAAAAACTTTGGATTTAACACTTCTTGGAGATGGAGTGATAACTTCTTCTGGGAAGCCTCTTTTGGAGATGGTGAAGTTCCTGCTTATCACGTAGTTGATGCACAGCTTAACTATACTATTCCTAGTTTGAAGTCTACATTTAAGTTAGGTGCGACCAACTTACTACAAGATGAATACTTTACTGCGTTTGGAACTGGATTTATTGGTTCTCAGTACTTTTTATCGTGGACAATTAACAACTTGTAAAATAGAAATTAAAAATTATCATGAAAAAACTTAAATACATAACATTGTCTCTTCTTGCCATAGGATTTATTTCCTGTGAGAACGATACTTTGGAAGACTTAAGATCTAGAGGACAACAAGAGCCTGTAGAGCTTGAAGTTTTCACGCAAGGAAGCGCTGATTTTTCCACCTATGTATCATTAGGAAACTCGTTAACAGCTGGTTTTGCTGACGGCGCTCTTTATAAAATTTCTCAAGAAAATTCTACGCCTGCAATATTGGCTCAGCAATTTGCTGCTTTAGGAAATGGAGGTAGTTTTACACAACCCCTAATGAATGATAACGTTGGTGGTTTGTTAGCCGGAGGAAATCAACTACCTGGTTTTGGCGCAAGATTAGCTTTGGATCTAAGTGGTCCTAGTCCTAGACCTGTTCCACTACCTCTATTAAATCCCGCTGCAGTTTCAACAACGGATATCGTATTGAATAATCCTACAGGACCCTTTAATAACTTAGGTGTACCAGGTGCAAAAAGCTTTCATTTACTAGCTCCTGGATATGGAGATTTAAATGGTATTTTTGCAAGTCCAGCAACAGCTAATCCTTATTTCGTAAGGATGGCTAGTAGCGCTAGTACAAGCGTTGTAGCAGATGCTATTGCACAGCAACCATCCTTTATTTCACTATGGATTGGTAACAATGATGTATTAGGATATGCACTATCTGGTGGTGATGGTACTAACCCAATAACACCAATTGATGGACCTGCTGGTGTAGGTTTTGAAGCTACTTACCAAACAATCATAGGGTCGTTAACAGCTAACATAGACGGCTTACAGGGTATTTTAGCGAATATTCCAAATGTAACGGCTATACCGCATTTTACCACGGTTCCTCACAACCCAGTACCATTAGATCAAGCAACAGCAGATGCTGTTAATGGTGCATACGCTGCATATAATGGTGGAATTGTACAGGCTTTTGCTTTTTTAGTAGGGCAAGGGGCGCTTACACAAGAGGAAGCTGATGCAGAAATTGCAAGAAGAACCATTAGCTTTAGTGCAGGAGCAGGAAACGCAGTAGTGATTCTTGATGAAGATTTAACTGACCTTACTGCCATCAATCCGGCATTAACTAATATGAGACAAGCTACTGCTGAAGACTTATTAGTATTACCAGCTTCGAGTTTTATTGGTACGGAAGCAGTCGAAGGGGATCCACGAACCATAAATGGTGTAGCAATACCCCTTGCAGACAGATGGGTATTAACACCTGAAGAGCAAAGTGATATTGAAACTGCAACTATCGCCTATAATGGCGTAATAGAAGCAGCCGCAACAGCAAATGGTTTTGCGCTATTAGATGCCAACGCTTTATTAGATCAGTTAGCAGCAACAGGTATCGCAACAAATAACTTGGTATTAACATCAAACCTCGTTACTGGTGGTGCATTTTCCTTAGATGGTGTGCATCCAACATCAAGAGGGTATGCGTTAATCGCCAATGAAATGCTTAAAGCTATTGACGCTACATACGGCTCTAACTTTGAAGCTTCAGGGAATTTAGTAGATGTATCAGCCTACAATACTACATATTCAGCTGGTTTGATTGAATAGATCAACCATTTAAAGACATAAAAACTCCTTTTCATTAGATTGAAAAGGAGTTTTTTTATGCACCTACTTTTTTAGCATTAAGTAACATTCTTGGTGCTACCCACTGAAAGTAAACTGTTATTATAAATGATGAAAGCAAGTAAATGATCATTACGGTGTTTGCAAACCCAAAGAATTCTTCCAGTCCAAACCACCCTGCATCAATAACAACATAAAGCCCAAAACTCAATTTAATAAACTCCGCATACAATGAAAAAATATGTCCATCCATTAAAGAAGTATAGGCAAAAATTGAAATAGCCAAGAAGAGTGTGTAGTTTACTACATCAATAAAACCAAGATCAGCTATACTAATCAATAGATGATACATTAGCAATATGGTAATCACTAATTGAAACCAGCTCCATATTTTAAGTAGATAAGAACGATTACCTGTATACTTTACCCTAGCATATGGATCTTCAATTAATTGAATCGGATATAGGACTGCAACATCATCTGGTCTCCAACCTGTAGGCATAAACCAAATCTTCAATTTATCCTTAAGGCTTTTTGTTCGCCAGGCATCCTTAAGTATTCCCCACAAATGCATAAAATTGATTAAAAAGGGATTCCAAGTATTTACTGGTTTTTTTACGCCATACACCGCAGGTACTTCATCAAGCTCTTTTTGAAAAGATCCAAAAAGCTTATCCCAAACAATGAAAATTTCGGCATAATTTTTATCTAAATAGATATCGTTAATAGCATGATGAACTCTATGATGAGAGGGCGTAACTATGACATATTCCAAAAATCCCATTTTATCAATCAAGCGCGTATGGTACCAAAACTGAGCAAAAAAATGAATAGGAGCTACTAGAGCAACAACTTCTGCTGGAATTCCTAGAAGTGCTAATGGGATATATAAAAAGAAATAAATGGCTACAATGGCAGAAATGTTTTGTCGTAACGCACAGGCTAAGTTAAATTCTTCACTGCTATGGTGAATAATATGCCTGTTCCAAAAAAGATTAACCGTATGATTAAATCGATGTGACCAATAGCCTGCAAAATCCAATCCAATAAATGTCAATAGATATACCATTGGTGTAGATTTAATTTCTAATAATGCTAAATGATCTACCATCCACTCATAACTAAGTATAACTACGGATAAACCCACCAATGTCTTTAGGGTATTAGTAATCCCTGAGCTTATACTTGATATGGTATCCAAACCTTCATTGACTGATACCCCCTTCCACCTACTAATCCCATATTCAATTAAAATCAGCACAATAAAACCAGGTATGGCATAACTTAAAGCAGTAGCATATGTTTCCATTTCGTTAATTTTACTAAAATTAAGGAAATTATTTGATGTACAAGTTTTAGAGATAATACATTGTTCTGTAATTAAATAAAGCCTTTTACCCTTTATTGACTTGCCTAAATTACTATGTAAAAACTATCTTAAAAAAAACAATAGAAAAGGAGTTATTTTTTTCATTTTAAAAAACTATATTTGCAGCCTGAAAAAAGCTGCTATTCAATACAATTAAGAGGAGTGCTTCTTTCACAATAAAAAATAAAACACATTAAATAGTAATATAATGTCTAAAGTTACGGGTAAAGTATCTCAAATAGTAGGTCCGGTTATCGATGTAGAATTTGCTGCCGGTACTGAATTACCAAAAATTTACGATTCATTAGAAATTAATAGAGCAGACGGTAGTAAACTAGTGCTTGAGATTCAATCTCACATTGGTGAAGATACTGTTCGTACCATTGCGATGGATTCCAGTGATGGATTGAGCAGAGGTATGGAGGTAGTTGCCACTGGAGCCCCAATTCAAATGCCTATTGGCGAAGATGTATACGGACGTCTATTTAATGTAATTGGAGATGCAATTGATGGAATGAATGATCTTCCTAAAGCAGGAAAAAATGGTCTTCCAATTCACCGTCAGGCACCTAAATTCGAAGACTTATCTACTTCTACAGAAGTTTTATTTACTGGTATCAAAGTAATCGACCTTATCGAGCCTTATGCAAAAGGAGGTAAGATTGGATTATTTGGAGGAGCTGGTGTTGGTAAAACCGTATTGATCCAGGAGTTGATTAACAATATTGCAAAAGGACACGGTGGTCTTTCTGTATTCGCAGGAGTAGGAGAAAGAACTCGTGAAGGAAATGACTTACTTCGTGAAATGTTAGAGTCAGGTATTATCAAATACGGTGATGACTTTATGCACTCTATGGAAGAAGGTGGATGGGATCTATCAAAAGTAGACAAAGAAGCTATGAAAGATTCTAAAGCTACTTTCGTATTTGGTCAGATGAATGAACCGCCAGGAGCACGTGCTCGAGTTGCATTATCAGGATTAACTATTGCAGAATATTTCCGTGATGGAGCTGGTGATGGACAAGGTAAAGACGTACTTTTCTTCGTGGATAACATTTTCCGTTTTACACAAGCAGGATCTGAGGTATCTGCACTTCTTGGGCGTATGCCATCTGCGGTAGGATATCAGCCTACATTAGCAACTGAGATGGGTGCGATGCAAGAGCGTATTACTTCTACCAAAAAAGGATCTATTACTTCTGTACAGGCGGTTTACGTACCTGCGGATGACTTAACTGACCCTGCACCTGCAACTACTTTTGCGCACTTAGATGCAACAACGGTATTATCTCGTAAAATTGCTGAGCTTGGTATTTATCCAGCGGTGGATCCATTAGATTCTACTTCAAGAATTCTATCTGCTGACATATTAGGAGATGATCATTACAAATGTGCACAACGTGTAAAAGAGTTACTACAGCATTATAAAGAATTACAGGATATCATTGCTATCCTTGGTATGGAAGAATTATCAGAAGAAGATAAATTAGCCGTAGGACGTGCACGTCGTGTTCAACGATTCTTATCTCAGCCATTCCATGTAGCAGAACAATTTACGGGTATCCCTGGTGTTCTTGTTGATATTAAAGACACTATCAAAGGATTTAATATGATTATGGATGGTGAGTTAGATCACCTACCAGAAGCAGCATTTAACCTTAAAGGTACCATAGAAGAAGCTATGGAGGCTGGAGAAAAAATGTTAGCGGAAGCATAATAGTAGTATTCTAAAAATTATTTGTTAGATACTAAAAAAAAGTAACATATGTATTTAGAAATAGTAACTCCTGAAGCAGTTTTATTTAGCGGTGAAGTAACCTCGGTTGCAGTACCAGGTGTTGATGGTGAGTTTCAAATGTTGAATAACCACGCTCCTATCATTTCTTTACTTGGTAAAGGAAATGTAAAGGTATATGGAGAAATGAATTTAGCAGAAGAAGTAGCCAGTAAGTTTACCAAAGAAAACGGTATTACCTTGCTTCCTATAAATTCAGGAACTATTGAAATGAAAGATAATAAAGTAATTGTATTAGCAGACTAATTCAAAAGCTTTAAATTATAAAAGAATCCCGGTTTTAATCAAACCGGGATTTTTCATTTATAAGAATTTATAATTTCTTAATATTATCCACTCGATTTTTATCCAATCTTGTTCCATAAGGATCTATAGAAACGTAGTTTGGTAATCTGTCGACTACAATATAAATTTTGGATTGGTTGGTATTGAAATTATAATCTTGTAAATGCAAGACCTCCTCTCCTGCACCAACATCCTTAGGGTGTTTATGAAAAAGCCCAATCTGTATTGGTTCATTTATTTCGATCTCCACATCTTCACCTGTATTTATCGTTTCAAACCGTTTCGTTTCAACCTCCAAGGTAATTCCATAACGCCCATCGGAAAGCTTTTTATAGAAACTATTTTTAACCTTCAAGTCATACGTAATGATTTTTTTAAACCAATCATTTATCAATTCGTGATATTTTTTAGGAGTAATCCTGTATACCTCTTCTAAAAAATGCAACGTAGTGACTTCAAATTCATCTTTATCACCATATTGCTCAACAATTTTCTTTAAAACCGTGTTGATTTTAGCTTCGCCAACTAACTCTTTTAAAGCCAACATTACAGTATAATCCTTACCATATAAAAGATATGATTCTCCATCTGACAAATAGACCGGCGGTTCTGCCTTAGTGCTGTAGGATCGTTCTGTAAAATAACGATTATTAGAATACTCAGATAAATTCCATAACGCTCCTTTTCCATATTTTTTTTCCATAATCACAGCCTCCGTATATTTAGCAAGTCCTTCCATAAAAAAACCACCACCATAAGTTATTTTGGGAGTAAGGATATGCCCCCACCATTGATGTGCAATTTCATGTATCGTTCGTTTCGCTACTAAATCAAAAACCCTAGCGTTTGATTGCTTAATTAAATAAAATTGATCTTCTACCATACTAATCGTTCCTGGTAGAGCTTGACCGCCAAATGGCCAGTACGCCGGAATCTCGGCTATCCGAATATGAGCATAAGGGTATGATCCGAAATTTTGGATGCAGTATTCTAAGGTTTGTCTGCTGGCTTTAGCTACAGACGCTATATTCATTTCATGTTCTGGATGATAGTATTGTTCTATGTTAATACCGCGATAGGTGTCCTCGTGGACTTTATAACCAGCAGAGAAATATCCTAGTAATGGTGTCACTTTCTGCCTCGGTTTATAGTGATAGTAATTTCTATTGTTCTGAGTCCACTTTCGTATCAGTTTACCTGGTGCAATTGCTATTTGATCAGAATTCGTGGACACTATCGTTTCAAAATTAAGTTTGCCTATACGATTATAAGGTTTGCCGTGCAGTTCTTTTTCATCACCCGTTTCGATTGGTCGTTTAGGCAAGCCTCGTCGCTTTCGTTCCAAAGGATCTTTGAGCTCCATACTGGGCCGGTATCCTAATGAAGGTGTAAATGATGAATGTAAAATATAGCTGCCATTATTTACGATATCCTTTCGAGTTTCGAATCCATCATTTACAACAGTCAAATTGTATTGAAAATGAATTCGCTCCCCTGGACCTAGTGGGCTTTTTAATTCAAACAAAAAAGTACCAAACTGTTCGTCTGACGCTACTAAAATTGCACCCTCTATACTTACCGAATCCAATGGTTCCCTGGGAGAAATAAAAATTTTATCTACCAGCTCACTACTCTTATTCTCCAAAATATAGTTAGCATTGACGGTATACTTATTAAGATTTGGGTATATCGCAACTTCAGTTTTAAGGTCTATAGGATATAACTCCTTTAAATTATCATACTTTTTGAATTTGCGTTCATAAGCTTCAGCCAAATCCAATTGATCGTTGGTAGAAATGTACTTATTAGTGACATTACTATTATAAAATATTACACTGCCAGAACCTATAAAAAAGAAGAAGAAACCTATGACAAAGATACGTTCTCCTTTTTTCCAACCGGTAAAAAAGGAGCCTATTTTAGAATTTAAAGTTGAGTGCTCTCCCCTTCTGAGTAATTTATATGCTAAAAAGACTAATATTCCCGCTAGGGACATCCAATATACTGCAGACCAATGAAAACGATATAAATAACTTCCATAACCATTCATATCCACATAAGAAACCAGAAAAGTTCTTCCTAATTGTAATAATGGATGTTCAATGCCAATAATACTGCTTAATGAACTACCCAACAAAAAAATTAAAACACCTGAAAGTACCATGCCCAGATACTTATTAGGCATTATATATTGTATAAATAATGCTAGTATTCCATAGAATAATAATTCCGTTCCATTAAAATAAAACATGCCCATGTATTGATACCATTTAAAATCCTGGTAATTACCAAGGATTTGAAAAGTTATCGCTACTACAATCCCTACAACAATCAATAAAAGTGGAAGTAAAAGTAATGCCACATACTTCGATAAAAACAGCATTGCATTAGCTACAGGCGTAGCATCGATAATTTCATGAAAGTTAAAGCTTCGTTCCTTCCATACTAATTCGCCACTATAAAAAATGATAATAATTAGTCCTAAAAACGGTAAGGGCTCACTAATCAAACCTATTAATAAATAAGTGGCAGGTAACAGGCTTTCGTGATAAGTTCCTCCATCAACAATACTACCATAAATCTCAGTTACTGCAATGACCAGCCATAAAAGCAGAATGGTCATAAAGGGTAGACTTTTTATAATTGAGGCAAGCTCCAATTTTATCAGCGCGATACAATGTAACCATTTCGCTTTTTTGGATGTTACACTAGTTAATACAGGAATATATGTTATACTATCAACATTTGGTGTGTCTATTTTCTTTACTTTTTTAACTTTAACCGAACCTTTCATAAAAGAAAAATTCTTGTAGGTCAATACCAAAAGTATAACTGCAATACATATCCAAATAATTCTGTTCCACAGCAAAAACCCAGTATAAGCAGGTAATTCATTATTTTTTTGAAACGGAGTCCAATACATCGTTTGTTCAAAAAATGCAGAGAGGCCAAAAGGATCTAATAATGCAGCAATCTCCATATTCTGTGGAGAGGGAGGTACAGCCTGAGCTAGCATGGGCGAGTTAAAAAAGATGGAACACCCCCAATACAGTGCATAAACCATAATCGCCCCTAAATAAACAATAAGTGCTTTTCTGGATAGTGCCGCTAAAGAAAATAAAATCGCCGTAAGTATAAACAAATTAGGTAGAACCAGGATACTCCAAATATGTAAGTAATGATACGGCTCAAAAGCAGCCATTTTTTCTGGGTTCTTGGTAAAAAAAGTTCCAAGGCAAAATCCTACTACAATCAGGCTATAGCATAATAAGCTGATCAGAAATGCACCCAAGAATCGGCTCCAATATAACTCTCTCTTTTTAACAGGTGAACTATAAATAATACCTTCAATATTGCAGTTCCGATCTCTGATGATGGCCTGAATGCAAAAAAACATGATAGCAAATACAGCTCCTAGACTAAAAACTCCAGTAAAAAAACTAATCTGATAAGGAGCATTACTGTTCACCAAGTCGGTTTCACCCAGGCTGCCCGCAAAAGACATATAAAAACCCAAGAAGAAAAATAGCGTAGAAAATATATAAAACGAGAGTTGTTTAAAATGGTATCTCCATTCAAACTTAAACAATTGTAAAAACATAGTTACAGATTTTAAGGGTTGATTTATGCTTGTAGCGCGCTAAAATAGACGTCTTCTAAACCAGGATTAATTTCTTCAAAACCTGCTTCAGGTTTGTCTTCAGCCAATACGTGTAACATCGTTTTACCAGAAAATAAACGACTCGAAATAACTTTGAGATCAGATTGATAGTGAACTAAATCATCCTTTTGAATAATCTTATACCAAACCCTACCCTTTAACTGCGCTGTTAATTCCGATGGTACACCTTGTTCAATTATATTTCCTTGATTCATAATTGCCATATTTGAACAGAGATCTTTAACATCTTCAACAATATGTGTCGATAGAATGACAATTATATGTTCTCCTATTTCACTTAATAAATTCAAAAACCGATTGCGTTCCTCAGGGTCAAGACCTGCTGTGGGTTCATCAACAATAACAAGCTTAGGGTTGCCTAGTAACGCTTGTGCAATTCCAAAACGCTGACGCATCCCACCCGAAAAAGTAGCCACGGCTTTTTTTCGATGTTGATATAAATTCGTCTGAGCTAATAGCGCTTCTACCTGTGTTTTACGCTCGGTTTTACTTAGTATACCTTTTAATACTGCCAGATGATCCAAAAGTTGATATGCGGAAATTTTAGGATACACCCCAAATTCCTGAGGTAGATATCCAAGGTACTTCCTCAATTCTTCAGGATGTTTTAGGGTATTAGTATTATTAAATATTATGCTTCCGAAACTAGGCTGTTGTAAGGTCGCAATAGTGCGCATTAAAGAAGACTTGCCTGCACCATTTGGCCCCAATAGACCAAACATGCCATTGCTAATGGTTAGCGAAACATTGTCTAACGCTTTTACTCCATTGGTGTACGTTTTAGAAAGACTATTGATTTGTAATGTGTTCATTTTTATAAGATTAGATTTAATTCTAAAGCAAACCTATATCCTGCATCCGGGTAAAAACAATTTTATTTACAAGCGTTACTTTCTACTGGCAGATCCTACCCATTACACCATCAATTCAATCCGTATCAAAAATGTAAGTGTTCGTCCCCATTTTTAATTGGTTTGTACAATTAATAATGGAGATTTTGACAGGATGTTTACTTTTGAGCTATGAAAAAAATTATACTAAAATATCTTTGGCTGACATATGGGTTTCTTTTTATACTTATAATGACTCCATTGCTGCAGTATGTAGGTTATATTAAAATAGATCCAAACCAAACCATTGTTAATATTATTTTGGTATTAGTCTGGGGTACATTCTGTTCTTTTTTAATCAAAGCTCTACTCTATCATAAAAAAGAACCTCTATTTTATCTCATACTGACCATTTGGTTACTATCACTATTTGGTTTTGTGCTTGCTAAATATCTCAGTAGTACTATTCTCGCCACTACAGCGCTATTTGCATTCGCAGCGACAAATTGTTTTCTGCTATGGTCCTGGTATATGCAGTCCTATATGGGTAGGCGAGCAAAGGCTTTCTTTAGAGCGCGAAGAATATTTATCCGTAAGTTAGTATTAGCGGTATTGCTATTCGTTACTATGATCACTGTTGATGATTATATGAAGGTACCTGATAACCCAATTACCTTTGTGCTTTTAACCCTATTTTGGTTAACTGTGGTTAATATGCTAGCTCCTAAGTTCTTTAAAAAATATCGTCTCTTAATCTTCGGTATTTATGGTTCACTTTTAATTTTTTTCACTGTTTTTATCTCTTATTTCGAGGAAAGAACGCACTCAGAAAGCCTAGACCTTTTTTTGACTTTTCTGTTTCCTATTCCATTATTTATCATCCTGTGGCTATACGAGCAATGGAAATGGTTCAAAAATCTCAAAGCCGAAAAAACTAAAGCAGAGCTTAGCTTGTTAAAACAACAAGTTAATCCACACTTTTTTTTCAATACTTTAAATAACCTATATGGATTGGCCAAACAAAAATCTGATAAAACACCTGATTTGATCTTGAAGCTATCAGAGGTGATGCGATATGTCATCTACAAAGGCAAAGAAAGCCTGGTACCCCTTGAAGATGAAATTGAATATTTAGAAAATTATATTGAAATCCAAGAAATACGACAGCATAAAAAGCCAGACATAGACTTCAAAAAATCCATTGATCAACACAATTATCACATTCCCCCGCTATTGTTTATAATTCTTTTAGAAAACGCCTTTAAGCATGGAGTAGACACCTTAGTGGATAAGGCTTACGTACACATTGAACTAATCGTCAAAGAAAATAAAGCTATATTTACGATTACCAATAACTATGATCCTGCAGGGTTTACAACCCAAAAAGGAATTGGGCTACTAAACCTCAAAAAACGTTTAGATATTATTTATGGCTCTAATTATCTATTACAAATAGATCATGAAAATGCTATTTTTACTGCGCGATTAGAATTAGAAGTAGACTAAAATGAACTATATAATTGTTGATGATGAACCCATAGCACACACTATCATTGAAGATTATGCTGCTTCACTACAGGATCTAACCTTAGTTGCCAATTGCTATAGCGCTTTTGAAGCTTTGGACATTCTAAAATCAAAGTCTATTGACCTCATGTTTTTAGATATAGAAATGCCCAAATTAAAAGGAATGGATTTTATTAAGGTATTAGATAAAAAACCTGCAATTATTATTACCTCAGCATACTCCGAATTTGCCATAGAAGGCTATGAGCTTGATGTTATTGACTATCTGTTGAAACCTTTTTCATTTGAACGATTTTTTAAAGCCTATACTAAGGTGCTTAGCCAACAGCAGCAAAACACTTCGAAAAGCAGCACAGTAAAAACTAGTGTACCTGATAAGCTTTTTCTTAAAGGTGATAAAGAAATCCATCAAATTAACCTGAACGACTTAATTTACATTGAAAGTTATGGTAATTACGTTAAAATAAATCTATTGGAAAAGGTCTTACTCATACACGAGTCTATATCGAATTTAGAAAACCTATTAAAAGAACAGCATTTTATACGAATCCATCGATCCTTCCTCACCAATATTGCACACATTCAATCTATTATAGGTAATCGAATAAAGCTAAGCAATGGCGACACTATCCCCATAGGGCAATCGTATAAATTAGCCGTAAAAGAAAAGTTACTTAACTAGACAGGTAAATTTCTTCTTTCTTAACCTTACGATTACTAATCAATTCACTTCATAATCCCTTTAAACAGAGTGAGTTTACCTATCATTGGTTTTGATGATCTACTTTATGTTAATCTTTTGATAAGATCAAAAAAGAAGTCAACGAATGCTTTTAATTTTAATATAGTTTTCGCTTATTACGCTATATGTTAGATATATGTTAGGTTTTGCGTTTAAAAGCAACATATGTAGTATATTTGCAATCAATTTAGAATTAATCTATTTAAAAACTTATGATTAAAGTTTCCGAAAAGGCTAAGAATAAAGTGATAGAGCTGATGACAGAAGACGGCTTTAATCACCAATCTGACTTTATCCGTGTAGGTGTTAAAAGTGGAGGTTGCTCAGGTCTTTCCTATGATTTAAAGTTTGATCACACTAAAGACGAAGAGGATAAAGTTTTTGAAGATAATGGAATAAAAATTATAGTAGACAAAAAAAGCTTTCTTTACCTGGCCGGTACCACCTTAGAGTACTCTGGTGGACTCAATGGAACCGGTTTTGTGTTTAACAACCCTAATGCCAACAGGACCTGCGGTTGTGGTGAAAGTTTTTCTTTATAATACAAGAGAAGGATAGCATATGGCGTATACTGAAGACGATTTAAAAAAAGAATTAGAAACCAAAGAATATGAATACGGATTCTATACGGATATAGAATCAGACACATTTCCTATTGGTCTAAATGAAGATATAGTAAGAGCAATTTCTGCCAAAAAAAATGAACCCCAGTGGATGACCGACTGGAGGCTAGAAGCCTTTCGTATTTGGCAAGAAATGGAAGAACCAGAGTGGGCAAACGTAAACTATAAAAAACCGGACTTTCAAAATATTTCTTATTATTCAGCCCCTAACAAAAAGCCTAAGTACAATAGTATAGACGAGGTTGATCCAGAGTTATTGGCAACTTTTGAAAAACTAGGTATTTCCCTAGAAGAGCAGAAAAAGCTGGCAGGTGTCGCAGTGGATATCGTAATGGACTCAGTATCTGTAGCTACTACTTTTAAAGATACCTTAGCAGAAAAGGGAATCATATTTTGTTCCATTTCTGAAGCAATTCAAGAACATCCTGAATTGGTTAAAAAATATTTAGGTACTGTTGTACCACAAAAGGATAACTTCTATGCGGCATTAAATTCTGCTGTATTCAGTGATGGTTCGTTTTGCTATATTCCTAAAGGGGTAAGATGTCCTATGGAGCTTTCTACCTATTTTAGAATTAACCAGGCAGGAACCGGACAATTTGAAAGAACCTTAGTTATAGCTGAAGAAGGAAGTTATGTAAGCTATCTTGAAGGTTGTACTGCACCAATGCGTGATGAAAATCAACTTCATGCGGCGGTGGTTGAATTAATAGCGCTTGATAATGCTGAGATTAAATATTCTACCGTACAAAACTGGTATCCTGGTAATGCTAAAGGACAAGGTGGTGTATTTAATTTTGTAACCAAAAGAGGTTTATGCGAAACCAATGCTAAAATATCCTGGACACAAGTTGAAACAGGTTCTGCTGTAACCTGGAAATATCCTTCTTGTGTGCTTAAAGGAGACAATGCCGTAGGTGAGTTTTACTCTATTGCAGTAACCAATAATTTTCAGCAAGCAGACACCGGTACAAAAATGGTTCATTTAGGAAAAAATACTAAAAGTACCATTATCTCTAAAGGGATATCCGCTGGTCGTTCTCAAAACAGTTACCGTGGTTTGGTACAGATAAGCAGTAGAGCTGAAAATGCAAGAAATTTTTCGCAATGTGATTCATTATTGATGGGCAATGAATGTGGAGCGCATACGTTTCCATATATAGAAGCTAAAAACAAATCAGCCCGTATAGAACACGAGGCCACAACAAGTAAAATAGGTGAAGATCAGATTTTTTACTGTAATCAACGCGGAATCGATACTGAAAAAGCGATAGCATTAATCGTAAATGGTTTTAGTAAAGAAGTCTTAAACAAATTACCTATGGAATTTGCTGTTGAGGCACAAAAGCTTCTTGAAATATCATTAGAAGGCTCTGTCGGGTAATACGTTTAAAACCTAAAATGATACCTAAACAATGAAAAAATTATTTCTTGTAGCATTTGTATCCACCTTATTCTTTTCGTGTAATTCTGAAAAAAAAGAGTCTGATACTGCTGACGCAACATTAATAAGAGGAGAGTTTATTTTATCCGATGGAGCAGCAGTGATCAAAGGTGAAGACTTTATCTACGGTGTAGAAATTACAGAACTAACGAATGAATTAGCAAAAAGAGTAGCGCCCTTACAACGCGAGCAATACGATATGGTGCCAGTAGTGGTAAGAGGAGTTATAAAAAAGAATGAAGAAGACGGTTGGGAAGAAATAGTAGAGTTAAAAGAGATTATTGGGGTGACCAACCCTACATCAAAATTACCGACAAAAATAAAGTCTTCAGCACCAATGACTGAAGAGGAGCAGGAAAACTTAAAATAATAGACTAAACAATAATTTAGGAATGTTAGAGATTACAGATTTACACGCTAATGTAGAGGGTAAAGAAATAATAAAAGGCCTTAATTTAAAGGTAAATGCCGGAGAGGTACACGCTATTATGGGTCCCAATGGAGCAGGAAAAAGTACATTAGCCAATATCATTGCAGGAAAAGAAGAGTATGAAGTTTCTGGAGGTAAAATGTTACTTAACGGTGAAGATATTGAAGAATTAGCACCCGAAGAGCGTGCACATAAAGGGATTTTCTTATCGTTTCAATACCCTGTAGAAATTCCCGGGGTTACCGTAACGAATTTTATGAAAACTGCGATTAATGAAACGCGAAAAGCACAAGGGCTTGAAGAAATGCCTGCAAAAGATATGCTAAAGCTTATACGCGAAAAATCTGAAATGCTAGAAATTGATCGTAAATTTTTATCTCGTTCTTTAAATGAAGGGTTTTCAGGAGGAGAAAAGAAACGAAATGAGATTTTTCAAATGGCAATGATGCAACCTAAACTTGCCATCCTTGACGAAACGGATTCCGGTCTTGATATTGATGCACTACGTATCGTAGCTAATGGTGTTAATAAGCTAAAAAGCAGCGACAATGCCGTAGTAGTGATTACGCACTATCAACGATTATTAGAATATATTGTTCCTGATTATGTACACGTATTATACGATGGTAAGATCGTAAAATCAGGTAGCAAAGAATTAGCACTACAGCTTGAGGAAAAAGGATACGACTGGATTAAGGAAGAAATTAATGCATAATCTATTATGCTTTTCTCGTAAGGCATAATACAATAAGTGATTTGAAAAATGGATATGAAGGATAAATTGGTATCATCTTTTTTAGCATTTGAAGAAAGTGTTAACGTAGATGCGCCAATACACAATATAAGAAGTCAGGCGATCAAAATTTTTGAAGAGAAAGGTTTTCCTTCAAAAAAAGAAGAAGCCTGGAAGTACACTTCATTAAAATCAATTCTAAAACACGATTATAGTGTTTTTCCTAAAGAAGAGAACGCTCTTGATTTTAAAGAAGTTAAGAAATATTTTTTACACGATATTGATACCTATAAAATTGTTTTTGTCGATGGTAGATACTCCTCGTACCTCTCAGCTACCACCCACGATAAGATGGATGTTTGTTTGATGTCTTCTGCTTTAAATTATGATAAGTACAGACCAGTTATCGATAATTACTTTAATAAAATTGCGAAACCAGACGGTATCACTTCTTTAAACACAGCATTTTCAAGAGAGGGCGCGTATATCTATATTCCAAAAAATAAATTGGCTGATAAACCAATTCAGATTATACACTTTTCTACCGGTAAAGAATCTGCTCAGATGCTTCAGCCAAGAAATTTAATCGTAGTCGAAGAAAATTCGCAGGTTCAGATCATAGAGCGGCACCAAAGCCTTACAAAGAACCCTGTACTAACGAATTCCGTAACTGAGATTTTTGCTGATAAGAGAGCAATTGTTGACTACTATAAAATTCAAAATGACAGGCAAAGCGCTTCTTTGATTGACAATACTTTTATAGAACAGCAAGCACAAAGCACGGTTTCTGTACACACCTTTGCTTTTGGAGGGAATCTTACAAGAAACAATCTAAATTTTTATCAAAAAGGAGAATATGTGAACTCCATTTTAAATGGGGTTACCATAATCGAAGGCAAGCAACACGTAGATCATAATACATTAGTTCATCATATCGAGCCAAATTGCGAAAGCCACCAAGACTATAAAGGAATTTTTGATGAAAAAGCAACCGGAGTTTTTAATGGTAAAGTTGTGGTTAATAAGGAAGCTCAAAAAACAAATGCATTTCAGTCAAATAACAATATTTTATTAGATGATAGCGCTACTATAAATTCTAAACCGCAATTAGAGATATTTGCTGATGATGTTAAATGTTCACACGGATGTACTATCGGTCAATTAGATGAGAGTGCACTATTCTACTTAAGATCAAGAGGTATTGGACAAAAAGAAGCCAGAGCTTTATTGATGTATGCATTTGCCAATAATGTTTTAGAGTCGGTTAGAATCCCAGAACTTAAGGCAAGAATAACAAAGCTTATCGCAAACAAACTAGGTGTTAATTTAGGATTTGATTTATAACAACAAATCAAAACCAACTTTGTATTAAAAATCTCGTAATTGAATTACGAGATTTTTTTATGGCTTATTGTCCCCTCTTTCCTTATTGAGAAGTCAAAAAACTGCATCGCAGTGTTGATAAAAAAAATGAACATCCCTTGCATGGCTTGTAATATTTTAACTACATTTCTTGCCATATTAATAACTCAACTTATTTTCTAATGAAAAAATTATTTTTAGGCTTTGCGGCCTTAGGCTTAATTTTGGCGTCTTGTCAAAAGGACGAATTTGCCAACGAACAAGAACAAATTGATTACAATGGGGAAATTTCGGGAAAATCCAGAATTTGTAAATCACATGAGATTCTTGAAAAACAAATCGCAAAAAACCCAAAGCGATTAGAACTTTTAGAACAAATTGAAAATCAAACTAAAAGTTTAATTCTGGCTAAAAAACCAGGAGGTGGTAACGGAAACGGTAACGGCCCTGGTGGTGGCGGAGGTAACGATAACGAGCCGCCAACTGATTTTCCGGTGGTAACTATACCGGTTTATGTACACGTTATCTATAACACCAGCCAGGAAAACATCAGTGAAGCACAGATCGACTCTCAGATTCAGGTACTAAATGACGATTTTAGGATGACCAATTCTGACAGTAATCAAATACCTACTGAGTTTGCTGATCGTGCTGCAGATACTCAAATTCAATTTACCCTTGCAGGAGTTACCAGAACTTTTTCTGAAAGAACTTCTTGGGGAACTAGAGACGATATGAAAAGGTCAAGCCAAGGTGGAGTTGATCCCATTGATCCAGCCAATTATTTAAACATTTGGGTGTGTAATATTGGTGGCGGTATTTTGGGCTATGCTCAATTCCCTGGAGGAAGCCTGGATACAGATGGTGTTGTGGTAGGGCCTCAGTTTTTTGGTACACAAGGTTATTTAGCTGCGCCATTTAATGAAGGAAGAACCACCACGCACGAGGTTGGTCACTATCTTAATTTAAGACATATTTGGGGAGACGGTCGTTGCAGACAAGATGATTTTGTTGCAGATACCCCAGATTCTGATAGAGCCAACTACGGTTGCCCATCTTATCCTACAAACCATTGTAAGTCTAATGACATGACAATGAATTATATGGACTATGTAGACGATGCGTGTATGTATATGTTTAGCAATGGTCAAAAACTGAGAATGAGAGCGGTTTTAGAACCAGGCAGTATCAGATCAGATCTTGTTAATTAACACCAACTGTTTTACTAATTTTACAAAGGAGGTAATGAATGATTCATTACCTTTTTTTTTTTACTATTAAGTAAATCCTAAAGTATCGCCAAAGAAAATTCAAAACTGTAACTTTGCGATCAGAAAATAAAACTATGTTTGACGTACTTAAAATCAGAGAAGATTTTCCAATTTTGAAACGTAAAGTTAATGGAAAACCATTAATCTATTTTGATAACGCAGCAACTTCACAAACTCCGCAAATCGTAATCGATACCATCGTAGATTACTATAGCAATTATAATGCTAACATCCATCGCGGAGTACATTCACTTTCGCAGGAAGCGACAGATGCTTATGAGATTGCTCGAAAAAAAATTCAAACTCATTTTAATGCAAAACACGCACACGAGGTAATTCTTACTTCTGGGACTACGCACGCTATCAATATAGTAGCAACAGGATTCTCAGCTTTATTAAAAGAGGGAGATGAGCTAATCGTATCAGCCCTAGAGCACCACTCTAATATTGTGCCCTGGCAGATGCTATGCGAAAGAACTGGTGCCGTACTCAAAGTAATTCCTATGAATGAGGAAGGAGAGTTACAATTAGAAGCCTATGATAATTTACTTTCTGATAAAACCAAACTGGTTTTTGTGAATCATATTTCTAATGCATTGGGGACCATAAATCCTATTAAAGAAATTATCGACAAAGCGCACAAGGTTGGTGCTGCTGTATTAATTGATGGGGCACAATCTTGTCCTCATATTAAACCAGATGTGCAAGCTTTGGATGTCGACTTTTATGTAGTGTCTGCACACAAACTTTGTGGCCCTACCGGGGTAGGTATGTTATATGGTAAAGAAGAATGGCTAACCAAGCTTCCACCCTATCAAGGAGGTGGCGAAATGATCGAAACCGTGACTTTTGAAAAAACAACCTATGCTGGTTTACCGCATAAATTTGAAGCAGGTACTCCTAATATCTGCGGAGGTATCGCCTTTGGCGCCGCTTTAGATTATATGAATAGTATTGGGTTTGACACTATAGCAGCATACGAGCAGGAACTTTTATCCTATGGAACTCAAAAATTATTAGAGATAGAGGGACTTAAAATATATGGTACCTCAGCTAACAAAACATCAGTAATCTCTTTTAATATTGATGGTATACACCCTTACGATATCGGTACTATCGTTGATAAATTAGGGGTAGCTGTACGCACAGGTCATCATTGTGCACAACCAATTATGGACTATTATAAAATTCCTGGTACAGTTAGAGCTTCATTTTCATTTTACAATACAAAGGAAGAAATTGACATTTTTGTTGAGGCGGTTAAAAAAGCTAAAACCATGCTTAGCTAACGTTTGTTAGTACAAGTCAATTTCTTTAAAAATTTAAAAAGGGCCATTTTTGGCCTTTTTTTACGGTTTTTTTGTAAAAAGTTTGTCTTATAGCCATATACAGTCATATCTATTATGCTTGCATAACACTTTTTTGCATAATAGCTTTATAAGACTAATTATAAACAAACTACACAAATGAAAAACTCATTACTAACATTAATTGCAGTATTCTTTTGCATTTTCGTAGGAATTGCTCAAGAATATGGAGTACGAAATTATTCCAAGACGTTTAGAGATTCAGATCGTAATAACCGAAGGGTTAATACCCGAATTTATTATCCTGAATCTACTGCGGATGTCAAATTTCCTGTTATCGTTTTAGGACATGGATTCATTATGGGGTCTGATGCCTATGAAAACTTTTATGAAGAGCTAGTTCCAAGAGGTTATATTGTTGCTTTTGTAAATACCGAAGGTTCCTTTTTTGCAAATCACAGAGCTTATGCCGAGGATATGGCCTTTATCGTTAGTGCTATGCAGAGTGAAAATAGCAATACCAGCTCCGCATTATTTGGTAAGGTAGCTAACAAAACCGCCTTAATGGGTCACTCTATGGGCGGAGGAGCGGCAACTGTTGCAGCCTCCTTGGTAGATGTAGAGACATTAATCTCCTTTGCCCCAGCCTTGCTACGCTTTGACACCCTTACACCTGCATCCGAAGTTACTACAGATGCTATTGTATTTTCTGGATCTGGTGATGGAGTTACTCCGGCAGATGAAAACCACATACCCATATTTAATAACTTGGGATCTGCTTGTAAATATTTTATCAACATCATAGGAGGAGCGCATTGTTATTATGCTAACAGCAACTGGGCTTGTGACTTTGGAGAAAGATCTTCCTCAGGAAATATCCAAATCTCGAGAACAGAACAACAAGAAATTATCTTCAAGTATGTGAATTCTTGGTTAGACTATAAGCTAAAAGGAGATTCCGCGGCGCTACAAACCTTTACGAGCGACCTTAGTTCATCACAGCGTGTAACTTATGATGACAATTGTCAAGAAGACGTGGTAGAAACAGATGAAGAAGTTGTATTGTTTCCAAACCCAGCGTCGTTTTCGGTTAGCATCGAAAACAAAAACCTAAGTCAGGAACTACAAAAAATAGAATTCTACAATGAACAAGGTGCTTTAATGTATACAAGTTCTACTAAAACTGTCAATGTTTCAAGCTTTAAAAAAGGACTTTACATTGTAAAGATTTATCAAAAGGGAAAAACCATAACTAAACGAATGATTGTTGACTAATTATAATGGTTGAGTTTATTGATGAGAGGGGAGGCTTTGCGGCCTCCCTTTTTATGTGATTGGTAAAACAAATATTTGTATAAGTAGAAAGTATTGAATAGCTGGTCATCTTATTGTATTTTTGTATCAAATTAGTGGATTATGACGATAACACAAATACAAGAAGAAATCATCGATGAATTTAGCATGTTTGATGATTGGATGCAGAAGTATGAATATATGATTGAATTGGGTAAATCACTACCCCTTATTGATGAAAAGTATAAAACCGAAGATAATATTATCAAAGGGTGTCAAAGCAAAGTTTGGGTACACGCCGAGATGAATGATGATAAAGTATATTTTACAGCCGATAGCGATGCTATTATCACTAAAGGAATTATTGCCATCTTAATTAGAACTTTCTCTGGGCAACATCCCAAAGAAATCCTGGAGGCGGATACGGCATTCATTGATGAAATCGGTCTAAAAGAACATCTTTCGCCAACAAGAGCAAACGGCTTGGTAAGTATGATAAAACAGCTTAAAATGTATGCTATCGCTTACCAAACACAATTAAACGCCTAAGTGGTATAATAAATCAAAAAAATATGAGTCAAGATACAATAGACACAAAAGAGTTAGGAGAAAAAATTGTTGGTGTGCTTAAAACCATCTATGATCCTGAAATACCGGTAGACATCTACGAATTAGGATTAATCTATGATGTTTTTGTCAATGAAGATCAGGATGTCAAAATTTTGATGACGCTAACCTCGCCTAATTGTCCGGTAGCGGAATCCTTACCCGAAGAAGTTCGTGTAAAAGTAAAGTCGCTAGATTTAGTTAATGATGTGGAACTAGAGCTTACCTTCGACCCACCTTGGTCGCAGGACTTAATGAGCGAAGAGGCCAAACTAGAACTAGGAATGCTTTAATTTTCCATTTAATGGCAGATGAAATTATCAATAGAGTTGCGAACAATCAAAATCTAGTAACGCTGGATTTAGAAGATTTCTACCCTGAAGGGAAGAGAGTGGTTTTTGATATCAAAGACTGGTTGTTTCAGGAGCTTATTCTCAAAGAAAAAGAGTTTCGAGCCCATGTAAAAAACCACGACTGGAGCCAATATCAAGATCAATATGTGGTGTTGACCTGTTCTACCGATGCCATTATTCCTGGGTGGGCCTATTTATTGCTTACCACTACTTTACAGCCTTATGCCAAAAAAGTGTGTACCGGCAGTGTTGAACTATTAAATGCTTTACTTTACGAAGAAATCATTACTAAATTAGATGTAGCACCTTACGAAAATAAATCCGTAATTATTAAAGGTTGCGCAGAAAAACCTGTGCCAGAAAGTGCGTTCCTTTCTTTGATACAAAAATTACAGCCCATAGCTAAAACTATTATGTATGGCGAAGCCTGCTCTTCCGTTCCGCTATATAAACGAAAATAATTTATTTCTTATATTAGTTAACCGAGATTGAAATTTAGAAACAATCTCTACACACATCTTTTAATCATCAATAAATCGTAATACAATGAAGAAAAAATTGTTATCAATTGTATTTCTTGGGTGCTTTTTTATTGTTTTATCGCAAGAAGAAGAAAAAGAAAAACCAAAAGACGGATGGAGTACAGCAGGAAATATCAGCTTTTTATTTAATCAATCTGCTTTTAACGCAGAATGGCTTGGTGGAGGAACCTCAAACATTGCAGGTAACTTGGCGATCTCCTATGATTTTAATTATCGCAAAGGAAATTTGACCTGGGATAATAAGATATTGGCGGATTATGGGCTAGCTAAGGGACAAGATCAAGAGTTTACGCGTAAGACCAATGACCGTCTTGAATTTAATTCCCTACTCGGTAAGCAGATCAAAGCATCTAACTGGTACTATTCGTTCTTTGTCAACTTTAGAACACAGTTTGCGCCAGGTTATACGTTTGGAGAAGATGTGGATGGCAATGAAACCCGAACTGAAATTACACACATCCTATCCCCCGCCTATATACAGGCTGGTCCTGGTATGCTTTGGAAAAAAAGCGACAATTTTAAGGTAAACATTGCTCCTGCTACAGCGAGAATCATAGTAGTGGACAAAGATTTCACCAGTATTCCTGGATATGTAGACGGAGATTATTTTGGTGTGGACGCTAACAAAACGACTCGATTTGAATTTGGTGCGGCCTTAAATGGTTATGCTAAGTTTGAACTGATGAAAAACGTTTCTATGGAAAACATCCTGAATTTATATGCTAACTATCTAGAGGATCCTCAAAATGTTGATATCGATTATACCGCTAATGTGGTCATGACGATTAATAAATACCTTTCAACAAACCTTACCTTTCAGGCAATTTATGATGACAATGCTATCGGAGCATTTCAAATCCGGGAGGTATTTGGGCTAGGTATTAATTATGGTTTTTAGACCGTCTATCTATAAAATTATCATAATTAAAAGGAGCTTTTGCTCCTTTTTTTAGTTTAAGTATTCATCTTATGTTCAGTTTATCGATAATAAATACATTTAATCTTGAAAATCCTTTACTCATAATTTATATTTGAAGCCCAAAAAATTAGTTGATGCAGCAACAGTGGTTTTTGTTTATTTTGATTATGGCTTCTATGCTTTCTTCTGCGCAGGAGAAAAAAAAAGATACCACAAAGGTAAAACAGCTTGATTCAATACAAGTAAAGTTAGAACAAGCTATCGAAGCGGAACTGCAAAATACCCCAAAGGATTTGAATATCATTGTTCTTAAAGGGATTCTCAAAAAACTATCCCCTAAAAAAAAGAAGAAGCCAGAGCAGATCGGTTGGAAATCCCAGGGGAAATTCTCCTTTCTATTTAACCAGTCTGCCTTTAACTATAACTGGCAAGGGGGAGGAACCTCAAATATTGCCAGTAATGCTATATTGAACTATAATGTAAATTATAAAAAAGATGGATTTACCTGGGATAACAAGCTACTGGGAGACTACGGAATTACGATATTAAAAGGAGAAGATTTTCCGAGAAAAACCAACGATAGGATTGAGTTTAATACCCGATTAGGTAAACGAATACATCAAAGTTTTTGGAACTACTCGTTTTTCTTAAATTTTAGATCCCAATTTGCTAAAGGGTATAAGTTTAGTGAAGATCCAGATACCGGAGAAACGCTACGCACAGAAGAAACAGAGTTCTTCTCCCCTTCCTATATACAAGCTGGTCCAGGTATTTTATGGAAAAAAAGTGATGATTTTAATTTCAATATAGCCCCTGTGACCTCGCGAATGATTTTTGTGGACGATAGATTTACCACAACTCCTGGATATGTAGATGGCGATTATTTTGGTATCGATCAGGGCGAAACGGCGCGATTTGAATTTGGTGGTTCTTTAGCGGGCTACTTTAAGTTTGAGGTCATCAAAAATATAGAGATGGAAAACATCCTCAATCTTTATTCTAACTACATAGAGGACCCCTGGAATGTGGATATCGATTATACCCTAAATCTTAATTTAGTGGTCAATAAATATGTATCCGGTAGTTTTGCATTTCAAGCTATTTATGATGACAACGCCACCTCTGGCTTTCAAATACGAGAGGTATTAGGACTGGGGCTTAATTATGAGTTTTGATTGAAAATTCTATTCAACACCCTTATTTTTCTTTTGCTGATCCATTGCGTTAATAGTTAGTACTATTTCTTCAATCCTCTGTAATCCTTTTTTACCCACCCCACGGTATATTATTTATAAGTCTTTATCGATTAATAGAAATGTAGGGTAATTATCAACTCTAAGTTTTCCTACGATTTTGTTATGAAGCAGACTGTCATTACGGACGCGTTCTACATATATATGTGTCCAATCTAACTTTTTCTCTTTTATATATGTAACACCTGGTTCTTTTTCAAAGTCATAATCAACTCCAAGCATTGCTACTTTAGGATACTTTTTATGAAATTCCTTTAAATCAGGAGTTAGTTTTAGACAAGGGGCGCACCAGGTACCCCAAAAATCAATCAGCAAAAGCTTTTTATTATTTAATAACCAGGAAACACGTTGCTTGTTACCGCTTATATCAGTAAGAGTATAATCTTTTAGGGTATGCCCCATCTTATATCCATTTGGTAATGCAGATATGTTTAGTTTTTCTAAAAAAACCTTATCAAAGTTAGAGCCTATACTATCTATTATTATAAAATGTTGGCCTAACTGTAAAGTATCACCCTCATTAAACTCTTCGTATTCATTCGTATTTCTTCGAGGAAAAAATGGATTGTCTTTTGCTGTAAATAAAAAATCCACGTCATCATTATACAATTCTGCAGCTATTTTAAAAGAATCTTGTTCAATAGCGAAACTTCCTAATAAATGTTCATATCTAGCAGCTACTAACAGTAAATCATTATGCCTTTTTATCGCTTCAGAAGCATCCTTTTTTGTATAGAAATAATCTTTATAAGGAATCACTCTTACATAGCGATCTCGATTCACTACTTTGTTTTTGTAATATCTTTTAAACTTAAAATGTACTAAAGGAAAAGAGTCTCTTAAAGCAGCATTATTACTGGTTTTTTCTCTTAATGACGCATCAAAAGTATACAATTCATCATCACCAAAGTCAAAATTACCATTTAGATCAAGAACCATAACTTGGTTGTCTCCTTGCAGTCCAGAAAAAGCATAAATAGGATTTGTTAATGCACGAAATTCAGTCGAATCTATAAGCCCTTTCGCTAATAACGATTTTACTTCTTTAGTACTATTAAATCGTATAGACTGGATATTAGAATAGGTAAGATCAGGTACGTTATTAAATTTTTTTGATAGGGAATCAACATTTCCAAATGGTGATAATACCCACCCAAATGGACCATTGGTTGTTTCTTTTGTTAAATCAACAGTAAACGTTTTCTGTATATCTTCATTAGGCTTATTTTCCTTTTTACACGCAGTAAAAGAGAATATTACAAAAATAAAAGAGTGGATTGTGTTTCTCAAAATGGGTTAATTCATAAGATAAATGAAATGATGTTGATATCTGAAAAAAGCAGTTGTATTTCGATACCAAAATAAACAACCCTATACTAAAACAATTTATAGAGGGATTATTAAGGTTTTGATATATAAATTTTTAAATAGAAGTTAAATAGGCACAAAACTTAGTGGCTAATTATGAGTTTTGATCTTCATCATCCTCTTCTTCCACATATTCTGGATATAAAAAGTTATTGTACGGAAAACGAGTTACGTGAATGACTCTTACCTCTTGATACACACGCTTTCTAAACTCTTCCATATTTTCTTTATTGATCGCCGAAATAAACAACGCGTTATTACCTATCCTATTCATCCAGGTTTTCTTCCATTCTTGCAAGGTATAATGCGCCGTGGTTCTCTCTGTCATCAGATCATCTTCGTCGATCTGTTCTGGTTCGTATGCATCAATTTTGTTAAAAACCATAATGGTTGGCTTATCCGTACATTCAATCTCATCTAAGATTTGATTAACGGACGCAATATGATCCTCAAACTGGGGATGAGAGATATCTACCACATGGAGCAAAAGATCCGCTTCTCTGACCTCATCCAATGTACTTTTAAAACTTTCTACCAGCTGGGTGGGTAATTTTCGTATAAAACCTACCGTATCCGTTAACAGAAAAGGTAGATTACCTATTACTACTTTTCGTACCGTAGTATCCAAGGTAGCAAACAGTTTATTTTCGGCAAACACATCACTTTTAGAAATCACATTCATCAATGTAGATTTACCTACATTGGTGTATCCTACTAAAGCAACTCGTACCAATTGACCTCTATTGCCGCGCTGAGTAGCCATCTGCTTATCTATCGTTTCGAGCTTCTTTTTTAATAATGAGATTCGATCCCTTACGATACGTCTATCTGTTTCGATTTCAGTTTCCCCAGGACCACGCATTCCGATACCTCCACGTTGTCGCTCTAAGTGTGTCCAAAGCCCGGTTAATCGAGGCAATAAATATTGGTATTGCGCTAGTTCCACCTGAGTTCTGGCATAACTGGTCTGCGCGCGCTGAGCAAAAATATCAAGGATAAGGTTTGTTCTATCGATGATTTTTGCCTTTAACATTTTTTCGATGTTGCGAAGTTGAGCAGGGCTTAACTCATCATCAAATACTACTGTGCCGATATCATTTTCTTCTACATATTCCTTAACCTCTTGCATTTTACCAGAACCTATAAATGTTTTAGGATTAGGCATATCCATCTTTTGCGTAAAACGCTTCACTACCTCTC
This sequence comes from Aquimarina brevivitae, assembly GCF_004216895.1. Lineage (GTDB taxonomy): Bacteria > Bacteroidota > Bacteroidia > Flavobacteriales > Flavobacteriaceae > Aquimarina > Aquimarina brevivitae. The sequence continues at coordinate 668,070 of NZ_SGXE01000001.1, read as the reverse complement.
CTCCTGCGGTATAGGTTAAAAACTCCAATTCATCCAGAAACTCATTTAGCTTGTCTTCATCCTGGGTTTTAGTAACAATTCCTATTAAGACCGCTTTTTCATAAGCTATTTCCTTTCTTTCTAACATATATTATCTAAACTATCTTTTTTATATATTGCCGTTTTAACCTTACAAAGGTACAATATACAATGGTTATACCCTGACTTTTTGGTGCCTTAGCTTAAAATTAACGTATGCCCAAAAGCCTATTTTCTCATCATAAAAGTACTGATCTTTTTACCATTGCTTTTTACAATCTCGAAAATTTATTTGATACTAAAAACGATCCACATACCCTAGATGATGATTTTCTTCCTACATCGGATAAACAGTGGAATGATGAACGCTATTCCAAAAAGCTCAAAAAACTAGGTAAAGCCATTGCTAAAATCGGGGTTAAAGAAACCAGGCGATTACCAGTAATCGTAGGGGTTGCAGAAACCGAAAACCTCAAAGTCTTAGAGGACCTGGCAAATACTAAACATTTACGGCATCAAAACTATTCCGTAATTCATTATGAATCTCCGGATGAACGCGGAATCGATGTAGGTTTACTTTACGACCCAAAATACTTTACCGTATTAGACTCAGAGTCTATTCCCCTTTATGTAACCAATGAAGAAGGTATACGCGACTATACCAGAGACATTTTATATGTCAAAGGAATATTGAACGAAGAAGAACTACATATCCTGGTTAATCACTGGCCATCCCGAAGAGAAGGGGTGGATAGCACTGAGCCGAAACGTATTGCAGCGGCAGCACAAAACAGAGAAATTATAGATGATATTGTAGCACAAGATCCTGATGCTAAAATTATTATAATGGGAGATTTCAATGATGATCCCAATAGTAAAAGTATCCAACATTTAGTGCAGCAAGATCTTTATAATCCTTTGGAACATCTCTTAACAAGGTATGAAGGTAGTCTTAGCTATAGAGGTCGCTGGAATTTATTTGACCAAATTATTATCACACATAATTTTCACCGGTATCAAAAAAACCTTCACAACTTTAATAAAGCAGATATTTTTAACCACCCTGATCTAAAAATACATCGGGGCCGCTACAAAGGCCTGCCTTTTAGAACATACGTTGGCGATCAATACAAAGGAGGATTAAGTGATCATTTTCCGGTATATCTAATACTAAAATTTAATAATTAAAAAAGGCGGCCAGTTGGCCGCCTTTTTTATTGTATTATTCTTCTTATCTTAGTTTCCTGATATTTCAAGATTATCGATATGGTATCTGGTAGTTGGACCTGGATCCGCTCCTTTGTAACGGAACGCTACACGTACATTACCATCCAGACAAGAAATGTTTACCGGTCCTACAGACTCAAAACTTCCAAAGCTACCTGATGGTCCTCTAGGAATAGTAACATCTAACTGTGCCCACTCTGTGGTGGTAATATCTCCAGTAAAGTTATCAGTTATAAATACAGTAAGTATATTGCCGTTATCAAAGTTAACTTGAAGATCAAAGGCTAACTCTTCAGCCGTAGATCCGTCAAGGTTGATTTCTGGAGTAACTAACCAAACCTCAAATGGGTTTTCACCAGACCTAAATCCAGTAATTTGAGCGTATTGATTACCACTAAAACTACCAATTTCATAATCAAGACTTCCACCGGTAACATTTTGATTGATCCAACCTGCATTGGTTAAATCAGTACTACTTAATCCTGTAAAATTCTCAGAAAAAATAGTAGTTGATCCACCTGATTCACCAGTACACTCCAATACATTAGGATCACATCTATCCGGGTTATCAAATTGTAATCCTGCCACACTATTCAATACTAAATTAAACTCATCTCCAAAGAAGTTTTTAGTCAAAACCCCTTCAAAGCTACCTCGCTGAGCCGGTAAATCCAGGGATTTAAAATCAGCAAATGTACTAGTGCTTAATATAGCTGAAGCACCTGTAGCACAACTTTCTAAGGTTCGTTCTCCATCAAACTCATCTGTTGGTTCACCTGCAAAAGATAATGGGTCATTTACTAAAACATCTGCTCTGTTAAACTGTAAGTCAGTAATCGTTACAAACAAGTTAACGATATCATCAGAAAAATCCTCGATTGTAATTTCTAAGGGCACTATGGTGGCCACTTCTGCTGATCTTGTAATATATTCTTCCTGTAAAAAAGAAGGAATCTGATTTACGCGGTCACTAGATAACACCCCAAGTGTTGGCACACCGTTCTCTAAACCAACAGAAAGACCATCTAGCTTCACGTAGATTTTTCTTCCAAATTCGTAAGTTACATATAATGGATTCACATCAATAGGTATTCTCAAACCTGCCGTTGGAACCTCTGCACGATCCTGAACGATTAACTCTTCAAAAAAGTTACCTGCTCTATCACTAGAGATCACATAGGCTTCCATATATAGATTGGTATCTTCAAAAGTCACTTTTACATCGTCATTTCCTTCATCATTAATCTCCTGCAACAACACATCCACTACACCATCTACGGTAGTAAGTTGTCCGTCAATTTGTGGTTCATTGATCTCTAAAGGAGACAGTGTAAAATCATCATCCTGCACACAAGATGTTACTCCCAGCATTACTAGTAGTGCTCCTAAAAGTAGTTTATAGTTAATTGAATTCATTTGTATAATATTTTATTGTTGCGCTTTATTAAAATCTTAAATATAGGTTTAGGTAATAGGAACTTCCAAAACCAAAGAAGTAACGTGGTCCAAATACAGGAGTGTCTCGTTGTGCTTCTTCCAATGACGCTCTATAATTAGCGCTTCGTGATTGTTCAAATCCTCCGGTGATGTATCGCTCATCAAGAACATTATTAATACTGGCAAAGAAACCAACATAATAGTCACCAAATTTCCAGGACTTCCCTCCTACTACATTAACTAAATAATAGCTATTAAACTTCTCTTGCCTTAATAATTCTCTTGCTACGTTTTGATCGTAATCATTAAACGGTAGCCCATCATTGTCTAAGTAAAAGTTTTGTGTTCTAGCAAATGGGCTTACGTCAATATACGCATTAGAAAAATAATTCGCGGTAGCGCCAAACCACCAAAAATCAGGATCGCGATATTCAAATCCAAGCTGAGCCACATTTTGTGGACCATTAGCTAGCTTGTAGTCTTTAAGCTGTGATTTTCCAAAATAACGTGCTCCTTCGATAGTATTTTCTCCGGTACCCAAATTTTGCCCTAAGAAACTAGGACTTGTACTAGTAACAAATAAATCCGGGTTGTTGTCATAGGTATATTGACCTATTGCTGCAGCTCCTTTTAGCTTTATGGTTGGAGTAATTTGATACTCTATCCCTAACTCAGCTCCGATATGTCTTTTATCGATATCGGTTAAAATTTCCTGTACAAATCCGGCATCAGACCCTGATATGGCCTGAGTAAAGAAAAAGGCGATATCTGTAGCATCTTCGATCTTAGTATAATATCCGGTTAGTCTTGCTTTAATTTTAGGAGTTCTTAAAATATAGCTTAAGTCAGCAGATTGAATTTTTTCACTTTCCAGCTCTCCGTTTAAAGTAGGTTCCGCAGCGATCAATTGACTAACTGTTCGGTTGTTTTGTCTTGCATTCGCAAAAGAACTACGGATGGTCGGTGCTTTTGTATAATACGCTCCATTAAAATCGATAAGGTTTCTGCCGTCAATTTTAAACGTAAAACCTCCTTTACCACCATAGTTCGTGAACTCTAATTTGTCACTTCGTCCAAAAGAGCCTGTTCTTCCTTCTCCTGGAAAATATCCATTTTCAAACAATCCATTTCGTTGATAGCTCGTTTGTGTTACGTTACCACCTAAATAGAAATCTATCAATCTCGTTTTGAATTCTGCTTGCGCAAAACCGTTAACAACGTCTGAATCTATTTCATAATTGTAGTCGTAACGATCTCCTTCGCGCACAATTCTATTTCTATTTCTAAGGTCGCTTTGTGCTCTATCTGCTAATTCTGCTGGTGTAAGTCTAAATTCAGGCTCTACATCATTATCCAATTGAGAACCAAACGTATCTACATCCAAAAACCCTGTACCACCCAATAAATCAATTACCTCAGCAAAGTTTTCGCTTTTCAGTTTTCTATAATTTATTGCTCCATTTACAGAAATAGCGCTAGTTAACTGTCCTCTAAATATAGAGTTGACCGTCCATTGTGTATCATCTGTTCTATCTTCATAAAAAATATAGGTAGCATTTCTTCCTTGTGCCGTGTTTAATTGGTTAGCTGCAATTAATCTCCCCCAATTGAGTTGGCCGTCAGCCCTAAACGCCTCTTGCGCTAAATATGCATTTTGATAATCCAAAGGTGTCGGATTAGGCATATCTAAAAAAGAACTGGGTAAATAACTGGGGTGGATCGGATTGGTATCTCTACTGGCTCCCCCTCCTTGATATGTTTCTTGACCATCTGAAGATAACACCAAATCAGAACCATTATTATCCAATCGACTATTTCCTATTTTACCGGTTTGATAAGCCAAATTAGTGTTTAAACTAAATTTATCGTTAATATCCCAATAATGATTTAACATTAATACCGGTTCCTCAATTTCACGGACTCTGGAGTTCTTTTTTTCTCCATCATAGTATCCCCAGTTAGGATTGTATCTATTTCCTTTTAATTCAAAAACCTCTTGAGTGATGGCTGTTGATCTTCCTCTTCTATTAGGCGTGTAAAAACTAGTAAAGTTTAAACTGTGCTGATCATTGAATTTTTTCTCAACTGATGCAAATATTGAATTAGCATCATATAATGTTCCGTCTATGTAACCCTCGTCACCAAATCTTCGAGATAAGGATATAGAATAGGCCCATCCATCAGCCATTAAGCCTGAGTTATAGGTTCCCATAACCCTACCTAAATATGATCTATTGGAGGCTGCATAAGATACTCTTCCTCCTTTTCTATATTGTGAAGCTCGCATTACAATATTCGTGGTACCAGATAGATCACCAAACGTGTAATCGTTAGCAGAAATACCCATAGAAAATTCCTGATTACGCTGCACATCATTTAATCCGCCCCAATTGCTCCATTGTGGCCTACCATTAAACAATTTGTTCATTTCGATACCGTTGATCAAAACTTTACCGTTTTCATTACCTAAACCTCTGGGTCTGAAAAAAGCTGCACTAAAATCGAATGCAGCGGCATTTAAGAATACATCCCTAGAAGCTTGCAATAGCCCAGACACATTAAAAGACGTGTCTTCATCATCGTCTAGTTCATTGTCTGATAAGCTAATCGTACCTATCTGTATTTGCTCTTGATTTAAATCATATTCTAAATCTACTGTTTGCAGATCCAAAACCTGACCTTCATTAATTACCACCGGATATCGTTTAGTAATGTAACCCGGTTTAGAAATTACAGCAATCTGCTCCCCTAATGGTAATTGCACTCCAATAAATTGAAAAACTCCCTCTGCATTTGTAGTAGCAGAAAGTATAGACTTCTCTATAGCTACCGTTACATCAGGAATCTCTTCATTAGTAGTTGCATCCACTACTTTTCCTTTAAATCCAGTTTCTTGTGCATACCCAATAACACAGAAACTTATAAAGAAAATGAAGCAAAGCCCCCTCTTTAATTGTGACATTTTCATTTAAAAAAATAAGTTTTTAGTTAAGAAATTATTATTTCCGCCGCGCAAAAGTACATGTTTTCAATAGAAAAGTTAATTTTAGCCCCTAATTTGTTAAAGTTTTACAAAAAGATAATATAGTGACGAAGATGAGATTACAGAATTATGTTTTGGCTGGCCTACTGATTATAGTGCATATAGGATTCGCTCAAAACAAAAAAACCTATAAAGTTAATACCATAGCTTTTTATAACCTTGAAAACCTTTTTGATACTGAAGATGATCCTATAACCTATGATGATGATCGTACGCCAAACGGAAAAGATCACTGGACGGAAGACATATACAAAGACAAACTGAAAAATATGGCTAAAGTTATCTCAGAGGTTGGCGCTGACGTAACTAAAAATACTCCTGCTGTTATTGGTGTTTGTGAAATAGAAAACAGAAAAGTGTTAGATGACCTGGTAAATCAGAGTCCATTATTAAATAAAGATTACGGAATCGTGCATTATGACTCACCGGATCGAAGAGGGATTGATGTTGCCCTATTGTATCAAAAATCCATATTTAGACCGGTTAGTAAAAGTAAGCACGAGTTATTAATCTATAGTAAAGAAGATAAAAACAAACGAATTTTTACAAGAGATCAGCTTTTAGTTACTGGTTATCTCGATGGGGATTTAATACATATTATTGTCAATCACTGGCCCTCTAGAAGTGGTGGAGAAGCTCGTAGCAAATACAAAAGAGAGCAAGCAGCCGCATTAAACAAAAAAATAATTGACTCTTTGTTTTCTATAGATCCGTATGCTAAAGTTATCACTATGGGAGATCTAAACGATGATCCTGATAACTCTAGTGTTAAAAAGATTCTTGAGGCTAAAGAAGATAAAGAAGACGTTGACTTGAAAGAGCTTTACAACCCAATGGCAAGCATGGCAAAAAAGGGAATCGGTTCCTTAGCCTACCGTGATAGTTGGAATTTATTTGACCAAATTATCATTTCTGATGAGTTTTTAAAAGATGAATACGACTCCTACAGATTCTACAAAGCAGGAGTCTTTAATAAAAATTACCTTATGAATCCCAAAGGAAGATACAAAGGATATCCCTATCGAAGTTTTGCTAATGGAGCATATACCGGGGGATATAGCGACCATTTTCCTGTTTATATATATCTGATCAAAGAAGTACAATAAAAAAGCCCTCTTAGTGAGGGTTTTTTATACTTATTAATTTCGGATCTCCGAAAATTATCCTAAGTCCAATTAGAAAGGGATAAACAGTAGGCTACTCCACGTCTTCAATATCTATAGGCTTTCCGATGTAAGCTAACATGCTGTTTGGTTCGATATCCTCTTCCTCATCGTTATAGGCTTTTACAATACGAATATTTTTTTCAGGATCTTTAATAAAAAGTGGAACTAGATCATCATCTTCTTTACCGCTTTCTAACAAGGTTTGATAATGTTTATTATCCTTAAGCTTAATCTCTAAAATACCAGGATACTTTTCGGCTAACTCCATAAGCTTATAATAATCATCCGTATGACTAAATAGTCCTTCTTCGGGATTATTATCCGGGTCATTCATTTCTTCAGTAGTAATCAATCGAAAAGAACCATGCTCTCCAAATTGATCTCTAAACTTATTAATCGCATATTTATTAATATCACTATTAGCTGTTAATGCCATTAAATAGCCTACGTCACTAAGCTCAATATTATCCTTAAGTTTATCATTATAGATACTTCCTAGAATAGCATCCAATCCTAAATTCTTAGCTTTTTTAATATTTTCTCGATTACTGTCAACGAGCACTACATTTCGGTTGTTATTTTTTAAGTAAGCTCCGATCAAACGGGAAATTTTAGAGGCTCCGATAAGTAAAACCCCTTCAGATTTTGTTAAAAACACACCAACTAATTTAGCAAACATCCTAGCCGTAGTAGCGTTTAATAACACAGTTCCCAATACGATCATAAATACTAACGGAGTAATATATTCTGCTCCAGGCTCACCTTGTTTGGCTAATTTTAAACCAAAGAGTGAGGCAATACCTGCTGCAACAATACCTCTTGGTCCTACCCAACTTATAAAAAGCTTTTCATTAATTTTTAAACCAGAGCCTATGGAACTCAAAAATACCCCTATTGGCCTGACTAATAAAACAACAACAGCGAATAACCATACGGTATTCATATTAAAAATTAATTGAAGATCATCAATATTAATATTCGCAGCTAAAAGGATAAATAAAATAGAAATTAGCAAAACACTAAGTGATTCTTTAAAGTAAAGCAGTTCCTCGATATTAGGTAGGTTAGTGTTTCCTAATACCATACCCATGATAACAACTGATAGTAATCCTGACTCGTGGGCAAAGACATCAGATAATACAAATACACCCAATACCAAAGCCAAGGTGAAAACATTAAGCAAGTAATGTGGGATTATCTTTCGTTTAATTGCAAATGCCAAACCATGCGCAAAAGTAAATCCAAAAGTAAACCCAAAAAGTACAATTTTTCCAAATTCTATAAGTGCTGTAAACGTATACCTACTTCCTTCTCCAACACTGATAAACTCAAAAACCAATACGGCAACTAGTGCGCCTATGGGATCAATTAAAATACCTTCCCACTTTAATACTGCCGAAATATCTTTTTTAAGCGGTATGTTTCTTAAAATAGGAGTGATTACAGTGGGTCCTGTTACTATAATTAATGAAGAAAATAATAAAGACATCGACCAACTTAAGTCAAATATAAAATGAGCCGCTATACCTGCACCGATAAAGGTGATTAAAACACCTATAGTGATTAATTTAATGATGATAGGGCCAACATTTAGTATCTCATCTCTTCTTAGCGTTAAGCCTCCTTCAAATAATATAATACTTATGGCAAGTGAGGTAAAATAAAATAAACTTTGTCCAGGAAATAAACCTTCTTCTCCATTCCATATAGGCTCTATTAATTTGGTACCATCAGCCGTATATAAAGTTGCAATAGGACCAACTAATAACCCGATTAAAATAAGGGGTAATATTGCAGGCAATTTAAATCTCCAAGCAACCCATTGCGCCAAAATCCCCAATATAATGATACCTGCTAATTCTAACATTTTATTATGATTAACGTGTTTTAGAAATGAAAGATCGTAATTTTTTAGTAAATACTATAAAGCAGCACCATATTCTAAGTTTAAATTAACTTAATTATAAGCCACAAAACATGTTTTAATCAAAGGCAGATTATTTTAAATCAGGCTGTTAAAACAGCTTATTGTGCTAAACTAACAGGTTAAATTTAAGATACGATGAATCCTACATCAGTATAGTACCAGACGCTAGGCCATTTTCTAACAAAACAAAACTGCCTACTCGTTGGATTCCTCCTTAAACACTGTTAAAAAATGAAAAAATTGAACCTTTTTGCACCTGTTTTTTTCTATTTTGCACAGATTAAACTATTTCAATGCAGTTATATCCAATTAAAGCCGGAAATTTTAAGCTAGATGGCGGAGCTATGTTTGGTGTTGTACCTAAAGTTTTATGGAATAAGACCAACCCTGCCGACAGTAAAAATCTAATCGATATTGCCGCTAGATGTCTATTGATCGAAGATGGTGATCGCCTAATCCTTATAGATACAGGTATGGGTAATAAACAATCTGATAAATTTTTTAGTTATTACTCCCTTTGGGGAGATGACTCTTTAGATAAATCCTTAAAAGAAGTAGGATTTAGCAGTGATGATATCACTGATGTCTTCATTACCCATTTACATTTTGATCATTGCGGAGGAACAATTAATTGGAACAAAGACAAAACAGGGTATGAACTTGCTTTTAAAAATGCAACCATCTGGAGTAATGAAAATCATTGGGATTGGGCAGTAAACCCTAATGCCAGAGAAAAGGCTTCATTTCTGAAAGAAAACATACTACCTATGCAAGAAAGTGGCCATTTAAAGTTTGTTCCACGGCAAAAGGGTGACTTTATCTTTAATGATGATTTAAACTTTGGTGTACTTTTTGTAGATGGTCATACCGAAAAACAAATGATTCCCCATATCTCCTATAAAGATAAAACTATTGTATTTATGGCAGACCTTCTACCAACTGTTGGGCATATTCCTTTGCCCTACGTTATGGGTTATGATACCAGACCATTACTTACATTAGATGAAAAAGAAAAATTTCTTAAAACAGCAGCAGATAAAGGTTATTACTTGTTTTTAGAACACGATGCCCATAATGAAATTATAACCGTAAAACATACAGAAAAAGGAGTGCGACTAAATGAGACTTTTAGTTGCCAGGAAATTTTTAATTAATACAGCATGAGTACTAAACTTAACAAATTAGTTATAGCAGGTGCTATAGCTACCTTACTATGGGGGTGCGGAGGTGCACCAGTAATTGTTTCTACACCCATAGAAAACATTGATTCTATTCCCTTAAAAAATACGGATCTAACAGAAACTCAACTAAAAAATTGGGGAGCCTATGATCTTGTAACGGACACTATTCCGGGAATGAGCGTAGAAAAAGCCTACCAAGAGATCATAAAAGATCAAAAAGGCACTACCGTAATCGTTGGTGTTATTGACAGTGGGGTAGACATTGAACACGAAGATCTCGATGACGTAATATGGACCAATAAAGACGAAATTCCTAACAATAATATAGACGACGACAACAATGGATATGTTGACGATATCCACGGATGGAACTTCTTGGGAGATGCTAAACATGAAAATTTAGAGTTTATAAGAATTGTAAAAAAATATAAACCAAAATTTTCTGGAAAAACACTAGCTAATATAGCCGAGGACGAAAGAGATATTTATCAACTCTATATAGAAGCAAAAGCGGAGTATGAAGAAAAATATCAAGAAGCTATGGGCACTAAGATGCAGTATGAGCAGATTTTACAACAAGCCAAAATTTCTCATGCTAAAATAAAAGAAACCTTAGGTAAAGCAGATTATACTCAAAAAGAGCTTCTTGGAATTAAAGCAGAAAACCCTGAAATGCAGCAACACATTGCATTTTTGTCTCAAATGTTTGGTTTTTTAGATCCTGGTCAGGGCATTCCTGATTTAATAAAAAACCTCAACGAGGGAATTGATTATTTTACTGATCAGCTCAATTATCATTTAAACATCGATTTTGATGGAAGGTCCGTAGTAGGTGATGATGTAGACGATATCAATGACACTGATTATGGTAATAATAATGTTATGGGGCCTGATCCTGAAAAAGAAAATATCAAGCACGGCACCCACGTTGCAGGTACAGTAGCTGCCGAAAGAAACAATGGAATAGGAATGAACGGTGTTGCTCAAAACGTAAAGATAATGCCTATACGCGCAGTTCCAGATGGAGATGAGTATGATAAAGACGTTGCACTTGCTATCCGATATGCCGTAGATAATGGAGCCAAAGTTATTAATACCAGTTTTGGTAAATACTTTTCGACACACCCTGAGTGGGTTAGAGAGGCTATCAAATATGCGGGGAAAAATGATGTGCTTATTGTCAATGCCGCTGGTAATGAATCCTATAACCTGGACGAAAAAGCCACCTACCCTAACGATCAAACGGATAATGTCACTGAAATATCAGATAATGTAATCACAATAGGTGCACTTAATTACGAATACGGAGCCAATTTGGTTGCTTCGTTTTCTAATTACGGCAAAAGTAATGTGGATGTATTTGCTCCTGGTGTAAAAATTTGGTCGACCACACCAAATAGCACATACGAATACCTGCAGGGTACATCTATGGCAGCACCTGCTGTAAGTGGTGTAGCAGCTATGATACGTTCCTACTTTCCTAAGCTGTCGGCTGCTGAAGTAAAAAAGATTTTAATGGATAGTGGATTAGCGACAAAAACAGTGGTTATTATTGGTGGTGAAACACAGGGCACAGAAAGCTTCGCCAATCTGTCTAAATCCGGAAAAATGGTAAATATGTATAATGCCTTAATTATGGCAGCAAAACTTTCTAAATAATATTTCATACTATGCTTAAACATATAATTTTAGGAGCAATACTCCTTATAAACACCTTACCTATTTTTGCACAAAATAATACTTGCTACTGGCAACAGCATGTAGACTATACCATGCAGGTAGATATGGATGTCGAAAAATTCCAATATACAGGTAAGCAAGAGCTTGTATATACTAACAATTCTCCAGACACGCTTAAACAAGTTTTTTATCACCTCTATTTTAATGCCTTTCAGCCTGGAAGCGAAATGGATGTAAGATCAAGAAATCTACCTGATCCTGATCCAAGAGTAATGGATCGCATTAGTAAACTTCAACCTGATGAAATTGGATACCTTAAAGTTGGTTCCTTATCACAAAATGGAACACCTTTAGAGTTAAACGTTGAAGGAACCGTTTTAGAAGTACAATTAGCGAAGCCTATTTTGCCCGGCGAAAAGGTAACTTTTGTTATGGATTTTGAAGGGCAAGTGCCGCAACAAATAAGAAGGTCTGGGAGAAATAACAGCGAAGGCGTAGCACTCTCAATGACTCAATGGTATCCTAAAATGGCAGAATACGATTTTGAAGGTTGGCATGCTGATCCATACATCGCAAGGGAGTTTCACGGTGTTTGGGGTGATTTTGATGTCACCATTACTATCGACAAAAACTACACTATTGGAGGATCAGGATATTTACAAAACCCAGAAAAAATTGGTCACGGCTATGAAAGTAGCGACAAAAAAATAAAACATAAAAAGAATAAACTTTCTTGGCATTTTGTAGCGCCTAATGTTCACGATTTTACATGGGCTGCTGATCCTGAATACATACACGATATGGTACAAGTACCTGATGGTCCGATGTTACATTTCTTTTATAAAGACAACCCTGAAATCAAAGAAAACTGGAAGAATTTACAGCCAAAATCCGTGGCTCTGATGGAATACTTCAGTAAAAACATCGGAAAATATCCTTACGACCAATATTCAATAATTCAAGGTGGTGATGGTGGAATGGAGTATGCGATGTGTACCCTGATAACAGGAGAGCGAAACTTTGGTAGCCTTGTTGGTGTTACAGCCCATGAAATGGCTCACGCATGGTTTCAACACATATTAGCTACAAATGAAGCGAAACATGAGTGGATGGACGAAGGGTTTACATCTTACATTTCTACGCTTGCAATGAACGAAATCATGGAACAAAATGATCCTAATCCAATGGGTGGTATGTATAATGGCTATATACAACTAGCAAATTCTGGGATAGAAGAGCCACAAACCACGCAAGCAGATAGATATAATCGTAATATGGCATACGGAGCCTCTGCTTACGCCAAAGGTGCAGTATTTTTATCGCAACTAGGGTATATTATAGGAAAAGAAAACCTAAATAAAACAATACATCGTTATTTCCAAGAATGGAAATTTAAACATCCCACTCCAAATGATTTTAAAAGAATTGCCGAAAAAGTATCTGGTATACAATTAGATTGGTATTTAACGGATTGGACAAAAACCACAGCTTCCATAGATTATGGAATTAAATCGGTTGAGTCATCGGACAATGGCACTACAATTACTTTAGAAAGAAAAGGGGTTATGCCAATGCCAATTGATTTAATAATTGAGCACAACGATGGTACCAAAGCACTTTATTATATCCCGCTAAGAATGATGCGAGGAGAAAAGCCAAATGAAACTTCCCTGGAAAGAAATACACTTAGTGATTGGCCTTGGACAAATCCTACTTATGAACTATCTGTGGGTAAAAATAAATCTGAGATTAAATCGATTACTATAGATCCTTCAGGATTAATGGCAGATACAAAACCAGCTAATAACACATTTAAATTGAATTAACAAAATCGATCTGCTAATTTAATATTGTTTTTGTAACTATTTGATAATGAATAGTTATTTTTGATGTCTTTAATATTTTTTAAATTAAATGTTGCTATGAAAATTACTAAACTGTTGGTTATATCTCTTATCATAATGGGTATGGCTTTTTTGTCAGTAAATTATTTTACTGTTGAAAAAGAGATAGCCTATAAGCAGATACCTGAGAAAAAGGAGAAGAAAAAGAAAGAAGAAAAATCGCTGGAAGATCGAAGAAGATTTGCAGAAGAACGCTTAAAACATGAAATAAAATTTCAAAAAAATCCAAATACTGGTAGGATACCAGAAACTGAAAAGCTTAAAGAAATTGAAATCTCTAAATCCATAAGACAAAAAAACAGTGCTAAATCTAGTACCACTACCTATATATCTCGAGGTCCTTCTAACTTAGGGGGTAGAACCAGATCTTTGGTTATCGATGTTTCGGACCCTACTAGTAATACAATCATATCTGGTGGTGTAAGTGGTGGAGTTTTTAGAACTACCGACGGAGGACTAAGCTGGACAAAAGTTTCTGCAAATAACGAAATTCATAATGTGACCAGTATAGCACAGGATCCTAGAGATGGTTTTCAAAATATTTGGTACTACAGCACTGGTGAATTCTCAGGAAATAGTGCAAGATTAGGTGGTTCACCGTATTTAGGACAAGGAATCTGGCAATCTACAGATGGTGGAATAACTTGGGCACAATTACCATCAACTGCTTCTGAACAAACTTCAGATGACTCTCCTTTTGATTTTATACATAAATTAGAAGTTCATCCAGCAACAGGAGATCTTTATGCGGCAACAAGGGGAGCTATAAGACGATACGATGGTACTGTATGGACTACAGAACTAGATGCCTCAAGAGACACATTTTCTGATGTAATCATAACAAGTACCGGAAAAGTTTTTGCGGGTCTTGCAGGTAATAGCGGAGATACTTTTGAAGGCGTATGGGAGTCAGCAACAGGAATTGGTTCTTGGAGTAGAATCGCTGGTAATGGAACTCCATCCAATTGGAACTCAACAGGAAGACTGGTCCTAGCTGTGGCCCCATCAAATGAAAACCGACTATATGCTATGTATGTTACAAGTGGCGGTTTTTACGAAGTAGACTTATGGCAATTTGAAGATGATGTAGACACATGGACAAATCGATCTATTAAATTACCGGATGAACCAGGGGGTGATTCGCCTGGAAATGACCCTATAGCGGTTCAAGGAGGATATGATTTAGTGATGGCAGTAAAACCAGACAACGAAAATTTCGTAGTTATTGGTGGTACAAATGCCTACAAAATAGAAGATATTGTTACCGAGACAACATTTACAAGAATCGGCGGATATCGAGATAATACTGGATATGGATTATATGATCTTGGAGTTAATGGAGATAGACATCATCCAGATATCCACGCATTGGTGTTTGATCCCCAAAATCCTGATATTCTTTTTACAGGAACCGATGGAGGTGTACATAAAACGATCGACGTAAATGTAGAGACGGTAGCTTGGGTTAACCTAAATAATAACTATCAAACCTATCAATATTATCACGTTGCTATAGATCCTGATCCATCTTCTAATATTGTCATTGGTGGTGCTCAGGACAACGGAACAACTGCTGGTGGTTTTAGTTCAAGCCCTGATTTAACAACTATGGTAACTGTTTTTGGAGGAGATGGTGTAGCAGTAGGTGTTTCTAGAGACGATGCCTGTGTTCCTTTCTTTGAAGGATCCCAAAACGGAAATATTTACAGAGACTGTCCAGACGGCTTAACAATAACACCTGATGGTTCTAATAGTCAATTTGTAACCTATTTTTATTTAGACCCTAGCAGCAATAATGCATTGTATTATGCGGGTAGAACAGATTTATATAAAACAACACAATCAACAACTGTTACTCCAAGTACTTGGGAGGAATTAGGAACTTTAGCGTCAGGTGGCGGTGTGTTAAATGAATGGATTGTAAGATTTGGAACTACTTGGGGCACCTACAACCCATCAAGTAGTTATTTATTAATTGGAGGAGATACTGGTTCTGTCCTTAGACTAGATGATCCGCAAAATGCCACCAGTCTTACTAATGCAGTGGATATCACTCCAGCAGCGGTTACTCGAGCTTTTCCAACTGTCGTTACTGGTTTGGCGATTCACCCTACAAATCCCGATATCGTAATGCTTACTTATTCTAATTACGGTATTACTAATATTTTTATCACAACTAATGCAACAGCAGCAACACCTACCTGGGAAATAGCTGAACGTAATCTAGATGCATTTTCAATTAGATCAGCTGCAATCGCAGAAGTTGAAGGTGAAACTATTTATTTTGTTGGAACGGCAAGAGGTCTTTATAGTAGTGCAGATCCAATTAACGAAGATTGGTCGATAGAAGCACCAGATCAGATTGGTTATGCATTAATCAGTTCCTTAGCCTATAGACCAGATGATAATAAATTATTGGTAGGTACTCACGGAAACGGTATGTATATTGGTACTGTTAATACGACATTATCAGTAGAAGAATTTAATACTACAGATACAGAAATTATTGCTTATCCGGTCCCTGCAACTAACGAGTTAAATATTGTCTTAGAAAACACATTCATAGAAGGAGACTTAGTTTATAAAATCTTTGATCTTAATGGAAGAGAAATCAAAAATGGTATATTGTCTGAAGAAAAGAAAGTAAATCTTCAAAACTTGAATTCAGGGCTGTATGTACTACAATTACAATCTAACGCTCGAACGAAATCAATTACCTTTATAAAAAGATAATCGAGTACTTTTATAGTAAAACAAGAGGTTTTTATGGCAAAACCTCTTGTTTTATACTATACTTCACCCTTTATGAATAATACGCTTAGCAAACAGGAAAAACTCAAAAGCGCCACAGAAATTTCGCTTATTTTTGAAGACGGCAACTCCATTGCAGCCTACCCTATTCGACTTTTTTACAGAAAAACTTCATTTCAAGAGGGCGTAATCTGTAAAGCAGCCTTTTCTGTTAGCAAAAGAAAGTTTAAAAAGGCCGTAGATCGCAATAGAATAAAAAGACTTTTAAGAGAAGGATATCGAAAAAATAAGTATATTGTTTTTGACACTGCAAATCCCCATCAATACGCTTTAATTTTTCTATATACGGGCAAAGAACTACCTGACTATATTACCGTAGAAAAGAAAATAAAAAAGCTTTTAACGAGTTTTATAGAAACCATCAAATAACGTTTCGACCCAACGATATAAATGAAAAGAAGATGAAAATATTACGTAATAGAATACTTTTAATAGTTACTGTTGCCATAGTTTTTTTGGGAACCGTTAGTTTTAAATCTGATTTTTTTGAAATTGCAAAGCAGATTGAAATTTTCACCACTATGTTTAAAGAACTAAATATGAATTATGTGGATGAAACCAACCCAGCAGAGCTTATGGATACGGCTATCACTGCTATGTTAGATGATCTTGATCCTTATACCAAATTTTGGAATGAGCAGGATGTGGAAGCTTCAAAAATTAGAAATTCCGGTGAATACACAGGAATTGGAGCTTCGGTAAAAACTACTAAAGACAAAATTGTAATCATAGAACCCTATAAAGACTATCCTGCAGACAAAGCAGGCTTAAAAGCAGGAGACGAAATCATTCAAATTGGAGACATAAAAGTATCTGAGTTTAATGAAGACGCAGGGGAACTTTTAAAGGGAGCTAGCGGTTCTAAAATAAATATTACCTATGTTAGACAAGGAGCCATAAAAACAACCGTACTTACACGAGATGAAATTGATGTAGACGCGGTACCTTTTTACACTTTGTTAGAAGATAAAACGGCCTATATTGTGTTATCTAGGTTCAATGGAAAGGCTTCAAAGGAAACTATAACGGCATTACAGGAGTTAAAAGCGAAAGGCGCTGATAAGGTAATCCTGGACCTAAGAGGAAACCCTGGTGGACTATTAAGTGAAGCCATAAATGTTACAAATATTTTTGTGCCCAAAGGAGAGTTAATAACCACCACGAAATCCGTAGTAAAAAAATATAATAAAGAATATTTTACTCAACAAAAACCTATTGATACTGATATACCAGTTGTGGTGCTTGTAAATGGAAGAAGTGCATCTGCAAGTGAAATTGTAGCAGGTAGTATCCAAGATCTAGATCGAGGAGTCGTCATCGGAGCACGTAGCTTTGGAAAAGGATTGGTGCAACGCCCTAAAAAACTAACCTATGGTACCCAATTAAAAATTACCATATCAAGATATTATACCCCAAGTGGTAGATGTATCCAAGCGCTGGATTATTGGAATAGAGATAAAAACAATAACGCTACCCGAATTGCAGAGAAAGACTTCAAAGCATTTACTACTAAGAATGGTAGAACCGTATATGATGGGGGTGGTATTCAACCTGATATTGAATTGGAAAGCTCTAAATATAGCGATATAACCACTGCCCTTTTACAATCTGATGCTATTTTTGATTATGGTACTCAATATTACTACAATCACGACATTAAGGACATCGACAGTTTTACGTTTTCGCTACAGGATTTTGAGGATTTTAAAAGTTTTCTAAATCGGACGAATTTCAATTATGAAACCGAATACGAAAAAAGCTTACAGAAATCATTAAAATTAGCTAAAACAGAAAAAGTAGATCAAGCAGTAATCTCTGGTTATGAAAATCTATTAAAAACGATTAAATTGAGTAAAGAGGCTTCTTTAGATGAACATAAAGAAGAGATCGTTTCCCTATTAACTGACGAAATTATTAAACGCTATTTTTATCGCGAAGGTTTATATAACTATTATGTAAAAAATAATCCCGAAATTATTAAAGCGCAAGAAATTTTAGGAAATCAAAATAAATATAAAGAGATATTAAATTAAAAAATCCGGCGAATGCCGGATTTTTTTTAAGATTTAATCATAACTACGTGTGGTATACCGTCTTCTAGATATTCCTCTCCCACACGTTTAAAAGAATGAGTATTATAAAATTTTTCTAAATACGTCTGTGCAGATATTTTAATCCTTTGTGTGTTGAAATGTTTTTCAATAGCAGCTATACTTTCTTGCAAGAGTTGATGACCATATCCATATTTTCGTTCACTTTGTTGTACTACTACCCTTCCTATACTACTATACCCTTCAAAATAATCATTGGTATCAAAAATACGAGTATAGGCAACAATTTGATTATTTTTATATCCCAAAACATGTAAAGCCTTTTGATCCTTGTTATCTACATCCTGGTAAACACAATCTTGTTCTACGACAAAAACTTCAGCTCGTAATCGTAGTACTTGATATAATTCTAGTAATGTTAATGCAGTAAACGGCTTTACGCTAAATTCCATATCCATCCTTAATCCTGAACTATTATATTTTTATCATCACTTTTATCAAACTCTGGCTGCAAAGTAACATGATTGATTTCGTAATCATCATGGAGAATTTGTTTTATTATGGTCAAAATAGATTCAAATTCAGATACTTTTAAATCCCTTGTAAAATCAATATGAGCTTCCAGGTGTGTTTCTAACTCATTTAGTTGCCAGATATGGATATGATGAATACTTTTTACATCTTTTAATGCATTAATCTTTTCAACTAACTCTTCAACCGCTACATTATCTGGTGTAAATAACATGAGCATCTTAAACGAATCTTTTAATAGATCATAACCCACATAAATTAAATATAAAGCAATAGCTAAAGTCAATACACTATCGATCCAATAAATTTGGTAATACTTAATCAATAATCCACCCAACAATACTGCTATAGATGCTAACATATCAGTAATAAGATGCAAATATGCAGATCTCATATTCATGTTATGAGCACTATCCTTTTTAAGTAATAATACACTTAACCCATTGCCTATAATAGCAACAGAAGACAAAATAATTACTAAAAAACTTTCTATTTTTTGTGGATGTTGAAAACGTTCAGCAGCTTCAATGATCAACAAAATAGCTACAATGATTAAGGTAGCTGAATTTATAAAAGCGGCCATAATTTCCGCTCTTTTAAAACCAAAAGTTTTATTTAAAGAAGCTTTTTTCTTAGCAATTTTATTTGCAAAAAAACTAACAACTAAAGATATGACATCACTAAAATTATGCAATGCGTCTGATAGTAATGCTAAACTGCCAGACAAAACTCCACCAATCACCTGTGATATTGTAATTACAATATTAAGTACTATAGAA
Organism: Aquimarina brevivitae; assembly: GCF_004216895.1. Lineage (GTDB taxonomy): Bacteria > Bacteroidota > Bacteroidia > Flavobacteriales > Flavobacteriaceae > Aquimarina > Aquimarina brevivitae. The sequence goes on along the minus strand of NZ_SGXE01000001.1, from coordinate 648,315 downwards.
AACAGTAAATTCTTAGAACGTACTGCACGGTGACTATGCTGATGGACTTCGGACATCTATTTACACATCGAAATTTTATTTACTCGTTTTACATGTCTACCACCCTCAAATTCCGTAGCAAGAAACTCTTTAACCATATCTAATGCCTGGTGCTTTGAAGTAAATCGTGCTGGTATACATAATACATTAGCATCATTATGCTGACGCGTCAAAGTGGTTAATTCTTTTGTCCAGCAAAGGCCAGCTCTAACATTTTTATATTTATTAGCAGTCATAGCAACCCCATTTCCACTTCCGCAAATTAGTATACCATAAGTAACGTTGTTTTTATCCACATCATCTGCTACCGGGTGTACAAAATCTGGATAGTCTACACTATCCGAACTGTCTGTTCCGTAATTAATAACTTCGTAGTTATTATCCCTTAGGTAAGTGACTATTTCATTTTTATAATCTGTACCAGCGTGGTCATTACCAATAGCTATTTTCATAACAAAAAATTTTTACCAAATATAATTGATAATTAAAACAAGATTAAGAAAGGAAAAGATAAGTTTTATTACTGTTAATAAAAAGTAATCCTTTGTTAATAGTCCTTGTTAATAAGATGTTTTTAAAATACGGAAAGTTTATTTTGAGATGTAATTAAATATTTCAATAGGCTAATGTTTTTATAATCTCAAAATTATAAGTCTATTTTTTCTTGTCATTTTTTTAAACAAAAAAGTAGTGTTATTAACTATGGTTTTACCGTAAAACAATAAGCAAATTGCTGTTGTTAATAGAAATAAACAACTGTTAATAAATTATAAAAATCATAAGATTTTCAGCTTTTTATGATGCTGATAAACTGTTGATATCGGATGAACAATTACAACTAAATAAATGACCAAATTTTTTAGCGAAAAGTTATACCGCTATTCACACCACATCATCATCATCATTATTTAAAATTTAAAAAAAAGAAAAAAAAGTATATTATTAAAAGTGTTGAAAAGTAACATTTATAAGTATTAAACTATTCTTAGATGTGAATTAAAGTTGAGATCTTCAATGATTTTTATAGCTTTATTTTTGTCTAAAGGATGTACTTTGAGATGAATTCCTCCTATGGCATTGGAGTAAAATGGAAATACTTGTATCATGGTCTCGTTTTCAAAAAAATATTGAATGCCGTTTTGATCGAGTAATAATTTAAGAACAGCGTACTCATGCGGATAAGTAAAAACGGCAATAACGATATAATTTTTCATAGTTAAGTTCCTCGTTATAAAAGGCTATAACAATATAAATACAATGATTAAATATAAGTAATAATTAATTAAGCTATAGAACTTACTAATTAGCAATAGTATTGGTTTTGTGACCTAAATATCCGAAATTGTTAAGAGTAAAATAGTAATTGTGGTTAGTTTTTGCTACTTATAATCTAATTATACATTAAAGTTAGACTTATAAAGGTAGATCTTAAAAGATATACCTTACATTTAACCATATGAATTACAAAGAAATTAATGAGTAGAAATAATAGAAGAACGAAGAGAAAAAAAAGTCCAAAGATTCCTAATCTTACAGAAGGAATTTTAAAAATATTAAAAGCAGATCCTACTAAATCTTTTAATTACAAACAAATAGCTGCCAAGTTTGGAGTAGATGATCCTAGTAGTAGAAATCAAATTATAAAAAAATTAAGTCAGTTAGCTGCAAAAAAACAAATAGAAGAAGTAGAAAGGGGTAAGTTTAAAGTTGTCTTACAAGGTAATCTATACAAAGGTATCTTAGATATAACTTCAAAAGGAGCAGGATATGTTATGGTAGAGGAGTTAGAGCAAGATATCTATATTCCTGCAAATAACTTAAATAAAGCCCTAGACGGTGATGAGGTAGAAGTTTATATCTATAAACGTAAGCGAAGAGGTAAAAGTGAAGGAGAAATAGCTAAAATTCTAAAACGCAATAAAGATGAATTTGTTGGGGTAATCGAAATTCAAAAAAATTATGCCTTTGTAAATACGCAAAATACTAAAATGTATACCGACGTATTTGTGCCAAAGAACAAAATTAATAAAGCGGAGAATGGCGATAAGGTTGTCGTAAAATTAGAAGATTGGCCAGAAAATGCGGATAGTCCTTTTGGTAGAGTAACTCAGGTATTAGGAAAACCTGGAGAACATAATACCGAAATACACGCTATACTAGCTCAATATGGTTTGCCCTATGAATTCCCCGAAGAGGTAGAAACTTATGCTAATGAATTAGACACGAGTATCAAAGCGGACGAAATCAAAAAAAGAAGGGATCTCAGGGATACACTCACATTTACTATAGATCCAAAAGATGCAAAGGATTTTGATGATGCATTATCATTTCGTGTATTAGAAAATGGAAATTTTGAAGTAGGAATTCATATTGCAGATGTATCGCACTATGTACAACCAGGTACGATCCTGGATGATGAAGCTTATGAAAGGGCTACATCGGTGTATTTAGTGGATCGTGTAGTACCTATGTTACCGGAAGTTTTATCCAATAATGCCTGCTCATTGAGACCTCATGAAGAAAAATATACCTTTTCAGCCATTTTTGAATTAGATCATAAAGCTGAAGTTCAAAAACATTGGTTTGGTAGAACAGTTACCTATTCGGATAGTAGATTTGCCTATGAAGAAGCACAGCATATTATAGAAACTAAGGATACAAAAATTCCTGCAGAAATTTCTTTAACCAATAAAGAGTATGTAGTTGATCCTGCCATTGCAGAAGCAATTATGAAGCTAGATGAGTTGGCTAAAATTATGCGTGCTAAACGAATGCGTAATGGAGCAATATCCTTTGATAAAGTTGAGGTGAAATTTAATCTCAATGAAACCAACGAGCCCGTAGGTGTTTACTTCAAGACTTCAAAAGATGCAAATAAATTAATTGAAGAATTTATGTTATTAGCGAATAGAAAAGTCGCTGAATTTATAGGTAAACCTTCTAAAAGCAATAAGGATAGTAGAACTTTTGTATATCGGATTCATGATGAACCAGATGATGAAAAATTAGCTTCATTACAAAATATAATCAAACGTTTTGGATATAAATTAAACTTGAAGGATCGTAAAACTACAACACAGTCTTTAAACAGTTTATTACAGGATGTACAAGGTAAAAAGGAACAAAATCTTGTAGATACGCTAGCCATTCGTAGTATGAGTAAGGCAGAATATAGTACCCATAATATCGGGCATTATGGTCTTGCGTTTGATTATTACTCACATTTTACATCTCCGATACGAAGATATCCGGATATCATGGCACATCGATTACTACAGCATTATTTGGATAAAGGTAAATCGGTTGCCGAGGAAACCTATGAAGAAAAATGTAAGCATAGTAGTGATATGGAAAATTTAGCCGCAAGTGCCGAACGTGATTCTATAAAATACATGCAGATTAAATTTATGAAGGATCACCAGGATGAAGAATTTCTCGGAGTAATTTCTGGAGTAACCGAATGGGGAATCTATATCGAAATTATTGCCAATAAATGCGAAGGAATGGTACGTCTGCGAGACATTTCCGATGACCATTATGTTTTTGATCCTGATGAATATGCTATTATAGGGCAACGAACTAAACAAATCTATCAATTAGGTGATGAAGTATATGTAAAAGTGAAAAATGCCGATTTAATTAAAAGACACTTAGATTTTACCCTACTGGGTGCTAGAGCAGATGTAGAATAAGGTTTTGATTTTACTGTGTGTTTAAGGTTACTCGTTTGATAAGCTTTTAAATAGGTATAAAATTGTAAAATAGTTGAAGTTAAGTACTAGTTTTTTAACTTTGTAAGTATCACCAAAATTAATAGATGATACAAGATGCTTGGTTAGCCATATCGTGGGGTTTTTTGTTAGCTTTTTTAATAGGACCTGTTTTTTTTGTTCTGCTTGAAACTGCTGCAATTAAAGGTTTTAGAGCTGCAATAGCCTTGGATTTTGGAGTCATTTTTGCAGATATTGTTTTTATACTCATTGCATATTTTAGTACCAATAAAATTTTAGAAAAGATCAAGGATGATCCCGCACTTTTTATATTTGGTGGTACCTTACTAACTGTATATGGTGTTATTTCCTTTATACAGGAACGTAAAAATTACAATAAACTACGTGATACTTCAGTAGAAATCATCAATAAGAACAATTATGTAAAATTGTTTTTCAAAGGCTTCCTATTGAATTTTATCAATATAGGTGTTTTGGGTTTTTGGTTGGGTATTATAATCGTTGTTGGTCCACAGTTGGATATGGATACCAATAGAATAGTATTGTTTTTTATAATGGTATTGAGTACTTATTTAATTATTGATGTATTTAAAATACTTTTAGCAAAGAGACTACGTAGAAAATTGACACAAAGAAGAGTTTTTAAAATAAAACGATTAATTAGTATTATCCTTGTCGTTTCGGGATTATTTTTAATAATAAAGGGAATAATACCGGATAAAATAGAACAACGACTTCAAAATGAGATTGAAAAAATAACACCAACAACGAAAGAATAAGTAAATAAAAAACGCCCATAGTTAATACTACGGGCGTTTTTTTGAGGTGTCGAGCGGATTCGAACCGCTGTAGATGGTGTTGCAGACCACTGCCTAGCCACTCGGCCACGACACCTTATATGGTTGCGGAAGGCAAAAGTAAAAAAATATACCTTTCTAAAAAATCATTTTCAAGTAAAACTTATGATCTTTTCTTAATCCGTCTAATAGTTACCATTTGTACATTACCACCAATGGGAGGATTTATCTTAGAAACATCAATCTTAGCTTTTTGAACCATAGGTAGTTCCTCTAGTATTCGATCTAATATGCGTTCTGCTGCATGTTCTAGTAATTTAGATCGAATAGCCATTTCTTCTTTAACGATTTTATTTAAATGAACGTAATCAACAGTATCCGATAATGCATCGGTTTTTGCAGATTGTGTTAAATCAGCTTTTACGCTTAAATCTACGCGATAGTCGGATCCGATTTTTTTTTCCTCTACTAAACAACCGTGATAGGCGTATACCTTGATATTTTTTAGTTTAATATATCCCAATTTCTTTTTTAGCAAAGGTACAATATTAGGGATAAATAGGTCACACGACGCCTAGTTTTAATGGATTTAAGCTTGTAATTTTTAAGTTATAACGACAATAAATTTAGTAGCTTTGTGCTTTAATAGTATATCAACAGTTGACTACATTTTTATCGAATAAACATAAAGGGATGTCAGCTATTTATAAAGTAGGATAACGAATGACAGAAGATAAAAAGTCCTTAAATTTTATAGAGCATATCATTGAGGAGGATCTGGATAATGGAATGGATAAAAATGACTTACGATTCCGTTTTCCACCAGAACCCAATGGATATTTACACATAGGACATACAAAAGCAATAGGCATTAGTTTTGGATTAGGATTACGATATAATGCACCCGTTAATCTAAGATTTGACGATACCAATCCAGCTAAAGAAGAGCAGGAGTACGTGGATGCCATTAAAGAAGACATTGCTTGGTTGGGTTATCAATGGGCTAAAGAATGTTATTCATCGGATTATTTTCAACAATTATACGATTGGACGGTAGACTTAATGAAAGCTGGTAAGGCTTATGTGGATTCCCAAAGTGCTGATAAAATTGCAGAGCAAAAGGGTACAACAACGGAACCCGGTGTCAATAGTCCATTTAGAGATAGGTCAGCGGCCGAGAATTTGGATTTATTTGAACGTATGAAGAATGGTGAATTTAATGCAGGAGATCACGTTGTAAGGGCTAAAATTGATATGTCTGATCCTAATATGCTAATGCGAGATCCGTTGATGTATAGAATCCTTAAAAAGGATCATCATAGAACAGGAGACACCTGGTGCATTTACCCTATGTATGATTGGACGCATGGTGAGAGTGATTATATCGAGAGTATATCCCATTCATTATGCTCTTTAGAGTTCAAACCGCATAGAAAATTATACGATTGGTTCTTAGATCAAGTATACACGGATGGTGTGCGTCCTAAACAAAGAGAATTTGCTCGCTTAAATCTCAGTTACACGATTATGAGCAAACGTAAACTCTTAAAGCTTGTGGAGGAAAAGATCGTAGCAGGATGGGATGATCCGCGTATGCCGACAATATCAGCTTTACGCAGAAGAGGGTATACACCAGATGCAATACGAAAATTTGTGGAAACAGTAGGGGTGGCGAAGCGCGAAAATGTAATAGATGTTTCTTTACTAGAGTTTTGTATTCGTGAAGATTTGAACAAAAAAGCGCCAAGAGTAATGGCGGTTATAGATCCGGTAAAGCTTGTCATTACAAATTATCCTGAAGGTGAAGAAGAATGGTTAGATGCAGAGAATAATCCTGAAGATCCTAATGCCGGTAGTCGTAAAGTTCCATTTTCTAAAGAATTGTTTATAGAAAGAGATGACTTTAAGGAACAGGCGAGTCGAAAGTACTTTAGGCTTACATTAGGCAAAGAAGTACGACTGAAAAATGCATATATCATAAAAGGGGAGAAGGTTGTAAAAGATGCTTCAGGAACGATAACAGAGATCCATTGTACATACGATCCAAGGAGTAGATCGGGTAGTGGAACAGAAGAGTCTAAACGTAACGTAAAGGGAACCTTGCATTGGGTATCTATACCCCATGCTATTCAAACGGAAGTTCGTATATATGATCGATTGTTTATGCACGAGTCGCCTGATGGCCATAAGGAAAAGGATTTTATGGAGTTTTTAAATCCTAATTCTTTAACCATTACTACTGGATATGTAGAGCCAAGCTTAAAGAATGTAACAGCATTGGAACAGTTCCAATTTCAGAGAATAGGATATTTTAATGTAGATCCAGATAGTACACCAGATAAGTTGATTTTTAATAAAACGGTTGGTTTAAAAGATACTTGGGCTAAGCAAAGCACAGACAGCAATAAAGAAAAAAATTCGACTCCCGTTAAAAAGCAAAGTATTCCTAAAAGATCTGGTATTGATGAAATAAAGAAGCTTGGAAAAAAGTATACAAATGTTCCGGATAAAAAACGATTACTACTTAAAGAGAGTATTCAGCAAGCTGCAGATAATGTGGAGATAGAAGAATTGGAAGAATTGTATGGAACAGCTGTTAAAAAGGCAGGTACAAGAGCTGCAGTATTATTAGGTTTAGAGGTTTTATTAGATAAAAACGCTATGTTATTAGATGAAAATGCTAAGGAATTTATACAAAAAGCAGCGGAAGACGTTAATGAAATATTAGCTGAAGAAGGTAAGAGAATAAAAAATAAATTCAACATAACATAAGAAAAAAGCCTCTTAACAAGAGGCTTTTTTTTAACTATCTTCAGCAATTTGTTCATCTGCCGGTATGGAGATTGCGGTCTTAAAATTAGGAAATAGTGATTGTGTATCCGTATCATTTAATAATTTATTAGACTCTATAAAATACCATATTTCATTTTCTTGGTCATAAAATCCAAATAATGAACTCTTTAGTGTAACTTTTCTACCATTATAATCCATAAGTGTGGTAGTTTTAATCAAAGAGCGGTATTCATTGTTCTCTTCTTGAATGTCTGACACTTCTTCGATTTCGGATTCGAGAATACTTATTTTTTGTGCGGACATGGTGCGATAGGTATCTTCCATAGAAGAGATCATTTCATCTTTTCCAAAAGCATTTACAATTTTTGGATGAGAATGTTTTAAGATTAAATTATAATCCCGCTGTATGGTTGCCTGTGTAAATACTTCAGCATCGTTTTTGGCTGACTTTTTTAGTTTCCTCATACTTTGTGAAAATGATATTGAAGAAACTAATAATAAAGTAATAAGTAAATAATTTTTCATTATTATAAGTAATTATTATAGATTGGAATTGTGTTATTATTTTTTCTTATTAAAAATGATTTATTTAGCGTAGGTTTAAGAGGTTTATTTTTTTTACTTATATAATATGATTGATTATCTGCTAAACGCTGTTAAATGTAATTTATTTTATAATTTAACTTTTTATTAGCAAAATTAGACATATAAAATGAAAAACCCAACCTTATAGAGATTGGGTTTGTATTTTTAAGAGAATCGCAAGAAATTATTCTTCCTTTTGGTTATTCTTATTTTTTTGATTCTGTTCTTTCATCATTTCACCAATTTGGTTGGATGCAGAAAAAGAAGCAATCATATTATTTAACATATCACTTCCTGCTTGTGGTGTATTTGGTAATAATATCAGATTACTATTAGATTCTTCGCCAATCGATTGTAGTGTATCATAATGTTGTGTAACCACAATTAGGGCAGAGGCTTCTTGAGAATTGATACCAACATTATTTAATACTTCAACACTTTCTTCAAGACCTCTAGCAATTTCTCTTCTTTGGTCTGCAATACCCTGACCTTGTAAACGCTTACTTTCTGCTTCAGCACGTGCTTTAGCTACAATTTTAATACGTTCAGCTTCAGCTTCATATTCAGCCGCGATTTTTTCTCGCTCAGATGCATTAATTCTGTTCATAGCTGCTTTTACCTGTGGATCAGGATCGATATCGGTAACAAGCGTCTTAATAATGTCATAACCATAATTAATCATCGCTTCGTTTAACTCGGCCTTAACAGCAATAGCAATATCATCTTTTCTTTCAAATACATCATCAAGTTTCATTTTTGGAACTTCTGCGCGTACCACATCAAACACGTAGGACGTAATTTGATCATGCGGGTTTTCGAGCTTATAGAAGGCATCATACACTTTTTCTCTAATAACCTGATATTGTACAGAAATTTTTAGTCGTACAAATACGTCATCTTTTGTTTTTGTTTCAACGATCACATCTAATTGCTGTATTTTTAAGTTTATTCTTCCAGCAATGCGATCGATAATTGGAATTTTAAGCTGTAGTCCAGAACTTCGGGTACTGGCAAAACGTCCAAATCTTTCTATAATAGCAGAGGTTTGCTGCTTTACAATAAAAAAGATTGATAGAAATAAAAAAAACCCTATAATAAATAGTGGTATAAAAAATACGTATCCCATAGTAGTAAAATTTTAGTATTAACGGTATTTTGATAACGAAGCCTCGATTAGGATACGTTATAAGGTATACCGATATTAAATATAGTGATGTAAATAAGGGTTTAATAGTTTTTAGTAAACTTTATTTTCCTTATGTCTTATTAGTTGCTATAATTTGCTTTTTGTTACAAATTTTAACGTAACCAGCATTTTCCTTAAAACTAGAACTCCTGATGTTTAGTTTTTTATTCCTGATGATTAAGAAGGTTTTGAATTCGATTTATTGTTTCTTCTTTACCTAGGATAGAAGCAATATCAAATAAGTCTGGTCCTTGTAATGAACCCACAAAGGCTAAACGGAATGGCATCATGATCTTACCAAATCCAATATCTTTATTTTTAATCCAGCTTTTAATTTCATTGGCTAAATATTCCGAAGAATAGGTATCAATGCTATTAAGTTGCTGTATAAGTTCTTGCATTAATTCAGAAGTATCCTCTTTCCAAGCTTTCTTCATAGCTTTTTCGTCGTATGAAGTTGGTGTTACAAAGTAAAACTTGCTTAATTCCCATAGATCTTTACTGAATATAGCACGTTCTTTGATGGAGTTAGCAATTTTGGACAAATCTAATGTAGTTGAGATTTCTTTTTCATCTAGAATTGATTGCAATTGAGCGGTAAAGAAGTCGTTATCTTGAAGCTGTAAATGTTGTTGTTGAAACCATAATGTTTTTTCAGGATCGAATTTAGCACCTGACTTATTAACGCGAGATAAATCAAAACTTTCAATGAGTTCGTCCATCGTAAATAGTTCTTGTTCTGTCCCTGGATTCCAACCTAAAAAGGCTAACATGTTAATAACAGCATCAGCTAGATAGCCGTCTTCCTTATAGCCTTTTGAAAGGTGTTCAGTCTTAGGATCTATCCATTCAAGTGGAAATACCGGAAATCCTAACTTATCGCCATCTCTTTTGCTTAATTTACCTTTACCAACAGGTTTTAAAATTAGGGGTAGGTGAGCAAAGGCTGGTGTTTTCCATTCAAATGCTTGGTATAACAAAACGTGTAAAGCAAGAGAGGGTAACCATTCTTCACCTCGAATAACGTGAGTGATTTTCATGAGGTGATCATCTACGATATTGGCAAGATGATACGTCGGCATACCATCACTTTTGAATAGTACTTTATCATCTAGGGTAGAGGTATTAACAGTGATGTTGCCGCGTATTTCGTCTTGTAATTGTAATTCTTGATCAACGGGAGTTTTAAAACGAATCACATACGGTATCCCAGAATCTAGTTTATGTTGTAGTTGTTCCTCGCTTAGTGCCAAGGAATTGTTTAGTTGTTGACGATTATGCCAATTATAAATAAAGGTTTCTTTTTTGGCTTCGTAATCATTACGTAATTGTTCTAGCTCCTCAGCGGTATCAAAACTATAGTATGCTTTACCTTTGGACACCAATGTTAATGCATAATCCTTATAGAGGGATTTGCGTTCACTTTGACGATAAGGACCATAATCTCCACCTTGTTTAGGTCCTTCATCAATGTTTATTTTACACCAGGCAAGAGCTTTTTGAATGTAATCTTCCGCACCTGGTACATATCTTGTTTGATCAGTATCCTCAATCCTTAGAATAAATGTGCCTTGATGTTTCTTCGCAAATAAATAGTTATATAAAGCGGTGCGTACACCGCCAATATGTAGTGGTCCGGTTGGACTTGGTGCAAATCTTACTCTTACAGAATTCATAGTTATGTGATAAATTTGGTAGCAAAGATAATACCTTGTAATAGCTTTTAAAATTTATACCAACGATAAATGTTATGCATATGTTGCTGGTACCATATGTTTAGGTACACGTTTATTCATAATCTTAAACCATAAAGGAGGTATTAAGCTGAGTAGCATAGAACCTGGATATCCATATGGTAGTTGTGGACTTTGTTCGTGGTGCGCTAGGATTTGATATTTTTTATGTGCTTTAAAATGATGATCACTGTGACGCGTAAGCTCATAGAGTACAATTCTTCCTAAGGTGTGATTGGAATTCCAGGAATGAATCTCCGCTACACGTTCAAATCTACCGGATGCTTTTTTATTTCTTAATAAACCGTAATGTTCTATATAATTTATGGTTTCTAAGAGTAGAAAACCAATCATACCAGAAAACAAAGCTACCAACAACCCTTTGGTATCAAAAAGTAAATATATAGCAGATAAATAGAATATTGTAATAACTAAAAAACAGAGCATATCGTTGTAAATAGACCAGAAGGATTTATGTTTAGATTGCAGAAGTTGTAGTTGAATTTTCCAAGCATTAATATATTGATAGGGAATTGATTTCAACCAGAAGATGTATATAGGTTGATTTAATTTGGCGGTTGCAGGGTCCTTTTCCGTAGCAACATGAATGTGATGACCGTGATTGTGTTCAATAAAAAAATGCATGTATAAGGAGGGTAGTAATAATAGCTTACCAATAAATCTTTCCGGTGTTGGGCGATGACCTAATTCGTGTCCTACATTGATACCGTTAGTTCCTAATACGATTCCTGTGCTAAAAATAATTCCTATAAGTTCATAGTTATCTAACGTAGTCGTATGTGTTAAGTAAAGTGCATATATCAAAATACCATGGGTAAGGGGTAGATTTAGATATAATAACCAATCGTAAAGTTTATCCTTCTTTTTTGCTAAAGCTTCTTCTTTGGTTGGATTTAGTTTTGATTGTGGTAATAGTTGTTCAAGTATGGGCAGTAGGACAAAAACATATATGGGTGTAAGATAGGTATATAGGTTTTGCAAATAAATAGCAATGGCAGCGGTTAAGGGAACAGTATAAGCCAGTAAGTATTTGACACTTTTCATAATTCGCTTATTTTAAAAGAGTTGTATTTAGTATAAATATAACAATACTATTAAAAATAAAATTGTAGTTTTAAAAGTTAAATTGGTTACTCTATGGAAAACTTTAATGAGGTAGTTCAACGCCTTGAAGGTTTTATAAAAAAATATTATCTAAATGAACTGATCAAAGGAGCAATTCTTTTTGTTTCAGTAGGAGTTTTATACTTAATTGTTATTGCATTATTAGAAAACTTCCTTTGGCTAAGTTCCACAGGAAGAATCGTAATATTTATACTTTTCATTACGGTCGAAGTGTTGTTATTTATAAGATTTTTAGGCTGGCCGTTACTAAAGCTTTTTCGAATTCGGAAAGGTTTATCCAAAGAACAAGCATCACTGATCATAGGAAATCATTTTCCTAATGTAAGTGATAAATTGATTAATGTATTACAATTACATAATAGTGCTAACAGGTCAGCATTGTTACTGGCTAGTATTGAACAAAAAGCTACAGAGTTAAGACCAATACCGTTTAGTAAGGCAATTCAGTTTAGTTCTAATAAGAAATATTTAAAATTTCTGTTTTTACCCTTAGGCGTTATAATTTTATTATTGTTAGTTAACAGAATTAACTGGATATCAAACGGTTATGAAAGAATCATCAATTATAATGTGGCTTATGAACGTCCAGCTCCTTTTAAGTTTATAATTGCTAATGATTCTTTAACTGTACATCAAGATAAGGATTTTACATTAGTGGTAAGTACAGTGGGTACAGTTGCCCCTCAAGATGTTTTTATAACCTACAACGATGAAACCTATTTATTACAAAATAAAGGGGATGGTACTCATGAATATACCTTTGTAGAACCAGATCAAAATATTTCATTTGCGTTAAATGCTAATGAAGTTTTTTCGGGTGACTATGTATTACAGGTTGTTGCAGTTCCTAGCTTATTAGATTTTGTGATGGAATTAGAATATCCATCATACACTTCCAAAGCGAATGAGGTCATAAAAAGTAGTGGTAATGCAGTGGTTCCTGAAGGAACAAAAGTACTTTGGAAAGCAAGTACTCAGAACACTACGGAAATGCAATTAAAAGCAAACGATTCTATGTATCTGTTTGATAGACGAGGAGATAATTTTAAATATGAAATGCGCTTATTTACCAATTTAAATTATGAACTAACAACCTCGAATGATCAAATTGCTCAGTATGATAAATTAGGATTTGCTATTACTACGATAAAGGATCAGTATCCGGAGCTATTCTTACGATCTCAAAAGGATTCTACGGCCAATGAGGTGATATATCATAATGGTAAGGTAAGTGATGACTATGGGTTAACAAAACTTCAACTGGTGTATTATCCAGTTGATACCAATATAGAGAAAAACCGAATACAACTACCAATTAGTAAATCTGGCTATGATGAGTTTTTTTATGTTTTTCCAGATACTATTTCTTTAAAACCTGGTGTTGCCTATGAATATTTTTTCGAAGTATTTGACAATGACGTGTTGCATAACTATAAGAGCTCTAAATCACAAGTTTTTCAATATCGAAAATTAACTAAGGATGAGGAAGAGGTAATTCGATTGAATCAACAAAATTCAATGATTAGTCAACTCAATAAATCGCTTGAAAAGATAAAGAATACAGATGAAAATATAGATGAGTTGAATAAGTTACAAAAGGAAAAACGCACCTTAAATTTTGAAGATCGTCAAAAGCTTAAAAGTTTTCTACAGCGTCAAAAATCGCAGGAGAAAATGATGGAACAGTTTACCAAACAATTAAAGAAATCTTTGGATGAAGAAGACAAAGATGAACCTTTTAAGGATGCGCTAAAGGAGCGTTTAGAACGTAATGAGGAACGCCTAAGAAAAAATCAGGAGTTGCTGGAGGAATTAGAAGAATTAACTGATAAACTTCAAAAGGAAGAACTAGGTGAAAAGTTAGATGAACTTGGAAAGGAAAATAAAAACATTAAACGAAATTTAGAACAATTACTGGAACTAACAAAGCGGTATTATCTATCTGAAAAAGCTCAAAAAATCGCAGATCAATTGGAGAAATTAGGAAATAAACAAGAGGAACTATCTGAAAAACAAAGTAAGGATAGTAAGGAGCAAGAAGATATAAACAAAGCATTTGATGAATTAAAAAAAGAATTAGATGAGTTGCGCCAACAAAACGAAGACCTCCGTAAGCCTATGGATGTTTTGCCAGAAGAGAATTTAGAAAAGCAAGTAGATGAAGAGCTTCAAAACATAGAAGATGCAGAAGAAAATAATGATAGCGATTCTAAACGGCAAAGTCAAAAAGCAGCGGGTCAAAAGATGAAACAAATGAGCCAGGCTATGGGACAACAAATGCAAATGGCTGGTCAGGCGCAACAAATGGAAGACATGCAAATGCTCCGACAAATATTAGATAATTTAGTGGATTTTTCTTTAGAGCAAGAAGGTCTAATGAAAGAGGTCAAATCGATTGGAATTGATAATCCGCAATACTCTCAAAAGTTAAAAAAGCAAAGTGTATTACGCGAAAATTTTATACACATAGATGATAGTTTATACGCTTTAGCAATGCGTACTCCACAGATCACGGATAAGGTTACAGAGACATTAACAGATGTGGAATTTAATATCGATAAAACATTAGAACGGTTAGCAGAGAATCGTGTTATTCAAGGAACCGCAAACCAACAATATGTGGTGACTGGTGCCAATGAATTAGCCTTTTTATTGAGTAATGTATTGGATCAAATGCAAAACAGTATGTCTTCTTCAGGTAAAGGTAAGAGTGGTCAGAATGAATTTCAATTACCAGATATTATACAGAAACAGGAACAATTGGAAGGTCAAATGAAGGATGGAATGAAACCTAAGGAAGGTGGTCAAAAGGAGGGAAAGGAACCTAATGGGCAAGAGGGGAGTAAACAACAAAAAGGTAAAGGAGAACAAAATGGCAAGGAAGGAAAGGATGGAAAACAGGGACAATCTGGTAAAGATGATGGTGATAAAAAAGGAGGATCTAAAAATGAGAAATTAAATACCGAAGAGGAAAATGAAGCCTTATTTGAGATTTTCAAGGAGCAACAAAAACTTAGGAACGAGCTAGAAGAACGGATTAAACAGGAAGGGTTAGATAATAAATTAGGCAGTCAAATTTTAAAGGAAATGGAGCGTGTAGAGCAGGAGCTTTTAGAGAATGGAATCAATGAAAACACATTGGAGCGAATGGCAAATCTTAAGCATCAATTAATCAAATTGCAGGAGGCTACTTTAAAGCAAGGAGAAGATAACAAGAGGGAAAGCGAAAGCAATAAAAAGGAATTTGAGCAACAAAGAATCGAGCAACTAAAGCGCGCTAAAGAATACTTCAATACTATTGAAATATTAAATCGACAAGTATTACCTTTGCGGCAAAATTACAAAGAGAAAGTAAAGGAATATTTTAAGGATAATGATTAATTATTTTTACGAGACTGATTTTAGCCTAGATAATGAAAACACATTTAGTGCGTGGCTTCAAAAGGTCGTTGATTCTGAAGGAAAATCTACAAACGAAATCAATTATATTTTCTGTGACGATGATTATTTACTACAAGTAAATAAAGAGTATCTGAACCATGATTATTATACGGATATTATCACTTTTGATACTTGTGTGGGTAATGTTTTAGGTGCTGATATTTTTATTTCAGTAGACAGAGTAAGGGAGAATGCAGAGAGCTTGAATGTTGATTTCAACAATGAATTATTGAGAGTAATGGTGCATGGAATATTACATCTTTGCGGTTATAAAGATAAGAGTAATGATGAGGCACAAGTTATGAGAAGTAAAGAAGACGAAAAAATTAATATGTTCCACGTGGAACAATGAGTTAGAAATTATAAACTGTTCCACGTGGAACAATAGTATAAAGTTATGTTTGAAAAGGAATATGATGTTATAGTAGTAGGAGGAGGCCACGCGGGTAGCGAGGCTGCTGCAGCTGCTGCTAATTTGGGTTGTAAAACTTTATTGATTACAATGAATTTGCAAAACATTGCACAAATGAGTTGTAACCCTGCTATGGGTGGCATAGCAAAAGGACAAATTGTTCGAGAAATTGATGCTTTAGGAGGTTATAGCGGAATTGTTAGTGACCGCACAGCTATTCAATTTAAGATGTTGAATAAATCAAAGGGTCCTGCGATGTGGAGTCCCAGGGTGCAAAGTGATCGCATGCGTTTTGCAGAAGAATGGAGATTGTTATTAGAGCAAACTGCAAACCTAGATTTTTATCAAGAAATGGTTAGTGGACTGTTAATTGAGAAAAATAAAATTGCTGGTGTAAGAACTTCTTTGGGTATAGAAGTAAAAAGTAAATCAGTCGTACTGACTAATGGTACTTTTTTAAATGGTTTAATTCATATTGGTGAAAAACAATTTGGAGGAGGACGTGCAGGAGAAAGAGCAGCTACAGGAATAACAGAAGAATTAATTGATTTAGGTTTTGAAGCTGGCCGAATGAAAACCGGAACACCACCAAGGGTAGATGGAAGATCATTGGACTTTTCAAAAATGGTGGAACAACCCGGTGATGAAACTCCAGATAAATTTAGTTACACTAACTTAACTCAACCTTTGGGAAAACAACGATCGTGTCATATGACATATACATCGCCTATAGTACACGAATTGTTGCGCGAAGGTTTTGATCGTTCTCCTATGTTTAACGGAAGAATTCAAAGTATCGGTCCTAGATATTGTCCGTCGATAGAGGATAAAATAAATCGTTTTGCGGATAAGGATCGACATCAAATTTTTGTTGAACCAGAAGGATGGGATACGGTAGAGTATTATGTAAATGGATTTTCAACTTCTTTGCCAGAGGATGTTCAATTCAAAGCATTGCGTTCGGTTGCGGGTTTTGAAAACGTAAAATTCTTTAGACCGGGTTATGCAATCGAATATGATTATTTTCCACCAACACAGTTAGCACATACTTTAGAAACTAAAATTGTGGACGGTTTGTATTTCGCAGGTCAGATTAACGGAACGACAGGATATGAGGAAGCTGCGTCTCAAGGTATGATTGCAGGTATAAATGCTGCATTAAAAGTTAAAGAAAAAGATCCTTTTATATTACAACGTAATGAGGCATACATTGGTGTCTTAATTGATGATCTTATAACAAAAGGAACGGAAGAGCCATATCGAATGTTTACTTCGCGTGCAGAGTATAGAACATTGTTACGACAGGATAATGCAGATTTTAGATTGACGCCTAAATCTTATGAAATAGGATTAGCGTCATCGGATCGTATGAAACGAATGGAGGAGAAAAAATCGAAATCAGATGCCTTCTATCAGTTTTTTAAAGAGACAAGTGTACAGCCCGAAGACATCAACCCTATTTTAGAAGCAAAGAATTCTGCTCCGGTTTCTCAGAGTGGTAAAATGTTTAAAATATTTGCTCGACCTCAAATTAGTTTAGACGATCTTAAGGAAATTGATCAGGTTTCAGATTATATTGATACACACGCATTGGATAATGAGATTTTGGAACAAACCGAGATTCAGGTAAAATATGCTGGATATATTGAAAAAGAAAAAAATAATGCTGATAAATTAAATCGATTAGAAGATGTAAAAATTCCAAAAGATTTCGATTATTCTAAATTGAAGTCTTTGTCTTTCGAGGCAAAAGAAAAAATGTCAAAAATCAAACCAGCAACGGTTTCTCAGGCTTCCAGAATTAGTGGTGTTTCTCCAAGTGATATTTCTGTGTTGTTAGTTTATATGGGTAGGTAATGAAAAACAATTTTATCTATTGTAAGCAAAGAAAACCGTTAAAAGGAAAAATTATTTCTTATGTGTTCTTTTTGGTAACGCTAGTCTTTGCATTTCAGTCTCAAGAAGAGCTCACTTTACGAATATTTATGTTTCTAATTGGATTATTAGTTCTTGGTTTGTCAACCAGTTATAGGATTAGTGCTAATTTTCAAAACAAGAAAGTCTACTCGGTTTTTAATGTGCCACTGGTGAAGTTAAAATTAAAAATACCTTTTCCTGATTATATTTCGATATCATCAGGTTCTTTTTCTTCGGATAACACCTATAGTTCAGTTGCTGCATTAGGGACTAAGGAAGTACACCAAAATTATGCGTTGCGTTTTTTTACCGGAAATAAGAACAATAGAATATTTATGTCGGAGTCTTATGTGGATGTTACGGAAAAGGCATCACGTTTGTCTGAGCTATTACATGTAGAAATATATGATGCCACTAAAAACTAGTTCCACGTGGAACATCGCTGTTTTTTATATCAAATTCGGTTTTTAATAAAAGTTAGATCAAAACAGGTTGTAGTTAGAATAGCTGTAATCGTTTAAAGTTAATGGTATGATTAATAATCCCAAGGGTAAGATTTTTTTAGAGTGTAAGGACTTTTTGGTTTCTGGAGAAAAATTTCAATTAGTCAAGGATCATACCTATGATATGTTATTTACTACACCACAACCAAAACCAGAAGAGTTGGATAGGTATTATGAAAGTGATGCCTATATTTCTCATACGGATGCTAATGAAGGTTTTTTAAATAGATTATACCAATCTGTTAAGAAGATTAACCTTAAGAATAAAATTAAGCTAATTGATAAAACCCATCCACAAAAAGGAACTTTACTGGATGTAGGTGCTGGGACTGGAGATTTTTTAGTAACCGCAAAAAATGATGGATGGAATATTCAAGGCACAGAACCTAATGCAAAAGCAAGACAACTTGCAGCAACCAAAAATATTTCGCTTCAGTCCGATTTAGCCTCTTTTACATCAAACTCTTTTGATGTGATTACGTTGTGGCATGTGTTGGAGCATGTGTCAGCATTGCAGGAGTATATTGAAAGATTAAATGACCTGCTTAAGCCAAATGGAACTTTGATTATAGCGGTTCCCAATTTCAAATCTTATGATGCTAAGTACTATAAAGAGTATTGGGCAGCGTACGATGTTCCTAGACACCTATGGCATTTTTCAAAAACTGCTATTAGAGATATTTTTAAGGAAAAGGGTTTTGAATTGATAAAGGTAAAACCTTTGTGGTTTGATGCTTTTTATATTTCGCTAATGTCAGAAAAGCTCAAAAAAGGAAAAATAAATTATTTTCTGTCATTTATCATTGGATTCTATTCCAATTTGAAGGGTTTATTCTCTAAACAATACTCTTCTCACATTTATGTGCTCCGTAAACCATAAAAAGCTATAGCATTTCTCTAGATACGTTTTTGGTAAACTGAATAATGAAATGGTTGGTCTAAAATTAATACTTGCTTAAAACGTCTTATTTTGCGTTGTTTTTAATCAGATTTAACTATAGTTTGCTGTACTAAAATCAATTTTTGTTATTAATACTATTTAATAGCTATTTTTCATTTTTGTCTAATGAACTTTAATATTTTTGTGGGACTTATTAAAATTTCAAAAAATGAAAAAATTTATAGCAATTGGATTGTTACTTGTAGGAATCATTTCTTGTAAACAGGAAACCATAAAAACAGCTTATGTTAATAACACCAAGGTGGTTTCGGATTTTAAAGATATGAAGGCGGCTCAGGATAAATGGACCAAAAAGAACAAAGAAGTTCGTGCAGCGTTGGAGCAGAAGGCACAACAATTTCAAATAGAGTTAGAAGGGTATAAGAATATCCGTAATTCTATGAATGCAAATAATCGTCAGAAGAGAGAGCAAGAGTTAATGCAAAAACAACAAGAAATCCAAAGAGAACAACAAGTTCGACTACAGGAGATTCAACAAGGGAGTCAGGAGGAAATTGATTCTATTATTGATAAGGTAGAGGATTTTATAAAAGATTATGGTAAAAAGAATGGATATACCTACATTTTTGGAGAAACCGAGGTAAGTAATTTATTGTATGCCAAAGAAGAGTTAGACCTTACAGACGAAATTCTGGAAGCTTTAAATGGAGAAGCACCAAAAAAGGAAAAAACAGATAAATAAGAATAATTCTTTCGAAAGACCCCGATGTATGAACTATGTCGGGGTTTTTTAGTATATTACTGTGTTTTTTTAAATTTATGGCAGCTTGTCTCGCTAAGATTATAAGGTTGTTTTAACATATTTTAACGGTCTTTGGTCGTATAAATTGATGTTTTCGATGTTTATACACAATACTAAAGCCGTTATATAGTTATATTAAAACCGTAATTGATTAGAAAAAGAGAGCAATATTTGATGATTTTTTAGACAACAAGCTTCAAAATGCTCTGATATAAATTTAGTTAATTATATATTTAAATAACTGATAAACAATATTTTATAAGATATATACGAGGTAGTTAATAGGAGTAAAAGGATGTAGTTCTACGCTCTAATTTTTTAGTAAGAATATTATTACAAAAAAAATTAAAATTTGTACTAGTTATAAATTAAATATTTATATTTTTATCACTTACAAAAAAATATATTAACAACATTATTAACAAGCGCCCCAAATCGCTGATTAATAGTATAAATATCCACCACTTAAACAGTGTGATATTATGAATAATAAACTTAACCTGTCATCGTGTGTTATAGTGCTTTTACTCCTTATATCTTTCCAGGAGGTAATTGCACAACGGACTATTGGACGTCCTCTACTCATTGATGAAAGAGACAATGAAAGAAATGCGGCCTGTGCTACGCAAGCTCAGAACAGCTTTATTTTTATTGCTTCTTTATCACCCGGTGATGCTCTTCCTTCTGGTAATGAGTTTATTTTCGAACTATCTGATCCCGATGGGAGTTTTGATACGGGTCAAAATCGTGAACTTGGTAGAATCGATAGACCTAATAATGGTACGACTACTACGCAAGAAATTCGAATCGAGGGCATTGCCCTACCCACTGATGTAAATAGTGATTTTTATCGCGTTCGGGTAAGAACCACTGAAGCCGGTATACAAAGTCAGCCTTCTGATGATATTGCGATGCACTATTTTGATACTCGCTTACGTGTTATTTTGAATAACCGAAATGATGTTTTTGTATGTAATAGTACCACTATCAATGAAACTATTACGGTAACTATGCGAGATGATATGGGTAATGCAGTGGATCCTAATCAATTTGATTGGATTTGGTTTAGAGATGGTGCCTTGATCACTGGTGCATCAGGACCTTCACTCCAAGTAACTACGGAGGGTACCTATAGAGCAAGTATTCCATTTGGGTTGTGTCAACCGTTTTATACAGCAAATGGATCTGCGGGTAACTCAAATAACGTAGATGTCATTTTATTAGATCAGGATGCGGTAACTGTTAGTACACCTTCTCCTGACTTTTCTTATTGTCCGGAGGAAACCAAAGTATTGATATCTAGTGAACAGGATAGTGATTTTAGCTACCAATGGTATAAGGACGGTGAGCCAATTGCAGGCGCTATTGCACCTACTATTACCTTACCACTTAATAATTTTCAAGGAGAATATTATGTTGAAGTGCAGTTTGGTAATGAAGGATGTACACTACAATCAACCCCCCCAACGATCGTAACTAATGAAGGATCAAGTATCACACAGGAGTTACCAGAAAATTTAATCATTTTACCAAATGAGATTATTACCTTAGAAGTACTCACCGATGCGCCAGATGGCAGTCCATTTCGATGGCGTGTTAATACAAATGTACAAGAACAGGGTATAGTCAGTGGACCTTCACTAACCTATGTAATTGATGATGGAATAGTTGGTGAGTATAGAGTAGAAATCGATGCCAATGACCCCTGTGATTCAAGACTTTTCTCGGAAACTGAGATTTTTGCACCCGTGAATTTTGATATAACCATTGGCACTACGGGAGAAAATCTCTGTAGTGAGGATACGGTACAGCTCGAATTGTTGGAGATGCAAGGGCGAACGAATACTGGCTTTCTGGTCCCCTTGACCCCCGAACAGCTCAACTTTTTTGATTTTGAATGGTATAGAGATGGAGTCCCCTTAGGTGAGACTTCTTTGTCGTTAACAGTAGATCGTAGTGATAGCGGTGGAAATTATCAGTTGAGAGCTAATTTTAGGGGTCCTGAATTCGGTGAGACTATATCCAATAATTTACCGATAAGCTTTGTAGCTGACGATATCGAATTAACAGTAACACCAGAATCTCTACCAGAAGATGGAAGCCCAGTTACCATTACTGCACCTTTCGATAGTAATTATACCTATGAATGGTATATTATTGTAGATGGTGAAGAACAACTCATAGCAGGAGAAAATGAAAACACGCTACAAACCAATCAAGAGGGTACTTATTTTGTTAGAATTAGTTCTCTTATTTGTACAGCAGACTCATT
This sequence comes from Aquimarina brevivitae, assembly GCF_004216895.1. Taxonomy (GTDB): domain Bacteria; phylum Bacteroidota; class Bacteroidia; order Flavobacteriales; family Flavobacteriaceae; genus Aquimarina; species Aquimarina brevivitae. The sequence continues at coordinate 626,057 of NZ_SGXE01000001.1, read as the reverse complement.
GCCAGTTACTGTAGGAATACCTTCAGGCCCCTCTGAAATAATACCCAATGTGATCAGTTTTAACGGGCAGGCTTTTAGAAACTGGACTTTGCCACAAAGTATGCTGAGTGATGGTACGGTAGAAGTGATCATATATGATTCCAGAGGAAGAGAAGATTTAAGAACAACAAATTACCAAAATAATTGGCCAACGGAGAACTCTCGAACAGGAGGTAAGGACGCCGTATATTATTATATAATAACAAAGAACAGTACCGTGCTTAGAAAGGGATCTATTACGGTTATGAGATAATTTTATGATGAAAAAATTACTTTTACACACCATATTTATTTTGTTAGCCCTACAAACAGTAAAGGCTCAGGATGAAGACACCGTGAATTATGGTGTGTTACCTACAGATATTCCTACTCATACTTTGGTAAGGTACAATAGGTTTTATTTTAACCCTACTTTTTCATTAGTACGAGAAAACAAAAAATCCATTAACGTTTATAACAAGCAGCAGTGGGTTGGCTTTAATGATAATCCTCAAACTTTTTTATTATCCTATACTTCTAATTTTGATGAAAAAACAGGTGTATCTATAGGTCTTTTTCAGCAAAATGAAGGTATTTACAGGTATTTCGGGGGAACGTTGAACTATGCCTATAACTTAGAATTTGATCGCGATGTGAATTTGACTTTTGGTATGAACCTTGGTTTTTCACAAAGTGGGTTAAAATCGAATATCGATTCTGCTGACAGTACCACGTTTAATAACGGTGTTGAAATTACCGATCCAGTAATTCTTAATTACGAAAACAGCTCGGTATTTTTATTATCTCCAGGTTTCAATTTTAATTATAACGAATTTGACGCTGGGGTTACTGTAAGTAATCTAGTTGCATATAATATAAGCGGCAGTGAATTGATCACAGATAATATGGCCTTTAGAGGACATGTAATGTATACTAGGGCTTTAGAGCGTAGATCTGATAAGTCCTTGAGAGGTATGGCTTACGCTAATATGTTGAACATGCTCAATGATAATGAAACCGAATTAAGATATGGTGCCAATGTATTGGTAGATTTACCAGAATTAGGTTGGGGCCAGGCTGGATATGACAGCTTTTACGGTGTATCTTTAGGAGTTGGTGGCCATATCACCCCTAACGTATCTGTGGGATATACTTTTGAAACAGGTATGGGAGATACTTCCGCATTTGGTTCCACCCACGAGGTAGTACTAGCTTATAATTTTGCCTTAGATAACAGAAGATCAAGAGGTAGAAAGACAACATCTCAGAAAGCCTACGAAGAGCGTGATTCTGAAATCAGAAGATTGAAAAAAGAAATTTTGGAGCAAAATCGTTTGATCCGAGAATTACAAGAACGTGGAGGAGATTCCCTATCTCAGGCGCAAAGAGCCATGAGCAGATTGGAACAACAAATTCAAGAAGCAAAAGAGGAAGAGGCAAGACAGGCAAGACAGTTAGCATTACAACGTGAAGAAGAAGTAGAACTACTCAATAGAAAATCAGAAGAAGAAGAACGATTAGCTTCTCAACGTCAGTTGGAGCAACAAGTAAATACGATTGAGCAAGAAGGTATTGACCCAGCAGAGGAAGCAAGAATTGCTGCCGAGGAAGCCGCAAGAGAAGAAGAGGCGCGCAAACAACAAGAACAAGAAGATCGATTAACTTCTCAAAAGCAAATTGAACAAACAACTACATCACAAAATTTAATAAGCGATACGCGTGAGTTGTTGACTACGGCTAGTGTTAATGAATTAAGAAGTCAAGCGGATATTATCAGAGCAAGTAGTTTACCGGCAGTTGATAAGCAAAACTTATTATCTGAGATTGATATTGCCATTGCTACAAGAGAAGCAGAGTTGCAAAGACAATCATTGCTAGAGCAAACCAGAACCTTGATTGCAAGTGGTAGCGTTAATGAATTGAGAAGTCAAGCGGATATTATCAGAGCCAGCAGCCTTCCTCAAGTACAAAAGCAAAGTTTATTATCTGACATCGACGTAGCGATAGCTACTAGAGAGGCGGATCAGCAAAGACAATTATTGTTAGAAGAGACCAGAACGCTTATTGCTAGTGGTGGAGTCAATGAACTTAGAAACCAGGCAGACATCATTAGAGCAAGTAGTTTACCAGCAGTTGATAAGCAGAATTTACTATCTGAGATTGATGTGGCGATAGCTGCTAAACAATCCGAAAACGAAGAAGCTGAAGAGCAAAGAAGACGTAGCTTACGATTAGAGCAAGAAACACAACAACTAATTACAGAAACCGAAGAGGTAATGGGTAATGAGGATGCTTCTGTTGAAGAATTAAGAAGAAGATCCCAATTGGTACAGTCCAATACCTTTATTCCTAACGAGCAAAAAGAGGAGCTATTAGCACAAATTCAGGATAATATCAACCAAAAAGAAGCAGCGAATGAAGAATTGAAGCAAGCCACACGCACATTGATTACTAGTGGTAGCGTCAATGAATTACGAAGCCAGGCAGATATTATTAGAGCAAGTAGCTTGCCTGCAGTAGATAAGCAGAATTTATTATCAGAAATAGATGTTGCGATTGCTGCTAAAGAAACGGCAAATCAAGAAGCTGAGTTAGAAGAATTGAAAGCGGCGACAAGAGCTCTAATAACTAGTGCTAGTGTCAACGAATTAAGAAGTCAGGCGGATATTATCAGAGCTAGTAATTTACCAGCGGTAGAAAAGCAGAATTTATTGTCTGAGCTCGATGTAGCAATTGCTGCAAAAGAGGCTGAAGCACAGCAAGCCGCTGAACAAGAGCAGTTAGTTGAAGAAACAAGAGCGCTATTGACGACAGCAACGGTTAATGAGTTGCGAAGTCAGGCAGATATTATCAGAGCAAGTAGCTTACCTGAAGTTCAAAAGCAAAGTTTAATTTCTGAGCTAGAATTGGCGATTACCACAAAGTTAGCCGAGGAACAAGCTGCAGAAGAAGAGCAACGTAGAAGATTACAACTAGAGCGAGAGACACAACAGTTTATTACGGAGACCAGAGATGCCATAGCTAATGAAACTCCAGAGCAACTAAGAAGACGTTCTCAGCTAGTGCAGTCCAATACATTCATTTCTGATGAAGAAAAGCAGGCATTATTAACGGAGATTGAGCAAAGTATTGCTACCAAAGAAGTAGAGTTACAGAGACAGCAATTAATGGAAGCCACAAGAACCTTACTAAGCTCCGGAGGAGTTAGTGAGTTAAGAAATCAGGCGGATATTATTAGAGCAAGTAACCTACCTGAAGTAGATAAGCAAAATTTATTATCTGAGATCGATGCGGCTATTGCAGCTAAAGAAGCGGAAGCAGCTCGATTAGAGGAACAACAGCAGCGCGAGGCTGAAGAAGCAAGACAGCGTCAGGAATTAATTGACGCTACCCGAAGTTTAATTACTTCAGGGACAGTAAGTCAATTAAGAGACCAGGCGGATATTGTGAGGGCTAGCGAGTTGTTACCACAAGCAGATAAGCAAAGCTTATTGTCTGATATTGATGCAGCTATTGCAAGATTAGAGGCAGAAGAAGCACAGGCAGCAGCGGAAGCGGAAAATCAAGCAACTGCTGATGTTCCTGAAACTACAGCCGAAGAGCAGCAAGAGATTGAAAGACTACAAAAGGAACTTGAAGATCGTACAAGAATTAGTAGTAGAATTACACAGAAGCGGGATTCACTATTAAATTCTACCTTGAATCTAGATAAGAGAGACTTTACGCAATTATTAGAGTCCTTAGTAGCGATGGATAACGATGCAGCAGATGCGAAATCTGATTCTGATCCAACAAGCTCTAAGCGTTTAAGTGAAAAGAATAGATTTATCAAATTTGCTGAGGTGTCTAGACCTGAAGCTCAATATGCGACTAAGTTTATTCCAGGCTATCCTGAAGGTTACTACCTAATTGGTAATGTGTTTAAAGGTGGCGATTACGCTGAGAAGTTTGAGCAGACTTTAAAAGATCTTGGTTTCAATGGAGCACAGGTAATTCTAAACCCTGAGAATGATTTACAGTATGTATCTATAGCGAGCTACACGGATAAAGATGAAGCTGCAAGAAAATACCTAAGCAACATTGATAATGCGTACTATGGTGATATGTGGATCTTACATATTGCGAAGAGTAGAGTAGAATCGTATAAGCGATTATTGCAAGAAACAAGAGTGATTGAAGAATCTGTAAAAGATGACACCGTATTGACCGAAAACCTATCCTTCATCGGAGGACACAGTGTAGAAAACGGATATTATCTGATTACAGATGTATTTAAGAGAGAAAATTATTTCGAAAGAGGAATGGAGCGATTAAGATCTTTAGGTCTGGAGCCACAATTCTTTAGAAATCCAAAAGATAATTACATATATGTGTACCTAAAACGTTTTGACACAATAGACCAGGCAAAACAGAGTTTATTCTCTAACGTAGGCGGAACATATAGTGGTGAATTATATATTTTAAAAGTAGAATAGCCACCCCAAAATAATGACTATGAGTACCCAAATAACACTAACTAACAGGCTGATGAAAACCATATTGTATAATAAGGTAGCAATACTATGTATTGGGTTCCTGATGATATCTATCAGTAATACTATGAATGCTCAGGTAACACAAGCTTTTGATACTGTACCTGAAGGAACGATAAATGATATTCGAGGTGATTTAATCATGACCGGTAACGACATCGTTGGTATGATAGATCGCAATGGCACGTCCTATGATCCTAATGCAGCCTACAATGGTACCTTAAACAATGGTAATTATACTACAGCATTTATTGATATTGATGGAGATCCATCGACCTTTAGTTCCAGTTCAGCAGATCTTAATGCACCAAGAAACGAGTGTAGCCGATTAGTATATGCGGGGTTATATTGGTCAGCGAATTACTATATGCAGCGGGATCAGAGTCCAAGGAATTATTCTGATAACGAATTAGGGAGTAATAATGATACCAATGTGAATCTAACGATTAATAATGGGGACATAGCAGAAGAGTATAATGCACGCTATTCAGAGTTTGATAATGACAATTCAGACATTCGATTACGTCCAGTTACGTCTTACTTGGTAGTGGCACAGCCCGTAAGTGAAAGAGGCTGTTCTATTACCAATGCAGACTCATTAGTGGGCAATATTGCAGTAATCAGGGATGGAGGTAGCTGTTCTATAAGAGAAAAAGTGGTCAATGCACAGAATGCGGGAGCATTAGGGGTCGTTATTGTGAATGACAACAATGGTAATATGCCCAGACTAACAGGTAATGGTCCGGCAATTAATATTCCCGCAGTATCCATTGGTAATGATGATATTGACAATCACCTGATTAATAACGGAGACCTTATCGATTTGTTACTAGCTAGACAACCTCAGGTATTTTTAGCAACCTTGTCTACTGAAGGGAATCCGATTTTAAATGGGTTACCAACAGCTGATCCAAGAAAATTAGGGCCAGCTGATTTTAGAGATGTAAAATTACGTTTACCAAACGGTACCAATTATATTGATATATCCGCTACGGATATTGTTTTTGATGGCTATCGAAACAGTGGGACCAATCCATTAGGTGATGTTGCTAATGATGAAGTACCCTATGTATGTTATGCGGATATAACACAGTTGTTAGACCCAAACAATTATTTTGGTACGTATACGGTAGCAGATATGAATGCAACCCATGGGTTTACCAGTGGAGCGGATGGAGCTTGTGGGGGTTGGTTCATTGTGGCCATATATGAAGATCCTTTGGAAACGGCAAAATATATCAGTACAAGTAACGGGTTTGTGCAAATTTTTAGTGGAGGAGCTCCAGTAGATTTTCTATATTCTGGATTTACCACATTAGGAGGTAATGAACCTATTGATGTGCGCTATGGTGTGGCCTCTTTAGAAGGAGATACCAGTTTAGGAGGTGATCAATTGCGTGTAGAAAATACTAATGGTAATTTAGTAGCCCTTGGAGGCGGGGGAGCTTCCGTGAATCCTAACGGAAACTTTTTTAACGGTTCTATTTCAGAAGATGATGCCTATATTACCGCTCGGGTACCCGCATCTGAAAATACGCAAGGTTTTGACATGGATATTTTTAATCTTGATAATGATGGTAACGGGTTGATAGGAAATGGTCAGTCGTCGGCAAGATTTCAGATAGCCACAAATCAAGATAGGTACAGTGTATTTTTTAATGCCTTTTCGGTAACCATTATTGAGCCTGAATTAAGAATCGTAAAAAGGGTTTATGATACTGATGGCGTTACAGAAATAACTGGTGCTAACGTTGAATTAGGTGATGAGCTTTTTTATGATTTAGAAATTGAAAATATAGGTAATGAAGATTTTGTTGATGGATCAGTTGTAATTACCGATATATTACCCCCTAATACCGATTTAGTGAGTATACAGGATGCTACTTTGCCTCCTGGTGTAACCTATGCGGAGGTAAGTCCAGGGGTAATAGAATTTTATATACCATCAGAAATAGTCGAAACTCGATTTGATGACCCTGTAGGAGAAGGAGATGGTCCTATTTTTATTCGATTTAGAGCACGATTAGTAGCCTCTTGTGAAGATTTAAGAGATGCTTGTTCGGACATTATCGAAAACTCCGCCTCTGCTACATATACGGGTTTAATAACTGGTAATACCAGATCTACCTTAAGTACAGCTGCCATTGGAGCTTGTGGGGATTCTAATCCTGTTGCTTCTAATGTTTTAGTAAATGTTCCAGCCTGTGAGCAGGATGTTACGTTTTGTAATGACGACCTTACTTTGGTAGCAGGTACTGGATACGATCTGTATACTTGGTCTGGTCCGGGTATTAGCCCACCGGTCCAAACTACAGTGAATTTTTATGCGGTACCTAATCCACAATCAGGGGTATATACGGTGGTAAAAGAAGATACGGATCCATCGGATGGAACCTGTATGACATTAACAGAAGAGTTTACGGTAACCGATTTTAACACCATATCCAATCCAATTTTGGATTATGTTAATGGTACTACGGTAGTTACTGAAGATTGTAGTGGTTTACCGATACCTCAAATCTTATTATGTGGTAACCAGTCGTTAGAATTAAATACTAATTTTGACCCAAGTAACCTAGATAGTATTTCTTGGCAACGTTTATCACCAAGTGGAGCTTGTATTTCGGATCCAAATGACCCTTGTTCTTTATTATCAGGGGATTGTACAGACGCCAACTGGGTAGAAGAACCAGGAGGAAATACGCCAGTATTTACCGTAACACAAGCGGGTGACTACAGAATTTTAGCAGAGTTTGATGGTGGATGTTTTATACCGTTCTATTTCAGTGTATTTAGAAATGACTACCAACCACAATTAACTATGAATCCAATAGAGTGTGGTAATGATGGTAGTGTAACGGTTACTAATGTACCAGATAATTTTGCGTTTAGCTTAACACCAGGTGGACCATATAATAACACTACAGGAGTATTCCCTATTTCAACAGGTGGTGATATTACAGTATATGCCATTGATACTACTTTCCCAGGTTGTGAGTATACGGCAACGATTAACGTTCCAACTATTGATCCTTCTTTTAGTGTTACTGCAGTCGATCCAAGTTGTATTAATGATAACAACGGAACAGGTTTCGGTAGAATAAATATTTCAGTAACGGGTGGTATCCCAGAATATCAATATACCATTTCTAGTCCAGCACTGGGTGCAGCAGATCCGATTATTGTTCCTAACAGTAGTGCAAACAATGGAAATTACACTCAGAATAATTTACCACCAGGTAACTATACCGTGGAGGTTATTTCAAATAGACCAGCTCCAGAGTGTTTGTTTACTACAAACGTTACCATTAATCCAGCAACTCCATTTGAGGCTGAGGTAGTATTGTTAGCACCAGAAACCTGTACTACAGGTGCCTTAGTGCAAGTTAATGTGACTCAAGGTTCAGGAAATTATTCCTATGCGGATAGCAGCGGAGTCTTTAGAAATTGTAGCACAGATCCAGATTGTAATATTTTTGAATTACCAATACCGGCAGATCCTAATACTGTATATACGTTCCAGGTAAGTGACTTAAATGTACCAGCTGGAGAAGCTGCTTGTATTATTGAAGCAAGCATTGATAACATCAATCCTTATAACCCTATTGTAATAGATGCGGTAACTCCAACAAATCCAATTTGTCCTACTGATGCAGGGCAAATAAGAGTAGAGGTTTCTCCACAGGTAACCGGAAGAAATTATTTATACGAATTATTGACTACAGCAACTTGTGCTGTTAATGATACAACTTACACCGTAGTGGATCAGATCAATAGTCCATTACGAGATGTAACCTTTACGAACGTAGCAGATTTTGACTGTTACCGGGTACGAGTGTCTCACGAGAATACAACGCCTCCGGGAACAACGCCACCGACTATATGTCCGGTGATAAGTGATCCGGTTGCGATACAGTCACCTACACCTATCGATGCTAGTGTAGTTTTAGATAGAGGACTTTCTTGTATACCAGGAAACGAAGATGCCGTGATACAAATTGTTTCGGCTACTGGTGGTACAGGTAGTTATGCGTGGAGTTTCAATCCGTCAGGATCCTATACGAATATTACGAGTTTCCCGGTAAATATACCGGTCAATACTGCGGGTACTTATACGATTTATATCGCCAATCAGAATGCGGGCAATACGTGTCCGATATCAAGAAGCGTAACCGTTGATCCTTTAGCTACGGTTGATGATTTGACTTTTACAGAAAACAGTACTAACTGTACCGCACAAACGGTAGAAGTAACCGTGAGCGCCGTACCAGTAGGGCCAACCTATACGTATAGTGTTACGCCAGCTCCAGTAGCAGGAGATGCTACAACTGGAGTATTTACATTGGATAGAGGAACCGTATATACATTTACTGCGGTTAGAACTGATAACCAGTGTGAGTTTAGTGAATCCTTTACAAGAGATGTATTACCAGAAATTGATATCACCAATGCTGCTGAAGCTAGCCCGGTCATTTGTACCGGTGATAGTGATGGTTCGCTTTCGTTTACTGTAGCGAATACTACTGATTTTGATTGGGTAGTAACAGATTCAGGTGGTGCAACTGTAGGATCAGGAACAGAAACAGGTTCAGATCCAACGACAGTTACCGTAACTAATCTACCTGCGGGTGATTATGATATTGCGGTGACCGACACGGCATTAACTACTACATCTGCGTGTACAGACACAGCAACAGTGACGATTACGGAGCCAGTAACACCTTTATCGTTTACAACAACAGCAACAGAGTCTAGCTGTACGTCAAGTACAGGTACGATCACAGTTACGGCAACAGGCGGAAGAGGAAATTATCAGTATAGATTAGACGATAGTGGAGGAACGACCTTAGTAAATTATCCAAATACAAATAACGTATTTACAGGCTTGGCAGCAGGCACGTACACTATTTTTGTAAGAGACGGTAATGATCCTACAACGGCTTGTGAGGTTACTGCAACTGAAACCATTGTTGTTTTTGCTTCACCAACCATTGCATTAGCAGCTGGTGGTGACCAATGTTATGATGGAACTAATCAGGCTAGTCAGTGGATCACGATAACTCCAGGGGTAGCCACACCAGTTGGACCGTTTGAGTATAGTGTAGATGGAGGAACGTTCCAGCCAGTAGTATTCTTAGGAGCACCAGCACCGGCGAATACTTTTGAGATAGACAACTTAGCACCAGGAACTTATTCCGTGGTGGTTCGAAATACAAATACTAACTGTAGTACGGCGCCGATCAGCTTTACCATAAATCCAGAATTGACCATAACAGCCAATCTAGATAAAGATATTGACTGTAACGGAGGTGCCGAGATTTCATTTACCGCTGCTGGTGGTAGTGGAACTTATACGCAGTATGATCTATACGATTATAATGGTGGTTCTCCAACACTTATTACCACAGGAATTACTTCCGTTTATACAACCACAACTCCAGGGGAGTATGTGATACTGGTAACAGATGATTTAGGATGTACTGCATTCTCAAATCCTGTAACCGTAACTGCTTATACACCAATTGCTGCAACAGCTACAGCAACTAATCCAGATTGTCCTGCAGAGGATGGATCTGTTACAGTTACCGTAACTGCTGGCGAAGGACCATTTACGTATGTGTTAGATGGTAATGCAGCTACGCAAATTGGACCAACAGGATCAACTACAGTAACGTTTAATAACGTTGCAGTGGGTACGCATACCGTTACCATCACCGATGGTGTTGGTGGTACACCAGCATGTACTGAAGACGTTGCAGTAGATGTAATTGCACCAACGCCGATTACGGCAAACATTGCCATTACACAAGATTATCGATGTGATGCGGCAGGATCCAGTACCACACCACAATTAGGTGAAATTACGGTATCTGGTGAAGCAAATGGAGACCCATCAACTTACGAGTATAGTATTGATGGAGTAAACTGGCAAGCAACACCTATATTCCCTGGTTTGACAGATGGTACCTATACGCTTTATATAAGAGACGCCAACACCATTTCGTGTCCAGTGAACTTAGGACAATTGACTATAGATCCATTAGTACAGGTGACCGACTTAGCGTTTGCAGCTACACAAGTACAGTGTCCTGGCTTAACCGCTGATGTTACCTTGACACCAACCTTAGACGGAACAAGTAATGTACAATATGAAATTATTGCACCAATAACAGTAGGTCCTCAAACATCAAATGTGTTTACTGGTCTTACTTCAGGAACTACGTATACCTTCTTAGCAAGAACGGATACCGATGGTTGTACGTATACTGAAACGTTTACCGTACCAGAGATTGACTTTATTGCCGTCAACGGAAGTGTAGTCTCAGACCCTTCGTGTAACGGAGCGGCTGATGGTGAAATTTCATTTACCGTATCCGGTATTGATTTAACCGCTACAACCTATGCCTACCAGATTACAGAAGGCGGAGGTGCAGTAGGGCCATTTACAGCTACAGGTCAAACAACAGCAACGATTAACACCGGTGGTTTACCAGCGGGTGTATATACCGTGGAGGTTACTGATGAAACGACCTTATGTACAGACACAACCACGATTACCTTAACCGATCCAGCGGTGCTTACCGCTACTGCAGCTATTACTGCTCCATTGACCTGTGTGCAGAATGCGACCATTACGGTTACCGTATCAGGGGGTAACGGAGGTTATCAGTACGAATTATTCAATAGTGTGCCGGCATCAGTTGCTGGACCACAAGCAAGTAATGTATTTAGCGTAGGAACTGCAGATACCTATGAGGTTGTTGTTACTGATGCCGAGGGTTGTACAGTTACAACGGCTCCAGTAACAGTAACCGTACCAACTCCAGTAACCGCAACAGTAGAAGCTACTTCTGATCGTTGTTATGACCCAACCAATCAGGCTAGTTTAGATATTACAATTAACACAGGTACAGCACCATATACCTATTCGGTAAATGGAGGCTCGGATGTTGCGGTGGCAGGAACAACCTTTACCGTGGGTGGATTAACACCGGGTAATTATGCAATTGTCATTACAGATGCTAATGGTTGTGAGGTGACAATTAATGAAACCATACAACCTCAAATTACTATTGCAGCCAGCTTGTTGAAAGATTTGGATTGTTCTGCATCACCAGGTGCTCAGATCCAAGTAACCACAACAGGTGGTAATGGAGGAAATACTTTTGAAGTCAATGTAAACGGTGGTGGATTTGTAGCTTATGGCGGTGGATTCCCATATACTACAACTACTGCAGGTACGTATCAGTTTAGAGTTACGGATAGCGAAGGTTGTCAGGCAACCTCTTCTGTGATTACAGTTACGCCTGCACCGAACCCCGTGGCTACAGAAACCTTTATCAATCCAACGTGTAATGGAGATTCCGATGGTTCAGTAACCATTACGGTAGATACTACAGTAGGTACTGCACCTTATGAAATTGATTTCAACGGTTTAGGATTTAGCAATCAAACAACCTATGGCGGATTACCAGAAGGTACTTACAATTACACCGTTAGAGATGCTAAAGGGTGTACGGATACCTTTACGGTAACCTTATCAGCTCCAGCAGTAGTTATTGGAAACTCAATAGTAACAGATATAACCTGTAGTGGTGCAGGAACAACACCAGGTTCTATCGAATTAGAAAATATAACAGGTGGAGTACCACCGTATGATGTTAGTTTATTAAATGCTGCAGATTTAAGTTTAGTAGCCACAGCAACGCCATCTAATCCTGTATTAGGTGTGCCATCAGGTTCTGATGTTACTTTTGGCGATTTAATATTTGGTGATTATATCTTTAGAGTTATCGATAGCAATGGATGTACATATGACTTCCCTTATTCTATTTCAACAGAACCAATATTTACTATTAACGCATCTGTTGCCACAGCTGGAGTTTGTGCAGACGGGGTAGAAGCGAATATTCAAGTAACGGGTGGTGCTGGACCATTTGAAATTAGAGAGTATCCTTCGGGAGTTTTTGTACCGTTGAACGGATTACCAGTTTCTTCAGGGACACCGAATGAAAGAAATCATCAATTTCCTAATTTACCGTTTGACACAGAGTTTACTTTTGAGGTAATTGATTTGTCTACTAATTGTACAGACATTCAAACACTCACGCCACCTTCAAGTCCTTCAACAATAAATATTGCACTGGTGGAAAATCCGGTAACATGTGTAGGTAATGCTGATGGATCCATTGATTATACCATTACTGGATACCAAGGAACGGAATTAACCTATAGCATATATAGAACCGATGATTTGAATACACCTATTACAGGTAGTTACACGTTTACTCCTGGGAACCCTGATACGGTTGCTTCAGGTGGTACAGCTACAGGAAATGTTTCAGATTTTGGACCAGGAACATACTTATTCAGGGTTGAAGAAACTGATGGAGGTGTAGCAGATCCGTGTAATGCGGCGGTAGAATTTACGATTGTAGAGTCACCAACACCATTAACATATGTTGACACAGCGATTACACCAGGTAATTGTAATGCCTTATCACAAGGCGTAGTTACCTTATCAGGTGGTACAACACCATATGGTTATTTAGTGGTGGAAGATGGCTTACCAAATCCAGGCACTTATGGTTCAAGTAATGTGGTTACTTTAGACCAAAATGTGAATTTAAACTGGGACTTATATGTTACTGATGCTAATGGATGTGTATTAGGCCCAATTGATTTAGTGGCGCAGGTAACACCAGATCCTACTATTGATAACATATCAGCGGTAGTAGATCCGTGTGTATTTGATGGTGCCTTTGAATTTACCGTTACGGCAACAGGTCAGAGCCAATTACAATTTGGTATCGATGACGGAGATACGGGTACAGCAGATGCTCCTGTATTTGTTAATGGTACGCTTGTTGGACCAAACCAATATGAGTATACATATACGGTTTCAGGACCAAGTGTAGATCAATATACTATTACCGTTAGAGATGCTAATGGATGTACAGATGTTGATGCAGTTGTGATTTATCCAGAATTAATCGTAGACGCTAACTTTACGGTAGATCCTACCTGTACAAATAGTAATTCGGGTACTGTGGAAGCAACAGTTTCAGGAGGTTCTGCAACCGCAGGTAACTGGACTGTCATTTTATTTGATACAGATGCTGGTGCTGATACAGGATTAGTACCTGTGTTTACCGCACCGGGGACCTATACCTTTAATCCAGTGCCTACGGGTAACTATGAAGTTAGAGTTACGGATGCCGTTTCTACTTGTTCTGCTGCAGATGCAGTTTCAAGGGCTCCACTGGTGGATCCAATCATAAGCACTACTGTAGAAGAGATATCTTGTATAGGGTCAAGTGATGGTTCAATTTTAGTAAGTATTCAAAGCGGTACGGATTTAGATGGTCCATATACATATGAATTATATGAAAATAACGGAGGTACTCAAGGAGCATTAATTACCTCTCAAGTTGGAAATCCATTATTTACAGGCTTGTCATTTGATGCTTTGGGTGCGCCATATCCAACAGCAGGAGAGTATTTGGTGGTTGTTTCATCTAGTTTAGGTTGTGTGGATTCAGAAGCAGTGACCTTGATTAATCCTACAGATCCAATTGCCACGCTATCTGCAACAGCCTATAGCTGTTCAGGAGCTGCGGAGAACTTCCCGGTAATTACTGTGGATAATTTTGCAGGTGGTTCAGGAACACCATACAGAATATCTTATACCGACCCATCAGGTAATGTTTCAGGTCCGGCTACACCAGGTAGCTTGGATATCGATACAGGTACTGCAGGGATTCAGATATTAGCAGATGAAGCAGGCAACTATGATTTCACAATCTATGACAGTAATAACTGTAGTAACAATATTGGAATTATAAATATTCCGGCATTCCCGATTATGACGGATGCTGTGGTTAATCAGGTAACGCCAATCGACTGTGCTACCAATACAGAAGAAGTTACGGTAACCGTAACTGGCGGATCAGGGCCTTATGACTTTGTAGAAATCAACGGATCTGGTCTTTCTCAAATTGGTGTAGCTTCAGGTGGAGCAACTACTACTAGTGGATCGTTCTTATTACCAGGAGTAGGTACGTATCAGTTTAGAGTTACGGATCAAGCTACGGGTTGTTCTATATTGACTTCACCATACGAGGTATTACCATACGATACTATTGATGGTACTATTGCAGTAGTAGCGCCTCCGATTGCGTGTTTTGGTGATGCAACCGGTTCTATTGAACTTACGGTTACAGGGCATACAGGAGCTTACGATTATGTAGCAACGAATACTACAACCGGTAATACCGTTACTGGATCAGGAAATACAGCCTCGGGACCATTAACGATTACTGGATTAGAAAGTGGAAATATACAGGTGACAGTTACTGACCCTGTATCTACCTGTAATGATGTAACGAATACGGTGTTTATTGCCCAACCAGAGCAATTAACCTTAGCATTAGTATCTAACGATAATGGCTATTGTACAGCTGATGGTGTGGTGGTAGTAGATGCCGATGGAGGAACTTCACCGTATACTTATACGGCTACAGATGTACCATTTGGTGGTACCTTAACGGTAACTAATTCTACAGGTGAATTTGATTTACCAGGTACGATTGCAGGTACTCAATATGAAATAACTGTAACTGATGCGAATGGTTGTTCTTCAACTCCAGCATCATTAACTGAAACGGTATTCTTAACTGAAGATCCTACTTTAGACCCATTAACGGTAGACGATGTATGTACCCATAATGGTAGTTATGCTATTACAGCAACAGGAACCAGTAATGTAGCTTCGCCTCCGGGTACAGGTGCCTTACGTTTCCAATTAGGTACAGGAAGTATTGTTGATGCGAATAACGGATTGATATCTCACATATTTACAGTGTCAACGCCTGGTACGTACACTGTAACGGCTTATGATGAAAATGGTTGTCCGACGAATATGGAATCCATTACCATATTACCTGAGTTGATTGCCACTGCAGATTATTCTGCTGATCCTACGTGTAGAGATTTTGATGGTACAGTAACGGTTACTGTTACTGGTGGATCTGACTTTAGTACCAATCCGGGTAACTTTACCTTTGTATTAAATGGTACGGATAGTGGAGGTGCAGCAGTGAATATCACTCAATCAGGTGCAGGTGGTAATATCTTTACAGGTATATCGGCAGGGACGTATACAGTAACCGTAACGGATACAAATATTCCTGGAGTTTCAACCAGTACACCTTGTAGTGTAACGGTTGATGTTCCACAATTACCAGTACCAGTAGATCCGATTATTACGGCTACTTCAACGGCAGTATCTTGTATTGGTGCTACGGATGGAACAGTAACTGTGGCTATCGATCCTACAACGGATGATGATGGACCCTATACCTATGAGATCTTTGTGGACACCGGTGGTGGTGTACCAGGAGCTCAAGTAGGCGGATCACAAATTGATAACCCTGTATTTACAGGATTACCAACAGGTGATTATGTGGTCTTAGTTACTTCGGATCGTTTATGTGATGGAACAACTTTAATTAATGTGCCAAATGCAACACAGGTGGTTGCTACCGCTACCCAAAGTGCCTACGGTTGTGCTGCGGATAACAGTGAGATATTCCCGATAATTACGGTGACTATACAAGATGGAAGAGCGCCTTATACGGTTACCTATACTACACCTTCAGGCGATACCGTAACTGCAATTGATGTGGTAGATGCAGATGGAGGTACACCAGGTGTTCAATATGAAATCTTAGCGGACCAGGCGGGTAACTATACAATTAATGTTACCGATTTTAATGGATGTACAACAAGTCCTGTTTCTTTAATAGAAACAGTTAGTCCATTCCCAGTGATGACCAATCCTACGGTAACGGTAGATACGCCTATTACCTGTCCTGCAGGAGAAGATGTAACCGTACGTATTGAAGGTGGTGCCGGTGGTAACTATGATTTCGAAGAAATTACAGGAACCGGTCTTATCGTTTCAGGTGTACCATTTGGAACTAATGATGATGGAGCCACCGCACAGACAGAAACAGGAGCTCAGTTTACCTTACCAGGTGTTGGGGTGTACATTTTTGAGATTACAGACCTTACTACGGGTTGTTCGATTAGAGTAACACATGAAATTGCTGAGTTTAACCTTATTGATGTGGTTGCAGTACAGGAAACACCAGAGTCTTGTTATCAGGATGGTGATGGTACGATACGTATTACCATTACGGGATATACAGGTGACTTTGATTATACGGTAATCGATACAGCGACTGGCCTAGAGGCTACGGATATCAATGGTAATCCAATTGCTACGGCCACTGGTTCGGATACCGCAACTAGTGATCCATATACGATTGTACTACCATTTACGGCAACAACAGGAAACTATATCGTACAGATTGAGGAGACGAATACGCCATTCTGTATTACTACGTCAAACGTAGTAACTATAGATGGTCCTGCGATTCCAGTAGATCTTACGATTACGCCTATTAACGATACAGAGTTCTGTAATCCTGCAGCTAATGGTGCATTCCAGGCAAGTGTTACGGGTGCTAGAGGTACGGTAACATACCAGTTAGCAAGAGCAAGTGCTCCGGCAACAATTATAGCAACCAACACAACTGGATTGTTTGAAGGGTTGACAGCAGATACTTATGAGGTAACAGTAATCGATGACTTAGGTACCTTTACGTGTACAGATACCGAAACCTTTACCATCAATCCTCCTGCGGATGACGTTGCAGCAACATTAACCACGACAGACATCAGTTGTTTTGGAGCGGCAGATGGAAGTATTACGGTAAATGCAACAGGTACTGACGGTCCGTTTGTGTATACCATTACGCCACTAGGCGGAACAGAAAGTGGTGAGCAGACCTCTAATGTGTTTAATTTCTTAACGGCTAATGATTATACCATTACTGTTTATGACACCTTTGGATGTACCACAACTGCAGTGGCCACAATCAACGAACCAAATGAGGTTACAGTGAACATAGACAATGTTACCTTGGTAACTTGTGCCATCAATACCATTGATGTTACAGTTTCAGGTAATGGTGATTTCCCAATCAGAGATCACGTATTGGTTAATGTAACAGATAATAATAATCCAGTAGAAACTGTGGTAACTACTAATGCTTCGACCTACACCTTTATCAATCTACCAGCTGGTCAATATCAGTTCTATGTGGTAGATGTTAATGGATGTAGATCGCAATTAAGTACGGTAGTACCAGTAATACCAATTGATGACATAACGTTCGAATTGGATCTATCAGCAGCTAATGTAAACTGTACTGATGAAGCTTCAGGTATTGTTGATATTGCGGACATTACAGGAGGTATTGGAGATTACAGATTCCAATTAACGAACAATACAACAGGTCAGGTATTCCCAGGTGCTGGTTTATTCCAGTCAGAGAGTCAGTTTACGGATCTTCCACCAGGTGACTATACTTATCTTGTGGAGTCGGATAGAGGATGTTCTGCTACCAGAAACTTTACCATCGTTAATCCGCCATTATTTGAACGAATTGACCCACAAGTTAATGACGTAATTTGTTTTGGTGAGGATAATGGTTCTATCATTGTGTTTGCACAAGGAGGAACACCACCATATTCATTTGCGATTAGTACAGATCCAGGAAGATTCTTTAACGATGCATCGGATAACGTTCCTAATCAGCATACATTTACGGAGTTAACTCCAGGTACGTACCAGGTGTTCTCTCAAGATGCTAATGGATGTGGTCAGGTTTATGACATCGTAATTGGTGAGCCTGATGAATTACAAGTAGCTATTGATGGTCAGGTTTCTCCAGAGACGTGTGCCGGTGATATGGACGGATCTGTTACGATAACCGTAACAGGAGGTACTCCACCATATTCTACAAACATTACGAATAATGATCCTGATTTTGTACAGGACTTGTTCACCTATGATATGTTACCAGGTGGTCAAACCATCATTTATGTACGTGATGCTAATGGTTGTAGAACTGAGATCGCTGTCAATGTACCACCCGGAGTGGTGCTAGGTGCAGATTTAGCGCCAAGATTAGAGTGTCCGGTATTTGATTATACAGATCCTGAAAATCCAGTGATGACTCAAGGGCCAAGATATTTTGTAAACTTTGAACTGATTGATGGTTCGGTTACTACAGATATTACGTATATGTTACAAGGAATTAACGGTACTCCAGATCCAAACCCATCTATTAATTTTGATGGTGAGTTTGAAGTAGTACCAGGTGAATACGAAGGAACTATGGAGCATATCGACGGCTGTGTTGAAGTGGTAGGAACAATTCTTATCGAAGCATACCAACCGTTATCGGTACCGGTAGCTACGATGACCAATAATCCACAAGATCCAAATGAGTATGAAATCTCAGTTACAGGAGGTATACCACCGTATACGTTCTATGTTACTTTCGAAGACGAAGGTGTAGAACGAGAATTGGATGGTAATATCTTCACCGTAAGAGATACAGGTAACTATATTATTAGAGTAGAGGATAGTAGTGGAAGTATATGTAGTGTAACAGGTACACAAGAATTGACGTATATCAATATTAGAATTCCTAATTACTTTACACCAGGAGAAGATGATCCATCAACACCTGATGATGAAAGTACGTGGTACCCTAGACAAATTACCTCAGATCAGGATCCTAACAATCCTTCGCAATTTTTCTTTGAAAATATGGAAGTAAAAGTATTTGATAGATACGGACGACTTCTTAAAGAATTTAGAGGATACAGTAAAGGATGGGATGGTGTGTATCAAGGTAAGGAATTGCCTTCAGGTGACTATTGGTATACTGTGATCTTAAACGATATTGATAATAGAAAGTTCACAGGTAACTTTACGCTATACAGATAAATAAAATAGCGTCTCAAACGTTTAGATAGAAATGAATGAATTTAACCGAAATGCGAATAGATGCGTAAGCAGTCTGAAATTAAAAAATTGATGAAAAGGTATATAATTATAATCAGTCTTTTGGTAGGGAGCTATAGCAGTGTAGCGCAGGAGTTTTTGAATCCTGTGCAAAACCAATACATAGCAGATAATCCATACCTGATTTCTTCTGCTTATGCAGGGATCGGTGATTGCTGGCAAATCCGAGGTGTAGGCTTTGAACAGTGGGTAAACATCGAAGATTCTCCAGGTACACAATCCTTATCGATAGACGGTAGGATATCCGATCGCTCTGGGGTAGGTGCTATCTTATATAATGATGAGAATGGTTTTACCTCGCAAAAGGGGTTTCAATTGTCATTTGCGCACCATTTAACATTGGATGAATGGAGTAATCAATATTTATCCTTTGGTATCAGTTATAAGTTTACGCAGTTTGGAATTGATGCTCAAAGTTTTAATGATGGTAATCCAGATAACCCAATTAATCCAGGGTTATCAAATGTATCGGTAAACAACTCTAACTTTGATATCGGATTTTTATATCGATTAGGAAGATTTTTTATCAGTGCTAATGCGATTAACTTGTTAAAAAAGCAGTTAGATGACTTTAACCCTACTGAGCCTAACGTAATACAGAATTACTATGTATATACGGGTTATACGTTCTACCATAGGTTTAGTGATATGGAAATTGAACCCTCTATTTTATACCAAAACTTCGCCGGTGATGGACGTTCTACAACGGATATGAACCTTAAAGTTCGTAAACTATTAAAACGTGGAGATTATATATGGGGAGGGGTATCTATGCGTTCTATAGTAGATCAAGATTTTAAACCACTTTCGGTATCGCCTATGATTGGTATTAAAAAGGAGAATTTTTATGTGGCCTATGGCTATCAGGTTAATGTGAACGAAGTTTTTCAACCAACTACAGCGGCTGGTTCTCACATGATAACCTTAGGGTTTGATTTTGCGTGTAGACAAAGTAAATGTGGATGTACGTACTAAGTTATACGTAGAGACATATAAGATTAAACTAAAAGGAGCGATTTTCGCTCCTTTTTTTATGCCGTAAGTACGTATAAACCAAAGATAGTAACGATAAAGTAACAAGTAATGGTGAGCGCTCCTTGATAATCTTTTGCAATTCGTTGACCGAATAATAGCAATAATAAAGTAACACAAGAGATAAACATAGCGCTGATAGCTACTCCAGTACTATTATCAGATAAGAGATAGTAAATGCCGATAATTGCCAGTAAACCTGCAATGAGCTCCGTTATCAAAATGATGAATAAGGCCAGGGGTACCATTGCTGCAAGAAAAGTAGACGCAAAATGGTCGGTCAACCAGCTTATATTTCCTTTCCAATCACTGATTTTATCAATACCCGATTGTAAAAAGGTAATAAGTACAAAAAGTAGAATTGTAATTGCAACGATGTTATCTGTAAAGTTTTCAATCATGATGTTGTGTATGTGAGTTTTATAAGGGAGTTTAAGTTGCATTGCTTTTTTTATGCAATAAGCGGGTTAATTTTATCGACAAATCAGTTAGAATAATTTTTGCGTTTCCATTTCTTTCAATATGATACATAGCGTCTTGCAGCTCAGTGATAATCGCTATGATATTGGTGTCGTGAACAAATGGTGCAAATTTTTCCAATTGAAACCCTGCTGTTTTAGGTTCTAAAAACACAAGAGCATCCGCTTTATAGTTTAATAGCATGGCTTGTCTAAAAAAATCGATACAATAGGATAAAAATTGTTTTTGGGTTTCTCGTCCGGTAGCGGCTATGGATTCGCTCCATACAATAAGATCATTGATGGCGCTTTTGTTTCCTTTAGCTTTAAAAGCAGTGCGTACCCACTGAATAAACCAGTCTTCAAATTGTTCGTCTCCACCATCATGATGTAATAGATGCAGCGCCTTATTGTAGTTACCATTCGCTTGATGCGCAATTTTTAAGGCTTCATTTTCGGGTATGCCGTGGGTAACCATAAGCTCTTGTTGAATGACTTCTTCCCCTAAAGGTGGAAAATGTAGCACTTGACAACGAGAACGAATGGTCTGTATAATTTGCTCTTCTTCTTCAGTAATAAGAATAAAAATGGTCTTTTCTGGTGGCTCTTCGATCAATTTCAACAGTTTATTAGAGGCTGAGGTATTCATTTTGTGAGCCATCCATATCAGCATAATTTTATACCCCCCTTCATAACTTTTTAAAGAAAGCTTTTTTACAATATCTTGGGCTTCATCTACACCGATCTGACCTTGTTTATTTTCAATCCCTAGCGACACGTACCAATCAAAGATATTTCCATATGGATTTTTTTTCACGAAAGCGCGCCATTCCTCTGCGAAGGCGTCTGAAGTGGGATGCTTTTTAACTTTATCATTGGTAGCTACAGGATAAGCAAAATGTAAGTCAGGATGAGATAAATGTTCAAATTTTGTATTACAGGCTTGTTTGCCACCGGTATTTTCCCCGGCTTCATTAGCACATAATATATACTGTGCATACGCAATAGCCATGGGTAAGGTACCGCTTCCGCTTGTACCTACAAATAGTTGAGCGTGCGGTATTCTGCCACGGTCTGCGCTAGTGGTAAGATAACTTTTGATATGGGGTAAACCTAAAATCTGTTGAAAAAGCATAAGCAAATATAATTGTTACGATTCAAAGAAAAGGAGTAGTATCCAATATTCGGAAAAAATCAAGAGGATATGGAATGGTGTTATGGATATTTTGATACATCCGGTCATTTCCTAAAAAAGATATAAATCTTACTTTGATAAGTAATTTTATGGGTTAGATATGTGATTTTCTCTTTAAATACAATTATTTTCGTTATGCATAAAAGGATATAACAATCATGAAAACGATCAACGATTTTAATTTTGAAGATAAGAAGGCGCTAATACGTGTAGATTTTAATGTTCCGTTAAACGAGAATTTTGACGTTACGGATGACACCAGAATCCAAGCGGCAAAGCCTACGATCATTAAAGTACTTGAGGACGGCGGAAGTGCCGTGTTAATGTCTCATTTAGGGAGACCAAATGGGAAACAAGATGAGTTTTCGTTACGTCATATTGTTGAGGAGGTGTCTACCATTTTGGGAGTACAGGTAAAATTTGTCGAAGATTGTGTCGGTAATGAAGTGGAAGAAGCTGCTGCTGCGTTGGAACCAGGAGAAGTTATGTTAATTGAAAACTTGCGATTTTATAAAGAGGAAACGAATGGAGATGAAGGTTTTGCGAAGCAATTAGCGCTCCTTGGTGACATCTACGTCAATGATGCTTTTGGTACAGCACACCGTGCACACGCTTCCACGACTATAGTTGCTCAGTTTTTTGAAGGGAAAAAGTGCTTTGGAGCGCTTTTAGCCAAGGAAATAGAAAGCATTAATAAGGTTTTAAAAAGCGGAGAAAAACCAGTAACCGCGATTTTAGGTGGATCAAAGGTTTCTTCAAAAATTACAATAATTGAAAACATCTTAGATAAAGTAGATCACTTAATTATCGGTGGGGGAATGACCTATACCTTTATAAAAGCTCAGGGCGGTCAGATAGGCGATTCTATTTGCGAAGATGACAAGCAGGAACTGGCTTTAAATATCTTAAAACAAGCTGAGGCGAAAGGAGTAACGGTCCATCTTCCAGTCGATGTTATTGGGGCGGATGCATTCAATGACAAAGCGAATACCGAAATTATGGATGTAAATCTGATTCCTAATGGTTGGCAAGGGCTTGATGTGGGACCAAAAACCTTAGAAAATTTCAAAAAGGTGGTATTGGAATCCAAAACTATTTTATGGAATGGTCCCCTGGGTGTTTTTGAAATGGAAAGTTTTGCCAAAGGAACTATTGCTTTAGGTGAATTTATTGCTGAAGCCACTGAAAATGGTGCGTTTTCGTTAGTAGGTGGTGGAGATTCAGTAGCCGCTGTGAAACAGTTTGGTTTTGAAGATAAGGTAAGTTATGTCTCAACAGGAGGAGGCGCAATGTTAGAAAGTTTAGAGGGCAAAACCTTGCCAGGTATTGCTGCAATTCAGAATTAAGAATATATTCTTATTTAAATAATTAAAAACCAGCTATTTATGCTGGTTTTTTTAATCACTTTTTCTAATAATCATCTTTGTGATTTAGAAAAAAAGTGCGATTTTCGCAAGAACTGTTTATGGTAGGTGTGAAGGGATGCATTGTGCACACCTTCAATTGACAGCAACCATAGAAATTAAATTGTTAAGCATTAATTTATTACAATAGGTTATGAATAAAAGAGGGTTATTAATTTTCGCTTTTTTAAGTTGGGGGGCTATGGTGTTTGCACAGGATACGATATCTGAACTTAACAATGCTATTACTAGTAAAGATAGCTTAACAATAAAGGAACAGTCTAGTAAGGATAAAACAGCATCGATTGCAAATAAGGAGTTACAAAATATAACGAAATTAGCTCAAAATCCTAAAGATAGTTTAGCGTTTTTAAAGCGAGATCATCCTCAAATGGCAGCTCTGGATTCCTTATGGAAAGAAGAGCTATACAGCACGCATCTATTTGATACCATCTATAAATCTGTTACAGAATTGGATTACGAGCCTGTGGAATATAAGGATTTACCCACAGACACCTTGAAGGCTAGATTAGAAAAATTGAATGCTAGAACACCGTTTAATGTAGCATATAATCCTTCTTTAGAAAGTGTGATCAAAAACTACCTTAAAAACAGGCACGAGCACTTAGAACGATTAATAGGATTGAGCGATTTTTATTTTCCTTTGTTTGAACAAGAATTAGACAATCAAGATATTCCTTTAGAAATTAAATATTTAGCGATTGTAGAATCTGCGTTAAAGCCAAGAGCTAAATCCAGAGTTGGTGCCACGGGACTGTGGCAATTTATGTTTGGTACTGGTAAAATGTATGGGCTTGAGGTTAGTTCTTATGTGGATGAGCGTATGGATCCTATAATGGCAACCAAAGCGGCTTGCAGGTATTTAGCGAAGCTGTATCAGATGTTTGGCGATTGGGATTTGGCATTAGCTTCATACAATTCTGGACCGGGTAATGTAACTAAAGCCATTAGACGAAGTGGTGGTTATACCAATTATTGGAACATAAGACATAATCTACCAAGAGAAACCGCGGGGTACTTACCGGCTTTTTTAGCTACCATGTATATTTTTGAATATGCAGAAGAACACGGTTTAAAACCTAGAAGGCCAGAATTTACCTATTTTGAAACTGACACCATAAAGGTGAAGCAAATGATTACTTTAGATCAGGTGTCAGAATATATGGAGATTGATATTGAAGAATTACAATTTCTCAATCCATCCTATAAATTAGATATCATACCCTACATTGAGGACGAAAATTATGTATTGCGCTTACCAAGAGAAAAAGTAGGAGCTTTTGTAGCCAATGAAGAAAAGGTATATGAATTGGCTAAAGCGGAATTTGATAAAAGGGAAAAGCCACTACCACAGTATTTTGAAGCGAACGACAGAATCCGTTATCGTGTGCGTAGCGGAGATTATCTTGGTAGAATTGCGCGGAAGTTTGGCGTTCGGGTAAGTCAAATAAGACGATGGAATGGAATGCGTAATGATAATTTAAGAATCGGCCAACGCCTTACCATTTATCCAAGAAGACCAGTAGTCGATGTTCAGAAGCCTACTAAACCTACAAACAAGCCAACTACTCCAATTGACCCTAAGAATTTTGAAACATACACTGTGAAGGTAGGAGACACCCTTTGGAGCATTTCACAAAAATTTAAGGGCGTTACGGTAGAAAAACTTAAAATTTGGAACGATATTAGTGGTAGTGGAATAAAACCAGGAATGAAACTTAGAATATCTAAGTCCTAATCACTAAGCAAAGCATATG
The DNA here is from genome assembly GCF_004216895.1 of Aquimarina brevivitae. Taxonomy (GTDB): domain Bacteria; phylum Bacteroidota; class Bacteroidia; order Flavobacteriales; family Flavobacteriaceae; genus Aquimarina; species Aquimarina brevivitae. The sequence continues at coordinate 600,697 of NZ_SGXE01000001.1, read as the reverse complement.
AAAAAAATAATTCTAGTAGTCTGTTGTGCAGCCTTATTAATCGGTTGTAAAAACGAAAAAAAAGATAAAACAAGCCGACCTGTGATGGCTATGGCCAAATCCGTAGGTAAAATTAACGAAGTTTCTGTAGTCATTGATCCACGGCTATGGAAAGGAAATATTGGAGATACTATTCGAAAATATCTTGCAGCAGAGGTTCCAGGGCTACCCCAAGAGGAACCCTTGTTTTCATTACGACAAATGCCAGAAAAAACATTCACGGGTTTTGCTACTAAAAACCGAACCTTTTTAAAGGTACATAAAGGAAGTACTAAAGGTTTTCAAGTACTAGAGAACAAGTACGCCAATCCACAAATTGGATTTGTTGTTACAGGAGAAACGGATGAAGAAATAGCTTCGGTATTACGCAAAAATGCGGCTAAAATTATTACCAGGTTTAAAAATATTGAACTGGCTGAAAAGCAAAGTAGAATTAAAAAATCTTTGGAGAAAATCCCACAATTAGAAGAAAAAATGGGTATCACCATGGATATACCCTCTGCCTATAGAATAGCAATTGAGGAGGAAGACTTTTTTTGGGTCCGAAAAGATATCGAACACGGTAGCATGAATATTATGATCTATGAAGTGCCGTTACAAACCATACAAAAGGATTCGAATACCATTGGTAGTATCATCAAAATGAGAGATTCTGTAGGTAGTAAAAAAATACCGACTGACTCGGGTAACTTCATTACCGAAGAGGCATATGCTCCTTATTTATACCAAATTACAATAGATGACAGGTTTACCTATGAAACTAAAGGGACCTGGGAGATCAAAGATCGATTTATGGCGGGTCCTTTCGTCAATTATGCTATAGAAGATAAAAAGAATAATAGATACGTGGTGGTAGAAGGCTTTGTATTTGCCCCATCAACGTATAAGCGCGATAATATGTTTGAGCTCGAAGCTATCATAGAAACGCTTTCTTTTAAATAAAAAACCAAATAAATATACAAAAGCTCCTAACCTAAGGTTGGGAGCTTTTCGCTTGCTACAAAGCTATTTGTTTAGCTATAATCCAGTATATTTAACGCCCAAAAAATGCTATTGTAATGAATTTAATTTCCTACATCGCCAATCAACTACCAGTAACGGAGAAACAAATCCATAATACAGTTAATCTCTTAGACGAAGGAGCTACAGTACCTTTTATTTCCAGATATCGGAAGGAAATGACAGGAGACTTGGATGAAGTAGCAATTGGAGAAATCGTAAAGCATAAATCCGCGTTTGAAGCTTTAGAAAAAAGAAAACAGTCTGTTTTAGAAAGCATAAAAGAACAAGAAGCCTTAACACCAGAATTAGAACAAAAGATTCTTAAAGCAATTACGCTAACTGAGGTTGAAGATTTATACTTGCCTTATAAAAAGAAAAAGAAAACCAAGGCTACGGTGGCCAAAGAGTTAGGATTAGAACCCTTAGCAAAGGTTATATGGGAGCAACGCGAAGAGGAAATAGGATACATAGCGTCTCAATATATCACCGATGAGGTGACTAACGAAGAGCAAGCTTTACAAGGAGCACGAGATATTATTGCAGAATGGATCAATGAAGATCAAAAAGTAAGAAATAGATTAAGACGGTTATATCAGCGAAAGGCCGCTATTAATACAGTGGTGGTTAAAACAAAAAAAGATACTGAAGAAGCCCAGAAATACCAACAGTATTTTGATTGGTCGGAACCTTTGCAAAAAATACCATCACACCGGCTGTTGGCTATTTTAAGAGCTGAAAAAGAGAAATGTATTCGGTTTAAAATAGAAGTACCTCAGGATGACGCATTGGATATTATCGATGAGGTTATGATAAAAACTAATGTGGAGCCTTGTACAGATCAAATGTTTATGGCCATAGCCGATGCTTATAAACGATTACTGGATCCGGCAATATCTAATGAAGTGCTCAATGAAGCCAAAGAAAGAGCTGATGAAGCCGCGATCAAGGTATTTGCGGATAATTTGAAACAATTATTGTTGGCTTCTCCTTTAGGTGAAAAAAGAATCTTAGCACTGGATCCTGGATTTAAATCAGGTTGTAAGCTGGTTTGCTTATCAGAGCAAGGAGATTTGCTGCATAATGAAAATATATATCCTCACCCGCCACAGCGTGAGGTTACCAATGCGATTAAAAAGGTAAAATCCTTAGTAAATGCTTATAATATTGAGGCGATTGCTATAGGTAACGGCACAGCTGCCAGGGAAACGGAGTTTTTTGTGAAAAAAATTCCTTTTGATAGAGATTTGCAGGTATTTATGGTTAATGAAAGTGGTGCATCTGTATATTCGGCTTCAAAAATCGCCAGAGCAGAATTCCCAAATTATGATGTTACCGTTAGAGGCGCTGTATCCATAGGTAGGCGTTTAGCAGATCCCTTGGCCGAATTGGTCAAAATAGATCCAAAATCTATTGGCGTAGGTCAGTATCAACACGATGTCGATCAGACTAAATTAAAGCAAGAGTTGGATACTGTGGTAATGAGTTGTGTAAATAGCGTAGGGATTAATGTAAACACCGCAAGTGTACCGTTATTGAGCTACGTATCAGGTATAGGTGAAAAGCTCGCAGAAAATATTGTTGCATATCGCTCGGAGAATGGCCCATTACAATCAAGAGAAGAACTAAAGAAAGTACCGCGCTTAGGGGGTAAAGCATTTGAGCAAGCCGCAGCCTTTCTACGAATAACAGCGCCAGATAATCCCTTAGATAATTCAGCTGTTCATCCGGAGCGTTATAAATTGGTAGCTAAGATGGCAAAGGATGCAGGGGTAAGTTTGCAAGCGCTTATTGGTAACAAAAAAGCAATAAACGAAATTAAAATTGATACATACATCAATGAAGAGGTTGGTCTACCAACTCTAAAGGATATTTTGAAGGAGCTTAACAAACCAGGGGTTGACCCAAGAACAACAGCAAGCGTTTTTGAGTTTGATCCAAACATAAAAACCATTGAAGATTTAAAAGCAGGAATGAAATTACCGGGACTGGTGAATAATATTACCAATTTTGGGTGTTTTGTGGATATAGGGATCAAAGAAAGTGGCTTGATTCATATCTCTAAATTAGCCAATGAATTTATAAGTGATGTTAATTCGGTAGTAAAGCTAAATCAGCAAGTAATGGTTACAGTGGTGGGGGTAGATTTAAGTAGGAAAAGAATTCAGCTATCCTTAATTGATTAGTTAGCTATCTAATTAGATAAAATAAAAAACCCGTTTGTATACAAACGGGTTTTTAAATAAGAAGTATAATTTATTTATTTCTTGTCGTCAATCTTGGCATTATCCTCCTCTTCATCCTTAGAAGCATCTTTAAATTCTTTAATACCGCTTCCTAATCCTCTCATTAATTCAGGTATCTTTTTACCTCCAAATAATAACAAAACCACCACTACGATAAGCGCGATTTGCCAAGGTCCAAACATTCCTAGTATTATGTTAAGTGACATCATAATCTTTAATTTAAAATACAAAGTTACTAAGAATATCATTAATACGTTTTTTTTACTGTTAAAAATAAAGCGTAGTATGCTTTTTTATTGGATTTAGTTGCCATAAACTATTATTTATTTCGTTATAAACAGTAAAAAGGATTATCTGTATATTTGCGTAACGTTTTATTATGGGTAAGAAGAAAAAAGAACAAAAGAGAATTGCTAAAAAGTTACTGAATAAGTACCGATTGGTTATTCTTAATGAAGATACTTTTGAGGAGCGTGTTTCTTTTAAATTAAACAGGCTCAATGTTTTTGTAATCGTTAGTATTACTGGGATATTTCTTATTGCATTTACAACGATATTGATTGCGTTTACCCCATTGAGAGAATATATTCCCGGATATTCATCCACTTCATTAAATCTGAAAGCGGCTAAGCTCGAATCTACTACGGATTCCCTAAATCAAGTGATGCGTGTCAATCAAACCTATTACAATTCAATTCTTAAAGTATTGACCGGAGATGTGAAAACGGTAGAGTTTGATATCGATTCTGCCATTCAATCGCAAAAACTAAACCCTGAAGAGGTAGACTTAAGTCCATCTGAAGCAGATATTCAGTTAAGAGAAGAGGTGGCAAGAGAAGATAAATACAGTTTGTTTAGCGGAGATAAAACCGTAGCCGATTTTAGTTGGTTTCCACCAGTGGAGGGAACCATAACCTCTGGTTTTGATGTTAATGAAAAACATTTTGGAATTGATGTAGCAGTACCTAAGGATGCACCGATAAAATCCGCAGCCTCAGGAACTGTACTATTGGCTGAATGGACCGCAGATACAGGTCACGTCATAATAGTGGAACACGGTAATGATATTATCACAGTATATAAACATAACTCATCATTGACCAAACGTCAGGGAGAGAAAGTTAAAGCCGGAGAAGTAATAGCTACTGCAGGATCAACAGGAGAACTTTCTACCGGACCCCACCTTCACTTTGAGTTGTGGCGTAATGGTTACCCTACAGACCCTACAAATTTTATTGATTTTGAATAGCTTTTCAAATTAAACTCTTGATCACCAATGTCGCTAAAAAGTTTTGCTGCTAAGATTTTTGCTAATTATGTACAACGGAAGATCTCAAAATGGTCTTCAGATCCTATAGCAACACAACAAAAGGTATTTCAAGATTTAATCGCAAAAGCAAAACACACCACCTTTGGCAAGGACCATAATTTCAGTGAAATTACAGATCATAATTCATTTGTAACGAATGTTCCAATACGTGATTATGAGGCGCTTAAACCATATGTAAATCAAGTAGTAGAAGGGAAAGCAGATGTTTTATGGCCAGGTAAACCCTTATATTTTGCTAAGACCTCAGGAACTACAAGTGGCGCTAAGTATATACCTTTAACTAAAGATTCCATACCCTATCATATCGCCGCTGCACGAAATGCTATACTATGTTATATTGCAGAGACTGGAAAAACTGGTTTTGTAGATGGCAAAATGATATTTCTGCAAGGTAGTCCATTGATGCAAGAAAAAAATGGAATTCAGTTAGGAAGACTTTCAGGTATTGTTGCCCATTATGTTCCCCAGTACTTACAGCGCAATAGAATGCCAAGTTGGGAAACTAATTGTATTGAAGACTGGGAAAAGAAGGTAGATGCTATTGTAGAAGAAACTGTGGATGAGAATATGACGGTCATCAGTGGTATTCCACCCTGGGTACAAATGTACTTTGAAAAGCTTAAGGAAAGAACAGGCAAACCTATTGGCGAATTGTTCAAAAATTTTGAGCTGTTTATTTATGGAGGAGTTAACTATGCTCCTTATCGTGCAACTTTTGAAAAACTAATTGGTAGAAAAGTAGCTAGTATTGAATTATACCCGGCTTCTGAAGGTTTTTTTGCTTTTCAGGATAGTCAGGACGAAAAAGGGATGTTATTGCAGCTAAACTCTGGCATGTTTTATGAATTTGTAAAAGCAGATGAGTTTTTTGAAGATAATCCAAAACGAATAACGATCAAAGATGTCAAAGTTGGTGTTAATTATGTAATGTTAATTTCCACTAATGCTGGTTTGTGGGCATATAATATTGGTGATACGGTAATGTTTACCTGTACAAAGCCATTTAGATTGATCGTTTCAGGAAGAATAAAGCATTTTATTTCTGCTTTTGGAGAGCATGTTATCGGCAAAGAAGTAGAACAGGCTATAAAAGAAGCAGCAGAAGCATGTGGAGCTGCGATTAATGAGTTTACTGTGGCACCTCAAATAAATCCGACTGATGGAGAATTACCCTATCACGAGTGGTTTATTGAGTTTAAGGAACAGCCAAAGGACTTAGATACTTTTGCAAGGTATATTGATCAATTTCTTAGTGAACAAAATAGTTACTACAAAGACTTATTAGAAGGAAAGGTACTGCAACCTCTTAAAATAGCTAACATACCAAAAGAAGGTTTTCAGCAGTATATGAAATCTATTGGAAAATTGGGAGGGCAAAATAAACTACCGCGTTTGTCTAATGACAGAAAAATTGCAGACCAATTAACGAAGATGTTTTTATAATAAATTAAAAATTAGCTTACAGTAAGCAAATACTGGGTCTAAATTCTTTTCTATATCTTTGTGGAGAAAAACAAATGGCAAATTTAATACTACAAGGGAGAACCCGCGCTCAGGAAAGTTCTAGTGCTATAGAACGAATGTACATTACCATGCGTCATTTATTCAATCGTGGATTTTATAAGCCTATGGGTGTTTCTGGCGAAACCTTACGCGAAGGCTTACTTACCCTCCGACCAGAAATTTATGGTTCGATCGCAGAAGAAAAAGTGGAGCTAAGTGGATTGCTATATGTCATAGATCGCTTACCATACGGTATTGAAGAATGCAGATTTATTAATTTAACCAGTGATGAGGGATATAAGGACTCTCATTTCAAAGCTATTGTACCTCCAAAACGAAGACGAAACTGTTATCGCATCGATGAGGAACAAATGAATATTGAAATAACAAGAGGGCGATCCGAGATCTATGATATTTTAACGCACCTAACTTTTCTTTTTATAGAGTCTCATAAAATAATGAGAAGGGTAATTATCAATGAACAAGGTAATGTCACCCGTGATTGGGAAAAGTTGGAAAAAGCAGTAACCGTACAAAAAGATTTAAACCAAGCGGAGCGCGAAATAGCGCTTACGCATACAGCCAATATTTTAGGAAGAACATTCAAAGAGGTTTCAGCGGTATACAGCAACTTTTCTTGTCCAGAAAATAAAGAACGTTTTTTGCATATTATTTATTGGCTCGGCAAGTTAGCCATAGAAGAGTCTATAAAAGACAATAAGAGAATTGTAACGTTTAGTCCAGTACTTAGAGAACGATTGGGTCACCATATTCACGGAGAACAATGGGCAAATACCATAAAGAAAAAGTTAATAGACCTTAATCTTCTGGAACGACCATTACATATTATCAGTGCCAACATGCATAGTGTAATGAACACACTATATACTCCTATAGCACTAAGAACAGAATTAAAAAATAAAAATCGCTTCGAAATCTACGAACAACTTAGTAATTCCGGGAATACTAAATTACGAAGTAAAGTAGAAAAAGTAGCTATGAGCAAAGGTATGTACTTTATCGAAGATCAAAGTGGAGCTAACATCAATGTTCAGATATTTGACACTGCTCAATATGAGGGACCTTGGGCGGAATTAAGTCAAAATACTTCGATCGAAGAAAAACCTGTTTTAATGGTTATGGATTACGCCTTTGGGGAGCAAGCATATGAAACTATGGATGAACTATTAAAACCCTTTACAGATTCCACTGATAATAAAAAATATATCAATGTCAAATCTGTTTCTGTTATGGGTAAAGCAGGTATATTAGAAGGCGGAAAGGGCGATATTATGATTCCATCGGCACACGTTTTTGAGGGTACAGCAGATAATTATCCGTTTAAAAACGAATTAAAGAAAAAGGACCTTGAGGGTAATGGCATCAAAGTATATGACGGGTCAATGATTACTGTTTTAGGAACTTCACTTCAAAATAGAGATATTTTGAAATTTTTTCACGATTCTACCTGGAATGTCATAGGTTTGGAGATGGAAGGAGCACATTATCAAAAGGCCATTCAGGCGGCTTCAAAACTAAGAGGTAGTATCAGTGCTAAAGTTAAGGTACGATATGCCTATTACGCATCGGACAACCCATTGGAAACAGGAAGCACCTTGGCATCAGGTGGTTTAGGGACTACAGGGGTTAAACCAACGTACTTAATCACCGAAAAAATTATAGAACAAATATTTAGCTAAATATGAGTCAAACACCACAAAAGGATGACGAAATCTATCTAAAACAGCTTTTCAGTCCAATAAAATCTTTATTTAATGCGGTTTTATCCGCCTTAGTGGCTATTATCCAGTTTTTTATTAAGCGGGTTATACTATTTGGTAGTCTCATCATTTTAGGAGCGATAGTAGGATTTTTTCTGGATAAACAATTTGGTGATGTGGAGATTACCCAAAAAGTAGTCATACAACCACAAAACGAAACAGCGCTGTATGTTTATAATTTTTTTGAAAATCTTTCCAGTAGATTAGGGGATGAACAGTATGCGCGTCAGTTAGGGATACAGCCAACCTGGAGTGAAAACATAAAAAAAGTTGAAATAACTCCAATCGTAGCTATTGAAGATGTATTTGACAAATTGCATAATAACTATCAGGATAACGGTTTTTTGTATACCATTCAGGATTATTCCGTAAATGAATTGGCCGACGATAAGTTTATTCCTTTTTACAAATACCATCAAATACAAATTACCTTTAATGAGGTTAAAGAATATAACGGTCTGATTACAAAAAAGATTTTGGATCATTTATTGAACAATAATCACTTTAGTAAAGAGACGCAGTTAGAAGTACAGCAGGCAGAAGAGGAATTGGTAAGTAATAAAGCATCTCTAAACTTTATCGACAACTACCTTAACAAAATTAATAGTGAATCTTCGCAAAATAAGGAAAAGACGGTAGTGATTACTGATGATTCTGACACCCCAACCATTGCGGGTTTATTGAAGCAGAAAACGGCTCTGCTCAATGCGATAGCAAAAAACCAACAAAAAATTAGACTAACAAATAAACCGTTCAATGTCGTTGACAATACAGGAGTTGTAACCCTGGACAAAAAGGTTTATAAAAAATGGGTTGTACTTGTACCAGTTGGTTTATGTATTGTGGTTTCCCTATGTTATTTATTTTTCTTTTCTTACAAAAAAATGGAGCATAGATTAAACAATTAGCAAAGTGAAACAAAATATTTTAATTACCGGAGGGGCTGGATTTATAGGGTCAAACTTCATTAACTACAAAAGTAAGCAAGAGAATTGTTCACTGGTTAATCTTGATAAATTGACCTATGCTGCAGATTTAAATAATATACAAATACCACAAGAGGTAGCTTATCACTTTGTTGAAGGCGACATTTGCGATCAGGAGTTGCTGGAGGATCTTTTTAAAAAGTATGATATCAATACCGTTATTCATTTTGCCGCTGAATCCCATGTGGATAACTCTATTGCCGGTCCCAAGATCTTCGTGGACACCAATGTAGTAGGAACATTTAATCTGTTACAAACAGCCTATAATTATTGGATGCATAATCCAAATGAGTTCAAAAAAGGGTATGGTCAAGCTCGTTTTATCCATATTTCAACGGATGAGGTGTATGGTACACTAGGCAAGACAGGTTTATTTACCGAGGACACCCCTTATGCTCCGAATAGTCCTTATAGTGCTTCCAAGGCAGCTTCAGATATGTTGGTCAGAAGTTATTTTCATACCTATGGACTCCCTGTGATAACCACCAACTGTTCAAACAATTACGGACCTAGACAGCATAATGAAAAATTGATCCCTACAATAATACGAAAAGCTTTGAGTGATGAGCCCATACCTATTTATGGCGATGGTAAAAATATTAGAGATTGGCTGTACGTCTTGGATCATTGCAAAGGTATAGATCAAGTACTAAGCAACGGAAAATTGGGAGAAACCTATAATATCGGTGGAAAGAATGAAAGAGAAAATATTTATATTGCTGAAACTATTTGCGAGCTTTTGGACCGTAAGCAACCCAGACCAAATAATTTGCCTTATAAAGACTTAATAACTTATGTTAAGGACAGGCCCGGACACGACTACAGATATGCAATTGATGCTACTAAGATAGAACAGGAACTAGGTTGGCAAGCTGAAGAAAATTTTGAGTCTGGTATTGAAAAGACGGTAGATTGGTATTTGGAAAAATATCATAGTGGACTTAGCTAAAAATTAAACAAACTCACATGAAAGGAATAATCTTAGCAGGAGGCTCAGGGACTAGGTTACATCCATTAACACTGGCTATCAGTAAGCAATTAATGCCGGTTTATGATAAACCTATGATCTATTATCCCTTGTCCACATTGATGTCCGCTGGTATTAGAGAAATACTGATAATTTCTACTCCCCAAGATTTACCTTTATTCCAAAAATTATTGGGCAATGGAAAAAAGTACGGTTGTCGTTTTGAATTTGCTGTACAAGATGAGCCTAATGGATTAGCTGAGGCCTTTATTATTGGCCAGCATTTTATAGGAAAGGATAAAGTTGCCCTAATATTAGGTGATAATATTTTTTATGGGTCAGGTTTAGAACTACTGTTAGAAGAAAACAATGATCCTGAAGGAGGTATTATTTATGCGTATCACGTGCATGACCCTGAACGATATGGAGTTGTAGATTTTGATGAAAACGGAATAGCAATTTCTATTGAGGAGAAACCAAATAATCCAAAGTCAAACTATGCCGTTCCTGGAATTTACTTTTATGATAATGAAGTAGTAAAAATTGCAAAGCATATAAAACCCAGTAAAAGAGGTGAGCTAGAAATCACAGATGTTAATAAAGTATATCTTGAAAGTGGTAAACTTAGTGTAAGTATATTAGATAGAGGAACTGCTTGGTTGGATACAGGAACGTTTAATTCTTTAATGCAAGCCTCGCAATTTGTTCAAGTTATTGAAGAACGGCAAGGGCTTAAGATTGGCGCAATAGAAGAAGTTGCTTTTAGAAAAGGATTCATTGATAGAAGACAACTACAAGAACTGGCAAAACCATTGCTTAAAAGTGGCTACGGGGAATATTTGATGCAACTAATTCACTAATTACTTGTTATTCCAGACTCAATCTGCTAATCATAGATTTATTTCAACAAGATGCAAATAGAACAAACATATATTGAAGGTTGCTTTATCTTAAAACCTTCGGTTTTTAAAGATGATAGAGGACTATTTTTTGAAAGCTTTAATCAAAAAACTTTTGAAGAAATTACGGGCTTAAACATCAATTTTGTTCAGGATAATCAATCGGTGTCTAAAAAGGGAGTTATAAGAGGCTTGCATTTTCAAAAAGGAGAATTTGCGCAAGCAAAACTAGTTCGCGTGATTCAGGGCGAAGTATTGGACGTAGCTGTCGATTTGCGTAAAGATTCTAAGACCTTTGGAAAACATGTTTCAGTAAAGTTAAATGAGGTAAACAATTATCAACTTTTTGTACCGAGAGGATTTGCACATGGTTTCATTACATTGAGCGAGGAAGCCATATTTGCCTACAAATGCGATAACTATTATGATAAAGCATCAGAAACTGGCATATTATTCAATGATGCTCAACTAAACATTGATTGGAAAATGGATGAATCGCAAATTGAACTTTCCGATAAAGATATGATCTTACCACACTTTAAAGACTTAAATATTTAATGTAAAGTACTTTGTAAATCTATAAAACATACTACCTTTGCGGCACTTTTAAAGATCAATTTTAGTACATTATGAGCAATAAAGAAAACACTTCTGAAGAGATCGATCTAGGTCAACTATTTAAAATGATCGGAGATGGTTTTAAAAAACTGTTTAATTTAATTGGTAATATTTTTAAGGGCATTTTTCACGCTTTAGTGTTATTCCTGCAGTATATAAGAGCTCATTTTATCAAATTTGCAATTGCTGGTCTAGTCGGGGTCGGAATCGGTTGGTATTGGGATTCAGTGTCTGACCCAATTTATCGATCGAATATGGTGGTAGAACCTAATTTTAATAGTGTTCAACAATTGTACAATAACATTGAATTTTACAATGATTTGGCCAAAGAGAAAGAATTTCAATCTTTAGCTGAAGCTTTGGGAGTAGAACAAGAACTTGCGAGTACAATAAAAAAGTTTAAAATAGAATCATTTTCGGATCAAACCCAACGAATAAAGCAATTTAGTGATTTTATTAGTCAGTTGGATACCATTTCTCAGCAAAAAGTGGATTATGAAGATTATTTAAAGAATTTTAATGACATCAATTCTCGATTTCATAAAATAACCGTAGAAGCTACCAACCCTACGGTTGCTAAGAAAAGTCAAAGAAGCATTATTAGATCCATTGAAACTAACGAATACTTTCAATTACAAAAGAAAATAAATGAACTAAACCTTTCCGTTCAGGATTCTGTATTAACAAGTCAAATTAAGGAAGTGGATTCTTTACAAGGTTTTGTAAAAAAATTGAAATTGTTGGAGGCTAATAAAGCAGAAAGCAGTACGAGTATATCTATGGGCGAAGGCAAATCTGATGAGAACTTGGAGATACAGTTGTTAAATCAAGCATCTAGGTTTAAGGCTGAAATTGTTGCCTTAAATAAAGAAAGAGCAAAGACCCAAAATACAATAAACATCATTTCTGAATTTCCGCAAAAAGGCGTAAGGGTCAATGAGTTTTTTAGAAAGAAAAAAGTATTACTTCCCATACTATTAATTGGTCTTGTATTAATAACCTTAAGCTTATTGTCATTAAATAGTTTTTTAAAAACGTATTCTAATACTAAAGCGTAAGAACATATAAGTTTAACGATATGTCAACAAACATTGTGGTTACTGGATCCAACGGACAACTAGGTAGATGTTTACAGTTAATCGCAAAAAACGATAAGGATTGTAATTTTCAATTTTTAAATTCTTCAGAGTTTGACATTACGTCTAAAAATCAGATAGCTGAGCTATTTAATAGTAAAACAATTCAGTATGTGGTCAATTGTGCAGCCTATACTAATGTCGAACAAGCAGAAAAAGAACCTGAAAAAGCCTATTTGGTTAATGCTGAAGGTGTGCGATTATTAGCAGAAGCGTGTAAGGAACATAATGCAATCTTAATACATATATCTACAGATTATGTCTTTGATGGGTCTAAAAATACGGCTTACACCGAAGAAGACGTACCCAATCCTATTAATGAATACGGTAAATCAAAATTGGTTGGTGAAAAATATATCCAAGAAATATTGGAGCATTATTTTATTATCAGAACATCCTGGTTGTATTCACAATTTGGAAAAAATTTTTATAAAACGATTTTAGAAAAGTCTAAAAGCCAAGAGAAACTGACCATTGTAGATTCTGAGATAGGAACCCCTACCAATGCAAATGATTTGGCTAGGTTTATTCTAGATTTGATTACGATGAATTTTAATAATTATGGAATTTATCATTACAGTAATGAAGGGCAAGCAACCTGGTATGATTTTGCACACGAAATTTTAAGATTTTCTGGAAAACTTGATTTTATAAAGCTTGATAAGACAAATTATTATCCTAGTTTTGCAAAGCGTCCGAGTTATAGTGTTTTAAATAAGAAAAAAATAATTACATACACTAAGCATACCCCACCAAACTGGAAAGAATCCTTATTAAAAATACAAAAAATAGCATCATGAAACGCAATTTAATTGTTTTTGGAACCAGACCAGAGGCCATAAAAATGGCTCCTTTGGTAAAGGAGTTTCAGAAACATCAGGATAAATTTGAGACTAAAGTCTGTATTACCGCGCAACATCGGGAGATGTTAGATCAGGTTTTATCTTTTTTTGAGATCATACCTGATTATGATTTGGATCTAATGAAACCCAATCAAAATTTATATAGTCTTACGGCAGAAATTATTCAGAGTTTAAAACCTATTCTAGAAGAATTTAAACCTGATTTTGTATATGTACACGGAGATACCACAACAACGATGGCATCAAGTATCGCTGCTTTTTACTCTGGTGCTAAAGTGTGTCATGTAGAAGCGGGTTTGAGAACTTTTAATATGCAGTCACCATTTCCTGAGGAAATGAACCGATGTGTTACAGGTGTTGTTTCTAATATTCATTTTTCACCGACTAAAACTTCAAGGCAAAATTTAATCAATGAAAATAAATCTCCTGAATCAATTTTAATAACTGGAAATACGGTTATTGACGCATTACAGTTCAGTGTAGACAAGGTAAATACTGAGAATTTTGAAGATAAGGAAATTGAGGATTTAAGAAAGGATATTGAAAAAAATAAAAAGCTAATTCTTGTTACTGGTCATCGAAGAGAAAATCATGGACAAGGTTTTATTAATATATGTAAAGCATTAAAACAAATTGCTATTAATAACCCTGATGTCCAGATTATCTATCCAGTACACCTGAACCCAAATGTTCAAGAGCCCGTCTACGAACTATTGAGTGATATAGATAATGTCTGTTTAATTTCGCCACTTTCGTACCCTGCGTTTGTATGGCTAATGAATCAAGCGTTTATAATTATTACCGACAGCGGAGGGGTTCAGGAAGAAGCTCCGAGCCTAGGTAAACCTGTGTTAGTAATGCGTAATACAACAGAAAGACCGGAAGCTGTCGATGCAGGTACCGTTATATTGGTGGGTACGGATACGGAAAAAATAGTCTCAAAAGCTGAAAAGTTATTGAACGATAACGAATTTTACGACAATATGAGTAAGCTTCATAATCCCTATGGTGATGGAAATGCTTGTCAGAGAATAGTTGAGTTTATTGACAAAACAACCATGTGATTATTATGCAATTAACTGATGTCAGGTATAAATACACGAAGATTAGGCATTTTGCGTTAACTTATTTAAGTTTATTAACTGTATTTATAGGAACTGCTCAAAAAACATATTATGTTTCTTTAACAGGAGATGATAGTAATAGTGGTTTATCTCAAAAAGATTCTTGGAGAACTATCACGTACGCTGCCTCTCTAGAGAGCCCCGTTCTACCGGGAGATGTAGTTTACATAAAGGCGGGAAATTATGGCAACGAAAATGTTGTTTTTGAAACAGATGGTACGGCGAGGAATCAAATAACCTTTGAAGGATATTTATCATCTCCAGGAGATAGCCCAAAACTTAATTGGAATTATGGTGATAATCTAAATCCAAATGTTATGCCTCTTTTGGATGGAGGAGATAGAACTTGTGGGATAGGAATTACTTTAAATAATAGAAAGTATATTAATTTAAAGAATATCCAAATTAGTAATTATGAAATTGGTTTATATGCTTTAAAAACATATAAGGTTAACGTAAATAATATAGTTGCTATGTACTTTGGAGACGTTAATGAAGATTATCATGGAAAAGGCATTGCTTTTGGTTGGAAATATAATCAGTTTGTGGGTAGCCATAATACCATAGAAAACTGTATTGTATTTAATGCCTGTGCAGAGGGCTTATCCGCATATGGAAATAATAATAGAATAAATAATTGTAGGATTTATAGTGATGACAATTCAACTGGTCATAAAAGTGCAATGGATTATTACATACATGTTGGGGGTAATAATAATATTATTGAGAATTGTTATGTAGAGCGTATAGGAGATTTAAAACATAATGGACACGGTATAGATTTAAAGCGAGATTGTGAGAATAATATTATACGTAACTGTGTGGCAAAAAACATGAAAATTAACGGATACGAGTTACGACATCGTGGAGTTAGGAATAATCTAATTATAAATTGTAAAGCTATTAATTGTGGCTATACTGTTAGGGATGGTGCTAGTAATAATACTATCAGGAACTGTGTTGCTGATGGTGCTGACTCTGCTATTCTTTTTTTTGACACTACTGAGGATGAAGGAGCACAATATGCTGGTAGATACAATGTATTTGAAAATTGTATTTTTCGAAACACCAAGGAGAATGTGATAAAGTTTTTTCACTATAATCCGGCTACATTATCTATAATTGATAATAATACTTTCATGAATTGTGTTTTTGATGGAGGAGAATACTTGATTAACGCCGATAGAGAGAATATAGACAACAAAATGGTAAACTGTATAGTTACTAATGTTCAGAATTATTCAAGAAGTACATTTTTTTCAAGAAATCCTTTAGCCGTAAATTTTAATTTTGAATACTCTAATTTTTGGAATAACGGTTTTGAAAACCCAAAGGGTTTAAAGATTTATTCTTTTGATCCTTTATTTGTTGATGTAAATAATGGAAACTATCGTTTAGAATCAGAATCTCCTTGTATTGGTTTGGGTACTTCTTCAAAGGCCCCCAGGATGGATTTTGATGGAAACTTAAGAAATAAAAGAAAAATAGACATAGGTCCTTTTCAGTATAAAAAAGGCATAAAACTAGAAAAAAAGTAAAAAGATGAATCAACCAGAAGTTATAATGATTGGACTGGGGTATATAGGACTACCAACCGCAGCATTAATTGCTCAAAATAAAACCTATGTTCATGGTGTTGACGTGAACCCACTAGTAGTTGAGACTATTAATGCAGGAAAGATTCATATTGTTGAACCAGAACTAGATGAAGCAGTTTCAGAAGCGGTATCTCAAGGGTATTTAAAAGCAGATACAAAACCTGTGGCAGCTGACACATACCTTATTGTTGTTCCTACGCCCTTTAAGGATAAGAATGAGCCTGACATATCCTTTGTTGAGTCAGCTACAAGGGCCATAATTCCATTATTAAAAAAAGGAGATTTGTATATTATAGAATCCACTTCTCCTGTGGGTACAACCGAAAAGATGATGAAGTTAATTTACGAGGAGAGACCTGAATTAAAAAATAAATTAAACATAGCCTATTGCCCGGAAAGAGTTTTGCCTGGTAATGTGATGCATGAATTGGTACATAACGATAGAGTTATTGGGGGAATAGATCAAAAGTCTACCGAAAAAGCGGCAGCTTTTTACAGTCAATTTATTAAAGGAGCATTACATAAAACGAATGCTCGGACCGCCGAGATGTGTAAATTAGTAGAAAACTCCTCTCGAGATGTACAAATCGCATTTGCAAATGAACTTTCGTTGATTTGTGACAAGGCGGGAATTAATGTTTGGGAATTAATAGAATTAGCAAATAAACATCCTAGAGTAAATATTCTTCAGCCTGGTTGCGGTGTGGGTGGACATTGTATTGCAGTAGACCCTTATTTTATAGTGGCAGATTATCCAATGGAATCTCAAATTATTGGTAAGGCAAGAGAGATAAATAATTATAAATCATTTTGGTGTGCAGAAAAAGTGCAGAACGCTAAGTTAGAATTTCAGTTGCAACATGGTAGAAAACCTACAATAGCGTTGATGGGACTGGCTTTTAAACCAAACATTGACGACTTAAGAGAATCTCCTGCTAAATATATCGTTCAAAAAGTATTACAAAACGCTAATAATGAAGAATATTATATTGTTGAACCGAACATAGATTCACATAAGGTGTTTAAACTTACAAACTATCAAGACGCAGTGAATAATGCAGATATTATAGTTTTTTTAGTAGCACATAAAGAGTTTCATAATGTCAAAATCCTAGAGAGTAAAATGATTTTAGATTTTTGCGGTGTTACTAATGAATAAATCCTCAAAATATCCTTAAGGGAATAAAGTTTTGGTTAATTAAAGAAACAAATTATTAGCTTTAAATATAATCTGATTATGGAAAGGAAGTTTGGGGGAATCGTTATTTGAGGATTAATTGATTTTTATAATAGTACGAATATTTTGTATATCGTAATATAAAAAGAGCATTTTGGATTATTATAAAATGAAACGCTGGACAATATAAATTATTTAGTAATTAGGATTTTATGGATTCTTTGATAATCAAGAAATCCTACCTAAAATTACCTTGTTAAAATGAAAAAAGTTACGGTTAAAGAGTTAAAACAAACCGTCATAGATGGAGGATATTGTTCAGGTTGTGGAGTCTGTACTGTATCGAATAAAAGTCCTTTTAAAATGGAACTAACCAAACATGGCAATTATGAACCAGTTCTAAAAAACTCAGAAAGCGAAAGTGCTCCAATAGTGTGCCCTTTTGCGTCTCATCAAATAGATGAAGATGATATAGCTGAAGACCTATATTCTAAAGGTAAAGAAAACCAAGTTAATAAAAATAGTGAATTTGGTTATTTTCGGGATATTTATGCGGGTCATGTTAAGGAAGGAGAGTATAGAAATAATGGAAGTTCCGGAGGAGGGGTTTCTTGGGTTTGTAATGAATTATTAAGAACGAATAAAGTAGATTATGTAGTACACGTTAAAGAAGCTATTCAATCTGAAGAAGGTAAGTTTTATGAGTACTCTATTAGCACGAATTTTTCTGAGGTCGAGAGAGGAGCAAAATCAAGATATTATCCCATAACTATGGAAAAAGTATTGTCTTTTATAAAAGATAATGAAGGGAAATATGTTGTTGTTGGGATACCATGTTTTTTAAAAGGGTTAAACTTATTGAAAATTCAAGATCCAATTTTTTTTGAAAGGATAAAATATACGATTGCAATAGTTTGTGGACATTTAAAAACTACGCATTATCAGGAATCAATAATTAACCAGTTTGGACATAACACCAAGGAAGTAAAAAGTTTTGATTTTAGACATAAACTTGAAGGTAGATCTGCAGCGGATTATGGTACATTGATCAAACTAAAATCCAATTCAAAAAAAATTAAACGAAATAAAAAAATTTTTGGCACAAACTGGGGGTTAAATTTATTTAAACTAAAAGCTTGCGATTTTTGTGATGACGTAATTGGTGAAACGGCTGATATTTCTTTTGGCGACGCTTGGTTACCAAAGTATTTGGATGATTTTAAGGGCACAAACGTTATAGTTGTTAGAAGTGAAGAACTTTCATCATTAATTAAAAAAGGCCAAGATGATGGGAAATTACACCTTGAAATAATAACTGAAGCTGAATTATACCAGAGTCAAGCAGGAGGCTTTAGACATAGAAGAGAAGGTCTTAGCCATAGATTGCATTTGACAGATGAAAAAAGGGAATGGAGACCAACTAAAAGGGTATCTGCCGCTAAGCTAGATAATGAGAGAAGAGCAAAAATATATGAAAACAGAATGAAATTAAGGGAAATTTCATTTTATTCTGAAAATTTTGATAATATTAAATTATTAAAGAAGGAGCTTTTATCCAACATAAAGATTAATGATAAATTAAATGGAATAAATTCGATAAGAAAGATGATTTCTCGATTTAAGGTTTATTTTAATATTTAAATATGAAAAAAGTAATACGAGCGAAAAGGTTAAATATTATTTTGCTTGTTCTTCTTTTAACAACTATAGTTTTAGCTCTTTGTTAACTTAAAGCGTTTATGTAATATATTTCAGTATTTAGTATTATAAAACTCCTCTACATCTTAACTTAACATATGAATTCTTCCAAATTAATTTTAAAAAACACTTCATTTTTATATATAAAGATGATCATTACAATGATTTTATCATTGTTGATAACAAGAATTCTTTTAATTGAATTAGGTGTTATAGATTATGGTATTTATAATCTTATTATGGGAGTGGTTGGTCTTTTGGCATTCTTAAATTCGGCAATGGCTGTTTCAACTCAAAGATATTTGTCTTTTTATATTGGTGCAAAACAGCATTATAAGTTAAAGAAAGTTTTTTATTCAAGTATTTGTCTTCATTTGGGTCTTGCCATTATAGTTTTATTTGTTTTAGAGCTTGCAGGCCTTTTCTTATTTGATGGATTCTTGACTATTCCCGAGGATAGGACTTCAGCAGCAAAATTTATATACCAGTGTTTAGTAGCAACATCGTTTATCACAATAAGTTTTGTACCCTTTGAAGCATCTATTATTTCTCATGAAAAGTTAGTTTTTGAATCTATTGTTAGTATTATTGAGGTGCTTCTAAAATTGTTATCGGCCTTTTGTATTTCTTTAATTTTAGATAACAAGTTGGAGACATATGCATTATGTATTGTGGGGATTACTTTGATCACTAGAGTAATTAAGGCTTTTTATTGTTTTAAGAATTTTAATGAATGTCAATTATTTTTAAAAGGACTTTTTGATTTAAATATTTTTAAAGAAATGTCGTCTTTCGCAGGATGGAACTCTTTCGGAGCTTTATGTGGGGTGGCTAAAAATCAAGGTTTAGCAGTTATTATGAATTTATTTTTTGGCACTATAGTAAATGCAGCCTTTGGTATAGCGGCACAAGTGGGAAGTCAAATATTTAGTTTTTCGTCGAATATGCTTAAAGCTGTCAATCCTCAAATAATGAAAAATGAAGGAATGGGTGAACGAAAATCAATGATAACTCTATCTCTGAGAGCAACAAAATTTAGTTTTTTTCTTTTATCTTTTTTACTAATTCCTTTTGCTTTGAACATTGTGTTCATTTTCAAAATTTGGTTAAAAGATATCCCGGAACATACAATTATATTTGCCTTACTTTATTTAGGAGGAACGTTAACAAATCAATTAACAATAGGGTTGCAAACTGCAATTCAATCAGGGGGAAATATCAAATTGTATCAATCTATAGTAGGTAGTATATTACTTTTAAATTTACCAGTGGCATTTTTTATTTATTACCTCGGATATCCTGCTTATTATGGATTAATTTCATTTATTTTAATTGAACTTTTGGCTTGTTTTTTTAGGTTATTTATTTCAAGAAAAATTTTAGGGCTTTCAATAAGGCAATATTACAGAGATGTACTATTAAAAATTATTCCTCCTTTTGCGATAACCTTTATTATATGTGCAATTCCTGCTTTTATATTACCCCATAGTTTTGTTAGGTTAGTAGTCACAGGGATATTATCAATTTTATCTTATTCGCTAATGTTCTATTATCTGGGCATGGATCCTTTTGAAAGGGAACAACTAATAAAAATTAAGGAAAAACTATTAACATTTAAGAGATGAAAAAAAGTAAAGAGGTTGGCGTTTTGACATTTCATTACTCTAACAATAATTTTGGAGCATTACTACAAACTTTTGCTATTTTAAATACAATAAAAAATATTGGTTTTAATGTTAAGATTATTGATTTTAAACCAACGCCAATTAATAGTGTAAAACAGCGACTATTCGATTTTATAAGGTTTGCATTAGGATATAATTTTACAAGGTTTAGAAGGGAATTTATAGATATTCAAATGATTGAGGGTAATATACACGATTTAAATAATAGATTCGACACATTTATAGTAGGGAGTGATCAAGTATGGCGCTATAGAGATGAGCATAACAATTTATGTAGATATTTTTTTGATTTTGTGAATGACGAGAATAAGAAAATATCATATGCAGCAAGTTTCGGACTGGACAAATGGCACGGTAGGGATGAAATTACTGGAAAAATAAAAGAATTGGTTAAACGCTTCGATAATATATCTATTAGAGAAGCTTCTGGAGTAAAGATATGTAAGGATATTTTTGAAGTTGAAAGTGAACTAGTTTTGGATTCCACCCTGCTACTAGACAAAGATAGTTATGAGAATATTATCGGTAGTAAATACAAAAATAGAGAGTGTAAAAATAATTTGCTGTCCTATATGCTACTTGACGATACTAACAAAAACCAAACTTTTTTTAAATCATTTGCTAAAAGACATAATTTAAAATTTAGAAAGCTGAAGGGAAGAAAAATTTCCAATAAATACGATTTTTGGCTATTTAACAGCGTTGCAAAGTGGCTATATCTAATAAAAAATAGTGAGTTTGTTGTTACTGATTCGTTTCATTGCACCGTTTTTTCAATAATATTTAACAAGAAGTTTATTGTACTTTCAAACCCTAATAGAGGGCTTACCAGAATTGAAAATTTGTTAGCACTTATTAATAGAAAAGACAGATTGTTTTATAATTTGGAAAGTATAGATGAAAAGGTACTAAGAGATGATTTTGATTATGTGGAGATTGATAAAATAATTGAGAAAGAAAGAAAAAAATCTATAGGTTTTCTTGAAGTTAGCTTAAGAGGTCAAAAGTAAATTGATTGACAATTTTTTTGACTGTAAAACTAATTGGTTTATGAAAAAGAAAGTATGTATTTTAAGATCAGGAGATATCACTTTTATCTCTAGAATTCACAGAACAGCTTTGGCTCTTCAAGAAAGTAATAAATATGATGTAACCACTCTAAGTATAACGCCAAGAGATAATGTAAAAAGGAGGGACTATATTTATAAAATGAGCTACGTAGATATTAAATCAAGGGTTTTTAAAAGCTCTATATTTTCGATATTACGTATATGTGAGGGCTTGACAAAATTGTTTTTCAAAGCTCTTAAACAAAAAGCAGATCTATATATAGCAATAGGAATAGAGGACCTGATAATAGTGTATTTAATCTCAAAATTAACAGCAGCCAAATTTATATATTCAGCAAACGAATTAGAAGGGGATAGAAAAAGAGTAGCTAACAAAAAACTTAATAGAAGCCTAAATAATTTTATAATAAGTTTAGAAAGAAAAATGCTCATAGGTGCTGAGTCAGTAATTGCTGCAGATATAGAAAGAGCAAAATTGATGCAACGGTGGTACAAGCTTGATACGGTAGAAGTAGTCCGCAATGTGCCCATACCGGAAAATATTTCCAGTAGTGATTTGATAAGAAAGAAACTTGATCTCCCTCAAAACCAAAAAATATTGTTATATCAGGGTATGTTGTCTCCTGGAAGAGGCTTAGAAGTAACCATAAAAGCATGTTCTGAAATTGAATCAGAAGACTTTTGTTTAGTTCTCCTGGGTTTTATTTCTAATACATACAAAGAGAAGTTACTAGATTTAGCAAGCCAGTATAATTTTAATAGATTATATATTTTACCAGCTGTACCTTGGAGAGAATTACTGTACTGGACTAAAAGTGCTGATGTTAGTATTGTACTTATCGAAAATGTTTCTATAAGTTATTATTTAGCTGCTCCAAATAAACTTTACGAAAGTATCATGGTGGGAGTGCCATATATAGCAAGTGATTTTCCCGAAATCAATCATGTCCATACCATTTCTAAATCAGGAGTTTTGGTTGATCCAGAAAATATAACTGGGATATCAAAAGCTATACATAAGCTTATAAACGATCAGTTATTTTATGAAGAATGCGTAGAGAACTCACTAAAAGCGAAGAATATCTTCAGTTGGGATGTTGAAAAGGAGAAATTACTGCGTATTATCAACAATATTTTTTTAGAGTCAAAATCAAATTACTAACAATCAAATAACTTGAATTATTATGTTTTTAGCTTATAGTATATACCTCTTTTTATTGGTAATATTATATGTAGCAACAGCTCATAATAATAAGTTACTCATGCGCACGAATCATAATTTTGGGTCTATAGAGGAAAGTAGTTTACTTTGGAAATGGCCTTTGTTTTTGGGCTTTTTAATTCTTGTTTTGGTTGTGGGGTTTAGGTATAATGTTGGAGTAGATTATATCGGTTATTATAATGATTACTATAACATAGGATATGCGCATCACTGGGAAGCCAAAATGGCTAGATATGAATTCGGCTTTGAATTCATAATAAGGACGTTGAGATATTTTAATTTTCGTGTATGGGCTTTATTTACTCTTACAGCGATAATCATATGGTATTTTTTTATACAGAGTTTTAAGGTATTTCCTTTTCTTTTAAAATGGGGTTTTTTTTTCGCCTTTACCACTGGCTTTTTCTTTGCATCTATGAATGGAATGCGTCAGACTATGGCCTTAGTTATATATATGTATGCTATAAAATATATAGAAGAAAAATCAATTTTAAGATATACATTATTATGTGTTCTAGCTTTGTCATTTCATACAAGTATCATCTTATTATACCCATTTTATTTCTTCATTAATAAAGTATCTTTTACTCACTATAGATATTTAATATTTTATGTGTTATCATTTGCCTTGGGTAATAATTTGGATATAAAGGAAATTGTCGTCTTTGGTGTAGGACTTTTTCCTAAGTACGAACATTACACTGATAGATTTTTAGAAGATTTTCAGAATCCCGTATCCGGTGGACTTGGGAATATTTATATTTTTATAGTAGGTTTTATAATAATTTTATTTTCGAGAGATATTTTAAAAAAGATACCTCGAATGAAAATTCATTACAACCTTTTTTTTATAGGTTCAATTTTGTTTAATTTCTTTTGGCGCTATGACATATTAGGTAGAATAACCTATTTATTTATTTGGTTCAAAATATTTTGTTTGGCAGCTTTGGCTTTTTATTTTGGAAAATCAAAATCGTCCTGGTTAATCTACTTGTTGATAGTTACCCAATTCATTATGTTTATTTATAAAATATACAAGGGAGAAAACCTATCTTCTCCATTTCAATTTTAAATTTTTTATTATATGATAAATATATTAAGGTATATATTGGCGAAAACCTTAAAAAAAATAAAAGGAAGCGCTATTAGAAACTCAAAGATAGATTCCACTTCAAAGGTGGAGGCAGGTTCAAATATAGTTAATACTATAATGGGGAAACATTCTTTTTGTGGTTATAATTGTGAAATTACAAGTGCAGAAATAGGTTCCTTTTGTTCCATTGCAAATGGTGTAATTATTGGAGGGGGAATGCATCCTTACCATTGGGTTTCAATGTCTCCAGTATTTTATAAAGGAAGAGATAGTGTAAAAGCAAAATTTTCTGAGCATAATAGAGAGCCAGTAAAAAAGACTGTAATAGGGCATGATGTATGGATTGGTCAAAATGCTTTAATAAAACAAGGAGTAAATATTGGAACAGGTGCTGTTATAGGAATGGGTAGTGTCGTAACAAAGGATGTTCCCCCATATACTATAATGGGCGGTGTCCCGGCTAGGCAAATTAAGAAACGATTTCCAGAAAAGATGATCGTTGATTTGTTAAATTCAAAATGGTGGGAATTAAACGATAGAAATCTAACTAACTTTGCAAGTCATTTTAAGAACCCAGATGAATTTATCAAACGCTTTTCCAAAGACTTAAATAAGGAAAAACAGTTATGAAGAAGAAAATATTATTATGTTATAACTATATATTACATTATAGAAAACCTCTATTTAACCTTTTAGCGGAAAAATATGAATTGGTAGTATTGCATTCTGGAAATAAAACAGTTGAAGAAACAGATAAGTATTCAGAGTTAATATTTCCCTCAAAAGAAATAGGGCCTTTTTTTATTCAAAAAGGAATATTAAGTGAAGTCAAAAAGCAAAATTATGATTATATAATATTACTTTTTGACTTAAGATGGATTAATACAATAATTTCTATTTATTCTCATAATAAGAATGCAAAATTAATTTTATGGGGAGCTTGGCTAACCAATAGCAAAATTGCAAATAAAGCTAGACTTTATTTGTCAAAAAAGGCTGATGCAAATATATTCTATACTCAAAAGTCTAGAAAGGATTTTGTTAATATGGGACTTACTGATAGAAAAACTTACGTTGCAAATAACACTTTTGACGTAAGTAATACAATAAAATCTTTTGAAAATAAAAAAAAGAATAAGATTCTATTTGTTGGTAGCTTAAATCAGAGAAAACAAAACGATATACTGATTAAAGCATTTTCGAACATTTTGAGTAAAATTCCAGATTATATAAATTTAATATTTATCGGAGACGGTTCTGAAAAAGAGAAGTTAAAAAATATTGTTGTAGAAAATAACATTGAGAAAAGAGTTTTTTTTGCAGGAAGATTAGAACATGTTGCTGAGCTAGAAAGTTTTTATAGGGAAGCTATTGTTTCCGTTTCCTTTGGTCAATCTGGCTTGTCTGTTTTACAAAGTTTAGGTTACGGGGTACCTTTTTTGACAAAAATCAATTCTATAAGCGGAGGCGAAAAAACAAATATAAAACATGAAGTGAACAGTATATTTTGTGAAGATTCAATAAAGTCCTTAGAATTTTATTTGATCAAATTATGCACGGATATTGAATATGCAAGAAATCTTGGAAAAAATGCATTTCAATATTATTCTGAATTTTGCACAATGAAAAATATGTATCAAGGCTTTTTGGATGCTATTGAAAACACAAACCTAAGTAATATAGATTATAAAGAATAATTATGAACAGAGAATATCAAATATGTACGAATTGTGTCATGGATACAACGGATTCAAAAATCGTGTTTGATGAACATGGAGTTTGCGATCATTGTAATACCTATTATAAAGATATTTTACCCAATTGGCATACGGACGAAAGAGGAGAAAGGGAATTAAACGATATTATTTTCAAAATTAAAAAAGAAGGAGAGGGCAAAGACTTTGATTGTTTAATGGGTATGAGTGGAGGAATAGATAGTTCTTATCTATTATATGCGATGAAAGAGATATATGGTCTTCGTCCTTTGGTTTTTCATGTAGATGCAGGATGGAATTCTCAAATTGCAGTAAATAACATAGAACGTTTAGTAGATGGGTTAGGCCTGGACTTATATACAGAGGTTATTAATTGGGAGGAAATAAAGGATCTTCAATTAGCCTTTTTTAAATCTGGTGTTCCACATGTTGATGTTCCACAGGATCATGCATTTTTTGCAACAATGTATAAATTTGCCTCTAAGCATAAAATAAAATATATCCTCACAGGAGGTAATTACTCTACAGAATGTGTTAGAAATCCATTGGAATGGATGTATTATCAGTCAGACTCTATTCAATTAAAAGATATTTATAAAAAACATGGAACAGGGAAATTAAAAGATTATCCTGTAACCAATATTTTATGGCATAAAGTATACTTACCATATTTTAAGGGAATAAAATTAATTAGACCTTTAGATTATATACCGTATCATAAAGAAGATGCTATGCAATTATTGGTAGATAAATTTGGTTATCAAAAATACCCTCAGAAACATTTCGAGTCACGTTTTACAAGGTTTTATGAGGCATATTGGTTGCCGAAAAAATTTGGATTTGATACTAGAAAGGTTCAGTTTTCTAGTTTAATTCTTACCGGACAAATGACGAGAGATGAAGCAATAGATGAATTGAAAAAACCTGCTTATGATCCGCAGACAATCAAACAGGATTTTGAGTTCGTAGCAAACAAATTAGGAATATCTGTTGAAGAGTTACAAAGCTATATGGATGCACCTAATAAAACATATAAAGATTATAAATCTCAAGAGAACATTTATAATATTGGAGCTAAAATGATGAGAATTATTGGTTTAGAAAGAGGAGGTAAGAGATGATCAAAATAGTTAATTATGGATCTGGTAATATACAGGCTATATTAAATATTTACAAACAGTTAAATGTAGAATGTTATGTCGCTAATACTCCAGAAGAATTGAAAGGTGCAACCAAGCTAATTCTACCAGGTGTAGGAGCATTTGATGAAACGATGGATCAATTGCTTAAATCAGGATTTCAAAAGGAATTGGATAGATTAGTTTTGGAGGAGAAAGTACCAACAATGGGTATTTGCGTTGGAATGCAGATTTTAGCCAAAAACAGCGAAGAAGGTGAGTTAAAAGGGTTAGGTTATATTAATGGGGTGGTAAAAAAATTTGATATTGATTTATTTGATGAAAAACCTTATTTACCGCATTTAGGATGGAATTCGATAAAGCCTACAAAACCGCACAGGATATTCGAGAATATTGACTTCGATCACGGGTTTTATTTTCTACATACGTATTATTTTTCTTGTGAATCTTTGGAAAACAGATTAGCAAGTACTTATTATGGAAATGAATTTTCTTCTGCAGTAAATAACAATAATGTCTTTGGCATGCAATTTCATCCTGAAAAAAGTCATAGTAATGGTATTCAATTGTTTAAAAATTTTGCTAACCTATAATTTATGTTAAGATCACGAATTATACCTTGTCTTTTGGTTAGAAATAAAGGGCTGGTAAAAACTGTACAGTTTAAGGACTCCAAGTATGTTGGAGACCCTATAAATGCAGTTAAAATTTTTAATGAAAAAGAAGTTGACGAGCTAATGGTGTTGGATATAGATGCAACTAAAGAAAATCGTAAACCTGATTTTAAAATGATACAGAATTTAGCAAATGAGTCTAGAATGCCTCTTTGTTATGGTGGTGGAGTAAAAACTGTTGAAGATGCTAAACAAATTATTCATTTAGGAGCTGAAAAAGTTGCACTTAGCTCATCAATTATTAATAATCCGGATTTGATTGCCGATATTGCCGCAGCTGTCGGTGTGCAAAGCGTTATTGCTGTTTTGGATGTCAAAAAAAAAGGACTTTTTGGTAAATACCAAGTATATACACACAATGGAACCAAAGCAACTGGAAAAGACCCAAAAGAATTGGCAATGAAGTTTGAGAAATTGGGAGTGGGAGAAATTGTAATTAACTCCATCGATAATGATGGTATGATGAAGGGTTATGATCATAAGTTAATAGATGTGGTAAGGTCTTGTATTAATATTCCTATGACTGTTTTAGGAGGTGCAGGAAGTTTAAATCATATTAGAGAAATGATTAAAAAGCATAAAGTGATAGGAGTTGCAGCTGGTAGTATATTTGTATTTAAAGGAAAGTATAAAGCTGTATTAATTAACTACCCTAATCGTAAAGAGATTAAAGAGTTATTAAATTGATCTAATATGATTTTATCAATAATCCTATGTGTAATTCACAAAAGTTTTTATTTATTATAAAAATGAAAAATTAACCAAATGAAACAAATCATACAAGATCTCAAAAATGGAGAAACTATTTTAGAAGAGGTCCCAGTCCCAACTATAAAATCAGGCCACGTTTTAATAAGGACACATAAAACTTTAGTTTCATTAGGAACTGAAAGAATGTTGGTTGAATTTGGAAAGGCAAATTTTATTCAAAAGGCAAGACAACAACCGGATAAAGTTAAGATGGTACTTGATAAGGTTAAAACAGACGGTCTTAAACCAACTATGGATGCCGTTTTTAATAAATTGAATCAACCTTTACCACTTGGGTACTGTAATGTTGGAGAAGTAGTAGCTATTGGTAAAGGAGTTGCTGAATTCAAAGTAGGAGATCGAGTAGCATCAAATGGTAATCATGCAGAGTATGTAAACATACCAAAAAATTTGGTGGCCAAAATACCAGACAATGTTTCATACGAAGAAGCAGCTTTTACAGTAATTGGATCTATAGGATTACAAGGTATTCGATTATTGAATCCAACTTTTGGAGAAACTATAGTCGTGGTAGGATTAGGTCTAATAGGCTTGGTAACGGCGGAGTTACTTTTAGCTAATGGGTGTAATGTCATTGGTTTCGATTATGACGATGAAAAAATAAAAATTGCCAAGGAAAAAGGTATAACTGCGATAAACCCTGCTGAAGGTACAGATCAGATTAAATTTGTAGAGATATATACAAATGGTGTAGGAGCAGACGGTATAATCATAACTGCATCTAACAAGAGTAACGAAATCATTTCTCAATCTGCAAATATGTGTAGGAAAAGAGGTCGTATAGTTCTTGTTGGCGTAATTGGACTGGACATAAGTAGAGCAGATTTTTATGAAAAAGAAATTTCATTTCAGGTTTCTTGCTCATATGGCCCAGGAAGATATGACGAAGAATATGAGCAGAAAGGAAATGATTATCCAATAGGATACGTGCGATGGACAGAAAAAAGAAATTTTGAAGCAATATTAAATGCTATTTCTAGAGGCACACTAGATGTAAAACCTCTAATCACGGAAAAAATCCCATTAGGAGAATATCAGAAGATTTATGGAGACATGAAAAACTCAAAATCTATTGCTTCTATTCTAGAATATAATGAAACAGAACCTCCCAGATCATCAGTTAAGATTTCAAAAAAGTCTTTTACCAATAAGAAGGGTGTCATTGGAATAATTGGCTCGGGTAATTTTACTAGCTCAACTATTTTACCAAATCTTAGAAAAATTGGTGCCGATATAAAATTTATTGCTAGCTCTGGTGGACTTACCTCAACTATTATGGCTAAGCGTTATGATATTGCAAAATCAACATCTGATTATAAAGAGATATTAAAGGATGATGAGGTCGACTTGGTATTTGTTACTACGAAGCATAATATGCATGCCCCGATGGTTTTGGAAACCTTAAAAGCAGGTAAGAGTGTTTTTGTTGAAAAACCTTTAGCCTTAACAAATTCTGAATTGGATGCTATAATCGAGGAATATAATAATCAAAATGTCACTATTTCTGTAGGCTTTAATCGTCGTTTTGCTCCACTGGCAAAAAAAATGAAAAAGCTCTTAGGAAACGATAATACACCAATTAATATTATTGCTACAATGAATGCTGGCTTTATTCCAGAAGATGTGTGGGTTCATGATATGGAAGTGGGAGGAGGAAGAATCATTGGTGAAGCCTGTCACTATATTGATCTTTGTACATATTTTGCTGGTAGTAAGGTAAAGGCTATATGTATGAATGCAATGGGTAAAAACCCGGAAGAGAATACAGATAATGCTAGTATTTTATTAAAATATGAGAATGGGAGTAATGCCGTCATTAATTATTTTGCAAACGGAAGCAAGGCATATTCTAAAGAAAGAGTGGAGGTATATTCCCAAGAACGTACTTTGATTATGGACAATTGGAGAAAGTTAAAAGCTTATGGATTCAAAGGCGGTAACTCCTCCTCAAAACAGGATAAGGGACATTATAATCAGTTTGATGAACTTATTTTACAACAGATACGAGGGAATAATCCAATAATTCCTTTTGAAGAGATTGTAAATACAACGAAGGCTTCTTTTGCTGCTATTGATTCTTTAAAAAATCAAGAATGGGTAGTAATTAATTAATTGAATGGGCTATAAAAAATATCTAGATAAAGCAATACTGCTGGTAACAGGGGCGTTCGTTTTTCTTTTACCATTAGACCGTAATATGCTATCACCATTAATAGGATTAATGGTGGTGCTTGGTGTAATGCAATTCAAGAGAATAAATTTTCTAGAAAATGTAAAGTTATATAAACATTATTATGTATTCATTGTTTTATTCCTGATCTGGCAAATTACATCTCTTTTTTGGTCTGAAGACATATCTAGGGGATTAAAGAGTATCGAACATCGAGCTTTTTTTATAATTGCTCCTTTGATTTTTCTTTTGTACAAGAAATGGCCTAAGGAAAGATTAATCAAAATATTTATTATAAGTAATTTTTTGATTTGTATTTTTTGTTTTGGCAATCTAGTATATTTTTTCATTGATAAAAAAATGTACTTTATAAATAAGACAATAAATGAAGGTATAAATTTTTATACCTTCCGATACTTCACTTACCATAGTGGTGCCAATTTTATTTCATTTGGCGTACATAGGTTATATTTTTCTTTTTCTGTTTTAACAAGTTTACTTTTTCTGTTCTTTTTCAGTAATGCTATATCACATAAATTTTTAAAATATGTATTTGGTATTATATTTATTGTGGTAATTTTTTTAATACAGTCTAAAATTGCTATTATTCTTCTATTGATTATTTTGACATATATAACTTTCATAGCTTTTAAAAATAATAAAGGCAAAAAAAGAACTGTAATTTTAACAAGCTTTATTTTAGTTATGGGTCTTGGATTTTATCTCTCTTATATTAGATTTAACCAATCCATTCAACAAATTGAGAAAATAGAGGAGCAAACAAATGGGAGCTTAGTGGAACGTTTTCAATATTCACGATGTTCTTTAGAGCTAATTCAAGAAGCTCCTTTTTTTGGTTATGGTGTTGGAGATATTGACGATAAGATAAAGGACAAACTCCTAAAGTATAATTATAATTATCTTATAGAAAGAGGAGTATTTGACCCTCATAATGAATTTTTAAAAGCATATATTGGCTCAGGAATAATTGGATTTATTCTTTTCTTATCCATCTTTATAGCTCTTTTTTATATTGCATATAAGAAAAAATCTGAAGTTCTTCTTTTCTATATAGCTTTCATATTTTTAATTTGTTTGATAGAGCCATTTCTTAGTAGACAAGCTGGAATTCTTCCTTCTCTTTTTATGATTGGTTTGCTAATACAAGAGACAAAAAAACCTGAAACTTTGTGAATATTTTAATATTATTTGAAACAGTAAAACACCTAAAATTAAAGCAAATTTATTATCAGCTTTTCTATAAAGTTAGAGGCAAATTCTTTAAAAAAACATATACTAACGCTTTACCGAAGAAAGTTGAAATTTTAGAATGGAAAGATTTTTTTCTCTATCCAAGTACTTTTAAGGATAAAAACACATTTATTTTTCTGAACAAATCATATCTGTTTGATAATCAAATTGATTGGAACTTTAAAAAGTACGGTAAACTTTGGACATACAACTTAAATTACTTTGATTTTTTAAATCAAGAAAATATTACAAAGGAACAAGGATTAGTTTTGATCCAAAACTATCTTAGTCAAGATAGTATTTTAAAGGATGGTAAAGAACCTTACCCTATATCGTTAAGAGGGATTAATTGGATTAAGTTTTTATCAAAACACAAAATAGCGGATCATCACATTGATCAAACTTTATATAATCATTATCAGATCCTAACAAACAATCTAGAGTATCATCTACTTGGAAATCATTTATTGGAAAACGGATATTCTTTATTATTTGGGGCTTATTATTTTAAGGATGAAAGATTTTATAAAAAAGCAAAAAATATATTAACAGAAGAACTTAAAGAACAAATCTTAGAAGATGGAGCACATTTTGAACTGTCACCAATGTATCATCAAATTTTGTTACATCGTTTATTGGATTGTATAAATCTTATCAACCTTAACAGTTGGAAAGAAAAAGAAGACTTTGTTGAGCACCTTAAAGTCAAAGCAATTAGTATGCTTGGATGGTTAAATGAAATAACATTTAGAAATGGTACTATCCCTATGGTCAATGATAGCACTTATGATATAGCACCCAGTTCTAAACAGTTATTTACATATGCTGAGAAAATAGGATTGCAATTAGATAGCGTTAAGTTAAGTGATTCTGGTTATAGAATGATAAGAAAGTCAAACTATGAGTTATTTGTAGATGTAGGTGATATAGGACCAAGTTATCAACCTGGCCATGCGCATTCAGATACCTTTAATTTTGAACTTTATATAGAAAATAAACCTTTTATAGTAGATACGGGAATTTCAACATATGAAAAGAATGCCATAAGGCTAGAACAACGCCAAACAGCTAGTCATAATACAGTTAAAATAGATGATAAAGAGCAAAGTGAGGTTTGGGATGGTTTTAGAGTTGCCAGAAGATCTAAAATAGTTCAACTTAAAGAAAAACAAAATTATATTGAGGCAACTCACAATGGATATAAAAAATTAAACCTTTTACATAAAAGAATTTTTATTACAGAAGATTCCAAAATAGAAATTATTGATGAAATTCCAAACGGAAAGAAAAGTAAAAAAATAGCGTTTTTGCACATTCACCCTGAGATAGGTGATTTTAAAATATCAGGGAATAATGTCAATTTTTCTAAAGGAAGTTTTAACATTCAATTCAAAGGAGATTCGTTGAATATAGAGATTTCTGATTATGACTATTGCTTAGGCTTCAATCGAACAAGAAAGGCAAAAAAAATAGCAGTTATGTTTGAAAACAATCTTTCTACTCAAATTAATTTATAGAATGCATATCTTATTTATAACAGATAATTTCCCACCAGAAGTAAATGCACCTGCAACAAGGACCTATGAACACTGCAAGGAGTGGGTGAATTTAGGAGCTGATGTCACTGTTATTACTGGTGCTCCAAATTTTCCTAAAGGGAAAGTTTATAACGGATATAAGAATAAATTATATCAAAAGGAATTAATCGATGGAATAAAAGTAGTAAGAGTATGGACATATATTTCAGCTAATGAAGGGTTTGTAAAAAGAATTCTAGATTATCTTAGTTTTATGATATCTTCCTTCTTAGTAGGCTTATTTATAAAAACGGATATTATCATCGCCACATCTCCTCAGTTTTTTAGTGCTATCTCAGGCAGATGGCTGGGTTTTTGGAAAAGAAAAAAATGGATTATGGAAGTAAGAGATCTTTGGCCAGAATCTATAAAAGCTGTTGGAGCTATGAAAGGAGGGATAGTAATTCGATTTTTTGAATTTTTGGAAAAAAGAATGTACAAAAAAGCATACAAAATTGTGGTGGTTACTGATTCGTTTAAAGAGATTTTAGTAAAGCAACATAATATTCTTCCTTCTAAAATAAAAGTTATAAAAAACGGTATAAACAGTACATTATTTCAACCTATACCAAAGAATTTCGAATTACTTTCTAAATTAAATTTACAAGACAAAATAATTGTTGGTTATATAGGAACTCACGGTATGGCTCATGGATTAGATTTCATTTTAAAAAGTCTTAAAAAAATCAATAATAAGGATCTGCATTTTTTATTTTTAGGAGATGGGGCTAAAAGAGAAGAACTAATTAAGCTAAAGGAATCATTAAATTTGAATAATGTAACAATGCTTCCTTCTGTACCAAAAAAAGAAGTGGTGGATTATATTTCCATATTGGATATTGCATTAGTTAATCTTAAAAAATCGGATACCTTTAGAAGTGTTATACCTTCTAAAATTTTTGAGTTAAGTGGTATGCATAAACCCATATTATTAGGTGTTGAAGGGGAGGCAAAAGAGATTATTGATAAATATAAAGTTGGAGAAGCCTTTGAGCCTGAAAACGAAAAGGATTTCTTTGACAAAATTGAAAAGATTTTAATTTCTAAAGAATCATATAGTTCTGGGTATAGTAGTATTTTAGAGGATTTTGATAGATCTAAAATTGCAAGTAACATGCTTACCTTTATAAAAACATAATTTTTAAAGATCCGCTAAAACGAGTTTAGAATTTCTTACTTTTGAAAAATAATTATTTAGACAGATAGTTTGCCACCATATTACCTTTTAATATTTTTTATAGGAGCATATGTTCTCACTTATTTAACTATACCAAAGATTATAGGTTTAGTTGAATATAAGAACTTAATGGACAATCCTAATGTGCGAAGTTCTCATGTAAAAAAAACCCCAACACTTGGTGGAGTATCATTTTTTTATACTTTAATATTTGCGCTATTTTTTCTTAAAATTTTAGATGGTTCTTTTACTGAAGCTATATATTTTATACCAGGCCTAACCATTTTATTTATAGTTGGTTTAAAGGATGACCTAGTTGTATTGTCACCACTTACTAAGTTGGTTGCACAATTAGCAGCAGTATCATTTATATTAAGCCACCAAAGTTTTCAAATAGGATCTCTCAACGGTTTTCTTGGTATTTATGACATTCCAATTTTTTTATATTATGTAGCAGGTGCATTTATTATGCTTACGATCATTAATGCATACAATCTTATTGATGGTATTGATGGATTAGCATCGATTGTAGGCATTGTTATTCTGGTTATTTATACTACTATTTTTTACTTAACAGCAGAATATTTTTATGTTTTAATTGCGCTGGCACTTAATGGTTCTTTAATTGCTTTTTTAAGTTACAATCTTTCTTCAAGAAGAAAAATTTTTATGGGGGATACGGGATCCCTTATTGTTGGTTTTATGATTAGTGCACTTACGCTTAAGTTTTTGGCTCTTTCCCCTAATTCTTACAATGAATTGCCGTTTTTATTAGAGAATGCACCTTTGATTGCTATAGGTATTTTAATTGTACCATTATTTGATACAGCTCGGGTTTTTACGATAAGAGTAGCCAATAAGAAAAGTCCTTTTTCACCGGATAGAAACCACACACATCATATTCTCATTGATAGTTTTAATTTATCTCATCAACAAGCTAGTTTTGTTATCGGGGGATTTAATCTATTGTTTGTGGTATTAATGGTAATTTTAGGAAGCACTTCTGATAATTTTTATTTAGTTCTATTTCTTATCACTACAATAATTATTTTAGCCTATATTTTTTATAGGTTTGATTATAGTTTTTCTAATATCAAACGTAGAATACTATTTAAACGCAAAGTAGATAGATTAAAAAATGGAGTTTTTAAAAAAAAGCCGAACAAACCTAAGTCGGAAAATGTAGATTGAGTTGTTCTACGTACTACCCTATGTTTTTTTAAGGTATGAAATAGTTATACTATGAATGTCTTAAGTCAAATTCATTTGTAGAAAATTTTATATTTTGAGAGCCTATAGACGACATACATATAAGCCTATTAAATTTTTTAAATAAATTGTGTGAATCTTAAGAATCTTAGAAAACTATTAGCAAGAAACAAAGTTATAGTTTCTAATTTCTCTTATTTGTCCGTCTTACAAATATGCAACTTACTTATACCGCTATTAGCCTATCCCTATTTGATACGTAGGTTAGGTTCCGAGGTGTTTGGTAAGGTCATTTTTGCACAAGCTATTGTAAGTTATTTGGTAATTGTTGTCAATTTTGGCTTTAATATTTCGGGTGTTCGATCGGTTAGCTTGTTTCGAGAGCATAAACACAAGTTGTCGGAAATTTTTAGTAGTATTTTTTGGGTAAAAGTAAGCTTATGTCTTTTTTTATCTGCCTTGCTAGTGGTTGCTACATTTTTTATTCCTGCTGCAAAAGAATATCAATGGTTGCTAATTCTAACCTTATGGATGTGCATTTATGAAGTACTTTTCCCCATTTGGTATTTTCAGGGCATTGAACGCATGCACTATATCACTATAGTAACACTATCAGCAAAATTCATATTTCTTGTTGCTATTTTCATTCTGATCAAACAACCTGATGATTATCTAAAGGTTCCAATAATACAGGGAGTGACGACCCTGATTACTGGAGCAGTCGCACTTTATATAATTAATAAAAGGCATCAGGTACATATATTAGTTCCTTCATTACGTACCATGCGCAAAGAGATTAAAGCTGCGCTCCCTATATTTATTTCTAACATCTCCATTCAACTCTATCTGGCTACGAATAAAGTTATTGTAGGATTGTTTCTAGGAATGAAAGAAGTTGCGATTTATGATCTGGCAGAAAAGATAGTTTCCGTATTAAAAATACCTCAATCTTTAATTACACAAACCATTTTCCCCAAAATAAACCGTGAAAAGAACATTTTATTCATCAAAAAAATGTATAAGATCTCACTAGGGGTCAACGTACTGATATTTTGTAGTGCTTTTATTATTGCTGAGTTTATGGTAGTGATACTGGGCGGCAATGAGCTTACGAAAGGAACGGAAATACTTAGAATTTTACTCTTTACAATACCAGTTACAGCGATGAGTAATGTATTTGGTGTACAATTACTAATTCCATTTGGTTTTAATAAAACATTTAGTAAAGGTATAGTGGCATCTGGTATATTTTATTTTATACTTATAATGGCAATATGGTTTTTTCTAAAGTTCACCATAACTAATATTACCTATGCTACAGTTGCAACAGAAATATTTGTTACTTTGTTGTTATATTATCTATGTAGAAAGCATAATTTATGGCAAAAAAGGTAGATTACCTTATTGTTGGATCAGGTTTGTTTGGTTCCGTATGTGCATACGAACTGAATAAAAGAGGTAAAACTTGTATGGTTATTGATAAAAGATACCATCAAGGAGGCAATGTGTATTGTGAAGCTGTAGAAGATATTAATGTTCATAAATATGGGGCACATATTTTCCATACTAACGATAAAAAAATTTGGGATTACGTAAACTCTTTCGTCGAGTTTAATCGGTATACAAATGCACCCATAGCCAATTATAAGGGAGAATTGTACAATCTTCCCTTTAATATGAATACCTTTTATCAATTATGGGGAGTAAAAACACCTGATAAAGCAAAAGAAATTATATCGCAACAAATCAACAATCTTAATATCAAGAATCCGGAAAACCTCGAAGAGCAGGCGCTTTCTATGGTAGGTACGGATATTTATGAAAAATTGATTAAAGGCTATACCGAAAAACAATGGGGCAGAAATCCAAAAGACTTGCCTGCTTTTATTATCAAAAGACTTCCTGTTAGGTTTACTTTTAATAACAATTATTTTGACGATAAATATCAAGGGATACCTATCGGAGGTTACAATAAATTGATAGAAGGCTTACTTGAAGAGATAGAGATAAAACTGAATGTGGACTATTTTAAAGATAAACAGCAGTGGGATTCCTTGGCAGATCGTATAATTTATACGGGTAAGATAGATGAGTATTTCGGCTATCGTTTTGGCAATTTGGAGTATAGGAGTTTGAAGTTTGAACAAAGCATTCTAAATCAACAAAATTATCAAGGCAATGCTGTGATAAATTATACGGATACAGACACCCCTTATACAAGAATTATAGAACACAAACACTTTGAATTCGGAAAACAACCTAAAACCGTAATAACCAAAGAATACTCACAAGAATGGAAACCAGGCACTGAACCTTACTATCCTGTTAATGATCAAAAGAACAGTAAAATTTATAACCAATATAAACAATTAGCGGATGATGAATCAAATGTTATTTTTGGCGGCCGTTTAGCAGAATATAAATACTATGATATGCATCAAGTCATAGCCTCTGCGTGGACTAAAATAAAAAGATTAGAGCAATATGATAGGGTTGACTAAGAACTCCAAGGTATATGTGGTATGTCCAGCTAAAGTGGCTACTGGAGGTCCTGAATTATTACATCAATTAGTTCATAAATTAAACTTATTAGGCGTTGCTGCCCAGATGGTTTATTTAGATGAAAAAACATTTACTAGATCAAAGTCCATTTCGGCTTTGCGCACGTTTTCAGACCCGATTCATCCTTTATATCAAAAATACAATACGAACCATACTGATTTGTATGCGATTGAAGATGATAGGGATAACGTAATCATTACCCCAGAAACACATTCAGGTGTGGTTTATATGTTTAAGAAAATGCGTAGGGTCATTTGGTGGCTAAGTGTAGATAATTTCTTTATAAAACAACAAGAAAAGAAGTATAAAGTCAAACAATTTTTTTTTCTTAATAAACCCTATAATTTTCCAAGCGGTAATGATGAAGTATATCATTTGGCGCAATCCTACTACGCGGTTGATTTTTTAAAAAACAAGGGTGTTGACAAGGATCAAATTGGGTATGTATCGGATTTTTTAAACTCAACTTTTTTGGCGTCAACAGATGAATTAAATACCGATGATCGACGTAAAGATGTTATATTATATAACCCAAAAAAGGGCTACGATATCACAGCTAAGTTGATGGATTTATTGCCAAATGTCGAATGGACTCCGTTAATAAATTTGTCACCACAAGAGGTGAAAGAGCTATTAATAAGTAGCAAAGTATATGTGGATTTTGGGAATCATCCTGGTAAGGATCGTTTTCCTAGAGAAGCGGCCATATGTGGATGTTGTGTAATAACGGGGAAGAGGGGCTCAGCTAATTTTAAAAAGGATGTATTTATACCGGAAAAGTATAAGTTTGAAAATCCGGTGGAGCAAATAGAAAGTTTTACAAACACAATTGAAAACTGCTTTTTAAATTATGATCGGGCAATTGAAGATTTTAAAGAATATCGAATGCGCATTATGCAAGAGGAAACTCAATTTGTAAAAGATATTAAAACCATTTTTGAGATAAATCTATAGGAAAACTGTTGGGTTCTAAATTAAATATTGTTGTTGTAAACCATAATGGCTATGAAGATACCGTGGAGTGTTTGGAGTCTTTGCTTAACGCTACGGATCAAGATTATCAGTTATTGCTAGTCGATAATAGCGAGGGGAACGATGATTTTGATCGTCTTCTACGATGGGCTTCTAAGGATCAAAGAACAAGTATTGAAACTAACTATCCTGATCGTGTACTACCAGTGCACGCAGAGCCAATCGATTTTAGCGCTATTACTGAAGAAGAATTAGCTATCACTAGGTACAACAATCAATTCATTTTTATAAAAGCAAAGGAGAATAAAGGCTTCGCCGCGGCGAATAATATTGCATTGCGATATTTGATAACATATGGGTCAAACGATGATTTAATCTGGTTAGTAAACAATGATACGGTGATTGCACCACAGGTAATTATGCGTATAAAAGAAGAACTCATCGCAAATAAAAGGTCTTTGAGCACCACGCTTTTTGGCACTCCGTTACTAGAGTATTACCAACCCGAAACCATACAGGCGATTGCTGGGAAATTTAATAAATGGACCGGTTTAACTTCGCATGTTGGTCAAGGATTACCAGTGTCTTATTTAGATAACAAAGAGGTATTCCGTCAACAGAACTATGATTATCCAATAGGCGCTTCTCTTATTTGTTCAACTGCCTTTTTAAAAAACGTAGGGCCCATGAATGAATCTTATTTTTTATTTTTTGAAGAATTAGATTGGGTAGCTAGAGCAAAGCGAGTTGGAGGAGGTACTAAGATTTTACCTATCCCAGGAGTGTTTCATAAACATGGAATGGCCACCTTGACGGGTACAAAGAAAAAGAAGTCAGTTTTTATTGATTTGTTATCTTTAACCAATCGAATAAAATACACTAAAACATATCATCCAGGACGATTGTGGGCAGTACAACTTTTTATATTGACAGTCACGATAGGTAAAAGAATAATTGCAGGTCAGCTGAGTCGCATACCAAAAATCATTAAAATCGTATTTACAACCTAGCATTTGGAAAAGAAAAACACCATATTGTACACATTAGTGCTGTTGTTTATAACGTTTTGCGTACAGTTTACAGATCTCAAGATAGGGGTTGTAAAAGTATCAGAATTGATGCTTTTAGGATTAGCTCCTTTGGTGTTTTTGGGTAAACTGAATAAATATGTAGTGTACTTGCTCATCTTCTTTACGTTAACTGCATTGATTTCTTTATGGACAACCTCCAAGTTGGATTTTATATATCTTCAACCATCACTTCTTAAAAGACCCTATTGGATCACATTAGGTAGGTTTTTAGAAATTGTAAGCTGTTTGGTGTTATGTAACCTAGCAATATTGTTTTTTAGGCATTTAAAACAAAAGCAAAAATTTGATTTCTTCTTTGAAAAATTCATTGACCTGAATATTATCATAACCGTAGTCTTTGCTATTATCTATTTAGCAGTTGCATTGAATCTAATTCCAATGGATAATACGAGATTGGTGTATGGCTGGGATACCCGATTACGAGGGTATTTTGTAGAAGGAGGGCCGTATGGATTAATGCTCAGTTTTGTTTTTATCGCAATTACTTTGGTAAAGAAAACCCAAAAACGAATTGTTTATCAAATTATGCTTTTTATGGTCATTGCCTTTATGGCCAAGTCCAAAGCTGGTATTTTATGCTGCCTGGTTTGGATCGTAATTGAAAACTTCAGTTACCTAAAAGCTAAATTAAAGCCCTTGCTATTACCTATATTAGTTCTTATAGGAGCAGGGTTGATCTATCTGTTCATTAACATAAGCAGCATGTATGTGAAAGAACTGGACCGAGTGCAATTAGCTGTCAAAGAGCGACCAAAAGACCCCAACTTGGTTATGGGTCGAATATCAGGACTCTTTATTTTTCCTAAAATGGTGCAGGAGAAACCTGTGTTTGGTATCGGTACAGGAAACTATCCTTTACTTAGAAATAATAAAGAATATAGAGGCTTTTTCCCACTACCGCCTAAGCCGATTAGAAATCTGGATGCACACGGTTTTGGAGGAATTGTAGATATCTTGGTAGATAATGGTTTAGTTGGTCTATTGGGTTTTTTTAGCATTATGGGTGTAGTTTTTATAAAGGTAAGAGGCAATAAAGGAAGTCCAGAATTACTAATTGGATTCATTGTTTTATTTTTATTTGGGGTTCAAATCCATTTTATGTATCCTTGGGTTTTATTAGCGCTTGTATTGGCGAACACACATAGGGATGAAGCTAGTAGTAGATCTGAGATTAATTCATAATTCGGGTATAGGAACCTATATCAAGAATATCTTTCCGTTACTGTTGGACCATATTGAGGATGTTGTCGTACTTGGAGACCCTGATATTATTTCGACTTTTGAATGGAGTCAAAAAGTAGACGTGATTTCCTTTAAGGCAAAAGTATATTCCATTACTGAGCAGTTGTTGTTTCCGGTTAAAGTGCCAAAATGCGATGTGTTCTGGTCTCCACATTTTAATGCTCCATTATTTCCGGTTAACGCAAAAATAAAAATAGTAACCATTCATGATATCAACCATCTGGCTAACCCGCATTATTTTTCACTTTTAAAACGAAAATGGGCTAAACTACTTTACTATAATGCCATATGTAAAAGCAAAAAAATTATTACGGTATCCAATTTTTCTAAACTAGAAATTTTAAAACACTTCAACATAGCTCCAAATAAAATTGTAGTAATTCCTGGTGGTATACATCAAGATTTTGCCAAGAACTCCGATAAACGTAAAATAGATACGCTTCCTGAAAAATACATTTTGTTTGTCGGAAATATAAAACCACATAAAAATTTAATCACGTTACTTAAAGCTTACGTGCAATTAAATGATGAAATTAAAAGTCTATATAGGATTGTTATTTTAGGTCGAAAGGATGGTTTTATAACCGG
This sequence comes from Aquimarina brevivitae, assembly GCF_004216895.1. Lineage (GTDB taxonomy): Bacteria > Bacteroidota > Bacteroidia > Flavobacteriales > Flavobacteriaceae > Aquimarina > Aquimarina brevivitae. The sequence goes on along the minus strand of NZ_SGXE01000001.1, from coordinate 558,525 downwards.
AGACCCAACCATATTTGAATTTATTTCGAAGCATCATTTGCAGGATAAGGTTATTTTTACGGGTCAAGTTGCTGATGATACGGTACCATCAATTTATAAAACGGCTAATTTATTTGTGTTTCCGTCTTTGTACGAAGGTTTTGGATTACCATTACTCGAAGCTATGGCTTGTGGAATACCGGTAATAAGTTCAAACAGTACGAGTTTACCCGAAGTTGGGGGAGAGGCAGTTTTATATTTTGACCCTTCAAACGCTACGGATTTAAAGGATAAGATCGAAGGTGTATTAAGTAATGAAGAGGTACAAAATGAGCTCATTGCGAAAGGATATAGTCAAATACAAAATTTTAGCTGGAAAACTTCAGCATTACAGCACGTTTCATTAGTAAAGGATATATTTTGATAGCTTGGTTTACTAAATATTACGATCGATTTTTCTATTATTTGCTATGCGCTTTAGCAACTTTTCCAGTTCTTCCTAGAGGAATTCAAAGTGCTTTAGTGATTATAATAGGTGTAATAAGCGCTATTTATTTTGGAGTAGATGGAAGAAAGCGTTGGAACAGTGTTAAAACGAAAAAACTGATTTCACTTAGTTCTTTAGTATTGATTTATCTGATAGGACTGTGTTATGTAAAAGAGTATAGCCTTGCATTTAAATATATAACCAGGTCATTACCCATCTTATTACTGGCCTTTGCTAATTTGAATTTTGGTCTTTTAGATACTAAGAAGCTACAGATTATCCTTAAGTTGTATATAGCAGCGCTTTTGTTATTTCTAACATATTTACATCTTTATTACTGGAACGACCTCTATGTGCTTCAATTAAGTTTTTGGGAGGTTCGTGATAAAATAGAACTACATACTAAGGTTCATGGTACGTATTTATCCATGTGGATAGGTATGGCAGTCATAGCGCTCTGCTGGCTTGGTTTCAAATCAGCTAAAAGTTTAAAGAACATTGTAATACTATTGATAACCATTGCATTTTTAATGTATTGGCAACGCATGCTTGAGGCAAGAATGCCATTGTTCGCTACAATCTTGGCAACGCTTTACCTAATTCTTCGAAGTTTAAAGTTGTCTCATACAATGATTGTTACTTTTGGGATAGGGGCGTTTTTAGTAGCGGGGTTTTTAGTAAAGGATAAAATAATTGCAAAAATTAATGAGCTTGGGGATCATGAGAAGGCTATTCCAGCAGGTAAGTATGAAGTAACCAACCCATTAATTTCTAATGAAAATATAAGAAGTGTTATTTATTATTGTGCATTACAAAATATAAAAGAAAGACCCTTTTTGGGGTATGGCATTGGTCAAGATAATTTACAGTTGCAGCAATGTTATGATACAGAATTTAAACATACGGATTTGTTTACTAGATTTAGTTTTAATGCGCACAGTCAATATTTGCAATTGATACTATCAAACGGTATTGTTGGGTTGATGCTATTCTTATTTGCTATCCTTAGTTGGATAATTTGGTCAAAAGAGGCTACGCTACTTTACCTTCCGTTTCTTATACTTTGCGTATTATGCTTTTCCTTTGAGAATATATTAAACAGACATGACGGTATACTTTTCTTTAGTTTTTTTAACGCCATTTTACTGTTGACCAACCGTAAATCTTCAAATTCAGACCAATAATTCTGCGATAATTGGGATTTAATGTTAAAAACAAGGTATTTTTACCCTTTAATTGTAATAGGCACTAGTTGTATATGTTAAGCTCACTTGATAAAGCATTAATACATGATTGGTATACTCAATATAGAGGAGGCGAACGCTGCGTAGAAGCAATAACAGCCATTTGGAATGACTTTGAGCATTTTACGCTGGTAAATACCATGAGTGACGCAGAATGTAAACTGGTTTTTAAAGGCAAGACCCCGAACACCTCTTTTATTGAAAAGTTACCCTTTGGTAAAAAAAAGTACAGAAATTATTTACCGTTTTTCCCTTTAGCAATAGAACAATTTGATCTCAGTAAACATGAGTTAATCATTTCTTCTTCTTCCTGTGTGGCGAAAGGGGTCTTAACCAGGGCGGATCAACTCCATATTAGCTATGTACATTCACCTGTTCGCTATGCTTGGGATCTGTACCATCAATATATAAAAGAAAGTGGGCTTACTAGGGGATTGAAAGGCCTTATGGCTAAATATTTTTTACATAAACTTAGACTTTGGGATGTATCTACAGCAAACAGGCCGGATTATTATATCGCAAATTCTCAATATGTGGCCAAACGCATAAAAAAAATATATAATAAAGAAGCTAAAGTAATCTATCCTCCAGTTGCCGTCGAGGAATTTAGTATTTCTGATCAAAAGGAAGATTATTTTGTTACATGCTCTTCATTAGTTCCCTATAAGAAAATTGATCTTATCGTTGAAGCTTTTAAGAAATTAAACAAGCGACTTATCGTTATTGGAGACGGACCTGAATATAAAAAATTGAAGCGATTGGGAGGGGCGACGATAGAACTAAAAGGATTTATGGATGGTGCGGAGAAAAAAGAAATTTTAAAAAAGGCAAGGGCGTTTGTTTTTGCTGCTGACGAGGATTTTGGGATAGCACCAATAGAGGCACAAGCTTGTGGGATACCTGTAATAGCCTATAAAAAGGGAGGAATAGTTGAAACTGTCAATGGTGTTGAAGTTGATCAAGACAATTTTGTCGATAAAACAGGCGTTTTTTATAAACACCAAACTAAAGAATCTTTAATAGAAGCAGTACATTTTTTTGAAAAGAACGAAAGCCGATTCAATCCGCAATTCATTAATAATCATGCTCAGATTTTTAGTAGACAACGATTTCAAGAAGAGTTTAAAGAAACGGTGGAGGAAGTATATTTAGCCTGGAAAAAAGGAGAATAACACTAAGAGAATACATTCATATTTAGTTAGATTTGCAAGATAATTGGATAAGAGAAGAACAGGTATGAAATATACAGGATATTCAAGATTCATCAGACCTTTACTATACGGTATAGATTTGTTGATTGTATCCTTATTAACTATTCTTTTTTTATCAAGCCAATGGGTCGATATTTTGGCTATAATTATATTTTGGGTTATTCTTTCAATTACTATTTCAGTCTATTCAGTGTATCGATTTACTAAGATTGTAAAGGTAATCTCACTGTTCTTCAAACAAACATTGTTGATGTGTTTACTCGTTTTTTCATACTTCTATATTCAGGAAAATTTCATTTCTGCTTCTGATATATTACGTTTTTTTCTGTTTTTACTCATTATTATCACCTTTTGGCGGGTTATACTTTTTGAAATTTTTAAGCGATATCGAATCATAACCGGTAGTAATAATGTCTACACCGTTATTATTGGTGTAAATGAAGCAACAAAACGCTTAGCTTATTTTTTTAATAATTCACCTGAATATGGTTATCAGTTTAAAGGGTTTTTTGGTGAACAAATAGCACCTAAAACCAAAGGGACAATTGAGGATGCCCAACAGTTTATACTCGATAATAATATTGATGAAATCTACTGTTCTATTAAGGAATTAAGCAATAACCAGATTAAAAAACTAACAGAATTTTGTCAGGCAAACCGAAAGACCATCCGATTTATTGCAGATGATAAGGAATTGTTTTCTAAAAACCTGAAGCTTGATTATTACAATTTAACACCGGTCATTTCTCTTGCTCCTGTACCCTTAGACGATCCGCTAAAGTACCTTACCAAACGAGTTTTTGATATTACCTTTTCTTTATTGGTAATTGTTTTGGTGCTATCTTGGTTGACTCCTTTATTGGCATTACTTATAAAGTTAGAAAGTAAGGGACCTGTCTTCTTTAAGCAACATAGATATGGATTGGATTTTAAACTTTTTTTATGTTATAAATTTAGATCTATGTCCATTAACAAGGAAGCGGATAAAAAACAGGCTAGCAAGAATGATGCAAGGATAACAAGGATTGGTAAATTCATAAGAAGAACGAGCATAGATGAATTGCCTCAATTTTTTAATGTATTATTTGGACAAATGTCAGTTGTTGGGCCTCGCCCTCTTTTAATGAGTCATACAGATGATTATAAGGGAAAGATTAAACGTTTTATGATGAGACATAATGTGAAGCCGGGAATAACGGGTTTAGCACAGGTTAGTGGATATAGAGGCAATATTGCTAAAGATTCGGATATGTTTAATCGAGTTCGATATGATATTTTTTATGTAGAAAACTGGTCCCTATTATGGGATATAAATATAATTTTCAAAACTATACTAAATGTGCTAAAGGGAGAGGAAAAAGCATATTAGTTTAGTTTTGAATTAATTTAAGAATAAAGAAAGATGAAAATTTCAGTAATAGGTACAGGTTATGTAGGTTTGGTTACAGGAACTTGTTTAGCTGAGACCGGTAATGAGGTGGTTTGTGTGGATATTGATGAGGATAAGGTTAATCGGATGCGCTCAGGTGAAGTACCGATCTACGAACCTCATTTGGATGTATTATTTGAAAGAAATATAGAAGCAAAACGGCTAACGTTCACTACTTCATTGGAAGAAGGCTTAGCACACGGAGCTATTATTTTCTTAGCATTACCTACCCCAGAAGGCGAGGATGGATCAGCAGATTTATCTTATGTGCTTGGGGTGGCAGAGCAGATCGGTAAAACTATTAAGGAGTATAAAGTAATAGTGGATAAAAGTACCGTACCTGTAGGAACTGCAGAAAAAGTTCGTCAAGTAATAGGATTACATGCCAATTGTGATTTTGATGTTGTTTCCAATCCGGAGTTTTTAAGGGAAGGTTTTGCTGTGGATGATTTTTTGAAACCAGAGCGCATTATTATTGGTTCTTCATCAACAAGAGCTACAGCATTAATGGAAAAGTTGTACAAACCATTTGTGCGTTCGGGTAATCCTATTTTAATAATGGATGAAAAATCTGCTGAATTAACTAAATATGCGGCTAATGCATTTTTGGCAACCAAGATTACTTTTATGAATGAAATAGCAAACTATTGCGAAAAGGTTGGTGCAGATGTAGACAAGGTAAGGATTGGAATGGGAACAGATTCTCGTATTGGTAAACGGTTTTTGTTTCCAGGAATTGGTTACGGAGGCTCATGTTTTCCTAAAGATGTAAAGGCACTGCATAAATCCGGTAGTGAAGAAAATTACGAGTTTAAAATATTGGATGCCGTTATCAATGTAAATAGTCGTCAGAAGAAAGCATTATTACCAAAGATTAATTCATTTTTTAGCCATAATTTAAAAGGAAAAACTTTTGCAATTTGGGGACTGGCATTCAAACCAGAAACTGATGATATCAGAGAAGCACCGGCCTTGGATATAATTGAGGAATTATTAAAATCAGGTGCACAAATCCAGGCTTTTGATCCAGAGGCAATGGACAATGTTACCAAACAGTATGGTGATCAAATCACATTAGTAAAATCGATGTACGATGCTTTACAAGAAGCAGATGCTTTGGTAATATGTACAGAGTGGAGCATTTTTAGAACGCCGGATTTCAGCAGAATTAAAGAGGCGCTAAATACTCCGGTACTATTCGATGGAAGAAATTTATATGACACTAGTGATGTAGAAAAGGAAGGTTTTTCCTATTTTTCTATCGGAAGAAAAGATATAATAGCTTAATAATGAAGAAGATTTTAATCACAGGCGCCGCTGGTTTTTTGGGATCTCATTTATGCGATCGCTTTATAAATGAAGATTTTCATGTGATCGCCATGGATAATTTAATTACAGGTGATTTAAATAATATCGCACATCTTTTTAAGCTTAAAAACTTTGAATTTTACAATCACGATGTAAGCAAGTTTGTGTATGTACCCGGAGAATTGGATTACATTTTGCATTTTGCTTCTCCGGCGAGCCCAATTGATTATTTGAAAATTCCGATTCAAACCCTTAAAGTAGGTTCATTGGGTACACATAACCTCTTAGGTTTAGCAAAGGAAAAACGAGCTCGAATTTTGGTCGCTTCTACTAGCGAGGTATATGGAGACCCTTTAGTACATCCGCAAAATGAGGATTATTTTGGTAACGTTAATACCATCGGTCCTAGAGGCGTATATGATGAGGCCAAACGTTTCCAGGAGTCCATTACAATGGCTTATCATACCTATCATGGATTAGAAACCCGGATTGTTAGGATATTCAATACCTATGGTCCCCGTATGCGCTTAAATGATGGGCGTGTAGTACCGGCATTTATTGGACAGTCCTTGCGGGGCGAGGATTTAACGGTGTTCGGAGATGGTTCTCAAACGCGTTCTTTCTGTTATGTGGATGATTTGATAGAGGGTATTTATAAATTGCTTTTTAGTGATTATAATTACCCTGTTAATCTCGGAAATCCTGATGAGATAAGTATAAAACAATTTGCCGATGAGATTATTGCACTAACCGGAACCAAACAAAAAGTCATTTATAAACCGTTGCCTAAAAATGACCCACTGCAAAGACAACCAGATATCACCAGAGCTAAAGAAATTTTAGATTGGGAGCCTAAAGTAAGTAGAGCTGAGGGAATGCAAAAGACCTTAGATTTTTTTAAAACGTTTACCAAAGAAGAATTGAATAAAAGGGAACACAAAGACTTTTCATCGTATTCACAAGTATAGATGTTAATAAAGAGAGGAAGATATTCGTTTTTAATAAGACCATTACTGGTCATTTCGGATCTTTCGATTTTATTAATTTTAGCCCGTATTTTCTTTCAACCAATTCTTGGATATTCGTTTTTTATTTTCATTGGCCTGGCTTGGCTAATTAGCGCTTATATCACAGACTTTTATGAAGTATACCGGTTTACAAAAATTGTAAGACTCTTTTCCTTATTAACAAAACAAGCTTTTTATTTTTCGGCTTTGTTATTTGCTTATTTTGGAGTTCTAAGAATAACTGAGTTTGCGCTTGATACAATAGTACTATTTCTAACTGTTTTGATAAGTATCATAGGAGCTGTTAAAATTATAATCTATTATGCTTTAAAACAATATCGTTATAAGCTTGGGGGTAATAATAGAAGGATTGTTGTGGTAGGAAGCCATGCCAGCACCAAACAATTAATGCAATTTTTTAATAAGCGAAAAGATTTAGGGTATAGGGTTATTAAGGAATTCAATAAAAGTAAGTTAGATACATTAGAAGAGCTATTTGTCTTTATGAATGCCAGAGAGGTTGATGAGATTTATTGTTCGATTGAAGATCTCAATGACGATGAGGTAAATCAAGTGATGAAGTTTTGTAATAAAAAACGCTGTGGACTTAAATTTATTCCTAACGAAAAGAGAATTTATTCTAAAAGATTACACACAGATTTTTACGAGTATTTGCCTGTTCTTTCCATACCTGAAGTTTCATTGAACAAATCAATAAATAGAATGGTCAAACGGATTTTTGACATTATTTTCTCCATTTTGGTAATTGTATTGGTGCTTTCATGGTTAATTCCTGTATTATATATATTGGTCAAAATGGAATCTTCCGGCCCTTTTCTATATAAGCACAGAAGAAACGGAATTAATTACAAAGAGTTTACGTGTTATAAAATTAGATCTTTAAGGTACCATTCATCAGAACATGAGGATCAGGTACAAAAAAATGATAAACGGGTGACTAAAATTGGTCGATTTTTGCGAAAAACCAGTATCGATGAGTTACCACAATTTTTTAATGTGTTGTTAGGTGATATGTCCGTAGTGGGTCCAAGACCTCATATGCCAAGATATACTGAAGAATATGCCAAACGAATTGATAAGTATAATTTTATCTTTAGACACGCCGTTAAGCCGGGATTAACCGGCCTTGCTCAGATAAAAGGGTACAGAGGAGAGATTATAAATAAAGAAGACATCATTAATAGAGTAAAATATGATATCTTTTATATTGAAAATTGGTCGTTGTTATTAGATCTCAAAATTATATTCGAAACCTTCATTAATCTAATCAGAGGACAAGAAAAAGCATATTAAATCGTTAACTATGGTTTATGTACTAATTTTATCATAGCTTTGATTACAGATTTCTACTTCAATAATTGAATAATTGCTTTTATTTGATTCTTATACAAAATAAAATATCAAAGATCTTAGGTTTTTTCTATTGGGATAAAAAAGACCCAGTGCTCTTTATTTTTTGGAATAGCTTGTTTATAGCTTTTTTGTGTTTACCTCTTGGGATTAATTTACCAACCCCGTTTTTTATTATCGCCATGGTACTGGGTGTGGTACATGTACTACGACAAAAAATAACCATGAAAAAGGAAAACAGAGTATTGCTGTTGTTTCCTATTTATTTTTTGATTCTATGCGCCAGTCTTTTATATACCCAGAATATAAATGAAGGAGTTGAATTGATAGTTCGTTCAATCTCTTTGTTATTTTTTCCAATTATTTTTTTGTTTGTCAAAGAGGATGCTGCTACCGTAAAACGGCTATTTGACTTTTTATTAGCGGGATTGTTGATTTCATTTGGTATCAATATAAGCATTGGAGGTTATCAGATATATGAAACAGTAAAAGAACAGTTAGTTTTAAATAATGATTTCGAGGAAACTATTTCTTCTCTCTTGTATGCTTTAAAACTTGGAGGTACCTATCTTTTAGAATCGGACTTTTCTGCACTGGTAAACCCTAATTATATATCACTGTATATATTATTAGTATTAAGTTACTATCTCAAAAATAAGTTGACCACAAAAACACAGTCAATTATTCTATTTATCCTGTTTACTTATCTTTTCTTATTAGCTTCCAGAGCAGCTTATTTGATTCTTTTTATTATGTGTCTAATGTTAGCCATAAACATTAAGGATAAGGGTAAAAGATACTTGATTGTTATGATGATGATTTTAGGATCCATTATATTTTTAGGTAATGCAAGAATTTTAAATAATAGCAAAAAGAATAGTGTACAAACTGTTTCTCGCAGTACTTCAATAGAAAACACCAGACTATTAACCTGGCATGCAGCTTGGCAATTAATGGAGGAGTCTCCTTTTATTGGTTATGGCGTGGGTGACGCCCAACAAAAACTTATAGATAAGTATAAAGACCTTAATTATTTAAAAAACTATCAAAATAGATACAATGCGCATAACCAATTTTTACAAACTTATTTGCAAACGGGTATTATAGGGTTTGGTGTATTGGTAGCAATTTTTATTTATTTAAGTATCCGAATGCAGCGCAGTCGAAATGAGTTTGTGGTATTTTTAGTGCTTACGATATCTATTTTTTTCGAGTCTATGCTGGTTCGTTTTAATGGTATTGTTTTTCTGTCCATTATCATTCCTTTATTACTTAAGGAAAGAAGCATTCTTGGAAGCAGAATCATAAGAAATCAATAAGCCACCCCGTACTTTTAGTCCATCATATTAGCATTACCGAAGCGAAAAAAGTATTTTTGAAGCCTCTAATTAAAGCAACACTAAAGTCTATGAATATTTTAATCTTAGGATCCGGAGGAAGAGAACATACATTTGCTCATAAACTAAAATCAAGTGAATTTTGCAATCAATTATTTGTTGCACCAGGTAATGCGGGCACAGCTCAGATCGCAACAAATGTAGCGGTATCTGTAAACGATTTTGAAGCCATCAAAGCCTTAGTACTTGAGCACGCTATTGAAATGGTGGTGGTCGGTCCAGAGGATCCTTTGGTCAACGGTATTTATGATTTCTTTAAACAGGATGAAACTTTAGCACACATCAATGTGATAGGACCTTCAAAAAAGGGTGCACTTTTAGAAGGCAGTAAAGAACGTGCTAAAGAGTTTATGTCTTTATACGACATTCCAACGGCAGCATACCAAAGCTTCACCGCAGAATCATTGGGGGCGGGAAAGGATTTTCTAAAAACGCTTACTCCACCATATGTATTAAAAGCTGATGGATTAGCAGCTGGTAAAGGGGTCCTTATTATTAATGACCTTACAAAAGCGCAGGAAGCCTTAGAGGATATGTTAACCAACAAAAAGTTCGGCGAAGCAAGTGCGAAGGTGGTCATTGAAGAATTTCTGGATGGTATAGAGTTAAGTGTATTTGTACTAACCGATGGAAAAAATTATAAAATACTACCAACAGCAAAGGATTATAAACGTATTGGAGAAGGCGATACAGGTTTAAACACAGGAGGAATGGGTGCTATTTCACCGGTTCCATTCGCGGATGCTTCTTTTATGGAAAAGATAGAGGAGCGAATCGTAAAACCAACCGTTGCTGGCTTAGCCAAGGAAAATATTGAATACAAAGGATTCATTTTTATAGGATTAATTAAAGTGGGTAATGACCCAATGGTAATTGAGTACAATGTACGTATGGGGGATCCTGAAACAGAAGTGGTGCTTCCTAGAATTAAAACAGATTTGGTGACGCTTTTTAAGCAATTAGATTCACAAAACTTAGATAAAGTAACTATAGACATTGATGAAAGAGCTGCTGCTACGGTTATGGTAGTATCCGGGGGATATCCAGAAGCTTACGAAAAAGGGAAGGAAATAAAAGGCATCGAAGCCATTAAAGATTCCTTAGTTTTTCACGCAGGGACTACTTTAAAAAATGATAAGGTATTGACTAATGGTGGTAGGGTGATTGCTATCACTTCTTTTAGCGATAACTTCAAAGATGCATTACATAAATCCTATCAAAATGTAGAGCAACTAGATTTTGAGGGAATGTACTACAGAAAAGATCTTGGATTTGATCTTTAATCAATAAAAAAATGCCCTAATTCGTTAGGGCATTTTTTTTAAGAATTACTTCTTCAATTAGTTCAAGAATGAATGAGCCGTTGGATCTCTGTCTTCTTCATTATTATCATTAAACTTCTTAAGTTCTTTCATCCAATAAAAGAAAGCAGCAAAACCAATTAACATAAACAGCCAGTTAATAATATTAGCTGCACTCCAGCTCTCTAGCTCTAATGCTCTTAAATAGTCAAGTGGAGCAAACAATACATCCACAAAAAGAGATTCTATTGACTCAAAAAATTCTTTCATATCAGTTTTATTATATAATCAAAAGTTTCAGTTAGTTAACACAAAACTTTTTGTTAATTTCGTTTTAATTCATTTCTAACGACAAAAATATAAAAAATAGTAGTGTTATCAAGCTTTTTTAATAAATCCAAACCCATAAACTTTGTTTTTATTGGTCTCTATATGATTTTGGTATACACTATGGCACATTACCTGGCCAATGCCAACTTCCAAAATACAAGTATTTTACTATCTATAGCTGGTCTATTAGTGTATTTGGCCACACCCTTGGTATTATTTAATGTCTTACAGCGTAATGAACTGACACGGCCCAATAGTTACGCCCTTTTTTTATTCGCATTTTTTAGCGCCACGATACCTACCGGTTTAATAGCTGTGGATGTTTTACTTGCGAATTTATTCATTATGTTAGCGTTACGAAGCTTATTAAGCCTGAGAAATGAAAAAAGAACGAAAAGTAAAATCTTCGATGCCTCCATATTAATAGCTTTGGCGACCTTTACCTATTTTTGGAGTATTTTATTTTTTGCGTTAATCTATTTGGCGATTGCTTTTTTTGCTCGAAGAAATTATCGGCATTGGATCATTCCCATCGTTGGTTTTGCTACCGTTTACATTCTCACTACCTGTTTGTATCTGCTATTTCAGGATACCTTAATTCCGCATAATGAGTACATCACACAATTATCTATTGACTTTTCGGGTTACCAAAATCCACGGAGTATATTTAGCGTTGGTGTACTGATGATAAGTGGGGTTTTCTTTTTGTTTGTGTATATGGCTAGGTTTCGACGTAAGCCAGCCTTGGTCAAATCAGTATTACGTTTAATTATAGCTCAGTTAATAATCGGAATATGTGTCGTGGTGCTGTCGGCAAAAAGAGAAATTTCAGAGCTTTATTTTTTGGTTTGTCCATTAGCGTTGATATCCACTACCTATTTTGAAACAGACCTTAACGACATAGTCAAAGAAATTAATATCTGGGTACTATTCATTTTGCCTTTTCTTTTATTGTTATTTTAAAAATGCTTTGCCTTACCGATATCGAAATAGAACTTAAAAAAAGGCTTGCCTATAAGTATGTTTGGTATCGAAAACAAAATGATCTCTGGGACTCGTATAGCAATTTCATTTACCAAACAAAATATTGGGATGCTCTGATTCCCCAAATTGCTAAAGGGGTATCCGATAATCAATTGGATAAAAAAGAGTTTTTTTATTATACGATAAATCGTTGGTACAACTTCTGGAGTGCTGTAGCAGTGGAGTTTATTTTTTCAGAATTACCTCAGGTAGTACCTCAGAAAAATAGAAAAGACCGATTAGTGGATTTTGCCCTACAAGGAATAAAATTTGATCATAAAACCACCAGATTTCCAAATCGGTACAAGCATAGTTTAAATTATGCTAAGAATAATCCAAAAGATTTAATACAATGGTTGTATACACATCAAAGTAACCAGCAGCGCAGGCATTTCGATAATCGGCTTTTTATTGTGGTATACGCCAACAATGGCGAGCACTGGAAACTAAAATCAGAAATTAGCTGGTTAAAAGACATTATTTCCACATATGTTACTAAATTTGACGACGCCAAATTAACAAAGCTCCAGTTGCAACCGCATAAGGTTACCTATGCAGGATTGATTTGGGCTATAAAATAACCCTAAGTGAACTATATTGGTTCTAAATATAAATTATCAACTTTTATTGCGTCGACTGTACATCAAACAGTAGGAGAAGACCTGTCGGATAAGGTTTTTTGTGACTTGTTCGCAGGAACTGGAATTGTGGGTAGAACTTTTAAACCAGAAGCAAAGACGATAATTGCCAATGATCTAGAATACTACAGCTATATACTTAACAAAAACTACATTGAAAATCATAAGGAGCTCAATGCCCAGCAGTATATTGATCAATTAAATCAATTGGAGGGAAGAGCGGGCTTTATCTTTAGTAATTATTGCAAAGGAAGCGGTTCCAATCGACAGTATTTTAGTGATGATAATGGCAAAAAAATAGATGCCATCAGAGCACAAATAGAGACGTGGCACCAATCAAATACTATAGATGACTCTATGTACTATTTCTTATTGGCATCTTTATTGGAGAGTGCCGATAAAGTGGCCAATACAGCTTCAGTGTATGGCGCATTTTTAAAAAATCTGAAAAAAACGGCGCAAAAATCATTGGAACTTCAACCCGCTAACTTTGAGATCACTCAAAACGCACATAAGGTATATAATCAGGATAGTAATACCCTTATTAAAAACATTGAAGGAGACATTTTATACTTAGATCCACCCTATAATGCCAGGCAATATGGAGCTAACTATCATATGCTAAATACTATCGCAAAATATGATACCTTTGTACCAGCTGGCAAAACAGGTTTACGATCCTATAACAGATCAACATATTGTAAAAAAGGAGAGGTAGCTGCTTCTTTTGAAAACCTAATCAAAGAAGCTAAGTTTGACTACATTTTTTTGAGTTATAATAACGAAGGCTTGATGAGTGCCGAAGAAATTAAAAGGATTTTAAAAAAATATGGCAAGTATGATTTAAGTACCACAGCGTATCAAAGATTTAAAGCAGATAAGACTGAAAATCGTAATCATAAAGCCACAGTAACTAAAGAATATTTACACATTTTAGAAAAATAATAAAAGCATGTTCACGGATAAAGCAAATAAAATTTTCAAGGAGGTGATTGAACTGTACCACGTTATTGATAGTGTGGATCAGGAGTTTTCTAATCCTTATGACAGCAAAACACAAACCATAGAGCATTTGTTGTATCGCAAATGCTGGATTGACACCGTACAATGGCATTACGAGGATATCATTAGAGACCCGGATATCGATCCAGTAGCGGCATTAGAACTAAAACGTAAGATTGATGCCTCTAATCAAGACCGTACCGATACGGTAGAGTATATCGATAGTTATTTCTTGGAAAAATTTAAAGACGTAGTGCCAAAACCAGAGGCTACTTTAAATACCGAAAGTCCAGCTTGGGGTATTGACAGGTTATCAATTTTAGCGCTTAAAGTGTATCACATGCGCGAGGAAACGATAAGAGAAGACGCTACGGATACGCACAAGGCAGCTTGCCAAAACAAGCTGAATGTATTATTAGAACAACAAGTGGACCTATCCAAGGCGATCGAAACACTACTCGATGATATAGCGAATGGTGATAAATACATGAAAGTCTATAAACAGATGAAAATGTATAACGACGATGAACTTAATCCTGTACTACGAGGCGAAAAATAATAAGGGCGTTACCCCTATACGGATTAGGATCGGTATAGGGGTCGGGTCATCGCTCATACGCCGCACCCATATATGGGTTGGCGGGGTATCCGCTCTACCCCTAACGCGGGTTTTACAAATCGATAACAAATTACCTTTTTATTATGGCAGCTACCGCTCGTACTCCAATTGCAAATGATGCCCATATACTGGTCATTAGATTATCGGCAATGGGTGATGTGGCAATGACAGTACCGGTGCTGCGTACTTTAGTGGCTACATACCCTAACCTAAAGATTACAGTACTCACCAGAGCATTTTTTAAACCCATCTTTTCATCATTGGATAATGTTGAAGTTTACGTTGCTGATGTTGATGGTAGACATAAGGGGGTACTGGGGTTAAGAAGATTATACAAAGAATTAAAAAAACTACAAATCAATGCCGTAGCTGATCTGCACAATGTGTTGCGATCTAATGTTCTCAAAACATTTTTTAAATTCACAGGTGTTCAGGTAGAACAAATCGACAAAGGCAGAGCCGAGAAAAAAGCATTGACCCGAGCGGATAATAAAGATTTTAAACAACTCAAATCAACGCATCAGCGGTATGCGGATGTATTTGCCAAATTAGGGTTAGCAATTGATTTGACCACACATCAGTTTCCTAAAAAACTTCCATTAACACCAAAGATTAATGAACTAATAGGTACATCGCAGCGCAAATGGTTAGGTATAGCACCCTTAGCCCAATACCAAAGCAAAAGCTATCCGCTGGATTTAATGATTCAGGTGATAGAGCAATTGGATGCACTTGGTACCTACGATATTTTTTTGTTTGGCGGCGGAAAGCAAGAAAAGGACCTGCTAAACAATATAGCCTCCAAATATAAATCGGTTACTTCCATTGTCGGTCGACTGTCTTTTGAAGAAGAACTGCAACTTATTGGCAATTTGGATGTCATGTTGTCTATGGATAGTGGTAATGCCCACTTAGCCGCTATGTTTGGAATACCCGTGATTACACTTTGGGGCGTGACGCATCCGTATGCTGGGTTTATGCCCTTTGGTCAACCCAATGAAAATGCTATTTTACCGGATTTAGTAACATACGATAAGATCCCAACCTCGATTTATGGTAACAAATTTCCACCGGGATATGAAAATGTGATGACTACTATACCGCCTGAGTTGATCGTGGATAAATTGCAAAATATTTAGTGGTGCTACCTTTAAATAAAAGAAGTTATGAAAACGTTGAATTTAAAAATTGTAATGTTATTGTTTATAGTTGTCTCATATCCATTATACACATACGGACAAGACGATATAAAAGGGGTAATTTATTATAAAGGAATAAATGAGTTTAAAATATTACCAAAATATGAAGAAAAGGATTCATTAGGAAACTATGTCGCTGGCGCTACCGCAAGAATATATCAGAATATGAAGTCCAGGAATAAACCGGTTGAGTTTAAGTTGGTATTTTCAGATAAAGAATCTATTTTTTATATGAATGATGAATTAACCCTACAGTCTGAAAGAAGAAATCCAACCAGAAAGTCCAAGAAGGAAGAAATTTTTTATGTTAACCATAATAACAAAAAAGTATCTTGGCGAAATGAATATGCAGGTAAACTTTTTTTGATAGAAAGTAGCCTGGATACGCTAAAATGGAGCATTTTAGAAGAATCAAAAATGATTGGTAAATTCAAATGCTTCAAAGCCAGGACCGTTCGAAAAGCTGTTGACTTTAGATCGAAAGAAATAATGGAGGAAAAGATAACCGTCTGGTTCACACCAGAGTTACCTTATCAGTATGGACCTGAAGCGTTTTATGGACTACCTGGCTTAGTATTAGAAATGAATATCGGAGCTTTTAAATATGCATTCGATAGCATAAATTTAAAACCAGAAAATGAAGAAATTAATAAGCCAATTGAAGGTAAAACTGTAACCCATCAAGAGTATATGAAATACCAACAAAACTCTAACTTAATAGATATTTTACGACGATAAAATTACAATCACTTTAAGGTAGGTGTCAATAAATGAAAAGCTAGCATTTCTTCTTTATTCAATATTAATATTTAGCGTATAATAAAGTTGATTCTTTGATAATTAGACACATGTAGCCTACAAACGTTAAAAGCTACACATCATCAAAATCAATTTTAATTGTTGCTGAGGTTGGGTGTGCCTGGCAAGCCAGTGTTAGGCCTTCAGCAATCTCGCCATCGGTTAGAATGCTATTTTTTTCCATCACTGCTGTTCCTTCGGTAACTCTACAGATACAAGAGCTACAAATTCCACCTTGACAAGAATACGGTGCGTCGATGTCCTTGTCTAAAGAAGCATCTAGTATGGTTTTTTTCTGATCCATTACAAAAGAATATTCCTCATCATCAACGATTACCGTAATTTCGGTTTTCCCTTCAAGCGAAGCATCCATTTCCGTAGTTTCAGTACTGCTGGTAAATAACTCAAAATGAATGTTATCGTTACTAATACCATTTTCCAATAAAGTTTCCTTTACCGTATTTATCATTTCTTCTGGTCCACACAGGTAGAAATTTTCAAACTGCTCCTCCTTAAACTTATTTTTTACGATATAATTTACTGTAGATTTTTCGATACGACCAAAACGCGCACCTTCTTCTCTGGACCTACTATAGAAGAACTCGGTAAATAAGCGATCAGGATACTGAGCTTGTAAACTTAATAGCTCTTTAGCAAATATGGTCTCAGAAAGGGACTGATTCCCGTAAACTAAGACAAACCTACTATGTTTTTCTTGCTCCATAGTGGTTTTGATCATACTCATAATCGGTGTAATTCCACTACCGGCGGCAAAGGCACAATAGGTTTTAGTCGAAGACGGATTTGTCGGCAATAAAAAAGTACCTTCGGGTGGGTGAACTTCTAAGACATCACCAGCTTTTAGTGTATTATTAGCGATTACAGAAAAGGTTCCGTCTTTCACCTCTTTCACAGCTACGGTCAAAAGGTCTTCAGTCGGCGTAGAGCATATAGAGTAAGCTCTACGGATCGCTTCACCATTTACCTTGGGTTGTAAAGTGATATATTGACCTGGTGTAAAGGTGAACTTTTCTTTAAGCTCTGCTGGTATGGCAAAGCTAATCGTAACAGCACTAGGTGTCTGTCTTGTTATTTCGTGTATGGTGAGGTTATGAAAATCTGCCATGAGATGAATTTTGTTTGCAAAAATAAGAAACCGTTCTTCCTTAGCTAATTTTTCAGATTATTTTAATAATTGTGAAAAGCTAAAATCAATAAGCTGGTTTGAATTTTATCAGTAATAGAGCTTTATATTTGAAATTTTAATAAACTTGGTATTCCAATAATTCTGATGCTTTGTGGCACTTCCTAACATATTTTTGTAACAATTTACGGTTTTTGCTTACTAAGTAGATAAACGAAAGGGTATGGTAAAACATTTTTTTAGATTACAATGGAAATCGTTTTGGCGTTCGGCTTCATTATCTTCAAGTTTATGGATGAAGATACTAATGGGATTAGCTGCGCTTTATTTTATAGTTGTAATGCTGGGGGGAGGCTTTGGTGCTTATTTTTATATTAAGAAAGAATTGGCACAGGATCCCTTAACTGTTGCCAATCAGTTTTTAGTGTATTGGATATTCGCAGATTTATTGTTTCGCTACGCATTGCAAAAGATGCCTGTCATCGATATAAAACCCTTACTTATTTTGCCTTTTAAAAAAGGCAAAATAGTTTCGTTTGCATTTTTTAAAACGGTATTTTCTTTTTTTAATATCATACACGCATTTTTCTTTATTCCATTGTCGGTCTTATTAATAGCAGATGGAGGTAAACCAGTTACCAATACGCTATTGTGGCTTTTAAGTATCGTAGCCTTGTTGTATACCAATAATTTTTTGAATATTTTACTCAATAAGAAAGACAACTTAGTCATCATTATAGGCAGTATACTTGCGGTAACGGGTGGATTACAATATTTTGGATATTTTGACATTACACTTTATACGGCTCCAGTATTTGATTTTTTATTTACTACTTCGTGGGCAGTATTGATACCTGTTGTTATTTTATTGATTTTGATAAAGCTGGCCTATACTTCTTTCTATAACGACTTGTATCTGGATGCGGGACTTAGCAGTAAGTCTAAATCCATAAAGACAGAAAACCTGGATTGGTTAAATCGATTTGGTAAAACTGCTGTTTTTCTCAAAAACGATATTAAGCTAATTAAGCGAAATAAAAGAGCACGTACCACAGTTCTGGTGAGTTGTATGTTTTTATTTTATGGCTTATTGTTTTTTACGGGTGCGGTTGAAGTGTATGACGGTCCGGTTTGGCGCATATTTGCTGCCATCTTTGTTACCGGAGGGTTCTTACTGAGTTTTGGACAGTTTGTGCCCAGTTGGGATAGTGCTTATTATCCACTGATGATGAGTCAAAACATTCGGTATAAAGAATATCTGTCTTCAAAATGGTGGTTGATGGTAATAGCTACTGTGGTTTCGACCATACTAGCCTCAGGATACTTGTATTTTGGTTGGGATGTGTATGTAGCCATATTGGTGGCCGCGGTCTATAACATCGGTGTAAATTCTCACGTGGTGCTATGGGCTGGTGCCTACGTTAAAACACCAATCGATCTGACTAGCAATAAAAAGGCGTTTGGTGACAAACAAGCTTTTAATGTCAAAACTTTGTTGCTATCGTTACCGAAAATGGCTTTGCCTATGATTCTCTATGCTATTGGTCATTATGCCTATAGCCCATATGCTGGCTATGCTTTGGTGGGTATCGCAGGAGTTATAGGGTTTGCGTTTAAGGATAGGGTGTTTGATTTAATTGAAAAAATTTACAAAACAGAAAAGTATAAAACGCTTGCAGCGTATAAACAAAAAAAGTAAGAGGATGATAACGATACATAATTTAACCAAAACCTATTCTGGAAACACCGTACTTAAAATAGATGATTTAGAAATCCCAAGCGGAAGCAGTTTTGGTTTGGTAGGTAACAATGGGGCAGGTAAAACAACATTGTTTAGCTGTTTATTAGATTTGATCAAGGCCTCTACAGGCCATATTGAAAATAATGGTGTTCAGGTTGATCAAAGTGAGGAATGGAAGACCTATACCTCGGCTTTTATAGACGAAACCTTTTTGATCGGTTATTTGACCGCCGAAGAGTATTTTTATTTTATCGGTGAACTTAGAGGTCAAAACAAAGCCGATGTTGATGCATTGTTAGGGCAGTTTCAAGATTTTTTCCACGGAGAAATTTTAGGTCAAAAAAAGTATTTGCGAGATCTTTCTAAAGGTAACCAAAAGAAAGTAGGGATTGTGGCCGCGCTTATTGGCAAGCCTAAAGTGGTGATACTTGATGAACCTTTTGCCAATTTGGATCCAACTACACAAATTCGATTGAAGAAGATCATCAAAGAAATGGTGGAAGATCCAAACGTAACCGTTTTGGTGTCTAGTCACGATTTAGTACACGTTACTGAGGTATGTAAACGCATCGTGGTGTTGGAAAAAGGGGAGGTCGTTAAGGATTTAATGACTTCAGAAGCGACCATGCAGGAGCTTGAAGCTCATTTTAATAAGTAGCCATTAGTACAAATCTATATTGTACTACGATAACAGCTATTCTTAAAAGCTTACTAATTTTACCATTTTGCAATAGAAAAGCAGGTGATTTTCTTATTATTTTAATAAAGAAATGTATTTTTACATTTCACACAGTATTTTTACTACACACCATACACTAAAAACAGTTATTTTTAGTTATCTGAAGTACTAAAAACGAAGTTTATTTTGAAAATAAGATTAGCATATCTTTTACTCGCTTTTTTGCTATTCGGAATTGGTCTTAGTTGTTCTCGCAAAAAGGACAAATGGGTCAATAGAGCCTGGCATGATGTTACTACCAAAAACAATACCCTTTATAACGGTCGAAATGCTTTTACGCAAGGAAGACAAGAACTAATCCAAAATTATAGAGATAACTTCTGGGAAGTGCTTCCGGTGGAGCGTATGATCGTTAGCGAAGACGTTCGTTTACCTAACGAAGTGCTCAATCAAAACTTTGATAAAGCCGAGGAAAAATCAGTTAAAGCGATTCAAAAACACAGCATGCTGATTGATAATAGAGAGCGTAATCCCAAAATGGATGAAGCCTTTATGCTCTTAGGTAAAGCCCGATATTTTGAGCAGCGATTTGTTCCGGCGCTCGAAGCGTTTAACTACATTCTCTATAAATACCCAACGAGTAATTCTATAAATCAGGCAAAAGTATGGAAGGCAAAAACCAACGCCCGCCTAGATAATAATGAAAAGGCGATTGAGGATCTTAAAAGAATGATTAAGTTCGAGTACCTCAATGATCAGGATTATGCAGATGCCTTGTCAATGATTGCACAAGCCTACATTAATTTGAAGGAAGTGGATTCTGCTATTACCTATATCACTAAATCGGCTATTCATACCAAAAATAACGAAGAAAAAGGGCGGTACTATTTTATAAAAGGGCAGTTACTAGATAAATTGGGGTATAAAGACAGCGCTAATTATGCGTATAAGCAGGTAATTGATCTTAATCGAAAAACACCCCGTAGATATTTGATTAATGCGCACGCCGCACGAGCCAGAAATTTCAATTACGAACTCGGCAATAAAGAGGAGTTTTTGGAATTATTAACAGACCTTGAAGAGAATAGAGAAAATCGTCCGTTTTTAGATATCATTTATTACCAAAAAGCCGAGTACTTTAAAAATACCGATTCCATTGAAGGTGCTGTGGCCTATTATAATAAATCCCTGAGAACAAAACTGCAGGACAGAATATTGGAGTCCAAAAACTACATCAACCTGGGTAATTTTAGTTTTGATGCTAAGGAATATGCAATTGCAGGTGCGTATTATGATAGTACGCTGGAAAGATTGAATGAAAACTCCAAGAAATTTAGAGTACTAAAACGAAAACGAGATAATTTAGACGATGTCATCCTTTATGACGGCATTGCTCGTAAGAATGACAGTATTCTAAGAGTGGTTGCGATGAGTGATGATGAGCGATTAACGTATTTTAAACAATATGCGGATAGCCTTAAAGCTATTGCGATTAAAGAAAAGGAAGCAGAAGAAGCTGCTGATTTTAGGCAGAATCTTCCTCCAGAACGACAGTTTCAACAACCAGGTGCAGCAAATCCGGCAGGCGGACCAAAAAGTGGTGGCACCTTTTATTTTTACAACCCCACCACCGTGGCTTTTGGTAAAAGTACTTTTAAGCGTTTGTATGGTAACCGAGAACTACAAGATAACTGGAGAATAGCTGCTAAAACGGATCCAAAAGCAGTAGCTACGGATGAAAATATAAAGGAGCAATTATATTCTATAGATTCGGATCCCACATTCGACCCGTTAACCTACATCGCACAAGTGCCAGGAGACCCAAAAGTAATTGACAGTCTGCAAACAGAACGAAACTTTGCCTACTATCAATTGGGTATTATTTATAAGGAAAAGTTTCAGGAGTACGATTTAGCTATTGATAAATTAGAAAATTTATTAGAGAGTAATCCCGAAGAAAAATTAGTAGTTCCTTCAAAATACAATTTATTCAAGATATACCAGCTGCAGGGTAAAGAAGAGAAAGCGGCTACTATGAAAGCCAATATCATTAACAACCATTTGGATAGTCGATATGCAAAGGTGCTATTAAATCCAGATAAAGAGATTGAAGACGAAGATAGCCCAGAGGCGATTTACAATAGTTTATATGCTGAATTTAAAAATCAGAATTTTGCCAAGGTGATTGCCGAGAGTAATGCTATGATCAATAAGTTCGAAGGCGAAGCATTTATACCAAAATTTGAGTTGTTGAAAGCACAAGCTATTGGTAGATTTAGAGGTTTTGAACCCTACGAAAAAGCGTTGAATTATGTAGCGCTGAATTATCCACAAAGCCCTGAAGGTAAAAAGGCGCAATTGATCATTGAAACAACCATTCCACAAATTAAAAGTGATCAATTTACCAAACAAGGGGATACCGAATTGAACAACAAAATTATATATGCCTTTGACGCATCTCAAAATAATGAGGCGATTGCACTTAAACAACGAATCGAAGAGGTGTTACAGGAGCTTCGGTATGATGATATGAAGGTTTCTGTTGACGCCTACACCATAGATCAACAATTTGTGGTGGTGCATACCAGGCGAGATCGTTTAGGCGCACAGGGCTTAGCCGAGCTATTAGAAATGGGTCAGGTTGAAGATACCAGAGGAGTAGATATACGCAATTACAATAGGAAAAAGAAATATTATCCAGCGGTTAAAAAACCCTACGTTGTAATGGCATCTCCCAATTATAGGATTGTACAGATCCATAAGAACTTAGATCAATACGATTATAATCAACAAGAAACGAAGTAATAACTTAACATACCCTAATCATTAATCATATGTTTTCAGATAATAAAAAAGGAAGAGATCAAGGCCCCTCAGATTTTTCAAGAAATCAGAATAGAATTTCTGAAGGAACTAAAATCGTTGGAGACATTGTTTCCGAAGGAGGTTTTAGAGTAGAAGGAACGGTAGAAGGTACCTTTAAAACTACGGGTAAGGTAGTGGTAGGTTCAACAGGATTTATCCAGGGTTCGTTAGAGTGTTCTGATGCGGATTTTGAAGGTAAATTTTCAGGTACTCTTGTAGTATCAGGCACCTTATCTTTGAAACCCACTGCACATATTGAAGGTGAGGTTTCTGCAGGTAAATTAGCTGTAGAACCAGGAGCTACCTTTAATGCTTCTTGTCAAATGAAAGGAAGTATTAAAACAATAAGCAAACAGGATGGACAAAAACAACCGCAAGGACAAGGGAAATCCGCTTAAAAAATATGCTGCACTATCTGGAATCGCTTTTCAGATGGGAGCAACCATATTTGTCTGTGCCTACGCCGGAAAAAAATTAGACGAATATTTTCAATACGAAAGAAAATGGTTCACTATGGGTCTGGTTATTTTTGGGGTAGTAGCTTCTTTGTATATTGTAATTAAACAACTAGAACGAATTAACAAATCTTAAACCACCCCTCTGTGCTAATTTATGCAGTCTAGGCTTGCTATACAATTCATACTTTCACTTTTTGTGGCGCTAGGCATTGCTTACGGTGTACACCAATCGCAACTACATCATACGGCCTTAAAAACTGGATTTTCACTCGTTCATTTTTCGTATCTATTTAATGGAATATTTACCCTCATTACGGGGCTTTTAATTATTTTTTTGAGTGTAAAATTCAAGGACTATTTAGGTTTTATTTTTCTGGGAAGTAGTACGCTAAAACTGGCAATTTTTTTCGGAATTAGTAAGTGGTTAGGTTTTGCAATAGATAAAGCGAACTTTTTAGAATTTTTCATTGCCTATGTAATCTGCTTAGTATTAGAGATATACTTCTTATCCAGACTTCTAAATAATCTAAAATATTGATTTTCAGTTTTTTATTTAACTATTATGCATAAATAAGATATTTATTAAAAAATGTTTAAAATCTAACTTTTATATGTACATTTGCACCGAAATTTAAGAACCGAAATTAAACCCGGAATGCAAAAACTAAGTGTTGCTAGATTTTTATTGACTTTTGCTCTGATTTTTACATCGTTAAGTCTGTTTGCAAAAGATGCTGAAAAAGGTAATAACGGTGGTGCAGTAGATACCAAAGAGGAGATTAAAGCGTATATCGACCATCACCTTCTGGACTCCTATGATTTTACGTTATGGTCGGATGGAGAGGCAGGAACTCACGTAGGTTTTCCATTACCAGTAATCCTTTGGGATGATGGGTTAAAGGTGTTTTCTTCTTCTAAATTTCACCACGGCGAAACTGTTGCTGAGGTAGATGGAAACTATTATAAGCTATACCACGGTAAAATATACAAAACGGATGCTGAAGGTACCATAACTATGGACCAAGAGGGGCATCATCCTACCAATGATAAACCTTTAGATTTTTCAATTACCAAAAACGTAATCACTATGCTATTGGCAGGGTTGTTATTGTTTTTAATGTTTAGAGGCTTAGCTAAATCTTACAAAAAGAACGGGGCAATCCCTAAAGGGTTCGGAAGATTTTTAGAACCGTTAGTAATTTTTGTTAGAGACGAGATTGCTATACCAAATATCGGTGAAAAGAAATACAAAAAGTATATGAGCTTTTTGTTAACGGTATTCTTCTTTGTATGGTTATTGAATTTATTAGGAATGACGCCACTAGGGGTTAACGTTACAGGAAATATTGCAGTAACTTTTGGATTAGCCTTATTAACTTTTTTGATAACTAATTTTACAGCGAATAAAAACTACTGGGGTCATATTTTTTGGATGCCAGGAGTGCCTACGTTTATGAAAATAGTGTTAGCTCCAATCGAATTATTAGGAGTGTTTATCAAACCATTTTCACTAATGATTCGTCTATATGCCAACATGACTGCTGGTCACGTA
Organism: Aquimarina brevivitae; assembly: GCF_004216895.1. Lineage (GTDB taxonomy): Bacteria > Bacteroidota > Bacteroidia > Flavobacteriales > Flavobacteriaceae > Aquimarina > Aquimarina brevivitae. Next base: position 533,743 of record NZ_SGXE01000001.1, on the reverse strand, counting down.
GTATTAATGAGTATCATCGGTATGGTGGTTTTATTTAAATCTTGGATTGGTAGCCCATTATCATTTGGGTTAGCTTTTGCATTAGCAATTTTAGAGCTGTTAGTAGCGGCATTACAAGCGTATATATTTACGATGCTTTCTGCGTTATACTTCGGTATGGCAAATGAAGAAGCGCATCATTAAAGATAATTTGTTTAATTTTTTAATTATATAGTTATGACTATTCCAAACATTGTAGGAGCTGGTTTAATCGTTATTGGTGCCGGATTAGGTATTGGTAGAATTGGTGGACAAGCTATGGAAGCAATCGCTCGTCAGCCTGAGGCTTCTGGAAAAATCCAAACTGCTATGCTTATCGCAGCAGCACTTATTGAAGGTATTGGATTTGCTGCTTTATTTGCAGCTTAATTACAAAACAAATAGCTGTAGCGGTTGGCTGCAGCTATTGTTTCACATTTTTGAAATTAAACAAGAAAGAATATAATTATTTACAATGGAGAAGTTAATTAATGATTTTTCGTTTGGTCTGTTTTTTTGGCAGGCAGTAATATTTATCGGATTAGTATTATTGTTGAAAAAATACGCTTGGAAGCCTATTTTAAAAGCAGTAAGTGATCGCGAAGAAGGTATTAAAAGCGCTTTAGAGTCTGCAGAAGCAGCACGTAAGGAGATGCAAAACTTACAAGCAGACAACGAAAGAATTATTAACGAGGCAAGAGCAGAAAGAGACACAATGCTTAAGGAAGCTAGGCAGATGAAAGATGCTATGATCGCCGAAGCAAAATCTGAAGCACAGGCAGAAGCTGATAAAATCGTTGCCCAAGCCAATGCAAGTATCGAAAATGAAAAGAAAGCTGCTTTAGCGGAATTAAAGAATCAGGTAGCAGAATTATCTGTAGAGATTGCAGAGAAAGTAGTAAGAAATGAATTATCAAGCAAGGACAAGCAAATGCAGTTAGTAGAGACGATGCTTGGAGATGTTACGATAAATTAATAAGAGCCATGGGTAGAGCAGCAGTAAGATACGCCAAAGCAATTTTAAGTTTAGCTCAGGACAAAAATGTCACTGCAGACATTCAAAAAGATATGGTTACTATAGCGGATACCGTTACCAGTTCCAAGGATTTAAGAGTGGTGTTATCAAGTCCTTTAGTTAAAAACGAAGTGAAACTGAGTTGTTTAAAGGAAATATTTAAAGGAGCACACACCATAACGGAAGGAGCCTTTGCTACCTTAATTGACAATAAAAGAATTAACCAGTTAGGTAGTGTAGCCGAAGAGTATAGTAAACTATATAACGATATAAACAATACGAAGTTGGCTACGGTAACAACTGCGGTTCCTTTGGATGGAGCATTAAAAGAAAAGGTGTTACAAAAGGTAAAGGAATTAACAGGTAATGAAGCTGCGGTAACGAATATTGTAGACGAAAGCATTATCGGTGGTTTTATTCTTAGAGTAGGTGATTTGCAGTATAATGCAAGTGTTGAACATATGTTAACTACTTTAAGAAGAGAATTAAAAAATTAAATTAAACTAATAATTAAATAGGGGTAATAACGCCCGTTTAAATTACTATAAAATGGCAGAAGTGAATCCTGCTGAAGTTTCAGCAATATTAAAACAACAATTATCCGGTTTTGAAGCGACAGCTTCTTTAGAGGAAGTGGGTACAGTATTACAAGTAGGTGATGGTATCGCACGTGTATACGGATTGTCTAATGCTCAATACGGAGAATTAGTACAATTTGATTCTGGTTTAGAAGGAATCGTTCTTAACCTTGAAGAAGATAATGTTGGGGTAGTACTTTTAGGTCCTTCTACTGAAGTAAAAGAAGGAGTAACCGTAAAGAGAACTCAGCGCATCGCGTCTATTAATGTAGGAGAAGGAATTGTAGGACGAGTAGTAGATACACTAGGAAATCCTATCGATGGAAAAGGAGCGATTGAAGGAGAAACTTTTGAAATGCCATTAGAGCGTAAAGCTCCTGGGGTAATTTTTCGTCAACCAGTAACGGAACCGCTACAAACAGGTATTAAGTCGATTGACGCAATGGTGCCGATTGGTAGAGGACAGCGTGAGCTTGTTATTGGTGACCGTCAAACTGGTAAAACAACGGTTTGTATCGATACCATCCTTAATCAAAAAGAGTTTTATGATGCTGGTGAGCCGGTATATTGTATCTATGTAGCTGTAGGGCAAAAGGCTTCAACCGTTGCCGCTATCGCTAAGGTATTAGAAGATAAAGGAGCATTAGCGTATACTACTATAGTAGCTGCAAACGCTTCGGATCCTGCACCAATGCAGGTATATGCACCATTTGCTGGAGCTGCAATCGGAGAATATTTCCGTGATACAGGTAGGCCAGCCTTGATCATCTATGATGATTTATCAAAGCAAGCAGTGGCGTATCGTGAGGTATCTTTGTTATTACGTCGTCCACCAGGACGTGAGGCGTATCCTGGAGACGTTTTCTACTTACACTCTAGATTGTTAGAGCGTTCGGCTAAGGTTATCAATGATGATACGATCGCTAAGGACATGAACGACTTACCAGACTCACTTAAGGATAAAGTAAAAGGTGGTGGTTCATTAACGGCATTACCGATTATTGAAACACAAGCTGGTGACGTATCTGCATATATTCCAACCAACGTAATTTCGATTACGGATGGACAGATATTCTTAACGTCTGACCTATTTAACTCAGGTGTAAGACCTGCAATTAACGTAGGTATTTCTGTATCACGTGTAGGTGGATCTGCTCAGATCAAGTCAATGAAAAAAGTAGCAGGTACCTTAAAACTGGATCAAGCACAGTTCCGTGAATTAGAAGCTTTTGCTAAGTTCGGATCTGACCTGGATGCAGCTACCTTAAATGTAATTGAAAAAGGTAAGCGTAACGTGGAAATCCTGAAGCAAGCGCAAAACGATCCGTACACTGTTGAAGATCAGATTGCAATTATCTACGCAGGTTCAAAGAATTTATTACGTGATGTTCCTGTAGAAAAAGTAAAAGAATTCGAAAGAGATTATATACAGTACTTAAACGCTAAGTATAGAGATACGCTTGATACTTTAAAAGCTGGAAAGCTAACAGATGAGGTAACAGACGTTTTAGTTAATGCTACTAAAGAAATCGCTGCTAAGTACAAAAATAACTAAGAAGCTACTGGACTGATTTTTGCCTTTTTCGGCAAAAATCAGTTGAAGGTTTCTAAAGATTATTTTGAATACTTGTGATGACAATAGGTTTTTAAAAGCGTATAGCACATCACTTATAATTCATAACTTATAAAAAATGGCAAACTTAAAAGAGTTACGTAATAGGATTACATCTGTTTCTTCGACAATGCAGATAACCAGTGCTATGAAAATGGTATCTGCTGCTAAGTTGAATAAAGCTCAGATGGCTATTACAGCAATGCGACCTTATGCCGATAAGCTTACGGAACTATTACAAAGCCTAAGTGCTTCTTTAGAGGGAGATAATGCAAGTGTTTATGCCGAACAAAGAGAAGTAAATAAGGTTTTAGTTGTTGCTATTGCTTCAAATAGAGGTTTAGCAGGAGCTTTTAACACCAATATAATTAAAGCGTGTAGAGCGCTTTATCAAACGGAATATGCTGGTAAACAGGTTGATTTTGTGACCATCGGTAAAAAAGTGAATGATGTTATTTCTAAAACACAGACCATCGTAGTGAATAGGGATGATGTTTTTGACGACTTATCATTTGCTAATGTTGCTGAAATTGCAGAGGATTTGATGAAAAGATTTACAGCTGGTGATTATGATAAAATAGTATTGGTATACAATCAATTTAAAAACGCAGCTTCGCAGATTGTAACTACAGAACAGTTTTTACCAATCTTGCCAGTAGAAGGTGAGAAAAAGGTTAATTTAGATTACATTTTTGAGCCAGAGAAGCAAGAAATTGTAGAAGAATTAATCCCTAAGTCTTTAAAAACGCAATTGTACAAAGCCATTAGAGATTCTTTTGCCTCTGAGCATGGGGCGCGTATGACTGCGATGCATAAGGCGACAGATAACGCTAAAGAATTAAGAGACTCACTTAAACTATCGTACAACAAAGCAAGACAGGCTGCAATTACTAATGAAATTCTTGAAATCGTTGGTGGTGCAGAAGCCTTAAACGGATAAAAACGTATGGTTTTATAAACATACAATACCAGAGCCTCACAGATGTGAGGCTTTTTTGTTGCATTAAATTTTAGCGTAAATAAGGAAAGGTATAGCTGGAGTTTGTTATCTTGGTATAACTATTGAAGTGTTAACCATAATTAATAATCAATTTATGAGATCCAAAAGAATAGTGATAACTGGGATACTGTTTTGTATGGCTTTTACAATGATTCAATGTGCGAGCAGCCAAAAGATTGATGATATTCAGCCGGTATTACTGAGTGAAGCTTACTACCAAAAATGGATGTCGGGTATAAAAGGTGGTGGAACGGGATTTACCTTATACTTACCTGTAGCAGAGGGCAAGCAAGACATTCAACTTCAATATGCCTACTTTGACGGACATAAAATTATGCTTCAAAAGAAGGTGAACGAAAATGTATTTACAGGCAAATATGAAAATCTAAAAACAGAGAGGGATATCATAATGAGTGATGATCCGCAAAAAGAACATAAAAATACCCTACCACAGACAGAAAAAATCCCTTTTGACCTAGCAGCACAAGAATGTGTTATAGCTTATAGTAAAGGTGATAAACAAGGTTTTTTTAAGATTCAGAAGCTTCAGGAAAAGAAGATGGAAGCCTATCCTATGCAAATCAAGCAATAAAACGTATTTTAGGCCTTTAAGAAAAAGAGAATTTGGCAGTTTTTCAAAAACTATTTAAGCAAACCTTTATTTATGGGCTGGCAACAGTATTACCCAGAATGTTGTCTTTTTTACTGGTACCCCTTTATACAGACCAATTGCCAACAGAAGAATATGGTGAGGTTTCGATAATTTTTTCATATTTCGTTTTATTTAATGTCATACTAGCCTATGGTATGGAAACTGCTTTTTTTAGGTTTTTTAACAAGGAATCTGACAAAGAATCTGTTGTACATACCTCTGCAATTTCGTTGACGCTATCATCATTTTTATTTTTTGCTATAGCCCTGTCTACCAAACAGCAGATAGCGGATCTTACTGGTATTGATATAAAATATATAACGCTAGTCATCTGGATAATACTGCTCGATGCTTTGGTAATTATACCTTTTGCTTATTTAAGAGCTAAGGAACGCCCCATTCGTTATGCCGCTATAAAAATTATAAATGTAATAGTCAATTTTGGACTCAACATATTCTTTTTACTATTCTTAATTCAACTTACAGCAAAGCCTTCAGTTTTTGACTATATATGCAAAGATAACTTCGAGATAAGCTATATTTTCATATCTAACTTAGTGGCAAGTGCCGTTACTTTGCTATTGCTAATCACTTTTTATTTTAATTTGAAGCTAAAATTTGATAGTCAATTATGGAAAAGAATGATGCGATATGCGTTCCCGGTATTAGTTTCAGGGATTGCATTTTCCATCAATGAAACTTTTGACAGAATTATTTTAGATTTCTTACTACCTGAAGGAAAAGCAGATCATATAGTCGGAGTATATTCTGCCTGTTACAAATTAGCATTGTTTATGACGCTTTTTGCTACTGCTTTTCGATTAGGTATAGAGCCCTTTTTCTTTAAGTTCGCAGAGCGAAAAGGTGCATTAAATATGTATGCTTTAATAACTAAATACTTTGTAGCTTTAGGTTCACTAATTCTATTAGGAGTTATTGTTTTTTCTGACCTTTTGAAATTTCTACTTATTCGTGACCAAGCGTATTGGGAGGCAATGACTATTGTTCCTATTATTTTATTAGCCAATTTATGCTTGGGGATATACCATAATTTATCAGTATGGTATAAAATCACCGATCGCACCAAATTTGGCGCATATATTTCCGTCTTCGGGGCAATAGTCACCTTAGGATTAAACTTTTTGCTAATTCCTTACTATAGCTACTTAGGTTCAGCCATTGCAACCCTGGCTGCGTACAGTACGATGATGATGGTATCTTGGTACTACGGAAAGAAATATTATCCGATACCATATGACCTAAAAAAAATAAGTTTTTACCTGATCACAGCAATAGCATTTTCGGCAGTATCATTTTATGTAGCCAATGGTAATTATTGGATTTCCATCCCCTTGTTACTGGTGTTTTTAGTAATTTTGTTTATTACAGAGAAAAGGGAAGTAAAACAATTGTTGAAGAAATAAAAAGTAAAAAGAATCCCAACATATGCATATAAAGATCGTTAATACATCTGCCCATAGCTTACCGGAATATGAGACTATTGCCTCAGCAGGCATGGACTTACGAGCAAATCTCGAAACACCGATAACGCTAAAACCATTAGAGCGAACCATTGTAAAAACTGGACTTTTTATAGAGCTACCAATAGGTTTTGAAGCGCAGGTAAGACCTCGAAGTGGACTGGCGGCAAAAAAAGGAATCACAGTACTTAATGCTCCAGGGACCATAGACGCGGATTATAGAGGAGAGGTAGGAGTTATTTTGGTCAATCTTTCTAATGAAGATTTTGTCATTAATAATGGAGAGCGTATTGCTCAGCTTGTCATAGCAAAGCACGAAAGAGCTGTGTGGGAAGAAGTAAACACTTTGTCAGAAACTGAAAGAGGAGCTGGTGGCTTTGGAAGCACCGGTGTGCAATAATAAAAAGTATAATAAGTTAATCATATAGATATGAAAATCATCGTACCCATGGCAGGGAGAGGATCTCGATTACGGCCTCACACGCTTACAGTACCTAAGCCTTTAATTCCTGTTGCAGGTAAACCAATTGTACATCGATTGGTGACGGATATTGCAAAAGTATTAGGAGAACCAATAGAGGAAATTGCTTTCATATTGGGAGATCCAGCTTTCTTTGGGGATGATGTAGTTACAAGTTTAACAGCATTAGCGGAAGAATTAGGGGCTAAAGCATCAATTTACCGACAGGATAAACCTTTAGGAACCGGGCACGCCATAATGAGTGCTAAAGAGTCGTTATCAGGCCCTGCTGTGATAGCCTATGCAGATACCTTGATTAGAGCTGATTTTAATTTGGATAAAGAAGCAGATTCGGTAATTTGGGTAAAACAAGTGGATCAACCCGAAGCTTATGGTGTAGTAAAATTGAATAAAGAAAACCAGATTGTTGAATTGGTTGAAAAACCAAAGGAATACGTTTCTGATCTTGCGGTAATTGGAATTTATTATTTTAAAGATGTTGGAGTTTTAAAAGAAGAGCTTCAGTATGTGCTAGATAATAATATCATTCACGGTGGAGAGTACCAGATTAATGACGGTATTAAGCGTATGATGAAAAAGGGTAAGGTTTTTGTACCAGGTAAAGTAGATGAATGGATGGATTGTGGAAATAAACAAGTAACGGTAGAAACGAATACCAGGATGTTAGGTTTCTTAGCACAAGACCAAGAAGAACTGGTGTCAGATTCCGTACGATTGGAGAATGCTAATATCATTGCTCCGTGCTTTATTGGTGAAAATGTAGTGTTAAAAAACACCACAGTAGGACCTAATGTTTCAGTAGGAAGTAATACCACTATCGAAGATAGTACTATTAAAGAAAGCTTAATACAAGAACATAGTGTGATAAAAAACGCAGACTTAAGTAACGCAATGATAGGAAATCATGTAGTTTATGATGGTAAATATACTGCTGTAAGTATAGGTGATTATTCTGTGTTAGAATAATATATAGTAATTTATAGTTTTAGATGATGAAGGTTTCAAGATGTTTTAGGGTTATAGTACTAGTAACGATATTCTTATCTGTATCGAACACTGGTTATGCGCAAATTAAACAATTGGAACCCACTTGGAATCAACCGGTAGAAGATGATCTAGGCAATGTTAGTGATGAGTTTCAAGAGTATTTCTTTGAGGCATTAAAACAAAAAGCCATCACTAATTATGAACGAGCTATCGAAGCCCTACAGCGATGTATTAAAATTGATCCCGAACCTGTAATTTTGTATTTAGAGTTAGGGAAGAACTATCTAGAACTCGAAAGATACCCAGCAGCTGAAGAAAATTTTGGGAAAGTATTGGAGCAACGCCCAGATAATAAATATGTTTTGGAACTTATGTTTGAAGTATATTTTAAACAGCAAAAGTATTCAGAATCAGTAAGTGTTGTCGAAAAGTTATCAACTTTCGATCCTATGTTTAAGGAACAATTGGCTAATTTATATTACCTCGAAGAACGATACGATGATGCGATACGTGTGTTGGATGAGTTAACCGAAGAACTGGGTACAGATAGTTATCGTCAAGAATTGCGAAAGCGGATCACCCTGAAGCTGACCAACCCGAATAGTCAAATTCAACGCTTAGAAGACAAAATAGCGGAAAACCCCAAAGTAGAACAAAATTACCTTAATCTTATCTACATCTATAGTCAAGATGATCAAAAGGAGAAGGCCTTTGAGGTAGCCAAAAGATTGGTCGACGAAAAACCAGATTCAGAATTGGTACATATGGCTTTGTATAAATTTTACTTGGATGATAACGACATTGATAAAGCAATGACCTCTATGAATACAACGCTAAAGAGTGGTGTTATTGATGAGGCTTCCAAATACAAGGTGATCAAAGATTTTTTAGACTATATAAACGCTAACCCACAATACGAGGATAAATTAACACAGGTAATTACCTTACTGCAGCAAGATGATAGCGCGGATAAAGTTTTTATGGAGCTAGGTAATTTCTATTTCGCTAAGGACGAAAAGGCTTTGGCGCTAAACTTTTATGAAAGAAGCCTTAAAGGAGCTTCTACGGATTATGAATTGTTGAAGCGTATTGTACTTTTACAAATTGATCTTAAGCGCTATGAAAAGGCCAGGGTAGGCAGCGAGCTTGCTATTGAGATATACCCTGCTCAACCTATTTTTTATTTAGCACAAGGGGTAGCCTTGATCAATCTTAATAAAAGCCAGGAGGGATTGGATATTTTGTTAACAGGAATGGACTATATTATCGAAGATGAGAAGATGGAAGCCGATTTTTACCGACAAATAGGATTGGCTTATAAGCAACTAGGTGATGAGCCCAAAGCCACACGTTATAAAGAAAAAGCATCAGAATTAGAAAATAAATCGTAAGTCAATGACTAAAAAATTAATCGTAATACTCCTTTTGTTTGTAACCGTGCTTAGTGGTTGCAAAAGTAGCAATGTGGATAAAGCAGGAGCAATTGATGCCATGAATTCTGATAAAATTATTTCCAACCATTATAATCGTTCATTTAATTTTAATACAATTAATGCGCGGTTAAAGGTGACCTACGATGATGGAAAAAAATCGGTCAGCCCAACGGTTTCGCTACGTATGAAGAAAGATGAAGTCATTTGGATAAGCGCCAAAGTACTTGGAATAACAGTGGCTAAAGCGATGTTGACTCCGGATAAAGTGACCTATTATGAAAAGATAAATAACACTTATTTTGATGGAAGCTTCAAAATGATTGAAGAGTGGTTAGGAACGGATCTGGATTTTTATAAGGTACAACAAATGCTTTTGGGGCAGTCGATGTTTGATCTAAGGGGTGAAAAATTTAAGGCATCTGTACAAAACGAAAATTATAAGTTACAACCTAAAAAAGAATTAGCTCATTTTGATCGCCTATTATTGGTACAACCCGCAAGTTTTAAAATGGCCCTTCAGGGAATTAGTCAACCTAAAGAAAACCGAACGTTGCAGATAAAGTATCCGACCTATCAAAAGGTGGGTAATCAGTATTTTCCTAAAGAAATATATATCAAAGCAGATCAAGCTGAGGAGCGTACTTTGATAACTATAGAATATAGGGTAGTTGATTTCAATCCAGAGATCAGCTTTCCTTATAATATTCCATCAGGATACGAGGAGTTAACAATAAAATGAAGACAGTTAGACTTTTTATTATAGCGCTTTTAGTAACGAGTTATTCGTGTTTTGCTCAATCGGCAAAGCAACAGGAGTTAGAAGAAGAACGCCAGCGTTTGCGACAAGAAATTGAGCAAATGAAAGCGCTTAGGGCTAATACTAAACAAAAAGAACGCTCCTTACTCGATGAAATAGAGGCTATAAATGCTCAGATAAGCACCAGAGAGAACTTAATTAAGATCACCAATCAACAAGCAAATTTACTGAGTAGAGAGATAGATAACAATCTTAAAAAGATCCAATCCAATCGCAAAGAGTTGAAAGAATTGAAGGAGGATTATGCTAAAATGATTAAAAAATCATACAAAAGTAAATCCAGCCAAAGCCGAATTATGTTTTTGCTTTCTTCCAAGAATTTTGCCCAAGCCTATAAGCGATTACAGTATATGAAACAATATAATGAGTTTCGCAAAGAGCAGGCCGATGATATAGAACGCAAAACCGCCGCACTGCAATCTTTAAACCAGGGTTTAGCGATACAAAAGAAAGAAAAACAACGCTTGGTTCAAGAAAATCAGGAAGAACAGGAAAAATTAAGATCAGAAAAGATTGAGCAACAAACGCTGATGGCTTCAATTCGTCAAAAGCAGAGCTTATACACCAAGCAGATTAAAGAAAAACAAGCACAGGCTGATGCGATTGAAAAAGAAATTGAAAAATTAATTAGAGAAGCGATTGCTAAGGCTAATAAAAAGGCTGGTAAACCAAGTGACAAAAAAGGAAGTGCGGTTACCTTTGCAATGACTCCTGAGGAAGAGAATTTAGCCAAAGGCTTCACCAATAATAAAGGGAAACTACCTTGGCCGGTGGGTACAGGTCGTCTTACACGTAAGTTTGGACGGCAACCACATCCTACTTTACCCAATATACAAATTAATAGTAGCGGTGTAGAAATAGAGACGATGCCGGGCGAAAAAGCAAGAGCCATTTTTGAAGGGGAGGTAATTGCAATCCAAAAGCTCAAAGGCGCTAGTCGCTTGGTTCAGGTTCGACACGGTAATTATATTACGACCTACTATAACTTGGAGCGAATTTCCGTCAAGGAAGGACAGCGGGTAAGCACTAAAGAAACTATAGGACAGGTACGTACTAATCCGAAGACTGGTAGAGCGGTGATGAAGTTTCTTATCTTTCAGAATGCTAAAAAGTTAAACCCTCAGCAATGGGTGTATAAAATGTGATGTCATGGAAGTGCTCATCATATCCATCGTAGCTTTTTTGGTAGCGATACTTACCTTTTTTTCAGGTTTTGGGTTGGGCACCATTCTTACTCCAGTAATGATGATTTTTTTTCCTACTGAGATTGCTATTGCGCTAACAGGCATTGTACATTTCTTTAATAATGTTTTTAAGCTATTTTTAGTAGGTAACTATGCAAACAAAGGCGTGTTGTTGCGATTTGGTATTCCGGCCGTTATAGCAGCTCTAATTGGCGCCTATGTACTAGTTAGTATACCAGATAGCAAGCCTTTATTTGAATATGAACTATTTTCGAGGCATTTTATGGTTTATCCGGTTAAATTTGTCATCTCTATCTTGTTGATTCTATTTGCTGCAATAGATTTAATACCAAAATTGAATCGTCTTCAGTTTGATAAAGATAAATTACCAATAGGGGGTTTTTTAAGTGGATTTTTTGGAGGTCTATCTGGTAATCAAGGTGCGTTGAGAACGGCTTTTTTAATTAAAGCAGGATTGTCCAAAGAAGTATTTATCGGAACCGCTGTAGTGATATCCACATTTGTGGATTTTACTAGATTAGGTGTTTATGCCACCCGGATTGAAACTTCTGGTATTCAGCAAAATCTGGTGTTGATCATTTGTGCCACTACGGCCGCTATTGCCGGGGCTTATCTTGGAAACCTATTGTTGAAGAAGGTAACCTTGAGGTTTTTGCAAATCACCGTAGCCATTATGCTGATTGCAATTTCTTTGGCATTAGGCTTAGGATTTATATAAGAAATATTATACAAATAAAGCTTTCAGCTCTGTAGCATCGTGCGGTTTCATTTTGCCAGCTAATACCAAACTTAATTGTTTTCTACGCAGTGCAGCATCATAGCGTTGTTGCTCTAATTCAGTTTCAGGCTTTATCTCTGGCACTTTTACAGGAGCACCCGTTTCATCCACCGCCACAAAGGTATAAATGGCTTCATTTACTTTGGTTTGGTGACCACTTTGGCGATCTTCTGTATATACATCCAAGACTACTTCCATAGAAGAATTAAAAGCTCTAGATACTTTAGCTTCTACAGTAACTACGCTGCCCAACGGAATAGCTTTACCAAAGGCTACGTGATTTACAGATGCAGTTACCACAATCCTGCGCGAGTGTCGACCTGCGGTGATACCAGCGGCTCTATCCATACGCGCTAGTAATTCACCTCCAAAAAGATTGTTCAGAGGATTGGTTTCTCCTGGTAACACCAAATCGGTCATTACAGTTCTTGATTCCGAAGGGGTACGAGCTTCCATATTAGTTTTTTTGCAAAGATACGGAGCTAGAACAAATTATATACGTCTTCGCCTACTTTTACCATTCTGATCACTATCAGCCTAGAAAAAGTATGAAAAGTAGGATGTTTTTAAAGTACTTTTAGTGAAAATGTAGCAAATGAAGTTAAATAATAAAGAAAAGTTAGTGTATGGAATTACTCAACATACATCCAGGCTCTTCGATCTTCGTTGCTTTTAATGGTTTTTAAAGCCTCAATAGCACTGATACGATCTACAAAACTGGTGTACACTACTTGATGCAAGCCATATTTATTAACTCCAATAACTTTACTATGGGTGAAACCTTTTTGTTGAAGTTGTTTTACTTTTTTATTGGCGTTAGCTTTTATTCTAAAAGCACCCGCAATGATGTGATATTTTCCAGGGCTCGATGTGGAAACTGTAGCAGCTTCTTTTTCTTCCTTCACCACTTCAGGTGTATTGCTATCCGCCTTACCTAAAGCTAAATTAATGGTTGGTAAAGGGTTTGAAATTTCAAAAGTCGCTTCTTGTATCCGTTTATCAATATCCTTGGCGGCATCTTGTCGTACCATATAGTTATGAGACTCTACATCGCCTTTGTACAATTGATAGCCTATGGCACCACCTATTCCAATCAAAAATACTATAGCCGCAGCCCCGGCATAGCGTATCGTCCAAGGTTCTTTTCGTTTCTCAGGCGTAAAAGATACTGGGGTTTTATCTTCGATTTCTTCAACAGTTTCTTTGTACACTTCTCTTTTGATCTTTGGCGAATTAAAAGAAGACATTCCAAAAGCCTCAGTTAAATAAGAGTTTTCTGCAATCGGTTCAAACTGTAACGTATTTTCGGTAGAAGTATAAAAAGCTCCAATACCATCCAGCTGTAACCGAGCACCAGATTGTATGGTGTTTTGTAAGTACAGCACAAAACGTTGCACCTTGGCTACCGCATCGGTGTAAGAAATATGCTCAACAGAGGCAATATGATTGGCTAATAAGCCATCATTGTTTTGTAATTGACTGTTAAAAGAAATTAATTTTTTAGGTGGGTAAAAGGAATTGGTTTCCGAAATAATTGTAGCCGGTTGTCGCCTAGTTAAAAAGGCTCCAAAACCAGGTATAATCACACATTCATATCGGTACAGTAGATCGCTTATATATTGCGCAGTATTGTTCATCCCCTTTACATCAAAAATTTAAAATCGTAATATCAAAATTAACAAAAAAGATCGTGAAATGGTCTAAGCGTATTCATTTTTATCAACAGTTGCCTTTTTTTTCGTTTCTTGTACTGTGTTATAACGAATTATAGATTCAATTTTTTTAGACAAAAATGGATAGGGATAAATTGCTTGCGCTACTTGCACTTAAAAAAGTGCCTAATCTTGGCGATAGCTCCATAAAAAAATTAATACGCGAGGTAGGTACTGCGTCTGCAGTTTTGAGAGAGCCTAAGGGCAAGTTGCTAAAAATTGACGGTATTGGTGCTGCCAAAGTGAAGGACATACATAATACTGAATATCTAAAAGCTGCAGAAGAGGAGTTGGGTTTTATCGAGAGTAATGCTATACATGTTGATGTCTATGATGAGCCTGATTATCCTGATAAATTAAAACATTGTATTGATGGACCCGTGGTCTTATTTAGTAGGGGCAATTTCAACTTAAAAAACCAGCGTATCATAAGTATAGTAGGCACTCGACAGGTTACCAGCTATGGTGTTCAATTTTGCGAAGAGCTCATTGAAACGCTCGTTCCTTTGCAGCCCACTATAGTATCTGGCTTTGCTTATGGTGTAGATATAACCGCACATAAGGCGGCTATGAAACATAAATTACAAACTATTGGCTGCTTGGCTCACGGATTCAATCAAATCTATCCAAAAGCTCATAAAAAGTATGTAGCTCAGCTAGAAGAATATGGTGGCTTTTTTACAGATTTTTGGAGTACGGATCCATTTGATAGAAAAAATTTTCTAGGGCGCAATCGGATAATCGCAGGGTTGAGCGAAGCCACTATTGTTATCGAAAGTGCTGAAAAAGGAGGTTCTTTAGTAACTGCAGAATTGGCCAATTCGTACAATAGAGATGTGTTTGCGGTACCAGGCAGAACTACAGATACCTTAAGTAAAGGCTGTAATATGCTCATCAAAACCCAAAAAGCGCATATGCTGACCAGTGCTGCAGATTTGATTTATATGCTGAATTGGGAACTCGAGGAAAAAGAAAAGCCAGTGGTGCAAAAACAGCTTTTCGTTGAATTGGATCTAGAGGAAAAAGTGATTTATAATTATTTACAAACTTCAGGTAAAACCCTGTTGGATGTAATCGCCTTAGACTGTAAGTTTCCAAGCTTTAAAACCGCTTCAATATTACTGAACATGGAGCTCAAAGGTGTGATCAAACCCTTACCCGGTAAAATGTTTGAACTAGCTTAATGATTTAACTTACTTAATAAAACCGGAACTATTAGCTCCACCCATTTACGGTATTGAATATTGCTTGGATGTAATTTGTCCTCAGCCAAAGCATATTCCGCGTCTCCCAGTGATCTGGAGACGTTTGTAATATCTACAAAAGAAACTTCTTCAACTTTTGCTTTTTGTTTTATATAACTGTTGTATTTATCTATTGCTCTACCGATTTTTAAACTATTATCGGAACCAAAAGGCGTAACCCCGTAATCTGGTATGGAAATTATGATCACATTTTTGCTGCCACCCGCCAGAGTAATAGCTTGTTTTAACAGGTCATCAAATTCTTTTTTGAATTGGGTAAAAGGTTTCTTTTGATACTGATTATTTACTCCAATTAATAAGGAAACAAAGTCATGCGGTACTGGAGATTTTTGTAATAAAGCATTTTTCAAATCGTTTGTGGTCCAACCGGTTTGCGCTATAACTGTCAGCGTATCGATAGCAACTGACAATGTGCTAAGTGTATCTTTAAGCTGATAAGGCCAACTATATTTCTGCTGTACTCCTTGACCAATGGTATACGAGTCGCCAAGAGCTAAAAAAGATAGTATTCTATTAGAATTCTGATTTGGAGTTTTGGCAATGATATCTTCATTATGCTCTGTGTGTTGTGCAGATAATTTAGAAGAAAAAGAGTTAATTATAAGAAGTATAAAGATAAGTGGCTTATGAATCTGCATATGATTTAGTTTAATATAGGTTTGCATCTTTCATTTCTTAAATAATACCTGCACAAACTTTCAATCTCAATATTTTTTTAACGGATTGTTCAATTTGTTTCTTGTATGCTTCATCTTTTTGAAGTTCTCGCTGTATGGTTTGTAATGTAGCGCGTTCATCCTGTGGCATCAGGATTAGATCACACCCGGCTTTGGATGCTAATAAAGGCGCATTCTCTAATATGGTTACTGCTTTCATGATGTTTAAGGCATCTGAGATGACAAGTCCTTCGAAGCACATACCATCTTTTAGCAAATCGGTCACTATCCTTCGCGAACAGCTAGCAGGCAATCCATTTGTACTGAATGTTTCATTATTTTTAACGGTAATATGAGCGACCATAATACTTAACACACCTTGCTCGATTACGGGGTAATAATTATTCACCTCTTGTAAAGGGCCATCAATATATACACTTTGTTTATGAGTGTCTCCTTGAACCAAACCGTGACCCGGAAAGTGTTTAGCTGTGGCTATAATTCCGTCCGCTTGACTACATTTTATAAATCGATTGGCTAATCGTATTACGGAGTCTTTGTCCCGACCATAACTACGAGATTTAATGGCTTCATTCTCTGAGCTCACATCAAGTACGGGAGCATAATTATGGTGTACGCCTATGTCTTTTAATTCAGTATTAATGATACTAACAATAGAATCGGATTGTGTAAAATTTTTGATGTCAATGGTTTGACCTACATCCGGCATTCCCTGGATTCGCCCAGTAAGTAAACTGGGTTCTGCATCCATACTAAAAAGCAACGGAATATTTTTTTCGGTTTTAGTAATCGTGTTGAGGTTAGCAATGGCTGCTTTATGTTCTTTCTTGACACCTTTGAGAAAAACGACGCCACCTATGATTTCATCCTTTACCAATTGAGTTATGATAGCATTAGATTTTCCTAACTCCCCACCGCAGCTAATGATCATTTGAGCAATCCGTTGCTTTTCTGTTAACTTAGCATAGATAGAATCTACTGTTTTTGCTAGTTGAGCATCATCGCTATAAAAATTGGATAGTTTATAGTGATTTTGATGTTGCGCTACAACAAATTGAATACAACTGAGTAACAGAAAAATAAAGGTAAATCGCATCTTGCTATTGGATTATGTATTGGCATTAACATTCTATAGGCATATCCCCTAGTAGTCCCCATTCACTCCAGGAGCCATCATAAACGGATAATTTGGTATAACCAGCTATAGTCGCTGCTAAAAGAATAATGCAAGCGGTTATCCCGGAACCGCAAGTAAAGATAAGTTGCTTTTTCTCTAGATCAAATCTGGAGAATATGTTTTGTAGTTCGGCTTCCGATTTCATTTTACCTTGGTTTAGTACTTCGGTATACGGTAAACTTACGGAATTGGGTATGTGTCCCCCCTTTAAATCAGTTCTGGGCTCTGGTTCTGTTCCTTTAAATCTTCCTGCCGATCGAGCATCAAGTATAAGCACATCTTTATTGTGCATTACACTAAGTACTTGTTCTTTGGTTACTACGAAGTTGGGCTGATAGTTGGCTTTAAAATCACCTTCTGTAATTTTGGATAGTGGCGTAAAGGAATGTTCTGTAGGATATCCTTGTTCTACCCAGCTGGGCAAGCCTCCATCTAAGATAGCAACGTGCTCAAACCCCATAACGTTAAACATCCACCATACTCTTGGGCTGCTGTAAATTCCTAATCGGTCATAAATGACGATATGGCTATCCTGCTGAATACCTAATTTTCTACAAGCATCTTCAAATGCATTGGGTGTGGGTAGCATATTGGGTAATGTGGTTTCTGGATTAGAAAAATCACCCTTTAAGTCAAAAAATCGCGTATTGGGTATATAGCTGACATCAGCATTTGAAGCATTAGTAGCTGTTGCTTTTTTTATAGTTGCATCCAAAAGCACTAACTTAGGATCTTGAAGATTATCACGCAACCAAGTTGCAGAAACAAGTGGAAAAGCAGGTTTTTTCATAAGCTAAGCATTTTCTGCAATCTCAAAATTTTCTAACAACTTTTTAGATCTAAATTGTAGCTTTTTCTTGAAATATTCAGTGCCCCCAATAACTTTACCTTTCCATCCGATGGCTTGTGTAGCCCAGTTTTTTAGTGAAAAATTATCGGTATGTTTTATGATTTTACCATCCTTAAATTCAAATTCTGCTGAAACTTTATTAAAAATAGGACGCTTTCGTTTACCATAGGAGTATCGGGCTTCCCACTTAGCAGTACCTTTGTCGTTATCGATTCTAATATCTGAAAACTTAATTTTCAGATCTTTACCATTTAGACACAACCAATGCCACATCTTTACGGCATCTTCGCCTTCTAATTTACCGAAAACCGGATCTTCAAAAACGATATCTTTGTGATAGTAGGACACCATTTTTTCTGCATCACGCTCACTTAAGCCGGTATAAAAGTTTTTAATGACCTCTTCCATGGTCTATTTTTTATGTT
The DNA here is from genome assembly GCF_004216895.1 of Aquimarina brevivitae. Lineage (GTDB taxonomy): Bacteria > Bacteroidota > Bacteroidia > Flavobacteriales > Flavobacteriaceae > Aquimarina > Aquimarina brevivitae. The sequence goes on along the minus strand of NZ_SGXE01000001.1, from coordinate 515,580 downwards.
TTATTGTAAGATACGGATATTTAGTCAAGTTTTTCGGCTAATTTCTTAAATACTTTTTTCGGATTTTTGTTGTCGTATAAAATGCTATGTACAGCATCAATTATTGGTTTTTTAGCTTTTTTTACGGCCTCAATTTCATATGCAGTTTTGGCGGCATAATAACCCTCGGCAACCATATTCATCTCCATCTGAGCACTTTTAACCGTATAGCCTTTACCAATCATATTACCAAACATCCTATTTCTTGAGAATATAGAATACCCAGTTACCAATAAGTCTCCTAAATAGGCGGAATCATTGATATTTCGTTTCATTTTGTGTACGTGTTTTATAAAACGTTTCATCTCTCGGATGGCATTACTCATCAATACACTCTGAAAATTGTCCCCATAGCCGAGACCGTGAGCAATACCAGCAGCAACGGCATAAATGTTTTTTAATACTGCTGCGTATTCTGTACCAATGATATCATCACTAGTTTTACACTTAATGTACTCGCTACTTAGATTTTCGGCAACTATTTTTGCCTTTTCTTCATCATCACAGGCTATAGTCAGATACGATAAACGCTCTAATGCCACTTCTTCCGCGTGGCAAGGCCCTGTAATTACCCCAATATTTTCGAGTGGAATATTATAGGCTTCATTAAAGTGTTCGCCAACGATTCGACCGGTTTCGGGTATAATTCCTTTAATTGCAGAAAATATAACTTTATCTTCCAAAGAAGCAGTAAGTTTTTCGAGCTCAGAACTCATAAAGGCAGAAGGCACAGCAAATATGAGATAATCCGCATAGTTTACTGCTTCATTGATGTCGGTCGTTAATTTTAATTGCGAGACATCAAATTCTACCGAGCTAAGATAATTAGGGTTATGTTCTTGTCTTTTGATGTGCTCCACCGCATATACGCTGCGCATATACCAACAAATTTCTTCTAAATTTTCGGATAACATCTTAACAATGGCAGTTGCCCAGCTTCCTCCACCGATGACGGCAAACTTTGGCTTTTTCTTCATGTGAAAAGGTTTTGAAATTCAAAAATAGGTAAAATCCTTATCAAATTGTAAAATCCTGAATTACAACTATATATATTTTTGGCACATCTTTTGGTTTCTACTTGTAAACTCAAAAACAACGCTTATGAAAACGTTAAAATTATTTTCGGTTATACTATTCGGCGCTATAGTAATGAGTTCTTGTGTTGCTGATGTGGTTATTCAAGATGAAATCGTAGTGGACGAACCACGAGTTACTCTAAACCAATTATTAGCTACCTATGAAATTTGGTATTTAGATATTCATCGAACTATAGGTAATGGTGCTATTCCTTTTATGGATAAGGCATTTACCCTATCCTTTAGAAACGGAACTTTTTTTGCGAATAATAATTTGGTTGGCATGGGTGCTAATGGAAATGGGTTTGGATTGGATGTTGGTTTTTATGACACTTTTGCTATGGAATTAGATATTAGTCATGATTTAGATGGTTTTTATCGTTTCGAAGTTTTTCAGGCAGGGCCAAATGAAATACGATTATATCATAGGTCTACCAATACCACTTATTTCTTAGAGGGTTACCAAAGAAACACCTTTGATTATGACTTAGTGTTTTATGAAAATATCCATTATTTTCTACAAGAGTATGAGGCTTGGGAAAAAGTCTACACCAGTAACTATGGAGCAATAAATGAGTTTGATAATGAAAATTATCTTCAATTTTTATACTATGGATCCGGAGATAATTTTAGAAGTTCTCAAGATCCCAATGGCACTCCAATTAATACGATCTACTATGACTATACGGGGTATTATGAAGTAAATGACATACCTAATGATTTTTATAGTAAAACCTTAACATTGGATTATGATTACTTGGGCAATGAATTCTTTGAACTTACCGTTATTAATGATGGAAAGATAGAATTATTTCACCCATCGTCAGGTACTGTATATCGATTTGTAGGTAGGGGATATTTACAATTTAAAAACAGTAATGGTGAGCAACAGAATCAAACAAAAAGAATTCGAAAAAGTGATTTTTTAAAGCACAAAAAAGTATAAAACAGCATAGTGCTGAGCACTAAAATTTTGGTTGGTTATTTAGTGAGAAATCGTTCCAGGAGCTAGTCTCTTCGGGGCGATTTCTTTTATTTGTTCGATAAGTTATATATGAAGAAAAAAAGAAAAGATATTTTATTATTTTAGGTGATTCATAAATCAACTTTATATATTATGCTTAAAAATGTTTTAAAAATTAACAGTATCAAATTACTAAGTAAATCAGATCAAAAGTTATTAAATGGTGGTTTTTTACCTCCATTTGGAGATTGCTGTAGTTGTGTATTTACACCTGCAGGTCGTTCGTATCCAGTTTTTATTACGCAGTCTTGCGATCTACCTTGTCCAGAGGATGGAGCTACAGAATACCGTGATACGGGTTGTTAAAATTTAAGAAGCGAACTTCGGTTCGCTTTTTTATACTTCACCTTAAATACATCCTAAAATCTTTTAAGATTCTCCTAATACTAAACACCATATAAAGGTAAATCCTTACTTTTATAGCTCAGATCAATTAAATACTAGTATGGCGATTCAAAAACCGTTTAATCTTAGCAAATGGATTGAAGAAAACAGAGCTATTTTAAAACCACCGGTAGGGAATAAAAATTTGTATAAAGAGTCTGGTGATTATATTGTGATGATTGTTGCAGGTCCTAATGCCCGTAAGGATTATCATTATAATGAAACCGAAGAACTTTTTTATCAACTTGAGGGCCATGTCGAAGTGCACGTGCAGGAGGAAGGTGAAAAAAAAACCATGAAACTTGGCCCTGGAGACATGTATTTGCATCCTGCTAAAGTACCGCACTCGCCAGTTCGCCACGAGGGTTCTATAGGTTTGGTCGTAGAGCGTAAGCGGGTAAATGAAAATGCTAAAGATGGATTACTATGGTTTTGTGACAACTGTAATCATAAGTTATACGAAGTGTATTTTGAACTTCAGGATATTGAAAAAGATTTTTTAGCCCACTTCAAACACTTTTATGGCAGCAAATCACTTCGAACTTGTGACAAATGTGGGGAAGTGATGCCTACTGATCCGCGATTTGTTTCCGAAAACGATTAAATCAAGTTAGTTGCTAAAATCTCTTAATAGTAAAAATTTGATTTTTTAACTGGATTTTGATTGCTAAATTGATCAAAAGAAGGAATAAAAAGAATCAAAATTTAAAAAATCCTCAAAAGACTGTATCTTTGCAACAAATTAAAAATTACTATTCATAATGGCAACAGCAATAGCAGATTTTGGAATAAAAGAAGCACTAGAACAGTTAGGTGTTTCTCAAACTAATCATGGAACTTCTACAGGTAGCCAGAGCTTTGGTACTGGTGGGGAAATAGCATCGTACTCTCCGGTTGATGGTGAGTTAATTGCAAAAGTTACAACCACTACTAAAGAGGAGTACGAAAAAGTAATAGACGCAGCAAGCAGTGCTTTCAAAACTTGGAGAGTAATGCCAGCCCCGCAACGAGGAGAGATAGTAAGACAGTTGGCAGATGAGCTAAGAAGATTGAAAGAACCATTAGGAAAATTAGTTTCTTATGAGATGGGTAAATCATATCAAGAAGGTCTTGGAGAGGTACAGGAGATGATTGACATCTGTGACTTTGCTGTTGGATTATCCAGACAATTACACGGACTTACCATGCACTCGGAACGACCAGGTCATAGAATGTATGAGCAGTACCACCCACTTGGAATTGTAGGAATTATTTCTGCATTCAATTTCCCTGTGGCAGTATGGTCTTGGAACACTGCATTAGCTTGGGTTTGTGGAGATGTTTGCGTATGGAAACCAAGTGAAAAAACACCATTAACAGGAGTGGCTTGTCAAAAGATCACTGCTGAGGTGTTTAGAAAAAATAACCTTCCAGAGGGAATTTCTTGTTTGATTAACGGAGATTACAAGGTAGGTGAGATGATGACCAAAGATAAAAGAGTTCCTTTAGTATCTGCTACAGGATCTACCAGAATGGGTAAAATCGTTGCAGCTACTGTAGGAGAACGTCTTGGAAAGTCATTACTAGAATTAGGAGGAAACAACGCCATCATCGTTACTCCTGATGCGGACTTAAAAATGACAGTAATCGGTGCTGTATTTGGCGCTGTTGGTACTGCTGGTCAACGTTGTACCTCTACGCGTCGATTAATTATACACGAATCGATGTACGATAAGGTTAAAAATGCAATCGTAGATGCCTACAAGCAATTACATATAGGGAATCCATTGGACGAAAACAATCACGTAGGACCACTAATTGATAAGGATGCTGTAAAAGCCTACCAACACGCTTTAGAAAAAGTAGTTGAAGAAGGTGGTAATCTTGTCGTAGAAGGTGGTGTTTTAGAAGGTGAAGGATATGAAAGTGGTTGCTATGTAAAACCTGCTATTGCGGAAGCAGACAATTCTTATGAAATTGTACAACACGAAACCTTTGCACCGGTATTATACTTATTAAAATATAGCGGTGATGTTGAAAATGCGTTAGAAATTCAGAATGGTGTTAATCAAGGACTTTCTTCTGCAATTATGACTAATAACCTTAGAGAAGCAGAACGTTTCTTATCTCACGAAGGTTCTGACTGTGGTATTGCTAATGTAAACATTGGTACATCCGGAGCAGAAATAGGTGGTGCCTTTGGTGGTGAAAAAGATACCGGAGGAGGAAGAGAATCTGGATCGGACGCTTGGAAAGTATATATGAGACGTCAAACCAATACGATTAATTATACAACTGAGCTTCCTTTAGCTCAGGGAATTAAATTCGATTTATAATAAAGAATTTAGTATAGAAACCATAAAAAGCACCCATTTGGGTGCTTTTTTTTGCGCAACCTTTTTTATCATTGTACATCTAGTAGGAAATAACCGTAAAAATGACGTCGAGAGTATTTATATTTTTTATGTGTGTCGCTATTGTAAGCTTATGGGCTTGCGAAATGGATGACGAAACTACAGCAGACCCGGTATTATGTACGGAAGAGATTAGACCAGGCTTAGCCATAACCGTTATAGATGCTGATAGTGGCGAGGCTATCATAGATCAAGTTACTGTGATTGCCACGGATGGAGACTATCAGGAAACTCTTGAAAATGTTACGGGATCGACTGATTTTGTTGGTGCCTACGAACGCGTTGGGTATTATACAATTACCATTACTAAAGATGGATATGCCACCTATCAATCAAATCTACCGATTGAAGTACAAGAAGATATTTGTCACGTAATAACCGAACGACGAAGCATTACCATTGAGCAATTATAAGGTTTATTGCTTAATGACTTCAATAAGTTCTTGTTGGTCTTGAGCAAAAATTCTTAGAAAATAGATGCCAGCAGATAGTTCTTTAAGAGATAACTGAGAAATCGATTGTTGTTTAGCCGAGATTGTTTTTAACTTCTGACCAGATAGGTCAAAAACTTGGACTTCATCAATTGCCGTTTGGCTTTTCAAATGTATGATGTCTTTAAAAGGATTAGGATAAGCGTACAAAGCTGTTACGGGTTGGTTGAAATCTGAAGTGCTTAATACTTCGTTATCAAATCGAATCCAGTCAAATTGTGCGTTTAAATTACCAGGGTAAGCTTCATAAATATAAGCGATAAGCCCAACTTGCAGCGTTGCTGGTAAATCAGGTCTGCTAAATTCATACCTATACATCCAGGATTCAGCTCCTATAGCTCTCGAATAGAGCTCAAAAGTAGCTCCCATACGCACTATCCGTACTTCTGCAGCAGTTCCTATTATCGGTGTATGCTCTAATAGTACTACTGTTGTCTGTTGTAGACTTGAGCTCGACTGAGGGAGTATCAAAACGTATTCCGGCCACATTAAAAACATAATTCTCACTACCTGTGGTGGTAGAAGCAGGATCCCTAGCCATCAAGCCAGCTAATTGTGTCCAGCGGTCTACATCTTCATTTGGGTTGGTACGTTGTTTAGCATAAACTGCAGTAGCTACATCAAAATCACCGGTAAGGGTTTTATATATAAATCCTGCGCTGGAGTCTTGCCACCATACACATGTTTCATTACACAGCGCATCATCCAATACCATTTGCATGCGACCTGATGTAACTGGTACGGGAGTTTCAAAATACTCTTCTTGAAATAAACTCCAGGTTGCATCTAGATTTGAGGTATTAAACTCATCACTCAAATTTTCATTTTGAGCAAAGACGTTACTAAAAATAAATACAAAAAAAATCAGGCAGCTATCTTTCATTAGATGTACTGTTTATTGAGTAAAACGATAAACCAATCTTTAAATTACTTATTAAAGAAGAAAAATAGGATCCCTACAATAATAAGTATGCATAATACTAGGAAAAATATTTTCCAAAATGAATACGGTCTTTTACCATAAATGGAACCCGTTTGGCCGTTAACAAAGAAATTATACGTCTTACCGTCATATTTATAAGAGCTGATAAAAACGGGCAACAAAATGTGCTTAAAGGTTTCTTCAGTAAGCTTCATATCCAACTGATGTACCCGCTGTGTGTCGCCACCAATGTCGCGCTTAGCCCAAACCGTGGCTATTTTCCTGGCTTCTTGTTGAGAAGATAAGTGACCATCTTGTAAAGGTATGGTATACTTTTCGGTTACAAACCCGGCTAAAAAATCAGAATGGAAGGGTTGTAACTTCTCCAGATTCCAGTTGGTTATTTTATGAGGTATTGGATTTTTTCTTTGGTTTGAGGCTTTGATTAAGGTGTCATCAACAAAACCGCTAATTTGACCGCTGGCAGGAGTCCATCGGGTACGTCGTTCTGTTCGCGTTCTGGTAACCGTTTTACCATTTACGGTAGTGGTATAGGGTACAGTGACATAATAATAATCCCCTCGCTCACCGGAGTAATGGGCAAACAATTGCGCATCGAATGTCCAATAGGGTAAATATAACCCTTTTGTATACTCAGGGTGTAATGCAGCTTTTTTTAGATTATTAGGAGCGAACCATAACCCTTTGACCCATTTGCTAAAGATCTGATGTGATTTTTTTTGATCTAATTGAAAGGGTAATACAGCACCTGGCAAGATCCACTCTTCTTTATGTATATCCTCAACTAACAGTGGCATAGTACAGTAGACGCAATGCAAGGACTTATAATTTTCTTCAATGTGTTGATTAGCACCGCAATTTTTACATTGAATCATACTAATCTCTTCAGAATGAAAGTGAGCACCCAGTTTTTCTAAATAGGGCTGTAGCTCTAATTCTTCCAGGCCATCCTTTGAAGTAGTTATTTTTTCTTGATGACCACAATAATCACAAGTAATTTCTGTAGTACCGGGCTCGTAGGTTAACTCGGCACCACAGTTGATACAACTTCTTTTTTTTTCAGAAAAGGATTGTTTTTTTTCGTTATCCATTCGCTAAATGCAATACATAAGTAAAACCCAGGCAGCTTCAAAAAAGAAGTACCTGTGGTTTGTAGGTGTAAACTTTAAATTTTATTAATTACCTGGTAATGGAGGAGGTGTACTTCCGCCTAAAAATGATTTTAGCTCTTCTACCTCTTGTAAAGCAGTCCAATTACCCATTCCTTGCTTCCAAACCAGTGTTTCTTTATTGATCGTTCTGCTAGCAAAAAGCGCTTTTAATTGATCAAAGGATACTGGACCAGTTTGTTGCCCATTATGTGCATAATAATATTGTACCTGTACTGGCATTGGTGGAGGCACTGGAGTGTTTTGCTGTTGCATAGGTTGCTGTTGCGTGGTTCCGCCTTGGTTCATCATACCACCCATTTGTTGAGCAAGGACAAATCCCATACCCATACCCATACCTGCTCCGGCAGTACCGCCTTCGTTTGCAGCAGCAGCTTCAATAGCTTTGGCAGTTTTAAATTTAGTCAGTTTATCTAAATCTAATTTGTCGATTCTACTATATTCAAATATTTCTTTCTTAAGCTCCTCGGGCATAGAAACATTTTCTATAAAGAACTTTTCTAATGAAATTCCAACAGACTGAAACTCTGGTTGCATTACCTCTTGACAAGTCTCCGAAAGCTCAGTCGTATTTGCTGCGTATAGTTCAATAGGAAGATTAGCTTCACCAACGGTATCTGTAAATCGGGTAGAGATTAAACTTTTAAGGTGTTCATTAATTTCAAAATTGGTAAAATTACCATCTGTACCTACAATATCAATAATAAACTTTCCAGGATCACTAATTTTAAAGGCATACGTACCAAAAGCTCTTATTTCAACTAATCCAAACCGATCATCACTTAATGTAATGGGGTTCTTGGTGCCCCATTTTTCATCAGTAAAAAGGTGAGTGTTCACAAAATAAACCTCGGCTTTAAATGGGCTATTGAAACCGTATTTCCATCCTTTTAAAGTGGATAGTATAGGTAGGTTTTGTGTATCTAAGGTATAGGTTCCGGGTTTAAAAACATCAGCTAATTGACCTTCGTTAATAAAAACTGCGGTTTGCCCTTCTCTAACAATCAATTTAGCTCCGTTTTTGATCTCATTTTGATAACGCTCAAAACGATGAACGATAGTATCATCTGAATAGTCAAGCCATTCAATAATATCAATAAATTCGTGACTAAGCTTTTTCTTTATTTCGTCAAATATTCCCATAATTCCGTTGATTTATTTTTTTGCGTTCTAAAGCTACAAAATAGCTAGCTAAAATTAATTATCTGTAAAAAAAAACCTTTGATTGGTATCAAAGGTCTTTAAAGGCATACACTATTTATTTTAGTCTTTGAGATCAAAAGCTGCTTTTACAGCTTCATAATCTGAATAATCTAAAGCTTGTCGACCAGCCTGTACATTTGGAGGTATGATTACATATCTAAATTGATTACCCCTTGCAGGATCAATTTGAAACTCGTTTAGATCACCGCTTAATGCTTGTGCTCTGATTAAAATGTCTTCTACAGCGGCACTTCCACTTCCAAATCCATAGGTAAATTGAGCATTTCTAAAATTTAATACCGGTAATAAATAGACATTACCATCCCCGAATCCCGTAAAATAAACTAAGATGACATGGGTGTTTTTGATACTACTAGCGCTAGGTAATTCTGGTGGAAAGTCAATGTCCATAAATTTTATTGAAGTTGATGTTCCCTGAAAATCAGCGGGAATCCAGTTGCTATAGATCACCTCGGCATTACCGTCTTCCCCGGCTGGCCCTTGATCACCTTGTGGTCCCTGTTCTCCCTGAGGTCCTTGAAGCCCTATTTCTCCCTGTGGTCCTTCAGGTCCTTCACAGGCCGTAGTTCCTATGCAAAGGACTAGAATTAAAATCGATTTCATAACTAGTTTTGTGATTACTTTTAGTGTTTTCATTTTTTGTTAGTTTTGAGTTATTAGTTTGATTTCTTGTTGTAAGATACTGATTAAAAATATTTGATAAGTCGTTCATCTCCATCATGCTCCGTACGGTTGCTCAAATAATTAATGATTAAATTATTGTAATTTGGATATGCTGTAAAATGAGACATGGGTGCATAATCTTGATCAAATGGATTGCCGGAATTAAAGTGATTTTGATAGTCAGCAGACAAACTTGAGGGCAATTCTGGCAAGTTATACGTACCTGAAACCGGCGGAGCATAGAGATCCCAGTTGATATCATTAGGCGTATTTTCGTAACTCGTTCGTAGTGTTAGTAAAGAAAATTGACCATTAACTTCAATGGCTAAAGCATTGTTTACAAAACTGTAGTTCATATCCCAGTTTGGACGGATTGTAGTGATATTTTCAGGAAATGTATTGGTAACAATACGCTTTTGATGGGTATAATCATCCGTATAACCTCCGTAGTATCGAATTAGATAGTTATCAAAACCTTCGGTTACTGTATAGAAATCGCGAGTAACGGGATCATACAAGTTGCAATTAAATCCATTCAGAACACCATAAAGGTCAAATCCACTATAATCATCTGCTTCATCGTTTAAGGTAGGGCGATTCAGTAGCGTTTCGGCGAAATCTGGTATTGTATAAAAATATTCGTTGGATGAAGTGTAATCATTAACCCATAGATGGGCATACCTAGTCATTCCGCCGATCTCAGTGTAACGTAATTTAATGAATAGTCTATTGGCTGAAGCCTCTTCATTATAAGCAAAGGTATAGCTAAATTGACCCGCTCCATCGTCGGATTGATCTATAAACTGTCTTCTTAGTCCATATACATTCACTTGATGGTTAGTTGTGCCACTAAGATCAAAATTTAATTTAAGCTCTCCATCATATTGATAATTACTTTCTGGTATTTGTAGGGTTTGACCAACAGGTACTTGATAAAAAGTAGACAAACTTTTTTCGGTTCCAGATGAGCTTTCATTAAATAGACTTAAGGTAAAATTACCAGCTAGATACAGTTCATCACTGGTTAGTTGATAAACATCAGGAACTCCACCCAGACTTAACTCAGCGATTAGATTTCCGTTTTGATCATTGGCAAAAATTACATCTGGAATTTGATTGGGATCAACGGCTGTAAAATCAAAGGTAGTTAGCACGTTGGTTCCGCGTACTCCCTGATCATCATTTGAACATGAAATAATGAGTTGAATGAGTAGTACAACTAGTATAAACTTTATGGTTTTCATCTTATAAAAGCTTTTCGGTTTATACTTGGTGTATGCAGCTACAGTTAGGTAAACATTTGCATCCTAATTTCTTCCATTTTCTTCTGGATAAAGCGTGTAGACTGGGTCACTTTGCCAATATTTTTTGCTGTTTACCTCTAATGCGGTTAAGGGACCTTTGAAAGCAGCGCCTGTATCTATATTCCAAACACAAGCTGCATTTACAGGTGTTGTCTTTTCAATTCGGGTAACTGGGGTATGACCAATATAAATTTCAGAGAACAATTGCAGTCTTTTAGGAAATTTAGGATCCTCTTTGGTAAGTGTTGGGTCTACGGCCAAGGCTGTTTCCCAAAGTGTTCTATCCCAATAGAATAAAGATTCGAAATATTCTCTTTGAGGCCCGTGGAGATTGGTAAACCCTGCGTGCAAGTAAAGGCGATTTTGATCATCTATATGATAATTGGTCAGTTTTTCAAAAAAATAAATGTGTGCGTTTATTTCATCTTTAGATAAATCAGCATAAGCGTCCATGGTAACTTGCCCACCATGCTGAATCCATTCAGGATTATAGGTGTCTTGGATAAGCCAGTTATGACAAAGTGCATCATGGTTTCCTCTTATAAATATGCAGTCATATTTTTCTTTTAAGTCAATGAGATATGATATTACTCCTGGACTATCACTCCATCCATCAACATAATCACCTAAAAAAATCAGTTGGTCAGTTTTTTTAAGATCAATACTACCGAGTAGCTGTTGTAGTGCGTTTAGTCCTCCATGAATATCTCCTATTACAAATGTTCTGTTGTTCATAATTAACTATATCTTACTTTTCTAAGTATTCTTGTTGTTTCTTTATAGAGTGCGTAGACTTCTTCACTATAGCCTTTTAGATAAGGCTTAGCTTCTTCCAATTTGTCTTTAGCTTCATTAAAATTATTGAAATAGCAAATCAGGTAGGTAGCCGGTAAATTGAGTAGATCTTTATGATCGTTTTTGGTTAAACCAATATTGTTTTTTAATTTTTCTACTAAAGCATTATTGCTATTGTATAAATGAAATAAGGTTTTTTTATCAAATTGAGGCGGCTCAAATAACAATTCGCTATCGATGTCATAGCTGCCATTATCATTAAAGGTGATCACTACTTTTTCTAAAGGATAATATTTATAGGTGTTTTGTAATCCTAAGTGGACATATTCTAGTATTGTAAAGCTTTCATCGGTAATGGTGATACTTACTTCATCAAGTTCTGAGTAAAAGAGTTTAACCTGTTCATTTATTAATGCGATATCGACCCTGGAGTAATATATTTCATTATCCACTTTCTTTTCTTTACCTGCCCAGCAGACCACAAAATATTCCTTAAAAACTTTGTAGGTTGGATTGTAGTCTTTTCGGAAATTCATAAAATCAAAAACACCGTCTAAAGTCAACTTAATATTGTTTTGGGCGTGATTTTCTATGGCAGTAACAATTTCAGAGTTTAAATCTTTGATTTCAATATCAAAGGCTTTTGGCATACTGATACTACCCTCTCTAAAAAACACACTCCCGCCATAATATTTCCATATGTTTTTGCGCAAGGAGCATAATTTTCCGCTTTGGGATCTAATTGTAATTAAACCTACGACTTTATCTTCTGATAGATGTGGAAAGGGAATGTTCTCATAAGATACTCTCGGTGGGTTAGATAAGTATGCATTGACTAAATTTTGAATTTTGCTATCATCAAAAAAATCCACACCTACTATACTATTATCAGTATCTTCTACACCAACGACAATATAGGAGTTGTTCTTGGGATTGGAATTGGCTAGTGCACATACATGTTTCAAAAACTTTCCTTTTCCTTCTCGATCTTCAAAATTTAAAATTCGTTTCTTATCATAAAAACTATTTTCGTCATTATGGGCAAGTAAGTTTTTTATAAGTAAACGTTTATTAATCATAGTTTGATTGGGCTCTACGTACTACTCAAGATAATCAAAATATTTTCAGACATTCGAATTCTACTTAAAACTTATAGGTTTTTTCGTACAATAGTGCTATTAGCCTGAGCAGTAGGTAATACGATAAGATCAGCGATATTTACATGATAGGGTCTACTGATAACGAATGCAATGATATCTGCAATATCCTCTGCTTTTAAAGGATCATAGCCTTGATAAACGGACTTTGCTCTATTTTCATCTCCTTTAAAACGTACTTCGCTAAATTCAGTTGCGACCAGACCAGGGTTAATAGCACTGACTTTAATACCATATGGATTAAGATCAATCAACATTCCTTTATTTATAGCATCAACAGCGTGCTTGCTAGCACAATACACATTTCCGTTTGGGTACACTTCTTTACCAGCTATGGAGCCGATATTAATAATATGCCCATTGCGTCTTTTAGTCATTCCGGGTATAACCGCTTTAGAAACATACAATAAACCTTTGACATTGATATCGATCATGGCATCCCAATCGTCAACACTACCTAATTCTATAGGGTCCAAACCATGGGCATTACCAGCGTTATTGATCAAAATGTCTATATCTTTAAAGGCTTCGGGAAGCGTATCAATTTTTGAAAATACATCTTGTTGTTGTCTTACATCAAAATTAAGGGTGTGAACCTTTACTTTGGTATGGAGTTGTTTTTTTAATTCTTCAAGTCGTTCTTCTCTTCTCCCACAAAGTATTAAATCAATTCCTTGATCGGCAAATGCAATAGCGGTCGCTTTACCAATTCCACTTGTAGCCCCAGTAATTAATGCTGTTTTCATAAATAGTAATTCGTTGTTTTGTTTTAAAATGTTTAACTAGTTTTGAAAATAGGTAAGCCAAGTTCGCCAATCATTATTCCTTTATACAGATCTATTTTTAAAGGTTTAATATGAAGTCAGAAGAAATGCAGAAAGATTGTAATTAGAAACAAATACATTTTTTGTCTTTCTTCGCCACGTTGCAACATCTTATTATCTGCATCGTCTTTGTTACGATTATCGCTGAATGCGATAATTTTGGCTATGCCTTTTTGTAAAACTTTTTTCTAAATATACAGTAAAATTGAGGGTTTTAGCCGATTGGTTACATTAGATTTAACCAAGAATTAACAGGATGTAGAAAATAATTTTAACAATTTGCATTGCAAGTTAAGTAATAGTAAATTCACGCCACTAAAAAATAAAATCGATGGAAGAGAATAATACGGTAGATATTGCTTCAATCAACCAGAAAATAGAGCAAGAATCAGCATTTGTGGATATTCTTAAGCTCGAAATGAATAAGGTAATCGTAGGTCAAAAACACATGGTGGAGCGATTGCTTATTGGGCTTCTGGGGCAGGGCCACATTTTATTAGAAGGGGTGCCAGGTTTAGCTAAGACTTTAGCGATCAACACGCTTTCTAAGGCAGTTCACGGAAGTTTTAGCAGAATACAGTTTACACCAGATCTTTTGCCTGCGGACGTTATCGGTACATTAATCTACAATATTAAAGAAAACGATTTTTCGATTAAGAAAGGGCCTATTTTTGCCAACTTCGTTTTAGCAGATGAGATTAACCGGGCGCCTGCAAAAGTACAAAGTGCTTTATTAGAGGCGATGCAAGAGAAACAGGTAACCATTGGGGATGAGACTTTTATACTTGATAAGCCTTTCTTAGTAATGGCTACACAAAACCCAGTTGAGCAAGAGGGTACGTATCCATTACCAGAAGCTCAGGTCGATCGTTTTATGCTTAAAACGGTGATCGACTATCCGAAACAAGAAGAAGAACAGCTTATTATTAGGGCTAACCTTAAAGGATCTTTTGAAAAAGTAAATCCAGTCGTGTCTTTAGAACAAATTCTAACAGCTCAGCAAGCGGTTAGAGAAGTGTATATGGATGAAAAGATAGAAAAGTATATCCTTGATATTGTTTTTGCAACACGTTATCCAGAAAAATTTGGTTTAGAGGAAATCAAACCGCTTATCAGTTTCGGTGCATCACCTAGGGGTAGTATCAATTTAGCCACAGCAGCTAAATGTTACGCCTTTATTAAACGAAGAGGATATGTAATTCCCGAAGATGTTAGAGCGATAGTACACGATGTATTGCGCCATAGAATTGGAATCACTTATGAAGCGGAAGCTGAAAATATATCTTCAGTTGATATTATTAATAAAATAATCAACGAAGTAGAAGTTCCATAGGATTTCTGTTTTGAAGTACAGTATTTGATAAAAGTTATTTAGTGATAGCTGAAATACAAATCGTAAACCCTGTTGATGGATACTAAAGACTTATTAAAGAAGGTTCGCAAAATAGAGATAAAGACAAGACGCCTCAGTGATCATATCTTTGGGGGCGAATATCACTCTACTTTTAAAGGAAGAGGAATGACCTTTAGTGAGGTGCGACAGTATCAGTTTGGTGATGATGTACGAAACATTGATTGGAACGTCACTGCGAGATATAACGAACCATACGTTAAGGTGTTTGAAGAAGAAAGAGAATTGACCATGATGCTTATGGTTGATGTTTCTGGATCCCAATTTTTTGGTACACAGCAGCAATTTAAAAAAGAAATACTTACAGAAATTGCAGCTACATTAGCGTTTTCTGCTACTCAAAATAATGATAAGATTGGCCTTATTCTTTTTACGGATCAAATAGAACTGTATATCCCTCCAAAAAAGGGAAGATCACACGTATTGAGAATTATTAGAGAACTTTTGGAGTTTGAACCGCAAAGTAAAAAAACCGATATCACAGAAGCACTTAAGTTCTTATCCAATGTAATGAAAAAAAAGGCCATTGTTTTTATTCTCTCCGATTTTATCACCGATGCGTATCAGCATACGCTTAAAATTGTAGGTAACAAACACGACGTAACCGGGATAAGGGTATATGACCAAAGAGAAGAAGCAATACCCAATCTAGGGATTGTGGCTATGGAAGATGAAGAAACGGGTGAGCATATGTTGGTAAATACTGCTTCTAAAAAGGTAAGAACTAAATACAGTGAATATTATCAAGAGCGTGTAAATTATTTCAAGGAAAGTTTTACCAGAAGTAGATCGGGTGCGTTGAGCAGTAGAGTAGATGAAAGTTACGTTAAGAAATTACTTGGTTATTTTAAGGCAAGAGGATAAAATTGAATGGTTAGTATGATAAAGTACGAGGTACGAAATAAAGGTATACAGCTAAAACTACCAAGAATAGGTAGTTTTATGCTATTACTATTTAGTTTTCTTTTATTGGCACCATTGACCGTGACTACAGCACAGGTCAAAGCTACTATAGATTCAACTTCTATACTTATTGGGCAGGAGATACGATATACTATGCAGGTCGAAGCAGATGCGTCGGAATTGGTCGTTTTTCCTGAAGGGCAAACCTTTCAACCGCTAGAGGTTCTCGAAACTTTTAATACAGATACGCTAAAAAATGAGGCTAAACATATTCTTACCAAAGAGTATGCATTGACACAATTTGATTCAGGATCCTACACCATACCCAGACAAAAAATACTAATTGCTGACAAAGTTTTTTATACAGACTCCTTAAATGTTGAGGTACGTAATGTAGTAGTGGATACTACCAAACAAAAAATGTATGCGATAAAACCTTTGGTAGAAGTTGACCCACCCTTGTCCATTGATTGGATGAAATGGTTGTTATGGATTGGTATTCCACTATTAATTGCAGCAGCTATTGTCTTTATCCTGTTGAAAAGAAAGCAGATAAAGAATAAAAAAGAGGAAGATTTACCGGCCTATGAGCGGGCTATGCTCTCTTTACAACGCATAGATAGCTCGCAATTGCTAGAGCAAGATTCGCATAAGGAATATTATTCGCAATTAAGTGACACAGCTCGGAAGTATATTGATGAAGAAGTTTATGATCATGCTATGGAAAGCACCACAGATGAGCTTATTCAACGCTTGGATCAGGAAATTAAAACAGGTTCGCTTAAGTTGGACAAAGCAACTATTGAAGAATTAAAACAGGTATTAAAAACTGCTGACCTCGTAAAATTTGCGAAATCCAGACCGGATATCTTAAGTGCTAAAAAAGATAGAAAGACCATTGAAGAGGTGATCACTAAAACGAAAGAAGCCATACCAGAACCTACCGAAGAAGAATTATTGGCAGATGAGGAGTTTAGAAAAACGCTTCAGGAGAAACGTCGAACCAAGAGAATACTAATTGGGTTTTTTGCATTTTTTGGAGCCTTTTTAATAACCTTGGTCATATTTATAGCTGTAAAGGGGTATGATGTGGTAAAGGATAACATTTTGGGTCACCCAACCAAGGAATTGGTTGAATCAGAATGGATAACCAGTAGCTATGGTACGCCACCTGTAAGTATTTCCACACCAAAGGTGTTAATTCGCAATGATTACAAAATGACTGAGGAACAAAAGCAAGTGCTTAAGGGTAACGAAAGCTTTGTTTATGGAAGTATCTTAGGCAACTTTTTTGTAACGGTTTCTACAGTAAGTTATAAACAGCAAAATGACGTTGACTTAGAAAAAGCAGTAGAAGGTACCGTGGGTTACTTAGAAAGTAAGGGTGCTAAGAATATTACTGTAAAAAATGAAGAATTTGAAACCTTAGGAGGCGCTAAGGGGATAAAGGTCTTTGGTAATTTTCAAATTAAAAATAGCACTACTCAAGAGACGCAAAAAAATGAATATGTGATCCTCAATTTTGCAGAACAAGGCGGTTTTCAGCAAATTACCATCACTTTTGATGAAGAGGATAGGTATGCTGAGGACTTAGTAAATCGAATTATAAATTCAGTGGAATTAAGAAACAACGAATAAATCATGTTTGACAAGTTTACATTTGAAAATCCTGAATTCTTTTGGTTGTTACTTATACTACCTGTAGCAGTGGCCTGGTATATATGGCAAAGAAATAAACAGCAAGCAACACTTAAAATATCTTCGATAAAAGGATTTAAAGCAACCCCAAGTATCCTTGCTAAACTGAGGCCTGTTTTATTTGTATTACGATTGATCGTATTAAGCTTAATCATTACTGCACTAGCAAGACCACGAACCGTTGATATCTCTACTAAGACAAAAACGACCAGGGGTATAGATATTGTTATGGCCATAGATGTTTCTGCTAGTATGTTAGCTAAGGATTTACGACCAAATCGGCTAGAAGCTCTAAAGGATGTGGCAGCGGAGTTTATCGGAGGTAGACCTAATGATCGAATAGGGTTGGTTGTCTATGCAGGAGAAAGTTTTACTAAAACCCCAATAACCAGTGATAAAGCAATTGTATTATCCTCGTTAAAAGAAGTGAGGTATGATAATATTTTAGAAAATGGTACAGCTATAGGGATGGGTTTAGCTACATCGGTAAATAGATTAAAGGATAGCAAAGCAAAAAGTAAAGTAATCATTCTGTTAACCGACGGGTCTAATAATGCTGGTTTTATTGATCCTAAAATAGCCTCTGAGCTAGCCGTTGAATATGGCATTAAAACCTACACCATTGGTTTGGGTACTAATGGAATGGCCTTAGCACCGGTGGCAATTCTGCCCAACGGATCCTTTCAATACGGTAGGGTGCAGGTAGAAATTGATGAAGAATTGCTAAAGGAAATTGCCAAAGTAACCGGTGGAAAATACTTTAGAGCGACCAACAATAAAAAATTAGAACAAATTTATGAAGAGATAGATAAGCTGGAAAAGACAGATGTAGAAGAGTTTAAGTTTTATAACTATGAAGAAAAATTTCGACCACTAGTACTCCTAGCAGGGCTGTTATTGTTTGTGGAGTTTTTATTGCGCTATACATTATTTCGTAGTTTTATTTAAAACACCAATGGCAAATAGGAGTTTCACCTATTTCGCAACTAAATAAGAAAGAAGGCACTATGTATTTACTTGAAGAGAAAATATATTTCTGGTTGTTATTAAGCATACCTTTTTTGTTGGTGCTATTTATCGCCATGTTGATTTGGAAAAAATCGGCTCAAAAAAAGTTTGCTGATCAAGAATTACTAAAGCGATTAAGTCCTAATAGGTCCACTTTTAAATCTATTTTAAAAATCATCGTGGTAAGCCTGGCGCTTGCCAGTTTGGTAGTTGCATTAGTGAATCCTAAAATTGGTACTAAGCTCGAAACGGTAAAAAGAGAAGGAGTTGATATTGTTTTTGCTATCGATGTATCCAAAAGTATGCTTGCAGAAGATATTGCACCGAGCCGATTAGAAAAAGCTAAACAATTAGTTACACAGATCATTAATAATTTAGCAAGTGACCGTATTGGAATTATAGGCTATGCAGGTAGTGCTTTTCCACAGTTACCGATAACTACGGATTATGGATCTGGTAAGATGTTTCTTCAATCTATGAACACAGATATGATTTCCTCTCAAGGTACCGCAATAAATGAAGCCATCGAATTGGCAAAAACATATTATGACGATGAGGAGCAAACTAACAGAGTGCTATTTATTATTAGTGATGGAGAAGATCATCAGGGTAACACAGGCAGTATTGCAGAAGAAGCGGCAGCTCAAGGTATAAAAATTTACACCATCGGTGTAGGATCTGCAAAAGGAGGTCCCATACCGATCAAGCAAAATGGTATTGTACAACAATACAAGAAAAATAGTCAGGGAGAGACAGTGATCACCAAACTAAACCCGACAATTTTGCAGGAAATTGCAGAAGAAGCAAATGGCACATACATTGATGGTAGAAGTACAGATAAAGTGGTTACGCAAGTCACTGAAATACTGCAAAATATGGATAAAAAAGAGTTTGAAGCCAAGCAGTTTGCTGATTTTAAGGATCAGTTTCAGTGGTTTTTGGGGATGGGATTAGGGTTACTATTTTTAGATATTTTCTTCTTGGAACGAAGAACATCGTGGTTAAAAAAGTTGAATTTATTTAATGAAGAATAAATAAAATGAAAAAGAAGCTGTTCTACATCATCATAATTTGTTGCTGTTCATTAGTAAATGCACAGGAGGATAAAGCATTGAAAAAAGCTGCAAAAGAAGCAACAGCATACATTGCGAATGGAAACGAATTATTGGTAGAAAACAATAATTTTCCAAAAGCTGAAGGAGAATATCGCAAAGCTATAGCAAAGAATCCAGAAAGTACCGTTGCTAAATATAATTTGGCTAATGCTTATTACAATTCTGAGAAATATGATGAAGCCTTAAATCGCTATACAGAGTCTACTAAAGTTGCTACCTCCAAAGAAGCAAAACATAAGGCTTTTCATAACCAGGGTAATACCTATATGGAGCAGAAAAAATATAAAGAAGCTATAGAAGCTTATAAAAATGCCTTACGTAATGATCCTACAGATGATCAAACCCGATATAATTTAGCATTAGCTAAGAAAATGCTGGAAAAACAACAACAGCAAAACGACCAAAATAAAGATAAAGATCAACAAAATAAGGATCAAAACGAGGACGAAAATAAGAATCAGGACAATAAGGACCAGAAAGAAGGCGACAATAAGGAAGATAAAAAAGACAAGGAAGGCGACCAGGACGATAAGGGCAAAGAAGGTGATGAGGATAAAAAGGAGCAAGGGGATAAGGATAAAAATGAAGAGGGTAAGCGAAAGGATGATCAAAACAAAGATCAGAAGGATGGAGAAGGGGATAAAAAGGAGCAGCAGCAACCTAAGCCGGTTCCTGGTCAGTTATCTCCACAGCAAGTAAAAAACTTGTTAGAAGCAATGAGCAACGAAGAAAAGAAAGTCCAGGATAAGATCAATGCAGAAAAAGTGAAAGGTGCTAAAGTAAAAACAGATAAAGATTGGTAATTTCTACCACGATAAACGAATAAAAAGACTAAAATGAAGTTGAGGTTAATTTTACTTACAATCCTATGGCTAGCCGGGCAGATCGGTATAGCTCAGGTTACCTTTGAAGCTAAGGTAAGTAAAGAAAAACTTGGTGTAAATGAACGACTTAGAGTAGATTTTGAAATGAATCAAGATGGAGACAATTTTAGGCCACCAAGTTTTAGCGGTTTTACGGTTGTCGGGGGCCCCAACCAGTCCATCAGTAATTCTTGGATCAATGGTAAACGATCGTACTCTAAAACATTTAGTTACTTTTTAGCTCCAAATAAAAGAGGAAAGTTCACTATTGGGCAAGCCACCATTGAAATAGATGGAAATACGTATAAAACAACTCCGGTTAATGTAGAGGTAACTGCAGCCGTAGATAAACCAAAGGATGGTAATGATGCGGACCTAACCGCGAGTGAAAACCTGCACCTCGTTGCAGAAATTTCTAAAACAAATCCCTACATTAATGAAGCTATCACTGTGGTGTATAAGCTTTATGTAAGTCCACGAATAAGTGTAAGCAATTGGAAAGAGCTCGACAGTCCCAAATACAGTGATTTTTGGAGTCAGGCAATTGACATGAAACAATTAAAAATCGAAAACGGCGAATACGATGGAGAGCCTTATCGATATGTGGTATTACGAAAAACAGTGTTGTATCCACAAAAAACAGGAAAGTTAGATATTGAACCGTTGACACTGAGCATAGCGGTTGATGTACCTACGAATCGACGTGATATTTTTGGTGGAAGATTGTACTCTACCGTCAACAAACGTGTGGCAGCAGGTAATAAAACCATTAATGTGAAACCTTTACCACAAAACGGTAAGCCGGCAGATTTTAATGGAGCTGTGGGCTCTTTTGATTTTCAGGTAAAAACCAACAAAACAGAGCTGGATGCAACCGAATCTTTGGAGGCAAAAGTAGTGGTTAGCGGTAATGGTAATCTAAAACTCTTCGACCTACCTTCATTAAGTGTTCCTAGTGGAATCGAACAATATGAACCTGAACATAATGAAATGGTGAGAACTAACTTAACGGGTATGGCAGGGTCAATTTCGGACACCTATACTTTAGTTCCACAAGCTAAAGGTAAATATCCAATACCATCCATTTCTTTTTCTTATTTCGACCTTAAAACGGAGACTTATAAAACCATTACTTCCGATGAGGTTATTATTGATGTAAAAACAGGACCGGATCGCTCTACTTCTATAACAAATACAAATAGTAATGCTTCTGTCAATAAGCAAGTAGTTACCCAGCTAGGGAATCAATTTAGATTTTTAAAGTTGGAGGCTAACCTGGAGCCTAAGGGTGCTGATAAATTTTTTGGGTCGACAGCATATTGGCTTGCCGTAACTACACCCTTATTAGCGATACCTTTATTTCTGTTTTTTGGAAAGAAAAGAGAAGAAAGACGAAATGATGTACGTGGAAATCGTATTCGTAAGGCAGATAAACTGGCTAGAAAATATTTATCAGAAGCGAAAAAGAATTTAGGTAACCAAAAGGAGTTTTATATTGCTATGGAGCGTGCATTACACAATTACTTAAAAGCAAAGCTTCATATTCAAACTAGTGAAATGAGTAAGGATCGAATAAGCAGGTTGCTCAAAGACAAAGAGGTAGACGATGCGATAAGCATAGAATTCATTAGTTTATTGGAGAGTTGTGAATTTGCAAGGTATACGCCTTCATCAAATTCAGCAATGGAACAAGACTATAGCAAGGCATCGAGAGTCATTTCATCATTAGACAGACAACTATAAAAAAAGACATGATGAGACATTTACTAATTTTAATCCTTTTTTTGGTTAGCACAACAATCAGCGCACAAGAGGAAGATAGATTTCAAAAAGCAAATCAACTATATAATCAAGAGCAATATCAACAAGCTATTGCTACTTATAAAACGATATTAGATTCTGGTAAGGAATCTGCAGCGCTATATTATAATTTGGCGAATGCGTATTACAAGCAAAGTAATATTGGACCCAGTATTTATTATTATGAAAAGGCTTTGCAATTAGCTCCTGATGATGAGGATATACAGAACAATTTAGCTTTTGCTAAAAATTCTACTATCGACAAAATAGAAGTAATGCCGCAAGGTTTTATTGCTAAGAGTATAGATAAAGTTACCTCAATTTTTAGTATTGATGGATGGGCTTGGGTTTCTGTTAGCGGAGTAATCTTCTTTGTTGTGCTGTTCTTGCTTTATTTTATAGCCGCCAGTTCTGTAAAAAAGCGATTGTTTTTTATTGGTTCCTGGGTGTTTCTTGGGGTGGCATTAATCGCTGTTATTTTTGCCTATCAACAATATACTTATCAAAAAAACAACAAGTTTGCAATTGTCTTTACACAAGAAGCTAATGTGAAAAGTGAGCCTAATTTAAGGAGTGAAGCTATTTTTCAATTGCACGAGGGGACTAAGCTTCAAGTAACGGATACGGTAAATAATTGGAAGAAAATAAAATTGGCTGACGGTAAAATTGGTTGGATTCCATCTGCGGATATAAAAGAACTTTAAGAAAATTTTAAAATTTAAAACGGATTTAACGGTTTTTGAAAGTAATACTATTATCTTTGGTAGACCAAATAAAACCGTTGATAAACAAAAAACACATAGCAAAATTTTTAATTGTCATTGGCATAGCCTTAACAATTGTTAACTATGGAGTGAACCTGATTTCATTTTATAGTAATGAAGAAGTTGCGTTTATAATAGATGGTACAGAAGAAAATTCAGAACCGGTAGAAAAAGAAAGTTCTGAAAAAGAAGATACTAAGGATAAGGATAAATTTTTTCAATACGGTACAAAGGCTGCAGATGATAGTGATACCGTTAAAACGCACCAATTTTCCTACAATAGCTTAACAAACACTTCAGTATATCTCGAATTTGCTACTCCTCCTCCTGAAGGCAGTATAGTTTAGTAAATATAATGGGTTACGCCATTATATGTAGTTTCACCTCAATTTAGTAATATAAAAAGTAGTTGTAGATGTACCTAACATTTCCAATTACTAAAATTCTTTTTCATATCATGAATTATATCAAATATTTAAAAAACGACATACCAGCTAGTATAGTAGTTTTTTTCGTTGCATTACCTTTATGTTTAGGTATTGCATTAGCTAGTGGCGCTCCACTATTTTCGGGCTTAATTGCTGGGATTATTGGGGGTATTGTTGTTGGAGCATTGAGTGGCTCTCAAATTGGGGTTAGTGGACCCGCTGCAGGTTTAGCGGCAATTGTTTTTACCGCAATTGGAACCTTAGGAGGTTTTGAAAACTTTCTTGTGGCAGTAGTCCTTGGAGGAGCTATTCAGATTCTTTTTGGTGTGTTACGTGCCGGAATCATTGGTTATTATTTTCCTTCTTCAGTGATAAAGGGAATGTTGACAGGGATAGGAATTATCATTATTCTAAAACAAATCCCTCACTTTTTTGGATATGATGCAGATCCAGAAGGAGATTGGGCATTTTTTCAGGTTGACGGTGAGAATACTTTTTCAGAGATTTTAAATGCTATTAACGCTATCAGTCCAGGTGCTACTATAATTGCGATCATCGGTATGGCCATATTAATCTTATGGGATCGAGTTTTGACTAAAAAGGCTAAAATTTTTCAGTTAATTCAAGGGCCATTGGTTGCTGTGGTGGTCGGTATTGTTTTTTATGTATTAACCAAAGACACACAATTATTTGCTATTTCCAAGGAGCATCTAGTAAGTGTTCCTGTACCAGAAGATGTAGATTCCTTTATTGCTCAATTTAGCTTTCCTAACTTTTCAGTGATAGGAAATCCCGAAATTTGGATAACGGCGTTTACTATAGCCTTGGTAGCAAGTTTAGAAACGTTATTGTGTGTTGAAGCTACTGATAAATTGGATCCGGATAAACGTGTAACACCAACTAATAGAGAGCTTTTAGCTCAGGGAGCAGGAAATGTAATCTCTGGGTTTATAGGAGGACTACCTATTACACAGGTTATTGTTCGTAGTTCTGCGAACATACAATCCGGTGGTAAGACAAAAGTATCGGCTATTGTTCATGGATTTTTTCTCTTAATTTCAATTATTATCATTCCAACTTTATTAAACAAGATTCCTCTATCAGTACTAGCTGCCATTTTATTTTTGGTGGGTTATAAATTGGCGAAGCCGGCATTGTTTAAGAAAATGTACTTGTTAGGTTGGAAACAATTTGTTCCTTTTATGGTTACCGTTGTAGGAATAGTATTTACGGATCTTTTGATCGGTATTTCTTTAGGATTAGGTGTAGGTATCGTTGTGATCTTAATTAAAAGCTACCAGAATTCTCATTTTTTACATATAGAAGAAACTGATAATGGAATGGATATAATAAAAATGACGTTAGCAGAAGAAGTAACGTTTTTTAACAAAGGGGCTATTTTAAAAGAACTAGATAGATTATCTGAAGGGACATATCTTACCTTAGATGTATCCAAAACAACATATTTGGATAATGATATTATAGAAATATTAGAAGACTTTTCGCAAAAGGCTAAAAATAGAGATATAACTATAAAATTGATTTCACAACGGGGGACAGTAGAAAACCCTGAAAGCTATATTGATTTCTTTAACCTAAATCCAAAAAAAGTAAAACCAGTTTAACACAACCTAATTGATCAGAACGAATTAGGTTTGACACGCAAAGTAAAATAAAATGAAAGCACATACTAAAGAGACACAATCGACTATGACTCCTGATAAAGCATTACAGTTTTTACAGGAAGGAAATGAACGATTTCAGAATAATCTTAAAGCAAATCGAAATTTGTTGGAGCAAGTCAACGAAACCAGAGATGGGCAATTTCCATTTGCTACGATATTGAGTTGTATTGACTCTAGAGTATCGGCAGAATTAGTTTTTGATCAGGGCTTAGGAGATATTTTTAGTGTTCGGATCGCAGGTAATTTCATCAATGAAGATATCTTAGGTAGTATGGAGTTTGCTTGTAAATTAGCAGGAACCAAATTGATTGTGGTGTTAGGCCATACCAGTTGTGGTGCTATTAAAGGTGCTTGTGATGATGCCAAGTTAGGTAATCTTACCACTATGCTAAGTAAGATAAAGCCTGCGGTAAAAGCTGTAGAGGAACCCAAAGATGAGAGCCTACGAAACTCTAAAAATTTGGACTTCGTGGATAATGTAGCAACTAAAAATGTTTTATTTGCTATAGAAAATATCCGAAGACAAAGTCCGATTCTTCAGGAGATGGAAGAAAATAAAGAAATCAAAATTGTAGGGGGGATGTATGATATCAGTAATGGTAACGTTACATTTTTTGAATAGTGAAGCAATTATGATATGAAAAATAACCGGTGTAATTTTTACATCGGTTTTTTTTAGTACAAAATCATAGGACATTATTAAAAAGACTTTTTATTTTAGAAGGAACCTAACTTGAAAATATACATCATGATGAAAAGCTTGTTTTCTAACATTAAGGGCGATGCCTTTGGTGGATTAACCGCAGGAATTGTTGCATTGCCATTAGCATTAGCATTTGGGGTTTCCTCAGGTCTTGGACCTAGTGCAGGGCTGTACGGTGCCATTTTTATTGGGTTTTTTGCCGCACTATTTGGTGGTACCAGTACCCAAATATCAGGCCCTACGGCACCGATGACTGCTGTGAGTATGGTAGTAATTTCGGGGCTGATTGCTACTTACAATGGAGATGTAGAAGCTGCTTTACCAGCTATATTAACTATTTTTCTTTTAGCCGGGGTATTTCAGATTGGGTTAGGAGCTGCAGGTTTAGGAAAATATATCAAGTACATTCCATATCCTGTGATTTCAGGTTTTATGACGGCTATTGGTTTAATGATTTTAATAACACAAATCTTACCGGCAATTGGGTATTACCCAAAAGAAGATAGTGAGTTCATAGCAACACTTGTGGAACCTGCGAAGCAGAACTTGTTAGAAAAGACCATACAAGAAGATGTAGAGGAGGGTACACTTACCTTAACTAATTTCAGTGCTACCATTGATGAAGTAGGGAGTTTAGATGAAAAGGATATTGAAGAAGAGGCAAAGGCACTCGCAGCGTCGGAGTCTTCGGGGGTGATTGGTGCAATAAACAGTATGCCAAGAGCAATACAAAAAATAAACTATCTAGAACTGATTCTTAGTTTAGTTACGATACTAATTATTTTTGGTTTTAAGCGTATTACCACAGCAGTACCTAGTACTTTAGTTGCCTTATTAGCCGTCTCCGGTGTTGCGTATGGTTTTGGATTAGACTATAGACCCATTCAAGAAATTCCATCGGGTTTTCCTGAGATCAACTTTGCCATATTTACCAATTTTTCTTGGAGCTCGATTTCACCATATATCCTTACGGCTTTATCGCTTTCTTTTTTAGGTGCCATAGACTCACTACTGACTTCGGTGATCGCGGATAATATGACGAAAACAAAGCATAATCCTAATAGAGAATTAATAGGGCAGGGAATAGGGAATAGCATTGCTGCATTTTTTGGTGGGATCCCTGGTGCTGGTGCGACAATTCGAACAGTGGTTAATATTAACGCCGGTGGTAAATCCAAACTTTCGGGTATGATTGCAGGGATACTCTTGTTAGTTGTATTACTTGCCTTGGGAGAAGTAGCGTCGCAAATTCCTGCTGCAGTTTTGGCGGGGATATTAATAACCGTGGGTATCGGAGTAATGGATTACAAAGGATTGAAAGCCATCCCAAAAATGCCAAAATTCGAAGTAGTGATTATGTTATTGGTCATGGTACTTTCTATTTTTTGGAACCTGGTATACGCTGTTGGTATAGGTTTGGTATTAGCTTCCTTGATTTTTATGAAAAAAATGGGAGAAGTTACGGCCAGTTTATCCAGAGTAGACTCCTTTAAAGGGCTGTTAGCCACAAAGCCAGAGGAGGAGGAAGCCTGGAGCGATGAGCTGAACATCGATGACGCACTAAGAAAAAAGCTATTCATTAAACATCTTCATGGACCTGTATTTTTTGGGTTCACTAGTGAGTTACATGAAATGGCTAAACAAATACCAGATACAGCTTCGGTGATTATCATTCGAATGGATTTAGTACCCTATATTGATCAGACCGGTGTATATGCCTTAGAGGATATAATATTTGACTTAACAACTAATGGAAAACAGGTTAGTATTATTGGATTGCAGGAGCAGCCAGACTATCTCATGCGAAAAATAGATATTATTCCCGATTTAATACCAGAGGATTTGTTATTTGATGATTTTAAAAGTTGTGTTGCCGCGATTGTGGAAAGGTAAAATTACCTATCCAAATCAAGCTTCCTTTGTTGTGGTAGTTTCCGTATGCTTAGGTACTTCTTTTAAAATTGTCGGCAGTATCATAGGAGCAAGTTTGCGTACGGGTTGATAAAGAATGGAGTTCGCTTTCGTCTCTTCTTCTATAAAGGTGATTTTTTCGTTAATAGCATCTACAAACATGAGGATAACGCTAGCAATAAAAGCAAACTTTAGCAATCCAAATACAGCACCTAATAGTTTATTGAGGATACCCAAAGCAGCATAATCTGCAATCTTGGTTAAAATCCTTCCTAATAAAGAGATGAGTACTACAACTAAAATGAATGTGATAGCAAATGCGGATAGTTTTACCGCATTTTCTTGCCAATCTACGTATTGTTTTAAGTAGTCTCCCACCACATACGAAAAATGTATTGCGATATAAACCCCTGCGATCAAGGCAATCAAAGAAGCTAAAGAAACAAATAAGCCTTTCATTAAACCTCGAATTAATCCCCAGAGTAAAAGGATGCCTAAAATAATATCAAGATAATTCATTGACACTGTATTGAGGATCAAATATAAGAAATAGATGGTAGCCAAAACCATCTATTAGGTGTGTTCCTAGTCTAGTTGCTAATTCAAACTATTTTTTCTCCTTTTTCTTTCGTTTTAAATACCATCTCAGACCAACTAGTAGTAAAATCAGGATGAGAATGAAAGGCCAGATATTGGTAAGCACTACAAAAAACCATATAAAATTTTCCCAGCCGTTTTTAAAACCATTTTTAAATTTACTACCAAAGGCGGTTTCTGTTGCTAATGTTTTGTAAAATGTTAAGTGTATTGTAGCAAAGGAGACTTTATTTTTAAGATAGTTTAACCTGCCTTCCATAGCTTCAATATCCGCGCGTAACTCCCCTATTTGTTTTTCAACCTCTAACATTTCCGTCACACTATTGGCTTTGGTTAATAACTCTAAATAGCGGGTCTCCAGCTTCTTTTTATTAGCAATCCGAGTCTCTACGTCCAAAAATTCTTCGGTAACATCCTTAACTTTTATTTCCTTAGTATCAAATTGAGAAACTCCAGCCGTAGCGGAGTTCAATAAATTGTCAAAATCTGCTGCAGGTACTCTAATAACTAGTGCATTGCTTTTTCGATCGGTGTAGTTATATTCTTGATCTGAAGAAATGTAAGCATTATATTTCTTTATGGCAGCAAGAACCTGCTTTCGTGTTTCAGGAATACTTTGGGTTTCAAACGCAATAGTCCCTTCTTTGATTAATTTTCGACTGACCGCTTCTTTTGCAGTGGATTCCACATCATTTTCATAAGCGGTTTCAAAAGCTTGTTCTATGGGATATTCTTCTGTATAGCTTTCAGGCGTATTGTTACCACAGCTTAATGTAACGAATAAAAATACTACTATTGATAAATACTTCATAATAAAAAAATTAAAGCGATGCATAGATAACTGTTTTAAAAATAAGTTGTTACAAATTCTGTTCCAGACTTGGTTTTCAATAATCAATATATTTTGAACATAGATTTACTTAGAAGCTGTTTGTTGATTAAACTTTTCATCGAGTAGATTCCACAGTTCAGCATATCCGTCATCATGGCCTAGATAGGATAAAGCCACCCCGCCCAGATCATTCTGATTTACAAAATCATATTTTGCTGCTAAGGTTTGTGGATTGTCAAACCATAGTTGTAGTTGACTTCCATCAACAACCATCTCAATATACGCACTTTTTGCTAACGAATCATATTTTACCTTTTGTGGGTAAGCATTCTTAATATTTTTATACGTCAAGTACTTCAAAAATGTAGCAGCTTGTGTACTATCAGTCTTTTGAGTTATCTTCCATAAACTGCCATAGTAGGGTACGGATAGTATTAGTTTTTCTTTAGGTACCCCCAATGCCAAATAGTTTTTTACTGAGGAGCGGATACTGTTTTTTTTGCTTCGTATTGGTGCGACAGGTCCGACGGTATTATTTTCTGTATCCCAATATCCCTTTTCAGATAAAATAAAAGAGTCTACATATTGATTTAAACTGTAGATATCCAGGTAATTTGGTTGTACAGCGGGTAGTATAATTAACAACTCTTGATCAGGCTTTAATTGGCAAGCCAAAGAAATCATATACTTCGTAAAACCAGCTGAATCATTTGT
The DNA here is from genome assembly GCF_004216895.1 of Aquimarina brevivitae. Lineage (GTDB taxonomy): Bacteria > Bacteroidota > Bacteroidia > Flavobacteriales > Flavobacteriaceae > Aquimarina > Aquimarina brevivitae. The sequence continues at coordinate 485,662 of NZ_SGXE01000001.1, read as the reverse complement.
GTCGAGGTTATCAAGATCAAAAACAACTCCATCAGCCTTGCGGAGGTCTAATAAATACTGAATATTAGTAATGCTTTTAGTCATTATTGTTTTATTTTTTAATAAAGCTGAGGGTGAAAGTGATTCTTTTGCTTCACTAAGATGACGCAACTGAATAGTTATATATACCTTGCCGCCTTTGGAGAGCATAGAGTCAATTGTGGTGGTTTTCTCCCAATTGTTTAGCGCTAATAGTTCTCCGCTCGCTGGATCAAGAGCAACCGAGGTATATGCTAAAGCAGATAATTGATCGTAATCATACCGTTGATGCAGGCCTTCATTTTGATAGGGGTGAAAGCCGATTACTTTTTTATGATGAGGTGTCGTAGTAACCTTTATATCTTTACTGTCTTTTTTTTTACAAGAAACGATGCCAATTGCTAGTAGAATGAGTAGTAATTTAAGTAAACGCATAGAAGCTTTGTTAAGGAGTTTTTACTATGATTTTTTTGAAATTTCATATTAATCCGGAACACGAATACTGCCATTAATCCAGCAACTAAAATGAATAGTTTTACCGGTCATTCCAGATTGTGTAACCTCTTCTTTTGATGGTGCTCTGCTGCTATAGGAGCGACTTGCCTTGATGGCTTCATTTTGAAGACCTGGATCTACTTGTTTTGCCAAGGCTGCAGTTTTTGAAGCTAACCAGTATACTGCTCTTTTTGCAAAAGTGGAATCACCACAAGCATTGGCACTACGAGCATATAAATTGGCGATTAATAAGTAAGCCTTACCTAATGAAGGCTGATAACTAAGTGCTATCTGAGCAAAATTTCTTGAATTCTCTAACTGATTTAGATTTTTATATTGATTGGCGATAGCTAATGCAATTTGTGCTCTATCATAATTATTATTAGCGTCTCTAATCGCTTTTTGATAATAATTTAATGCATTAGTAGGGTTGTTTTTTTTATGGTAGAGTAGGCCTAAATAAAAAACACTGTTAGCGGTAGGTGGATAATACTGCAATGGCATTACTACTTGATCAAATAGTGCGGTATTTGTGCATTCTTTTTTATAAAGCCAAGTCGCTGCACGGACTAACCACTCGGGATCATTCTTTTTGGATTCAAGGTTTTGACTGTATAATTGCATAAGCTTGTTACAGTCTGCTATACTACCCAACTTACCTTCCATTGACGCTTCAACCTTATTATAGTTTGATTTCTTCGCTCTTGCCTGCTTTAAATCTCGTTGCTCTCTTCGATTGAGTATCCCGTTTTGTTCTTTGGAAAGTAAAGGATCAATAATGGTTAGTTGCTTTTGTTTCTCATGATCGATTTTATCCATAACCTGATCATAGATATCCAAAATCTCTTGTAAACTCTTTTGCCGGTTGCGATATAAATCTATCGCTGAAGCTATATAGAGATAAAGTCCTTTTGGATTATTAAAACCGGCTAGATCTTTTTTAAAGGCCTGGTCTAAAATTTTATAAATTGATTGTGTATCAGCGCTGCTATTATCATAAAGAAGAATTGCCTTATCTGTGGCAGTGCTAGCTAAGGTGTATTTCTTAGGGAAATATTTGTTGGCATCATTATAAAGCCCAACCAACTCTGTAATGTAATTTTTTTTCAATGAACCACCCGACGTTTTTATTTTGTGCTGTAGAATTCGTTCACCATAGACGTAAGTGGCGATATGTATATCTGGGCAGGTAGTTCGGACTTGTCGCCAAGGTGTAAATGCCGCTTCGTAGTTTTTCACTTTTGCGTGTTGCGTAAAGAGGGATAGGTTTTCCATACAAACTGGATTGTTTACTTGAGAATAAGCAACTACACCTATACATAATTTGAAAAAGAACAAGATCTGATTTTTCATTTTTGAATTTTAATAGAAACACAGCCTATCAAGCTAGTAAGCGAGTTACATTTTGGTTAGATGAATATTGCAGATCTGGGAATCGATGTATCCAATTACACTAAGATAATAGAAATCTGGATATATAGATATAAAAAAACGAGGTTCTATGAACCTCGTTTATCCAAGTTTAGTTATAGTTGAGTTAGTTGATGGTTGGTGTTAACTTGGCTAATATAATGTTTACGATGGTATAGCAATCATTTGCTGCTCTTTAAGTCGATCCAATACATGTGCCGTTATTTAAACAATTCAAAATCAAAATATTAATAATAAACTAAAAATACATGTTGTGTAAAATTTACACAGTTGTGTATCCTAATACACATATTTTGACGGTTTAGGTAGAGAATTTAAAAATTATGCTGAGATATAAGGTGTCTCCACTATCTTTGTCAAAAAAAAGCTATGGCAAGGGATGAAAAGTTAAAAGAGCGATGGCAAAATTTGATCAGCAAATTATCACATCAGTTTGCCGAAGGTGAGGATTTAGATCTTGATGGTGTTATTTACTTAATCGGCGTTCAGGAGTTAGGACAAATTCATCGTCGTTTTAAAAAAGATGAAAAGCTGGATTTGATGCATATTGCCATTTGTAGACTTTTGGAGCCCTATGGATACTACGAGTTTGATTATATTGATGAACAAGGCTGGCCACATTATAAAATAAAAGAGCAACTACCAAATCTTAAAGCAGGGGAGCAGTCGGTCTTAATGAAAGAAGCTATCGTTAATTATTTCCTCGAAGCGCAATTTATAGAATAGTTTGTAATATCATTTCTTTAGTTCAAACACAACAATGAAGGTAATTTTTTTGATAAATGATCTTGTTGCTCCCAATGATTCCGGGCCGATCTATAAAGAGACGGATATGGGTAGATTACCTGTTGAACCTTTCAACACCTTTAGTAATCTATTTTTTTTGGGTATTATACTCTATTTTTCAATTAAACTATACAAAGAGCTAAAGGATCATACTTTTATCGCTCTATGCTTACCGGTAATGTTGATTAGTCTGGTTGGTGGGATGACCTATCACGGTACCCGAAGTCATCAATTTTGGCTGTATCTGGATTGGGTGCCTATCATGCTATTATGTGCTGCGGTAGTAATTTATTTTATTACCAAATTAACACCAATCTGGTGGAAGAGATTGTTAGCCATAGGATTAATACTATCGATTTCTTTTGCTATACGTAACCTACCTTTTCCTAAAGGGTTAAGAATTTCCATAGGCTATGTGGTCACTGCGTTGACCGTTTTAGTCCCTATTGTTACGTATTTAGTATACACTAAAGGAAAAAATTTGAAATGGGTGGTGGCTGCTTTTGTAATCTTTGGGGTAGCCATTTTATTTCGGTCAGTCGATAAAATTACTGACCTCGAATTATTTTATATGGGCACCCATTGGTTATGGCATCTGTTCGGTGGCTTAGCCGTATTTTGTTTAATGCAATATATCTATTTGGATAATTTGAAGCGAAAACCGCTTGATAAGAACTGAAAAAGCTTTTCGTAATACGGTAATTTACCCTAAATTTGCCCTTCCATTAAGCGAATCAAAATGATTGATAAGATTAAAGAATACATTGCCGAAGTAGAGGATTTTAAAGCAAAATCTAAAGAAGAAATTGAAGCTTTTAGAATTAAATTTTCAGGAAAGAAAGGTTTAATTAATGATTTCTTCGCCGAGTTTAAGAATATTGCCAATGATCAGAAAAAAGAATTTGGGCAAGCTATCAATGCCTTAAAAAATGCTGCAGAGCAAAAAGTAAAAGAGCTTAAGGACGAAATAGAATCTCAAGAAGAAGAGAAGGGAATTTATGGGGATTTAACCCGCCCTGGGGAGCCTATTGAAATCGGAGCTCGACACCCAATCTCGCTGGTTAAAAATAAAATTGTAGATATCTTTTCGCGTATTGGATTTAACGTAAGTGAAGGTCCAGAGATCGAAGATGATTGGCATAACTTTACAGCATTAAACCTACCAGAATATCACCCGGCACGAGATATGCAGGATACGTTTTTTATTCAAACCGATCCGGATATATTATTACGTACACATACCTCTTCGGTACAGGTGCGCTATATGGAGAATAAAAAGCCTCCGATCAGAACCATATCACCAGGTCGTGTATACAGAAATGAAGCGATTTCTGCCAGATCACATTGTTTCTTTCATCAGGTGGAAGGATTGTATATTGATAAAGGCGTTTCCTTTGCAGACCTCAAACAGACCTTACAATATTTTACTACCGAGATGTTTGGTAAGTCAAAAATACGATTACGACCTTCTTACTTTCCCTTTACAGAGCCTAGTGCTGAGGTGGATGTATATTGGGGCCTAGAGACCGAAACTGATTATAGGATGACCAAAGGTACCGGTTGGTTGGAGATTATGGGTTGCGGAATGGTTGATCCTAACGTGCTAAAAAACTGTGGAATTGACCCAGAAGAGTACAGTGGTTTTGCCTTTGGTATGGGAATTGATCGCATTGCTTTACTGCAATATGGCATCTCAGATATCAGAATGCTTAGCGAAAATGATTTACGCTTTTTAGAACAGTTTAAGTCTGCTTTTTAATCAATACTGATCACATTCTTTTGAAAAAAGATATAGAAATACCGGTTGTCAAAGATGTATACGTGGCGGTAGTGCACGAATGGAATGCTGAGTTTTTATCCCAAGATTGGAATGCTTATTTGATTAACGATAAAGAAATACCTATTGAAGGTGTACTTGTCGTTACCAAAGGCTATCAAGGGGATAGAAAAACGTCTCTTCTTCGCCATGGGCTTGGAACGGTTGCCGCAAAATCTGCTGCTAAAATTGAAGTTATTCAAGAAGAGCTACTAGCCTTTACCAATGAATTTACGGTAACCTTCTTTGCAGAGGGTAAATTGTATGATAAAAAATACATCTTCAGAAAGCATAGCATTAACGAAAATGCCATGCAAGAATTACCGGTCTTAGATCAGAGAGGTGTTTTGGTAAAGTAAATGATTTCCTAGGTTTACTTTTTAATACATAGCTACACTAATGAGTACGGTGGCTAAGATGTTTAGTCATTAGTGCATCGTTTAGCACTACACTCATTTTTTAATCTAAATACTATGTATTATGAAAACAACACAATCAATCACTTGTATCACTTTGCTAATACTTTTATGTTATTCTTGTACAGAAGAGTCTATAATAGAAGTTGAAGAAAACCAAACTGCTGTAGAACAGCAAATAGAAGCTAAAGGACCCTCTGGAGAATTCTGCAGATTTACCTTACAGTTATATGCCAAGAAAGTTACCCACCCGGTATCCGGAAGGGCAACTTGTCAATACGATCCGCTGAATAATTGTGTAATTATGGATTGTCTACCCAATCCATTTATACAAATAGAGCCTCCATTAATCTTAGTAAATCCGTGTAAGATCATACCTTGTGATTGGAACATTCAAGATCCCTGGGAAGTATTGAAGTTCTTAAAACCAGAATACCTGGTCTCATTTAAAGACAGGTATCCAATAGATCTTAATCCTAAAGAACAAATGGTACCTATTCGATTAACTGAAAATCTACTTGTATTGCAGACGTACAAGGAGCATCCTGCAATTAAAGATATGGCAGTTTCATATAATCTTGATTACGTCAGTGGAGAACCAAACCCGCAACCCAATATTTATTTTAAGTTAAAAAATAACATTAAACTAGATCCGGAGATGTCAAAAATGCTAAATACAGGTTTAAACCTCATAAAATCAGGTAAATACCCCGTGATTTATAATAAAAAAGAAGGTACTTTTAACATTATAATCAGACTAAGTAAAGGATAATACCCACGCTAAGAAGTATCCTAAACAATATACTCCCCTAAGACCAGCAAACCAACCGCTGGTCCTAGGGGATTTTTTTAATCTTAAAACCTAATTATTATGAAAAATTCATTTTTAATAGTAGCGTTAGTAACGCTATGCCTGTTAAGCGCTTGTGATAAAGAAACAATCGATGAACAACAACAAGTACAATCTATAGATGAAGAGATCGTTGATCTTGAAAGTACATTAGCCAAAATTCATGGCGGAATATGTTATTATTATGTAAAGAGAGGATTAAAAATAAGTGGAAGATGTTATTCTGGTTTTCCGAGTATCTGTCAGATTTATCGAATCTGCATACCAGATATCATCTTTGATCCTTGTTATATAATTCCTTGTTGGATAGATATTTTGGATCCCTGGATTATTTATGAAAAAATCAATCCAAGAGAATTTCTATCATTTAGAGATAAGTTAGAGTTAAAAATTAATCCAGAAGAACAGGCGGTTCCTTTTGCATTGAACGAAGCCGTCGCAGGATTACAGTTCTATCAGCAAGAAGGCTTTTTTAAAGGGAATACTCTAGTGCTAGAAGAAGCGATGATACTGGATGCAGAAACGTCTAGAGAATTGGGGTTACACGGCAATGTGGTACAGCCAGGTAGATATCCTGTTATTGCCAATGAAGAAAATGGAACCTTTAACGCAATACTGGCGGTAGAAAAAGGCTTTGAAAGATAAGCACCTTATAAAATGGTTGGTAGAATCCCTCGGTTGAGGGATTTTTTGTGTTGTGGCATCACCGTAAAAAATACGTATAAATACCCTTTTTTATATCAACTAGTTTACCCGAAATTAGTGAAATGAAACAAGTAGCTATTTTTAATTGCCTCTTTTTCAACCTTAAAACCAATCATTCACACAAATCAAAATCTTATGAGCAATATAGCAACCTTGTGCTCGGAATTAAAAAATGCCACCGGTAAAGGTGCCATTACTTTTCCTAATAGCTTAGTTACAGCTGTAACCGTAGATGACTTTATCAAAAACGTATTAAAAACGGATAAACTAACCTTTAGCAATGCTACGGTTGCTTGTTCGGGATCTAAAGTAACGTTGACTGGTAATTTTATTTTATTCGGCGTTCACCTCACCGCGAGTTGGGGATTTACTGAAGAAAGTGACGGCAGTATTACGTGGAGTTTAGGAGCTTCTTCAAAGGATTTATCCACCGTAAATACGATGGTAAAGCATTTCTTAACTAAAACCTTCACCTTACCTGCTAATTTGTCTGGGCTTTCTGTGACTAGTATAAGCTTTAATACAAACTTTAATACAACAGATAAGAAGTATTCTTTAGATCTTGACGCCAAAACAAGTTGGGGAGAAGTAGAGCTATTTGTAAAAAATAATTCGGGTACATGGGGCGCAGCTTTAGGAATTGGAGTTTCGCAAGCCTTTAATCTATCAAAAATTGATAGTACACTAACTGTATTTAATGATCTGCAATTTTCAGATTCTGCTATTGTCATTTCAGATTTTAAGGATGATAAACTCAAAATTGTTGGAATTACTGGAGTAGTCGACGGAGTAGAATTTGTTTCCACATTAGCATTACAAGCCAATGCAGGTAAAACGCCACTGCAAGTGTTGACTAATGAAATGTCAAAAAGCTTACAAAACATTCCTTTACAAATCAGTATCGACTTGACGAAAACTAGTTTTGAAGTCAAGGCAGCTATCGAAAAATCTTTTGGTTTACCTGGCTATTCCAAGATTCAATTATCAGGGATCGAAATGGATATAACCTCGACACCGTCTATTAGTTTACAAGGTACCTTGGAGTTACCAATAAAAATTCCTGCAAAACCAGATGTAAATGAAATTCAGGTTACCGGAGCTATTTCATTTACCTATTCTGATGGAACAGGCACCATACAAGCCACACTAAATAGCGATACAGAAATCATATATCCATTTGACTTTTATGGTGTCACCTTAGAAGACGTTGGTGTTGGATTGGATGTCTCTTTTGGTGTTGAAACAGGTGCAGGTATTACCTTAGAAGGAGCATTCCTTTTAGGACAGGCTAAAACTAAACTCGATGAAAAGTTTGCCATTACCATGGAATTTACGGACGATCTTCCTAATCCGTCATTGCTGTATTGTGAAACTAAAAACCTGAGTCTTCCGGTAATTTTTAATTCAGTAATTGATAGCGGCATAACCTTGCCAAAGGCACTAAGTGAATTCAGTTTTGAAGATCTTATGTTTTACTGGTGTGATAAGGCACAGCAATTACCAGATGGCACACAATGCCAGGTGGGTATAGGGTATAACGCGGCTATTGATTTTTGGGGATTCCATACCTATTCGGCATTAATGATTAACCAAGGTACGGGTATAAAAGGGCAGGCGAGCATTGACCCCATTAATCTATTAGATGGTTCTATATCCTTAACAGGTAAGGGACAGGCTGGACACGATGTAAAAGCAGGAGGTGCCTATTTTGATTTTGATACTACAGTTGAGTCCTTTGATGTTAGTGTAGATGCTGAAATTTTAGGGATGGAAGAAGTGGTTGATGCTTCTGTATCACCCACTGCTTTAGATATTCACGTGCAGTCAAATCTTGGATTTTTGGAAGATAAGATAGATGTAAAGTTTAAGGACGGGGGTACCAAGATGTCTTTTGATAGTAGTCTTTCCATAGGAATAAATGCAAAACCTTCAATAACAATAGGTGGAATAAATTTAGGAACTATTACTATTAACGATACTATGACCGGTACTTTATCGGTATCGTTTATCAATGGAGCATTGTCAGCTTTGGTAGATGCCAGTTTTGATTTTAATGGCGAAAAATTTGGGTTTAAATTTGATGTAGGTACTAATCTTAGAGACTTAGGTAACCTTGCACAGCATATCGAACAAAAAATTGTAGCAGAAGCTACATCTATCTTTGCAAGTTACTTTGCCGATGTGACCAATTATATTAGTGTTTTAGGTAAAGGACTCATTAGTGGAGGAGCCTTTGTGGTCAATGTATTATACCACGTATATAAAACCTCAATTCCACAACTATTTGAGGCGCTGGCAAAATTACCAGATAGTTATCATGTGGATGGTACTGTAGATTTTCCTATAAAAATTGCTCCTGGTATACCTTCAGAGAGCTTCCACGCGGACTTAGGACATTTGGTCAATGTGCATGCAGATAAGCACGCGGATCTACCTATCGTAGGTGGACATCATTTTAGCGAGCATGCGGATCTAGATGTTAGTAAAAGCGTATCCACACCGGCTTTTAATGTAACGCTTATTGATATTGATCCCAGTCAGCATTTTGATATGATGATGCCACCAGCAGCGCATGCGGATGCTACCTCGCCTCCAATAAACGTTTCTGAACATTTAGATGCAGCATTTGTAGGTGGTGATTTAGGAGTAAGTGGCAATGTAGGGGTGAATAGTAATATGGTCCTGAATTCAGATATCAGCTTGCACGCTCACCTTAATGCTACGGTTCACGGTGGAGTTAATGTAGGGATACACGGAGATATATTGCATATCGGTATCCATGCCGATAAGCACGAGGATGCCGGAACCCATGTCGATAAAGGTATTTAATCTCAAAATTAAGAACACATGGGAGTAGAAGTAAGACCATTAGGGGTCAAATGTAATATCGCCTGTCAGTATTGTTATCAGCATCCGCAAAGAGATGTGGAGGATTCAACCCAGAAACCTTATGACATAGAAAAAATGAAGAAGGCAATTCTACAAGAAGGGAAGGACTTTACTCTTTTTGGTGGAGAAGCGCTCATGGTGCCTATAGAAGATCTTGAGAAATTATGGGCCTGGGGGCTGCAGCAATTTGGACAAAATTCCATACAGACCAATGGATCACTTATTACACAGGCACATATTGCATTATTTAAGAAATATAAAGTTAGTGTTGGTGTATCTATTGATGGGCCTAAAGCGCTGAATGACGTACGATGGGCAGGTTCATTAGAGCGTACTCGAAAAATGACGCAACAATCTGAGGATGCCATTACTAAATTGTGCGATGAAGGGTTACAACCTTCTATTATCATCACACTCCACAGAGGTAATGTGGGTACTGCAGAAAAGCGTCATCAAATGGGGGAGTGGATCAAGCAATTAGATAGAATGGGAGTGCGATCGGCTAGATTACATCTTATGGAAGTAGAAAGCGAAAGTATTAGAGCGGTATATCATTTAAGTGAGCAACAAAATATCGACACCTTGCTATTTTTTCATCAGTTAGAAGATGAACTTCATCAGCTAAAATTTGACATTTTTAGAGAGATTAGAAACTTAATGAGTGCTGATGATCACGGGGTAAGTTGTGTTTGGACGGGGTGTGATCCTTATACCACCTCTGCTGTTCGTGGAGTTGAAGGTAATGGACAACGCAGTAACTGTGGTAGGACCAATAAAGAAGGTATCGATTTTGTAAAATCAGGCTTACCCACTTATGCGCGTTACCTAGCCTTATATAATACTCCACAAGAAAATGGAGGCTGTAAAGGCTGTCGCTTCTTTGCCATGTGCAAAGGGCATTGCCCCGGCACTTCTTTAGTAGGAGACTGGCGTAATAGAACCGAACACTGCAAAGTTTGGAAATCGCTATTTCAAATCACGGAAGATCAAATGGTAGCCGAGGGTAAAACACCTTTATCAACACATCCTATCCGTTCTTTTATAGAGGCTAAACTTGTCGAAGGGTGGAGTAATGGAATAAATCCATCGATAAAAATGCTACTTACTAAAGTAGCTCTTCAACAAAAACAACAATCTCATGCAACAGCTAGCGTATAATATTCCTGGGTTTAAAACGATAGCCTGGGTAAGTGATGCCGCAGAGAACGTATGGGCTACTCGCTTTGTTAAAGTAGATAATGCGATTATCGATACTACAATACGTATGATTACGGATAGTAAGTGCAGGTCATTTATCCTGATAGTAGAAGGCGCTATGTATTTTAAAATACTTGATCGGATTAAGGAACTACCAATTGACCTTGAAGTTGTCTTTTTAGGTAAAAAAACCGAAACAGGGCCGGTATTTTACGAAATAAGGTTGACCCATCAATTAAGTGTTACCAGCGAAAACAGTAGTTGTTGTATTGTAGCTACCCGTAGAGCTAGGCAACATTCTCAAAAAGAACAAATTTGGCAGGCAGCCTTAACAACGCATGGGATAGTCCAGGAAGAGGAACTGATAAAACTACCTGAGACTAGTGATAGTAGTGTTTTTTTTCAAAAATTGATCGTCACGGTAGGTCCACAGCATCGATGTTGTCTGGATTGTTCAAACCAAAGGAAACAAATTGATCTTTTGTTCGAAAATATGGAAAGCTATGGTTTTGTAGAAGAATTGAATTGGTTACAAGAAATCTACAGCTGGCCAGTGGAATGGTCTGTAATGCATGGGATTTGCGAACTGAGAACCCCGGTAGTTAAGCTGGCTTATGATACAGATGCTACACCCATCGCATATACTGTGCAGCTAGATGGATCCTCTTATCCGATAGAAGGAGCATCAGGGAAGAGATTCCCGTATCGCAAAAAATCATTTCTAAGGGTCTCAGACTCTAAATCATTTAAAGCAGGTTTACAACATGGAAGTTAATACAGCAATTCGATTACAAGATTGGGAAAAAATGGCTGTAATGCAGCCAGATAGTAGTGATACAAATTTATTTTTACACTATAGTCAAGATACCTCATTTGTTAAAACGGCAGCTGCTACTGCAGGTGAACCTACCATTTTTGGAACCACGGCATTGCGTCATTTTGATTGGCCCGCATCTTTTTTAGAAGAGTTTCAACACGCTCCATTCGATCATCCTAGCATAAAAAAGGCAGAAGAACTACTGAAGCTTTGGCCAGAAGCCTATCACCAAATAGGAGCATTGATTACAGCATTTAATCCGGTTTTAATTAAGGGGGTTGTAGACTCCGAAGATTATGCAGGGTCAAACAGTCATCAGCCTAAAAATACATTGGGAGCAATCTGGGCAACCGTACATAACCCCTTGTTGTTAGCTCAGGCCTTGGTGCACGAGATGGCGCATAATAAATTGTTTTGTTTAGGCCAACATTTTGAATCTAAGTTACCCTTGTTTATAAATGGTGATGAAGAGCTTTTTGATAGTCCGATTCGGTTAGATATTCCCAGACCCATGGCTGCACTTTTTCATGGCGTTTATGCATTTACACACGTGCTTAAACTAGATCGCATTTTATACCAGCAAAAACCAAATCTAAAAAACACGCTATTAAGTTTAATGCTTCACAATGCACTTCGTCTTAAAAAGGGTATTGAAATCATTTCCAAAAATGCAAAACTTACGGATCAAGGTAAAGCGTTTGTAAACAGCTTTATTCCTTGGGCTTTGGATGAGATCAATAGCTGTCTAAACATTTGTAAAAAGGAAATACAACAGAAAAAAAATAACCCCATAGTGATTATAGGTCCAGATAGCCCTGAGAAATACCAGTTGGCTTCCTCATTGGCAAAACACGGTCAAAAAGACATTGTATACAGTAAAGAAGTATGTTTGGAAATTTGGTCTAAGTCTGCGGTGATACAAAAGAAGCAAATAGCATTATACGGTTCTGAAGAGGTGGCAAAGATTTTTAGGAATAGCACTAAATTTTCAACTCAGGAAATGCTACAAAATTGGATGAATACTGGGGTTTTAGATCTTGAAGAAATTGAATTTATGCAACTTCAACTCCATCATTTTTTACTTACAGAACAATCAGATAAAATCCTTTGTTTAAGCGCAGAGCATAGTTTCTTTACTAATTCATCGTTTTTAAATCGTCTTTTGCAATTTTATAGAGATTTAGGGGCAAAAGTGATTTATGCAAGACCTAATTTACCTATTGAATCTGCAGTATCGTTTCTACAACAAGAGGACTCTCAACGATCAAGAGCTGAATTGTATCAACAATTATATCATCCATCCTATCGCACTTTGTCAAACTTTACCTATGATTCAACTAGGATTGAAACAGAAGCTTTACAAGAACTTATACAAACTATTGCATAATGAATACTAAGAACTTCTATGTTAACTTTGGGGTACTACCTAATACCCCATCTTTTCGCGAACTCGCTGCAACACCGCGTTGGCAATGTCTGAAGCTTTTTTGGCCCCTACGGCAAGTGCTTCATCTACTTCATTGAGGTTTTGCATATAGTAATTATATTTTTCACGTTGGATGGCATACTTTTCGATGATCAGCTCATATAAAGCTTGTTTAGCGTGTCCATACCCATAATTACCTCCTTCATAATTAGCACGCATTGCTGCAGTTTGCGAAGGAGTAGCGATTAGTTTATACAAAGCAAAAACATTACAAGTATCTGGATCTTTAGGTTCTTCGAGCGGAGTGCTATCTGTTTGTATGGTCATTATTTGCTTACGAAGCTTTTTGTCCGGTAAAAATAGGTTAATGATATTACCTTTGGACTTACTCATTTTTGCGCCATCGGTACCGGGAACATACATAGTATCTTGCTGTACCTGAGCTTCAGGTAAAACAAATAGTTCTCCAACTTGATTATGAATCCTAGAGGCAACATCTCTGGTCATTTCAAGATGCTGCAATTGATCTTTTCCTACCGGTACGATCTCTGCATCATATAACAGGATGTCTGCAGCCATAAGCATAGGGTAGGTAAACAATCCTGCATTTACATCTTCTAGACGGTCCGCCTTATCTTTAAAAGAATGGGCCAATGTCAATCGTTGATACGGAAAGTAGCAACTTAGATACCAGGACAATTCCGTAACCTGTGGAATATCACTCTGTCGATAAAAAACAGTTTTATCAATGTCTAGTCCAAAAGCTAACCAGGTAGCAGCAGTGGAGTAGGTGTTATCGCGTAGAGTAGCAGCATCTTTAATCTGAGTTAAGGAATGCATATCAGCAATAAACAAAAACGATTCATTATCAGGTTGATTAGCCATTTCTATAGCTGGGATAATGGCACCAAGAAGATTCCCTAAATGCGGAGTTCCTGTACTTTGCACACCGGTCAAAATTCGAGACATAATAGGCTTTTAAATGAGTTTTATTGACTTGTCATATTCACAACAAAGACATACTGACACTTGTTGTTCATTTTACGAGCGCAAAGGTACTTTTTTGTTCACATAGGTCAAAGCAATTGTGTATTTTTGAGCCTATGTTCATATTACGAGGCATTCTTATTATACTGTATCGCATATGGTTCTACCTATTGGTGGCAATCCCTATCATTGTATTATTTCCTATACTATTGATACTTTCTTCTACCGAAAAATGGTATCCTCAGTTCTTTACACTAGCCAGGGTTTGGGCCAGAATTGTGTTATACGGAATGGGCTTTATACCCAAAGTTAAATCGAATGAAGAGGTATTACCAGGAAAAAGTTATATGGTGGTTGCTAATCATACTTCGATGACAGATATAATGCTCATGCTGCACTGTGTAGATCATCCATTTGTATTTGTAGGTAAAAAAGAACTGGCAAAGATTCCTATTTTTGGATTTTTCTACAAAAGGACGTGTATATTGGTGGATCGTAACAGTCAAAGAAGTAGAAAAGAGGTTTTTGATAGGGCTCACGCTCGATTGCAAGGAGGTACTAGCATATGTATTTTTCCTGAAGGTGGAGTGCCGGATGATTTGGAACTGGTTTTGGATGAGTTCAAAGATGGAGCATTCCGATTAGCTATTGATCATCAAATTCCAATTTTACCTTTGACGTTTTACGATAACAAAAAACGGTTTTCGTATCAATTTTTTACCTGCAGTCCCGGAAAAATGCGGGCGCTGATTCACAAAGAAATACCCACTGTGGGTCTTACGCAAAATGACAAAAGATCTCTCAAAGAAAAAACCAGAGCAATTATTTTAAACAGTTTACAAAAGGATTTGGAGCGCTAAGCGGTTAAAATTTAAAACTTACTCCTGTATACAACCCAAAATAGTAAGGTCTAAAGTTACCTTCATTGTCATCAATCGCATTGAACTGATATTTAAATATGGGTTCAACATTGATTAAGAACGAATCGGTTAGCTTATAGTCTAAACCTACTCCAAGATTACCGCTAAAGCTAACTTCGTTTAGGTTATTAATTCGTCCTACAGGTGTTACGAAGTCACCAGAAAGTATTGATAGCTCATTTCCTTGTAGAAAAAGTGTACTAATCCCACCTATCATATTTAGCCCTATTTTATTATCCAACAGGGCATATTTTAATTCTAAAGGTACTTCCAGGTAATTAAATCTATGATTTAATAGTCCTTCATTCTGTTTTACGCTAACGACTTCACTATTTATATCACTTGCCAATGAAGTACTTCCACTGGGATCCAGATCTGTGATATAGATGGCATTGGCGTTGGCATTATAATCTACGTTTTTTAGATTTTGGCCGGAAATCGTCGGGCTAAAACCTACATCTTTGGTATTATAACTTAGATCTACCTTGCTTAAACCAGTTCTTACACTTAGCTTATCGCTTAATTGGTAAGCTAGTTGAACCCCATAACTCAGATTAAGTTGTCCTGCTTTACCATTGTCAGAAAAGCGAGAATCAACCGAAGATCCGTTTCCTTCATGATCATAATAAACAGGAGCCAGAATGGGTGAAACATTCCATTTTTTATCGCGATTAGCTACCTTTTCGGTTGGTTTGGATTTATTTTCTTTGATCGCATCAAAAATGGATTTTTTGTCATCAAGTGTTGATGCGTTTGCTGCTGCCTCCTCATCCTTTTTTACTAGGGGTGTCGTACTGGCTAAACTGCTTGAAGTATTTCCAGTAGTAGCATCTTCATTGTCTTGCTTAATTTGTTGATCAACTGCAGGAGTAGCAGCTAAACTGTTTTTGGTACCTGTTGCTCCACTTTCTGTGAAGTTATTTTCGTTTGTCTTGTTTGCAGCGTAAGTGGATTTAGTATGGTTTTTGCTTATGTTATCAGGCGTAGATAACGACGAAGTTTGGGCAGTCGCATTGTCATTACGGTTAATGGTTTTGCCATTAGAAGTTGTTGTTTCAGTTCCTCCAGTAGTTTTTGGCCTAGCTTCTGGTTTTGTTTTAGTATCAGATGTTATTCTCGTATTATTTTTGTTAGAAATATCGTTTGGGACTTCTTCTTTCGGAGTATCCACTAAGCTCGGAGTACTTTCTTCTTTAAAATTTGTATAAAATAGCGTGAATACTATCGCTAAAGCAGCGGCAACTCCTGCTACTTTATACCATAGCGGTAGGACTAAAAAACCTCTTTTTTTCTTTTGTTGATGGGCCTTAATTCTTTTCCATACAGATTCATCTGGCATAACTTCAAAATCCCTGAATTTTTCCTGAAAAAGTCTATCTAAATTTTTGTTGTTATTCATCCTTCCACCTTAATTGTAGTAAAATAACTATGTTGTTTTGTTTCTATTTTTTCTTTTAAAATATGTCGTGCTCTAGCAAGATTCGATTTTGAAGTTCCTACCGATATGTTTAACATTTTAGCAATCTCCTTGTGCGAATATTCGTCAAGAACATACAGGTTGAATACCAATCGATATCTATCCGGAAGTTCTTGGATCAGCTGTAATAAGTAGTTCAAACTAATTTCATCTTCTTCCACGGCTACTTCGGTATCGATGATGAGGTCTTCATCAACAATATCAAAAACTTTTTGTTTTCGATACTTTTGAAGCGCCGTATTAATTGTAATTCGTTTAAGCCACCCTTCAAAAGATCCCTTTCCTTTATACTGATCAATTTTGGCAAAAATAGTGATAAAGGAGTCCTGTAAGGTATCCTCAGCAGCGCTATAATTAGTACAATATTTAAGGCAAAGCGAAAATAGTTTACCTGCAAACAGTCGGTACAATTGTTCTTGCGCTTTAATGTCTTGCTTTTTGCATTTTTTTATGAGTCTTTTTAAACTCACTCAGTATATTTTTAGATGTGCTATTGGATTACGGGTACTTCTATCGTAATAAATTCATTTTCACCTTCATCATTTCTTCCATTCCAAAATCTGAAGACGTATGCGCTTTCATCACCAACAAAAAAATCAAATGAGGCTTCCGTAAAACGCGTAGGCTCTATATCCTCGCAATTCATTCGGTCAACAACTACATTAACTACTGATACTGTTCGTTCATTGCCGATCCTGTTATAATCATAGCCAGAAAAGCTATGACAGGTCGAAGGCCTGTAATACGAGGTAGTTATGGTATAGGTTTCTCCACTGACAAATTGATTAGGGATATCTACCGCTTCTATTGGTATTAACTCATAATAAAAACGAGTCCCATCAGCATCATCATCGAAGCAAGAAGACACTCCTAACATCACAAACAAAAGCAATAGAAAGGTGGTTCTTTTCATGGATCAAATCAAAATTTAGTTTAAAACATATAATCTTCTATAGATTAGATGAATCAAAAGCGTTAAGGTTGCGTTTAAGGTATAAAAAAATCCTGTCAAAGGACAGGATTTTTTAAATGGTAATTAAATTCGTTTTATTCTGTAACGATTTTAATCGCTTCTTTTATTTTACCTTCAAGTTCTTCCATTAACTCAGGATTGTCATTAAGGAGATTTTTAACGGCATCACGCCCCTGACCTAGTTTGGTGTCTTCATAGCTAAACCAAGAACCACTTTTCTTAACTATTTCATAGTTCACACCAATATCAATAATCTCTCCAGTTTTAGAAACCCCTTCGCCATACATAATATCAAACTCTGCAGTTCTAAATGGCGGAGCTACTTTATTTTTAACAACCTTAACTCGAGTCTTATTCCCTTGCACCTCGCTATTGCTATCTTTAATTTGTGCAGATCGTCTAATATCCAATCGAACAGAAGCATAAAATTTCAACGCGTTACCTCCAGTGGTAGTCTCTGGGTTACCAAACATTACACCAATTTTTTCTCTTAACTGGTTGATAAAGATAACCGTACAATTAGTTTTGCTTATGGAACTCGTTAGTTTTCTTAGTGCTTGAGACATTAATCGAGCGTGTAACCCCATTTTAGAATCTCCCATTTCACCTTCAATTTCACTTTTTGGTGTTAGCGCAGCTACCGAGTCAATCACTATGATATCTATTGCACCAGATCGAATTAGGTTATCGGCAATTTCTAAAGCCTGCTCTCCGTGATCTGGCTGCGATATAATTAAGTCATCAATATTAACCCCTAGCTTTTTAGCATAAAAACGATCAAAAGCATGTTCTGCATCAATAAATGCTGCAATACCACCAGCTTTCTGTGCTTCCGCTATTGCGTGTAAGGTTAAGGTCGTTTTACCAGAGGATTCTGGCCCAAATATTTCTATCACTCGCCCTCTTGGATAGCCACCTACACCAAGTGCCAAATCTAACCCTAGAGAACCTGTAGATATCACATCAACTTCTTGTACAGCACTGTCACCCATTTTCATCACAGTACCTTTACCATAGGCTTTGTCTAATTTATCTAGGGTTAGCTTAAGTGCCTTTAATTTTGCATCTTTTTCCGAACTCATTTTTCTTTAAATCTTTGTTGATATATCGTAAATAATGTTTGCTAAAGTAGTGTTTCTTTTTTAGAGTTACTAGCTCGTTTTTCAATTGATTATTAACAACAAATAAATTCTGCAAAGAATTTATTTGTTGACTTTTACCATAAAAAGGAAGATCAGTACGCAACCTTTTTGAATGTACTACATCTAAAGGGAAAGCAATCAGAACAAAAATGAAGAAGGGAGATATATGAAGTTTCTTAAAAGAGTCATATCAAACAACCCGGATTCGTATGCAGGTACATATGTAAGTAGCTGTATTGTTGAAGGTGGCTAGCTTCGTTAAGAATATTTTAGATATTGAATAAATTAAAATATTAGTAACGAATTGGCCAAAAAATGCTGTGGTAAAACTACCACAGCATTTTTTTATGCAACTACGCGTCGGTAAATCTTGCCACATTCAGCAGGTATTAGTAGTTTTGCAGCTTAATTTTATTTCTTTTAACTTAAAACGAAGGTATAGCATGCAACTGTACAACAAATTAAGTGCAAAAGAAAGGGAAGCATTAATTGAGGAGGCCGGACTAGAACGGCTAACGCTTTCTTTTTATCAATATGCACACGTAGGAAACCCTCAAATTTTCAGAGATCATTTATTTATTCATTGGAGCGAATTGGACGTTCTGGGTAGAATTTATGTTGCTAGAGAAGGTATTAATGCACAACTTTCAGTACCAGCTCCAAATTTTAACAAGTTCAAAACCCATTTAGATAGTATTACTTTTTTAGAAGGAGTACGTCTTAATATAGCTCGTGAACAAGACGATAAATCGTTTTTGAAATTAAAAATTAAGGTTAGAGACAAGATTTTAGCCGATGGCTTAAATGATGAGACCTTTGATGTAACCAATAAGGGAGTCCACGTAGATGCAGCAACCTTTAATGAACTAATTGAAGATCCTAATACGATCTTAGTTGACATGCGTAATCACTATGAGAGTGAAATCGGCCATTTTAAAAATGCAATCACACCAGACGTGGATACCTTTAGAGATTCTTTGGACATTATTGAAGAAGACCTAAAGCCGCATAAAGAAGACAAAAAACTGGTAATGTATTGTACTGGTGGTATTCGATGTGAAAAAGCTAGTGCTTATTACAAGCACAAAGGGTTCAAGAACGTATATCAATTGGAAGGTGGTATTATTGAATATGCACGCCAAGTTGAAGAGTGTAAATTAGAAAATAAATTTTTAGGTAAAAATTTTGTTTTTGACCATAGAAGGGCAGAGAAAATAGGTGAAGAAGTGATCTCCAACTGCCATCAATGCGGTAAGCCTTGTGATACCCATGTCAATTGTGCTAATGAAGCCTGCCACCTGCTATTTATTCAATGTGAGGAGTGTGCTCAAAAGATGGAAAACTGTTGTTCGGACGAGTGTGTTACCATCAATAGATTACCTTATGAAGAACAAAAAGCATTGCGCAGAGGAAAACAAAATAGTAATAAGATTTTCAAAAAAGGAAGATCAGAAGCACTGATCTACAAAAAATAAAATTGAAAACCGTAAATATCCTATGGAGTATTAGAATTTCATAGTATATTTAACCATTAGGATACTGCGTAAGTAGTAAATGTAGAACTGTATTTTCCGTTTTTAGTAAACGAGTAAATCTCAATATAAAATGATGTATGGGCTGTAGTAGTTGTTCTTCCGGAAAAGACGGACAACCAAAAGGGTGCAAAAATAATGGAACTTGTGGTACGGATGGCTGTAATAAGCTCACTGTATTTGATTGGTTATCCAATATGTCTCTACCAGGAGGTGTTGCGCCATTTGCGTGTGTAGAAGTTAGATTCAAAAATGGAAGAAAAGCCTTTTTCAAAAATACCGAAAACTTGTCATTAAGTATAGGGGATGTGGTGGCTACTGAAGCCTCACCAGGTCATGATGTAGGTATTGTATCTCTTACCGGAGAATTGGTAAGAATACAAATGAAAAAGAAGAAGGTTGATGTAGATAGTGAAGAGGTTAAAAAAGTATATCGAAAAGCCTCTCAAAAAGATATTGATATCTGGCAAAAATCGCGAGATCGAGAGGAAGCAATGAAAGTGCGTGCCAGAGAAATTGCGATCCGTCTGCAATTACAAATGAAGATTTCTGATATTGAGTTTCAGGGCGATGGTTCCAAAGCTACTTTTTATTACACTGCTGAGGAGCGTGTAGACTTTAGACAACTGATTAAAGATTATGCACAGGAGTTCAATATCCGAATTGAAATGCGCCAAGTTGGTTTTCGACAAGAAGCCGCACGATTAGGGGGTATTGGCTCTTGCGGTAGAGAATTATGCTGTTCAACTTGGCTTACAGATTTTAGATCGGTTAATACCAGTGCTGCACGATATCAGCAACTATCTCTTAACCCACAAAAACTCGCAGGGCAGTGCGGAAAGCTTAAATGCTGCCTTAATTACGAATTAGATGCTTATATCGATGCCCTAAAGGAGTTTCCCAAAACCGACATAAAGCTAAAGACCGAAAAAGGAATTGCGGTTTGTCAAAAAATAGATATTTTTAAAGGATTGCTCTGGTACGCATATGAAGGAGAGTGGATGCACTGGCATAAAATATCCGTAGAATATGCCAATGAAATCATTGAGGCTAATCAGAACAATCAAACTGTTGCCAGTTTAGAGGAGTACGCTTCAGAATTAATTGAAGATACTAAAGTGGATTTTGAAAACGTTGTAGGTCAAGACAGTCTTACACGTTTTGATACAAAAACCAAACGCAATAAAAAACGAAGAAAAAGTCGAAATAAAAGAAAGCCTACAACGGCTAAGCCAAAAGACACCAAAAATCAACAATCTTCGGGCAATCAGAGAAGGCGAAAAAAACAAAATAATAAAGGAAATAAACAAAAACCTCCGCAGCGTAAGAATGATAAAAAGTAAGTTAGGAATAGCATTGTGTACTTTTTTGGTGTTTCAGTCTTGTGATCGTAATAGCGTTTATGATTCCTATAAAACGGTTTCGCAAAGCTGGGAGAAGAGTGAAGTAGTTGAATTTAAATTACCACAATTGGACTCCACTGCTACCTATAATTTATTTATCAATATTCGAAACAATAATAATTATCCCTACAGCAATCTATTTTTAATTAGCGCCATGGAATTTCCTAATGGTAAAATCGTTACGGATACCTTAGAATATGAAATGGCTGCCCCCAATGGAGAATGGCTTGGAACCGGATTTTCTGACCTCAAAGAAAACAAACTCTGGTATAAGGAAAAAGTGCGTTTTGTAGAGCAAGGCACTTACAAAGTTACCATTCAACATGCGATGCGTAATAATGGAGAGGTACTCGGTGTTAATTCCTTGGAAGGAATTACAGACATCGGTTTTAGAATTGAAAATGCGAGTAAACCCAACGAATAATGGCAAAAAAATCAACAACACCTACAAAAAATAAAGACAAAAAATCTTTCAACGTTTTTACATATATCAAATGGTTTTGGATACTATTTGCTACCGGTATTGTAGCAGTAGTTTTTATTTTTCTATTGGCGAGTTGGGGAGTATTTGGAGAAATGCCCACTTTTGAGGAATTAGAGAATCCACAAAATGATCTGGCTACCCAAATCATTTCTGCTGACGGTAAACAAATAGGAACATTTTTTAGAGAAAATAGAACACCAGTACTTTTTGAAGATTTGCCAGATCATGTTGTAGAAGCATTGATTGCTACCGAGGATGCCCGCTATTATGAACATTCTGGTATTGATGCCAGGGGTACGTTAAGGGCAATATTGTTTTTGGGGTCAAGAGGTGGGGCTAGTACAATTACTCAGCAATTAGCAAAACAATTATTTACAGGGGGATCTCAAAATCGATGGGAAAGATACCTACAAAAGGTACAGGAATGGGTGATAGCCACGCGATTAGAAAGACAATATACTAAGCAAGAGATCATTGCTATGTATTTGAACAAGTATGATTTTTTGAATCAAGCTATTGGTATTGGTTCAGCCTCTAGAATTTATTTCAATAGAGCTAATCCGAAGCAGTTAAAGATTGAAGAAGCTGCCACATTAGTGGGTATGCTTAAAAATTCTTCCTTATATAACCCTAGAAGACGACCTGAGTTGGTGGAAACCAGACGAAATACTGTATTAGCCCAGATGGCTAAATATGGATACCTCAGTGAAAAGGAAAAGGATAGTCTTCAGGCAATTCCATTAAAATTAGACTACAATCCAGAAGACCATGATGACGGTATTGCCACTTATTTTAGGCAATATGTAAGAGATTGGGTAAGTGATTGGGCCAAAGCCCATCCGAAGGGCAAAGATGAGGAAGGAAATGATATGTATTTCGATATCTATAGAGATGGTCTGAGGATCAATGTAAGTATCGACTCGCGTATGCAAAAGTATGCTGAAGAAGCTGTACGTGAGCATATGGCTAATCTACAGAAGGAATTTTTAAAACAAGAAAAAACCAATAAAACCTCTCCATTTAGAGATATATCTAGCGAAGAACGCGAACGGATCATCATGCGAGGAATGAAAAACTCGGATCGGTATTATGTATTAAAACAACAAGGGATGTCAGATCCTGAGATATTTGATACGTTTACCAAGAAAACAGAAATGAAAGTATTCTCTTGGGATGGATATAAGGATACCATTATGACACCTAGAGACTCCATTTTGTATCACAAAGCGTATTTACGTTCGGGTTTAATGTCTATGGAACCTCAAACGGGTTATATTAAAGCTTGGGTAGGAGGAGTAGATTATAAGTATTTTAAGTACGATCAGGTTAACCAGGGCGCTCGACAAGTGGGTTCTACTTTTAAACCCTTTGTGTATGCCACCGCGATTGATCAGCTTAAGTTATCTCCTTGTGATACCTTACCAGTAGCACAGGTAACCATACCAGCAGGTAAACATGGGGTAACTGAAGATTGGACGCCAAAAAACAGTGATGGGGAGTATGCAGGTTACCTTAGTTTAAAAGATGCATTAGCACAATCCGTAAATACAGTATCTGCGCGATTAATGGATCGTATTGGGCCAGAAACCATAATAAGATTGGCCAGGAAATCTGGAATTGAATCGGATATACAGCCAGTAGCTTCTATAGCCTTGGGATCTGTTGATTTAAAATTATCCGAGATGGTAGGCGCGTATAGTACGTTTGCTAACCAAGGTATCTATACTAAGCCTGTAACTATTACAAGCATACAAGATAGTAATGGAACCATACTCTATCAATTTGTACCAGAGACACGAGATGTGATTAGTAAAGAAGCAGCTTTTGTCACTATCAATTTAATGGAAGGGGTAACACAGTCAGGATCAGGAGTACGACTACGTACAGGTCCGAGGGATCGTTATGATTTCAAAAATGTAATTACCGGATATCCTTATTTATTTGAAAACCCAATTGCCGGTAAAACCGGAACTACACAAAATCAAAGTGATGGCTGGTTCATGGGGATCGTCCCTAACTTGTGTACCGGGGTATGGGTTGGTGGCGAAGAACGAGCTACACATTTTTCATCTACACAATACGGACAGGGAGCTACTATGGCTTTGCCAATCTGGGCCTTGTATATGAAAAAATGCTATGCTGATAAAGCGTTAGATGTTTCTAAAGAAGCGTTTCCGGTACCGGAAAATTTAACCATTCAAATCGATTGTGAGGAATACAAAAAAACTACCGAAGAGAATATCGATGTAGATGAAGAATTTGGTTTTTAATAGTAAGGTAACTTCATAACATAGCGTATACAAACTTCTTCAAGTTGCTTCTGTAGACTATTCTTTTTTTAGTACTTTTAAGTGCTAAAATTAAAACAACTATGATCACTAAAACGGTAAAAGGTGTCTCCGACGCACTCCAAGGTGTTGCCGATAATATGACCCTTATGCTTGGAGGATTTGGGCTTTGTGGTATTCCAGAAAATGCAATAGCAGAATTAGTACGCCAAAATGTAAAAGGGTTGACCTGTATATCCAATAATGCTGGTGTCGATGATTTTGGGCTTGGACTATTACTTCAAAAAAAACAAATTAAGAAGATGGTGTCTTCTTATGTTGGTGAAAACGAAGAGTTTGAGCGTCAAATGTTAAGTGGAGAACTTGACGTGGAGTTAATACCACAAGGTACATTAGCTGAACGTTGCAGAGCTGCACAAGCTGGCTTTCCTGCCTTCTATACACCCGCCGGATACGGTACAGAGGTTGGAGAAGGTAAAGAATCAAGAGAATTTAACGGTAAGATGTATATCTTAGAAAAAGCCTTTGAAGCTGATTTTGCCTTTGTTAAGGCGTGGAAAGGTGATGAAGCCGGAAATCTTATATTTAAGGGGACGGCACGAAATTTTAATCCTTGTATGTGTGGTGCTGCAAAGATTACCGTTGCCGAAGTGGAGGAATTAGTCCCTGCAGGAGAATTAGACCCTAATCAAATCCATATTCCTGGGATATTTGTACAACGTATTTTTCAAGGCAAAAACTATGAAAAACGAATTGAACAACGTACAGTAAGAAAAAAGTAAGCAAACGGTCAGTTACCAAAAAAAGACAAAATAACATGTTAGATAAGAACGGAATCGCTAAACGCATTGCGAAAGAATTAGAAGATGGGTACTTCGTAAATTTAGGTATTGGTATTCCTACCTTGGTGGCGAATTACATTCCCGATCATATTCAGGTAGAGTTTCAAAGTGAAAATGGGGTATTAGGTATGGGGCCATTTCCTTTTGAAGGTGAAGAGGATGCAGATATCATCAACGCCGGTAAACAAACCATTACAACGCTGCCAGGAGCTTCATTTTTTGATTCAGCGATGAGTTTTAGTATGATACGCGGTAAACACGTAGATTTAACCATTTTGGGCGCTATGGAAGTAGCGGAAAATGGAGACATTGCCAATTGGAAAATCCCAGGTAAAATGGTAAAAGGAATGGGAGGTGCTATGGATTTGGTGGCTAGTGCAGAGAATATTATCGTAGCTATGATGCATACCAATAGAGCAGGCGAGTCTAAATTACTTAAATCATGTACACTGCCATTGACGGGTGTAAAATGTGTCAAAAAGATTGTTACTAATATGGCGGTAATTGAAGTAACGGATAAGGGATTTAAATTAATAGAACGAGCCCCAGGAGTAAGTGTGGAAGATATCAAAAAGGCAACAGCAGGAACCCTAATTGTTGAAGGTACGATTCCAGAAATGGAATTGTAAGATTACCTCACTTACTTAGAGCTCACTTACGAATTCTTTTTTAGTCAGGACGAATACTAAATTATAAAATACTACGTTTAGTTAATAAGTATAAGATTTAAGGCTTATAAGTAGGAAAAAAACTACAAAGTATAGTTTATTTATTCGACGTTAGAGTATTACTTTAAGCCTAAAATCAGGACTTAATCTAATAAATGTTAAAATTTTGTGTTTTTCATCGATTTATTGAGTATTTAAACGTGAAATTGAGATATTTTTTGCATTTTAGTGCTCCGTTTAAGAATCCACTTACTTAATCGGAATAGTTGACAAGAATTATAATTTTTTAACCCCTTTTATTGCCCTATTATGAAAAAACGTATAAATCGTATTCAGAAATCCGTAAAACCCACTATGGAATTGATTTCTAATTGCATGTACTTAGCTAAAAAAGTATTTTTGTTGATGTGATTTTTTGTTGTTAATCAATCACACTTCCCCCAAGTCGTGATGAACGAAACCTGTTAACCTGTATTGAAGTTTAACAGGTTTTTTTTATGTCATCTTTAAGTTGTCTTTTGATCTTATATAATGCCTTTTGGTATGGCTTGGATAAGTTTTTGTGTATACGGATTTTTTGGGTTTGCATAGACTTCATCTGCCTCACCTTTTTCTACGATCTTTCCTTCGCTCATTACTAATAATTGGTCAGACATATATTTCACCACGCTAAGGTCATGCGAAATGAAAAGGTAGGTAAAACCATACTCTTCTTTTAAATCGTTTAATAAGTTCAATACCTGTGCTTGTACAGAAATATCCAATGCACTTACTGATTCATCGCAGATAATTAATTTAGGTGCTAAGGCAATAGTTCTGGCAATCCCAATACGTTGTCGTTGACCACCACTAAATTCATGCGGATATCGATTGTAATGCTCAGCACTTAGCCCCACTGCTTCTAGTAATTCAATCACTTTATCCTTGCGTTCTTGCTGGGAGGCATACATACGATGTGCTTGCATCGGTTCAAGAATGGCTTGTCCAACAGATAATCTGGGATTAAGGGATGCAAAAGGATCTTGAAAAATGAGCTGGATATCTTTTCGAAACGATCTAAATGCCGCATTGGATAAATTGGTAATATCCTGACCTTTGTAATATACCGCTCCGCGATCCGCTGTTTCAAGATTTAAAATCAGATTTCCTAAGGTGGATTTCCCACAACCGGATTCCCCCACTAACCCTAAAGTTTCTCCTTCGTATAAGTTAAAACTTACATCATCCACTGCTTTGAAGCCTTTCTTTTTCATAAATCCACGGGTAGTAAAAAAGGTCTTTTCTAAATTTTTCACTTCCAATAAAGGAGGTTTACTATAAAGTGTTTTATGCTTTTCTTTTCGTTCTTCGGGTGTTATGATGTTAGATTTCTGCTCTTTATTTGCTAGCAACTGTTTAATGGTCGGTAGTCGTCTAGGTCTATTAAGCATTGATGGCTTTGCCTTTAATAAAGCTTGGGTGTAGGATTGTTTTGGATGGTGAAAAATTTGAGAGACTGTACTGTATTCTACAACACGACCTTGATACATAACGGCGACTTCATCGGCAATTTCAGATACCAGCGATAAATCGTGAGAAATAAAAATAATACTCATTTGATATTCACGCTGCAATCCTTGTAATAACTTAATGATTTCTTTTTGTACGGTTACATCAAGAGCTGTTGTGGGTTCATCAGCTATTAATATTTTAGGTCTACAGGCAATTGCCATCGCAATCATTACCCTTTGTTTTTGGCCACCGCTTAATTGATGAGGATATGAGGAGTATGCGCGGCTTACATCCGGTAATTTTACTTTTTCAAAGAGGGAAAGCACTTCGGTCTTGGCAGCTTTAGCACTAATTTTTTGATGTAATCGTATAATTTCTTCCACCTGTTTGCCACACCGCATAGAAGGATTTAAGGAGCTCATAGGTTCTTGAAAGATCATAGAAATTTCATTTCCTCGAATGCTTTGTAAGGATTTAGGGGGTAAATCCAGTAAATTCTGTTCTCTATAAACGATAGTTCCGCTACTGACTTCGGTTATTTTTTGAGGAAAGAGCTTTAAAATGGATAAGGCAGTGACCGACTTACCACTTCCAGATTCGCCAACTACACCCAGTATACTGTTGGCTTTAAGTGATAGGTTAACATCAAATAACACCTGTTTATTAAATTCATTAGTGGTAAATGAAAGATTAAGATTTTTTATCTGAAGTAGCGTTGTCTCTTCCATAGGTGTAAACTCGTGTAAAGTTAGCCAATTAGCTCGTTTTTCAATAATTTTAGAAAAATTTTTTTGGTTTGATATTTGTTATCTTTACCCTCAAATAAGACTATGAACTTATCTAAGCTTTCACTAAGTACAAGAATATTTATCTCCATGACCGTATTGGTTATGTTGGCTTCTATTCTTATTGCTACGGTGACCATTTATCAGTATAAGGAAGAGTCTGAAGAGTATCATAAAGATCGCTTACAGCGAAAGGAAGAACGGATCAAGGTGGCTATTGATAATGTACTACGAAGTACAACATATCCTGTTACCAAAGATAATATTGTGCTAATCTTTAGAGAAAGTTACCGAAATGATCAAGAAGGTAGAATTTATCAAATCGCTGAGGAGCATTCTTTACCCATAAATATTTATAGTTTAGAAGGAAAGCCATTGCTTAAATCAGATCCTACCTTTGTGAAAAATGAAAAAGGATTAGATCAAAAGCTATTAGACACCTTAGATGTAATCGTGGATAAGCGCTTTTTGATCAAAACAGAACGTGATGGAGAGGAGTTTTTGTCTTCTTATGCCTATATCACGGATAATAAAGCCAAACCTTTGGCCATACTCAACATCCCATATATTGAAAATGATGATTTTATTCAACGCGAACTCTACGAATTCTTAAAAAGATTAGGTCAGGTCTATTTATTTATGCTTATGATCGCTATCGCTTTGGCGTATCTTTTATCGCGATATATTACCAGATCATTAAAGACGATATCAGATACTATTGATCAAACCCGGTTGGATAAAAATAATAAGCGAATAGAGATTGGCGAAACCAGTGAAGAGATTTCTTCATTAGTTACTGCCTATAATAGTATGATCGATGAATTAGAGGAAAGTGCGGCCTTGTTAGCCAGGAATGAACGAGAAGCCGCCTGGCGCGAGATGGCCAAACAAGTAGCCCATGAGATTAAAAACCCACTGACCCCAATGCGTTTAACCGTGCAAAGTTTTCATAGAAAATTTGACCCAACAGATCCCAACATAACTCAAAAGGTACAGGAGTATAGTAATACCTTAATACAGCAAATAGACACTATGAGTTCAATAGCATCTGCTTTTTCTACCTTTGCACAAATGCCAGCTCAAAAGAATGAAACCCTGGATGTGGTGAAGATTGTACGTATGGCGTTGGATATTTTTAATGAAGTTTATATTGTTTCTCCTGAAGAAAAGGAAGGTATTATTGCTAAATTGGACCGAACACAGCTGATCCGTGTAGTGACCAATCTAGTCAAAAATGCCATACAAGCGATACCTAAAGACAGAGATCCAAAAATAGTTGTTGATGTATTTACCGAAAATCAAGAGGTAATTATTACTGTGGCGGATAATGGGATTGGTATTTCTGAAGAAAACAGTAAGAAAATATTTGAACCTAAATTTACGACCAAAAGTAGTGGAATGGGGTTAGGATTAGGAATGGTAAAGAATATTGTGGAAACCTATAATGGAAATATTACCTTTACCTCTCGCGAAGGAAAGGGCACTGTTTTTAAAGTAAAGTTTCCAAGAGAATTTCAAGAGTCGACAACACAAAACAATCATAATTAATCTTTTACTATGTATAACAACATAACATCATCAACTAAAGAGGGAATTACTACGATTACGATCAATCGTCCCTCAAAATTAAATGCCCTTAATAGAGAAACCATACAAGAATTACATCAAGCATTTAAAAGCGCGGATGAAGATAAAAATACCAAGGTGATAATAATTACCGGTACCGGAGAAAAAGCTTTTGTGGCTGGTGCTGATATCAGTGAGTTTGCTGATTTCTCTGTGGAAGAAGGAGGTAGCCTGGCGGCTAAAGGGCAGGAGCTTCTATTTGATTTTGTAGCTAATTTGTCAACTCCAGTGATTGCAGCGGTAAATGGATTTGCCTTAGGTGGTGGATTAGAATTGGCTATGGCAGCTCATTTTAGAGTGGCTAGCGAAAACGCAAAAATGGGATTACCCGAAGTATCGCTTGGTGTTATACCAGGATATGGAGGAACCCAACGCTTACCGCAATTAGTGGGTAAGGGTCGCGCTATGGAAATGATTATGACGGCTGGTATGGTGGATGCTAAACAAGCATTACAATATGGATTAGTGAATCACGTAGTTAGTCTTGAAGAATTAATAGTATTTACAGAAAAGTTAGCTTCTAAAATAATGAGAAACTCCAGTGTGGCGATCGCAGGAGCGATCAAAGCGGTTAATGCAGCATATGATGAAAGCGTAGATGGTTTTAAAGTAGAAATTGCCCAATTTGGTAATTGTTTCGGTACTGAAGACTTTAAAGAGGGAACTACCGCATTCTTAGAAAAGAGACCTCCCAACTTTCCTGGGAAATAATTTATATAAAAAGCCTGGAGAGATCCAGGCTTTTTTATTTATAGAAATTCATTTCATCAATATATTGCCAAACTGCTTCAGGCAATAGCGGTCTTATGTTTTTTTGATCGGCAATAGATTGCCGTATAAATGTAGAGGAGATTTCCATAACCGGAGCATCAATTCTATGAATTTTAGCGTGATGTAAAAATTCGTTTTCCACAGTGTCTTTCGAAATTCTAGGGTACACA
This sequence comes from Aquimarina brevivitae, assembly GCF_004216895.1. Taxonomy (GTDB): domain Bacteria; phylum Bacteroidota; class Bacteroidia; order Flavobacteriales; family Flavobacteriaceae; genus Aquimarina; species Aquimarina brevivitae. Next base: position 455,257 of record NZ_SGXE01000001.1, on the reverse strand, counting down.
AACAATTCGTGATTTTCTAAAATGACTTCATAGTTCTTCCATTTATGGAAGCTTTTTAGATTGTCTTCGCCCATAATAAGGTTAAAATGATACTCTGGATACTTTTCTTGTAGGTGTATTAGCGTATTGACTGTGTAATTCGGTTGTGGTAATTTAAATTCAATATCACTGGGTGTAAGCTTGCCGTATGTGGCAGTAGCTCGATAAACCATTTCATAACGGTGATGATTATCCAGTAAAGAGCTTTTATTCTTAAAAGGATTATGGGGTGTAACTATCATCCAAATTTCTTCAAGATCTGAAAATTCGGCCATATGATTGGCTATGGCCAGATGCCCAATATGTATGGGATTAAAGGTACCAAAGTATAAACCTATTTTTTTCATACAGTAATGGTGTTCTTTAGCGTAAAGGTATGTATCACTTTTTTATGTAGCACTACTGGAGGTATCCAAAAACTTTTTAACCAATTGATAGACTTCTTGTTTTGCTTTTTCCAAATCGTCATTGGTTACAATCGCATCAAACTGTGGTGCGGTAGCCAGTTCGGTAGAAGCTTTGGCTACCCGCATGTTGATTTTATCTTCAGATTCGGTTTTGCGCTTTTTCAAACGAATTTTAAGCTCATCAATGCTCGGTGGCTTCACAAAAATGGCTAAAGTCCTTTCAGGATAAATACGCTTTATATCTAAACCGCCAACCACATCAATATCAAAGATGACGTGCTTACCATTATCCCATAGGCGTTGCACCTCTGTTTTTAGCGTACCATAAAAATTATCACGATACACTTCTTCCCACTCTAAAAACTCATCCGCTTTTATTTTATCCTTAAACTCTCTTAGGGATAAAAAATAATAATCTGTTCCGTGTATTTCTCCTGCTCTTGGCTCTCTGGACGCAGCGGATATGGAGAATCCTAAATTCAATTCTTCGCAATTTAACAAATACCGTACTAGGGTGGTTTTGCCACTACCTGATGGTGCAGAAAGTACGATTAATTTACCTTGATGCATTATAATACGTTTAGCAGTTGTTCTTTGATCTTTTCGAGTTCATCTTTCATTTGTACTACCAATTGTTGCATTGGGGCGTAGTTCGCCTTGCTACCAATGGTATTGATCTCCCGACCAATTTCCTGACTTATAAAGCCTAGTTTTTTTCCGTTGGAGTCTTCAGATTTAGTGCTCTCAATAAAGTAGCTCAAGTGATTGGACAATCGCACTTTTTCCTCGGTGATATCATATTTTTCGAGGTAATAAATAAGCTCTTGTTCAAAACGATTTTTATCGACCTCTTCTTTCAGATCTGCTACGGCTTTCTCCAGGCGTTCACGCACTGCGGCAATACGTTCAGGATCAATTTCTATTACATTGTCTAATAACTGTTTGATATTATTGATGCGTAATAAAAAGTCTTCTTCTAAGGCTTTGCCTTCGTCGCTTCGATAGTCGTTGATTTCCTCTAAAGCTTTAGTCAGTGTATCTGTTATAGCTATAAATTCTTCTTCGTCTATCTCGTCGCGTACCGTTTTAAGAGAATCTGGCATGCGAACAGCCATTTTCAATAATTCTGTTTTGTCGGTTGGATGTATGGCTTCTAATTGACGGATATAATCCTTAACAATTTCTTGATTGATTTGAGTAGAATTTTCTTCGCCAGTAACTTCTACATAAAGGCTAAGATCAACCTTGCCTCGTTGTAGTGCATTGGCAATCGCATTTCGCATTTGCAATTCTTTTTCTCTGTACTGAGAAGGTATTCTGGCGTTGATATCTAGATTTTTACTATTCAGTGATTTTACTTCAATAGTAATTTTTTTTGAGGGGAGTTGTAAAATACATTTCCCAAAACCGGTCATCGATTTAATCATACAAGTAGTGCTTATCAGCCACGAAGATAAGGAAAAGTAAGAAGTTAGCTAAGGCGCGCCCATACAACTTACCCCTTACCCTCAAGCCTCAGGGTTTTTATCACGAATTCTTTTATATAATTTGATGCCCAGCATAAGTAAAACAGCAAGTAGAACAATGGCAAGGGTTCCATAAATCCAGTTGACAGCATCTTTGACGATCACTAAAAAGATGACCGAAAAAAGAATAATGGTAGACCCTTCATTCCAGATGCGCATTTGATTAGAACTCCATTTATAAATGTCGTTTTGTAACTGCTTAAAGATTTGATGGGATTTTAGGTGATACAAAAACAGCAAAACGATGAACCCTAATTTGACCTGCATCCAAGCTTGCTGTAACCACCCTGGCTGTAAAACTAATAACCAAACCGCAAATAGAGTTGCAAGGATAGCAGAAGGCCAGGTAATGATATACCAAAGCCGTTTGGCCATGAGCTTCAATTGTTTTCCTAAAATCTCTTTTTCAGGTGATGGTTTTGTCGCCGCCTCGATTTGATACACAAACAACCTGGGGATATAAAAAAGCCCTGCAAACCAAGTTATTACAAAGATGAGATGCAGGGATTTTATGTAATCGTACATGCTTACTTTTTTATTCTTCTACCAAAAGATAATTAAGTTGCAAGGTATTAAATGCGTCATTAAAAGCTTTAATTTCATCAGAAATTAATTGATCAAAGGTGTCCAATTGTGCATTGATCTTTTGTGTAAGCTCATTTTTAACCGCTATATCCTGAGCAGTCGGACCAAAATCTCCCATACCTACTAAAGAATTAAGATGCCCTAATTTATTGGTCAACTTTATCGGAAAGTTTAGTGGATCCTGATTACTTCTGTTTTTGGTTTGATAGAGTGCTTTTTCTATTGCTGAAAATTGCTTTTGCAATTCTTTTGCCTTTTCAACTAATTCTTTGGTTTTTTCATTGTCCTTGTATTGCTTTTCGAAGGCTTCGAGTTGCTCATTAATCTTGCGTATTTTTTTGATGGATTTATGCGCTTTATCCACGGTCTTATTGACATCAGTTATAAAGTCAAACTGTTGCTGCATATCGGCCTGTGTAGCTTCACTTCTTGGGTCTGCTTTTATTACAAAAGATTGCTTATCTATTTCATTGCCATTCTTACTTAGGCTTACCTGATAAGTTCCAGGTACAGCTTTGGGAGCATTAAGATTAGCCCACCATAGGATCATGCCTTTTAATTCTTCCGCGCCATCACCACGCATATTCCATAAAAATAGATTGCTACCTTCTTCAATGTCTTTTAATTTGTCTTTTTCCTCCTTTGCAGCAGTACTATAAGATTTAATAGTGTCATTAGTCGAAGTTAAGTAGGTAAGTGTTATGGTATCTTTTTTGGTATCATAGGTATTCAGATAAAAATAGGTCATTACTCCTGCCGGATGATTAGTACCGCTGGTTTTAGAATCTTTAACGCTTCCACCTGCCATACGATAGGTAGGTTTTGGCTTAAATAACATATCCTTCGCAGCATTTTCTTGTAATTGATGCAATACGGTTAAATCATCGATGACCCATAAACTTCTTCCTTGTGTGGCTACAATGAGATTATTGTCTTTTAACGCTAAATCTGTAATAGGTACAATTGGAAGATTCAATTGAAAAGGTTTCCAATTTTTACCATCGTTAAAGGAAATGTACATTCCGGTTTCGGTACCTGCGTATAAGAGTCCTTTTTTGTTAGGATCTTCTCTTACCACTCTGGTAAAATGCTCTGCAGCTATTCCATCAGTAATTTTTGTCCAGTTTTTACCATAATCGGTCGTTTTGTATAAGTAAGGTGAAAAATCACCAGATTTATATTTAGTACCGGCGATATAGCAAGTACCCTCGTCAAAATGACTTGGATCGATACTATTAATCATCATCCAATCTGGCATACCTTTTGGCGTTACATTTTCCCAATTCTTTCCGCCATCTTTACTAACGTGTACTAGTCCGTCATCACTACCTACCCAAAGCAATCCTTCTTTCAACGGGCTTTCTGCAGCGGCGAATATCGTACAATAGTATTCTACGGAAGTATTATCCTGTGTGATAGGACCTCCGGATGATTTTAGTTTGCTAGGATCATTGCGGGTTAAATCCGGACTGATGACCTCCCAACTTTGACCTTCGTTTTCAGTAACATGTACGTGGTTAGAAAATGTGTACAACCGATTTGGGTTATGCTCTGAAAACATTATCGGAAAATTCCACTGAAAACGGTATTTCATATCTTCTGCTCCGTGCCCCATCGGATTATCCGGCCAAACGCTGATAGAACGGACGGTTTCTTTTTCGTGATTCACTCGCGTTAAAAAGCCATCATAGCTTCCTCCATAAACAATATCATTATTCTCTGGGTCTACAGCGATATGCGCAGATTCGCCACCGGCAGTAGGTTCCCAGTCATCTTCTGTAATGCTCCAACCTGTAGTTCTATGGTCGATGCGAATCGTAGAATTATCTTGTTGTGCGGCATAGATTCGATATGGAAAACTATTATCCGTGGTAACGCGATAAAACTGTGAGGTAGGCTGGTTGTGATAGGTACTCCAGGTTTCTCCACCGTCATACGTTATTTGCGCACCACCATCATCACCGATAATCATGCGATCCGGATCTTCGGGTGCAATCCATAGGTCGTGGTGATCTCCATGAGGGGCGCGATAGCTGCTAAAATTTCTTCCTCCATCTTTACTTTTGTGATAGGAAACGTTGACCACATAAACAATATCCTCATCTTTAGGGTCCGCATAAATACGGGTATAATACCAAGCTCTTTGCCGTAGGCTTCTATCACTATTTAATAGGTTCCAAGTTGCTCCTCCATCTTCACTTCGGTAGACACCTCCTTTATCTTTATTCTCCACGATAGCCCAAACTCTTTCGCTATTGGCAGGCGATACGGTAACTCCAATGATTCCCAGGGTATCCTTAGGAAACCCTTTGTTTGTTGAAATTTCTTTCCAGCTTTCACCACTATCTGTACTTTTCCACAGGGCCGATCCTTCTCCTCCAGAACTCAGGCTATATGGTGTTCTCCTGGCATTCCAGGTAGAAGCGTACATAATCCTCGGATTATTAGGGTCCAAGGTAAAATCAACAGCTCCTGCATTTTCATTTGCAAAAAGCACCTTTTTCCAATTTTTACCACCATCTATACTTTTGTATACGCCTCGATTTTCGGTTGGTTTATAGATGTTTCCCAATACTGCGGCGTATACGATATCTGGATTATCTGGATGGATGCTGATGCGAGGAATGTGTCTACTTTTAGGTAATCCTGAAGCGGTCCAGGTTTTCCCAGCATCGACACTCTTCCATACGCCGTACCCAGAGGAAACATTACCTCGCAAGGTTTTTTCACCACCACCTACATAAATGACATTGGGATCACTCTTGGCAATGGCAATAGATCCGATAGAGCCACCAAAAAAACCATCAGAAATATTCTCCCAGGTACGACCGCCATCAGTGGTTTTCCAAACTCCTCCTCCGGTAGCACCAAAATAAAACAGATTAGGCTTGCCCGGAACTCCTGTTACAGCGGCACTTCGACCTCCACGAAAAGGACCGATGAGTCGGTACTCAAGGGCGTCATATATTTTTTCATCAAGGTTTTGCGAAACGGAGGAATGTATACCTCCAAGTATGAGTACAAAAACTAAAATAAGGGTTGTAAGCTTAGATTGCATATGAGTTGCGTTTTGAGTTGTTATCCAAAAAATAAGAATTCTTCTATATTCGTAAGTCTACTAAAGTGATGAATAATTGAGGATTGAAAAAGAATTTTACTTTTTTTTAACCAAAATTCGATAAGCACAATTATCTATGAAGTAGTGATTAGTTCTTTACGTATTTCTTTATTTAAAAAATAAGCGGTTACTATAGTCGCTAAAATATCTGCTACCGGAAACGATAACCATACACCAAGTTCTCCAAAGAAATGCGGTAAAATTAGTACTAAAGGTATAAAGAAAAAACCCTGTCTGGATAGCGTAAGTAAGAGGGCAGGTATTGCCTTTCCAATCGCCTGAAAATAGGCAGCTCCAATAAGCTGAAGCGCTATGATTGGAGTAGCTAAAAATACCAGTCGCATAGGAGTTGCAGCATTAGTTAGCACAAAGTTGTTGAGCTCCAGTTCCTTGGCGCTCATAGACGGATCGTTACTGATAAATAGAGAAGCAATTTCTGCTGGAAAAATCATTAATCCTATAAAAACGACGCTTGCCATTACAGAGGCATACAATATTGCTGTATTGATAGATTTTCGGACTCTGGGATATTTATGAGCACCGTAATTATACCCAGCTATAGGTAAGAAGCCTTGCGTAACACCAAATACAGGAAAGAGTGCAAACATTAGCATTCTTCCTATAATGGCATATACCGCAACCAATCCTTCCTGGCCAATGTCATATAAAATATTGTTCATTAGCAAATAGGTGATACTAACTACGGCTTGACGTGCTAAGGTTACTCCACCTAAAGAAGCAATTTCGCGTACAATTTCTTTTTGAAGTCCAAGATGGTGAAATCGAATGGTGAGTTCCGATTTTTTTGAGGAGAAAAACCAAAAGATGTATAGGAAGCAGGCTAAATAAGAACCGGTCGTTGCCCAGGCAGCACCGTACATTCCCATATCTAAGATGTTGATAAATATGTAATCCATGACTAGATTGCTTATCGTAGGAATGATCATGGCAATCATAGCAGTTTTAGGTTTTCCCTCTGCCCTGATTACGGTATTTCCCATCATAGCAAAACCAAGTATGGGTACACCATAGAGTACGATAACGTAATATATTTTGGCAGGATCAAAGATGTCTCCTTTACCACCAAATCGGGGAATGATATCGTCGACAAAAATGAGTCCTAATACCACTAACGAAACTGTGCAAATAAAGGTTAGCGTTATTTGGTTTCCAAAGGTATGCAGAGCTTTTTCCTTTTGGTTAGCACCTAAAGCCCTAGAAATAATACTCGATCCTCCGATACCAATAGACATGCCTAAAGCCGCAATAAAAAACGATACAGGTAAAACGACATTTATAGCGGCAATTGCAATTGATCCTATCCAGTTACCTACAAAAATAGAATCAATCAACACGTTCAATGACATTACCAAAATACCAATAGAGGCCGGAACTGCTTGCTTGATAAGTAATTTACCTATTGATTCTTGTCCTAGTGCTTCTGATGATACCTTTGCCATAAAGTTATTATGCCTCTACTACTAATGGGTCTTTGTGAGCTACCCAATTCTCGATCCAATTTGATAACAAGCTTGCCCAGTCTTCTCGGTCGTTTAAACAAGGAATAGTGGTAAAATCTTTACCACCTACTTCGTGAAAAATTTCTTCACCTTCCATAGCTATTTCCTCTAAGGTTTCGAGACAGTCTGATACAAAAGCCGGAGTTACAATAGCCATTTTTTGAATACCTTGTTTACCCATACGTTCTATAGTTCTATCTGTATACGGTTTAAGCCATGGGTCAAACCCTAATCGAGATTGAAAGGAAGTGAAATATGTACCTTCTTTGAGTTGAAGTTTTTCAGCGACTAAACGTGTGGTTTCAAAACATTGATGACGATAGCAATATTGATGTGCTGGCGAAGGCGTTTTACAACAGCTGCCATCTATTTTGCAATGCGATTTAGTCACATCACTCTTTTTAATATGCCGCTCGGGTACGCCGTGGTATGAAAACAAGAGCTGCTCGTAATCGATGGTATCTAGTTGTTCTTTTATACTTTGAGCAAGAACATTTATATAGTCGGGGTTGTTATAAAATGGAGGAAGTGAACTTAATTTGAGACCAGGAAAATATTTGGTTTGTAACTCTTCTGCCAGGACCAAAATGGTTTCCGTAGTTGCCATAGCAAATTGTGGATACAGAGGAACCAATAATACGTCATCAACCCCTTTGGCCACTAACTCTTGCAGTCCTTTTTTAATACTCATTGAACCATAGCGCATAGCCAAGCCGATCGGTAACGTACTTTTTTCTTGTACCTTATCGCGTAAGCGTTCGGAGAGGACAATGAGTGGTGAGCCTTCTTCCCACCATATTTTTTGATAAGCTTCAGCCGATTTTTTAGGTCTTGTATTCAAAATAATTCCACGAACTAGCAAAGTTCTTGCCCAATAAGGGACATCAATAACCCTGGGGTCCATTAAAAACTCATCTAAATAGGTTTTTACATCCTTTGGATCTGTGCTATCCGGTGAGCCTAAATTAACCAGTAAAACTCCTTTACCCATGTTGTATAATTTTGAGCAAAAATACAAAGTATATCAAGGTAGAATGATAAAAAAATGATAAGACTTTCTTATTGATCGATTGGTAAAAGTAACTTTAGTGAAATTACCAAGGGAGAATAGCTATGCGTTAAATCCAATTAGGCAGTGACAGAACCAAAATTATTTTTGTATTTTTAGTCTATCAAAAAGCAATTGAAATGAAACGAATTATCTTAGACGTGGAGAATGAAAAACTCCCTTTTATTTTAGAACTCTTAGAGCAATTTGAATATGTACATGTGGTAGGCGATGTATCCGAAGATGACAAAGGCATGTACGATTCTATAGTATCTTTGCAAAAAGGGGTAGGTATACCTTCTTCTTCTAAATAAAGTATTATGAGTGCAAACTCATAACATACTTCTTTGGGGTGGTGCCAAACTTTTTTCGAAACGCAGCAATGAAATGACTTGCGGTACTATAGCCTACCTTTAATCCAACCTCATTTACATTTAAGTTCCCTGTGGCTAGTAGCTGCCGTGCAACTTCCATTTTATAATCAAATAAAAAAGTATAGACCGGTTCTCCATAAATTTGTTTGAACCCATCTTTTAATTTCGTTAGTGGTAATCCGATTTCGTTAGCCAATTCCTGTAATGTTGGCGGTTCTGCCATACGGTTGATGATAATTTCTTTAGCCTTTTTGATTTTCAATACGTTTTCTTCGTCCACTAAAAACGGGCATTGTTCCACATCGGCGTCTTCGGGTCTGTTAAAATATAAGCTGATCAGTTCGTATACTTTTCCCTTAAAATACAGTAGTTTAATAGATGGGTGTAGGCTAAAGTTCATCAATTGGTTCAGCACTACTGCCATGGACGGACTAATGCTACCGTCTGAATAGTATTTTTTACCCTTATTTTCAGTACTTAGAAATGGTATGTAATCTGCTTCTCTAGAAAATAGGGAATGAAATTTTTTAATAGAAACCAATATGGTGATCAACCAAGAGTCTTTTTGTAGTTCTAAATTCATCGGTAAATCACGCTGTGGATTGTATAACAGTAAGGAGTTTTCTTCATCTAGATTGATGGCGTAACTTCCATTGTTAAAATTAAAAGTTGCTGCCCCTTTAATACAAAAGTGAAATTGAATATAACTACTGTCTATGTCGCGGATAACTCGTTGAACTTCATTACTTTCATTACTAAACTTCAGAATATGAAACCCTTCTTCAATTTTGGTTTCTTCTAATAATCCCGGAGCGTTATTTTTTAATTCAATTTCCATCTACTGTTTCTTTTTTATTTAGAATAATTCTAAAATACTACAAAATTAATCGTTGCTACCTATACAAAAATAGGGCTTTTTCGCATTATTTCGCTATTTTAAGAAAGTATTATCATATGCCGACACTTTAAAACCTTTTGGCGTTATTTTTTATCAATTAAGAAGAATATTTTTGTTTTGGAAAATTTTAAAGTATTGGATGGAGCCTCATCTACAAGCAAAAGGAACACATTTTTATACCATAGGTCTTAGCTATAAAAAAGCTGATGCAGAAATCAGAGGTCACTTTAGTGTCAGTGATGAAGCCTGCGAAGCTATTTTGCTACAAGCCTCACAAGAGGGCATAGAAGGTCTATTGGTAACTTCTACCTGTAACCGTACGGAATTGCATGGGTTTGCACAGCATCCCTTTCAGCTGATTAAGTTATTATGTGAGCATACCCATGGAACCGTGGAAGAATTTGAGAAAGTGGCGTATGTGCATAAGAATAATCAAGCGGTTAATCACATGTTTCGCGTCGGGACTGGATTAGACAGCCAAATTTTGGGAGATTTTGAAATTATTAGTCAGCTAAAACGAAGTTTCAAATTGTCTAAAAAATATGACCTTACGAATCCTTTTTTAGAGCGGTTGATTAATGCAGTGATACAAGCAAGCAAACGTATCAAGAACGAAACAGAAATTTCATCGGGGGCTACCTCTGTATCCTTTGCTTCTGTACAGTACATATTAAAGAATGTCGAAAACATTTCGGACAAAAATATTTTGTTGTTTGGTACCGGTAAGATTGGAAGAAATACCTGCGAAAATTTAATAAAACATACACAGAACGATCATATCGTACTGATTAATAGAACTAAACAAAAAGCAGAAAAGGTAGCTGGTAAATTTAATCTGGTGGTTAAGGATTATGCCAATATACAAGCTGAGATTAAAAACACTGATATTTTAATTGTAGCCACAGGTGCACAAAAGCCGACTATTTCCAAACAGTTAATTTATACCAATAAACCATTACTGATCCTCGATTTATCTATACCAAAAAACGTTGCAGACGATGTTAGTGAGTTACCTAACGTATCCTTGGTACATCTCGATTATCTTTCCAAAATGACGGATGATACCTTGCAGCGTAGAAAGCAATACATACCGCAAGCAGAGGAAATAATTGAAGAAATTAAGTTAGACTTTAATAGTTGGTTAGAAACTCGAAAATTTGCACCAACCATAAGAGCCTTAAAGAAGAAATTAGCATATTTAAAAGACTCTGAAATTAATCATCAACGTAAAAAATACAGTGGTTTTGATGAAAAGCAAGCGGAGCTATTAGGCGATAGGATCATTCAAAAAATAACCAATCATTTTGCCAATCATTTAAGAGAAGACAATAGTACCTCGGATGAGAGTATCGAATTGATTCGCAAAGTGTTTCAACTTCAAAATAAATAATTCTTGACCAAAGAAATCCGAATCGGAACCAGAGATAGTGAACTTGCCTTATGGCAAGCCAACACCGTAAAAGATCAATTGGAAGCGCTTGGGTATGCTACGCAACTGGTACCTGTGAAATCCACTGGGGACCTGGTACTGGATAAACCCTTATACGAATTGGGAATCACAGGTATTTTTACTAAAACCTTAGATGTAGCGATGCTAAAGGGCGATATTGATATTGCAGTTCATTCTATGAAAGACGTACCCACGCAATTGCCACACGGTATTATAGAAGGTGCTGTACTAAAGCGAGCAAATGTTAAGGATGTATTGGTACATAAAGGGCTGGACTTTTTACAACAAGCAGGTACTATTGCTACCGGTAGTTTACGAAGACAAGCCCAGTGGTTGCACCGTTATCCTAATCATACGGTGGTTGACCTTAGAGGAAATGTCAATACCAGGATGCAAAAATTAGAAGACAACCCCTGGAATGGAGCAATTTTCGCAGCTGCTGGATTAGAACGCATTAATTTAAAACCAGAACATTGCATAGATTTAGATTGGATGATTCCTGCTCCAGCGCAGGGAGCGATGTTAGTGGTGGTAAAGCAAGAAGATGATTTTTGTAAAGAAACCTTAGCACATTTAAATCACGAACCAACACAACAATGTGTTCATATTGAACGCGAATTTCTTAGAACTTTAGAAGGAGGTTGTACCGCGCCTATTGGTGCACTTGCAACCATTAAAGAGGATCAGTTGCATTTCGAAGGTGCTTTGTTTTCGCTAGATGGAAGCCATAAAATTGAAGTTACTCAAACCATTTCCTTAGCTAAACGTCAAGGATTTGGAGCACATTGTGCAAAAGACATACTTCATAATGGAGGCGCCGCATTAATGAAGGAGATCAAAGAAAAGCTGGCTTGATTTGAAGAATACGCCTACCATATTATCCACTAAATTATTGTCACCATCTCAAAAAGAGCTGTTGCTCAATGCGGGTGTGGCCTATGTAGAATATAATAGTATTCATACCTCAGCTGTAGCGTTTACGTATGATGGTGAATTAATCACGAATGCGATATTTACAAGCAAAAATGCTGTCAAAGCGGTAGCTTCTGCTAAGCTGAGGATTCAACATTGCTATTGTGTGGGCGAAAAAACAAGGTTAGCCTTAGAAGAATTAGGTTTTCAGGTACAGCTCGTTGCGGACAGTGCTTCGGAATTGGCAAAAGGTATTATCGAACACTATGCGGATCAGGCTTTTCATTTTTTTTGTGGAAACATACGGAGAGATGAGTTACCACATATATTACAGGAACACAACATTTCAATTACAGAAACAGTGGTGTATAAAACGCTAGCGAATTTAAAAAGTTTTGAACGGCAATTCGATGGTGTCCTTTTTTTTAGTCCCTCTGGAGTTAAAAGTTATGTTGCCAGCAACTATGTTGAAGCATCCAGAGCCTTTTGTATAGGTCCAACGACCGCAGCTGATGCGCAATGGTATACTGACCATGTAATAATTGCAAAAAAACCGACTATTGAGAATGTGATTGTGCAGGTAAGCAAGTATTTTAAAAACGAATTATAGACAAAGTATAAAAGTATGATAAAGAACGATTTGTTTCTTAAAGCATTACGAGGTGAAACGGTAGAACGACCACCTGTTTGGATGATGCGTCAGGCAGGAAGATACCTTCCGGAATTTATGGCCTTAAAGGAAAAATATGATTTTTTTACCCGTTGTCGTACTCCGGAACTGGCTGCCGAAATAACGGTACAGCCTATAGATATTATTGGCCCTGATGCAGCGATATTGTTTAGTGATATTTTGGTTATTCCGCAAGCGATGAACATTGAAGTGGAGATGAAGCCTGGGGTAGGGCCCTGGTTGCCTAATCCGATACGATCGCAAAAAGATGTCGATCAGGTAGTAGTACCTAATATACAAGAAGAATTAGGTTATGTGATGGATGCGATAACGCTCACCAAAGAAATGTTAGACAATCGTGTGCCGCTTATTGGATTTGCAGGTTCGCCCTGGACGATTTTATGCTATGCCGTACAAGGACAAGGGTCAAAGAATTTTGATTTGGCCAAAGGGTTTTGCTTTTCTCAACCTGAGGCAGCACATCAATTACTTCAAAAGATTACCGATACTACCATTGCTTATTTAAAAGCTAAGGTTGCTACTGGTGTAAATGCTGTACAGGTGTTTGATAGCTGGGGCGGTATGTTATCTCCTGTAGATTATAAGGAGTTTTCCTGGAAATACATTCAACAGATTATTGATGCCTTAAAAGATGAAACTGAGGTGATTGTTTTTGGAAAAGGTTGTTGGTTTGCCTTACAGGATATGGCGAAATCAGGAGCTGCTGCGCTTGGGGTTGATTGGACTTGTTCTGCAAAAAATGCAAGATACCTTACTGGTGGTAACATAACGCTTCAGGGTAATTTTGATCCCTCGAGACTGCTATCGCCTATCCCAGAAATCAAAAAAATGGTTAATCAGATGATTACTGATTTTGGTAAGGATAGCTATGTAGCTAATTTAGGACATGGGATATTACCTAATATTCCGGTGGATCACGCTAAAGCGTTTGTGGATACCGTTAAGGAATACCGAGGCTAGTGAATATTTGGCGAGTCATAAAGGGATTGGCTTTTAAAGAATTAAGAAGATTAGCATTGCTTTTCATTCGTCATCCTCTTAAGATCTATCCAACCTTTAGGGCTACCAAAGAGACTATTGCGATCTGTGATCGGTTATATGATAAGGTACACCACGGACATGGACCTGCTAATGCATTTCGCCATGCCTTGTGGAATGCTTTAATAGCACGCCATGCTTATGCAATTACTGGTAATGCGGAAGCTGCTGCTAGTTGGGTAAAGCAATTTACAGATTTGCATGAGGAACTATCCCCAAACAATGCAATAGAAAAAGCTATGGATTTGCATAATAATAGAATAGGTAGAGAACTCTTTTTAATGAATCCTGAAAATTCTACAGCAGCAATAATGGAGCTTATACGCTCACAAGTGGCTGAGGCAGTTTTAATTTCAAAACAACAGGATATAAAGAAGTATCCTAACCAATTGATTTGTATTGAGTAATTGACCTAAATGAATAAATTAAAAGATTGATTATTTGGAAATGAAACATTTCAAGAAATCTGCGACTTATCAACAAATAACTTATAAATTGAAAACGTTATGTTTAAAAATATAGGTAAAGGCATCAAGGCCTATTTTGGTGCTTTTGGATTGTTATCCAAGCTTAAATTGTGGAAATATTTTGGTATTCCTATTTTAATCAGTCTTTTGACAGGTATTTTCTTTTTCAGCATGGCGTATGTGTTCTCAGATAATTTAGGCGCGTATATCGCCAAGATTTGGATGTGGGATTGGGGATCAGAGACCTTTTTAGTTATTAGTAACTGGATTGCAGGTTTGTTTATTATCGCCATCGGCTTAGTGCTCTACAAACATATCGTATTGGCTTTATCTGCACCTTTTATGAGTCCGGTGTCTGAAAAAGTGGAAGCGCACATCCTGGGTACTAAAGCACCTAAAAGTGAACACAGCTCTTTTGGGAAACTATTGATCCGTGGCATTAGAATCAACGGCAGAAACTTGCTAAAAGAACTATTGTTCGTCATTCCGCTCATATTTTTGAGCTTTATCCCGGTTATTGGGATTGTAGCGACCATCCTTATTTTTGTGATTCAGGCATATTATGTAGGTTTTGGAAATATGGATTACACTATGGAACGCTTTTTTAAATATAAAGAAAGTGTTCAGTTTGTACGTAAACATAAAGGGGTAGCTATTGGTAATGGTATTATTTTTATACTGATGCTTTTTATACCCGTACTAGGACTTATAATTACTTTACCTATAGCTGTAGTAGCGGCCTCAACGGAAACCGTTAAATTATTACAACGGGAAGGAAAGTTACAAGAGGCGCAACCCAATAATGAAACAAAAGCAATTGCTTAATGGAACCTATTAAAGATAGATTTTACGCTTACATTCAGGAATTACAGGATACGATAACGGCTAAACTCGAAGCTATAGATGGGGAAGCCCGTTTTAAAGAAGATATATGGAAACGTGAAGAAGGTGGCGGTGGTAGAACCCGGGTGATTGAAAATGGAAAGGTTTTTGAAAAAGGAGGGGTGAACATCTCAGCAGTACATGGTCCGTTGCCGAAAGCGATGCAAAATTATTTTACGGTAGGAGATGTAGATTTTTTTGCCTGTGGCTTATCATTAGTATTACACCCTAAGAGTCCTATGGTTCCAACGGTACACGCCAACTGGCGCTATTTTGAAATGTATGATAAACAGGGCAATATCGTAGATCAATGGTTTGGAGGAGGACAAGACCTTACACCCTATTATCTTTTTGAAGAAGACGCAAAACACTTTCACCAGGTATGTAAACAAGCCTGTGATAAACACCACCCTGAATTTTATACCGAGTACAAGAAAAAGTGTGATAGCTACTTTTATAATGCCCATAGAGGGGAAGCACGTGGCATAGGAGGTTTATTTTTTGACTATTGTAAGAAAAATGAACAGATGGCCATGAGCGATTGGTTTAATTTTGTTTCGGAGGTAGGGGATAGTTTTTTAGAAGCCTATGTGCCTATTGTTGAAAGGCGAAAGAACTTGGAATACGGTCAAAAAGAACGCGATTGGCAAGAAATTCGTCGTGGTAGATATGTAGAATTCAACTTAGTACACGATAAAGGGACACTTTTTGGGTTAAAGACAAATGGGAGGATAGAAAGTATCCTCATGAGCCTGCCACCAAGGGTTCAATGGGTATATGATCATCATCCTGAAACGGGATCAGAAGAAGAAAAATTAGTTAAAGTGCTTAAAAATATCGTTGAATGGTTGGATTATTAAAATTAATTAGTATATTGCATTGATTTTAAGGGGCTACAATTAAAATCTTAACCCAAATTTAACACCTATGCCCTTATGAAGAAAATTCTACTATTATTAACTGCTGCAGCCTTATTATCGAGCTGCGAAATCCCTGGATTTGGAGAGAAATCTTCCACTACTAGCGCGGAAATTTCAAAATCTAAAAACAATAAAATTGTTTTTAAGAACAACAAAATTGTACTATCTAGTAACTATGAATTAGTTTCTGTTGAAGAGTTTAAAAATCGATTAAACGCATTGCCAAAAGATTCTAAATTTAGAGGTATTGCTTTAGATCAACTTCAAGAAATTGAAGCTAAAGAAACTGAATTCGAAGTTTTTGCTGATAAGAATAATGTAGCGAATCATGTATTTGTATATGCTACTAACTTCATCGTTTTTGATGATTATTTAGCTGCAAAGTATGTTGCCAAGTTAAATAACGAGTTAAAGGATGAGTCTAACAAGCAAGAAGTACGTTATAAAAGAATCCACGGAAGGTATTTCTTTACCAACGAAGCTAAAGTGGTGAAATTAAAATACGTAAAAGCACACAAAAAGGAGCGCAGATTTCAAACAGAATATACTGTAGCTTCTAAGACAGGCGGAATGGCCTTATTAGTAAGTAATGTAAACGGTGTGGATTTTGAAGAAAATTTAAAGCGTTTCTTAAACTAAGCAAACCAAGCAACAAACTTACATTTATTTATATTTGGATAAGTTGGATTACGTCGGGCATTGAAAGGTGTAGACAGTGGTCCAACTTATTTTTTTATCTTAGTATATCATGTGCAGCACGTATACTCAAAGATATTTCTTACTCGTATTAGGGTTACCTCTCTTACTACTGATCGGCAGTTGTGCGAAACAAGTAGAGCCGACTTCACAAAACATCAATAAAATATTTGCTTCTAAGGATTTCACCTTTGCGTTTGTACCTTTACACGGCGAAAAGAAATCGCTAAGTTTTAGAGTGGATTATTTGGTGTACCAAAGTGACGGTCCGACCATACGCAGAGAAATTTCTTACAACGAAGTGTTGCTTATTAATAATTTTATTCAGGAGTTGGTACGCGTACACAACGCTTCGCTATCCACAGAAAACCATTCGTATTACATGATTTAGAATACGGCTTATAAAACCATCATTATTCCGGATCAGGAGGATTACTACTTTACAGCTTTGCTTAAGACATTGAAGTTGGAGTAAGCTTGGCTTTAGTTATTTGCTTGCTAATGTAGTTTTTGCTTCTTCAAGCTTGTCACGATTAAACCCTTTCATAAACTCTGTTAGCACTAACTTTTCTTTGATTAGTAGTTCTAGTCCGTTTAATGATTTATCATCATCAATAATTAAGAAATCTGATATTTTAAATTGATCCAAAAACTGAACTATTTCCTCTTTTCTTGAATTAAGTTCCGGATATTTTGGTAGAAAACCGTTGATCTCTTGTTTAATATTTCGGTGTTTAAAAATCCTATTGAAATCATCTAAACTCTTTACCGTTCTCCTTGTAGAGCTTAGCCACATTTCAAAACTAGCCATTGCTAAAAGAGTGTTTAAATTTTCAACACAGTCACTATTGAATTTAGAGTATCCATCTGAATCAATTTCATCAGGTTTCCAAATGGGATTTGTAATCAATACTCCATCCAAATCCAAGATAAGTGTTGTCTTATTCACTGCTTGATTTTTTTACAATTTATGAATTAATGCTTTATCAACTCTCGATGCATTTATTTGTTCTTGTGCTGATAAACTTTAAGTTTTGTAGTTTCTATGGATTACCTGACTGTATCTCTGTTTACATTATTCAGCTTTCTTATTAGCTGATCAATCCTTCTTTTATTTTGTTGTTGTAATAAGCTAGGATATAAATTCATGAGTATGTTAGCCAGCATTACAAAACTACCAAATACCAAGCCTTTGGTTATACTATAGTAAACTGCAACAAGCATTACGAGGATAAACCCGATTAAATGACTGGTTTCGGCAAGTGTCATCTGATATCTAATTTGGCGTAGGTCTTTGTTTTTGGGTCCCAATTTGAGCTGTGTATTAAAATATTTAAAAGGGGTGTTTTTTACCACCCATTTAAAATAGCGTAGCCCGATCCTACGATTTAGTTTAGAACTTGTTATAAAGTTAAGGTGAGACAGCTTTTGGTAATACCTACGCTTAGCAAGTATACTGTTGAGAATCAATCCTACTGTCCAGGAAATCAGGGATACCGACAACCCAAATAGGAATCCTGAAATGATGTGTTTGGTAAGCATGTTATTCATTGATTTAATGGTACTCTTAACGAACTCGTAAGCATAGTAGACAATGTTACATTATTTTTTGATTGTATGGTTATTGATCGTATTTTTTTTCTGTAGACTACTATACTGCGTTAGGGATAGTAGCGAAAATCCCGCAAGCTGAACCATCAGCTGAGGAATTGTAGCGTATAGCCCGACCGCGGCCCGATGCTAATCGGGATAGTGGTAACGCCCAAAAGTTACCAACGCTAACACGGCTAATTACTGAGCTCTTCTTGATTCGCGGTATAGCTTCGGATAGCTTGATTAGGCTCTATGATATTATATCCGCTCCAGTAGGCGGGATCGTATTTTGCCAGGTAATTGACTTTAGTGTTTTTGTTTTCGATAACCCCAAGATAAGTGCTTTCACTGATGGTTTCATATTCAAAAATAACGACCTCATTCTTGGTGACAATACTGTTGACCACATCGATGTCCATCAACAGTTCGTTTTGCTTGCGTCTTCCTTTGACATTTTTGTTTTTTTCGATGACTTTTAGTGGGCGGTCAACGCCAACCACTTTACCGGTGATCTTTTCGATATAACGCGGGTAGTATTTGCCTGTTTTGCTTTTGGTAAAAATGGTTTTGCCTTTGTATACATTTTCGTTGTAACTAAATCCAAACAGCCCTACATTTTTTAAGGGCTTTACGTTTTGATAGTCTACGCGCATAATGGCAAAATCTTCCATATTAACGTATAGGGTACCCTTAAAATCTGCACCTCGCTTCGGCTCAAAATGAATTACGTAGGCGGCATCGTCATCGATAGAGGTATAATCCTGTACGCTAAACTCATATTTACCCGAACGGTCGATCACATCGAGTTTGCTATCTTCTTGAATAATAAGCT
The DNA here is from genome assembly GCF_004216895.1 of Aquimarina brevivitae. Taxonomy (GTDB): domain Bacteria; phylum Bacteroidota; class Bacteroidia; order Flavobacteriales; family Flavobacteriaceae; genus Aquimarina; species Aquimarina brevivitae. The sequence continues at coordinate 436,261 of NZ_SGXE01000001.1, read as the reverse complement.
CTGCAAATAGGCGGCTAAGATTGGTTTTTCGGGTTTTAAAAAATAGATTTTGTTGGTGCTCGGATCCTTTATTGGCATTAAGGATAGAATCTACCTCTACCTTTTGGCTAAACCAACCGGACTTTACTTTGATATAGGAATCGGGTTTGATGTTTTCTTTAAAAATGACTTCTAATTTCTTAACCAAACTTTGCACAGAGCTCACGTTGTTTTTATTGTACAAGCGCGCCCCTTTGATAATTTGTAATCGTTGTTGCTCCGTATTGCCATAAAAGTTGCACAAGGCTTCTAAATAAAAGGTGGAACGCTTAGGAATAGAGTTTCCGATACTATCGATAAGAGCCTTGTTAAGTTCTTCGATGGTGGATTCCTTAAACTTTAGCTGCAGTCGGTCGATATTGTTCTTATTCGTTTGTCGAAAAAAGAGTTTCTTTCTGGACAGTTCAAAATCATAATGTGTCGCTAATCCTTCTTCGACCCGATCCATAATTTCATCGATATCTAATTTTTTGTTGGATAGATAAATGCCTTTAAGTTCAATTTCTTTGGGAGCTATATACAGGATGCTGTCAATCGGTTGCTTTAGAGCAATAGCCAGTTTTTCGTAGCCCATAGAAGAAATATAGATGGAGTCGGTAGTAGTTTTGAGTTCTGTGAGTACAAAACTGAACTTTCCTTCTTCATTAGCAATAATCCCCTGATCTTCGGATAGTATTATAGTAGCATAGGGAACGGGTTCGTTGGTGTTTTGATCTACCACGCGCGAGTTGATCGTTTGTCCACTTAGCAGTGTAACGGTGCAGGTAAAACATAACGTAAGTAAAAGATGTCCAGGGGGCATATAACACTTTAATCCGGTAAATATCCCTACAATATACGCAATCCCCTGCAATGATGAAATAGATAAGTAGATGGTTTGTAGTTTGTTGTTTCTGGTTAGTTGCTTAGAAATACCAATTGCATCTCGATACAATTTTTTGTGAAACAAAAAATCATTCGATGTAATAATTACTCACTTGCTCAATCATTCGAATACTTTTATATATGTACTTCTCCTTTTATTCTTTTTTGCATTGCCCAAAAAAGAACCAAAAAAGTCTAGTCTTAAGAAATGTCTACTGAAAATCTCGTTTACTGCACTTTGTAAAATGAAACCTCATTGCATTATTTAATCTGGTAGTTTATCATTTATATCATCGATAGGTAGATACGTACTTCTTCTTACGAATTTTACTTGACCGTTCCGTTCACTTCATTTTCTACGTAGCTATTTCTTGGGACATTTATTCACTGAGGTATACAGGATAATTAAAAAATTAAACTCTTCTGAATTCGGTATCTATAACTCTAAACTCACAACCCATAACTTCAATGTTCTAATCGCTCAGATAATCGTGTACTCAAGGACTCATATCCTCCAAAACTAAAGTACTCAACTACTAACCAACTACCACCCATTTTCTAAAACTGTAAATTCTTTGATGGCCGTATTGGGTTCAATTATGGTATGCCCTTGCCAATAGGAGGGATCATACTGTTCCATATATTTGGGTGTTATCGTCTTATCTTCGGTTGTTGCCGTATATTGATCTGCACTTAGCGGTTGGGTGTCAAAAACAACAACTTCATACTTAGTTTTAGAAGCTGCCCCAACATCAATCCCCAGGGATAATTCATTTTGCTTTCTGCGGCCGCTGACGAATTTATTTTTTTCAATAATTTTTAGTGGACGATCTACCCCAAAACGCGCTCCCCTGATTTTTTCCATAAATTGGATGGCATATTTACCATTAGGGCCTTTTGCAAAGATCGTTTTACCGCTGTACCTATTGTCTGTATAGCTAAAACCAAATAACTTGACACGTTTTAGGTTTTTGACATTTTGATAATCCACACGTACCACGGCATAATCTTCGGTATTGATATAGAGTTGACCTTTAAAATCCTCGCCTCGCTTGGGCTCAAAATCGATTACATAGACGACCTGTTCATTAATCAGAGTATGCCCTTGTAGGGTAAACGCATAGCGACCTGATTTATGGATCACATTAAGTGTGGCATCCTCATCGACCAGATTGCTGTTTAGCAAGTCCTTAAGCACCGACTTGCGATTGTCTAAAAACTGATTTTCTTTGGGTTTATCTACTTCTTCTTTTACGGCAGCGGCCTCTTCATTATTTTCAAAAATGGAATCCATCTGCACTTTGGTGCCCAAAAACCAACCCGATTTGATTTTAAGGTAGGAGTTGGGTTTTACATTTTTCTTTAAGATACTTTCGAGCTTTTCCGATAGCGCATCCATAGAGCCATCGTTGCTTTTATCATATAATTCAGCGCCTTTGATGATACTGAATTTTTGCTCGGACGCATTGCCGTGTAGTGTACCCAGCACTTCTCTGAAGTAGGAGGATTTTCTGGGGATAATACCCACTACACTATCGATGAATTTTTTATTGAGTTCCTCAATAGTGGATTTTTCAAAGGCAATATTCATTTTGGTAAGGTCGTTGTAATCTGCCTGGCGAAAGAAAAGAGTTCTGCTGAGGTAGTCATCTGCATAATTGTTCTCCAGGTTATCTGCTACCAATTCGATGATATCTTCTGCCGATAGGTTTTTGTTGGATACATACACACTGCTGAGTTCAATGGCTTTTGGAGATACGTAGATGATGTCTTCGGTAACATCATCAATCCATACACCAATGCGTTCATAGCCCATAGCACTGATATAGATCGAGTCCTTTGCGGTAGCTATAGTTGCAGGATCATAACTAAAAACGCCTTCTTCGTTAGTAATGACGCCTTGATTTGCTGCAAATTCAACGGTAGCATAGGGTAGGGGTTCGTTGGTTTTTTTATCCAGTACCTGATAGCTTTTTACCTGAGCGGTGAGCGTTACGGAATAACTTAGTAGCAATAGCAGGGTGGTATATAGTGATTTCATTAACAATGATTTTTATGGTATTATTGGTATAGACGCAAATAGCTTACCAAAGGTTGCCTAAGACTTACCTATTGAAGACGTAATACACCCCATGATGTTACAACAAACCCTAAAAAACCCCAATCTTTTCGGGATAGGGGGGGTGTACTTTAATTTTTGGAGTATTTAGTTTTTAGAAAGTTTTTCAGCCATTAAAAAGGCGTTATAGGCATTCACTACCTTACCGGATTTGGATAGTTTAGAGAAGGGAACTTGATACACTTCTCCATTTTCTGAGGCCATCAATATAGTTGTGTCGTAATGAGTACCCGATGCCAATATAATTTGCTTTACTTGTTTCGCGGACAATTTAGGGTAATATGCTCTCAGCAACCCTGCGAGACCTGCTACAAGTGGTGAGGATACTGAGGTTCCATATCCAAAACCATATTGATTTTTACTATAAGTGGTCGTAAAAACATCCACACCAGGAGCGAATACATCAACGTTATTAATGCCATAGTTAGAAAATTGTGCTTTAAGATTTTCCTTGTCCCAAGTACTAGCACCAACCACGATTAAATTATCTACAATCTCTTTTCCCTCTTCGTGATCGTTTAGATAGTAGTCATATTTATCGATATTGGTATCTTCATTACCCGCAGCAGTAACTAGAAGCACATCTTTATCTGCCGCATATTGTAAGGCCTCATTGACCCATTGTTGGTTTAAGGATAAATTTTTGCCCCAACTCATATTGATTACTTTAGCCCCATTATCCACCGCATACCTAATAGCCAACGCTACATCTTTATCGTGTTCATCACCAGAGGCTACCATAACAACTGGCATTAACTTTATATGGACAGAAAAACCGTTTATTCCTATACTATTGGATCGGGTAGCTCCCATAACTCCAGATACAAAAGTTGCGTGTTGATAAGGTACATCACCATATACAATAGGACTGCCGTAATAGCGATCATTGATATTAGTAACATCATCACCTGGTATAGCTCGTTCATTATGTGCCAGGTTTAGTATTATTTTTTGTTTGGTATGTAAGCTATTTATCATTTCATCTAAAGCCTCCTGCGTCAAATTATTTTGCCAGGCTTCTTTGTAGTCTTTTAGCTTAGGCTGAATTGCTAAATTATCCTTATAAGAAACAATCAAACTATCCAATTCTTTTGAAGTGTAGCTCATTTTGGGATATATACTATCTAATACTCTTTCACCTTTGTTTACCTTATCTTTCCAAAGCTTCATATTATGAATTTTTACTTCAGCTTCTGGGTCTACTTCCTTTTTCCAGGCGGTATATGCCTTCGTATATAGTTCGTATTTGTCCATCAAATCACTAGGAATTTCATTGGCTGCTTTGTCCTTGAAAATAGAATCGTAGGCCTTAACAATTCGGGTGCTTTCTACATATTGATATTTTACAAATTCTCCTTTGGTATTACTTAAAAAATCCCAACCGTTTATATCATCCACATACCCATTGTTATCGTCGTCAATACCATTATCGGGGATTTCATCTGTATTGATCCATATTTGATCTTTGAGATCTTCGTGGTGAATATCGAGCTTGGTGTCTAAAACCGCTACAATAACCTCTTGCCCTTTTCTAGTCTTGATCACCTCGCGATAGGCTTTGTCCAGGCTGATCCCTGGGATAGTATCCTCTGCATAGTCTTTTTGATACCAAGATTTTAGTTTTTCCTCAGGTAGTGGTCTGGTGATATTTTTACCAATAATTTTTAAGGACTGCCTTCCGGATTGTGCATCGGTCGCTATACTAAACGTAAAGTTTTTGATAAGTTTAGAATTATTGGCGATCAGACTGCTTTTCCAATCTTTTAAAAGTTCTGAGTGCTCAAAATCTGCATTCTTTAGTGGTACAGGGTAATAAAAACCATCATTGTCTTTTAAAAACAACTGAAAATTATCAAAGAAAAACATACCGTTATAGTATGCCATACCACCTATGGTAAGGCTGCTCGCATTAGGAAGTAACGTCCCCTTAATTTCATATTTCTGCCATTTGTCGTTGGTAATTGGCCTGTTTTTCATGTTGTCAAAAAATCCAGGTTGTTCATCTTTATTATCTACTCTTGCCCATAGCCTGGCTTCGGTGGTGGAATCTTGTTTGTGCCTTTCAACTTTAACCCAGCCCGTAAATTTGAATGCGGTAGGTTTATCAACGTCAATTTCAATTTTTTGTAAAAAAGGTATCCAGTGCTTGGCTAAAGTAGTTTTTTGTGCATTGAGAATGGATGAAGTGAATATGAAAAATATGAATACAACCCTGATCAGATGTGGCTTCATTATAGTTAGTCGTTTGATAGATAGTATAGTAAAATTGAGTTTAGTTACGATAATATTTATTTGTAAACACTAAGATTTGGTATAATCTAACTTTTTCTTTATTAATACTATTTGGCCTAGGTGATAGGATTGATGTTCTAATACGTGCATCCAGTGATGCAAATTTGTATTAGAATCTAAACTCTTTGTTAATAACCATTTATCACTTATCGATTTAAATAGTAGTAAAGTTCTTTTTCTGACCTGTTTATGAATTTTCAAATAATAATTTAAATTATTACCTTTAAAAAATTGATAACTTTTTTCATCAAGATAAAATGCTTTTTTAAAAGTATTTTCGTTAAAAAGCTTAAAGCTATTCTGGCCAAAAGTATAATTCAAATAGTATGCTTCTACAGCTGCTATATGAATTAAGAGGCTTGAAATATTATTTTTTATATTTTCATCAATAAAATCTAGATCACTAACCTCTAAATTTTTGATTGCCGAATATAATTGCTGGTCTGATCTTTCAAAAGATTCAATTAGATTTCGAACAAATGGAGTGTAATTTTCAAGATTGTTTGAATTTTTTCCAATTATTTGAAGGCACATTCTATTATTGAATTCTTCTACACCGAAAGAATATGATTCAAAAAATTCATCACTTCTATTTTCTTTAGTGCCCTCTTGCCATCCGACAATTTTTTTTGATTGAATTGATCCAATTTCAAAAGAAGAGTTAGATAAATTATAGTTTTTTATGGAAACATTAAAATCCGTAAATCTAAAAACCCCATACCCTTGACAAAATCCACCTATGTAAATAATGTCTGAAGGGTCATTAACTATCCCTTCTAGTTCAATGTATTTCCAAGTATTTGATACAACTCCCTTTTCTTTTGGATTTTTAAACAAGACAACTTTACCTGCTTTATTTTCAACTCTAATCCAAATGGATGCAAAAGATCCAGGTTTAATATTACTAGTTGATATTTTTGCACCAAGAGTGAACTCTCCTTTAAAATCAACTTGTAATTTTTGAAAAAATGAATACCAATTAGAGGACATTAATTATTAATTATCTGGTAATCCGGGTGTCCAGTTTGCCATAAGGCAAATGCTAGTACATCTGTATTGTTTAGTATTCTTTTATTCTTGGAATTAGCGTTTCCATGTCCTGTTCCAAAATCAACTTTTAATAAAATAGGGTTATCTGAAGAATTATAGTTTTTTAATTTTGCATAAAACTTTAAAGAATCCCAAGCAGGAACTCTTTTATCATTTAAGCCCGCAGTAAGCAATGTTCCAGGATATTTTATGTTTTCTTCTAAATGGTGAAAAGAATCCATTTCCAAAAGCCACTTAAATTCATCTTGGTTTTTAATCGTACCAAATTCTTTGGTGTTATTAGCACCATTAGAATCAGTCTCCAATTTTATTGTATTAAGAAATCCAACATTTATTATCGAAGCAGCAAAGAGGTCTGGGCGCTCCGTCATTGCACGTCCAATTGCTATTGCTCCTGCACTTGCTCCATTTATTGCTACTTTATTAGAAGCAGTATATTTTTCCTCTATTAAATATTCAGTGCAAGCAATTAGATCTTTCCAAGTGTTAGGTTTTGTTTCTTTATAACCACCCTTATACCACATATCACCTTTTGCACCTCCACCTCGTACATGTGCTATTGCATATATTCCTCCTTCATGTACCCAAGTCATAACTTTATCGCTAAAAGTTGGCGAAATAGTTGCTCCATATGAACCATATGCAACCATAAAGACTCTATTATCTCTGTTTTTTACAATATTTTTATTATAAATTAGGGATAAAGGAACTTTTGCTCCATCATGTGCGGTAATTTCGATTTCTTCTACTCTAAGGTCATTAACAAAAGTATCTATTTCTTTTGATACTAGATTTGCCTCTGCAAACATTTCTGTATTGAAATTATATACAAACCTTTTACTAGTATTGAGCCAGCCTTCTATAGTTACTTCTAAATAATCAGAATCCTTTCCTAATGATTTCAATTTAATCTTTCCCGCAGGAATTGGTGTTTCAATTTGACTTATTTGGCCATTATTTTTCCTAATAAACAATTTTGCTTCTACTCCATTTTTAACGGTTGTAAAAACAATCCCTTTGTTCGTTATCTTAAATGATTTTATTACTTCATTGGGAATTTCATCCACCAGTACGGAAGATTTGTCTAAATCTGGATTTTTAAGATCTACTTTACAGATTTTAAAATTTGATGCATTTTTTGAAGTTAGAAATATCATATAATCTCCTGTTTGATCATATGACATCACTTTATCCTCTTTTTTAAATAACGGCTTCCAACTATTAGTTGAATCATTAAATGTTTTAGATTCAACATAATAATAATCGTGGTAAATACTTGCGCCTGCCTTGGCAGCTAATATTAATTTATCTTCTTCACCATTAATCATTACTACTGGTATATCTTCTGGTTTAAATTCTAATGAAGAATTTTTATTTTTTGAAAATAAAACTTTTGGTTCATCATTAAACCTATAAATCATCACCTCAGTATTTATAAAAATATCTTTGGCTTCTGGGTTGGTTATTTGAAGATAAGTTACGCCAGAGTTGTCCTGTAACCAATATATACCACCGTAACTTGGAACAGCGTTGTAAAGAATGTCATTCGATAATTTCTTATCTTTAATATTATAAAATCTGATTTCTGAGACCTCTTTACCTTTCTCAGCTAAACCAATAACAATTTTTGAAAAGTCCCAGCTAGGTTTGTAATAGTTAACGTAATAATTTTCGTTTATAACTTTTGGATCAAATAACACCTCATCATCACTTTCAATATTTTTACGATAATAGATTTTGTAATAATCTTCGTTAGTTTTCCTTTTTAAATAGAAAAAACTTTTTTCTTGAGTTATTGTTACATCAATAATTTTATCGCCTGATGTTCCACCGAAGTTTTCCTGTAGATTAATTAATCGATTTCTATTATTAATGCGGTTTAAATTCTGTGAACTAATTTCATTTTGATTCTTAATCCAAGAAATATTTGCGCTGTCGCTTAGGTTCTCTAAATACTCATACCTATCCTCCAAATCAGATAATTTTAGAGTATCATTAATATTTTGGGAATTACAATTAAACGAAACAATTAAAAGAAAAAAGATTAGGCTATTTTGCATATTGGAAAATTTAAACCAGCTTATAAAAAAGCTGGTTGTTTTTAAACTGTAGGAGCTGTATCAAAATCTGACATCGTTCCAACTACGGAAAGATTAGGATCTAATGTTGTTACACATAATATGGTTGATTCTCCTCCTCCATTGATCTGTTTTTTTTGTGAATTTGTTAGTTTAGAAATTGTTTGTTTTTTTAATGAAAGCTTTTTGTTTTTCATAATTAAGAAATTTGTTTTTTGATATTTGTTCAAAAATACTTTAAACCTTTTTAATTCAAAATATTTTAATTTTTTAAATGTTTCAATTTATAAATTGAAGGGGTTTGGTTACTATTCAACTTTCTGGTTTTGAATGTTTTTTATAAAGTAAGATGGATTAATTCCAGTTTTTTTCTGAAAAGCCCTAGAAAACGATTGAACACTACTAAATCCACTTTCTTCAGCGATATATTTAATTGCATATAATCTAAATTTCTTATCTGACTTTAATCTTGTAATACAATAATCAACTCTTAAGTCATTTATGTAATTTGCAAAATTCTTGTTTTTATAATGGTTAATTATCTTTGATAAATAGGCGGAATTTGTTGAGAAACGCTCAGCTAAGGAATTCAGTTTGATTGAGCGATCCAAGAATAAATTTTTATTTTCAAAAGTTTCTAATTTTTCTAATAGATCAGATATAACATCTTCGTGTAAATCAATCTCTTCTTTATTAACAATCTTATTATGATTTTCTTCTTTCTGATTTTTAATGCTATTTTCTTCTATTAGTAAGTTAAATCGTCTTTCATACAGTTTCTTTTTTTTATAGTAGTTATAAACAAAGAAAGTTAAAATGATTAAAATGATTGAAATAGTTAGGATTATAAACTTGGATGCACTCTTTTCTATTCTTAAGGATTTTATGATTGTATCTCTTTCTTTTAAAAGTTTAGCAGTATCATATTTCTTTACTAAATCTGATTTTAAATTCTCATTTTTTATGTTTGTAATACTATCTAAATGAAGAAGTTTAGTTACAGTTTTTAATTGATTTTCGACATCATTTTTATATTTATAATATTCAATCAATAATTCAAGAGCTGGTCTTCTCTCTTTTGAATAATTTGTTTCATCAATTAAAGTGTCTAAGGTTGACAAATAATTATAGGCTTTTTCTTTCTTATTTAGTTTGAAGTATATCTTTGCAATTTGAAGATTGGTGTAGATAGCGTCAGCTTCATCATACAGTAAGCTGTCTTGAAGTCTTTTTTTTATTTTAAATAAAGTATCTAATGCTTTATTGTAATTTTTTGACATGTAGCTATTAATGCCGCTTAGTATCAAAAAAGTACTATATGTCTCCTGATCATCTATTTTTATACTTTCTCTTAATCCATAATTAACATATGTTCTGGCTGAATCGGGTAGCTCAGCATTATGATAAGAATTAGAAAGAGCAAAGAGTGTGTTTACCAAATAGGAGTATTTATTTTTAAAGGTGTCTGTTTTTTTTATAAACTTTAAATTGTTTTTAAATAGTTTTATCGAACCATCGATATCCCCAGAACTATTTTTGAGTAGGCCAATATTATGGTTAATTGCAAAAATTTGAGAAGTATTATTTCTTTTTTCAGCATAATCCAAAGCAATTAAATAATTCTTTAATGCATTGGAATTTTCTCCTAATCTGAAATAGACTCTTCCTTTATTTAAATAACCTAATCCTGGATAAATGTAATGAATATCACCTTTAGTCATTTCTATTAAACTATCTAAGTATTTTAAACGATCGGTATTATTTGAAATTTTAGAAATAAGATAATATCCTTTTGCAATTTTGTATTTAGCATTATCGATTTGTGCTTTGCTTAAATAACATTTAGCTAGATATTGAGCAACTTCTTTATTAGCAAAATCTTTTTTGTATAAGCTTTCTATCTTGTTATAATCTAAATTTAATATTGAATCTTGATTATATAAGCTTTGTATAAATAATGTTTTGCTATATGAATATGTTTTTAATAACGGTAAGAAGAAAAATACCAATGGTATTATATAACTGAATTGAATATTTTTTATCAAGATCCTTTTTTTATAGGTTTTTTGTCTTTTTTTTAATGAGATACAAATATATTATTGTTCATAGAGAATCAAAATAAAATCCTTGTTTATCAGATTGTTAAATCAAATCCTTATTTTATCAATTTATAAAATGATAGTGTACAATTCATAAATCGACAAGACAACTCCTTGTTTTCCACATTCCCCTCCCCCTATCTTTGACCCAATCCAAAACCACAAGTGCACAGTAATCGATTAGGTTTTTTGGAGATCAAATAATCATAAATTTTAATATACAATGGCATTAGCCCCTCAATCCCGAACACTGTTTAGGACAGCTCCCCCGAAAGGGAGTAGTATAAAGGCTAAGGTGTTGTATACAAATCAAAAGAAAGTATAAAATGACATATCTAGATTTCTCCTTTCCTGTTTTACTTTGGCAACTACTAAATGTCCTATTTTTTATGGGAGTGCTCTATTTTGTATATAAGCTCTATGTGATGAGTAAAAGGATATACAAAAAGGTAGTGGAAGAGGATCTGCGATAGAACCCCAGCAAATAAATCACAAAATTATATAAATCAATAAGTTACATAAGTGTAGCAACACTATGCCTGGATAGCTATGCTCATTTTTAAACACAAAACCTAATACTCATGCAAACACAAGACCATATGATCAACGGCATACTAACGGGAGATGAACGCATCCTTGATGCTTTTTATCAGCACAATTTTGCTGCCGTACGCAGGTATGTGTTACTGCATCGTGGCACTATTGAAGATGCGGAAGATATTTTTCAAGAAGCGTTGCTGTTGCTATACCAAAAGCTAAAACGCAATGAGCTGCACATTCAAACTTCTATACACGGATATTTTTATGGGGTTAGTAAAAATCTATGGCGTAATCGCCTGCGTCAACAAAAATTGGTGTACTGTGAGCTGAGCGAAATCGAAAGCAGCGAAGCACAGCTTGCTGTGATGCAGCAGCTAGAGGATGAGGCTAAAGTGCAATTGTTTCAGCAGTATTTTGAGCAGCTCAACAGTGCTTCGCAACAGATCTGGAAGCTGTTTTTTGCGGGTTGTTCTACCCGAGCGATAGCAGAACGCTTAGGAGCAAGCGAGGGAAGTGTTCGCAAAAAGAAGTTTGATACCAAAAAGAAGCTGGTAGAGCTGATGCAACATGATCCCCGCTATGCGGAGTTATGTGCTTGAGCATAGAGTTTTTGGATTGAAAATAAAATAGGTAGTACTTACTACCAACAACATACAACTAATAACAATAATAATCATTGCGCAATGTAGGCGGAAACCGAAAAGCCTTAAAAGAGTAGGTGTTATCAAATTAAAATTTATTTTTATGAAAACTTTAGAAATTAACAAAATGGAAAGTATACAAGGTGGAGATTGTGTTGAAGAAACAGTTTCTGCTGGCGTTAAAGGTGCAGTTGGTGGTGCAATTACCGGCGCATTGGCGGGTGGAGTTGGAGCTTTGCCAGGTGCTGCTGGTGGCTGGCTAGTAGGAGCTCTTTCAGGATTGGTTGCTTGTGTAGTGACTAGTAACATGGAATAATACAAATGGTAGGCCTTGAATATTGGTTTGAGGTCTACCAAATTCATAAATTATGATGAAGAGTTTGAAATTAATAATGGCAACTAAACTGAAATTATTCTTTAGAAATGATTTTGAAAGCTATAGGGTAAAGTCTTGGTTAGTAGTTTTGACGACATATGTACTCGCTGCATTTTTTATTTATGGTTTTAAAAATTATTCTAGCTCGATATTGATGCTTTGTTTTTTTGTGCTCAGTATTGTTAATTCCCATAGTATTGAACAAAAGAGCTGGTTAGATTCATGCTTTTTACACTCCATTTTTGGAAATAAAAAATTAAGTATAGGTATTAATGTATTGTCTGATTTTATTCTAAAACTTATTCTTAGTATTCCATTCATTATCTCATTAATTATTTTTTCTACTAACGAGGAGGCTGTATTATCTGTTATTACTATAGTGTTACATATTTTGTTGAGCTTTTTCATTACTGAAATGGCCTATAAAGATCTGACATATAAAAAGCGCAATAAAGTTTTAATATTTTTTTATATGGCTTTTCTAATCTTCTTTTGCTCCGGCGCAATTGATACCACTGCATTTACTGTTGATGAGAGTTATGTTTTATTAGATTTTTTAAGTAGAAATTCTATGAAAATACTTCTAATTATATTATTGATTCATAGTATAAGTCTACCATTATTTTTTAATCATTACTATAACTTCTCTTTTATTAAAATATCTAAAAATGATTGAGTTACTTAAGTTGATAATAATTAAGGAATTACGACATAACTTATTGTTAGAGTATTTGTTGATGTCTATGATATTTGTATTAGTCATTTACTCAGGTGTAAATCTGCTTTTACCTTTTTTAATATTGCTAATCCCAGAAAGGTTTATTTATTCGTTCTGGAATAGAAAAGAAGAGAGATTATTCATAAGCTTAAATACTAGCGAGTTTTTCGGTAGGTTGCTTTTTGTCAATAGATTAAGAACTATCGTAGAGAGTAATATTATTTATATGTTTTCAAGCGTAATTGTTACACAAAAATTAGATAAAAGTCTATTAATTTTTAATACTTACTTATTCTTTTTCTTTATACTCGGCGATATAGTATTTTTAATATTACGAGATACGTTGGAAACCAGAAAATGGACGAAAATTATTTCAATAATCATTCCTTCAATCCTATCATCCGTTATTGCTCATTACTTGAATCTATTTTCAAAACCTATGTTAATATTTTTATTAATTTTTATCTCAAGCATATTGTTTAGCCTTCTATTTATAAAAAAAATTAAATTGTCCGATTATTTTAGATTATGATAAAAATAAGTAGCCTACATAAAAGATTTAAAAACAGTCAAGTTTTAAAGGGTGTTAATTTGAATATTGAAAAAAGTTCAATTCACGTTATTTATGGCAAAAATGGTGCGGGTAAATCCACCCTATTGAATTGTGTTTGTGGTTTAATAAAGCAAGATTTAGGCAAAATCGAGTTTCAAAATATAGATAAAAATAGGTTGGGAATCGTTTTAGGAAATCATATGCTTATCAATAAATTAACAGCAAAGGAGTATTTAAGATTAGTTTGCGAATTGAAAAAAATTGATAAAGACTTGTACGTAAAGAAGATAGATTACTTTTTTAAAAAACTAGCTTTTGGTGATGAATGTAATACTTTAATTGAAGATTTGTCTAAAGGAACGAAAGCTAAGTTAAACCTAACGGCATCAGTTATACATCAACCAGAATTATTAGTTCTAGATGAGCCTTTCGCAGGATTAGATCTGAATTCTTTAGACCAAACCTTAGATATTATAAAAGAGCAATCAAATAATGGATGTACTGTAATATTAAGTACACATCGAACGGATTTTTTATCCTCAATAATGGATAAGCTATCGATTTTAAAAGATGGTAAAATAGATAGAACTTATGATTCTACTTTTTTCGCAGGAATGCAAGAGGATTCAATTTCGGACTTCTTAAAGAAACAAATTTAAAATTTATGAAATCAATATATTATTTTCCAGTTTTAGTACTGATTACATCCATACTTACGCTTTTTTTTAATCTCAGTATGGACATGAATACTTTGGTATTCAATAGCTTATCAGATAAACTTACCCAAGAACAAGTTGTTGAAATAATGGATTCCAGCCAAAAATGGCAATGGTTAGGATATGTTTTACTACCCTTGATTTTATTACTAAAAATAGCTGTAATTACCGCAGTACTTTATATGGGAATATTCTTTTTCGAAAAGAAAATCACATATAAGCGACTATTTACAATCGTAACGAAAGCGGAGTTTGTTTTTGTACTCTTTGGATTGGTCAAATTATTATGGTTTGTATTCCAAGATGGCTATACTTTAGAAGATGTACAAAGCTTTTATCCATTATCAGCACTCAATGTCATAGGCTATCAGGAATTACAGCCCTGGTTTGTGTATCCTTTTCAAACGCTGAATCTTTTTGAATTAGCATATTGGATCATTTTAGCCTGGTTATTAAGTAAGGAAATCCAAAGCACCACAGATAAGGCATTAAAAATTGTAGCCAGTAGCTATGGTTCTGCATTATTGATATGGGTAGTAGCTGTGATGTTTTTTACCCTAAATATGAGCTGAGTTGATGACAAATGTATGGTATTACAAGACTTAGAATAAAGTATTATCAATCGCTACAGATTAATCATTTTCCACATTAGGTTTCAAGAAGTCTTTTAAAAACCAAAAATTTACGGATGAAATGAGCCATAACAATTCTTAATACTGGCCTAGGTGAGTATTGGCGAATACCATCTGAACATTAAAAATCTATAAACATAAACAGATGAAATTATATCTTAAAACAACAGTGGTTGTTTTAGGGCTATGGCTTCTATGCTTTTTAGGATATCAGGTATATGCTAAGATGCAGTATAAACAAGAAGTCGAAGCCGCCCTAAAAACAATACCGGATTTTTCCTTTGAGACTCTTGAAGGCAAAACTTTTACCCAAAATAATCTTGATACTGATCAGCCCACTGTTCTGATTTATTTTAACAGTGGTTGTGACTATTGTCAGCACGAAGCACAATCTATAGAGCAGCATATAGATGCTTTTAAAAATGTACAGCTTGTTTTTGTTTCTTATGAAACTAAAGAAGCTATTCAACAATTTTCTAAAACATATAAACTCAACAATTATGATAACATTATTTTATTATCTGATACACGAGATGATTTTGCCAATCGTTTCGACGCTACTTCAATTCCTTACCTTTTAATATATGATAAGGATAAAAAACTAATTGCTAAACATAAAGGTCAGTTGAGGGCAGAAAGCATCATTGAAATGTTGAATCTATAAAATCACAGTCAGATGAAACTAAAACCATTACATCTAAAACAACTTCAAAAAACCTTTGTGCTTCAACAAGATCAGAGTGATTGTGGAGTGGCTTGTCTGTTGTCCCTCATTAATTTTTATGAAGGAAGCAATACGCTTGAAAAACTCAGAGAATTAAGCGGAACAACTAAACAAGGTACAACACTTCTCGGATTGTTTCAATCCGCAAATCAATTAGGGTTTACAGCAGAAGGTTGTGAAGCAGATATACAGGCACTAATTGATCACGGAGCACCTGTAATTCTGCATGTAACGATTGAAGACAGGTTACAACATTATATAATTTGTTATGGTCATACGGATAAAGGTTTTATCGTTGGCGATCCTGCAAAAGGTGTTTCTTATTACAGTACTAATGAACTTGAAAGTATTTGGAAATCCAAAACCTGCTTAACATTAACCCCAAACGAAGATTTTGTAAAAGAGAAACAAACCAAACTGGATAAAAAGGTTTGGTTTTTAGCGCTCTTAAGACAGGATTATAATTTATTAGGTTTTAGTATTCTATTAGGATTAGCTATTGCAGGACTTGGAATGGTAATGGCAGTATTTTCTCAAAAGTTGATCGATGAGATTTTACCATCAAAGGATTTTAATAAATTACTTACAGGTATAGTATTGGTTGCCTTTCTACTATTGGTTAGGGCTGGTTTTACCAGCTTAAGGGCTTATTTCCTTGTTCGACAAAGTAAAGATTTTAATAACAGGATTATTGATAATTTTTATGATTCACTATTAAGACTTCCCAAGCCTTTTTTTGATACCAGAAAAATAGGTGAACTAGTATCGCGTCTTAATGATACACAACGCATACAAGAAGTCATACAGACGGTATCCAACACGTTTGTAATTAATTTATTAGTATCACTGGTTTCATTGGGTTTCTTATATTATTACTCCTGGGAAACAGGTCTTATTGCCACAGTAAGCTTGCCCTCTTATTTCTTTTTGGTGTATCGGTTTAATTCCAGAATAATTAAAGCACAAAAGGAGGTAATGCAGACTCGTGCCCATAGTCAAAGCAATTATATTGCTACTATGAATGGTATAGGAACGATAAAAAACAACAATAAACAAACGCTGTTTAAACGTATCAATAATTTAATCTATGGAAGGTACCAGAATGAAGTGTTTAACTTGGGTAAAATTAATGTCAGGCTATCACTAATATCCGGAGTTTTTAGTGTCTTATTTATGGTTGGGATTTTGTCTTTTACAGCTCTACAAGTTTATAATGATGCTTTACAACTAGGAGAACTTATGGCAATTTTAGGGATAGCAGGCTCACTATTACCTTCTGTAGCTGGTTTAGCGTTAATAGCTATACCCATCAATGAAGCCAAAGTTGCTTTTGACAGGATGTATGAGTTTGCAGCTATGCAAAAAGAAGAGGCTGGTACTGAAAAGTTAAAAGAATTCAAAGAACTTTCAGTTGAAGAGCTTAGTTTTCGATTTCCGGGGAGAAAACCATTATTAAAAAATATCAGTTTTAAGGTCTGTAAAGGAGAACTCATAGCACTGGTAGGAGAAAGCGGAAGTGGTAAAAGTACAATAGGCCAAATCTTGCAGAAGTTTTATACACCTGAAGAAGGAAAAGTACGGATCAATCAAAGCATAACATTGAAAGATGTTGCCCTAATTAATTGGAGAGATACCATTGGGGTGATAGAACAGGATATTAACTTATTTAATAGTACAGTTTTAGATAATATTGTTTTGGGAGCAGAGGATACCCCTGATAGTGTAGTAAAATTTTGTCAGGAATTTGGTTTTCATCAATATATCCAAAGTTTCCCTCAGGGTTATGCTACTATACTTGGTGAAGAAGGTATCAATTTATCAGGAGGACAAAAACAAATTATAGCCTTAGCCAGAGCATTATACAAAAGGCCACAGCTACTAATACTCGATGAATACACCTCTGCGATGGATAGACGAACAGAACAGTATTCTATGGAATTACTCCAAAGCCTTAAAGACAAGGTTGGTATCGTTTTTATATCACATCGATTACACTCCTTACCTAAAATTGCAGACCGTATTTATGTGATAGAAGAGGGCAGGACTAAATATAACGGTACGCATCAAGCGTTAATGGAGACCTCAAATTTTTACAGTGATTTCTGGAAGGAGATGGAATGTCATATTCC
Source organism: Aquimarina brevivitae (assembly GCF_004216895.1). Lineage (GTDB taxonomy): Bacteria > Bacteroidota > Bacteroidia > Flavobacteriales > Flavobacteriaceae > Aquimarina > Aquimarina brevivitae. Next base: position 418,691 of record NZ_SGXE01000001.1, on the reverse strand, counting down.
ATCACTTATTTCAACATAAAACCTGGCACGTTTTACTTAGAAGGACTGTTATTAGATTTGATCCTTTTAGCTGAGAGATAAAGGAAGCAGCAAGTTAATCCTAAACGGTAGGAATGTGGATTGAGATTAGTGAAATGGATGCAAAATTATAAATTTGAAATAGGAAATATCTAATTAATTATCGCTTTGTTTGTAAGACTTATAGCCAAAATAGTAAACATAAACAGGTGAAAAACGAACATCAACTACTCTTAAAAGTCAGTGAGAATTTTGAAGGCATGCATAACCTTGATATTTTTGATTTACTTCATAAAATAGAGATGATGTTATATTACCTGCCTTCCCCTTTACACAAAGCGCAACTTAAACAAGCTATTGCCGTCAATCTGGGATCGGATAGAGAAATCGACTTCTTTCATTTTACTATACTACCCAGTGGTAACTTTTATGAGTTTTTAACTTCTAATAATTGGTTGCAGATTTATAAGGAACAAAAACGAGCACTAATGCGAGTATTTGGGATTGACATCTATTATTTTAAAACCAAATATGCTCCCTTAGAACTGCTAAAACTTACGCGAAAAAATCTTCTCGAAAACCAGGAAAACACCTCCGAAGAATCCGCGGTAAAATCCTTTTTAGAACAGTATCAACCAACGGGGAAGGATCCAGTTACCAATTGCTTTTTGCTAGTAAAGGTTCGCTAATTTTGCTTATATTCTCGCAATATGTAAATAGATATTCGGTACATTTATTAATTCGTATAACAATCAACAAATCAACACTTATGAAAAAACTAATAGTACTTTGGGCCTTATGCTTATTCGCCTTTATGAGCACCGCTCAAGAGACTACATCAACCGCTAACCACAGGGTTAACTTAACAACCTCTGTCAAAGAGTCGTTTAAAGAAACTATTGACTTCAAACTTGAGCGATTGGAGGATTTTGAAGCCATGGATATCACTCAACTGAATGAATTTGCAGTACCGGGCGCTACAGTAACTATAGCTGTAACGATTAGTTCTACCTATCCTGAGGGGCATTCCGCTCAAATTGAAGGAACCCAGGGGCCAACCAAAATCGAAGTGAGTAGGGCGATTACACATCCCAAAGATGAGATGGTCGAAAAATTTAAAAAACTACGATCTGATCTCATCTCCTATGTCAAGAAAAGTAGTAAAGGATAAGCTAAGGTCTTGACTAAAATTGCCATAAGAGTTGACTTTACTCAGCAATAGGTGAATTATAATAAAGTTATCTTTATTATATATTTTTTTCTAATCTATATGTTTATGTCAAAAAATAAATATTTCTTTTTAGTATTAGTTTTATTATTAACAGCATGTAATCCACCTGAGAAAACTACAACTATTGAAATTTCTACAGCTAGTGAAAACTTAAATGAGGCTGTACTTATAAGACCTATTGATGGAATAATTCTTTGGGATAATAAAAAGGATACCATTTTAGGTACAAAAGGCAATTTTTCTAAGACTGTACTACTTGATAAACCTGAATTTGTGAGGTTGGTTATCGATCAGCTATGGATACCATTACTTATAGAACCGGGCAAATCGTATAAGATTTTGACGGATGGGAAAGAATTTAAATTTGAAGGAGAAAACATTTCCGGAAATAAGTTTTTTGCTAGACTCAAAAGACCTACTAATTATGAATATGAGTATTTCTTTGAAAAAGATTCAAGCTTAATTGATATTAGAAATAAGGTAAACAGATTTAAAAACAAAGAAATAAAGTATTTAGATAGCTTATTTGAGCTAGAAGAGGTCAGTGAATCTTATTATGTGAATATAAGAAGGGATATTGATTATGATTATGCTAATTTATATGTATCAGTATTAAACGCTAAAAGCGCTAAAGGCGTATTAAAAACTCATTACGTAAGATCGAGTATAGATTCAATTTTCAGGGAATATCCAATCAACACAAAACCACTTCCTTTATACTGGAATACTTATGTTGAAAATTATTTAATCTATACGCAAAAGTCAGAACAACTAGCTTCTGGTAAGATTACGTATGATAGTTTACAAAAATTATGGGAAGAGGATAAATTGCATAAACGCAATATAGAAATTATTAAAAATGGTCTACAAGAAGATTTTAGAGAAAAGGCTATAGCTAATTATCTTATGAAAGAAAGTTCTCAGCAAAAGTTTGAAAAGAGTTTGATTGGCTTGTTCAAGGATTTTCAAGATGACTATCCTAAGAGTAACTATTCAAAATATATATTACCAGAAATACAGAAAATAGTTATATTTTATGAAAGAGCCGAATCTCCTTTGTCAGATAACGTTCGTATATTGGAGGAAGAATTCAACACACTTCCTGAATTACTTGAAAAATTTAAAGGTCAAAAATTGTATATAGATGTCTGGGCAACTTGGTGTGGGCCTTGTGTACGAGAATTTGAGAGTATTCCTAAATCTAAAAAGTTACTTGAACAATATAATTACAAGAAGTTATATATTTCTTTCGATAATGCAAAACAGCAAAAAAAGTGGTTAGAAACTATTAAATATTTTGATCTGAAAGGATTTCATTATTTGGCAAATAATAAATTCATCAAGGATTTTTCTGACAAATATTCCTTAATGAAAGGTGGTTATTCAATACCTCAATATTTACTAATTGACGAAAACGGTAACATAATTGCTAAAAATGCTCCAAGACCCTCACAAATTGAACGTTTAGAAAAAACGTTAAAGTCTGATTAGTTGCTTAGTATTCCATAAATATGGTTCAAGTCACGTTTGACGTAGCTTTGACGTAATCTCGACGATAGTAGTCTAGATGAATGGATATAGTTTTGTAGGGAATATAAAAATCTATAACACATGAAACAGGATAATCTGGCGAATCGAATTAAGGAACTAAGAGTACGACATGGGTATTCTCAAGAAAGTTTGGCTAATGAAACTAACTTAGGACTACGGACGATTCAGCGTATAGAGAATGGGGAATCCGTGCCTAGAGGCGATACCCTTCAAAAAATTTCAAAAGCACTTAAGACCTCACCGGATGAATTATTGGATTGGTCCTTAGCAAAGGATAACGGGTTTTTGCTGCTGTTGGCCTTATCACCATTATCATTTTTGATCTTTCCGTTATTAGGTATTATTGTTCCCTTAGTCTTATGGATCACTAAAAGACATAAAATTGAAGGGGTAGATCGCTATGGTAAAAAGATTCTAAACTTTCAAATCACCTGGACGGGATTTTTATTTTTGTTCTATATCTTTTCCATACTTGCGGTGCTAAGAGTGATCCGTGTAGATCTTAGTTTTTTCAATCCACTCGGCCAGATTTCATTGCTTTCTATTGCTTTGGTGTTGTTGGTTGTCAATATTTTGTTTTCAGTGATCAACGCTATCCGAGTTTATAAACAAAAGCGTGTTTGGTATCCAGCCATTCCACTATTGCGATAAATCTAAAATTGTGATGTTATTCCACACTTGATAAAGAATCCAGGGCTCATCTTTTCTATTCCCCCTTTGAAGGGGACGGAGGGATGTAAAAGAAATAGCAGCAACATAAAATGCAGTTATCTAGAGCGTGTGAGTTAGTGAGTATTGGAGTAGTTATGAGTTATGGAGTCCATAGTATTTAGTATTATGTACAGAGTACAAAGTATTAAGTGGGATTTGAGTACGTTAGTTATGTAGAATGTGAAAGATCAAAGTGAGAAAACGTCCTAAGAAATAACTACGTAGAAAATGAAGTGAACGAAACGGTAATGCAAAATTCGTATGGTATAGTATGTATGTACCTATAGATGATAGTAATAATAAAATACCAGATCAAATAATGTGGAGAGGCTTCATTTTGCATAGTGTAGTGAACGATATTTTCAGTAGAAATTTCTTAAGACTAGCGTTTTTTGGTTCTTTTTTGGGCAATGCAAAAAAGAATAAGAAGTTTATGAAAAAGGGTTGTTTTCTCACGCCTGCCTTAGTACTAAGTACGGCGAGCAGTTTGATTCCTTTCTCCCGAAGTCTAGGGATGGACAAGCAAAAGAAATGAATGTATCGTGCACAAAGTACATTAATTCTATCAAATTGAGCCTATCGACTAAGCTATAGTATTAAAACACTAATAATCGAATCAGCTCATTTAAAATGATCTCGTTATTACGTCCTACTATCCAAGCCGTTCGTCACTATAACTAGCCAATCAGAAACGCGTAACAAGAAATCACTAACTAAAAACTACAAACTTAAACCCTACTCTTCCACAACCAATAAATTATCATCAGAGTTACGATCGATCAGTTTATTATACGGGTCGATACCTGCTTTAACGGGTTTTTGGTCCGTAATGATCGTAAAGGTAGTCTCCCCCGGTGCTAGCCATTTGCGTTGCAGATAATAAGGGTTTTTTAGCGGTACCTCTTCCTTATCGGTGATATCTTCTCCAAAAAGTCCAATCTCAATCAGATTTTTTTCTTCGTCCGTGCGTTTCTCTTTTCCGGTATCGTCATAATAGATTTTTTTACTATTGACCGTAAATGTAGTTTCGTAGGTACCGTTATCCAATTGCTTCGTTTTAGCCGCAGTAACGCGGTTTTCATACAATACAATTTTGGTAAACCCATCTTCTACCACATACTTCAAAGAGTCGGGCGTGACTTTATAGATAGCATCGTATAAATTTTCTGAAGTAGGATACACTCCTTTTTCAAAGTTCTTGTATTCCATCAAAAAGTTGCGTAAAGCCGTATTCATCGTAGCTTCTCCGATCAGGTCTTGTATGTCATATACCACCATAGACCCTTTGCGGTACCAGATATGCTGCCCAGTTTCTACATTAAGTAGGGATCGCTCTGGTTTAAAGCTAAACGCGCGACTACGCAGATAGTTGTCTAGCGAATATTTCAAAAAGTTTTTTATCCCATTTTCGCCATACTCCTGTTTCATAGTCATTAAGGACGCATACTCTGCCAGGGTTTCAGAAATGATATTGGCCCCAGAGGTTTTACTGGGCGTTACGATATGCCCCCACCATTGGTGAGCCACCTCGTGAGTAGTGACCCTAAAGGCATAGTTAAAATCCTCTGCCTTATCAAAGTTAGCTGCAAATCCAAAATCTTCGGAGTAGGGGATCGTAGTGACAAACGACTGAGCAAAAGTCGAAAACGCCGGAAATTCCACAATACGAATCACGGAGTTAGGGTATTCATAGAAGTTTTTGGAGCAATACTCCAATGCCACGCGCACCCCTTCAATCATATGATGGATATTTTTGCCGTGCTCTGGGTGATAATATACTTCAATGCTTACTTCTTTGCCACTGGGTGCGATCCAGGAAGATTTTTCAATCTCATAATCGGCAGCAACTACATTAAAAAACAAATCGGTTTTGGACTCCAGGTCATATTGATAATAAGCCCTATCTTCTTTCTCCCAGGAATTAACTAGTTTTCCGGGTGCTAAAGCGATTTGATCTTTACTGGTACTGACCACCGCTTCAAAATCAATGTAGTCCGCATCTTCGTTGAATAAATTTTTCTTTAGTGCGCTAGAATCTGATCTTGACGGGTAAAGGAAATCTAGTTCTTCTAGCTCATATTTTTTGCGGATACCATTATCAAATAGACTACGCTCATAATGGAAACTTGGAAAAATAGTATGGTTAAAAAAGGTTCCATTATGCAAAACTTCTGTTTCTAAACGGTTCGCAAACCCTTTGGTTTCTGCTTGTACTTCAATGGTCAAAGCTGCGGTAGCTTCAGGTTGCAAAGCTTCTGGTAATGTATACAAATAAACACGATGTAGGGTGTCTGCTACGCTAACTTCTAGTTTTTTACCGTTGTAGATAACATTTTTAATTGAAGTATGTTCTCCGGGATATTGTACATTCAACATCAAGGTATCAATAGCCGTGTTATAGGTATTGGTTATGGTGGACTCTCCTTTAGCCTGAATATATCTATCTTTAGGAAACACATCAATATAGGCTTTCAATGCAGTTACTTTAGGATGTGGCTTATCGATAAAGCGATCATATTTTATTTCTTCTTTAGCACTTAGTTCATTAACCACATCACCAGGTTTAATGGTATTGACTACCATAAGGTTATAGTAACTGTACCCTGCAACGCCAATAAAAGATATGGTTACTACTAACAAAGCCAGTACGTTTTTTGGACTTATTCTTTGTTTAGCAATAAGGAGTCGTTCTTTAGCAGAGCTATAAAAACCTCTGGTCCAAAAAAGTTGCCCTATTACCACTAATACTAATGGTAGTAATATCCAATATAAATTCAGCCAGCTAATACCGCTTAAATAATGCCCAAATCCATTAAGGTCACTTAAAAAGAAGGGTATTGTACCCCCCAACATAAATAAAGGATTGGTCGTTTGAAAGATTAAAGTAACGCCTAGGGGTAACCCCAGGTACAGTAAAATGACAATAAAATGACCAAGAAATTTATTGTTGACTAAAACGTGTACAAAAAAGCTGAGTAGGATTACCGTGATAAATCCAGGTAGTACCAATACAAAGTTATAGATCAAATAAGTACCGAGGTCTATGTCAAAATAACCTTGGACAACTTGATATACTACGCCAATAAAAATATTGACCAGCGCTAAAATAATCGCAACAGTTACTAAAGACACAATTTTAGAAAAGTACAGGCTAAAATTGCTTATCGGTAAGGCGTCATAAAATACAAAGGTTTTATTAGCTCGTGTTCGATGTACGGCTTCACCCGCATAGATCACCAGGATAATGACCGAAAATAGCGATAGTGCTCCGGTAACATAAGTAACCACATATCGCGTCAATGGTAGGTTGGGCGTTCCGTAGGTTTCATTCGCTTTAAACACCGTAAATAGCGCAACCAACACGCCGATGATTAATAGAATTAAAAAGATAGGATCTTTAACGATAGATACTACTTCAATCTTAGCTAAGGACCATAGCTTTTTCCTACGGTTTTGTTTACTAAAATCTTGGGTCACCGTGGTCACGCCAGTGGACTTGTAAGGATCCGTATTGGTTTTGGATTTCTTTTTGCCAGTCACCAAAAACTTTTTATAATCAAAGCGGATAACGGTAATCAAAAAGAAAACCAATCCAACGCCTAGCCATAGGATTCGATTGAGTAAAAATTGACCATAAATTGGTAATTGTTGTGTATTGAGTTCATTAATGGACCAGTATTTTTTCACAAAAGAAAACGCTCTTCCGCCAAAAGGATCCAGATATACACTCAACCATTGGTAATCTATATCGGATAATAAATTGCCAGAAATGCTATACAATAAAAACAAGCAAATTCCGCCAAGATAGATGATCGGCATCTTTTTAAAAAATGCCATCAAACAAAAGAAAAGCGAGCCGATTAAGAATGCATTTATCTCTAGCAAAAAGAGAAAAGGCAATAGATAGCTGCTAAGGTTAAATGCGGTATACGTACCATAATCGGGCCGGTCAAGCACTGCACCAATGCTAAAACCAACTATCGCGCCTAGTACAATAAAAATATTGATTAAAGTAACAATTGCAAAACTACCCAAGAAACGTCCTAATACGTAAGATTGCTGCGGAATAGGGAAGGTGAAATACGTTTGTGCCGTTTTATGATCCTGATCGCGATAGATCGGTACTCCCATAATCGCGGCATAAAAAAAGATGGCAATTACAGAAATGGGTCCAATGACACCGACAATATTATTAGGACTGTTAGTAAATTGAGCAGTAGCAGATTGCTCAAATACGGCAATCAAAGCTGCAGCAATAAGTCCTAAAGCCGCATATATCCAGGTTACCGGTCTACGAACGCGGTACTGTAATTCAAACAAAAATAACTCCATCATAGCGCAACCTCCTCTTTTTTGTTTATGGTGTAAAAGTAAAAGTCTTCTAAATTATTGTGTACCGGCTCAAAATCAGCTCCCAGATTGGTTTCACTATAGACATTGATGTATAATTCACCACCGCGTAAGTAACTAGAGAGTACGGTATGTTCCTTTTCATACAATTCCAAAGCGTCTTTTTGGATATGTTTTTTAAATACTTTTTGATTTAATCTCGCGGATAGCTCCTGTGGGTTTCCTTCTGCCAGTACCTGGCCTTCGTTAAAAATCGCCATATTTTGACACAAATTCGTTACATCATCCACGATGTGTGTACTCAAAATCACTACAGCATTTTCACCCAATTCGCTCAACAGGTTATGAAAACGGTTACGTTCCAGGGGATCCAGTCCAGCAGTTGGTTCATCTACAATGATTAGCTTGGGATTTCCTAGTAAAGCCTGAGCAATTCCAAAACGCTGTCGCATACCTCCGGAAAAATCACCCAGATTACGATTTCGGAATTTGTAGAGATTTACCTTGTTGAGTAACTCGGCCACATAGTGTTTTCGTTCGGTTTTATTCGCTATACCTTTTACCTTAGCAATATGATTGAGCATAAGTGCTGCGGTAACTTTAGGATACACTCCAAAATCCTGTGGCAGGTAACCCAATACTTTGCGTAGTTCTTCCGGTTGTTGAAATACATCAATACCATCAAATGTTATACTGCCCGTATCAGCAAGTTGCAAGGTAGCAATGGTACGCATTAAGGTGGATTTACCGGCACCATTTGGTCCTAGTAGACCAAACATTCCTTTATTAATACTGAGGTTCACATTATTTAAAGCCTGAGTGCCATTAGGATAGGTTTTATTCAGGTTTTGGATTGTAAGCATAGCGTTGAGGTTATGATTTTTTAGATAAGTCTGTAAGTGCAATGATTTGTTACAAAAAGAGCGTAATGCTTTTTGAAATCACTTCTATTGGGCGTTACCCCGATCCTGATAACGATCGGCTCGGGGTCGGGCTATTCGCTACAATTCCTCAGCTGAACTATCAGCTTGCGGGATTTTCACTACTATCCCTAACTCGATCATAGAAACGAAGTAGAAAATTACTGATTAATGCAAAACTATTGGTAAAAACTACGATTATCAGGTTAGTTAAGCTATACCATAAAGTTCTTTAGATGTAACAGCTATTTAGTTGCGTGCTTTTTAAGTCCTAAGCAATGACTACGTAGAAAATGATATGAACGGAATGGGAGTGTAAAATTGTCAAGAGTTAATAAGTATAATTTTAATTATACATAAGTTTTAGAGTACCTAGGATTGAACACTGTGATAAAGCTTTATTTTACATAATGGAGTGAATGATATTTTCAGTGGTCATTGGTTAAGACTAGCGTTTTTTGTTTCTTTTTTGGGCGATGCAAAAAAGAATAAAATAAACCAAGAATTGGTTACATCGCCGAACAAAAAACTTCGACAAATAATAACTTATCTTTGCAACATAAAAAAAACAGATTTATTGCTTATGCATTTACTTAGAAGAAACAGAAGACTAAGAAACTCAGAAGCTATACGCTCTTTGGTACGAGAAACGACAATCAGTCCGGCTGATTTTTTAGTGCCTTTGTTTGTCGTAGAAGGAAAAGGTATTCAAGAAGAAATTGCTTCTATGCCGGGATATTATCGCTATAGTTTGGACCTATTGCATAATGAAGTAAAATCCTTATGGGCGATGGGTCTAAAATCTGTACTGTTATTTGTCAAAGTACCCGATAACCTGAAGGATAACAAAGGAACGGAAGCCCTCAATGCTGATGGGTTGATGCAGCGTGCCATAAAAACAGTAAAAGATGCTGTACCCGATATGTTAGTGATGACAGATGTTGCCCTGGATCCATATTCTTCTTATGGCCACGATGGAATAGTAGAAGATGGGTATATCGTTAATGATGCAACTACATCGGTTTTAGCCAAAATGGCGGTTAGTCACGCTAGGGCAGGTGCTGATTTTGTAGCCCCTAGTGATATGATGGATGGGCGTATACTGGCCATCAGAGATTTATTAGAAAAAGAGCAATTCGTCAATACCGGTATCATGAGTTACAGTGCTAAGTATGCATCAGCCTTTTATGGACCGTTTAGAGATGCCTTAGATTCAGCTCCTGGATTTGGCGACAAAAAGACGTATCAAATGGACCCTGCCAATCGCGAGGAAGCGATTAAGGAAACCGTTATGGATATCGAAGAAGGTGCAGATATTGTTATGGTTAAACCTGGTTTGTGTTATCTGGATATTGTTAGAGATCTAAAGAATACTGTCGAAGTACCTATTGCGGTTTATCAGGTAAGTGGTGAGTATGCGATGCTTAAAGCAGCTGCAGAAAAAGGATGGTTGGATCATGATGCAGTGATGCTAGAGCAGGTAACCGCTATAAAAAGAGCCGGTGCCAATATAATTGCTACATATTTTGCAAAAGAGGTCGTAAAACTTCTATCTTAGATAATTAAATAGCAATTATTTTATGGCAAGTGAAGATAGAGTGTATCAAAGTTTTGGGGAATTACTGTACGTTATAGCAATGAGCGACGGGGTTATCCAAAAAGAAGAGCTAGAAAAACTGGATGAAATTTTAAAAGGACACCCTAAGGCTAAAGAAATTCAATGGTCTTTTTTGTATGAGCAGGATAAGAATAATGATATAGAACTATTATATCGCAAGGTTATTGAGGTCTTTGCTGATCACGGTCCTAATGAGGAATATGAATTTATGATCTTTGCCTTAGAAAAATTGGCAGAAGCCAGTGATGGCGTATCAGCGGATGAACAAAAGCGTATTACGAGCTTTTCTAAAGATTTACTGGTTCGCTTTCAAAATGATATCGATAACATTCAACAAAAGTTACAATAATATGCAAAAGTACATACTGTTAATAGGGGTGATCGGCCTGTTATTATCGTGCAAATCTCAAGAAAAGAAAAGTGACGAACAATCCGTAACCATAGGTGGAAAAAGTACGGAACTATCTGCTTCAGAATTGGGTAAAAAATTGTTTAATGGCAAAGGGAAATGCTATACCTGCCATAAATTAGATAAGAAATCAATAGGACCCTCGGTGCAGGCCATGATGAAAATCTACAATGAACAGAATGGCGATATTGTTGCTTTTTTAAAGCAAGAAGCGGATCCCATTGTAGATCCAGAAACCTATACCGTAATGAAAACTAACTTTGCATTGCTCAAAACTTTTAGCGATAAGGAACTTGAAGCCTTAGAGGCTTACATGTATAGTGTCGTTGAGTAAGCCTTATGAACAGGATATGCGCTTACCTATTGCTTTTTGTAGTTTCCATGACCAGCTATGGACAAAAAGCAGATAGTAAATCGGCTTTTTTGGAGAAATGGACCAATTCTAAAACGTATTTGTTAGCGGTTGCAGAACGTATGCCAGCCGAACAGTTTTCGTTCAAACCCACGGAAGAAGTCATGGACTTTACAACACAATTATTGCATATCCGAAGCAATATGCTTTGGTTGGGAACCACCTATTTTTCTGAAGAGACTTTTGATAGAAAAGCCGTAATAGAATTTCGACCAGATACCAAAGAAGAAATCCTCAAAGCTTTGGAGGAAGCTTTTGATAGGGTTTATCGTTACGTGCAATTGACAAAAAGCGAATCTTTCTCGGATACCGTTGATTTTTTTGCGGGGCCCAAGTCTAAGTTGCAAATACTAAACTTATTACAGGATCACGTAACGCATCATAGAGGTCAACTTATGATCTACCTAAGGTTAAAAGGCGTACAGCCACCAAAATATGTAGGTTGGTAGCAGGGGACTAATGGGCTGTCAAAAAGAAATGTTTTAAATTAAGGGTATGATTCTTTACCTTCGTGATCTAAATTAATGTATGGTATGGGGCTTTTGATTCTATTTGCAGTTGTTTCAATTTTTTTCTCTTTTATGTGTTCCATATTGGAGGCGGTGTTACTAAGTATTACCCCCACTTTTATCAATGTCAAAAAGAATGAAGAAAAAGCGTATGCTTTTACCTTAGAAGCCTTAAAAAAAGACGTAGACAAGCCATTAATTGCTATTCTCACCTTAAACACGATTGCGCATACCGTAGGTGCTATCTTAGTAGGAGTTCAGGCAGAAAAGTTACCCTACAAGTTTGAAGTGATGGGGATTAATCTGGTTGGTATCGTATCGGCGATCATGACCTTTTTGATTTTAGTAGTATCCGAAATCATACCTAAAACTATCGGTGCTACCTATTGGAAAAACCTGGCGAATTTTACAGCAAAATCCTTGACAATTATGATTGCCCCGTTAAAATACACAGGTATTTTATGGTTATTACAGCTAACAACAAAAATAATTGGCGGCAAAGGGCATCACGGATCGGTATTAAGTAGAGAGGATTTTTCGGCTATGGCCGATATTGCTCACGAAGAAGGATTATTTGAAGAATCAGAATCCAAAGTGATTAAAAACTTATTGACCTTTAAGGAGGTCTTCACCAAAGATGTAATGACCCCCAGAACGGTTATGAAAATTGCCAATGAAGAAACCACGGTGGAAGCTTTCTTTACAGATAATCAAAATTTACGTTTTTCACGAATTCCTATTTTTAAAGATAAGACCGATAATATTACTGGGATGGTTCTTAAGGATGAGGTGTTTAAAGAAATGGCGAATCAAAATGGAAGCAAGACCCTTGCCGAGTTAAAACGTCCTATCTTATTTACCAACAGAAATTTACCTATCCCGGAGCTCTTTAATCAATTGGTAGAAAGTAAAAACCACGTAGCTTTAGTCGTAGACGAATACGGTACCATCAGTGGTATTGTTTCTATGGAAGATGTCATAGAAACGCTATTAGGTTTAGAAATCGTTGATGAAAGTGATGCTGAAACGGATATGCAACACTTGGCTCGTAAAAATTGGGAAACCAGAGCCAAACGTTTAGGGATTATAGACGATTCTGATAAAGAATGACCGTAGAAACTGCATATACCAAAACACCATTAGGAATTATAAAGATTGTTGGTAACGCCAAAGGCGTTGAAGAAGTTACGATATTAGATACCGTAGCCGATGCGTTACTTACCCAACCAATTCCTGAAGGTATCCAAAACGTGGTGAGTCAATTGCAAGAATATTTTGAAGGTACACGCACCCAATTCGACCTTGTATTACAACCCCAAGGAACAGATTTTCAGCAACGGGTTTGGGAGCAACTCTTAACCATTCCTTATGGTGCTACCACAACCTATTTAGATATAGCAAAACAATTAGGCGATCCGAAATGTATTCGCGCAGCGGCCTCTGCTAACGGTAAAAATCCATTAGGTATATTGATTCCCTGTCATAGGGTAATCGGTAGCGATGGTTCATTAACCGGATATGCTGGTGGTTTATGGCGCAAAAAATGGTTATTAGAACATGAAAGTCCTGTAAAACAGCAATCCTTATTTTAAGCTGAAGCATTTTTTACTATTTTAGTGACCCGATACCCTTCGTTAATAACATAGACTAATTTTAGTATGAAATTCCTAAAGCGTTTTTTAAAAGGCATCTTAATCCTTTTGGTGTCTTGTATTGTAGTATTGTATATTTTGGATTACGAATATATCCTCAAAGGGGTCAGGGTCGTCTACATGACCGGGCATACAACTGCCTTTATTGATGATAAAGAATATTTTGATAATCGTGTCATTGAAAAAGGAAATGACCCTTATGTGATTCCTAATCATCCACAATATAATGAAGTGGCATCGACTCCTCGTTTGAATGAGATTAATGAAGAATTAGGTACGGTTGCTTTTATGATTATCAAAAATGATAGCGTATGGTATGAAAACTATGTGGAAGGATATGGTACCTCTTCAAAAACCAATTCCTTTTCTATGGCCAAAAGCGTCATTACTGCTTTGTTGGGTAAAGCCATAATGGAGGGATATATTAAAAGTTTAGACCAGCCCGTTGGGGATTTTATTCCAAAATTTTCTGAAGGCTTAGCGGCCAAGATGACCGTAGGCGATTTGTCCTCTATGGCATCAGGTCTCAATTGGGATGAGAGTTATAAGAGTCCATTTTCTATAACGGCAAAAGCATACTACGATACAGACTTACGGGATGTAATGCTGGATCTCGAAGTAGTGAGTCAGCCAGGGGAACGATTTAAGTACCTGAGTGGTAATACCCAATTATTGGGGATGGTTATTGAAAAAGCTACAGGCAAAACCTTAACCAAATACCTAAGCGAAAGTTTTTGGAAGCCCTTAGGGATGCAAGAGAATGCTTTATGGCAATTAGATAGTGAAGACTCTGGTATGGAAAAAGCCTATTGCTGTATTGCTAGTAATGCACGAGATTTTGCAAAATTTGGATTGTTGTTTAAAAATATGGGGGAGTATGATGGTAAGCAAATTCTGCCAGAAGATTTTATAAGGAAAGCAACCCAACCTCGTTTTCCAGAGGATGATATGTATGGATATGGATTTTGGTTATCAGATCATATGGGTAAAGATATCTTTGCCATGCGGGGTATACTAGGGCAGTATGTCATCTGTATACCTGAAGATGATTTGATCATTGTACGATTGGGGCACCAGCGAGGACAATTCGTGCCTGGTGAATCCTTCACCGAAGACTTCTTTATCTATATCGAAGAAGCCTATAAAATGCTGGCCGATGCTTCATAAACTAAATTTAGAGCACATCCTTTTCTTGGATATAGAAACTGTGCCAGAACATCAAAGCTTTGATGCGTTATCTAAAGAAATGCAACAATTATGGGCAGATAAAACGAAGTACCAACGTAAAGAAGAATTTTCTCCTGAGGAGTTTTATCATCGCGCCGGAATCTGGGCAGAGTTTGGTAAAATAGTATGCATCTCCGTAGGCTACTTTGTCAACCCAATGGGAGATCGTAACTTTAGAGTAACCTCATTTTATGGTGAAGAAAAGAAGTTATTGTTAGATTTTAAAAATCTCTTAGAGACTCATTTTAATCAAGCCCGAAATTTGCTGTGTGCACATAACGGCAAAGAGTTTGATTTTCCCTATATCGCCAGGCGTATGCTCATACACGGGATAACATTACCTTATAAACTGAATTTATTTGGGAAAAAGCCCTGGGAAGTGCCGCATTTAGACACCTTAGACCTGTGGAAATTTGGGGATTATAAACATTATACGTCTTTAAAGTTGCTGACCAATATTTTAGGAATTCCATCGCCAAAAGATGATATAGACGGTAGCCAGGTTCGGGATGTGTATTATGAAGAGGAGGAAATCGATCGCATTATTACCTATTGCGAAAAGGATACTGTAGCGGTAGCACAAATTATGTTGCGCCTTCGTCAGGAAGAATTATTAGCTGAGGATGAGGTGGTGTCGGTTTAATTTCTATTTGATATGTAACACCCCTATAAACTTAAAGTCTTTTAATTTTACCTTACCGACAACCATGAAGAAAATATTAGTTTTACTTTTCACAATATTCATTAGTTTATATACTTACAGTCAAAAAATTAAAGAATTTTCTAGAGACTGGACATCTTTTTCCCAATCTGTTACTGTAGCCACTGACACTTTAAAAAGGTTTAAGGTGGTGGCCTATGTGAAATTAATTACTGAAGATGATAATGCATGGGCTGGCGTTTGGGCTAGAGTGGATAACAAACCCAATCAAGGTAGAGGTTTTTTCGATAATATGAGTAAAAGACCCATTAAATCCAATGAGTGGGCTGAGTATACTTTGGAGGGCACTATAGACCAAAAATCAGAACGATTGGTTTTCGGCGGGATTTGTACTAGGAATGGAAAATTTTACTTTGATAAGTTTGAGGTTTTTATCGAAGATGATAATGGAAAATTTGATCAAGTTACCATAGAAAATCCAAGTTTTGAGGATGAAATCGTTAACAATATCATTCCAGCTTGGAATCCCGGAATAAAGAAGGGTGAAATTAATTTAGTCCGCGAATTTAAATTTAGTACTACCGAGGACAGTGTTGAAGGTAATTATGCTGTTTTGATTGAAGGAAAGGGGATATCCAGTAATATCGGAAGCTCTGAGGCAGCTTTACCATACATCGGATACTTTATTGGAACTGTTTACTTACTTATAATAGTATTCGTATTAATTACCTATTTTTCTTCAACGGAAAATAAAAATTGGTCGTTACTAAGTCGTATAGGCTTTAGATTTTCGTTTATCTATTTTTTATTATTTATTATATTTCAAAATAATGGTGCTTATCCTTTATTTCAATTAATTTCTCAGTTTTCGGATAAAGTGATGCAAAAGCTTGCTATTTGGTTTGGAGAAAGTCTTATCCGCGTTCCCTATCAAATAAAAACAGGACCTAATGGTAGTGGTGATACCACCTATGATTATATGGTAATTTTTGTTGTTTTTACCATAGCGATTCTAGGAACTATAGTATGGTCGATAATAGACAAAAAACGTACTAGTTATAAGAATTTGTATTACGTATTAACCACTGCTATACGCTATTATGTAGGATTAATGCTCATAAGTTATGGATTGGTCAAGGTTATTCAATTACAGTTCGCAGCACCCCGTTTTGATAGATTGATGCAATCATATGGAGAATCATCACCGATGGGTTTAGCTTGGACATTTTTAGGCTTTTCAGAAGGATATAACCTATTTATGGGAATCGCTGAGGTTTTAGCAGGACTATTATTGTTCAGACGAACAATGACTCTTGGAGCTATTATCACATTAATGACTGCAATGAATGTTATGGCTGTTAATTACTTTTATGATGTTCCAGTGAAAATTTTGTCAACTCACCTTGTATTAATGACTTTGTTTTTACTGGCAAGGGATTTTAAAAAAGTAATGTCTTTTTTTGTTACACATAGTCCTGTCCAAAAGTTGACTCTTATCCAAATGCCGAAATTTGGGAAACCAATGCGAATTGGATTGAAAATTTTTAAAGGTTTAGTATTAGTCTATGCTTTGGGTTATGGTTTTTACTCTGTTTTAAAGTCCAGAACATTATATGGTACACTAGCACCGAAACCACCACTGTATGGTGTTTATGAGGTTACTAATTATGTAATTAATGGGGATACAATTACCAATTACAAAAGTGATAAATTATGGAAGAACTTAACCTTTGAAAGAGCTAATAGGGTAAGGATTCAAAAAATCAATCGAGAAGAGAATTATTATAAAGTAGAAGTTGATACTATTCAACGAAATATTCGATTTTTTCCCTCTGGGAATGCGGTCGATTTCTTCGACCTTAAGTATGCTAATGAAGGGAAAAGTTTAGATTTTCATTATATTTATAAGAATGATACCATCTCAGGAGAAACTAGGCGATTGGATAAAGAAGATTTTTTATTGACAAATCGTGGATTTCATTGGATCAACGAATATCCATATAACAGGTGATATAAAATCAATAAATGACATAGATGGTAGCAAGGTTCGGGATATGTATTATGAAGAGGAGGATATCGATCGCATTATTACCTATTGCGAAAAGGATACTGTGGCGGTATCACAAATAATGTTGCGTCTTCGCCAGGAAGAATAATTAGCTGAGGATGAGGTGGTGTCGGTTTAATTGGAAGTAAACTAGATTAATATAGTATATCTTTACTTTAAGTTAGATGGTATATACGTAATTTTAAAATCTAGAAATCGGGTATGACTTAGCTGTTTTTCATACAACTGCAAGGCCTTATGTACGCAATCTAAATTAACTGGGCAAGAACCAAAAGATGTTGGTTGACTGTCAATTATCCCTATTAGCGTAAATTGATTGGAGCTTAAATCCAGAGAGGGTCTGTTGAATTGATGTACCTTTCTCTGATGAGGACTTATTGCCACAAAGTCTTTATAGTTTTGTTGATTGATATGTTTAAGGTTAAAACTGGTTACTTTACGATTATCATCACCAACTGACTTAAGTTCTTCCAAAATTGAATCTAGCTTTTCTTTGTTAATTGATGGATCGAAAGAAGTTTGGTCATCGTAACCTTGGCAGGAAGAAAAACTAAACAGTAATACACCTAGAATCATACCATAAATAGGTCGCTGTATATTGGTCTGATTTAATCTCATGGCATCTTTATAAACTATTATGAGCTAATAAGTTAAGAAATTTTGAGTGATAATAGTGAATTTAAAAAAGGTATTTACGATAAAGGTTTAGCGATCAAATTTTTAAAACGTTATCGAAACCAATCGACAAGGTAAATTAATCCATATAACCAACCTAGATATAAGGTAGTGTACCCAAAAGCGTAAGTTGCAGCGGTCCAGAACCTTGCTTTGGTAATAGGTGATTTTGAAAACACCAGTTTCAACGCTCTAAAAAATACCCAATACAGCATACCCAGAATTACAAACAGTGTGATCCAAAAAGCAGCTTCTAAGAATACCAAAAGCGCCAAAAAAAGGAGCGATATCAGAATCCACAATACTATCGAAAGTAAAATTCCACTTATACCATCTTCGGTGTCAATGCTAGGTAGTTCCCAATTCGGTAACTCGCCTGAGGAAGGTATATAATCACCAGTTTTAAAAATCCTTATACTCCAGAAAATTATCTTTTAATCCAATACCCCGGTATAAACCGTAGGTCATAAAAACAAAAAGTACGCTACCTATTATCGTTAAGCAAAGGTAGGCATTAGTGAAAATTGTTCGTTGCGATGCTAATCCAGTTAGATATACTATAAGAAGGGTTGACACTATCACTAATAGCGAAACCATAAAAATAGATTTACCATTTAGGTATGTTTTGCTAGCCTTCAATCTACTGTAGGTTTGTAGTAAGCTAGTCTATAAGTTTAGCAAACACCTCTTCAGTTAATAGCTCTCTTAGTAATGCTTCCTGCTGTTGATTGAATTCAATATATTTCCAATCTTTTTGTTTTTCTTTTTTAATGGCTATAACCGAATTATTGGCCATAATTTTAAAGGTAGTGGTACCATCGTCATAGCTAACATTACTTGCTCCATAGAGAGATTCAAAATTTTGCTGGAGCTGATCTTTTGATGATAACATATCACCACTCAATTGTATCGTAATTTTTCCATCGTAGTATACCCGATAATAGGTGGAGCCTTTTTGTTGAACAGCAGCCGATATGTTATCAATGGCGATAATGTCAATAGTCATATTCATTCCCATCGTCTCCATTTGATCTAGTGTTGCAGTCAGTTGTTCTTTGGTTACCAAATCAAATAGTTTAGGATAAATCATATCCGTAACCGCTTGCCAATCTCTGTTGTTAAAAGCCTTAAAATAGGCTGTTACGTCTTTACTAAATTGGGCTTTTAGAGCGGTGTTGACCTGCTCATTTTGTTGACTTGCTTTTCCTTCATCCTGGCTGAAGACTGGTGCGGCATAGGCTGCCATAATTGCAAAGAATAGGATGATATTTAATTTCATAACAATTGGTTTTTAATGCTAAAAACATAGCAACTAACGATGAATCCTGTAGTATAGGTTCAATAACAAAACTACAATTATTTATGGTAATCTTCACCTTAAGTCATAGTTATCCGATTATGTAGAATCATCCAAGCCATCTTATACTATAAAAAAACCTCTTGATTACTATCAAGAGGTTTTTGTTTATCATTGTGTATAAAGCTTATTGCTTCACTACTACTTTTTCGGTATATGGCTTTTTGCTGTTGGCATCAAGCGTTACCATATATACACCAGCTTGTAGCTGATTCATATCAATTTGTCTGTTGGTTACTTTACCTTGACTTATGGTTCTTCCTAACATATCTCTGACCATATAGGTAAGATCTTCTTTAGTAGAAGTTACATTCAAGATTTTATTACCTTCTAATGGATTTGGATACATTCCGATGGTTATCGGTTCAGTAGTTTCCATAGACTCAAAGAAAGCTGCATTCGTACCACTACCAATAGTGAAGGTTGTAGTTTCTGAACTACCAAACGCTCCTCCGGATGCTAATGTTGTACCTGCTGATGTTAAGGCATAAGATCCATTACCATAAGAACAGCAGATTCCGTCGCCATAACTATCGTTGATAATAAAGGTATACGTACCTGCATCAAGACACTCGGTAACCGTTACCGTAGAACCATCTGGCTGCGAACCATATGTTCCACCTGAAGCAACAACCTGATTGCTGCTATTTCTAATTTGCCAGCTAGTTTCTTCTGGGTAATTATCTAAAGTTATGCTTAGAGTTACATCTGTACACGGTAAAACTACTTCGTTAGTCAAGCTAACATTATCAATGGCAACATCCGCTTGCCAGGTACCACCTGTAATTCTGTTGAAACGTAATTGTACGCCTCCACCTGCGTAAGCAGAAAGATTTACAGATGCGTCTAACCAGGCATTTCCTTGATTTCCGGTTTCACTCCAAATACTTGTCCAGCTAGCGCCTTCGTCAGTACTTGCTTCAAGCGCAATACTACCCATATCTGATGCTCCGTACATATGGTAGGAGAAAGAGAAATTAGGAGTAGACAATCCGCTTAAGTCAAAACAAGGTGATGTAATGATCGCTTGTTTGTTTGGATATCCAGTTCCATTTCCAGAAGCTTCTACAAAGATATAGTCACTTCCTTCAACTGCGGAAGAAGGTCCTGTTCCGTTAGATGGTGTTCCACCTGCATCTACGGTCCAATTTAGATCGTCAGCCGTAGATTGAGACCAAGCACCGATATTACCTTCAAAGCCTTCTGCATATGGGAAAGTGCTAATACCAGTACTACATCCTGCTGGATCATCACCAAGCGTAGTCACGTTAGTAGTATTACTAAACGCAGATTCATTACCTGCCTCGTCTTTTGCTTTTATTCTAAAGCTATACGCAGTATCGGCAGTTAATCCGGTTACTTCATAAGATGTTCCTGTTACTGTAGCGATTACAGTATTACTTCGGTATACATCGTATCCGGTTACACCTACATTATCTGAAGACGCATTCCAGGAAAGTGAAACTGTTGTTTGTGTGATATCAGCAGCGGTTAAAGATCCTGGAGCTGTTGGTGCTTGCGTATCAGGAGGTGTACCTCCAATAACGATCGTATAATCTTCAACTTCACCATATTGGAAAGCTTCACAAGGTGTAGGTACTCCATTGTACTTCATAGAAACACGCATTCTTGTTGCACCATCTAAAGCAGTTGTTGGGATGGTAAATGATCCACTTACTGTAGTGTTTTGTGTAGCTGCCTGTGTCCAAACTTGTTCACCAGCATCGGCAAAATCACCATCTTGATTGTAATCAATCCAAGCACTATAACCTTCGCTATACGTTTGGCCAGTCCAAGTTGGGCTAACACTGATCGTGTATGTTCCGTCTTTTGCTAGATCAGTAGAAATACCAGTAAAGTCAGTATACCCACCTGATCCTGCACCAGAATTGTTATTTATAGATTCCAGGGTTACGTTACTGATGTATTCATCCGCTACACTCTGACCATTGGAGTCACAGTATACCAATTGGAATTCTGGTGTAGTAAAAGTAGCAGAGCTACTGTAAGAAGATGTTGTTCCATCGTCACACTTGCTACGTACTTGTACCTCATAAGAAGTTAGTTCGGTAAGTCCTGTTAACTCGACTGAAGTACCGGTCGCGGCAACAGTAGTCCAGCTAGTAGTCCCAGCGGCTCTGTATCTTACATCATAGGTAGCTGCGGGTACCGCTGTCCAGCTTACAGATGCACTGTTATAGGTTACATTAGAGGTATTAACTCCAGTAGGTGTAGTCGCGTTACAAACTACAGGTGTACCTGTAAGTCCTGTAACAATCAAAGAGAAATCCTGGCTACCTCCTGTTAATGATCCTTTATGTGTAACCGTAATGGTATACGTACCTGAAGCACCTGCAACATCAATACGCTCATAGGGATCCACAGTGTTGTCGCCAGTACCATTGGTGGTCACACCCGTTAATCGGTATGGCTGATACGTGGTTGAATTTTTGGTAACTCTGATATCTAAATCATTAACCAATACAGGCGTATTAGAGTTGGTTGCAGTTACAGCTGCGCCTGGAGCATCTGTCCAGGATATAGAAGCCATTAATGGGTTAACGCCATCAGCATCTACAGTTACAGAATAGGTTTGTCCGCTAGTAAGTGTTAATTCTTCAATTTTAGACTCTCCTGTAGTATTTGAGGAAATTGCTTCAGCTGCTGCTTTTGCGTTTAGTAATCCCCAACCGAATACAGCATCAGGACCATTAGATCCAGCATCATCGGCTGTATGCAATGCTAACCCTTTTAAAGTAGCAGCTTTCATAAAGCTACCATTGATATTGTCGTAATGTTGTTGTAATAGTAATAACGTACCCGTTACATTAGGAGATGCCATAGACGTACCTGTAATGCTATTATAAGCAGTATCACTACTAGCGTAGGTAGAATAAACACTTGTGCCGTTACCTGTAATATCAGGCTTAATTCTATAGTCATCAGTTGGACCTTCACTACTAGAACTGTTAATGGATACACTGTTAAGCGATCCGTCACTACTTACGTTAGCATCTTGTGCATTAGCGACTACAAGGTTGTTTTTAGAAGTTGAATGTCCAGTAAGTTTATCATAAGATGAATTGCCATCTAGTGGCGCTCCATTATAGCTGTTTGCATTTCCATCGTTACCGGCTGCAACAACCATAAGGTAGTATGGAGCATTATACATCAATTCATCCCAGCTGCGCGATACATCAATGTATGCACCAAAATATTGATCTGGTACTAAGTCACTTCGGTATCCATAAGAGTGGTTAGACAATAACATACCGTTGGCAGCTGCGGCAGTTGCCTCAGCCACGTCATCATTCCACATATAACCACGTACTCTAGATTGTGGCGCCATACCTTTAGCATTAGCTTGCACACCAGATGCCGTGATAGTTCCGGTAACGTGTGCGGCGTGGAAGTTTAATTGCGTACCACCTTCACTGGCAGCATCTTCAACAGTAACACGGTTGTTACCACCGGCACCATCATATTCTTGATGCGTTACCCGGGCGTGTCCACCATCCCATACATAGGCAACCATGTTCTGCCCATCAAGGTTTAATCCTAATGATCCACCTGCATTAAGGTGATTGGCTCTGGTAGAACGTGCAGCTGCTACGTTAAAAGTAGTGTAATACACAGGAACTTCATTTCCGTTTTCGTCGGTTACTACTTTTTGTAATTCAGAAAAGCTACCGTCGGCATTGTTCATTTTTACTTGCCAACCATTACGCTGCGCAGCAGCTAATGCAGCCTGCTTTTCTGAGGCTACTTGTTTGGCAATTTCAGCCTGAAATTGAGAAAGCTTAGTTACGTTTGTTTTTTGGATAATCTGCTGTTTTTGAGCTGGGCTTTGGGCAAAGGCACCAAAGGAAAACAAAAACAGTAGGGAAAGAATGCTAAGGGGTAGTTGATAAACCTTAGCAAAACTAGCCTTATTCCCCCGAATGAAGGCATTGTAATGATTTGTCATTTTTATTGTGTTTGAGTTAGTGTTATGAGTAATTCCTTACATAATTCATAAGAAACCACTCAAAACTCAGAAAATAATGCGAGAGGAAAAAATGTTTTCGATGAAATGTAAGAAAAGTCCCATGTAAAACCTTAACGTTAACTTAACACATAGATCAATAAGGCTTAGTTGTCACTAAATGAGGTGTTAAAAAATTCAAGAGCTCTTTTTTCTAAATAGGATTGTGCCGTTTTTTGCATAAACCCCACATGTCCACCGTATTTTGGTATTTCCAAAAAGAAGTTTTTATTAGTGGCAGCAGCTGCTTTGGGATAACAAGCAGTACCTAAAAAAGGATCATCAATAGCATTTATAAGTAGCGTAGGAGTTGTAATATTCAACAGATTATTTTTTGCACTACATTGACTGTAATACTCCATAGCATCAGTAAATCCGTGAGCTTTACTGGTATATAGATTATCGATATCGATAAGGGAAACGCATTTATTAATTTGATCCTTTGTAATATGCTCAGGAAATTTTAAGCTCTTTTGATGTAGTTTTACTTTGAGATGGTTTACAAATCTTTTGGCATAAAGATAATTCTTTGTTTTACTAATTTCTAATACACTATCATAAAGGTCAATAGGAGCAGAAAACGCTGCTGATGAGTTAATTAGACTGACTTCTGGATACTTTTCTCCTAGAAATTTTAGTAAGATATTTCCTCCTAAACTAAAGCCAACAAGATTAATGCGTTCATAAGATTTTTTGCTGATATGTTGGAGTACTTTTTGTACATCGGCTGTGGATCCCCCATAATAGGAAGCATACAAACGATTAGGACTACCACTACAAGCTCTCAAATTCATGGCAACAGCATCAAAACCGTTTTTAGTACAGGAGTCCACCATTCCTAACATGTAAGGGCGCTGCGAATTTCCTTCGAGTCCGTGTATGATTAAAACAATTCCTTTTTTCTCGGTATTTTTGGTATAACTCCAATCCAAGTCAATAAAATCGCCATCGGACAATTCTAATCGTTCTCGTTCATATGAAACTTCTGTTACCTTTCTAAAAAAATGAGTGTATAAGGTAGCGATATGACCATTTCTAAGCCATCGAGGGGGAGTGTAGGTTGAGTTAAGGATTGGCATTCGGGTAAATTTGGGTTGAAAATAAAGAACATATAACTAACATCAAAACAGATTTAACGGCTTTTTAGTATAAGGAGGAGGCTAAGCTTTTGTATTTTTGACCCTATAATTGTAATGAATATGTATATCAAGGATTTTGAAATACGATGGAATGATATTGATGCTAACCGTCATCTTGCCAATAAGGCTTATGTGGAATTTGCAGCACATACGCGTATGTCTTTTTTAACTGAAAATGGATTTGATCAAAAAATGCTGGGCACACATAATATAGGTCCCATTGTTTTTTATGAACATATCTATTATTTCAAAGAAGTATTTGCAGGTAGACCGGTTCAGGTTTCACTGGAATTAAGTGGGTTAAGTAAGGACGGAATGTTTTTTGAATTTCAACATCATTTCTACGATCATAAAGGAAATAATTTTGCACATAGCGAAATGATGGGAGCTTGGATGGATCTAAAAACTCGAAAATTAATTGGATTACCAGAAGAATTTTATGGTTTGCTGGATCGAGTACCAAAACCTGAAGATTTTAAAGTGTTAACCAAAGAAGATACCCGCAAGTTTGCAAAACGCCCCAAAAACCTTAGGTAGTCTTTTTCGGAGGCCTGGTAACTAAATACACACCAATAAATACCAATACTGCAGAGACTACTTTGGTAACGCTTAGGGTGTCGGCACCCATAGCTATTGCAAATAGAATAGCTAAAAAAGGTTGTAGATAAATAAAAGCTCCAATAGTTGAGGCTTTTAGTGTTTTGAGCGCAAAAACATTAAGTAAATAGGTCAAAAATGTGGTTCCAATAACAACATAGGCCATTTTCCAAATCACATGCGTGGGTAGTGCTGTCCACTCCACAGCGCTAAATTCACCAATGGTTATTGGAAAATTGATAATAACGCCAATTAGGAAGAACCATTTCATTAATGTAATAGCGTGATATTTGGCAGTTAACGGTTTTACGATAACCAAGTAAATAGCATATGAGGTAGCGTTAACGATAAATAAAACATTACCAAGTGGAATATTAGGCGCATCTTGTCGGTTTTCTTCACCAAATAAAATAAGACCAATTGCCCCGGAAAAACCTAAAGCAATACCAATTGTTCGAAGAAGGGTAATCTTTTCGCTTATGAAAATGGCAGAGAGAATAAACACCAAGATCGGAGATACGGTAATCATCACTGAACTATTAATAGGCGTAGAAAGTTCCAGGCCTTTAAAGAACATCAGCATATTGATGACCATACCAAATAAAGCACAGGCCAGTATTCTTGGCCAATCTGATTTTTCAATCTTTTGTTGAGGTCCAAACGCTGCTGCTATCCAAAACAGTAGAGCTGCACCGGATACCCTTAGAAAAATAAAACCAAAAGGTTGGATATAAGTAGGCATAACTCCCTTTGCTAGCGTATGATTGATCGCATAGATGAGACTTGCCCCAAAGGCTGCTAATAAGGCAACCGTTCTTTTATCCATGAATATATGATTTAGCGGCAGCGACTACCTTTTTGCTATTGCCGATAAAAATCTCTTCATCAGCAATAAGTACTGGTCTTTTTAAAAACGTATAATGTTCTAGGATCAGTTCCTTAATATCTTGTTCTGATAAATTTTTATCTTTTAATCCGCGCTCCTTATACAGTCGGGCTCTTTTGCTAAACAGCGCCTCATAACTTCCGGCAAGTACTTTCATGGCTTCAAGCTGCGAGGGGGTTATTGCGGTAGTTTTTATGTCCTGAAGCTCAAAATCAGCGGGCAATTCTAGTTCATTAAGTATTCGCTTACAGGTGTCACAGGTAGATAGATAAAATACTTTTTTCACTATAAAAATTCTTTTTGGATCGTTAAATTGATGCAAAGGAAATCGTTTTGAGACGTAAAACTCATATTTTTGGCTAAAAATTAAGATTCCAATGCAGCATCCTTTACATATTACGCGCGTCAATAGACAATTACTTACTAAAATTTTAGAACAGCATACCTTAGACCAACTCAACAAGATACCCGAAGGTTTTTCTAATAACTTAATATGGAATATTGCCCATACGGTGGTTACCCAACAGCTATTGATGTATAAACTGAGCGGTAATGCGATGTTAGTATCTGAGGAATTAGTAGCTAAATATCAAAAAGGAACAAAAGCCGAAGCACCAGTGCACCAAGATGAAGTCAAAACAATTAAAGAACTCCTGATACGTACGATAGATCAAACTGAAAAGGATTTAGCGTCTGGTCTTTTTACCACATTTAATGAATACCCAACCAGTACTGGCTTTGTTTTAAAAAGTATTGATGATGCCCTACATTTTAATAATTTTCACGAAGGCATTCATATCGGATATTGCTTAGCTTTAAAAAAAGGGCTATAAGATATCATACTTAAAAAAAGCAGAAACCTCTTTTTTCGGTAATTTTAAGGCTACAGGTCCATCTGCGTAAGAGCTAATTTCGTAGGTGTTGTAATATAAAACCACCTCCTCTTTGGTAATACCAATATTTTCGGGTAGCGCAAAACGATCTTCTTCGAAGAAAAAACCGGTGCTATTAATCGATGCCGTTTCTGGGATATTAAATTTTGATCGAAAAATCTGTTCGGCATATGCACTGAAGGCTTTCTTATCTTTTAATAAAGTTGTGTGTGTTAAGTGTTCGCCGGTTTGTGGATTAAAATTTATAAACAGAACACCGCCATACCCGTGAGCACCACCGGTATAGGTATAGTAATCTATAGCAGTACTAATAAGGTTTGTAGAGTTAAAGGTGATTTCTTGAGTAAGTTCAGCTTCGTAGGGTGCGCTTTCTGTAGCATAGATTCCTTTTTGTTCTAAATAAAAATCGTTGAAAGTCTTTATAGCATTTTCGATTGTGGGTTGCTGCTCTTGGAGTCCAACCGATAATACATTACATATTTTGTGTTCCATAAAATTATTAATCATACTTGCTGTAGATGATTTCCCTATAGCATGTATCATTTTTATCGAAATATTAGCGCAGGTTGTTTCTTTGCATACCGGTAGTATACTTGTACCAAGTCTTTGCTCTTCAAAAGTTAACGCTTCCTTTCTTTGACAACTGATTAAAAGAAGGATCACTGCTATGGCTAGTGGTAAGGGCTTTGGGATCATATTATTGTTAATCATCTACTAAAGGTAGTAAACCAATGTGATTAGACGGAATTAAATTTTATTTTTGTTAGCTTTAGCTATTATAATCTAGGAGTCTCACACAACTATTGATGAAATTTAATACCAAAACAATTCACGGCGGGCAACAACTCGATCCTGCATATGGAGCGGTAATGCCTCCTATATATCAAACTACCACGTATGCGCAATCCAGTCCCGGACAACACCAGGGATTTGAATATAGTCGTTCGCATAACCCTACCAGGAGTGCGCTCGAAAACGCTTTGGCTAGTATAGAAAATGGAAGCTATGGATTAGCCTTTGGTTCTGGACTGGCAGCGATTGATGCAGTGATGAAACTATTGAAACCAGGGGATGAAGTGATTTCTACTAATGATCTATACGGAGGTACGTACCGGTTATTTACCAGGATCTTTGAAGATTTTGGAATTAAATTTCATTTTGTAGGCATGGAAAATGTGCATCAAATTGAGCAATTTATCAATGATAATACGGCTTTGATTTGGGCAGAGACCCCTACCAATCCAATGATGAATATCATTGATATCCAAGCTTTATCAAAAATTGCAAAAAAAAATAAAGTATGGTTAGCGGTGGATAATACGTTTGCAACGCCATATTTACAACAGCCCCTTGATTTAGGTGCAGATATTGTAATGCATAGCGCTACCAAATATTTGGGTGGTCATAGTGATGTTGTTTTAGGAGCTTTGGTAGTAAAGGAAAAATCTTTGGCGGATAGGTTGTATTTTATTCAAAATGCTTCAGGGGCTATTTGTGGTCCTCAAGATTGCTTTTTGGTACTAAGAGGCATAAAAACATTGCACGTACGTATGCAACGTCATTGTGAAAATGGGGAAGCAGTCGCTAACTATTTAAAATCAAACGCCAAAGTTGCTAAAGTGTATTGGCCGGGATTTATAGACCATCCTAATCATCATATCGCAAAAGAGCAGATGAATGGTTATGGTGGGATGATTTCTTTTTCGACTAAGCAGGATACTTCAGCCAGTGCAGTCAGTATATTAGAAAAATTAAAGGTATTTACCCTGGCAGAATCACTAGGAGGTGTAGAGAGTCTTGCCGGACATCCGGCTACTATGACGCATGCATCAATTCCGTATGAAGAACGACAAAAAATCGGTGTTACGGATTCATTGATACGATTGAGTGTAGGCATTGAGGATGTAACGGACTTGATTGAAGACTTAAAAAATGCAATAGGTTAATATTATTATATTTAAAAATATAGACACAATATTTTAAGAATATCATATCTTTGGCCTTAAGATTAAACAAATAATTAAGAATATTTTAATCCTATATACGTATGCAAGAAAAAATTGATGCATTCATGGAAGAAGTAAAAGCTCGCAACGCCCATGAGCCTGAGTTTTTACAAGCGGTACAAGAAGTTGCCGAAACAGTACTACCCTATATCGCTCAACACGAAATTTATAACGGCAAAAATATTTTGCTAAGAATGGTTGAGCCAGAACGTGCGATAATGTTTAGAGTATCTTGGGTTGATGATAATGGAGAGATTCACGTTAATAGAGGGTATCGTATACAAATGAATTCTGCTATTGGGCCTTACAAAGGAGGTTTGCGTTTTCACCCTAGTGTTAATATCAGTATACTTAAATTTCTTGCGTTTGAGCAAGTCTTTAAAAATAGCTTAACTACATTGCCAATGGGCGGTGGTAAGGGAGGTTCTGATTTTGATCCTAAAGGAAAGTCTGATGCTGAAATTATGCGATTCTGTCATAATTTTATGAGTGAATTGTTCAGACACATTGGATCTAACACGGATGTACCTGCAGGAGATATTGGTGTAGGAGCACGCGAAATAGGGTTCCTTTTTGGTATGTACAGAAAGATCCGTAATGAGTTTACCGGAGTGCTAACGGGTAAAGGTTTATCCTGGGGTGGATCTTTAATAAGACCAGAAGCAACAGGTTATGGTACCGTATATTTTGCACAAAGTATGTTAGAGACTAAAGGAGATTCTTTTGAAGGTAAAATTGTGGCGGTATCTGGAGCAGGAAATGTAGCACAATATGCTACGGAAAAAGCAATTCATCTAGGTGCTAAAGTGGTTACCTTGTCGGATTCTTCAGGCTATATCTACGATAAAGATGGTATTGATGCAGACAAACTGAAATTTGTGATGCATCTTAAGAATGAAAAAAGAGGACGCATTAGTGAATATGCGGATAAATATCCTTCCGCAGTGTTTCACGAAGGCAAAACACCTTGGCATGAAAAATGTGATATCGCTTTGCCGTGTGCAACACAAAATGAATTGCATGGTGATGATGCCAAAGCATTGATTGATAATGGTTGTATCTGTGTGAGTGAAGGAGCAAATATGCCTTGTACTCCTGAAGCTATAACAGCTTTTCATGAAGCAGAAATTTTCTTTGCCCCAGGTAAAGCATCTAATGCAGGTGGGGTAGCAACCTCTGGTCTAGAAATGACACAAAACTCGCTGAGATACTATTGGACGAGAGATGAGGTGGATAACAAATTACAGCAAATCATGAAGGATATCCACGAAAAATGTGTGGAGTACGGAAAAGAAGAAAATGGTTACGTTAACTATGTTAAAGGAGCCAATATTGCTGGTTTTGTTAAGGTAGCTGATGCGATGTTAGCTCAAGGAGTAGTATAATATCAAGACGATACCAAAATTAAAACAAAAGCCGTTAGCGATGAAAAGCTAATGGCTTTTTTTATGTCTTGGGGAATAAGGATGACGAAGAATGCAATAAGTTGTTTATTTTTATAGTATCGATATCTAATACGAAGCTTTATGTTAAAATATATCAATTTACTTTTTCTAACGGTATTGTTTGTGTCTTGTGGGTCCACCAGAGTGGTTTATGATTACGATGATACACAGGATTTTACCAAATACCAGACTTTTGGATTTTATCCTGATCTTGCTACGGGCCTAAGTGAATTGGATGAAGAGCGCCTACTGGAGCTTACCAAAAGTGTTTTGCAGGCCAAGGGCTTCGAGTTTTCTGAAAACCCGGATGTTTATATCAATTTTAATACGGCTACTTTTAAGAGAGCATCAAACAATAGCATCGGTGTAGGTGTTGGTAGCGGTGGTGGCGCTGTTAATGTAGGGGTCGGCGGCGCGATTCCAATAGGAGGGCCAGTAACTTATCTAGAATTGACTGTTGACTTGGTAGATGCAAAAGAGAATGATTTGAAATGGCAAGCCATTGCCGAGCAAAAGTTTAATCAGGGTGCTTCTCCAAATACTAAAAAGCAAATTTTTGAGCGCCTGCTTTTAAAGATCTTTAAG
The DNA here is from genome assembly GCF_004216895.1 of Aquimarina brevivitae. GTDB lineage: Bacteria > Bacteroidota > Bacteroidia > Flavobacteriales > Flavobacteriaceae > Aquimarina > Aquimarina brevivitae. Next base: position 387,747 of record NZ_SGXE01000001.1, on the reverse strand, counting down.
AAATACCCTCCAACAAGGAATGAATAGCTACATTAAAAAATAAAAGGCCATGGATCATCTTACAAAATTAGAAGAAATGCTTCATCACGCTAATGAAGATATTAGGCAAGGGCATTATGATGCTGCTACCAATACCCTAGAAAAAATAATTGATATCGATCCTAATTTTGGAAAAGCATATAATCATTTAGGATATTTATATGAGGTTAAGTTCAAAGAGTTCGAAAAAGGGGAGACCTTGTATAAATTGTGTTTAGAAAAAAGTCCTATGTATCCTAGTGTCTATTATAATTATGCGGTGCTGTTGTCTACACTTCAAAAGTGGGATGAATTGAAGGAGCTATTAGATACTGCATTACAGATACCTGGTATTACCAAAGCTACCATTTTTAATGAATACGCCATTATGTATGAGCAGCAAGGCAATATGGAAGAAGCTATCGCGTATTACAAAAAGGCAGCCTTAAAAACCTTGGATAAAAACATGGTAACCAGAGCAAAAGACTCAATAGAACGTTGTAAAATGAAAAAAGAACTTTTATAATTAGTAATTTAGCCGTTTACATACTTGATATATGCGTTTGCTTAAAATTATTATTCTAGTACTATTTCCACTTTCAATTTTTGCACAGAATTTTGAGAATCAATGGACAGCTCACTACTCTTATTTTACTATCAACGATGTTTTTTATACCGATAACACAATACACGCTATAGCAGATAACTCAGTTTTTATCTATGATGTTTCAACGGGTACATCCCAAACCATAACCTCAGTGCAGGGGCTTTCTGGGGATAAGATCTCATCAATTTATTACAGTACTTCTTATGAAGTTTTAGTCCTTGGTTATACGACAGGTACGATTCAGGTGGTGTTTGATAACGGAGCCGTTAGCACATTTGTGGATATTCTCAATAAGCCAACCATAGCTCCAACTAGAAAAAGTATTAATCAATTTTATGAATACCAGGATGTACTGTTTATTGCAACAGGCTTTGGTGTTGTGGAGTTTAATTTATCAAATATTGAGTTTGGAGATACCTTTTTTATTGGTCCTGGAGGATCTCAAATTAATATTACCGGAGTAACCGTAAGTAATAATCAAATCTTTGTTTCTTCTTCTACCGAGGGACTACTTTCGGCAGATGTCAATAGTCCTAATTTAGTTGATTTTACCGCCTGGAACATGCTTAGTCCAGGTGCACTTAACGGAGTATATGCATTAGATGATCAAATCGTGGTATGGGAGAATGAAACGCTGATAAGAACCTGGGATGGTAATGGGCTCAATACGGTGATTAATAATGCTACGCCAATATCGGCTATTAAAATTATTGATGATGAATTGCAGGTAACTTCTGCCGTAAACGCTTCGACATATTCCTCTAATTTTCTTCAAAATAACACGATTTCAAGTTCGGCAAGTTTATCGTTTGCAATGAATGTTGCTATAGTAGTTGAGGGCAATTGGTATTTAGGGACACAAGAATCTGGTTTGCTTCAAGTTGCGATATCAGATACTACTACAAGCCAGTCATTGAGTCCTTCAGGACCTTTAAACAATGATCCATTTGTGGTGGAGGCCCAAAATGATAACCTTTGGGTGGTATATGGTGCCTATAGTGGCTCTTATAATCCTTTCCCTTTACAACAAAGGGGTATCAGTCGTTTACAGCAAGATCAATGGATAAATATTCCTAAAGAACAAGTTTTGGGCGCAACTTCCCTAAGTTATATCACCATAAATCCAGAGGATCCAGAAGAAGTATTTATCAGTAGTTTTCAAGATGGGTTATTACAAATTCAGAATAATGAAGCAGTTCAATTGTATAATACTACCAACAGTGGATTTGAAACGCTAGTGCCAGGAGATCAGGTGGTGCGTCTCAACGGTGCGGCTTTTAAGAATGATGGAGATCTATGGATTACCAATGCTCGGGTTAATAATGGCTTAAAACTTTTTGATCCAGAAACAGCGCAAACGGTTAATGTGAATCTTAATGCCGTAATCCCAGATACGGAACGAGACCTTGGATTCAGTGAAATCGAATTGGATAGAGCTGGCAATGTTTTTTTAGGTACTTACATTAATGGAATCGTAGGGTATCGCGAAAGAGACGGTAGGTTAATTAGAATCTCAGGTGAAGCAGAAGGTGCTAATCTACCAAGCAATAATGTACAAACCTTAGAAATTGATCAGAATAATCAATTATGGGTGGGTACTAGCCAGGGCATACGTGTTGTTTTTAATATCTCTCGTGCTTTTGATGACCCTAATCCGCAAGCACAACAGATTATCATATTAGATAATGAGGGGGTGCCACAAGAACTACTTTTTGATCAATTTATAACAGACATAGAGGTGGATGGAGCGAATAACAAGTGGGTAGCTACTAGTTTTTCAGGGGTATTTTACCTTTCTGCCGATGGACAAGAAACTTTACAACATTTTACCAAAAGTAATTCCCCTTTGCCTTCCAATAATGTGTTGGACGTAACGATAGACGATTCTAATGGAGCAGTATATTTCGCCACCGAAAATGGTCTATTGGAGTATAAGGGAACCGCTACCGGACCAACAGAAAGCTTAAATGAAGTAGTTGCTTTTCCTAATCCTGTGAGACCTGGGTATACAGGTCGAGTTACGATCCGTGGGTTAACCAGTCGGGCCAATGTAAAGATTACCGATATTGAGGGTAATTTAGTCTATGAAGAAGTAAGTCAAGGCGGTAGCATTCAGTGGGATACCCGAGCCTTTGGTAAGCATAAGGTAGCTTCTGGAGTTTATTTGATTTTAATTACAGCTGCTGACGCTACCGAAACTACTGTAACCAAACTATTGATCGTACGTTAATGCTAATCAAAACAGAAGCGATTGTGTTGCAATCGTTAAAATATAGTGAGGCTGACCTTATCGTTAAACTGTATACCAAAAGCAGTGGTTTGCGGTCTTATTTACTTCGCGGAATTCTTAAATCCAAAAAAGGAAAGCTGAAATCTTCGTTGTTTCAACCCTTATCTTTGTTAGAAATTGAAGCCGTACATAAAGATAAAGGAACATTAGAAAGGTTACGAGAAGCTAAGATATTATATCCCTATAAATCACTACAGGTCGATTTTGTCAAAAACGCAATGGTCTTTTTTTTAGCAGATATCCTCAAAAATGCGATTAAAGAGGAAGAGACCAATACTGCTTTATATGATTTTTTAGCAACTTCATTTCGATGGTTGGATAATCAAGAGGCAATTGCTAATTTTCATATTGCTTTTTTAATAAAGTTATCTCAATATTTAGGTTTTTATCCAGATACTTCAACTATTGAAGCCTCCTATTTTAATCTACAAGAAGGTTGTTTCGAGGAGCATCCAACGGATAAGCTGTGCTATACCGGCGAATCCGTTCAATTTTTTAAGCAGTTTTTGGGCACGACTTTTGAGGAATGTTCTGATACTAAATTAACCAAGAAAATAAGGGCTTCCCTTTTAGATTTGTTGCTAATATATTATGAATTACATTTGCACGGCTTTACAAAGCCAAAATCGTTGTCAGTCCTTAACGAATTATTTAAATAACGTACATGCGAGTACTTTTTATAACAGCTATCATTACCATTTTCAGTAATTGGGCCACAGCACAGACTGTAACCGTCTATGACAAGGCTACCGGTGATCCGTTGCCTGATGTGGCTATATATAATGAAATCAAATCCGTAAGTACGATAACTGATTTTGATGGAAAGGCTGACCTTACTAAATTTAATCCAAATGCACTCATTTACTTTTCTTATGTGGCTCACAAAACCTTTTGGATACGTAAGTCTAAACTGAAAAAACTCAATTACAAAGTCTTTTTGGAAAATGACGAAAACGCCTTATCCGAGGTAATTATTTCCGTTTCAAAATGGAAACAAGAACAAAAAGATATCTCACAAAAGATAGTGAGTATTGGTTCTGAAGAGATAGCGTTTAATACGCCACAAACATCTGCGGATTTATTGCAGAATAGTGGACAGGTTTTTGTGCAGAAAAGTCAGTTAGGAGGAGGAAGCCCTATGATTCGCGGATTTTCCACCAATCGATTGTTGATTGCGGTGGATGGTGTACGAATGAACACGGCTATTTTTAGGGGAGGAAATATCCAAAATGTGATTGCTATAGATCCTTTTGCTATAGAACGAACAGAAGTTATTTTAGGCCCCGGTTCGGTGGTATATGGTAGTGATGCAGTGGGTGGGGTAATGAATTTTTATACCAAGCAGCCCTCATTTGGTCTTAATGATAAAGCCTACTTAAAGGGATCTGTAACTACAAGATATGCAAGTGCAAGTAATGAGAAAACAGGTCATATCGATTTTAATTATGGACTAGAAAAATGGGCCTTTTTAACTAGTGTTAGCTATACCGATTTTGATGATTTAAAAATGGGTAGCCACGGACCAGACGATTACTTACGACCGGAATATGTGGAACAAATCAATGGCGAAGACGTTGTTGTTCAGAATAATGACCCCGAAAAACAACGGTTTACCGGGTATGAGCAAATCAATTTTTTACAAAAAATTGACTATGTACCTAATGAAAATTGGGATATGAACTTAGGACTGCTCTATTCAACTACTTCGGATTACCCGAGATACGATCGATTAATCAGAAGACGCAATGGCAATTTACGTTCGTCAGAATGGTATTATGGCCCGCAACGCTGGTTTATGGGTAACTTACAAGTGTATCATAAATCCAGAAGTATTTTGTACAATCAATTAAAGGTAACCGGAGCCTATCAATATTTTGAAGAAAGTAGAAATGATCGTAATTTCGGAAGTGATTTTTTAGAACGGACTCAAGAGCAAGTAGACGCCTATACGCTAAATTTTGATTTTGAAAAAAAGTTCAGCGAACGGATTTCTTTGTACTATGGTTTAGAGTATATTTTAAACAACGTATTTTCTGAAGGCTCTACATTGAATATAAACACTGGTGATGTACAAGCTGCTCCTTCGCGTTATCCAGATGGATCAAGTTGGCAGTCCTTCGCAGCGTATGCAAGCTTAAAACACAAGTTCAGTGACCAACTTCGTTTTCAAGGTGGGTTACGCTATAACCGAATTATTCTCAATGCCGAATTTGATACTCAATTTTATGATTTTCCTTTTGAAGAAACTAAGATAGATACTGACGCACTTACAGGAACAGCTGGATTTAGTTGGCTACCTAATGAAAAACTGCAGTGGAAATTGAATTTTTCTACTGCTTTTAGAGCACCCAATGTAGATGATGTGGGGAAAATTTTTGATTCAGAACCAGGTTCAGTAGTAGTGCCTAATCCAAATTTACGACCGGAGTATTCATATAATGGTGAATTGGGATTGCGATTAAATTTTGCAGATAATCTTTCTGTTGATTTGGCGACATACTTTACCTTTCTGAATAATGCCTTGGTAAGAAGGGATTTTGATCTTAATGGCGAAACGGAAATTGATTATCAAGGGGAGTTAAGTAATGTACAAGCGATACAAAACGCCGCTAATGCTACAGTTTACGGATTTGAAGCTGGGATAAAGTACCATTTTGCAGAACATTTTGATTTCACTTCTCAATATACTTTTGTGGGCGGAGAAGAGGAGTTAGATGATGGATCTGTTGCACCGTCAAGACACGTAGCTCCACAATTTGGTGCAACGCATTTGACCTACACCACACAGCGCTTAAAAATTGATGCATTTTCGGTTTACAACGGTCAGTTTGACTTTGACGAATTAGCACCCTCTCAGCAAAATAATGCTTTTTTATATGCTAAGGATGAAAATGGCAATCCCTATTCACCATCCTGGTATACGCTAAACTTAAGATCTCAATACCAGTTTAATGAACATATGGAAGCGACATTTTCGATTGAAAATATTACAGATCAACGCTATCGAGCGTATTCTTCAGGTATTGCAGCTGCCGGTAGAAACTTTATTCTGGCACTAAAATATACCCTCTAATACTTTTATTGATTTTGACTTAGCTTTTGAATGAGGTTATTGTCAAACTCTTTTTTAAGTTTGGTAATTTCACTTACGTTAGCATTGGGTATAGCTATAGATAAGACATAATGCTGGATTTTCCAGGCATTGTCCTGCAGCACAAGAACACCGCTACCTCTGCAAATACCCATTTGCGTATGTAATAGCTCGTCAAACCAAGCCATATCCTTAGCATTGTTGATAAAGATATTACGCTCAAGAGTAGTAAAGCTCCAGGCTTTTCCGTTGTCAAAGTAGGGCTTTGCAAATGCCTTAAACTCAGGATAAGTCCAATTTTCAGTAGCGTCTGTACCAATAAATATAGAATTAGGGGTCATTAGCCCAAAGTATGCATCAAAATTTGCATCTGCCGCGGCTTTATGCCATTGTTCTAATACAGAATTTACCTTTTGTTGGCTTTCATCTTGTGCGAAGACCGTAGAGGCCAATCCCAAAAAAAAGAGTAAGGAAGTAAGTGTAAGTTTAATTTTCATCTTTTAAAATTTGCGTGGAATCTCTTAAGTTCTTGGTTGTTCTTAGTAATTCTTTCTCAATATCCTCTGGGATAGCAAGTGTTAGTTCATTGAGTTGAATGGCTAGACTATTATAAGCAAGGATAAGTTTAGTATTTGCTTTTAATAATTCGGTTGCCTTCGGTTTGTTTTCTTTAGCAATATCTTTTAATAGCCCTGATTCGGTGACAAGTAGTTTTAAACGTGCCTCAATGGGTTTTGTTTTTAGATCTTCAGACAAATTTTCGCGGACGGTAGAAATTAAGATATCAATACTATCAGCATATTTTTGAATATAATATGGGTTCGCACTTTCTAGAGTAATCATCAAATCTTCAAAACTTTGATAGTCATCAAAGGATCCGACTTTTTTCTTGGACTCAGGGGAGAGTGTTTTTAATTTAGTGCCAGCTGTTTTTTTGGATAAGCTGTCTAATGGCTTAATGGTCTGCAGAGCCGTATTAGTAGATTGCTGTTGTTCCTGTTTACAAGAAACCAGTAGGAGTAGTGAACTAATCAGAAAAAGAAATGACTTCATTTTTTATAAATAAGGACTCAAAAATACTTTAATTATTACTTCAATTCAAAAAGCTTTGCAATAACTATGCTTTACTTTAATTATGGACGCTTCTATTTATGGTAAATAAAAATGGTATTGACCTATACATAAACTCAACATTAGGGTGTCTTAAAACGCTGTATCACCCTACACAAAACGATTGGCTATTGAAAACTAGAGGTTTAGTAAAATAAATGTATTGAAGCTTGCTGCGCTAACTTGTAGTTTTAATTTTAAATACGCTATATTTATTTTTTAAAATCGATGCAATGGGTATTATTTCTTTCTTAGGCTTCACGCTATTGGTTGGAGTTATTTCATATATAGCCACTTTAAAAACAGATGAGAACACTTCTGATGGGTATTTTTTAGGGGGTAGGAGTTTAACTGCTGGAGTAATTGCAGCCTCTTTATTGCTGACCAATTTGTCGACCGAACAAATAGTGGGTCTAAATGGTAGTTCCTATATCGATGGATTAGTGGTTATGGCCTGGGAGACTTTAGCTGCATTAGCAATGGTAATAACAGCTGTGTTTTTATTACCACGGTATCTTAAAGGAGGATTAACAACCATTCCCCAGTTTTTGTCTAAACGATTCGATAAAAGCACAAAAACGCTTACTTCAGCATTATTTTTAACCGGTTATGTGGTTGTGCTGTTGCCAATAATTCTTTATACCGGATCCACCGCCGTTAGTGGTATGTTCAATATCCCTGAACTTCTTGGAGTATCTGATGTACAGGCTTTATGGATCTGTGTATGGTTTATTGGAGTTATAGGGTCTATTTATGCCGTTTTTGGAGGATTAAAAGCAGTGGCAGTATCCGATACGGTTAATGCTATAGGGCTGTTAATTGGTGGTTTATTTATTCCCGTATTTGGTTTAATGGCTATAGGGGATGGGAGTATGATGGATGGACTGGATATACTTATCACAGAAAACCCGGAAAAGTTTAATTCTATCGGAAGCAGTACTTCAGAAGTTCCTTTTACAACGATTTTCACAGGTATGATGTTGGTACAATTGTTCTATTGGGGAACTAATCAACAGATTATTCAGCGAGCATTAGCAGCTAAAAATTTAAAAGAAGGTCAAAAAGGATTGCTTTTGGGGTCTTTTATAAAAATATTGGGTCCAATTATTGTGGTTTTACCAGGTATTATTGCCTATCATATGTTTGAAGGAAATCTCGATAATTCTGTAGATGCATATCCGATGCTTGTTAGAGAAGTCCTACCTCCCTCATTACTTGGGTTTTTTGCTGCGGTATTATTTGGAGCAATTCTTTCCTCTTTCAACAGTGTCTTGAATAGTTCAGTAACCCTTTTTGGTATTGATATTTACAAAGAACATATTAACAAAACGGCCGATGAAAGAACAGTCGTTAAATATGGGAAACTTTTTGGGATAATACTTGCTATAGCTTCCATGTTTTTAGCTCCATTATTAGCTAATACTGAAAGTATATTTAACTATTTACAACAAGTGAATGGGATTTATAGTATTCCGATTTTAACCATTATTGTTGTTGGATACTTAACCAAATATGTGCCGGCTATAGCGGCAAAAATTGGATTGATTTCTGGTTCAGTACTGTATTGTATAAGTGAATTTATAGTACGGCCTCACTTAACTAATAGCGCATTGGAAAAAGCTGCGGATAATGGTATCGTAGATGTGGCTGAACTTGCATTGGTGAAAGCTAATGCTTATCCACACTTCCTTCATGTCATGGCAATTTTGTTTTTGTTTAATGTGCTGATTATGCTATTTATAGGAAAAATTAAACCAAGAGAAACTCCCTACGTACAGGAATATACTAAAGAGGTCGATATCAAACCTTGGAAATATGTCAACATCGTAGGAATACTAATATGTATTATAGTAATAGGAGTATATATTTACTTCTCTTAAAAGGCGATAGCGACTTTAGATTGTTGTAATCATAAATCCGTCAACCAACTATTTATTCGGTTACTTGGAGTTGATCCATTGTTCAATATCATAAGGTATGGATTTTGAATGCAGCACATTTTGCAGTTCCTCTTTTAGCGTAATGAATAAAGGCTTTTTTTCTGCTGAAGAAAGCGGTGCTGTAGACCTAATAAATTTAAAAAGAACATCTTCATAGGGAGCTATGTTTTTTTGCTTTTTAATTTCTTTTTTAATTTGTGGGATTAGCGGTTTTATCAAATTGTTTTTTCCTAATTCGTAGTAGGCTAGTAATTGTAACCATAAGCTTGGTAATAGCAATTCTTTAAATTGTTTTTTGACATCTTCTCGCAAGATTAGATCAATACAACTTAAGACATTTTCATAATTCTTTTTGGTCAAGTAAATACTTGCAAATTGAAGCGTCAGCGACAATTTATAGTTCAATGAAACCAATGCGGTATTTGCCTGCATAAAGGCCTTAATTTCTCGGACCGTTTCGTTTGTAGTATGTAAATCTTTTAAGTGTCTGCGTATTTCTAACTCCGCAGTGAATAATCTCAGTTTTTCATTGATAAATGCTGCTGATTGTTCCTCATATTGAGTTGCCTTTTGCTTAAGCTTTAGGATTTGTACGAGGCCTTCTCTAAACTGTTTTTGCTTCACCAATAAATCAATATAATCGTTGGCAATTGAAAAATAAGTGGTGAAAGACTCTTCTAACATCAAGGTATTATCCTCCCAGTCTTTAAGTACATCTTCCAGTAATTTCTTGGCTTTATCGATGGCATTTTGAGCAATTAGTTGTTGGTATTTGTGGGAGGTTTTAAGAGTTTTGTTGAGCAAGGAAGATGTTTTATTATGAGGTTTGGTGGTTTCATTGGGAAGAAGATGCGCCGCAGTCAAATCAACGTAGTCTTTTATAGTTTTTAAGACTTGTTTTTGTTGGTTAACAAGGTTGCGTAGGGTTTTCTGGTCAATATTAGGTAGGCTTTTAAGTATAGTTAACTTCCAGCTTAGAATATGAAATAATAGTTTGTTATTTTCCGTACGTATGGCTTTTTTTTCGGCACGTTTTAACTCGCTTAAACAAATGCTGTACAACCCTTTATGATATAATATTTCTACATTTCTTATAATGTCAATCAATTCAGCTTCCACAGATATCTTAGCATGGAAATCTCTTAAGGACTGCATTATTTTTTGTTTCAGGTAATTTTTAATAGTAGTAAGTTGATTCACAAAGGTTTTGTCTTTAAACTCAGCTTTTATCGCATTTTCATCATAGCTTTCTTGTGCGTCTATCGCAGCAAACAAAATTAAATATTCTGCACTGGGATTAGTTTGATGGGGTACCTTAAAGTATCGTTTTTCACTTTTGTTAAGCGATTTGATTAAATAAAAAAGCTCTTCATTTTTCTTTATCATAGCATCCTATGTTTTTCAGCTAAAATAGACCTTTTAGATGAAAGCTTGATAGTTTATTCTTAGATCTTAAAGTTTCTTGGTTTCAGTGAAAAGTTTTTCCTGATTAAAATTAAAAAACTATGGACTTGATATATTTAGAATGCTAAAAGTATTTTATATTTACTAGAGGAGAAATTAATAATGAATAGTAGTACGGTATTAATTGTATTAGAAGATATCATAGCCAATGTGCTTAAAAACTTTGTCGAAGCTTCAGGCAAAGATTGTACTATTGCTACCACCTTTGATGAGGTTGAGCAACTGATTGCAGCAAACAATTATCAGTTAGTAGTCACCGAATTGTCTGTTGACGGTATTTTCACCAATGAGTACATCGATTTTTTACATCAAAAATTGCCAGAGGCTAAGTTGATTGTGGTAACACAAATGGAACATCAAAATGTTAAGGATGACATTGAGCAATTGGGTATTGAAGAGTACATCACACTACCTGTAGATATCAGAACCTTAAAGGATAAAATTTTTAAATACGTTTAATGCTAGAGCAACAGCTTATTCAACTTATTTTTTTGCTACTCTTAATTTTGGGAGGGTTATGGTTATCTATTGGTTATAGCCTTTTAAGAAGGAGATATCGTGTAAAACGCAAAAAGCAATTAAAGGAGCAGGTAATTCAGTATGTATCTATTAACTATACTAAATCCCTACCAATTTCAAAGTTTGTGGTTCCGCATTGGCTACAGGGCTATATTAAAAAGAGTAGGGACTTGCGTGATGTAGCTAATATCATTATTAATATCAAGGACTTTTTTATCACGGATCGTGATACCTGGTCTTTTTTGTTTGCCACAGACGTTACGGTGGCTAAGGAGCTAAAGGCAGATATTAAAAGTAACAACTGGTATAAGAAATCGAGAGCCATTTGGATATCTTATGAATTGGATATTGACCAAAATCTTGATTTAATTGCTAAGCTTAATAGTCATAAACATATTTTGGTTCGTAGAGAAGCTCAGATAGCATTAGTGCGTTTTTTGGGATGGAAGAGTTTGCGAATTTTACCTTATGTAAAATTTCCAATTTCCTTATGGCAACAAATACGAATTGTTGAAAAGCTACATCAATATTATCCTAAATTTGATGATACTTTTTTTAAGAAAGCAATACAGGCAGAAAGCCCATCATCACGGGAATTATGTCTGCGAATAATCAGAAGATTTCATGTGCAAAACTATAACTGGTATGCTATCCAGGAACTATTTTCAGAGCACAAATATGTCGCTAATATGGCATTAGAGCTCTTAGATGAGCTTTCCTTTGATGAAGACGACTTAAAGTTGTTAGGTCAACATTATCAAGCTTACAAGTTGCGTGCAAATAACGTAGTCTTGGATCAAAAACTTACACCCTTATTACAGGCTAATAATTAGTAAACTATGTTGAATCAAATAGGTCATAATTGGTGGGATTACTTTTTTCTTGTGTATGGGATAGCATTGTTTATGTGGTACTTTTCGTTTATCCTCTTAGCGATTTTAGCGATTCGAAAGAACAAAAAAAGAGTAGGTTTCCTTAATGTAAAGGACATTAAAAAAGCTATCGACTTGCCCAGCATAAGTTTAATTGCACCAGCTTATAATGAAGGAAAAACTATTGTTACCAACGTTCGTTCTTTACTTTCTATTCAATACCCGTATTATGAATTAATTATTGTTAATGACGGTAGCAAAGATGATTCCCTACAACAGTTAATAGATGATTTTGAGTTATCTACTGTGCCTTTATATAAAGGAAATGAAAACATTGATTGCAAGGAGGTTGTTGGTATTTATAAAAGCCAAAATCCAAAGTATAGTAATCTTACCGTTATTGATAAAGTAAATGGTGGCCGTGCAGATGCCATAAATACAGGTATTTCTTACGCAAAAACAAAATTAATCCTCTGTACTGATGCCGATTGCATTATTGAGCAAGATGCCTTACTCAAAATGGTACGACCTTATTTAGAGCAATTAGATAAAGAAGTTATTGCCTGTGGTGGTGCTATCGGTATTGCTAATGATTCTAAAATCAAAAATGGAACTTTAAGTGAGTTGCGTTTACCTAAAAGTATCATTGCCAGGATACAGGTGGTAGAATATATACGATCCTTTTTATTAGGTAGGATGGCTTGGACGCAAATTGATGGATTGTTATTAGTTTCTGGCGCGTTTGGACTTTATCCTACTAAGCGGGTTTTAGAAGTAGGAGGGCTTGATAAAAATACAGTAGGGGAGGATCTGGAACTTTGTATTCGACTACGAGCTCATATGGAGCGCCAAAAGATACCTTACGATGTGGTGTATATCCCTGAGACCTTATGCTGGACAGAAGCGCCTTCAACCGCTAAGATTTATGCGGTGCAACGCGACCGGTGGGCTAGAGGTTTATGGGAGACTATGAAAAAGCATAGATACTTGTTCTTTAACCCTAAATATCGCAGTATGGGCTTGGTGTTTTTTCCGTATTGGATATTTTTTGAGTTGTGTGCTCCTATTGTGGAGTTTTTGGGTTTAATCATTCTGGTGATATATATTAGCCTGGGCTGGATCAACCTTCCTTTTGCGATATACTTATTTATTGCGGTTTATCTAATTGGCTGTATTTTTTCAACCATCTCAATTTTATTGTACACCATTAGTTTTAGACATTATGCAAAGCCTAAAATTTTGATACAACTGTTGATAGCCGCCTATGTTGAGCCTTTTATCAATCACCCTATTATGGTATTTGCAGAAATAAAAGGCTACTTCAAAAAGATATTTAAAATCAAATCTTCTTGGGGTAATATGACCAGAAAAGGATTTACATCAAAATAGCAGCAGTGCTAAAAACGATAACTTAGTCCAAGATTACCAGAAAGTTGATTCCCCGTGCGGCCGCCAGTCAGATCTTCATTCAAATAGCTTACACTAAAGGTACCTGCAATTTTTCTAAAGGTTTTATAAATACCTAAGGTCCCATACCAGGCTACCAAGTCAGGATTGGCGTTTACTTGCGTAAATCGTGAGGAGTCATCAGGTGATATTCCGGTTCCAACTCGACCAAAAATATAGTCTTCAGGGTTGTTGAGGTAGTATCTTAGATTGAGTTGATAATTTTGAATAAAATTGTCATCTATCTTAGGTCCTAAGAAGGATCGGGTGTTTATATAAAATCTTCCCACATATTTAGTAAGTCCTATGGTAACAGAGAAAAAGTCATCCGTATCAAAGTCCAAATACCGAAAACCAGTCTCTAATTCGTAACCTTTCCCGATTCCAAAATACCCGGACAAGCTAACGCCATAATTTTGAAAGAAATCAGCATCAGAATAACTCACTTCAGCAAAAGCATAGATACGATCTGTAAAAACAGGGTAAGCCTCTAATTGGTACAACATTCCATCAGTAAAAAAACGATCACTATATGTAGCACGGGCAATAACAGCTGTCAACCCTATGGTTTTTTGATACTCCAAACTTGTGGTGTTCCACGACTGTTGCACAGGGTAGTCATTAAGAAATGAAATTACCTCGTGATTAGCGGATATTTTGTTGGTATAAAGCGCTTTGATCAATTGCTGTAATCTATAATTTTCTTGATCAGAAAACCCTATTTTTCCAATAACCTGCTGTAAGGATTCTTTAGCCGCTTGTGTTTCTTTTAATTGAATATATCGCTCCGTAAATTGTAAATAAAGCGCTACATCTTTTTCATAATAGGGCTCTATTTCTTTTTTATAATTAGATAATTCCTCAACATTTTCAAGGTGGTTGATATGCTGTATCGCTAAGTTTTTAATCTCTGGACGCAAATTAGCTTCGGCCGAACTCAATAAGGTTACAATATCCGTTGTTGCCAAGGTATTGTTTTGGTTAGAGCGATGTAAAAGGCGGACCCTTAATAATCGAGCTTCAGTATACTCAGGAGCAAGACTTATTATCGTATTTGTTTTTTCCAAGGCCTCTTCTAGATTTCCACTTTTTGATAAGGATAATGCTTCCTTAAAAAGCACATCTGTATCTTGGGTAAGTTGAGCATGCAGGGTGTGATCCGGAAAAACTACAAAAAGTACTAATGAAAAATAAAATACTATTGCTTTAGCCTGTTTAGATCGCTGTTCCATAAAAAGGTTTATGTTTTTAAAGTAGTACACTGTTTGATAATACGTGCTATTTTACACTTAAAAATAGGATTTAATCCAATACCTAGGTATGATTTTGAGAAACATTTTATAGACTAACAGAAAACCAAGAACACTAGAAGTTGGAAGAGAGTGGTAAAAATATGAATTAAAACAAAAAAGCCTCAACTTCTTTAAGTTAAGGCTTTATTTTGCTCCCCCTCTTGGGCTCCCTTCGACTGTGCTCAGGATAAACTTCTCGCCCAAAAGAGGCAAAAACAAAAAACGCCATCTTTTCAGATGACGTTTTTTCTTTTAAGCTCCCCCTCTTGGGCTCGAACCAAGGACCCTTTGATTAACAGTCAAATGCTCTAACCAACTGAGCTAAGGAGGAATTTATGTCTGCAAAAAAGAAGTGTTTTTCTCGTTTTGCGAGTGCAAATATAGATTACTTTTTTAAATAGCCAAAAGGTTTTTTAATTTTTTTTAGCTTCCAGTAATCGCTCTATAAATATCATTTCCGTTGGCGAATAATAATAAGGCAATAAGGATTACAAATCCTACTAATTGTGCGTATTCCATAAACTTATCATTAGGTTTACGTCCTGCAATAATCTCATATAATAAAAACATGACATGACCTCCGTCTAAAGCGGGGATGGGCAATATGTTCATGAATGCTAAAATGATTGAAATAAATGCGGTAGTTCCCCAAAACGCTGCCCAGTTCCAGGTTTCTGGAAAAAGATTACCGATGGCAGCAAAACCACCTACTTGTTGCGCTCCTTTTTTGGTAAATACGTATTTAAATTGAGCAACATAATCGTGTAGTGTCCAGTAACCGTAGTCAATACCTTTACTGATACTTTCTCCAAGAGAGTATTCTATGCGCTGTACGGTATAGCTAGTTATAGGGTATACTCCGATAATTCCTTCTTCATCAGGTTGTACGTTGATGAGTTTCTCTTCTCCATCACGCAGTATTTTTAAGGATAAAGCAGCATTAGTTGTGTCTTGCGCTTTTAAACGTTGAAATTCATTCCAATAAGATATGGAAGCTCCGTTAACGGCTAGTATTTTATCGCCTTTAGTTATTCCTGATTGTGCAGCAGGTGTGTCCGCAACTACACTATCAATGACTGGTTGTGTAATTGGGTATAGCGGTTGTAATACGCCAGACTCAAACATTATGGTTCCAATGTTTTCGGGTATAGTAAGCTTTTCTTTATTACCATTTTGATGGAGAACAGTTACAGTATTGATATCCCTAAGAAATAAGTGTTTATTGATATCGGTAGCATTTTCAAGTTCTTTGTCATTAACCTTTAGAATTCGATCTCCATTTTCAAATCCATATTTCTTAAAAGACTGATCTACATAAAATCCATCGGGCATATCTTCTGCACCAATTTGAACAGTACCCCAAGTAAATACTATGGCCATATAAATGACAAAGCCAACGATAATATTTACCGTTACACCGCCAAGCATAATAATTAAACGCTGCCAGGCTGGTTTGGATCTAAATTCCCACGGCTGTGGTGGAGCAGCCATTTGCTCTTTGTCCATACTCTCATCTATCATTCCGGAGATTTTAACATATCCTCCCAGAGGCAGCCAACCGATACCATAGACCGTTTCACCAATTTTCTTTTTAAATAACGCAAACTTTACATCAAAAAAGAGAAAGAATTTCTCTACGCGCGTTTTAAATAATTTTGCGGGTATAAAATGTCCCAATTCGTGTAATACGATTAGGAGCGATAAGCTTAATAATAATTGTAGTGCCTTTACCAAAAATGGACTCATAGGTTTTTCTTCAAAATTAAATCACGCAAAAGTAATCTTTTAGACCAGTTTATAAAAGAAATCATTGCTCATATACTGGGATTTAGTATTTTTTTAAATCAATATGGGATATAAAAAGCTATACTTGTATTTTTGCAGCAGCTATAATTCATATACTCAAATGCTTAAATTTTTTGCGAAATACAAGTTTCTGGCGGTGGTAATGTTGGTGTTATCGGTGGTTATTGTATCCATAATGTATAGCATATTGAAACCAAATCCGACCTTACCAATTTATGAACCTGATATGGTAAATTTGGAACTAGTAGATAGTACGGTGCAGCACGTTAGAAAATATCATAAGATTAAAGATTTTGAATTGGTTAATCAAAATGGAAAAACGATTACCCAAAAAGATTACCAAAATAAGATTTACGTAGCGGATTTCTTTTTTACGACCTGCCAAACCATTTGCCCCATTATGACGGATCATATGGTACAAATACAAGAACGATTAGACAAGCAAAACGATACTACGGTCTATTTAATTTCTCACAGTGTAACACCAACTATAGATACACCAGAACGTTTAAAAGCCTACGCAATCCAAAAAGGAGTAGATGATCAACGCTGGAATTTAGTCACTGGGGATAAAAAACAAATTTATGAACTGGCCAGAAAATCGTATCTCGTCGCAAAATCTGATGGGGATGGAGGACCTTATGATATGATACATACGGAGAATTTTGTATTGGTGGATACAAAAAATCAAATCAGAGGATTTTATGACGGTACGAATCCTGAAGACATTGAGCAGCTTATGGACGATATTGAGCTCTTAAAAACATTATAACTTATTTAATCGACGGGTGCTGATCAGAAATAGGGTGTTATGTTTTGTTAATTAGCAGAACCTTAGTATTATTTTTAGGAGCGATGTTTTTGAGATGATTTTTTTTACCTTACTTTTGTCTAGTTTTAAATTAATCTAAATAAGGATTTGAAAATTACAATCGCAGATTTAAAAAGAGGAGAAAAGGCAAAGATAAAAGACATTACTTCTGATGTCATACCGCTGAAGTTATTAGAAATGGGTTGTTTGCCAGGTAACGAAGTACAGATTGTACAAACAGCACCTTTTCAATGTCCAATGTATCTAAATATCAATGGCAGTCACTTGGCTATTCGTAAGGAAACCGCTGCCCAGATCGAAGTTCAAATTCTGCATCCGTAAACCCTCTGTATGTCTAAGCAAATTAAAGTTTCTCTAATTGGTAATCCTAATACCGGAAAAACATCAGTGTTCAATTTGCTTACCGGACTAAATCAGCAAGTCGGTAATTATCCTGGTATAACTGTCGAAAAAAAGGAAGGAATTTGCAAGCTTTCCCGAGGAGTTAAGGCACATATATTGGATTTACCAGGTACTTATAGTCTTAATGCTTCTTCCCTTGATGAAAATGTAGTTATTGAATTACTCTTAAATAAAAACGACAAAGATTTTCCTGATGTTGCGGTTGTCGTTAGTGATGTTGAAAATCTAAAACGAAATCTTTTACTTTTTACACAAATAAAGGATCTGCATATACCTACCATTTTGGTGATAAATATGGCAGATCGCATGGAACGCAAAGGTATTTCTATCGACGTAGAAGCCTTAGAAAAACTATTGCACACCAAAATAGTATTGGTTAGCGCCCGAAAAAATCAGGGAATTCCTGAATTGAAAGAACTGATTTCTTCCTATGCTTCTCTTTCTAAAACGCCTTGTGTAGATGCATTGACTTTTGCTCCAGATTATTTTGAAAGCTTACAAAAAGCATTTCCGAATCACTCACTATATAAATTGTGGTTAGTGATTACACAGGATGTTAACTTCAGAAAATTCGATAAGCGAGGTATAGAAGAAACTCCAGATTTTAAATTAAAATCTGAAAGTCAGCTGAAGCGAATGCAACAGCAAGAGACGATAAAGCGGTATAAGTTTATCAACGAAACCCTTACAAAAACAGTTACTGTCGATCAGCGTGCAGCTACCGGAATGCGAGAGCGACTAGACAGAATACTTACGCATCGATTTTGGGGTTATTTTATCTTTTTTACTATTCTATTACTCATCTTTCAGGCGATATACGATTGGTCTTCATATCCTATGGATATGATTGATGAAGCCTTTGTATGGATCAGTGAATCTCTAAAAGGAATACTTCCTGCTGGCCCGTTTATGGATTTAATTACCGAAGGGATCATCCCTGGCTTAGGAGGTATTGTCATCTTTATACCCCAGATTGCCTTTTTGTTTCTCTTTATTTCAATACTCGAAGAAAGCGGCTATATGAGTAGAGTAGTTTTCTTGATGGATCGGGTAATGCGTCGCTTTGGATTGAGTGGTAAAAGTGTGGTGCCGTTAGTATCTGGTACTGCGTGCGCTATACCTGCGGTGATGGCGACCAGAAACATTGAAAACTGGAAAGAACGACTAATTACCATCCTGGTGGTGCCCTTTACTACTTGTTCTGCGCGATTGCCTGTATATCTTATTATCATTTCACTCATTATACCCGATAAAAAGGTAGGGTGGATTCTAAGTTATCAGAGTATCGCTTTGATGATCTTATATTTTATTGGTTTTGGAGCAGCGGTAGCTACAGCGTGGCTACTCAATAAATCTTTAAAAATTAAAAGTAAAACCTATTTCGTTATAGAAATGCCAGGGTATAAAGTACCAATGTTTAAGAATGTAGCTATAAACGTTATCGAAAAAACGAAAGCCTTTATTTTTGGTGCAGGAAAAATTATTTTAGCCATTTCTATCATCCTGTGGGTGTTGGCCAGTTTTGGACCAAATGATAAATTCGATAACGCAGAAGAACTTGTTAAAGCTGAATACCCAAATCTTAGCGAACAAGAGTTAGATCGAAAGATCACTTCCACTAAATTGGAATATTCTTTTATAGGTTATGCTGGTAAAGCAATTGAACCTGTGGTAGCTCCTTTGGGCTATGACTGGAAGATTGGTATAGGAATTATCAGCTCTTTTGCAGCAAGAGAAGTATTCGTAGGTACCTTGGCTACAATATATAGTGTAGGAAACGATGATGAAGAAACGATAAAAAATAGAATGGCCGCGGAGCTTAATCCGGTCACCGGGGGTCGACTTTTTAATTTGGCTACAGGTGTTTCCCTATTACTATTTTATGCATTTGCAATGCAATGTATGAGTACCATAGCTATTGTAAAAAGAGAAACAAATGGTTGGAAATGGCCATTAATTCAGTTATCTTTTATGACGGCGATTGCATATCTGGCAGCTCTGCTAGCATATCAATTGCTACAATAATATTTTGTATAAAGCGCGTTATGGAATACGTATTTCAACATATATTAGTACTTGTGGCTTTTATTTTAGCGATCGGCTATATATTCAAAAAGTTTTTTTGGAAGTCCATTGTGAAATCAGGTGATGACACTACTCTTTGTGGTAAAGACGATTGTGGTTGCCACTGATCTAAATTCAGTAAGCACTATTTTATGATAATGTCCAAAGTATAATTAGCCTTGGATATCGGTGATGAAGCCTCAGGATATGGGGAAAGCGAATAGGCTACAACTGTATGTTTCCCGTCTTTACAGACTTCAGAAGTGCGCTCAGGATTAATACTCTTTACACCGAAGACTAGCATTTTTTCCTCAAGCAATTCATCGTTTTCAAAAATCTTAATTTTTGCTTTTGCCTGTCCTTCCCAAATACATTCTACTCCAGTAGGACATCGAGAATCCTCAAGCACATCAATAAATTGTATGCTTTTTTGGCCCAGGGTAACTTTTTGGCCTAAAGGTAGTTTGGTGATTATTTTAGGTGCAGGTACTACATCATCAGTACTAGTATCTTGAGCATATGTAACGCCAACCGTAAATAAAACGAAAACGAGTAACCTAATCATAAGACAATATTTTGTTTGTTAAAGATATATAAAAAACCATACCAAACTTAATCAAAATAGGAGCAGCTCAAAATTTTAAACTTATCTTTAACCCGCATATGGAACGTAAAAAAGCAGTCATTATTGGAGCAGGTATTGCAGGGTTGGCTACAGCTGTGCGATTAACAAAATTAGGTTACGCTGTCGAAGTATTTGAGGCTAACAGTTATCCAGGAGGTAAATTATCAGAAATTAGAATCGGGGAGTATCGTTTTGATGCTGGCCCTTCACTATTTACAATGCCACAATTTGTGGAAGAGTTGTTTACTGTTGCAGATGTTGATATAAGTTCCTTTTTTGCCTATGACAAAAAGGAAATTGTTTGCCAATATTTTTATGAAGACGGTACGCGATTTACCGCCTATGCGGATCAAGAATTGTTTGCCAAAGCTGCTGAAAAATCCTTTGATGTAAAGGCACAAGATATTCTTGATTATTTCAATAAGTCCAAAAGAAAATATAACCTTACGGCATCACTTTTTTTAGAAAAATCCCTGCACAAAGCGTCAACGTATCTATCCGCTGATACCATTAAGGCTATACTTAATATTGGTAGTTTGGATATCAATTCCACCTTGGATGCGGTGAACAGAAAATCATTTTCCGACCCAAATTTGATTCAACTTTTCAATCGTTTTGCTACGTATAATGGATCTTCGCCTTACAAAACACCAGGTATTATGTCTATGATACCACATTTAGAGCAGTATTTTGGTATGTTTTTGCCAAAAGGAGGGATGTATAGCATAACCCAATCAATTTATGAATTGGCCAAAACGCTTGGGGTTAGATTCAATTTTAATACTGTAGTTGATCGTATTTTAATAACGAATGGCAAAGCAACAGGTGTTGCAATTGGCTCAAAGGAGGTAGATGCTGATGTTGTTGTTTCTAATATGGACATTGTACCTACTTATAAGAAATTACTAGCTGATCAAAAACAACCCGACAAAGTATTGAATCAGGCAAGATCGAGCTCAGCTCTAATCTTTTATTGGGGTATAAAGAAGACCTTTGAATCTCTTGATTTGCATAATATCTTTTTTTCAGCGAACTATAAGAAGGAGTTCGATGCTATTTTTAAGGACAATACTGTAGACGATGATCCAACCGTTTACATCAACATTACCTCAAAATATGAAGAGAATGACGCTCCTAAGGGTTGCGAAAATTGGTTTGTAATGATAAACGTGCCCGGTAATACCGGTCAGGATTGGGATCAAATTATTGAACAATCGCGCAAAAATATTATCACTAAAATATCTAAGATCTTAAATACGGATATAGCGCCACTAATTGAAGTTGAGGAGTTATTAGATCCACGTAAGATAGAGCGTAAAACAAAATCTTATCAGGGCTCTTTATATGGGGCGTCTAGTAATGACAAATTTGCGGCATTTTTAAGACACCCTAATTTTTCTTCAACCATTGATGATTTATATTTTTGTGGTGGTAGTGTACATCCTGGGGGAGGCATCCCACTATGTTTATTATCCGCAAAAATTGTCTCAGATCTAGTCCAATCATAATCGGAAAATATATGCGTTCAGATAAAAAATTAAGAATTTCCATTATAACAGTTTGGTTGTTTACCATATCTGGAGTTATCGGTATTGCTACTGGCTTTGAAACCCAATTTCTGTCGTTGACAGCTTTGCATCTTTTAGTATATCTTTTTTTAATTCTTTGGAATGCCACAGCATGGTCCAAAACCGCGATCAATCTTTTATTACCATTCTTAGTGGGTATTTTTGTCGAATTTCTGGGTGTAAACTATGGTTTAATTTTTGGAGAATATGCCTACGGTGCTAATCTGGGGTATAAGGTTTTAGGCGTTCCCATACTTATAGGGGTTAATTGGGCGATTTTAGTATACTGTTCCGCTGCTATTGCTAAAAGAATTTGCCCAGGATGGATTAGTTGTGCGATCATTGCTGCTATAATGATGGTTTTTCTTGATCTAATAATCGAAATCTCAGCGCCTAGATTCGATTTTTGGGAATTCAAAAACGGTGTTGTTCCTATACAGAACTATATAGGTTGGTTTATTGTAGCGATAGGCATCCATTTGGTTTATCAGAAGTTGCAGCGACAGTTTAACTTTGCATTAGCACTTCATATTTTTATGGCTATAGCATTATTTTTTGCTTCATTTTTATACTTATGATTAAAAATTTCGATTATATCATATCAGGAAGCGGTGCTGCAGGGCTTATGTTGGCGTATCGAATGATCGGTGACCGCTTTTTTGAGGACAAGAAAATCTTATTACTAGATTCTCAAGAAAAAGATAAAGATGACAGAACCTGGTGCTTTTGGGATTCCAAGAGTGGACCTTTTGAGGATATCGTAAGTAAAAACTGGGACTACATAAATTTTAAAAGCGATCAGCTCGATAAACGGTTTGACATAAGACCATTTTCTTATAAGCATATTTCTAGCTTAGATTTTTATGAAAAGACGCTCGCTGTAATTAAGTCATCTCCTCAAATTACTCAACAATATGAACGAGTAGAAGATATACAAGATCAAGGAAGTTTTGTAGAAGTAATCACCAATAAAGAAAAGTACAAAGCAACTAAGGTAATTAATAGTATTCCATTTGATCAAGAGTTTAATAGTAGTAAACGATACCCCTTATTACAACAACATTTCATAGGGTGGTTTGTAAAAACTTCATCCCCTCAATTCGATGACTCCGTTGCTACTTTTATGGATTTTTCGATACCCCAAAGCGGTAACACGCGCTTTATTTATGTTTTGCCATTTGCAAAAGATATGGCACTCATAGAATACACACTTTTTTCAAAGGAGCTATTAAGTAAAGAAGAGTATGAAGAGGGTATAAAAGCATATTTAGCTCAACTGGGAATTGAGGATTATGAAATTGTAAGAAAAGAAGGGGGTTGTATACCGATGTCTTGCTATAAATTTTGGAAAAATAACAGTGACAATATTTTACATATTGGCACCGCAGGGGGATGGACTAAGGCAAGTACGGGGTATACCTTTAGGAATACAATTAAGAAAACATCACAACTGATTCCTTTTATCAAATCAGAAAAGCCACTGCGTAAATTTGTTTCAAAAAACAGATTCTGGTTTTATGACTTATTATTCTTAGACTATTTGTATGCTAATAATAGCAAGGGGGGTATGGTGTTTTCTCGGATGTTCGAAAAAAATCATTCTTCTTTGATTTTTAGATTTTTAGATGAAGAGACTAGCTTTATAGAAGAACTAAAGATTATGAGCAGTATGCCAACGTTTACATTTACCAAGCTTTTTTTCAAAAGAGTATGGAGTGAATTAGTTACTGCTAAAAAATAGAATTTTTTTGACTCAACTAATTACGAAAAACCCCTTTCTTTTCGGATTTGCTCGTAAGCTTCTTGTACGGCTCTAAATTTTTCTTCAGCACCTTTTTTATAAGCGTCATCCATTTGTTGAAGTTTATCTGGATGATACTTTTTTGCCATTGTTCTATAGGCTTTTTTTATCTCAGCGTCGGAAGCCGATTTTTCAATTTCTAATATTTTATAATAGTGGTCTCCTGTTCTAAAGAACATCGCTTTAATACTTTCAAAATCTTTGAAATTAATTCTTAAAAATCCTGCGATGCGTTCTATCTCGTTAGCTTCAGCAGTACTTACCTGACCATCGGCATTAGCAATCCCAAATAAAAAGTGTAGAATCTGTAATCTGGTTGCATAACGTGTATGTTGATTGATGACCATACATATCCTAGCTGCATTGACTTGTCTGTTTTTTATAATTTCATTAAAAGTTCTAAAAGTTGCATTGGCCCGGTCCTTACCATAGGCATTTACAAAATACTGCCGCACATAGTCTAATTCTGTTTGGTTAATGTGGCCATCCGCTTTTATCACAATTGAGGAAAGGGATAGTAGATTTAACTCAAAATCTCGGGGAGTTACTTGTTGTTTTGTCGCAAAGGTTTGTTTTATTGTTTTGGATTTACCGCTTGTTACGGAGTCTATCAAACTACCTACGATAAATCCCAAAAGTGCTCCTGGAAACCTAAAAAAAGAATACCCAACTATGGCGGCGAACCATTTTATCATAAATCAATCAATTAAGCGGCAAAGATACTAGTTATAAAAAAAATAAGTAGTGTCACCTTTGTATAAGTAGATTTAATACAATATTTGTTACTAAACTAGAAAAATTGTCAGGTTTTCCATTTTTAACAGACAAAATTAGTAAGCCTCGTATAATGGTATGATATTCGTATCTTTATCAAAAATTGTAACACGAAAAATAAAGAAAATATGTATCCAGCAGAATTGGTAAAACCTATGAGAGAGGATCTGACTAGTATAGGTTTTCAAGAATTACATACAGAAGAAGAAGTTGATCAAGCAATAACTAAAAAGGGAACTACCCTAGTTGTAGTAAACTCTGTTTGCGGATGTGCTGCAGCAAATGCTAGACCAGGTGCTAAGTACTCCTTAGATAATGAGAAAAGGCCAGATAACCTAGTGACTGTTTTTGCTGGGGTAGATAGAGAAGCAACAGATAAGGCGAGATCTTACATGGTGCCATTTCCACCTTCTTCTCCTTCTATGGCCTTATTTAAGGACGGTGAATTAGTACATATGTTAGAAAGACACCATATTGAGGGAAGACCTGCGGAAATGATTGCAGAAAACCTGAAAGATGCTTATAACGATCACTGTTAAGTAATTTAGTATAGATAAGCCGCCTTTTTGGCGGCTTTTTTTATGTCAGTGCTTACTTGAAAATGTACGAATGCTCATCATTTTTACGGATACTATTCTTGCATAGTAATTTATCCGAATTTGCATTGGTTAACTTAAAATATTGTAAGACCTTGCAGCTTCTTTTTTAGTTGAGAAAAGTAAAATTTCACAAATCAAATAAAGGTGCTTAAAAAACTCATTTCATATCCATTTAGTATTCTATTTTATCTGGTATTTGGTCTAATTCTGGTAGTCTTTCACCCTTTGCAATGGCTTGCCTTACAATTAGGAGGTCGATCAGCCCATAACACCGTGGTAAATTATTTAAATCTATCCATTTTAGGGAGTCTTAGCCTTTTGGGAGTCTATATAAGTTTTCGCAAAAAATTTGTTATTCCTCAAGGAAAACCTTTAATTATTGTATCGAATCATCAAAGTATGTTTGATATTCCGTTAATTACCTGGGCACTTCGAAAGCATTACCCTAAATTTATATCAAAAATAGAATTAGGAAAAGGCATTCCAAGTATTTCATTTAATCTTAGGCACGGAGGTAATGCCTTGATTGATCGCAAAAACCCAAAGCAATCCATACCAGAGTTGATTAGGTTTTCCAATTACGTTAAAGAGCATAAGTATGCGGCTGTTATTTTTCCTGAAGGTACCCGAAGCAGAAACGGTCAGCCTAAAAATTTTGCGGGCACAGGGCTCAAGGTACTTTTTAAACATATACCTGATGCGGTGGTGGTACCGGTGGCTATAAATAATAGCTGGAAACTATTGCGTTATGGTAATTTTCCGATGGGTATTGGCATACATTTAACCCTAACGATTGAAGAACCTATAGCGGTAAGTGAATTGTCACCAGATCATTTGATAGAAAACATACAACAAAAAATCACACAGAACATTATAAAAAAATAAGTTATGGCTTTAGATAATATTCGATTAGAAGTAATGACCTTACTAGAAAAAAAGGTGGATGATTATATAGAGGAGTTCCTCATTCCTGTAGACAAAATTTGGCAGCCTACAGATTTTTTACCGGACTCTCAAAATGAAGAAACTTTTTTTGAAGAGGTTAAAGAACTCCGAGAACTTGCTAAAGAGTTACCCTATGACTTTTGGGTAGTTTTGGTTGGAGATACCATAACAGAAGAAGCCCTGCCAACATATGAGTCGTGGTTGATGGATGTGGAAGGAATCAATCAGCAAGAAGGTGGCAACGCCTGGTCTCGATGGACCCGCTACTGGACAGGAGAAGAAAACAGACATGGAGATGTGCTCAATAAATACCTTTACCTATCTGGTAGAGTAAATATGAAGGAGATTGAACGAACAACTCAACACTTGATAGCCGATGGTTTTGATATTGGTACAGATCAGGACCCTTATAAGAACTTTGTATATACTAGTTTTCAGGAGTTAGCAACGTATATTTCGCATAATCGCGTTGCCAAGTTGGCTAGAGAGTATTCTAATAAATCTTTAGCTAAAATGTGTAAAATTATTTCAGGGGATGAAATGCGTCATTATAATGCCTATAGCGAGTTTGTGCGTAGTATTTTTGAGGTTGACCCTAGTCAAATGATGATTGCATTTAGCGATATGATGAAAAAGAAAATTGTTATGCCAGCACATTTTTTGAGAGAATCTGGTCAAAGTATAGGGTCTGCTTTTGAAGAATTTTCTTATGCAGCACAGCGCTTAGGGGTGTATACTTCTCAAGACTACATAGATATCATGAAAAAGCTTATTGATAAATGGAATATTGATAAGTTAACAGATCTAAACGATGAAGCAGAAAAAGCAAGAGATTTTGTAATGAAGTTACCTGCAAGAATGCAGCGAATCAATGAACGTTTAGTAATACCTAAGGATGTATTTCAATTTAAATGGGTGGAACCTGCTTTAATAAAATAGAAGTTTATGAAAAATTCGGACTTCATTGAAGTAACGATTGCTTTTGTAAAAAAAACGCTTAAAGATGCTGAAGGAGGTCACGATTGGTTTCATACGGAACGCGTATATAAAAATGCGCTTGTGATTGCTAGTAAAGAAAAAGTAGATCCACTGGTGGTAGCATTAGCTGCGCTACTACACGATATTGCTGATGCTAAATTTAATGATGGTGATGAATCTGTTGGTCCTGCGATGGCCAAGGATTTTTTAACCAAAATAGGCGTACACCATTCCATTGTAGATCATGTAGTAAGAATTATTGAAAACGTTTCTTTTAAGGGAGGCAACTTTACCACTTCATTTACATCCAAAGAATTACAGGTAGTGCAAGATGCAGATCGATTAGATGCGATAGGAGCTATTGGTATTGCCCGTTGTTTTAACTATGGTGGGTTTAAAAATAGGCCTTTGTATGACCCACAAATTCCACCAAATTTATCGATGTCTAAAGAAGAGTACAAGCGCTCAAAAGCGCCAACAATCAATCATTTTTACGAAAAATTACTGTTGCTCAAAGATAAAATGAATACGGATACTGCAAAGGCAATTGCTGAAGAACGGCACCTGTTTATGGAATCCTTTTTAGCACAGTTCTACAAAGAATGGGAAGGCAAACCATAAGCATTCTTAAAGGCGTTACGCCTATGCGGATAATAGTACACTTAAAATGAACAGCTTTAATTAACTAAACAAATAAGTTTGCAACCGTATCTACGGCCAGTGTAATGTAACGAATGATTAATTCTAAAATTATTTTTGCTATGGTAATCATTTATCTTGACTTGTAATGCTAAGTACTTATTTTTAATAGAGATATACAAGACAAGTAGCTAAAATTTAGGAATAAATTAGTTTTTTATAGTAGTTATTCTTTTGACAAACAATGGTTTGTCAAGTACTTTGACGATGTTTAGTGGTGTTCGTTAATAACCTAAACCTCCAGGTCTCAGAATAGTTTGTATTGATTGTCTTTATGAAATTTGTGGAGCTCACAATTCAATTGAGTTGTTTTGTTCTTAGAAAAATACTTTTTGCGTGCTACTCCAAATAATTGAGCGATTTGATCAGCCAATTCACCACTTCCTTTCATACGTTGACCATAGTTACTATTGTTAAGTTGCCCACCGTGGCATTGTTTAATTTGATTCAAAATCCTTTCTTTTTTATCTGGCATAGTTCGTTGAAGCCAATCCGTAAAGATCGTTCCTATTGCACCGTTTAATCGCACCATTGTATAACCAATTGAATGAGCTCCCCTTATTGAGGTCTCTTTAGCTAGTGCTAGTATTTCGTGACTGTTTAAAGAGGGAATGATAGGTGCCATCATAATGCTTACAGGTATTTGATACGCTGTGAGCACTTCAATGGTTTGTAATTTTTTTTGAACGGATGCAGTTCTGGGTTCTAATAGTCGTCTGGTTTCTTCGGATAAGGAAGTAATGGAGATAATTACACGTATGAGGTTGTCTTTTGCTAAATCTGAAAGGATATCAAGATCACGCTGAATAAGGGCGTTTTTAGTGATGATTCCTACAGGGTGTTTATATTTTAAAAAAAGAGAAAGTAACTTTCTGGTTAGACCTAAGTCCTTTTCTATGGGCTGGTAACAATCGGTATTTCCGGATAAGACAATGGGTTGTGCAATCCACCTTTTACTTTGCAATTTTTTTTCCAATAAGTCTGGCGCATTTCTTTTGACCAAAATTGTACTTTCAAAATCCAAACCAGCATCATATCCCCAATATTCGTGTGAGTTTCGAGCATAACAATACACGCAACCATGTTCACAGCCTTGATATGGATTTAAAGAATAATTCATACCCACATCTGGACTATCAACTCTATTTACAATAGTTTTTGGATAGGTATCTATTAATCTTGTTTTAGTATTTGTAAGTTTTCCATCTTCTAGTAGGGTATGATTTAAGAAATCACTATCTGTTACATTACGGTATTGCTCAAACTTATTAGCGATATGGATTTGTGCTCCTCTTCCTTTTATGGGATCATCATTTTGCATTTGGTATAGGGATTATTGTCTTCTGACAAACTATAGA
The DNA here is from genome assembly GCF_004216895.1 of Aquimarina brevivitae. Classification (GTDB taxonomy): domain Bacteria; phylum Bacteroidota; class Bacteroidia; order Flavobacteriales; family Flavobacteriaceae; genus Aquimarina; species Aquimarina brevivitae. Next base: position 358,647 of record NZ_SGXE01000001.1, on the reverse strand, counting down.
CGTTTAATTCAATTCAAATATAAATGTTTATATAGGAAAAATTCCAAATTAGTATGGAAAAATTCCATAATTTAATTGTATTGAGCTTTGAGAGTTTAAGGTTAATTAATTTTTAAAGCATATCGATACTGAATTAAAAATGGTATTTTTAAACTTCTTTTTTGTAAACATATAGAGTAGTCAGTAGACTTGACCTTTAAAATCTTAAAACAACAAATCATATCTTATGAGAAGTCTTTTTTTAATCATTACGCTTACGCTATTCAGTTATTCTTGTAAACAAGAGTCAGATAAAATATCACAGCAACAGGAAACAGCTGCAGTAGAAAACACTAGATCAAGCGAACCAACATTTGGTTTGGTTATCCATGGAGGAGCTGGCACAATCCTCAAAGAAAATATGACTCCAGAAAAGGAGCAAGCCTACAAAGCCAAATTGAAAGAGGCGATAACTACAGGGCACACCATACTAAAAAATGGAGGGACAAGTTTAGAAGCAGTTCAAAAGACAATAAATATTTTAGAAGATTCTCCTTTGTTTAATGCAGGTAAAGGAGCTGTTTTTACTAGTGAGGGGACTAACGAACTAGATGCTTCAATTATGGATGGTAAGACATTAAATGCAGGTGCTGTAGCTGGTGTTACCACAGTAAAGAATCCAATAAACCTGGCTAATGAGGTAATGATAAATTCTCCCCACGTATTGCTTGCTGGTAAAGGTGCGGAACAATTTGCTGCTCAAAGAGGAGTAGAACAGGTACAACCTGAATATTTTTTTACGCAAGACCGCTTTGATGCCTTACAACGGATTAAGGAAAAAGAAGCTATAGACACCACACAAATGCCGGTTTCTTTTTATGACCCTATCATTAAAAACTCGAAATATGGTACTGTGGGTTGTGTAGCATTAGACCAACAGGGTAATTTGGCAGCTGGTACTTCCACCGGTGGTATGACCAATAAAAAATGGAACCGAATTGGAGATGCACCGCTTATTGGTGCAGGGACGTATGCTAATAATGCTACTTGTGCAGTATCCAGTACTGGATGGGGTGAGTATTTTATAAGAGGACTAGTAGCCTATGATGTAGCTGCAATGATGGAATATAAAGGGATTCCTTTGAAGGGGGCTACGACAGAAGTGATTCAAAAAAAATTAACTGAACTTGGAGGAACAGGAGGGGTTATTGCTATTGATCACCAAGGTAATGTGGCTATGGAATTTAATACGCCGGGCATGTATCGAGCATCCATGAATGCAGCAGGAGAGCTAAACATAGGTATCTATAAAGAACAAGAGTAAATCTAACCCAATAATTTCTTTATTTTTTAGCGGGTTATAAAGCGTGTTTAGGAAGGGTTTTATCTATAATGTAGATGAACTAAAAATTTATAGTATTTTTATAACTCATAAAAAACCATTCTCTATGCGACTATCCCATCTTTTCCAGGTAGTATTACTTTTTGTTATTGTCATAAGCTGTAAAGACAAATCTGATAAAGAAATTGCAGCTGAAAACGCTTCTGAGTTTAAAAAATATCAGGAGTATATCGCTGATGTTTCCAGTGGTACTATATCGGTATATGATGAGGTTTATGTTGTATTGCAAACACCGGTTCAAGGTTGGGATGATAATCAAAAATTACCTAGTGATATTCTTAAAGTTTCTCCAGCAGTAAAAGGAAACGTAATTGCGGTTAACAATAGGACTATAGCCTTTCAACCGCAAGAACCTTTTGAAGAAGACACTGCCTATACCTTTAGTCTTAATCTTGAGGATGTTGTAAAAGATCTTGACGAGGATTTGGAAGAAGAATTCGTCTTTACCATAAAAACCCTAAAGCAACAGTTTAACGTGATAACGGACAATCTGCAATCGTATAATAAAGATTGGCAATATGTAGATGGTGTTATTAGTACTAGTGATAAGATGAAAGCTGAAGTTGCGCAGCATTTGATTAAGGCAACGCAAAAAGGGAAAAACATCAACATTAACTTCAGTACCGTAAAGGGGATGGCACGTCAATTTAATTTTAGAATTGACAGTATTCAACGCTATGAGGATAATTCAGAAGTGTTGGTAGAATGGTCTGGAGAAGCTTTCAATATCGATACTAAAGGAGAAAACACTTTGTTTATTCCTGGTAAAAATAATTTTACGGTTCTCAATGTAGCTGTTTCGAACCTCGAAAATCAATATGTAGAAATCAATTTTTCGGATCCGCTTAAGAAAAATCAAAACTTTGATGGATTAGTCACTATTGCAAATGCTAAGGATTTAAAATTTACCGTCAACGGAAATGTGTTAAAAGTTTATCCTAAAGAAGAGCTCAAAGGAACCCTTGCTGTAATGGTTTTTCAGGGTATACAAAGCACCTACGATTATCGACTAAAAAATACGTATACTGAAAACGTATCTTTCCAACAACCCAAACCAGAAATTCGACTCGTTCAGAGTGGGGTAATATTGCCGACTTCGGATAACCTGAAGTTTAATTTTGAAGCTATAAACCTGAAGGCGGTTGAGGTCCAAGTGGTTAAAGTATTTAAGGACAATGTACTACAGTTTCTACAAAATAATAACCTTGAAGGTAGCCGAAATCTAAAATCTGTAGCAAGACCCATAGCAAGTAAATTGATTAATTTAAGTGAAAACGCCTCCCTCAATTTAAGTAAGTGGAACACCTTTGCCATTGATTTAAAAACCTTAATTGATCCAGATCCAGGGGCAATTTATAGAATTGAGTTAAGCTTCGCTAAAAGTTATTCCTTGTATAAATGTCCTGGACAAACGGTAGATGATACTCCGGTTAGCGAATTAGTAGAGAATTATGATCAGGCCATTGCAGAAACTAGTTATTGGGATAATGCAGACTACTATTACAATGACTATTACGATTATGATTACGATTGGAGAGAACGAAACAATCCCTGTGATCATTCTTTTTACCGAAACAAAAAGGTAGCTGCGAATGTATTGGCTTCGAACATTGGAGTCACGGTTAAAAAAGGAATTAATAATGCCTATATGGTTGCGGTTAATGATATCATCTCTACCAATCCTATACCCAATGCAAAAGTTACTTTTTACAATTATCAACAACAAGAAATAGGAACTGCAACCACAGATGCAGAAGGGATCACAGGATTTGATGCTACAGACCCAGCCTATTTTGCTATCGCCTCTGTTGGAAAACAACAAACCTATGTTAAGTTGGATGATGGTAACTCTTTATCTGTAAGTAAGTTTGATGTTTCAGGAGTTCGACTGCAAAAAGGGATAAAAGGTTTTATCTATGGAGAACGAGGAGTTTGGAGACCTGGTGACACACTTTTTCTTTCCTTTATGTTAAATGATAAAGCCAATAAGCTACCAAAAGGTCATCCTGTAAAATTTGAATTAAGAGACCCTTATGGCAAACCGGTTTATCAAGAAACAAAAATAAATGGGTTAAATAACCTTTATACCTTTACAGTATCCACGGAGGATGATGCACCTACTGGTAATTGGCAAGCCAAAGTAAATGTAGGAGGGGCCTCGTTTACCAAATCGCTTAAAATAGAAACGATAAAGCCTAATCGCTTAAAAATAAAAACGAGTTTTGATCAGGATATCTTAGGTAATAATAAGACGAATAGAGGAATGCTGGAGGTTACCTGGCTTCACGGGGCGGTTGCCAGAAATTTAAAAGCAGATATTAATGCCCGTTTCACACCAACTAGGACCACTTTTGATCAGTTTCCGGGATATACATTTGATGATCCATCCCGCACCTTTAGAACCGAAGAACAACAAGTGTTTGATGGACAACTGTCGGCAGAGGGTAAGGCAACATTTATACTAAGTCCAAAACTAAGCAATGCTGCTGCTGGTATGATCAATACTGCGCTAATCACTAAGGTCTATGAAAATGGAGGAGATTTTAGCACAGATGTAATCACTAAAACCTATTCCCCATATGATACCTATATCGGACTTAATGCTCCCAAAGGAGATAAGGCAAGGGGAATGTTATTAACAGACACCAAACATAAGTTCGAAGTCGTTTCTGTAGACGAAAACGGCAACCCTAAAGCAACAAAAAATCTTAAGGTTTATATTTATAAAGTAAACTGGCGATGGTGGTGGGATACATCAGCTGATAATTTATCGCAATATAACAGAAGCTCATATCGAGATAATGTATACAACACTACTGTTTCTACGGGCCCAGATGGCAAGGCAAGTTTTGACTTTGAATTAAAATATCCAGAATGGGGCAGGTATTTGGTGAGAGTGGAAGATCCTAATGGAGGTCATGCTACCGGTAAAACTATTTATATTGACTGGCCAGGATGGGCAGGCAAATCAAGAAAAAATGACCCTTCGGCTGCTACTATGTTACTTTTTTCAACGGATAAAAAAGAATACACCGTTGGAGAGCAAGCACTGATTACCTTTCCATCCAGCAAAGAGGGAAGAGCTTTGGTAACTGTAGAAAACGGAACCGAAGTCTTGCATTCGCAATGGGTAATGACTCAGGATAAAGAAACCAAGTTTAATCTGGATATTAAAGAATTATATACACCCAATGTATATATCCATATTACGTTATTGCAGCCGCATGCGTCTACCCGCAATGATTTACCTATCCGACTCTATGGCGTAATGCCAATTGCTGTAGAAAATCCTAAAACACGGGTGCAACCCAAAATCACTATGCCAGATGTCTTGAAACCTGAAGAATCAGTTACCATCAAAGTAGGTGAAGCCGCTGGAAACGCAATGACCTATTCCTTGGCTATTGTAGATGAAGGACTGTTGGACTTAACACGATTTGGCACGCCTAATCCGTGGGATACTTTTTATGCCAGAGAAGCCCTAGGAGTAAAAACCTGGGATGTTTACGATGATGTTATCGGAGCATATGGCGGAAGCATTAATCAAATCTTTGCGATTGGTGGAGACGCTGAGGCAGGAGGCAGTAAAGCTAAGAAGGCAAATCGATTCAAACCTATGGTGGTGTTTAAAGGGCCTTTTGAACTTAAAAAGGGTGAAGTCAGAACTCATAAAATAGATATCCCTAAGTATGTTGGAGCAGTACGAACTATGGTTGTTGCCTCCAATGCAGATCAAGCTGCGTATGGCAGTGCTGAAAAATCCACCCCGGTGCGCAAGCCTTTAATGGTATTATCGTCAGTGCCGAGAAAGATAACACCGGGTGAGAAAGTAACCGTTCCGGTTACTGTTTTTGCCATGGAGAATAAAGTGAAAAATGTAAACGTGACGCTAAGACCTAACAAAGGTTTTACGATTAAAGGAGAGGCTTCCCAAACTATTACATTTGATCAACCCGATGAGAAAATGTTGTATTTTGAAATAGAAATACTCGATGGAGTGACTACAACCGAAATCGAAGTGGTAGCTTCGGGGAATGGTGAAAAGGCATCTTATACCGTACCCATAAATAGTGTTAATCCAAATCCAATAACTACAGAAGTTTCTTCTATTATTTTAGAGCCTAATAGTGAACAGCAAATTGATTTTGAAGCTTTTGGGGTTAAAGGGTCCAATAACCTAACTATTGAGTTTTCTTCTTTGCCTCCTATGAATTTTGAGAGTCGATTGGATTATCTGATTCGTTATCCACATGGTTGTGTAGAGCAAACTACCTCTGCTGCATTTCCACAATTGTTTTTGGATGATTTATTTTCACTTTCTTCTGAGCGTAATCAAAAGATTCAGTATAATATAGAAAGAGCTATTGCTGGGTTAAAGCGATTTATTCAACCAAGTGGAGGAATGTCTTACTGGCCGGGTTATAGTACCTCAAGTGATTGGGGCACAACCTACGCAGGCCACTTTTTAATAGCAGCCAACAAAGAGGGGTATGTGCTTCCGATTGGATTTAAAAGTGCCTGGATCTCCTATCAACAACAAATGGCTAAGCGTTGGAGAAGCGGTGGTAATGATCTAGCACAAGCCTATCGTTTGTATACCTTGGCATTAGCTGACGCTCCAGATCTTTCTTCAATGAATAGATTACGAGAAACCGCTGACCTAAGTAATGAAGCGAAGTTGCGATTAGCTGCTGCTTATGCCGTGGCTGGGCAAAAAAGTGCTGCTAAGCAATTATTAGATGCTTCAGTGCTTAATTTTACGCCAAGAGCTAACTACTACTACACTTATGGTTCAACAACGCGTAATAAAGCAATGGCTTTAGAAACACTTATAATTTTAGATGAAAAAGCAAAAGCACAGCAGTTGGCCAAAGACATAGCTAATGACTTGTCTTCTAAAAACTGGTATAGTACGCAGACCACAGCGTATGCCTTAATTGCTATGGCCAAATTTGCAGATTATATAGGTGGAAAAGGCGTTGATGTTAGGTATACTCTTAATAGTAAAAATAAAACAGCAAAAACGCCAAAAACCTTTGCAACATCTGGTGACTTATCCATCCAGCAATCCAATAATTTGATGCTAAAGAACAATGGAGATAATACCATCTTTGTTCAATTAGCTCAAGCGGGTATTTTGCCCGTAGGAGAAGAAAAGGTTTTACAGCGTAATTTAAGAGCAATTGTAGATTTTAAATCAAGAGATGGTAAAATTATTGATGTGTCGCAGTTACGACAGGGTACTGATTTTGTAGCAGAGGTTACAATTACCAATACATCAACAAATAAAATTAATGACATTGCGCTGAGCGAAATATTTCCCTCAGGATGGGAGGTGGTAAATACACGATTTACCGACTTTGGTTCTTTTAAAGCCAACCAAGTTACCCATACTGATATTAGGGATGATCGGGTATTCTTTTACTTTGATTTAAAAGCTAAAGAAAGCAAAACCGTAACCTTATTATTAAACGCTTCTTACCTTGGTCGCTATTATTTACCTGGCGTGCAATGCGAAGCAATGTATGATAATGAATATATAGTAAGGACTAAAGGATCCTGGGTAGAGGTTGTTAAATAAATTGCTTTGGGCTACGCTTTTGATATAAATTATTTACCATTGCAAAATAAAATTGGCAGATGATGAATTATGGTAAAATACTAAGTGCATTGCTGATGTTCACAGTACTTCTTGGCTGTAAAGATAATGTCTTGAAGATTACACAAGTGGAAAGCCTATCGCACCCGATAGATAGCACAATTGTAGAAGATACAACTATCGATGAATTTATTAAGCCGTATCGATTGCATCTTAATAAAACCTTAGATTCTGTGTTATGCTATGCCCCCAAGAATTTTGTAAAAAGTGATGGCGAGTTAGAGAGCTCTCTAGGAAATTTGATGGCTGATATAGCGTTGGAGCAAGCGCAACCTTATTTTGAAAAAAGAAATCAGAAAAAAATAGATTTTGTTTTACTGAACAAAGGAGGGATGCGAGCCCCAATTCTCAAAGGTGGAGTAACCGCTCGTAATGCTTTTGAATTAATGCCCTTTGAAAACGAATTGGTAGTTGTTGCTTTAAATTATATGCAAATAAAAGAAATGCTTAAATACCTATTCCAGGCTAAATCTGCTCATCCGGTTGCCAATATTAGGTTGCAACTGGATAAGAAAAAGAAATCGGTGGTCGAAGTGAATGTTGGAGGAAAGGAATTGGATTCGTCAAAAACTTATCTGGTACTAACCACCGACTACTTACAACAGGGAGGGGATAATATGAAGTTTTTTAGCAATCCTGTAGCCCTTTATAAAACCGACTACAAATTACGAAATGCTTTAATCGATTATTTTAAGAAAGTTGATACGCTAAAGGTTGAATTAGATAATAGAATGCGTTATGCAGAATAGAAGGACATTTATACAACAAGTAGTTTCTGCAGGAGCCTTGGCAGCGGTATCTGGTGCGGGTTTATTATCATGTACCAGATCAGAAACTAAGAAAATTACCATTTTGCATACTAATGATGTACATAGTCAAATAGATCCATTGCCACAACATCATTATAAGTATCCTGGTCTTGGGGGTTTTGCACGTAGAGCCACATTGATTGAAAAAATACGATTGGAGAACCCGAATACACTGCTCTTGGATGCTGGAGATATTTTTCAGGGCACACCGTATTTTAATTACTACGGAGGCGAATTAGAGTTTAAACTAATGTCAAAACTGGGCTATGATATAGCAACGCTAGGTAATCACGATTTTGATAATGGTATTGAGGGTTTGTTGGCTCAAATGCCTAATGCCGATTTTCAGTTTATTTCGGCCAATTATGATTTTACCAATACCGCGCTGGATGGTTATGTTAAACCCTATAAAGTTATTGCTAAAGATGGTGTAAAGATTGGAGTATTTGGATTAGGAATCGAACTCGAGGGATTAGTAAATAAATCACTATATAAAGAAACTACGTATCTAGATCCTATCGAGATCGCTGAGGAGATGGTTAGGGTTTTAAAAGAATTAGAGCAATGTCATATTGTTATTTGTTTGTCCCATATTGGATACAATTACCGCGATTCAAATAAGGTAAGTGATCGTGTAATTGCACAAAAATCAAAAGGTATTGATTTAATAATTGGTGGGCATACCCATTCGCTTCTACCAAAACCTGAGATTGTAAAAAATAAGGAAGGTGAAGACGTTTTTATCAATCAATGTGGTAAGAGTGGAGTTTATATGGGGCAAATTGATTTTTATTTAAATGATAAGGGAGAAAAACAAACCGTAAATGGAAAGGCTATACCCGTTTAATTAAGAGATTGACTTCGCTTTATTTGGTTTCAGGTTTCTACGAATAGCGGCATTGAGATCTATCTTAGTCAAGGGTTTGTTGATTAAATCATCAAAACCTGCTTTTTTACAATCTTTTTCTACCTCTTCAATCTCTGCTGCGGTTAAGGCTATTATAGGAATATGGGAATTAAACTGACGGATTTTTTGTGTAGCTTTCAATCCATCGAGCACAGGCATGTTAAGATCCATCAAAATCAGATCAAATTCTTCATTTTGTAAAGCCTGGATAGCTTCAATTCCATTTTCAACGATTGTTGATGTACAGTTGATACTGGTCAATAAATTTTTGGTCACCAACTGGTTAATCTTATTATCTTCAGCCACTAAGATTTTGGCAGAAAGTACCTCTTCCATCGGTAGTTTTTTGGATTCGCTGGGAGTGTCATCTGATGAATTAGAAATTTGCAAGGCTAGACTAAAGAAAAATACGGAACCTTCTTCGAAAGTACTTTTACACTCAATTTCGCTATCCATGATAAGCAAAAGATTCTTAACAATAGATAAGCCTAGGCCTGTACCTTGCTTATTGTCGTATGGATTTCCAATTTGAGTAAATTCTTCAAAAATACTTTCCTTTTGATCTTCTGGGATACCAATTCCTGTATCTTCCACTTCAAAACGAAGCGTTACTTCGGATGGTAATAACTCTTCTATGCGTACTCTTAGGGTTATCGTTCCTCCTGTAGTAAACTTGATGCCATTACCTATTAGATTAATTAGAATTTCAGAAAATCTAAGGGTGTCAATTTCTAAAGGGCTGGGTATGGTTTCATCAAAGTCTAAAACCAAGGTATTGTTCTTAGCTTCTGCCTGGTACTCAAAGGATTTGATAATATTTTGACAAAGAGCGTGGAGATTTGTAGGAGTTGGGGTGACCACCATTTTCTCTGGTTTTTCGGAATCAACCTTACTGATTTTCAGTACTTTGTTTACCAGATCTAACAGGTATTCTGCCGAAAATTTTAAGGAACTCACTAGTTTTTCGTCTTCATTGGACTGTTTTTTTGTTTCTGATAGTAAAGAGGATATTCCGATGATTCCATACAAAGGCGTGCGTAATTCGTGGGTAATAGTAGAAATAAATTGAGATTTTACTTTACTGAGCTTTTCTTCTTTTGCCTTTGCTTCTTCTAATAACATATTTCTAGACTCTAGAATTTTATTAGATTCTTTCTTGGATTTATAGCTGCGATAATAAAAGAAAATCACAATGATTAGGAGGATTAAAACAAGAAATGAAATGTAAATGATAATTAAATTATTTCTCTGCAGGTCTTGTAGTAATTCCTTTTCCCGGCTTGAAGCAAGTAATTCTTGTTCATAACGGTCTAATTTGGTGCGTATGTTGGTAATTTCTTCATTTTTTAAGCGGGCATTTTCAAAAACCTTGACTTCGTTAGCGTAAAATTGTTTTTGCGCGGCCAATGCTTTTGGATAATCCCTCATTTTTTCAAATAGTTCAGCGCTATATTTGTAATAATAACTTTTCCCTCTGATCCAGTTTTTTTCTTGAGTATTAAGAGCAGTGTAGGAGCTGTCAAAATGTGCTTTTGCTTTTGTATAATTACTCTCGTAGGTGTATTTTCTTGCTTGTAAGAGGTGAATAGTGCTGAAATCTGGTTTAAGGCTATCGGCAATGGTGGTATTGATTCGTTCAGCTTGTTCGAGATACGGATAAGACTCTGGATATCTACCTAAGTCCATAAAAGTCCAAATCACATTATACAGCGGTATCAATAAGTTTTGATCAGGTACATTACCCTCCGCTAGTTGTAATCCTCTTAGATAATAGGTGAGGGCTTCCTCATAACCATCATCATCTTCATAGCAGAGATTACCCAAGGCTTGTAAGATGTAAGGTAAATACTTCTGATCTTCCGTTTTTTCGCTATAGGCTAAAGCTTTCTTTAAATTTGATTTGGCATTTTTGTAATCCAAGATTTCATATTGAATGGTACCAATCATAAAGTAAGCATAGGAGAGATAGTGCTCATTTTCAATTTTATGGGCATAAGTAACCCCTTTAAATGCAAATTCTAAGGCCTCTAGCATTTTATTTTGGGTTCTAAGTTGCTCAGACGTGCTTAGAAGATAATCTAAACTGTCTATTTGAGTTTCAGCAACAATCTCACTAGAAATTGAAGGGATACTTATACAAAATGCTACAAAAAATAAAATTACTTTATTCAATTCTCTAAATTTGAAATACTATGAAAGCCGTTTTTTTTAGGTGTAAAAATGATAAAATGGTAGTAGGTAGGGGTATGGTTTTAATAAAAGATACAAGTAACTTTTATAAGGTTTAAGAGTATCTGAAGTTACTAAAATTTAAGAACTTATACGATGAAATTCATAAAAAGTTCTTCCAGTTGATAGCCTTTTAGTAGTTTGGAAATTGAGCACTTCTAATTTTTCAATTATATTACAACCGCACATTTATTTTTAATGCATCTGGTGAAAAAAATTATCAATTACTTAAATCAAAAGAAATTACCGCTATTAATTACTACGGGTGTATTGATATGGTATTATTTTTCACTCCCAAATATATTATTCGATGAACCCACCGCCACGGTACTTGATAGTGCTGAGGGTCATTTGTTAGGTGCACAAATTGCAGAAGATGGACAATGGCGGTTTCCAAAATCAGACAGTGTTCCACATAAATTTAAGGCGTGTATATTAGCTTTTGAAGATCAACAGTTTTATCGTCACCCTGGTTTCAATCCCGTAACTATAAGTAAGGCTTTGGTCGATAATTTAGAAGCTGGAAAAGTAGTACGAGGCGGCAGTACGATAACGCAACAGGTAATCCGCCTATCTCGAAAGAATCAAGAAAGAACTTATGTTGAAAAACTTAAAGAATTGATTTTAGCGACCAGATTAGAATTGCGTTATTCTAAAGAAGAGATATTAGCACTCTATGCTTCATATGCACCCTTTGGCGGAAATGTAGTTGGCTTAGATATGGCTTCCTGGCGGTATTTTAGCTTGCCTCCTTATCAGCTTTCCTGGGCAGAAAGTGCCACTCTTGCGGTTTTACCTAATGCACCAGCATTAATTTATCCAGGTAAAAATAAAGAACTATTACGCCAAAAACGCAACCGATTATTGCACCTACTTTTTCAGCAAGGTACAATTGATAAACTAACGTATACTTTAGCCCTAGAAGAGGACTTACCAGCAAAACCTTATGATTTACCACAAATAGCGCCACATGCATTGCAATATATAAACAAATCGCATCGGGGAAAGCGTGTGCAAACCTCAATTAAATATCGATTGCAACAACAAGTCAATGTTCTGGTAAACCAACACTATGCATTGCAGAAGCAAAATGAAGTACACAATCTCGCGGTGCTAGTTTTGGATGTTAAGCAAAGAAAAGTCATTAGCTATGTGGGTAATGCTCCTACGGATAATGCGCATCAAAAAGATGTAGACGTCATACAGGCGGCCAGAAGTACAGGAAGTACTCTAAAACCATTATTATATGCGGCAATGATGGATAAAGGAGAGCTGTTACCTCAGGAACTGGTAGCTGATGTGCCTACTGTGATAGCAGGATACAATCCTCAGAATTTTGACGAAAGTTATAGCGGTGCGGTTCCGGCAAATAGGGCTTTGGCTCGATCCCTTAATATCCCTGCGGTACGCTTATTACAACAATATGGTTTAGAACGATTTAGAGATGAGTTGAGGGCATTTAAGATAAAAGATTTAAAGTTTAGTGCATCTCATTATGGACTTTCTTTAATTGTAGGTGGAGCCGAAGGAAGTCTTTGGGACCTCTGTAAAACCTACGCGGGATTGGCAGGTACATTGACACATTTTAATGAAACCTCAAGTGAATATTATCAAAATGAATTTATCGAACCATCCCTCTTGGCTAATGAGGAAGTGAAGTTTGGGGATCTGAAAAGAGAAAAAATGGTGTATGGAGCAGGTAGTATATGGCTTACTTTTCAAGCGATGAAAGAAGTCAATCGACCGCAAGAAGACGAAGCCTGGAAATTTTATGACTCAGCTCGGCAAATAGCCTGGAAAACCGGAACTAGTTTTGGGAATAGAGATGCCTGGGCTATTGGAATAGATAAAAACTATGTAGTTGGTGTTTGGTTAGGTAATGCGGATGGAGAAGGCAGGCCAGAACTGACTGGGCTTAATGCAGCAGCTCCCTTATTGTTTGATGTATTTAATCTGTTGCCCAAAAGTGAATGGTTTGCCACACCGTATGATGATTTAATGACACGTGAGTTGTGCCAAAAAAGTGGAGCCATTGCAGGAAACTATTGCCCAGTAACCTCTCAGTTAGTAGTGCGGTCTAAATACGATAAAATGCCTTGTGTCAATCATAAATTGGTACACTTGACCCGTGATGGGCAGTATCGCGTAAATTCCTCTTGTGAAAGCGTGAGTAATATGATCCAAAAAAGTTGGTTTGTTTTGCCACCATTAGAGGCGTATTTCTATAAAAATAGCCAGGCAGATTATCAACCACTACCACCCTTTAAGTCCAATTGTATGCAAGGCAATGAAAATAGAATGGACTTTATATTTCCTAAAAATAATAGTATCGTATATCTCCCAAAGGATTTTGATGGTCAAAAAAGTGAAGTGGTGCTTAAAATTGCACATACTAATCCTACACTACACGTATATTGGTATGTAGACGAAAATTATCTGGGCGTAACTAAAGAGTATCACGAATTAGCGATTCAGCCAGCGCCGGGTATGCATATAATTACAGCCTTAGATGATTACGGCAATGAAATAAAGACAAAACTCGAGGTGCGAGAATAAAGATAAGAATTAGCGTAGTGGAAATCCTTTAGCAGCCCACCACGGATGTATTTCAATAACAAGTCTACCTGCTTGTACAGAGGGATCCAAGTTTGCCAAGCTATCTGCCATTTGGTAAGTGGGTACATTATAAATCGTTATTCCTCTAATGTCGCCATCATCTCCGAAAGGTCCTGAAATATCAGCAAAGCCTGCTTCGTACATTTTACTTAAGTGTTCCAAGTGTAACTTTTGAAGGCTATCAGCTTCTTCTTTGGATTGAGATCGTTCTGGACCTCTTTTTAAAAATGCAATGAAATATTGTTGCATGATAATCGTATCACCCGTTTTTTCATCGATATAGTCAAAGGTTTCATAACCTTTCTTAGTAAGGGTGTCTTTAAGCGCCTGGATAGATGTTTTGGTATTATCTATTTCTTCTTCGGCAATAGTTTTTATAGGTTCAGGATGATCTTTTGGGTGTTCATTGCAGGCAATAGTAACAAGAAGGATACATATGAATAAAATTCGCATAATCTTTACGTATAGTTAGGAATTAGTAAGGTACTAAATTTTATATTATTTTGGAATTATATGTAATGAGTTAGGTACTATTACCATTTTAAAAATGGATGACGCGCCAATTGTGAGTTGTAGTACTTAGGATCTCCGGTTACTTCCTGTCCTAACCAATTTGGTTTATGGAAGGTCTCATTTTCATTGGTCAACTCTATTTCGGCCAGTATAAGTCCAATATTGTCTCCTTTAAAAACATCAACTTCAAAAATGTGGTTGGCTATAGCTATTTCGTATCGTACTTTTTCTATCGTACCCGGTTCGCATAATAAAAGCAACGATTCGGCTTCAACAATCTCTATTGGTTTTTCCCACTCAAACCGAGTGGTGCCACTGGTATTTCCTTTTCCTTTAACCGTTATAAATGCCTTTGTTCCTTTAATCCGAATTCGAACTGTACGCCCTGGATCGGTATTTAAAAAACCTTGCTTAATTGGGTACGATTGGTTGGCTTCGGCAATAAAAGCATCTGAGGTCACCAAAAATTTACGTTCAATTTCGATCATAGCATTTTATTGAATTTTATGCATTATAAATTCATAAGGTGAACATTCTACAGCATATTCACTAGCAAATACCCCGGCAGCAACGGAATCCTTGTTTTGATCTAAAAACTGAATGACCACTACTAGTTCACTTTCTTTTTGTTCAAGATATTCCAGTACAGCAAGGGATAAACTATCATTATTAGTTATTGCATGTTTTGTTTGACTTTTATTTATAATAACATTTCCGGTATAATACCCCTCACATAATTGATTATAATATTCTAAATAGTATGCGATGGTGTCTTGGTGTAGCCAATTTAACGCAAGCATTTGATTATAAGAATCTGATGTTTCAAAATCATAAGCCGTGTAAATATGCGTATAGTTTTTTAGTATAGAGTCTTCAACTATATAATCTTTGGTTTTTTCAACTGCTATTTCGGCTTTGACTTGAGGTACTGAAGTAGTTTCTTTTCCTTTCTCTGTTTCGGGATTTTTTTTCAATTTATTACAAGAGTAACTTAAACCCATATTTACAATAAGAAATGAAACTAATAGGGTTCTATACATGAACTAATTCTTTTATTTGGTCTGATGGTATTCGTTGGGTTGGATATTCGTTATTAGCTAGCCAGACCAAAGCATCTGTTATGGTTTCAGGTTCAATAGACCTGTATTTTTTTAATCTTCCGACCAAAACGGGATTAATCAATCGCATCAATTGGATGAACAGAAACTCACCAATTCTTCGCTCTTGTCGTTTACTATCAATAAGCGCAGGTTGTAGAATATACGTGTTTTTAATTTCAAATTCTAAAACCGCCTTTTCCATTTCACCTTTCGTACGGTTATAAAAAATAGTACTTTCAGGATTGGCTCCTAATGCAGAAATGATAAGCAAGGTAGGTATCGCATTGGTTTTGCATAATCGGGCTGCACTTACTGGGATGCCATAATCAATAGCGTGATAGGTTTCCTTATCGGGTGATTTTGATTTGGTGGTACCCACGCAACAAAATACGTCATCTCCTGTAAAAAGATCACCATAATCTCTTAGCCGTAGGACATCGATTAAATGCTCTTCGATTTTGGGATTTTCGATCCCAACAGAAGATCTTGAAAACAATTTTATCTTATCATAGCGGTCATCTTGTAGTAGTTTATCCAATAAAACTCCACCAGTAAGACCGGTTGCTCCGAGTACTATGGCTGTTTTTGGCATAATAATTAGGTTTGTTGATACAAGGTATGTAAAGAAGCTATAAATTTGCAAGTAATTAGCGTTTCTTTTGGAAATCTCAAAACCACATAGAAAAATTATTCACGTAGATATGGATGCTTTTTATGCGTCCGTAGAGCAGTTAGATAATCCCGATCTTAAAGGAAAACCATTGGCCGTAGGCGGTGGCTCTAAACGGGGCGTGGTGAGTGCTGCGAGTTATGAGGCACGAAAGTATGGAGTGCGTTCAGCGATGCCGGGATATACTGCTCAAAAATTGTGTCCCGAACTGATTTTTGTAAAACCAAGATTTGATCGATACAAGGAAATTTCTGCTAAAATCCGAAAGATTTTTTTGGACTATACAGATTTGGTGGAGCCCTTATCACTGGATGAAGCCTATTTGGATGTTACGGAAAACAAAAAGGGAAATCCCAGTGCTACGCTTATCGCGAAGGAAATTCGACAACGTATTTTTGAGGAGGTAGGGCTGACCGCTTCTGCGGGAATTTCGATCAATAAATTTATCGCCAAGGTAGCTAGTGATTATAACAAACCCAATGGACAAAAAACCGTTAATCCTGAAGATGTAGAAGCGTTTCTAGAAAATTTGGATGTAAAAAAATTCTATGGGGTGGGTAAGGTTACCCAGGCCAAAATGTACGAAATGGGGATTTATACCGGTAAAGATTTAAAGGGCAAATCTGAAGCGTTTCTTACGGAATATTTTGGTAAATCCGGTGCACATTACTATCGCATCGTTAGAGGAATTCATCTCAGCGAAGTAAAGCCGAATCGAGAGCGTAAATCATTAGGAGCCGAACGTACCTTTAGCGAAAATGTAGCGTCCGAAATTTATATGCTCGAACGCTTGCAGAATATTGCGGAAGAGTTACAAAGACGGTTAAAAAAAAGTAAAGTAGCTGGGAGAACCGTTACCTTAAAAATTAAGTATAGTGATTTTACTCTCCAAACTCGTAGTAAAACCTTGCCCTATTATATCAGTGATGCTGATATTCTATTGGAAACGGCTAAAGAGCTTTTGTATCAAGAAAAGATGAAAAATTCGGTACGCTTACTGGGATTGTCCCTCTCCAACTTAAATACTGGCAAAGAAGCTTCAAAAAAGGTTAAGGAAGCTAATGAGTTTCAGGTGGTGCAACTAAAGTTCGAATTTTAAACTTAAATGGCTTGTAAAATCTCAGCTGCTTTTTTCAGAGTATCATCGGTCTTAGCAAAACAAAATCGCAATAGCTTATTGTCCTGCTGATTAAGATTAAATACCGAAGTAGGGATGGAGGCTATTTTATGGGCTGTGGTCAATCGCTCGGCAAATGCTACATCATCTTCGTCCGTTATTTTAGAATAATCCAATAATTGAAAATATGTACCAGAGGAAGGCGTAAAGGTAAATTTGGAACCGTTGAGTAATGACAAAAATAAATCTCGCTTTTGCTGGTAAAAGTTTGGTAATGTCTCATAATGCTCCGGCTTTAGTAAATATTCTGCCAGTGCTGCTTGGATAGGATGGTTACTGCAAAACACATTAAATTGATGTACTTTTCTAAATTCTTTCATCAGTGTTGCGGGCGCCAGGCAGTATCCCGTTTTCCATCCTGTAGCATGAAAAGTTTTACCAAAGGAAGCTGTAATAAAGGCGCGTTCTGCCAACCCTGCAAATCGACTTGCGCTATGATGTTTTTTGCCGTCAAAAATAATATGCTCATACACTTCGTCACTTAGTAATAGGATGTCAGTGTTTTTTAACAGCTTTTCAAGCTGTACCATATCTTCTTTTGTCCAAACTGTACCACTTGGATTATGTGGGCTATTGATTATGATCATTTTAGTTTTAGATGTAATCTTAGCTGAAATTTCATCCCAATCCGGTAAAAATTCAGGAGCTTTGAGTTGAATGGGTACTACTTTACCACCAAAAACTTCTATGCTGGGTTCGTAGCAATCATAAGCCGGTTTAAAAACAATGACTTCATCTCCTGGTCTTATGGTAGCTGCAATAGCTGTAAAAATGGCTTGTGTCGCTCCAGCGGTTATAGTGATTTCAGATTCAGGATGATAGGTTTTCTGATACAAGCGTTCCACTTTTTCTGCAAGAACTTCTCGCAAGGACGGCAATCCAGGCATTGGGGCATATTGATTATATCCCTTTTTCATAGCCTGGTTTACCAATTCAATCAGTTGAGGATCTACTTCAAAACCAGGAAACCCTTGAGATAAATTAATAGCCTGGTGCTCCTGGGCAAGTTTACTCATCACAGTAAATATGGTTGTTTTGGTATTGGGTAATTTTGAAGTAAGTGTTAACATAAAATTTTGATTTTCAGTAGTTAAAACTGATTAAGCTTTGTTTAATTTTCAAGGTGTTTCGCAATCGATTTCGTGTATAAACTTAAACAAAAAGAAACTTCTATTTTAAATTCATTATAAATACCGTACAAACCGTTGATAATTGTTGTTAAAAAGGCCTTTGAACCTTACTTTTGTTTCTCAAAAAATTTAAACATTTAAAATAATGAGTGGATTGATAAAATCTTCAATAGCTAGAAAGGTAGCGATGGCACTTTCGGGACTTTTCTTAGTTTTCTTCTTATTACAACACTTTAGTATCAATTTTACTTCCATTTTTAGTCCAGAAACCTTTAATGAGTTATCTCATTTTATGGGGACTAATCCTTTGGTACAATTTGTATTACAACCCATTTTAATATTTGGGGTGGTTTTCCATTTTGTAATGGGATTTGTGTTAGAGATCAGAAATCGAAATGCTAGAGCTGTAAAATACGCTAAATATAACGGAGGATCAAATTCTTCTTGGATGTCTAGAAATATGATTTTTTCTGGCTTGGTTATTTTAGCTTTTTTGGGACTTCATTTTTATGACTTTTGGATCCCAGAAATGGTGCATAAATACGTAGAGTTTGCTCCAGAGGATGCAACACGCTACTATCCTGAATTGGTAGAAAAATTTGTGAGTCCTGTTCGAGTGGGATTATATGTAGTATCGTTTGTTTTTCTTGCCTTACACTTGTGGCATGGATTTGCTTCATCTTTCCAGTCCGTAGGATTCAATAATAAATACTCAGTGGCAGCAACCAAATTTGCAAAAGCTTTTGCAGTGGTAATTCCTTTAGGGTTTATCATCATTGCATTGGTGCTTCACTTTAATCATAATCATTAAAAACCACTACATATGTCAATATTAGATTCTAAAATACCAGAAGGCCCACTGGCAGAAAAGTGGACAAAACATAAAAATTCAATCAATCTTGTTAACCCAGCTAACAAGAGAAATATAGATATCATTGTTGTAGGAACAGGTTTAGCGGGTGGTAGTGCTGCGGCAACATTAGCTGAATTAGGATACAACGTTAAAACATTTTGTTACCAAGACTCTCCACGAAGAGCGCATTCTATTGCGGCACAGGGAGGGATAAACGCTTCTAAAAACTATCAAGGAGATGGTGACTCCGATTATCGTCTGTTTTATGACACCATCAAAGGAGGAGATTACCGTTCTCGAGAGGCCAACGTATATCGCTTAGCTGAGGTTTCAGGTAACATCATCGACCAATGTGTTGCTCAGGGAGTTCCTTTTGCAAGAGAATACGGTGGATTGTTAGATAACCGCTCGTTTGGTGGAGTATTAGTATCGCGAACTTTCTATGCAAAAGGTCAAACAGGACAGCAATTATTACTTGGTGCATATTCTGCAATGAACCGTCAGATCAACCGTGGTAAAATCGTGCCTCATAACCGACACGAAATGTTAGACCTAGTATTGGTTGACGGTAAAGCAAGAGGTATTATTGCGCGTAACTTGGTTACTGGCGAAATCGAACGTCATTCTGCTCACGCAGTGGTATTAGCAACCGGGGGATATGGTAACGTATTTTATTTAAGTACCAACGCTATGGGTAGTAATGTAATGGCTGCTTGGAGAGCTCACAGAAGAGGTGCTTTCTTTGCAAATCCTTGCTTTACTCAAATTCACCCTACGTGTATACCAGTCTCAGGAGATCATCAGTCTAAGTTGACCTTGATGTCCGAGTCGTTACGTAACGATGGAAGAATTTGGGTACCAAAGAAAAAAGAAGATGCAGAAGCAATACGTGCTGGTAAATTAAAACCAACTGAGCTTAGCGAAGACGAAAGAGATTACTATCTAGAGCGTCGTTACCCTGCTTTTGGTAACCTTGTACCACGTGATGTGGCTTCTAGAGCAGCAAAAGAAAGATGTGACGCTGGTTTTGGAGTGAATAAAACAGGGGAGGCAGTGTATTTAGATTTTGCTTCTGCTATTGAACGCTATGGAAAAGAAAAAGCATATACTTCTGGTATCGCAAATCCTTCAAAAGAGGAAATAACAAAACTAGGAGAAGAAATCATCGAAGCCAAATATGGAAACCTTTTCCAGATGTATGAAAAGATTGTAGATCAGAATCCATACAAAACACCGATGATGATTTACCCAGCAGTGCATTATACAATGGGCGGTTTATGGGTAGATTATAATTTACAGACCACCGTTCCTGGTTGTTATGCTGCAGGAGAGGCTAATTTCTCTGATCACGGAGCGAACCGTTTAGGTGCCTCTGCTTTAATGCAAGGGTTAGCCGATGGATATTTCGTATTACCGTATACCATAGGAGACTACCTATCTCAAGATATTAGAACAGGAAAAATTCCAACAGATTCTCCAGAGTTTGATCAGGCAGAAAAAGATGTAAAAGAGCGTTTAGAAAAATTATTAAACGGTTCTGGTAAACATTCTGTTGATTATTACCACAAGAAGCTTGGTAAAATCATGTGGAACAAATGTGGGATGTCTCGTAATGAAAAAGAATTAAAAGAAGCTATCGAGGAAATAGCAGCATTACGCAAAGATTTTTGGGAAAATGTAAAAGTTCCTGGAACCGCTGAAGGTGTGAACTCTGAATTAGAAAAGGCTGGTCGAGTAGCAGATTTCTTAGAATTAGGAGAGTTGTTTGCTAAGGATGCTCTAGATCGTAACGAATCTTGTGGAGGACACTTTAGAGAAGAGTCTGTAGAACAAGAAGGTGAACAAAAAGGAGAAGCCTTGAGAGACGATGAAAACTATATGTATGTTTCCGCTTGGGAGTACAAAGGCGAACCTAAGGATGCAGTATTGCATAAGGAAGAGTTGAATTACGAAAATATTGAAGTAAAAACACGTAGTTATAAATAGTAGCAGTATTGCTTAGGAGTGCTAAACTCACAACTCACAATACTAATTACTAAAAACTAAAAGAATATGAATCTTACATTAAAAATATGGCGTCAAAAAGATGCCAACTCAGAAGGAAAGATGGTGGACTATCCTATTTCAGGGATAGAGGGTGATATGTCATTTTTAGAAATGCTAGACGTGTTGAATGAGCAATTGATCAACAAGGGTGAAGAACCTGTGGTTTTTGATCACGATTGTAGAGAAGGGATTTGTGGATCTTGCTCCTTACAGATTAATGGGGAACCGCACGGTCCTGACCGTTTGGTAACCACTTGTCAGTTGCACATGCGTATGTTCAATGATGGAGATACTATTTTTATAGAACCGTTTAGAGCGAAAGCATTTCCTGTAATCAAAGACCTTATGGTTGACAGAAGTGCATTTGATAGAATACAACAAGCTGGGGGTTATGTTTCTGTAAATACCTCTGGTAATACTATTGATGCTAATGCGATACCGATTGAAAAGGAAAATGCGGATGACGCTTTTGCTGCAGCAACTTGTATTGGTTGTGGAGCTTGTGTAGCAGCTTGTAAAAACGCATCAGCAATGCTATTTACCTCTGCCAAAGTTTCGCAATATGCATTATTACCTCAAGGTCAGGTAGAAGCTACTGACCGTGTATTAGCTATGGTAAAACAAATGGATGATGAAGGTTTCGGTAACTGTACCAATACTGGTGCTTGTGAGATCGAATGTCCAAAAGGTATTTCTTTAGAAAATATCGCTCGTATGAATAGAGAATATTTGAGCGCTAGTTTGAAAGGGTAAGAAACTTTTCAAAAACTTATAAAAAAAATCCAGATCTGTTTCAGGTCTGGATTTTTTATAAGAAATGTGTTCTATTTTATCAATTACATAATCTTATGTAATCATAAAACCTTACAATTAATTCATTACTATTATCATCAATCACCCTAATTTGACCAGTTAGATGTTGTGATTGAGTGATTATAGTTCCAGGAGCTGGAGTTTGAATAAATGTTAAATCTTGGTCGCAATTATCAGTAATATTTAAGTATGCTCGAGTAGCAGGAATATAGTCTAAAAGCTTAGGGTTTTCTTCACCTAGGCAAAGTATCATATTGCTAAAGTTTATAAACCCATCTCTTCGGTATTGTTCATACCATAGGGGAGCATCAGGGTTTGATGCAATTGTTGGTTTGGTAGTGTCGTTGATACAACTTGAATACTTAAAAATTCGCCATTGTACCCAAGAACTTCCTGGTTCTCTAAAATAGGCGTGGGCATTTTTACCAGCGTTCCAAATAGGAAGAGCTATGTAAAGTTCCCTGGAGTCATCTATGCCATAGATAAAATTAGGCCCTTCTCTCAAAAATCTAAAAGTGAAAATTTCATTATTTAAGACATCTCTCTCTCTGATAGTCTTTACATTTGTTTCATCTAATAAAAAACGGGATTCACCATAGTCTGTCGTATTCCATACCTTGGTGATATTAGGATTAGAGTTTTTATTTAGACTAGATGAACCGACTATACCGTTTGGGGTATATATTTCGGACAGCTCCATTGGCATTATTTCTGTTTCAATTGATGTTGGACCGTCTTCTGTTGAACAAGAATCAAATAATACAAGCATAGTAACAATCCAAAGGGTAGTAAGTACTTTTTTCATAAAGTTAGGTTTTATATTAGAGTTTTTAATTTGTATCTAATACAAAACAAGTCGAATATTAAAATTAATACTACACTGTTTTCAGTGAAAATAAGTCATTGATTTTACCTCTCAAAAAGTCGTGCTAATCAAAATATGCAAATTGGGAACTTTAATATTTTATGAAAAAAGAGATAGTTAAATAGAATATAAGTTGAATTTAAACTCAAATTCTAAGGCTTCCATAAGTAGAGCTGCACTAATGATTTTTCCTTTTGAAACGGTCTCGTAATCGTATTGAGGTATTGGTAACCCCATTTGCTCACAAATCTTGGTGTAATATGTTTCTTTCTCGGGATGATCAGGGTAGGCAGCATTAAAAGTTTCACCCCAAATGTCTTTGTTTAGTATAGCGTTGATCACACCAATACAATCCTGCTGATGTATCAAATTCACCGGAGCTTTAGGGTTTTTTAAATCGGTTTTACCAGATAGCATCGTAGCCGGGTGGCGATTAGGACCAAATAATCCTCCAAATCGAAGTATAGTTGTCTGAAAGCTTTTAGTATCCGTTAAAAGTGACTCAGCCTGTATAAGCTGTTTTCCTGCATTTTTGGAAGCTAATGGCGTAGTTGTATCATTGATAATAGGAAAGTCTTCTAGATCCTCAAAAACAGAAGTAGAACTGACAAAAAGCAGCTGTTTAACTGTAGATTTATTAATAGGTGCTATCAGATTCTTGATTTTAGCTACAAAATTAATGTCAGGATTGCCACGCAAACCTGGCGGGATGTTTATAATCAGTACCTCCGATTCTTCTAAAAACTCTTTTATTTCGCCAGCGATACCATTTTCTTTTACAATAATATGATAAGGTTGTATTCCTTTTTGTTTGAGCTTTCTGATTTTCATTAAAGAAGTTGTACTTCCTTTTACTTGATATCCTTTCGCTATCAGATCCAGGGCCAGCGGAAAGCCAAGCCATCCGATACCCAAAATACTAATTGTTTTACTCATTATCTGTTACACTATTTTCTGGGTTAGAAGAAATAAGATCTTTGATGTGGGGAACCGTATTCAAATCTATAGTTTTTTTGGTCATTACTGCATCGTTAACCACAAAGGGTTTGGGCATCATATAATTTTTACGTTCCGCAACGGTGAATAATGGGTTGTTGAGTAGGTCGTAAGAGGCTTCATAGAGCACCATATTTGCCAAGGAATCTTTATGGAGTTGTAAACGTAATTCCAAGGATTCATTAGGTCGCAGATGGTAGGTCAACAATCTGTCATTCCACCTATGGGTAAATGCATTATACTTTTTACCTTGTTTAGTTATCACATCGCTAGGTACTACACCATTGGCTATTAATTTTTTAAAATTAGTGCTTTTGGCCAAGTATAGATCCATACGGTTTAGGCTTCGCTGTGGAGTGATACAGATATCCATATATCTAATGTCACCAATTAAGGTATCATAAGTAGCTTCTATCCTAGCGGTGGAAATTGGTTTACTATCGGTTGGAGTTACATAAGTAAAACTGTTGTTATATTTACTTGTTATGGTTTCAGTATTGAAATTATCTGCAACATTCTTAAGCCGATCAATATAATTCTTGGTGTAATCATCTAACTTATGGTCGTAAGTAGCCCAATACGCTTTTTGTTGATCCTGATCATAATAATACACCAAACTATTAGGTTTAGGACGTTCTTCGGTAAAGTCTGCATTGAGATGTGCAATGCCAAAAAATATAAGTACCGCAAAAAATGCCAGATTCCCTATCCACCCTTTTTTTTCGTAATACCCTACAACCGGTAGAAGCAATGCAGCTAAAAGCACGGTGAGCACTGCTGAAGCAAACAAAATTTTTAATCCTAACGCCACAGGAAACGAAGTAATGAAAGGTGTTAGAATAAAGATTGCAGGTAAGCTAATAAGAAGCATTAATATCGGAAGCGGCTTTTTTTGATTGATCATAATCAAAAAACAAACTAATGCTAATACTACTGGAATGATCAAATAGGCTCCTCCGGGCAAATACACTGAAATTGCTCCGCAAATGAGCAACCAAAATGTTAGCGGGGCAACCATTAAGCTCGGAGTTTCTTTGGTGTTATCAAATAAGCTATAGACTTTAAAAAATACAGCAACAGCAAGTAATACCGCTACTGCAATTAAATAATAGCCATTATAGGGGAATCCGTGTAGTATATCATTACATCCTGGATAAAGAATCAACACCAATTTCCATAGTGCATAACTAAGCGCTCCAGATAAACCTAATGAAATGATAAAAGCTAAAAACCCACTACCTACTTCTGCTGCAACTATTCGCTTTTTTTTAGCAGCATAAATCAGCAAAAGAATAAAGAGTAGTAGCCCTATACCGACTGACGGATATATCCAGTCAAATGGGTAGCTTACCATACCCATAACAGGAGCATTAAAGTAAAGAAAGTCTTTATTTGATTTAAGGTTACTAAGATCTGCCTTTGCAAAGTAATCCAATAACGGCATTAAATAGCTGCCTTGATGTTTCAAGGTATTAAGATCTAAGTTTTGCCAGGTGTCATTTGCGGTATGATAGTCAAAATGATCATCAATAAACGCAAAATTAAAACCGTCAATATTTCCCTTTTCTCTAAATATGGTGAGGTCCGTATCATTAGGAAGTAGTTTGTAAATACTATAGGCTAAAGAATTAGATACAGGATATTCTGGGTTTGCATTCATAAACTCCTTGATCATATTTCCATTTTTACCATTGGTTTCCATGAGCATATAGGAGGGACCACCACTCCCACGGGCTTCAAAATTGAGGACAAGACCTATGTCTTTGGCCCAGGGATGCTGTGAAACAAAAAGATCAGCCCCATTTAAGCCTAATTCTTCTGCATCAGTAAAACAGATAATAATGTCATTTTTAGGCTTTTTGCCAGTATTTAGATAAGCGCTGACTCCTTCCAAAATAGTGGCTACACCGCTTCCTGCATCACTAGCTCCAAGAGAGGAGTGAGGGTTACTATCATAATGAGATAAAAGGAGTAATGATTTACTACTGTCAGTGCCTTCTATTTTGGCAACAATATTCTGAGGTTTACTTAATGTCCCTGCATCAGAAATCGCAAACCCTTCTTGAATGCTAGGGGATAAGTTTAATTTGTTCAGTTCTTGTACTAAGTAATTTTTAACGGTAGTATGATTGGGACTCCCTAAATAGTGTGCCTCTTGCGCTATGTTTTTCACGTGCCGAAGGGCTCTTTCTGTGGAGAATGCTGAGGCTTCAACCTGATCGGAAATTGAAGCATTTGGAGTTGTACTGTTATGTGTGTACCAAATGGCTAAAATTATGAGAATGAAGGAAATTGAAGATAGTATCTTTTTCATGGTTGAAGTAGTTAGCTTTTATAGTAAATAGTGTGTGTAGGTAAAGTTTGTTTTATGATTTAAAGATAAGAAAATAAGTTTTTAGATAAACTAAAGGCTACACTACAGTTGATTAAATGCTATTTAATTACTATATTTAAGATTCACTAAATCACTAAGCATATGGGTATTATCAGTTTTCAAGGTGCACGATCAAAGACTAAAAAGGAGCACGAAGCACCTATAAAGGTGTCCGATTATATGAGCAGAAAGCTTATCACTTTTAAACCACACCAATCTGTAATGGAAGTTATTGAAAGCTTAGTAAAGCATAAAATTTCTGGTGGACCTGTGGTAGGAGAGAATCAAGAGTTGTTAGGTATTATTTCTGAAGGAGACTGTATTAAACAGCTCAATGAAAGTAGGTATTATAATATGCCAATACAGGATGCAACAGTTGAGAAATTCATGGTAAGAAATGTAGAAACTATTGACGGCAACCTCAATATCTTTGATGCGGCTAACAAATTTTTAGAAACTAAAAGAAGAAGATTTCCGATTTTAGAAGACGGTAAATTAGTAGGTCAAATCAGTCAAAAGGATGTAATGAAGGCTGCGTTAAAATTAAACAGTCAATACTGGCGTGATCTATAATTGTTGTACAGTCTTTTGGTCATCAGTGATAAATAATTTTCTTTCCGGGTCTCCGGATATAAATAGGTCAGTAGAAGAATAATGATCTAAATTATATTCGGACTCCCTAAATTTTGCAATGCCTAAAACTGCTATTTCTTCACCAATTTCTATAATTCCCTCCCTATATCTCATGTCGTGATTCAAACCGAGGAAACCCTGGCTACTTTTTTCGAAAGTCTTTAAATAGTTTTCGATATAATCAGGAGCATCATTAAATGTACCAGAACTTTTTTTGAAGTCTTTAGTCAAATAGACTTTCTTAGCGTTTTCAGGAACTTTAGCAGCAACGATGGCTTTTTGACCTTTGGAATCAATACTAAAATCAATGAATTGTTCATCTTTGATGATGGTATGCCAGGTATTACTATCACCAGAACTACGTCTGCGCTCTACCTCTACTTGATAATATACACAAGGTTTTTTACTCAGTGGTGAAATCAGCGCAGGTTTTAGATTGTGAGCCTTGCCTATAATTTTCACATACTGATTTTCTTTACAGGATAGTATCGCAGTAGGCTTTATTTTTTTCAGTTTTCTTCGGATGCGGTTTTTGGTACTAAAGTAGTTGATGAGCAAAATTATGGTTGCAACAAATAAAGCAAACAGCATAAAGATTAATATAGGGTATTCTAACATAGTATTATTTTCTTTTTACTAAGGCAAAAAAATCATTTTCTAAGGCTAAATAGCCCTGATCGTAAACGAAATAGTAGGTGTTTCCTGTTTTGGTAGTGTAAATACTGGTGAAATACTCGAAATTGAAATCTTTAGCTAATAGTTTCGATCGGGTAGTAGTGGTTTTATCTCCGGGATTAAGCGTTTCTAAGATGCGATAATTCTTTCTAAGTTTATTATTGATGTTTCGAACCAGATTTTTGGAATCGCGGTTGAGATTATTGTTATAGGCATTTCTGCAGTAGTCACTACAAAATTTCTTATCCGCTCGGCCAATTATTTTTTGGTCACATTCCAAACACTTTTTTTCCATACTGTTATTGAAAAGTATCAGAAGGAAAGATACAATAAAATCCAATTACAAATGACTACTTGTTTTTTAAAAGAAAATTTCCTGAGCTACTCTAAAGGTATTAGCGTGGGCATCGATGATGATTTTAATTTCAGCAGAATACCCACCACCCATAGAACACATTACCGGTAACTCTAAGTCTTTACAGGTTTGTAACACAAATCGATCGCGCTCTTTGCATCCTTGAATGCTGCAAGACAATTTTCCTAATTTGTCTGTTTCCAAAATATCTACTCCGCATAAGTAGTATATAAAATCTGGCTTTTGTTCCTTAATTAGTTTAGGCAAAATGGTTTTTAATTGGTTGAGATAAGCTTCATCTTTCGTTCCATTGGGGAGTTCAATATCCAAGTCTGATTTTTCTTTTTTAAACGGATAATTTTTGGCTCCGTGCATGGAAAAGGTAAACACCTGATTGTTATTTGTAAAAATTTCAGCTGTTCCATTACCCTGATGGACATCGAGATCCACAATAAGAATTTTGTTGGCTAAACCATTTCTAAGCAAATAGCTTGCGCCTATAGCTTGATCGTTGAGCAAGCAAAAAGCCTCACCCCGATCGGTATAGGCGTGGTGTGTGCCACCAGCAATGTTCATAGCAATGCCGTGATTCAACGCGTCTCTAGAAGCTTTTATCGTACCATCAGCAATAATCACTTCTCTTTTGATCAGTTCTTCGGATAACGGAAAGCCAATTTTACGGATGGCTTTTTTGTCTAAGGATAGCGATGTAAGTTGTTTATAATAATCGCTGTCGTGCACAGCAAGAATATCCTTGTCACTTGGGAAAGTAGGGGTAAAGAAGTTATCTTCAGTGCAAGTGCCTTCATGTAAGAGCTGTTTGGGTAACAACTCGTATTTTTCCATAGGAAAACGATGCCCTTCGGGTAATGGGTGTTTATAAATAGGATGGTATGCTATTTTGAGCATCTAGCTAATGATAGTTCCAGGTTGAACACCATCCTCATCCGGGTTTACAAATACTAGTTTCCCTTCTGGGGTTTCGGTCATGAGGATCATCCCTTCACTTGCTACACCTCTAAGCTTTCGTGGAGCTAAATTAACCAATACGGTTACTTTTTTGCCGATAATAGCCTCTGGCGCAAAATGTTCTGCAATACCCGATACAATGGTGCGCGTGTCAATGCCGGTATCCACTTTAAGAACCAATAGCTTTTCTGCTTTGGGCATTTTTTCGGCTTCAATAATGGTTCCTACACGCAGATCCATTTTGGTAAAATCTTCAAATGTAGCTTCCTCTTTTTGCGGTTCTACTGATGCTTTCTCAGCTTCATTTGCTTTTTTGGTGGCTTCTAACTTGTCCAATTGTTTTTGTATTTCGGTGTCTTCAATTTTTGAAAATAAAAGTTTACTTTGATGTATCTGGTGACCAGCAGGTAGCAAGGTCTCTTTCACAGCAATATCGTTCCAGGAGAATTCAGTTTCAAGCTCTGAATGGCCCAAAATAGAATTTAACTTACTACTTGTAAACGGTAAGAAAGGCTCAGATAAGACGGCTAAGGCAGATGCAATCTGTAGTGCAACATACATTACTGTTTTGGTGCGTGTTTCATCGGTTTTGATCAATTTCCAAGGTTCTTCATCTGCTAGATACTTGTTACCTAAGCGGGCAACATTCATCAATTCTTGACTGGCTTCTCTAAAACGGTAGCGCTCAATAGAGCTTGCAATAACTGCTGGATAAGCGCTGAGCTCTTTCAGTGTTTTTTTATCTACTTCGTTTAGAGCTCCAGGTGCTGGAATGATTCCGTCATAGTATTTATGCGTCAGCACCGCAACGCGATTGATGAAATTACCAAATATGGCAACCAATTCGTTATTGTTTCTTGCCTGAAAATCTTTCCAGGTAAAATCGTTATCTTTTGTTTCCGGTGCATTGGCCGTTAACACATAACGTAAAACATCTTGTTTATCCGGAAACTCTTCCAAATATTCGTGTAACCAAACCGCCCAGTTTTTTGAGGTAGACAGTTTATTACCTTCGAGATTTAAAAATTCATTAGCGGGTACATTTTCTGGTAAGACATAGCTACCCTCAGCTTTGAGCATACTCGGAAATATAATACAGTGAAAAACGATATTATCTTTACCGATAAAGTGGATTAGTTTGGTATCCTTATCCTTCCAATACGGTTCCCATGCTTTTCCTTCTCTTTCTGCCCATTCTTTAGTAGAAGAAATATAACCTATGGGTGCATCAAACCACACATAGAGTACTTTTCCCTCTGCACCTTCAACAGGAACTGGGATTCCCCAATCCAAATCGCGAGTGACTGCTCTTGCACGTAGGCCTTCATCAATCCAGGATTTTATTTGCCCGTATACATTAGGCTTCCAATCTTTTTTATGCCCTTTAATGACCCATTCGTTTAAAAAGTCTTCGTATTGATCAAGAGGTAGATACCAGTGTTTGGTTTCTTTGAGTATTGGTTCTGCTCCAGAAATTGTTGATTTTGGATTTATTAAATCTGTTGCATTTAGGGAACTCCCACATTTTTCGCACTGATCACCATAGGCTTCTTCGTGTCCGCATTTAGGACAAGTCCCTGTAACAAAACGATCTGCTAAAAACTGCTTGGCTTCAGGATCGTAGAGTTGTTCTGCTGTTTCTTCAATAAACTTACCATCATCGTATAATTTTTTAAAAAACTCAGAGGCGGTTTGATGATGGATTTTGGCGGAAGTACGGGAGTAATTGTCAAACGTAATCCCAAAATCTTCGAAAGATTTTTTAATCATCGTATGGTATTTATCGATGATTACTTGAGGAGTCACACCTTCTTTACGCGCACGCATGGGTATGGCAGCACCGTGCTCATCGCTTCCGCAGATGAAGGCCACGTCGTTACCTGTTAGCC
Source organism: Aquimarina brevivitae (assembly GCF_004216895.1). Taxonomy (GTDB): domain Bacteria; phylum Bacteroidota; class Bacteroidia; order Flavobacteriales; family Flavobacteriaceae; genus Aquimarina; species Aquimarina brevivitae. The sequence continues at coordinate 327,988 of NZ_SGXE01000001.1, read as the reverse complement.
TTAAATATCGAGCATAGATATCTGCCGGTACATAAACACCGGCTAAATGTCCGATATGGATAGGTCCATTGGTATAAGGTAAAGCTGCTGTGATCGTATATCTTCCTTGTGTGCTCATAAGTAATTTTAAAATAAGGCACAAAGGTAAGAAACCCCCACCAAGTTATACAAGGTGAGGGTTTAATTATTCTATAAAATCCTATCTAAATAGGTTATGAAATGATTATCGATTTGCTGTAATTTCCATTACCGGTTTGGATTTGGTATACGTATGGACCAGTACTCAATCGAGTTTGAGCTGCTTCTTTAACATTAATTACGTATTGTCCTTCTAATAACATCTCGTTTCGAAGCGTAGCTACCTTTTGGCCTACAACATTATACAAAGCAATATCTACGTGCGTAGTTTGTGGATTGAATATGTTGATATAGGTTTGACTATCACTATATGTTACAATATGAGTTAAACCTTCGCCATCATTAGGGATATTTGGATTTGTACCAGAACAGTTAAATCCTAAATCTAAGGATTCAAACTCGGCACCTAACAATGCACGGCCCACGGTGCTTTGATCGATACAGAGCCAATCTTTCATCACCGTAGCATACACCTGTCTAAAATCCGTAGTGTTATATACGTTTCCTCCTCTACTAAGGTTTGATAAATCTGGGTGTTCTCCTACAAATCCGCTACCGTTTAATCCAGTTCCAAAAAACATGATAGGAGCAGCAGTTCCGTGATCGGTACCTAAAGATCCATTTTCTCTAAAACGACGTCCAAACTCTGATATCGTCATCGTTAAGACTTTGTCATCCCATCCAGCAGCAGCAAGGTCTTTGTAAAAATTACTTATTCCTTCGGAGAACGAATTAAGCAACCCTTGATGTCTTCTTATCTGATCGTTATGGGTGTCAAAACCTCCTAACGTCACTAGAAAAACCTTGGTACCTAGGTTACCTTTAATCAATCTAGAAATGATATTAAACTGTCGTCCCATGCTATCATCGAGATAGCCACCAAAATCTGTAGAGCGCTCATAAGCTGCACTAATGGTTTCAGCATAGGTAAAGGTAGTGTTGGTAACTTCTCTAAGGTGTCTTAGTCGATCTTCATAGGTACAATCACCTAATTCTGAAGTGTTATAAAAACGCTCGTTTTCAATAATTTGCTCTAAACGTCTTGGGTTAGAAACGGCAAAGGAAAAATCATTCTCTGGTCCTCTAAAAATTAAGTTTCCTATACTTCCTATTTGGATTGAAGGTGGGCTTGGCGGTGGATTGAAGATATAATCTGGATAAATTTCCTGAAAATATCTCCCCATAAAGCCAGATCTTTCCTCTTCTACCAAATTGGTATGTGCCCAAATATCAGATCCAGTAAAATGCGACAATGAAGAATCTTCATAGCCTACCCCATGTACAACTTTCATTTGACCTTCGCCCCAAACCGATTCTAATTTGTTCATCGGTTTTGGCATGGCAAACTGATCTCTTTCGAGATTGATAAATTCACTAGGAGGTATTCTAATCAATGGACGCGCATTAGCATAGATATCATAATCATATACTGGAATAATGGTGTTAAAACCGTCGTTACCTCCTTGTAATCGAACAATGACTAAAATGTTGTCATTCTCTGACTGACTTAACGCAGCTGATAAAGGGGAAGGCTTAGATACTGAAAGCGAGGTATTCGCTAGCATCATAGATCCGCCTCCTACAAGACCGAGGGCCTGCAAGAAAGATCTTCTGTTCCATTTTTTGTGATCTTCAGTATTACAAGATGCAGCGGATTTAGTATATTGATGGTGGTTATGTTGACACATGGTAATTCTTATTTAAGTTGAAATTCGGGGATATCTATAATAAAATCAAGAAGCGCAACAAACTGATCTGCTACTTCATTATAGCTCAATCGCCAGATATTTGGATCTGTTGCATCAGGTTCGTAATAGGTCGGAGGAAAGATATCCCTAAAAACACCTGAAATTTCATCAAATAAAATTTGATCTTCGATTCCTCTTGGGAAAAAGTAGTTGATTAAAGCTCTAACGGCAATATCAACATCGGCTCCACTTAGTGAAACATCTAATACCCCATCTGCAGCAGTACCTATAGGTAGTCCTACTACAAAATCTCTGAATTGCGGTTGATTTTCAGCCCAAGCTCTTGTGATAAAAAAACGAGCAACTTCCCATCTGCCAATAAGGTAATCCGGGCTTATCCAATCCTCGTCGCCTTGCCATCCTTCAACGTCGATCGGGTTTAATACATCTTGCCCTAAAGTTCTACTCGCATCTCTTAAAAAATCTATAGTATCAAAGTCCGCAGGCAAGGAGAATCCTAATTCATTATAAAAGCATAGTGTTAAGTCCAACGGACTTTTTATGATGGATCCAATGGCTTCCATGTCAAAAAAGTGCTGACTTTTAAATACTTGTCGTAACACCGGTGCAAGTTCAAAGTTATTAGCGATAAAAGTTTGCGCCATCTGTGCAACAATGTCTTCGTTACAAGTGGTACTTACAAAATAAGTATACAATTTAGCACAAATAAAGGTTGCGATTTGATTGGTACGCTCTTGAAATAAGATGTTAATTACATCATCATAGCCCCAGTTACCGCTTTGACCAAATATGGTTTTGGTATCATTACTAAATTGATTGGCATTGAATAAAATATCCCCCCAGGGGATATCATTCGTATCTACATATCCGGTTAACGCCTTCGCAGTTTCTCTAATATCTTCTTCGGTATATCCGTTGTCTACGCCTAACGTAAATAATTCATATAACTCACGCGCATAGTTTTCATTAGGTCTATCCCTTACATTCTCATCGCCATTGAGATATTCTAACATCGCATTACAAATCCCAATGTCATACACAAAATCTCTGAAATTGCCGATGGCGTGTAATTGTAATAAATTATAATATTGTGCCTGATAGGCCGGACTTCGATAAGTATCGTCTTCTGTTACAAAATGGTTACTCCAAAATAAGGTTAATCGATCCCTCAAGTTATTTTGAAGCATATCTGTAGTCATCTGCAATTTACCTTGCAGTTTATAATATCTGGTATCGTTAGCTTCATTGGCGTCCTCAGCAGCTTCGAAATCATCGCGATTCCAGGTAGACCAAATAGGAGGCACGGTTGGCGCCAAGGCCAAGGCTTCATCTACTAAAGAATCTACCAGTGCTTCTGGATTATTTTGGGCGAGGGCATCTAAGACCTGAGCTTTGGAGGCTCCAAAACCAACCCTGCGGTATAAATGATGTATTCGAGTGACATTCCAGGGATTTTCTGGCGTGGGTACGTAAACGTCTAAGGATGCTAAATTACAAGAAGTAGTATCTGGCGACATAGGTTATTTAGATTTAAAGCAAAATTTAAGGGACAAATTCTTCCTAATATAATATATTAAAACGAAAGTATTTGTTACTTAGTATACTAAAAACAGATTTTAAATGTTAAAACCTACTTTTTTAACAAAAGGAGACAAAATTGGTATTGTTTCAACGGCTCGCAAGGTGAGTAGTAAAGAAATTAAAGCTTCCTTGAAGCTAATCGCATCTTGGGGTCTAGTACCTATATTAGGCAAGACTATTGATAAGGAATATCATCAATTTGCGGGTACAGATAATGAACGATCGGCTGATTTTCAATCAATGATTGACAATGATGAAATAGCAGCGGTTTGGTGTGCCAGAGGAGGCTACGGAACAGTGCGAGTAATTGACGAGATCGATTTTTCAAAGTTTAAACAACAACCCAAATGGATTATAGGATATTCTGATATTACCGTTTTGCATACGCATATTCATAACTTAGGTGTAGCTACTATGCATGCTCCAATGCCCATCGACTTGCATAAGTGTTTACCCTCTGCGATTGAAGGGTTTAAAAATTCAATTTTTGGGACACCAAAAAAGCTTGTTTTTAAGGGATATACTGGAAATAGGCAAGGACATATGCAAGGAGAATTAATAGGTGGTAATCTATCCATGTTATATTCACTTTGTGGATCAGCATCGGCCATCGAAACCACAAATAAAATCATTTGTATTGAAGACCTGGATGAATATTTATACCACGTAGATCGAATGGCTCAAAATTTAAAACGTAATGCTTTTTTTGAAAATATAGCGGGTTTATTAATCGGGGGAATGACAAAAATGCACGATAATACAGTACCTTTTGGCAAAGATGCTTTGCAAATCATAGCGGAAATAGTTTCAGATTATAATTTTCCGGTGGCCTTTAATTGTCCTTTTGGGCATGTAAAGAATAATCAAACCTTACTTTTTGGAACTGAAGTGGCTGTGCAAGTTGGTGAAACCGTAACCCTTAACTACCTTTAGGTATGGCACAGCATAACGAATTAGGCAAAAAAGGAGAGAAACTAGCAATTGCGTTGCTAGAAGAAAAAGGGTATACAATACTCGAAAAGAACTATAGATACCGAAAGGCAGAAGTGGATATTATCGCCACAAAAAATGAAATCTTGGTAGCAGCCGAAGTCAAAACCAGAAGCACTCCTGAATTTGGAAACCCACAAGACTTTGTAAAGCCCAAACAAATACAACATTTGGTTGCGGCCATGGATTACTACATTACCGAGAATGATTTGGATTTAGAGTTACGTTTTGATATTGTAGCCATTATCGAGAATAAGTTGGGCCGGAGAATTGAACATATCGAAGACGCATTTTATCATTTTTAATCGTATTTTATACTTATGTATTATCGTTATTTAGGAAACTCTAAACTGAACGTAAGCGCGGTGTCTCTAGGATGCATGTCACTTCCTGTTTCAGACCCAACGCTTGCTACTTCAATTATTCATACAGCATTGGATGGTGGGATTAATTTTTTTGATACTGCAGATCTTTACGACAAGGGTAAAAATGAGGAAATTCTTGGGAAAAGTCTAAAACATTGTCGCAAGGATATTATCATCGCTACTAAGGTGGGTAATCAATGGAAACCAGATGGTTCAGATTGGCTTTGGAACCCTAAAAAGGAGTATATTTTAAAAGCAGTAGACCAAAGCCTGAAGCGATTACAAACGGATTATATTGATTTGTATCAACTACATGGCGGAACGATAGAAGACCCTATTGACGAAACTATCGAAGCTTTCGAACTCTTAAAAGAACAAGGTAAAATACGATATTATGGAATATCGTCTATTAGACCAAATGTAATTAAAACGTTTGTAGCTAAATCCAATATAGCATCAGTGATGATGCAGTACAGCTTGTTAGACCGTAGACCTGAAGAAGAATGCCTTCAGCTATTACTAAATCATAACATCGGTGTGTTGACCAGAGGTACTCTTGCAAAAGGTCTGTTAGCTGGTAAAGAGCCGAGTGCGTATTTGGAGCATACCAAAGAAGAAGTAGTAAAATATACAGACACGTTACGAAATGCTACTGTGGAAAACAAACCGCGCTCTCACACGGCTATTGATTATGTTTTAAAACATAAAGCTATAAGCACAGCAGTGGTTGGTGCTAGTACTGGGATTCAGGTCGAAGAACTAGCCAATTATGGAAAACTAGAAGTAATCGATATCAATCAATATGCTTTGTTAAAACAACATTTTCCTCAACGTATCTATAAAAATTTTAGAAATTAGGCAGAAAACTAATTCTGCCTAATCTTTTGCTTACTTTTAATCCGTTTGAAAATCGGTAAGCGCTAAAAGTTCTATAGGCTGTTTAGTAGTCCATTCGCTAATGCTTAACGTGTTTTCTTTTTGCAATGCGTTGTTGGTAATGGTATAACCGAGTGCATATCCACCCCACTTAGGATAGTTGTCGGAGCCAAACATTACCTGCAGCAAAAATTCAAAATCTTGATTGGTAAGTTCAGGCAAAAGTGATTCCCAAAGTTCTTTTTCTTCTTGTTTAGATAAGGTTTCGGTCCAGGGAGTTCTTACCTTCGGAAATAATTGTTTGGCAAAATAGTCTGCTCTACCTTCAAAACACATAAAATCCAATATATTCCATCCGGTTATTTTATGATAATTTTGTTTGGTCCAGTAGGCGTGGTAATACTCGTGTGCAACCGCATAACTCAGCATTTTTTCCCAGCCATTGATCGTTGGGTCGATGGAGAGCAATATCGCATTTTCTCCTGCAGTTAAGCCAAATACACCACTCATTGTATCGGACATAAAATTCAGTTCACTTTTAGGAGGGATTACATATATCGATAGTTGATCAAGAGGAATACTAGTAGTACACTTTTCAAAACTTTTTTCTATCAATTCCTGTATCTTGGCTTTATTGGATTTGATCTGTTTCACTTGACTGGTAAGTTTTTCATTATTCACTGTTTCGCTTGCTAGTTCCTCGAAGACAAAGGGTGCGTATTGACTGGTTTTAAAATAGGTGCTATAAATCGGTAGCTGTACGGTTGAAGTGTACAACTCTTGTTGGTCTGCAGAGCTATTAGCTTTTTGTAGATAGGCTTCATAGTGATCCGTTAAAAAAATGACATCGACTTTGTTTTGTGAAAATAAATGGGTTGCAGTAGTGCATAGAAGCAATGTAAATAGAGCTACTTTTTTCATAATAATTTGTTTTAAAATTAGACAATAGTTGTTTGGGCTATCAAGTTTAGAAGCTTGATAGCAGTAAGGGAATTAAAATTTATGAAAGAGATTACGGAGTGGTCAGTTCTTTATATTTGGCTTTGATCATTTGGCTTACTTTATAAAGAAGAATAATTTCTAAAATGATAGTAGGTGTAAGGAAAAAGAGACCTACAATAGCAAGCAAGACCGTAATCATAAATCCGTAACTAATGATCTCAAAGATGCCGGTCACCAGGGCTATAGTGCCTAAGATTTTTTGTAGTCTTAAGATGCCTATTCCAAAGAGTAAGCCAATTATTCCATAGGTTATGGCTTGCGCTCCTAAAACAAATTGGTACTCAAAAGTCCCGGTAAATAAAGATAGTATATCATAACAGTAAAAAACACATCCTATGAATATGAATATGAAAGCTGTAATTCTAAGCAGATAATTATTGAATAGTTTACCAGTAAGTACAAATCCTCTGGTAAATAATACTAAAGAGACTAAGACCAATAGTTTAAGAACAATATAAAACACTGTGCTTACAACCATTTCGTTATTTTCGTAACGTGCATAATCTACAGCGATTTCACCAAAACCGAGCATAAAATAAATAATACCACTAATCCAGGCGAAGTTCAATTGTTGTATAAGATGACCAGCCTCTTTTGAGTCATCTATCTCTAAGTGAAAGAATCGTTTAAATTCGTCAGTAATGGTATTGCTTTCGGATTTAATGTCTTTTAAATTATAATCCAAGGCGGAGAGTATAGTTTTGATGGTATAACTTCTCGGGGTAACCTCACCGGCTTCAATACGTTGAATGGTACGTACACTTATGTTGCATTTTTCAACAAGCTCCTCTTGCGTATAACCTTTCGATTTTCGAAGTTCAGAAATTTTAAGACCTAATTCTGGCTGTTTCATAATACTTGCATTTTTAGAAAGCGGACTACTTACTGTTGTTTGTTTATCAGTATTCGTTTTCTCTTTCATTTCTGATGCAATATTAAGGGATGGCTTAAATATCTCAAATGATTCCGCTTGACTTTGACCCGTCATTAACCCGACAAACCAACGTTTATAAGGGGTAAGAACAAAGTACTTTAAATATAATTATTGCGAAATATAGTAAATATCTAGATGAAATAAAGACTTAGGAAGTTAGCCAATTAAATCAGATAATAGTATAAAAATAGAGGTAAATGAGGATTAAGCAAAAAAATGAATTCCTTCCAGGTATTTTTTTACTTCCAAAAACATACATTCCTTACTGATAAAGTCTTCAATATTATGACAGATATGATACCCTAAGGAATAGTTCATTGCGAATTCTTCGATATTAATAAGTTCTGGGTGGTTGCGATAATTATTTACTTCTTGTCGAAATTGATCTTTAATTTTAGCATAATTAAGTACATAAAGTTTCGGATATGCAGAACGACGGCTTCGCATCCTTGTGGTTTTTTTTGAGTTGAGGAGAAAACTATATCTTTCTTTATGCATCTTGGTTAATAGCTATCGTTATTTAAAAATAGGAATAAAAGAAGCATAAATTAGATACATTAAGAATAAATTAACACACTTTATCCTGTAAAATATGCTTTTTACCGATAATCTATATTATTTTTACGGTTTTTATGTACTTTAAAATCTAGTGTAATTATTTTATAACTAATTAATTACAAGTATTTTATCGTTATTCGGAATGTTGAGTTGTGGTTTTCAAAGGTTGTAAAACTTGTAATGCTTTATCAATGGAGTTTATTTTTTCAAAAGTAAGTAATAAACGTAGCCCATTTCGGGTTTGTTTTTCTTTCATTTTTACGCTTGAAGCATGTGTTTGTACATACTGTAACACTTTGGTAAACGTTGGGCTTTGGTAAAAGTCGGATTGCTGATCACTGATAAAGTAGCCCACCATTTTGTTGTGTTTCATTACCACTTTTTCTAATCCAATGGAGGTAGCGATCCATTTAATCCTAACAGAGTTTAGTAAATCAACAGCAGGCTCAGGGAGTTCTCCAAATCGGTCAATGAGTCGTTGTTCATAGGCCTGCAGTTCATTTTCGGACTTGATGTTATTTAATTCCGTATATAGGTTTAAACGCTCCGAAATATTATTGATATAGTGATCCGGAAATAAAAGCTCAAAATCAGTGTCGATCTGAGTGTCTTTGAGATAAACTTTATCCTTGTTTTCATCGGCATAAAGTTCTTTAAACTCTACTTCTTTAAGTTCATCGATAGCTTCGTTTAGAATTTTTTGATAGGTGTCAAACCCAATTTCATTAATAAATCCACTTTGTTCACCCCCCAATAAATCACCAGCTCCTCGAATTTCTAAATCTTTCATGGCGATATTGAATCCACTTCCTAATTCAGAAAACTGTTCTAATGCTGTGATTCGTTTACGTGCATCTTCAGTCATCGCTGAGTACTCCGGTGTAATAAAATAACAGAATGCTTTTTTATTACTTCTACCAACCCGACCTCGCATTTGGTGCAGGTCCGAAACGCCAAAGTTATTGGCGTTGTTGATAAATATCGTATTGGCATTAGGAACATCCAGGCCACTTTCTACAATGGTGGTGGAAACCAAAACATCAAATTCGCCATTCATAAAGGATAGCATTAATGTCTCTAACTTTTTACCTTCCATTTGACCGTGTCCTATTCCTATTTTGGCATCAGGTACCACACGTTGAATCATACCAGCTACTTCTTTGATATTTTCTATTCTATTATGAATAAAAAATACCTGACCTCCGCGTTGAATTTCGTAGCTTACAGCATCTCTAATTACCTCTTCATTAAATCGCACTACCTGTGTTTCTATAGGATATCGGTTAGGGGGTGGAGTAGTTATCGTTGATAAATCCCTAGCAGCCATTAAACTAAACTGTAACGTCCTGGGTATTGGAGTGGCGGTTAGAGTTAGGGTATCGACATTTTCTTTTATGGTTTTTAATTTGTCCTTTACTGCAACTCCAAACTTCTGTTCTTCGTCAATGACCAGTAACCCTAAATCTTTAAATTGTACATTTTTGTTAACCAATTGATGGGTGCCAATAATGATATCGACTTTTCCCTGTGCTAAATTTTCAAGGGTTTCTCTTTTTTGCTTTGCCGTTCTAAACCGGTTAAGGTAGTCTACTGTTACCGGAAAATCCTTTAGTCGTTCTCTAAAGGTTTTAGCATGCTGAAACGCTAAAATCGTAGTAGGTACTAACACCGCTACTTGCTTTCCATTATCTACCGCTTTAAAGGCAGCTCGGATAGCCACTTCGGTTTTACCAAAACCAACATCACCACAGATCAATCGATCCATAGGTCGTTTACTTTCCATATCTTCTTTTACGGCTGCAGTAGCGCTACTTTGATCGGGAGTGTCTTCATAGATAAAAGAGGCTTCGAGCTCGTGCTGCAAATAACTGTCTGGCGCATATTGAAAACCTTTCTGTAATTTTCTTTTGGCATACAATTGAATGAGGTTGAAAGCAATTTCTTTTACCCGCTTCTTTGTTTTTTGCTTTAAGTTTTTCCAGGCTTTGGACCCCAACTTATAAATTTGAGGGGCTTTACCGTCCTTGCCATTGTATTTTGAAATTTTGTGTAATGAATGGATGCTTAGGTAAAGGACGTCACGTTCGCCATAAATTAATTTGATTGCTTCCTGCTTTTTTCCTTCAACTTCTATTTTTTGAAGGCCACCAAACTTACCAATACCGTGATCAATATGAGTTACATAATCACCTACCTCTAGGTTGGTAAGTTCTTTGAGTGTAATGGCTTGTTTTTTAGCATAGCCGTTTTTGAGACTGAATTTATGGTAGCGTTCAAAAATTTGATGATCCGTATAACACACTACTCTTGATTTATGATCAATAAATCCCTGAAATGCTGAAAACACAATCGTCTCATATTGCTTCACATCCAGATCTGCATCATCAAAAATATCATGGAATCGTTTGGCTTGTTGCTCACTTACACAGAAGATGTAGTTTTTATAGCCATCACTGTGATTTTCATTAAGGTTTTGGATCAGTAGATCAAATTGTTTATTAAATGAGGGTTGCGGTTTGGTGTCAAACACTACCGTATAATCAGCCTTAGTCATCGGTCGTCTTCCGATTTCTACTAAGGTAAACTCAAGGAGTTGTTTTTTTAATAGGGTTGAAGTACAAAACAATTCTTCGGGAGCACTGTGTTTAATGTCCTTGGACAAGGTTTTAAAGGCTTCTTCTGCTTTTTCGGTGTTTTTATCAATCTGCGAGCTTAATAGGTCAATATCTTGTACAAACACTACAGTCTTGGCTGCGATATATTTTAAAAAACTTTCTCTGGTTTCCTGAAGCGTTTTGTTTTCTACATTGGGGATAATCATAATCTTTTTTACTTGATCAGTAGAAAGCTGTGTCTCTACATCAAACGTTCGAATGCTATCAACCTCCTCTCCAAAAAATTCAATTCGATACGGATTATCATTACTAAAAGAAAACACATCAACGATACCCCCGCGAACCGAAAATTCACCTGGTTCAGTAACAAAATCTACTCTTTTGAATTGATATTCAAATAAAACTTCGTTGACAAAGTCTAGCGAAAGTGTATCACCGCGGTTGATTTTTAGCGTATTTTTTTCTAATTCTTTTCGGGTTACTACTTTTTCAAAAAGCGCATCCGGATAGGTAACAATTAAGGCAGGTTTTTTTCGTGAGTTAATTCTGTTGAGTACTTCAGCCCTGAGCAATACATTCGCATTGTCGGTTTCTTCTATCTGATAAGGTCGGCGATAACTCCCCGGATAAAAGAGTACATTTTTGTCACCAAGTAATTGCTCTAAGTCATTTAGGTGATAGGCTGCTTCTTCTTTATCATTAAAAATACATAGAATAGGAGCTTCTACTGATTTAAAGGCATTTTCAATCACAAAGGATAAAGAGGAACCAACTAGTCCTTGTAGGTGAATATTGGCTTGATTTTGTGCAATAGCAGCTTTCAGTTTCTGCAGTTGCAGAGACTGTGCATAGAGCTGCGAGATAAGGGATGTACTCACGAGATACAATTTTGATGCAAATATAGTATCATTAGAACAGTTATCGTACCCAAAAAAAAGTGAATAAGTGCTAAATATTAGTAAATGGGCTAATTAACTCTCAGTTTCCTGTTTATTTTAAGGGTGAAAACGATTTGAGATCTTAACATGACTGAATTTGATGTATTTGTAATAGGCAGTGGTATTGCAGGGCAGACCGTGGCAGAATCCTGTGTAAAATCCGGAAAAACTGTGGCTATAACAGACAATAGGGCTTATGGTGGAACCTGTGCCAATCGCGGATGTGACCCTAAAAAAGTGATTCTGGGCTTTACCGAAATACTACAAAGGTCTAAACAACTTTTGCAAAAAGGTATAACGAACATTCCTGAAGTTAACTGGCATCAAATTAAGGATTTTAAAAATAGCTTCACTAACCCTGTTTCTGAAAACACAGTAGAAAAATTAAAAGATTTAGGTGTCAAGTTGTTTTATGAGTCTCCTCAATTTATAGATAAATCTACGCTTCAAGTAGGCGAAGAGAAAATTAAAGCCAAACATATCGTAATTGCTACAGGTTTAAAGCCAAGATCTTTAGAGATCAAAGGTGCTGAACACACACTGGTCAGTGATGATTTTTTAGCCTTAAATAAATTACCCAAAAGAATGTTATTTATTGGGGCGGGTTATATTGGGATGGAGTTTGCCCATATTGCTGCACGATTAGGAGTTGAGGTTACTATTTTACAATCCGGTGACCGGCCCTTAAAAAATTTTGATTCAGATATGGTGCAACAACTAGTTAAGGCGACTAATCACTTAGGTGTGAAGCTAATTGTTAATGCCGAAGTAACGGCGATAGAAAAATATGAGAACCAAAAAAAGGTCTACTATCAAACCGAAGGAAATAAAAAAGAAATTATAACAGATGTTGTTTTTAATACCACTGGTAGAGTACCAGCCATTGACCTACTGGACTTGTATAGAGGAAGTGTAGCGTTTACTGATAAAGGAGTTAGCGTCAATGAACATTTGCAAAGTATAACAAATCCTAGAGTGTATGCCTGCGGAGATGTTGCGGAACGTGGGGCTCCACTGACTCCTTTTTCAGGAAGAGAAGGTAGCATCGTAGCTCATAATATCCTAAATGGTAATCAGCAAAAAGCTATTTTTCCTGTATTTCCTTCTATTACTTTTACCTTACCCAACTTGGCAAAGTTAGGTTTGTTAGAAGAAGAAGCCAGAGCACAATACACCAACATTTCTGTTAATTATAACGATGCTTCTACTTTTTTTAATGCAAAGCGCATAAACGAGTCCATTTATGCGTATAAGACTATCGTGAATACGGCAAACGATCAAATTCTCGGCGTGCACCTTATTGGACCACAAGCAGCAGAAGTAATTAATGTATTTGCTGTTGTAGTACATCAAAAAATGACTACAACAGCACTCAAGGATATACTATTCGCTTACCCTACCTGGGGCAGTGATGTAACCTATATGTTTTAACTGAGGATCTGCTCTTTTGAAGTAGTATGATAAGATTTTTTGAGTAAAAACTGCCCAATGATGGTTACTGCGAGTAATATGGCTCCTCCTAATGCCATATATGCAATGCTGTTGTAATCTCCCTGGTGCCGTACATATATTGCTATTAATGCCCAAACTCCAACTGACCCGAATACTCTCATATTCCGATTCAGAATCATAAATAAATTGAGTACTACTGCTATGGCAAGTATGATTAGTGTCCAGCTGACCTCAGATAGTCCAAATCCTTTCCATTCTATTTTGGTAAGATATACAGAAATATTTGCGATTGAAGCTACGGAAATCCATCCTGCATACAAACTGATGGGCCATTTCTTCAGAGTAAATAGATATTTAGGTGACGCACCATGGTTGATGTTTGTATTGATGATTATTTTGAGTAAACAAAATAAAATTCCAAGCATCACTAATACTGAGGCTGCGGTATATTCATATACAAATACAACTACCCAACTGCCGGTAAATACATTGGCCAATACAAACCAATACGAAGTTTTTTCAATATAATCACCTTTTTCTGGAGAGTTATAAGCTGTTCTTATCTGATTAATTGAATAGGCAATAAGTCCGGTAAAAATTAATAGCCAAATAGCAAACGCATAACTAGACGGGGTGAATAAATTATCATATTTTCTGCTTAAAGCGGCTACATTGGTATCGTTAAAACGTACAGCTTCCGCGATGTAGTTGATAGCTATGAGGTAAATTACTGACAGTAAATTGAGAATTGCGAGTCTTTTTTTCATTATGTGAAGGGTTTTTAGAGTTTTAAGATAATGTGAAAATAGTGTTGAATCCGTATAAAGTTAAAAAAAGTAAAACATTATTCGGTTAGTAAATTACTAAGTAACTCAAGATCTTTTTCCTCATTATAAATATGCGCTGAAACGCGAATAGCTTCTCCACGATAGGATACATATATTTTGTGCTCGGCCAGTTTTCTTTTGATGGTATTCATATCATGATTTTCGGTAAGATATATACCAAAAAGGTGTGAAGCTCGGTACTTATCATCTTCAATGAGATAACCCGCTTCTTGCAAGCTTTCGATACAATTCGTAGTTATGGTAGCAGCGTACTTTTGAATCTGAGCAGGTTGCCATTCGATTAATTGTTCAATAGCACGAGTAAGCATTGGAGTTAGTATAAAGTTGCTGGATTCGCCAACAGAATAGCGACTCGCTTTATCCTGGTAATTACTCTCATAACGTGTAAGACTTGAGAAATCTTCGCTATGCATTCGGTTCATCCAGTTTTCTTCAATAGGAATGCCATCATTGAAAGAGTCATTATAATATGCCATACCAAGTGAATAAGGGCCCAATAGCCACTTGTAACCCCCACAAATTACTGCATCAACAGGTATATCTTGAATGGAAAATGGATAGGCGCCTAAACTTTGGGTCGCATCAATGATTAATTTAGCACCAAACTGTAAGGATTTTTCTCGAATTGCTTTGAGGTCAAATAGTGTTCCGTCTGCCCAGTGGACTTGTGCCATAGCAATGCACGCGGTTTTGCTATTAATAGCCGCTAATATGCTTTCATTCCAGATCTTACCTCGTTCTCTAAAGTTTTTGGGAGGCTTGATTAGGGTAATTTTTGCCTCTTTTTGATCAGCAATCCTTTTCCAGCTATAATAATTGCTAGGAAACTGCTCTTCTACCAAAATAATTTCATCACCTTTCTGCAGCTTGATATTAGTAGCAGCATTTGCAATTCCGTAAGAAACTGAAGGAATTATCGCAGTATTGGTATAATCTGATGCACCGATGAGTTGTGCAAAGCGCTTTTTTAATGTTACCCGACTGCTAAAGAAATCTTGTGGAGGAGTACTACTAGGATCCTCTTTTTTAAGCAAGTTAGTGATCCCAATTTCAGAAACGGATTTTAATTGGGGAGACATATAGGCACCATTGAGGTAAGTGATGTCTTCGGATAAGGTAAAAAGGTGTTTTTGACATTTCATAACTACAAGATTTTCATCTGAAGTGAAATTAAGAAACTATTATTACTTCTTTTGAAGTAATTGCATATACTTTATCTTCTTCTTCGGGTTCAAGTACATAAATACCGGTAAAGACTCCAAACGCGGGAAGAATCAATTGATTCGGTTTCTGAAAAAAGCACGGCAGTTTTAAACGTTGTTTACCTAATCCTTGTAACTGTACTCCGGGATGGATGTGACCGCAAAAATTAAAAAAACCAGCACGCTCTTCGGGGTGATGCGTTAATAAAATAGAATCTATAGTTAGTTCTGTTCCGGTTTTAATTCCAAGATCTTGATACTTGCGTTCATCAATTATATCATGATTTCCTATAAGTAAAAGTATATCAGATTCTTGTTTGGCTATCCAAGCTTCAAAAAATTGCCATTCTGTGTTTTTGTAACTATGAAAAAGATCTCCTAAAAAGCAGACCTTTTGAGGTTGAAAAAAGGCTATCACCTCATCTAATTGCTCAAAATTTTTAAATATGGCTGCTGCTGGTATTGCACTACCGTGTTTTCTAAAGTGTGATATCTTACCGAGATGAACATCTGCGATGAGCAACATCGCTTTTTCTTTCCAATACATAACTCCGAATGGATGCAATAGGAAGGTTTGATCTTTTATGCAGATGGTTTGGGTCATTTTTATGGTACTTATTCCTAGCGCTACTTTTTGGTTAACAAAGTTATCATCTTTTTGATACGATCTTCGAGTTTTTCGCTAGATAACTTTTCGCGCAATCGATCTGTAATAATCGGAAAAGAAAAGGGAGTGGGTTTGCTACAAGATTTCCAAATGATGGTTTGTCCTTCGATTCTTAGTAAGGCTTCCGCTAGTCGCCCTTCTTCAAGCTGATGTTCAAAGGTTTCAATGAATGCTTGCTGATACAACAAATTATCTGCTTCAAAATCTCTAAACACATTAAATAACAGTTGAGAACTCGATTGAAGATGTTTGCTTTTAAGTAATTTATTGGGGTAACCCGTAAATACCATACCTGAGATTACGGCAATATCCCTAAATTTCCTACGCGCCATTTCGGTGGCATTCAAACTTTTTTGGAGATCCTGGTGTAAGTCTTGCATGGTAAAAAGATTATTGTCAAGTACAGCCTGCATATCTATTTCTTGATCCGAAAGGAGTTCAAATCCATAATCGTTAAATGCTATAGAAAATGAAATAGGAGATAGTAAACTGATGCGATAAGCAATGAGACTGCCTAAAGCCTCGTGTACAAAACGTCCTTCAAAAGGATAAAATATAGCGTGGTATCCTTCACGAGTTTTAAAGGTTTCAATTAGAAATTGTTCCTCTGCTGGAATAATACTTTCCTTTTGTTGTTCTTTAAAGATATGCGATAGTGCTTTTAACTCGTTTGAAGATGCTTGGTTGGCTGAGGCTTTATACAATTCTTGCCTAAGCAGTGCTGACATTTGCGAAGTAAGGGTTAATCTTCCGCCCATCCAACTGGGTACTTTTGATGTTTTTTTAGTTGATTTTCTAACCAATACTTTCATTTCTTTGATACGCACTAATTCTAAATTTCTTCCGGCAAAAGTAAATACGTCCCCAGGTTTTAATTTAGAAATAAACCATTCTTCAATGCTGCCAATGTATCCACCTTTGAGATATTTTACAGTAAGTACGGCATCACTAACAATGGTGCCAATTTGAAGTCGATGTCGCATCGCGGTTCCTCTATTGTTAATTTTAAAAAGCCCATCATCTAGTATTTCAACCTTTTTGTATTCATCATAGTTTTGAAGGCTTTGACTTCCTACTGTGATAAATCCTAGAATCCAGTTCCATTGGTCATCAGTAAGGGCCTGGTAACAAAATGTACTTTTGATTTCCGGAAAAATTTCTTCAGGATGAAATCCATCTGAAACTGCCAGAGTAGTGAGGTACTGAATTAACACATCAAAGCTATTGAGATAAGGAATGCGATCTTCCACGGTATTTTCTTTAACCGCTTCTTGCAAAGCTGAGGCCTCGACTAATTCAATAGCATGTGTTGGCAAAAAGTAAATCACACTGGTTTTGCCGGGTTGATGACCGCTTCTACCAGCACGTTGTAAAAATCGGGCAACTCCTTTTGGGCCACCAATTTGGATAATTGTTTCTACGGGGGCAAAGTCAACTCCCAGGTCAAGACTGGAGGTACAAACCACTGCAGTAAGACTTTCGTTTCGAATCGCTTGTTCTACCCAAAGCCTGGTTTCTTTATTGATGCTACCGTGATGCATGGCAATTTCACCAGCAAATTCTGGGTATTGGGCTAATATTTTCTGAAACCAGATTTCGCATTGGCTTCTGGTATTGGTAAAAAGCAGGGTCGTTTTGCTTTTTTTGATAATAGGTATAACTTCATCTAAGAGGTGAATCCCCAAATGTCCTCTCCAGGGGAAGGTTTCCATTTCTTTGGGAATAATACTTTCAACCTTAATTTTTTTGTTGAGGTTTGCTTTGATAAGGGTTGAATTGACAAAAGATTTACTTTCGGGTCCTAACAACACTTGTTGTGCCTGTTCTAAATTCCCTATTGTAGCCGAAATTCCCCAAATTCTAATTGAGGAGTTTATTGATTTTAATCGAGATAGTGCTAATTCGATTTGCACGCCTCTTTTGGTTCCTAATAGCTCGTGCCATTCATCAATGATGATAGCTTCACAATTTTTAAAAGTCTTATCATATCCTTTAGAGGCCAACAAAAGCTGAAGACTTTCAGGGGTAGTGATCAGTAGATCTGGCATATTTCTTTTCTGCTTTGCTCGCTCTTTTTGATCGGTATCTCCTGTTCGTATGCCAACAGTCATTTGAGTACCTAGATCATCAGCAAAACGCTCGGCAGCTTGCTTAATTTCTTGCGATAGTGCTCGTAGCGGAGTAATCCAGATTGCTTTTAGCCCTTTTTTATGTTTTGTTTTATAATCCGGATTGTTTTTGATGTAATTCAATACTACAGGCACCCATAGTGCATAGGTTTTTCCGCTTCCTGTAGGTGCATTGAGTAATCCGTTTTTTCCCTTCATAAAAGCCTCCCAGGTTTGCTTTTGAAACGGAAAGGCTTTCCAACCTTGTTGATCAAACCAGTGCAATGCGATTTCAAAAAGTTCTTTTTTTGTCATATAAAGAATGCGTTGAGGTTTAACCAGGGATAAGATTTTTTAGCTCTTCAAGGCTGTTGGCGTCTTCAATTTTTTTGTCTTTTCTCCAGCGCAAAATTCTTGGAAATCGGGTAGCGACACCACTTTTATGTCTTTTAGAATGCGCAATACCTTCAAAAGCAATTTCAAAAACTAATTCAGGCGTCACACTGCGTACGGGTCCAAAACGCTCTACTGTATTCGCTTTTATAAAGCGATCGACTTGTCTAAATTCTGCATCCGTAAGACCAGAATACGCCTTCGCAAACGTGACCAATTCACTTTTATCATCATTCCATAAGCCAAAGGTATAATCGGTAAATAGGTTTGAACGTCTACCATGACCGCGCATAGCATAGGTCAATACAGCATCTATAGTTAGTGGATCTACCTTCCACTTCCACCAATCACCTTTCTTTCTTCCTACTAAATAAGGAGAATCTTTTCTTTTGAGCATTAACCCTTCGGAATGTAGTGCTCTGGATTTACTGCGTTCCTCGGCTACTTCTTGCCAATTGTTAAAAGTCATTTTTTGTGACAGGTGTAAGGGATTATCACCCGATTGTTGTACTTGTTGATATAATTCTTCTAGTTTTTTTCTGCGATCGCTATAGGGTTTTGTTCTTTGATCTTTTCCCTGCCATTCTAAAATATCATAAGCTTTTAGTATTACCGGTGTTTTCTTCAAGAGCGCTTTTGATACTGTTTTTCTACCAATCCTGGTTTGTAAATCATTGAAGGTTCCGATTTGACCCTTTGGAAAGGGTAGGATTTCTCCATCCAGTACCGTACCATCAGGAATTAACTCAGTGAACACTTCAAATTCAGGGTATTTGTCAGTTACCAATTCCTCACCACGACTCCAGACAAATAGCTCCCTATCTCTAACAATAACCTGAGCTCGGATACCATCCCATTTATGCTCCGCATACCAATCTTTTACATCGCCTAGTGCTTCAATTTTATCTTCTAGCGCATAGGCAAGATAAAAGGGGTAAGGTTTAGAGATATAATCCGATGCTTTTTCTTCTAATACCAGGTCATTGAATGAAATCTCATTAGGATTCCAATTACCCATGAGTTTGTATGCTAAGATGTCTTGATCTATACCTGTGGCTTTGGCTAAAGCTTTGGTCATTAATTTTTGGCTAACTCCTATGCGAAAACTACCTGTTATGAGTTTGCTAAAAACAAATCTTTCGTAGTAATTTAGCTTGGTCCAATTTTGAAATAAATAGGCCTTTTTTTCCGCTTCTGGTTTTTGCTTTAATGCAATAATTTCTTCTAAAAATGTGGTTAAACTTTTTTCAGAATTGGTGGTTGAGTTTGGTATGATTAAGGCTATCGTTTCTGCCAGATCACCTACAATATGATAGGATTCCTCAAATAGCCAAAGTGGAATATTAGCCAATTCTGAAGCCCAGGTTCGCAGTAGTGTAGTATTTACAGGCCTAGGAGGTCGTCTATGGGATAATATAGCAATGGTCCATACTTTATCTTTAGCTGGAGCTACTTTAAAATACTCGGCTAATGCATCTACCTTAGCATTGGTTTTATTGGTACTATCTAGTTGCTTGATAAGGGTTGCAAAGCGCTTCATTCGGTCACCTCACTTTCTTTTTTTTGTTCCAATTCAGAAAGTTCCCCCTCGTATTGTGTTTTTTCAGTTCGGGCATCATACCCGAGCTCTTGTAAATACTTAGTGAATATTTCAGTATAGCCATGTGTGCTAATAATGGTTGTCGCTTCGGTTGCTTCGATAGCTTTTAGCAACGCGTGCCAATCGCAATGATCAGATAACACAAAACCTTTGTCGATAGCTCTTCTTCTGCGAGCACCTCTAAACGCCATCCAGCCACTGGCGGACCCTGTAACATAAGGCACCATTTTTTTGATCCAGGGGCTTCCGTGCGTACTTGGAGGAGCTATTACGATATTGCCTAATAACTCTTTTTTTGTAGTGTCTTTAGTGATTCGTGTTGTAGCCGGTAGGTCTGCAAGAGGTCGAATCACTTCGTTCATATTTTCAACTGCCGCGTGCGTATATATTTTTCCTATATCGGTGTCCAAATGTTTAACTAAGCGTTGCGCTTTGCCCAGGCTATAACCAAAAAGCACTGAGGTTTTACCTTCTGCCTGGTTAGTGCTCCACCATTGATTAATATCATCAAAAACTTGCTGTTGTGGAACCCACGAAAATGCAGGTAATCCAAAGGTACATTCCGTAATAAATCCGTTGCATTTCACCGGTTCGTAGGGTACAGAGAGTCCATCATCTTCTAATTTATAATCTCCGGTAAACACCCAAACTTCTCCCTGGTGTTCTACACGGATTTGTGAACTACCCACGATATGACCAGCAGGGTGCAAGCTAAATTTTACATTATTAATGAGAAACGTTTCTCCATAAGCCTTGCCGCTTACTGTAATATCCCCAAGTCGATGTTTTATTATCGGTACATTGGTATGGTGAGTAATGTACTGTTTGTGACCCCAACGGCTGTGGTCTGCGTGTCCGTGGGTAATTATGGCTTTGTCAACAGGTTTCCAGGGATCTAAGTACACCTTAGCTGGTGGACAGTAAATGCCTTTAGATGTAAATTGCAATAAGGGTTTCTTTGCCATAAAATGGGACTGTTTTGACATATTTTTGATCAAAAAGTAAGTTACTAATTTGATTTTTGCTTAAAGTCTATTTTTGAAAACATTAATAACTGTTTTATCTTGATTAATGGCATAATTTTGAGACCTCTTTAGTGTTTTCGATTCGTCTTGCACAACAACTCATTACAGGTCTCTTAGAGGAAGGTTAAAAAACACACATTTTAAATTTTAAAAGGTTTAGAGTTTAGTTATATTTGCGCCAAATTAAACAAAAAGCACATGTCAATATCTGATTTATTTGATAGTGGATTTCAAAAAAGAAATCAAGACCACTTTGCTGCTATCGTAAGAGTTGCGATGAGTGATGGCGTAATTACGGATGAAGAGAAAGCCTTCTTGGACCGTTTAGCACGTAATCTGGATATTTCTGAAAATGATTATAAAGAGATACTTAAAGATTATGCTTCTCACCCTGTGAATCCGCCAACTAGTTATGATCAACGTTTAGAGCGTTTATTCGATTTAGCGCGTATGGTTTATGCGGACCACATCAAAGGAGAAAATCAAGTGGCACTTTTGGAAAAACTGTGTGTAGGCCTTGGCTTTAGTACAGAAAATGTAAAATACGTGGTTGATAAAGCACTAAGCTTAGTAGATCAAGGTGTTGATGGTGATACATTTGCAGAGGAGATAAAGCATATGAACAGGTAATTTACCTTATATATAAAATTCATAAAAGCTACCTTTTTGGTAGCTTTTGTTTTTTTTATGCATCATTTAATAACCTTTGCAGAATTGAAGAAGTATATCCTATCCCTTTTTCATAAACTCTTCCACTTTCTCAACCATTTGTTTGCTTCCGCAAACGAAAGGGATTCTTTGATGAAGTTCAGTAGGTTTTATATCCATAATACGTTGAAATCCATCACTGGCTTTACCTCCTGCTTGTTCTGCTAGGAATGCCATCGGATTACATTCGTATAATAATCTTAATTTTCCATTAGGATAATTAGATATACCTGGATAAATATAAATACCGCCTTTAATCATATTGCGATGAATATCACTGACTAATGAACCTATATATCTAGAGGTGTATGGGCGATCTTCTTTTTCTTCCTGGCAATACTTTATATAATTCTTAATTCCCTGCGGAAAATGTACATAGTTACCTTCATTAACCGAGTAGATTTTTCCATTTTCTGGAAACTTCATGTTAGGATGCGAAAGGTAATAGGTTCCTAGAGCTGGGTTAAGAGTAAAACCATTAACTCCATGCCCTGTGGTGTATACCAGCATAGTCGAAGTTCCATAAATGATATAACCTGCTGCAACCTGTAAATTACCTGGCTGTAGAAAGTCCTCAATGGTGACAGGTGTACCTACTGGAGTGATTCTTCGATACACAGAAAAGATAGTACCAACCGAAACGTTAACATCAATATTTGAACTCCCATCAAGTGGATCAATTAATACGACGTACTTATTTTTATGATCATTTTTTTGCCCTTCGATGGTAATAAAATCATCATTTTCTTCAGATGCAATCCCACATACGATCTCTCTATTGGTAAGCGTTTTGATAAAGGTTTCATTCGCAAACACATCTAGTTTCTGCTGGTCTTCACCTTGAATGTTGGTATCCCCGGCAGCACCCGTTATATCTACCAAACCTGCTTTATTCACCTCGTGATTAACCATCTTAGCGGCTAATCTGATGGAGTTGATGAGCCTAGAAAGCTCTCCACTTGCATATGGAAAATCAGTTTGATTTTCAATAATAAATTCACCTAAGGTTTGGTTTTTTTTGGTCATAATGCGATGTTTTACGAGTGCAAAAGTATTATTTTTTATGAACTATAACGTTTGAATTGAATCAAAAAATTTCGATTCCATCAAGGACAAAGCAAGTCTTCCGTATGAACTTTCTGGTTTTGGAGGTTCAGGTTGTTAATCGAAATGTTTAGTTTTGATAAAATTTATTATACGATGAGTTATATAATTCGAAAGGCTACCAAGGCAGATATGCCACAAGTACTAGACTTAATACAAGAACTTGCTGAGTTTGAAAAAGAGCCAGATGCGGTAGAAGTTACCGTGGAGGACCTTGAAAGGGAAGGATTTGGAGATACTCCAATCTTTACCTGTTTTGTAGCAGAATTAGATAAGCATATTGTGGGAATAGCCTTGGTTTACTATCGCTTTTCAACCTGGAAAGGAAGAACCATACATCTTGAAGACCTTATCGTAAGTGAATCACATAGAGGAACAGGTATTGGAATGGCCTTGTATAAAAAGGTTATGGAGTACGCCAAGGAAAAAGGGGTTAAACGTGTGGAGTGGAATGTATTGGATTGGAATACCAATGCCGTTGCGTTCTACGAAAATACTGGAGCCCACGTTTTAGAGGATTGGAGAGTTGTTCAAATGGATGAAGAAGGTTTAGCTGAATTTGTTACTAAGTATGTATAGATGAAAGTATTTAAGTTTGGAGGGGCTTCAGTAAAAGATGCTGCGGGGGTAAAAAATGTACTTCATATACTTTCCGAATATAAAGACACACCTTTACTTGTGGTGATATCCGCAATGGGTAAAAGTACCAACGCTTTAGAAGCTATTGTAGCGCACTATATGGCAGGTAGTTCTGCATTAGAATTAGCCATTGAGGATTTAAAGAGATACCACATTGATATAGCTGAAGCTGTTTTTATAAAAGGCGACTCAGTATTTGAAAAAATTGACCTATTATTTGATGAACTTAAAGCAACATTAAGGCGGAATAAATCAACGCAATACGATTTTGTTTATGATCAAATTGTAAGCTATGGAGAGCTATTGTCTACAACCATTGTAAGTTGCTACTTAAAAAATAACGGGTTAGATAATGTACTTATTGATGCACGTGATTTTATAAAAACTGACAACGTATATCGAGATGCTAAAGTGAATTGGGAACTCACCAGCATCACTATTAAAAAAGGGTTGCCCAAAAATAATTTACTAATAACACAAGGTTTTATTGCTTCAGAGGCGAATAACTTTACGACAACTTTAGGAAGAGAAGGGAGTGATTATTCTGCTGGTATATTTGCTTATTGCTTAAACGCTGAGAGTGTTAGTATATGGAAGGATGTACCTGGTGTATTGAATGCGGATCCAAGAGTTTTTCATAATACAACCTTACTTGCGCAGATTTCATATAATGAAGCTATAGAAATGGCTTTTTACGGAGCATCTGTAATTCATCCAAAAACCATTCAGCCTTTACAGCGAAAAGAAATACCTTTATATGTCAAATCATTTCAATATCCAGAAGAGAAAGGAACTTCTGTAAAGAAAGGGCAGGCTCTTGATCCTTATGTTCCTTGCTTTATTATTAAAAAGAATCAAATATTACTTTCGTTATCTTCATTAAACTTTTCCTTTATCGTCGAAGATACGATAAGTGAAATTTTTTCAATTTTTCATCAGTATCAGATTAAGGTAGACCTCATACAAAACTCTGCTATCAGTTTTTCGGTCTGTATTGATGATCGATTTGCACATTTCGATAAAATTGTGCCTTTACTAAAATCTAAATTTAAAGTGTCTTATAATATTGGTGTTGATTTATATACTGTCAGGCACTTTAACGAACAAGCTATAAAGCAGTTGGAAAAAGGAAAAGAAGTATTGCTTAAACAGGTTACAAGAGAGACTTGTCAGATTGTAGCAAGGAACAACCAAGTGTAAAAAAACAATTTTCCTATATTTGCAGATAGCACAAAGAACTATAATGCCCATAATAACATCAAAACAGGTAGCCAAGGGGCTAAATTTAGATAAGCTTGGTTTTTTAGGAAGCTTCATTGGTTGGATCATAATTAAAGCTACCCGACTCTCAAAAGTAAATCGCTATTACGATAAAGTAAGCCACTTAGAAGGGCTTGAATTTGTGAATGGTGTACTTAATGATTTTGGTGTTAAATTTGAAATACCTGCTGAAGATCTTAGACGTTTACCCAAAGATGGCGCTTTTATTACGTTATCTAATCATCCATTAGGCGGGCTTGATGGGGTGTTACTTTTAAAATTAATGTTAGAGCATAGAACAGATTATAAGATAATCGCTAATTTCTTATTGCACAGGCTAGTTCCGCTAAAACCTTATGTAATGCCAGTAAACCCTTTTGAAAACCGAAAGGAAGTGCAGTCGAGTTATCAAGGGGTAAAACAAGCATTAGAGCATCTTAAAGAAGGTAAGCCTTTAGGTATTTTTCCGGCTGGGGAGGTTTCTACGAAGCGAGAGGGCAATACATATATCGATAAATCGTGGGAGCCTGGTGCTATGCGATTGGTAAAAAAGGCAAAGGTGCCCGTAATTCCTATATATTTTCATGCACGAAATAGTAGATGGTTTTACCAATTGGCTTCAATTAGTGATACTTTAAGAACGGCTAAATTACCTAGTGAATTATTTACGCAAAATAACAGAACTATAAAAGTAAGAATAGGGAATCCGATCTCTGTTAATGATCAGGAAGAATATAAGGACTTGGAAGATTTCACTAATTTTTTAAGAAAAAAGACATATATGCTCGCAAACCCTTATGCTAAAAAAAGTTTGCGAGAATCCCTACCACATAATTTAAAGCTACCTAAAGCACCTAAGCGTATTGCAGGTGTTGGAAATTTGGCATTAATAGAATCCGAATTAGAATTTTGTCGAGAATATGATAAGAGATTACTGATTAGTAAAAACTATGAGGTGTTCTTAGCCAAGAGGAAGCATATCCCCACTATAGTTAATGAAATAGGTAGGTTACGTGAGATTACCTTTAGAGAAATTGGAGAAGGGACCAATAATGCAACTGATTTAGATAGTTTTGATGATTATTATCACCACATGTTTTTATGGGATAATGAAGCTAATAAATTAGCTGGAGCCTATCGTATGGGTATGGGATCTCAAATTTATAGTCGATACGGCATTAACGGATTTTACTTGCAAGATTTGTTTCGATTTGAGCCGGAGCTGCATAAAATGATGAGCGAGTCCATTGAGATGGGTAGAGCGTTTATTATCAAAGAATATCAGCAGCGACCAATGCCACTATTTTTATTGTGGAAAGGTATTGTACATTGTACACTACGTTTCCCGGAGCATAAGTATTTGATTGGAGGGGTTAGTATTAGTAATAAGTTCAGTAATTTCTCAAAATCCCTGATGATTGAATTTATGAAGTCACATTATTACGATCCTTATGTAGCCCAATATGTACGACCTAAGAAGGACTTTAAGGTAAAACTCAAAGATGCTGATAAAGACTTTGTTTTTGATGAGAGCAAGAGTGACCTCAATAAATTTGATAAGATTATCGATGAGGTAGAGCCAGGAAGTCTTCGTATACCTGTGCTGATCAAAAAATACATTAAGCAAAATGCCAAGGTAGTGGCTTTTAATGTAGATCCACTTTTTAATAATGCAGTAGACGGTTTGATGTATATCAGAATTGCAGATTTACCAGAATCTACCGTAAAACCAGTAATGGAAGAGTTTCAAGCGGAATTAGAGCAAAAATATTTTAAAAACGGGGATCAATAATGCCCCCGTTTTTTTAGTATAGCTTAGCTACGAAGTCTTTGCAATATTCCTTTATTTGATTTCTAGTTTTAGTAAACGCTGCGTGTATTTCTTCTTCACTGCCTTCAACCTTAGAGGGATCAAAGAAATTGTAATGTAAACGTTCTGCCTTGCCAGGAAAAAATGGACAGCGCTCATTGGCATTATCACAGACGGTAATGATATAGTCAAATGAGATATCGAGATATTCTTCAAGATTGTTAGAAGTATGGTTGGAGATGTCAATACCATCTTCTTGCATAATGGCTATTGCTTTTGGGTTTACACCATGCGTTTCTACTCCGGCACTATAAATTTTTGCTTTATCACCTGCAAAATGATTTAAGTAACCGTGTGCCATTTGGCTTCTGCAGGAATTACCTGTGCATAAAACTAAAATGTTCATCCTATTGTTTTGATTGGTTAAATTATGTTCTTATTTCTTTTTTCCATTAAAATATTATCGTACCACTTACCATTTCGTTGACCTACTTTTTCTCGATAGCCAATTTCTCTAAATCCTAATTTTTTATGAAGCATAATGCTACTCGTATTTTCAGTAAAAATACTGGATTGTAAGGTCCATATGCCCTCAATCTCACTTTGGGCTATAAGTCGGGTTAACAGCCAGGTACCAATCCCTTGGCTATGTTGTTCGGGGTCTACATAAACGCTAACTTCAGCAACCCCGTGATATACATACCGCTTAGAAACAGGAGATAATGCAGCCCAACCAATGATCTTATCATCTGTTACAGCTTTAAATCTGCAATGTTGAAAATGCGTTGCATCCCAATTGGACCAATTTGGTGCTATAGTTTCAAAAGTAGCGATACCAGTATCAATTCCCTTTTGGTAAATATCGGCAATAGCCGTCCAGTCTTGTTTACTGAAGGTTTCTATTCGTATCTTCGGTATCATACCAGTTAAGCTACATTAACAGCATCCATTACCAGGAGCACACGATGTTGCAGTTGCTGTGGTCGTTTCTTCCACAACACCGCAAGCTTCTTTTGCTTTACAATCTGTGGGGTTAATAGCTAATTTAAGAATCAAATTAGAACCTTTTAATTCGTAATCAGTAACGTGAAGTTGAGCGGTGTGAAATACTTTATTGCCATATTCGATTCGCACAACGGCATTGAGGTCATAAGCTTTCTTTTGTCCCACTTTATTGAGGATACCTAGCGCTTTGTATGCGCTCATATAGTCTGTTTTTCCTAATTCTTGAGGACTTTCCCATAGTTGAATAACCGTTTCATTCCAGGAGTCTGTTCCAGCACCACAATCTACAGCGTCTACATTTATGTGTTTTACTTCTGTTATGTGATAATTAGCACCTACCAACATTCCAGGGGCATATTCAAATAAAAGAGATTTACTTTGGTGTTCTTGTAATACATTTAAAAATTCTGATGTTTTCATTTTCTTATATTTTTTAGGAGCAACAATTAATTTTGGTGGTATTAAAAAAGGTATTTAATTCTTTTTGAATGCTATTCCATTGATCTACATCAAGGCAATAGCACATTTTTTTTCCTTCGATTTCGCCTTTCAGCAAACCAATGGTTTTAAGTTCTTTAAGGTGCTGTGATATAGTGGCCTGGGCCAGCCCTATTTCTTCTACCAGGTCATTACAGATACAGCTATCTTGTTTACTGATATATTGTAAAATTGCGATTCTGGCAGGATGCCCTAATATCTTAAATAATTGGGCAAGCTCGTTTTGACGAGATGTAAATATTTGGCTTTTAGTGATTCCCATAGCTCTATGTGTTTTGGGTTATAAACGAGTTCCCCAGAGTCTCAATAATTTCTAGTAACTCCTTAATCTCTTTTACAGAAGTAAAGGGGTTCATTAGGGTAACTCGAAGGTAATTATCGGCATTTAGTAAGGTTTGAACGATATAAAACCTTCCTTCTTCAAGAATAGCTCTTCGGATTTTTAGGTTGATTTGATTATGCTGTTCTTGCGATAAATTTTTATGCGTGTACCTAAAGCAAACGATGTTGGCATCAGGTCTAAGAAAGTTTTCAAGATTATCCTGTTCTTCTACCAATTGATAAAATGTTTTACCCAAGTCGTATAAGGTATCAACGTATTCTTCAAATATGGTATCACCATAGGTTTGTTGGACGATATAGAACTGGATGCTCATCATACTTTTTGTACATTCAAAAGTTCTTTTTGCATAATTATACCATTCTTCATCCTCGGAACTTTCCCATAAGTACTGCGCTTTTTGGTTAAAGGTTTGATAGGAATGTACTTTATTTTTAAACGCTAAGAAGGTCATAATGGATGGCATCATCATCATTTTATGCCCATCAATCACTACAGAGTCAGCTCTGTTAACGCCTTTTACTAGATTTTTATACTTCTTACTATAAATCACCGCACCACCATGAGCCCCATCTACGTGAAACCATAGTTTATGTAACTCACAGAAATCAGCTATTGCTTCAAGATTATCATAAATACCTGTAGATGTGGTAGGAGCACTTCCAATTACAGCGATTACGGTGAGTCCTTGATTGGTAGCCTGAATGTATTTTTCTTCCAATAGCTCTGTCTGCATTCTATATTCACTGTCCACTGGTATTTTAATGATTCCTTTGGTACCAAGTCCCATAATCCTAGCGGCTCTATCAATGCAGTAATGGGCTTCTTCAGAAACCATTACTGCTAGCGCTTTGTCGCTACCTTGTTCCCAAACGTCATCTTTTAGAATTTGTCTTCTTGCCGCCAATAATGCGGTTAAATTAGCTAATGTACCACCGGAGGTTATAAAGCCATCTGATGAAGCATCATAACCAATTTGAGCACATATTTGCTGCATAATTAACTTTTCTAAGGCAGAGGCAGTTGCACCCATTTCGTATACCGCCATCCCATTATTTAAGTAAGCGCTTAATAGACCCGCTAGTGCTGCCAAGGGTAAGGTAGGGGCGACCTGATGCCCCATATATTTTGGATTATGAAGGTTTATGGAGTTTGACAATATAGTTTTGAAAATATCAGTAGCCTCTTGATTTGATTGGGATTGTTGTTGCCAAAAAGCAAGTTGTTCTTCAGGGTTTTTCCAGTTTATGGTTTTCTTTTGAGCTTCAAGCTGTGAATCTTTAAGATGATTGGTAAGTAATTGAATAAGCTGACTACCTTTCTTGGCAAGTGTATTTGGGTTGTATGCTTGTTGTAAAACTGACATAATTAAATATTATAATATTGCAATATTACGATAATAAATACTATTAAAAAAGGTTAAGAAGAGAATCTTAACCTTTTTTTAATCTTATTTAGAACCATGGTTTTTGACCTACTTGATACGTTTGATAAAACTCTTCATCTGATTTGGTAAGGTAAATAATACCTTCAATCAATCCGATAATTCCTCCAAGGCCACAGAGCAAAGATAACAGGATATGGAAAATACCTTCCTTTGTATAGCCAAGAATAAATTTATGGACTCCGAAGCCTCCAAGAAGTATTCCCAAAATACCTGCTAACAGTTTCTTATTTTCATTAGACTCAATGGTTTCTTTAGCGTTATTGGAAAACTCTTTTGCAGTTTCCTTTACTTCTTCAGCGCCTTTTTTAATATCATCTTCCAAATTGTTTTTGTCTTCACTCATAGTTATTTGATTTGTTTACTATTGATTGATGAAAATTACAAAAAAAATATGATTACGTTTTGTTTGCTTGATCAAAAAAGTCCCAATTGTTTACTATTTCTTTCGATTTTAATAAGGCTAGCTACTCACTTTAATTTACTGGGGTGTTTCAATGTTTATGGCTATACCATTGGTTTTACAGCGGGGAAACCCTTCTTAAATAAAAGTTAAAAATTTTATTAAATTTGTGAAAATTTTGATAACTATGTTAGAATATTACTTGAAAGTTGTTAGAGACAACTACGCAAATTTTGAAGGACGTGCTCGACGGTCTGAGTATTGGTACTTTTTGTTGTTCAACTTTTTGATTTATATCGCGCTATTCATACTGTTTGGAGTATTTTCGGCAATGGATATGCCAGAGATCGGCATGATTTTTATGATAGTATATTTTCTATATGCTTTGGCTATGTTTATTCCTGGGATAGCAGTGGCTGTAAGAAGGCTACATGATACAGGAAATAGCGGTTGGATGTATTTTGTTGTGCTTATACCATTTATAGGAGGTATTTGGCTATTAGTCTTGATGGCTACGGAAGGTAATATGGGAGAAAATACTTATGGTCCTGATCCAAAACTCCAAAATTAAAAAAGAATTAAAAACATCTATTTGATAAGCGTTTATGCCTCGATAAGGACCGTATAAACGCTTATCTTTATAGCCTTAGATATCAAAAAATTATCTTGCCGGTTCCCATAATTCGATCTTGTTACCTTCGGGATCGAGTATCCATCCAAATTTACCATATTCGTAAGATTCAATTTCTCCGACGATAATTACCCCTTCTTCTTTGAGAACCGCTATGAGTTTTTCAAGATTTTCAACCCTAAAGTTCATCATGAACTCTTTTTCACTGGGTGCGAAATAGGTGGTGTCTTCCTTAAATGGACTCCATTGGGTACTACCATCTTTACCTTCTTCTTTATCTTTCCATTGAAATGTACATCCATATTCATTTACAGGCAGGCCTAGATGTTTACCATACCATGCTTTAATTTGTTTGGGGTCTTTCGATTTAAAAAAGATACCTCCAAAACCAGTTACACGTTTTTCCATTTTATATCCATTAATTAAGATGTTTATTTTTTTATAACAGCTTCATACATTTCAATCCATTGGTTGGGTGTCATTTTAGTAGCTAATTCTCCAATAAGTTGTAGCGGAATTTGTTCTGGTTTTTTAAACCGTATACAACTTTTACCTATATCGAGTTTGGTAGTTACATATTTAGGATATTCCGCAACAAACCACTCCATGAGTATTGGATCTGCATAAATACCACTATGATAAACAGCTATATAATTTTTTTGCGAAGCTATATTAATAAAGGGTAGTGGAAGTTCTGGGTTACAATGATATCCTGAAGGATATATAGAATGGGGAACTACATAGCCAATCATTCCATAATTCATAGTTTCTTCAAAACCTTCCGGCAAATTATTTTTAATAACAGCTCTCAATTGTTGCATAATTGCTTGCCGTTCTACAGGAATCTGTGTTATATACTCGTCAGGGGTTGCAGCATTGGATTGCATGAAAATTGGTTGTTAAATGGTGATTGATTTTTAAATTAAATTGTTTTTTAAATGATCTTTATGCTTATAGCAGTGTATGCTATTATTAAGACTTACAATATCAATATTTTAAGTGTTGATTACCGAAATAAGCCCTTATAAATTCATCTTAGTATTAGGTTCAAATGACAGTGTATATGTCAATCTTGACCATATCTACCTGTATAAATTTACCAAAAATTAAAATAGAGAGCTAAATGCTATTATGATCAATGGTAACCGTAAGGATAATCATTAATGCTCTTACTTATTCTCTAATAAAATTAATAACTAAATAATCAATTACTCTTAAAACCTTAAAAAAATGAATCGAATTTTACTCTTAAGCGTGCTCTTTTTGATGAACACATTTTATGCTATCCAGGCGCAATATAATCTGGGAGATTTCTACAAGTACTACCAAAGAATCACTGTTAAAGATGTTGGTCGTGTTCTAGATCAGGAGCTTGGCCAGTACGATGGTAATGTTTATGTAGCGAACCATCATGGTGGTAATAACCAACAATGGGTAGTGATGCCTACCTATATTAAGGTAAAGCAGGGCAACGTGGAAATTAGCAGGGATCATATCATTGCTTCCAAACATAATGGTAAAGTACTGGATGTTCATCATAGCAAAAACTTATATTGTTATCCTAGTTTTCATGGAGGAGATAATCAAGTCTTTTCATTAAATTCAAGACCTAGTGATTACTTCGAAATTGCAAGTCCAGCATATATTGGCAAGTTAATGGACAGAACGGGTAGCTCTAGGAATAGAGATCCATTTAATCATCCTGATCAACATAAAGATAATCTCTATTTTTATAATGCTCACGGAGGGAGTAATCAACAATTTAGATTGACAAATCGAACTAGCATTCCAAATCGAATTAGTAGTCTCCGATATGCCAGAACTACGCAAACACCTAAACCTCCAAACCCAACAGGTTTTTATAATCCAGTGGCTCTAGAAACACAAGAAACCTTTATTTCTGAAACTTTAATTCCTTATGCATTGGTAAAAAACGACGCGGGCTTTCCGCCTAATATTCAGGTACAGCGTAGTCCTTATTATAAAATTGAAAGAACACAGTTTTATCAGCTGCCTCAAGCGGTAGGGGATACTCAAACTCAACCAGATCAGATCTACAGGCCTGGTGAAACAATAACCAGGACTATTAAGGTTAAAGCAGGGGTTAAGCAAAGTAAAGTAACAGAGATTTTTAGAAAAATTAATGTAGCCTTCACTTCAGGACAAGAAATCTCAGCGAATATTCCGAAAACACCAATTTCTTTAAAGTCAACGAGGAGTCTTTCTTCAGCTTTTGAGTTGTCTGAAAAGACAATTACTTCGCTTGAAGAAACCTATGAAAAAGAAGAAAGTATATCCACTACTTTTGAGGTTCCAGAAACCCTGAGGGCGGTACATTATGTTTTAGTGGATAGGTATCGACTCAAAAGACTTGATGGTACTGTAATTCTTCAGTGGGATGTAAAAACTAAGATTAAGCACGTTGCTACCTATCCAGAAGCTAATGTTACAGGAGATCCCGGTGGAAGATCCTTTAGAATTCAGCCCAAAACAACTACGAATAGCTACCCAATCTGCTGGAGGGATGTAGTAGGGTTACAAGTCAATGGCAATTCACTTAAGAAAACAAATACAACCTCTTGGTGGAATGCTGGGGCCGCTTCTACAGGTAAGTTACCTTCTGGTAAGGATGGATGGATCGAAATGACAGCCTCAGAAACTAATACTTACCGTATGTTTGGATTATCGCAAACTAATCCGGATGCAACCTGGAACTCTATACAATATAATTTTTACCTTATGACAGGAGGTAACATTAAAATTTATGAAAGCGGTGTTTTCAAGGCAAATGGAGGTACCTATAAGGTTGGTGATAAAATCCGTGTGGAACGTAAAGGAAGCAAAATTTATTATAAGAAAAATGGTGTTGTTATTTATAGCAGCAATACCAACCCTTTTACGTCTCTAATGGCAGATGTAAGTTTATATACTCCTAATGCTACTATTACTAACGCAAGAGCCACTTTTACTTGTTTTGTTCGAAGTCAGGATATGGTTTCTGAGGAAATTCAAAATGCAAAAGAACCCCTGGGTGAAAGCAACCTAACAAAACTTAGTGTAAGCGTGTATCCAAATCCAGGAAATGGTTTATTTACACTTGATTTGAATCAACGCGTTAAGGAAGTTTCCATTCAATTATATGCTGTAAATGGAGCATTAGTATATGATAAAAAATATAGCGGTGATGTTTTAAATAAAGTTGAAATTGATATCACTTCACAGACTGAGGGTGTTTATTTCTTGAAGATCCAGTCAGGCAATGAAATGATTACTAAAAAATTGATCAAAAAATAAAACAAGGAATTTAAAAGGGAAAATTAAAGAGCTCTTCTTTTTTGAAGGGCTCTTTTCTTATTTTAAAATTATGTTTTTAGTTCTCTTACGCTAGCTTAACAAAACTCATTTTTTATTTTATCCACAATGGTTTGTGCTAATTTTTCTTTAGATTCAATGGTCCATCCTGCTACATGCGGACTGAGTAAGACATTAGGCAAGCTTAAGAGTTCGGCAAAAGATTTGGGGATCTCTTCTTTGGTTTGAAATAGATCTTCAAAAGATGTTTTTTCGTATTCGAGTACATCTAATCCTGCACCTAAAATCTTACCATTTTTTAGCGCACTTACCAAATCTGCTGTCACCACACTTTTTCCACGAGCCGTATTAATAAGCCAAAATGATTTTTTAAATTGATTGATAAATTCGGTATTGATCATACCTATTGTTGCAGGTGTTTGTGGCGTATGTAAGCTTAGTATTTCCGTTTTTTCAAATAGTTCGTGCAATGAAACCTGCTTGGCGTCCGCGTTTTCTACATTTTGCTTTATGTCATAACAGATAACCTCTACATCAAATCCTCGTAGTTTTTTAGCGAAAGCCTTGCCCATATTTCCATAGCCAATAATACCAACTGTTCTGCCATCTAATTCAATTCCGCGATGTGCTTCTCGTTGCCATTTACCGCTTCGAACACTACTGTTTGCGGCGTTCAGTTTATTGAAGAGCGAAAGGATCATTCCCAGTGCGTGTTCACCTACTGCGTTGCGGTTACCTTCTGGGGCATTGAATAGCTTAATTCCTAGCTGTTCTGCGATGTCCGTATCTATATTCTCTAATCCTGCGCCTACACGTCCGATAAATTTCAACTTTTTAGCCTTGCCTAAAAAAGCAGCATCAATAGGAAATCTACTGCGAACAATCAGTCCATCATACTGAGCGATGAATTTTTCAATCTCTTCTTTTGGAGAAGTAAAATCTTCAGTGTTTTGAAACCCTAAAGTAGCTAGCTGAGCTACAAGTAAGGGATGATTACTATCAAGGTGTAGAATTTTCATTTAATTTTTGTGATTAAAAAGCAACTTAAATATAGGTGTCTTTTGACTTTATTTTAGATTACCTTAATTTCAGGTGTTTTTACGTTGTTTACTGTCCAGCATTTTCACTATTTTTAGGTGTTACTTAATTAAAACCTAACTCTTGGAACAGAACTCAACAAAATCAGAGGCTGTAAAGCCCTGGTATCTTCACCGATCAAAGATAGTCATAATACTCATTACAGTTGGGTTAATAGCCTTGTCCTTTTACGGCTATTTTCATCAGCAGGCTACTGATTTTTTAACTAAGGTGTCCGGAAGAATATCAGAAAGCTCTGATTTTATAACCGTAATTAATAAGGGGCTGAGCTATGTAGCTTCGTTAAACATTCCAGTAGTAGATGGGTATGCTACAGATGTTGAAAAGGATTTGACAAAAGTTTCTAACTACCTTACCATCGCTCATATTTTGGTAAAATTACAAGTGCTGCTTTTGAAACTGTCCAATATGATGTTTTTTAAAATACTAGCCTTAGTGTTAATAGTAGGCTTATTTTTTGAAAAGCACAAAAAAACAGCGTTTAAGTTGCTGATGATTTGTTTGTTAATCAATCCTGGCTTATCGATCTATGTTAATCTGATTCATAAAACGGCTACAGTGACTAAATTGAATTTAGGAGTAGACCTTCATCAAAAGTTATCTGAAATTAAACTTGATTTTACCAAGAAGGAACAAGAATTGAAAGATAAGCAAGATAAACGCAAGGCTAAGCAGTTGGCCGCTGCAGAAAAAAAAGGAAAAGACCATATTAGTTTTTTTAAAAAAGCTGAGGATGCAGTCTTGGATACGGTAGAGGATGCTGGTGCTAAGGTTAAAGAAGAGGTAAAGTTAGCTGAGGAGATTGTAACAATAGATACGGAAAGCCTGCTCGTTCATCTTGTCAATCTCATAACGGCGATTGCATTACTGTACCTGCTACTTCCGTTGCTTTATTTTTATATTATGAATCTAGTGCTTAAAAATGTCTTGCAATTTTCGTTAAATGATATTGTAGACAGCATATTGTAACCCTTAATAAATAAATCTATGAAAAACCTAGTCATTTTATGCTTACTCCTCAGTATAGTTACGCCTTCCTGTAAAGACACCTATAAACCAGAACAAGGACCAATATTAGGTATTGATGTATCTCACTTTCAGGGTGAAGTAGACTGGAAAACCATTAAAAATCATAATATTTCTTTTGCCTACGCTAAGGCTACTCAAGGCACCCATTTTGTAGATCCTAAATTTAAAGAAAATCAAAAAAACACCAAGCTGGCAGACTTAAAGCACGGATCCTATCATTTTTATATATCCAATGAAAATCCTGCTTTGCAAGCCGAGCATTACATAAAAACAATTCAGGATCTTGAAGAGGGACAGATGTTACCTATGCTTGATCTAGAAATGGGGGGTATGAAAGGATCAGTATCTATAGCTCAATTTCAAGAAGATGTGATCAAATGGTTGACGATCGTAGAAGAAAAATTAGGAGCAAGACCTATCATATATACAAATAATCCCTTTGCGAATAAATATTTGGACCATCCAAAGTTTGCTAAATATCATTTATGGTTAGCAGAGTATGGAGTTAAAAATCCAAGAACACCAAAAACCTGGAAACAAAAAGGATGGGCAATATGGCAACGTTCTGAGAAAGGCACCATTACCGGCGCACACGGACAGGTTGACCATGATATTGTCAATGAAACATATTCTTTAAAAGATTTAACCCATCGACCGTAACGGTTATAAAAGATGTATTATTTATACTAGTATATTGCGGTTCTTTTTATAACTGAGTGATTTTTTGACCGTATTTAATTAAAATTTCTGCAATAACGTTAAAAAAATAAGATAATATTAGTTTTTGGCTTTAAACAATAGAGAACTAATATTTTTTGTACCTTTCGATCAGGAAAAAAGTAGTATTTTTTTGTAACGAAATACTATGTTAAACGTAATTGAAATACCCAAATTTAGTATATGAAAAAAATAGCTTTATTATTACTTGCAGGAATCCTAGTATTAAGTTGTAAAACCCAAGAGAACTCCTCTAATACGGATGTAATAACAGAAGGAGAAGACTTCTCATTTGAAGAAGATATTGTTATCGGAGGTACGGTAATTAATAAGAAGAGAGAAAAAATTAGTTATGCCGCTGTTAAGTTAATCGTTAATGATGAAAAATGTATCAGTACTTCAACCGATAAAAAAGGAAAATTCGAAATATTCGTTGATCCTAGTAAACTGACGGATGAGTCATTTTTAGAAATTGTATATCAAGGATATTCCAAAAAAGTAGTTTCTAAGGAAAATGCAATTAAGTGGAATTCTTTCACTCTGAGAGAAGAAGATAGTATTGTAACTATAGTAGAGTACAGACGTTATTATGACGTAATGAAGGATTGTAATAATTAGTCGGTAGGTAAAATATTTAAAATCAAAGAAAGATGCATATTCGAATACGCATCTTTTTTTATGTCCAATAATTTTTATACTTCATGAAAGTTTAATGTCTCATAGCTATGAAAATAGATTGCTAATTTCTTCCGTAATGCGTACGGGCTTAAGCCTTTTCTTTTCCAATAAACACCAGGTAGTTTTTGCGGTTAAAATTAGCTGTCCGGTTTTTGCTAAGGTGATTTTAGTGTGCCTTTCGCTTTTAGCACCTTTATGGTTTTCAATCCAGGTTTCCATTAATAATTCATCATTGTAAACTGCGGGATAGTGATACTCAATGTAGTGATTTAATACTACCCATACGTAAGTCGATCTGGTATTTTCAGACGTTTTAGATTCCCAATGTTTTTTTGCAATGTCCTGAACCCATTGTAAATAGACCACATTATTCACATGTTTCATGTCATCTAAATGAGAGACGGTAACGCGTATTGTGTCTGTAAAGGGAGTTGATTTCATAGATGAAAAAGTATAAATATCAGAATAATTGTCAGTTTTGTGGAATTTAAGTGCTTTAAATTTACCAAAATTGAACTAAAGTGATTCGCTTTAGGAATTTAAACCTAAATACAATTTACACAATGAAATCTAATCTATTGAACATTCAAGGAGTAACTGTTTTATCTAAGAAAACTCAAAAAATGGTTAAAGGTCAAAAGGGCGTGGATATATCCCTATGTGACTGTAGCTGCAGTGGATCTGTTACCGGACCTATTTATTGTAGCTGGTATATCGCTTGTCCACAAGTATATACGTGCCAAGAAACATTTTAGTTAAACGCTCGATGAAGTAGGGGAGAAAAACAAGTCAATACTGGCTTGTTTTTTTATATCTCAGAAATAGAAC
Organism: Aquimarina brevivitae; assembly: GCF_004216895.1. Lineage (GTDB taxonomy): Bacteria > Bacteroidota > Bacteroidia > Flavobacteriales > Flavobacteriaceae > Aquimarina > Aquimarina brevivitae. The sequence continues at coordinate 289,483 of NZ_SGXE01000001.1, read as the reverse complement.
TAGCAATATAAATGAATCACAATATTTTTTAAAACTTCAAGATATTCAAGAGCATAAACTTCTGTGTTAGTGGTAGTTTTAATAAGGCTAATTATTAAATTTTTAAGGTAATGTAAAATGTATTTTAAATTGCAAAAAGAGGTATTTACCAGGGACAATCTTTTTATAAATTTGGCTACTCAAACATTAAATATATCACACAATGAAAACCAATTTATTAAACATTAAAGGAGTTACCGTATTATCAAAAAAAAGTCAGAGCACCGTTAAAGGTGAGGGGTGTGGAGTAGACCTATCTCTTTGCGGTTGTAGCTGTAGTGGTTCTGTTACTGGGCCATTCTATTGCTACTATTTTACTGCTTGTCCACAGATTTATACTTGCGATGAAGCCATTTAAAGTTTGGTAAAAATTTTAAGTTGAACAAGCCTATTTTTAGGCTTGTTTTTTTATATCCCTAAAATAACTTTGGCGATATAAAAGAATAGAAAAATACCAAAAATATCATTACTAGTTGTAATAAAAGGTCCTGTGGCGATAGCAGGATCGATACCTCGTTTGTCAAGAATGATTGGAACAAAAGTGCCTATCAATGCTGCAACAATAATTACACTCATCAATGCTATGGCAATGGTAAAACTGAAATTAAGCTCATAACCCATAGCAAAACCAAATATGATGATTAAAATCGCTAGCGCTGATCCGTTTATTAAGCTAAGTCCAACTTCTTTAATCAAGCGATTCAGTAAACTTCCTTTTACAGCATTATTAGCCAAACCTTGCACAATGATAGCGGAAGATTGTACTCCTACATTACCTGCCATGGCAGCAATAAGCGGAGTATAGAAAAATAAACTTTTATAATTGGGCTCTGTCATTATCTCTTCATAGCCTTCCATAATAAAGACACTGCCTAAACCACCAAAAAGCCCCAATACTAGCCAAGGCAGGCGTGCTCTGGTGAGCTGCCAAACATTATCATCGGCTTCCACATCCTGAGAGATACCTGCAGCCATCTGATAATCCTTTTCGGCTTCTTCTTTAATAAAATCAACAATATCATCAATAGTAATCCGCCCAACGAGTATTCCATTTTTATCAATTACAGGTATAGCTTCGAGATCATATTTTTGCATGATTCGCGCCACTTCTTCTCCTTCCGTTTCTACGTTGACATAATCTACTTTAGGAATAAAAATATCGCTGATATGTGATTTGGCATCCGCGGTTAATAAATCTTTAAGTGATAACCTACCGATCAGAACTCCTTTTTTATCTACTACATATATCGAGTGCACTCTGGTCACATTTTTGGCTTGCCTACGCATTTCTCTGACGCAGCCTGCGACCGTCCAGGTTTCTTTAACTTTCACCAACTCTTTGGCCATTAATCCACCGGCAGAGGTTTCTCCATAAGAGAGCAGCTCTACTATATTTCCGGCGTGTTCTGGATCTTCAATTGCAGAAATTACACTTTCAGCCAATTCATCGGATAACTCTGCGATAACATCAGCGGCATCATCAGTATCCATTTCTTCTAACTCTCCGGCGATTTCTTTGGCAGAAAGATTTTCTAAAATGCGTTCTCTTAAATCATCCTCGAGCTCCATAAGGGCCTCAGAGGTTTTTTCACTATTTAAGATTTTGATAAGATAAGTCGCCTCTGTAAGCTCTAGTTCTGAAGTGATTTCAGCAATATCGGCAAAGTGATAATCATTTAGTAACCTTTTGAGCTCTTGGTTGTTTTCCTGTTCAATCAGGGATTTAACATTTTCTAAAAGTTCTTCAGTTACTTCAAAAGCCATAGGCAGATTTTGTTTGGATACTTGTCTTAATGAACACAAAGATAGCCAAAGAAATCCACAGCAGTCAATATTTAGGGTAAATCTATTATTATATTTTAGGTCTTGCTAAGGAGGTTGGTGAGTGCAATAAATTGATTGACATCGAGCTGCTCTGGTCTAAGCGCAAACAATTCTGAAGCCTTCATTTCATCACTTATCCCAAAACCTTTTAGGCTGTTGCGCAATGTTTTTCTACGTTGACCAAATGCCATTTTAACCACCCTAAAGAACTGTTTTTCATCACAGGGCAGGCTATAGTTTTCTTTTCTAATCAGTCTCAAAACACCACTATCTACTTTTGGAGGAGGACTAAATACGCCTGGAGGAACCGAAAATAAATACTCGGCATGATAAAATGCCTGAGTTAGTACGGATAGGATTCCATACATTTTACTACCCGGTTGTTCGCAGATACGCTGTGCAACTTCTTTTTGAAACATTCCTGTAAATTCTGGTATTCGATCCCGGTTTTCAATGGTTTTAAAAATGATCTGAGAGGAAATGTTATAGGGAAAATTACCAGTTATGGCTACCGGCTCCTTATCAAAAAGATCTGATAAGTTAACTTTTAAGAAATCACCTTCAATGATGGTAAAAGTAAGCGACGAGTCTCTATTAAAGGTATGTTCTGTTTTGAAATCATTTTGAAGGTATTCGATAGACTCACTGTCTAGGTCCATAGCGATAAGGTGTACCTCCTTTTGTAAGATATATTTGGTTAAAACGCCTGTTCCTGGTCCAATTTCGATGACATTTTTATAGCCATTCAGGGTTAAGGTATCACCAATTTTTTTCGCTACATTTTCATCCTTAAGAAAATGCTGACCCAGATGCTTTTTTGCCTGAATACCTTTGGAACTTCCTTTACGACTTTCTTTAGTATAAGATGATTTTCTTTTCCGCTTCATGCTAATACCTATTGCTGTTCAGTAATGATCTGAAGCTCTGTTCTAAATGCTACGAACTTACCTGCAAATCGTTCTGACTTAGAACGAAGCTCATCCGCATTTTCTTTATAATACTGCTCTAGCGTTGTTTTACTATCTGTAGTGTATTGTATAGAGTAGGTGATACCGCCCATTTCTTCTTCAACCAGTACTTTAGTCATTAGGGCTTTTAAGAATTTGCCAGTGGACAGCATATCGGGGATATGTTCTTTGGTCATCCATTCTAACCACTCGTCGTGAGCAGATTCTTCAATATTAATAGTAACGTTATATATAAACATCGTAACTTGATAAATGAACCACAAAGGTAGGTAAGCATTAGGGATTTAGCTAACGTAGCTTACGTTTTATTCTGCTTTGGCCTGTGTTGGATAATAAAGTTTCCACACTCGTACTTCTCCAAAAATTCCTGCTGCGATATACTGACCGTTTTTGGAGAACTCAACAAAATTAGGTGTTCTATTTCTATAGCGTGTTGGGTAATCCAGGAAAACACCTGATTTAAGATTCCATACACGTACTGCTCCATTTACTCCAGCAGCGACATACTTTCCATCGGGAGAAAAACATGAAAAATTAGGAGTTATATTTCTAATATTAATTTTATAATCTCTAAAATCTCCAGTGCTGACCTTCCAAACACGTACAGCTCCAAAAACTCCGGCTGTGATATAATTGTCATCAGGAGAAAACTTCACAAATTTAGGGGTTTCATTCCTATGCTTCGTTTTATAATCTTTGTGACTACCGGTTTCAGTATCCCATATCCTAACGGCTCCAAAAACCCCAGTGGCGATATACTTTCCATTATTTGAAAATGATACGCCATTAGGGATATCATTTCTCATTTTGGTCTTATAGGTTCGGATCGTGTCTTGAGCAAAGGAAAAAGTGGTAAGCGTTACCATAACAAGTAATGAGTAACAGGAGAAGCCTTTCATAATAGTGTGTTTCTAATGATTCTTTTTAGAACTCAATCACCATACCATAAGCCGTGGAGCTATACTAAATTTTTATTAAAATAATCTTGAAAACAAGATTGTTAGTGTAAAATAATTAATTAGGTTAAGAGGTTTCCTTAAGGTGAATTATCCGCCTAATAAAGGATTCTAATTGATATGATTATGTATTTAGCGCTAAACAGAGACCAAAATATCTGTGAAATAGGTTAGCTTCTTTACTGATAGATCAAATTATATAGAATAATCCCTGACCCAATAAATAGTATTTTTTTACAACTTATCATACTTACAATTTGTATATTAATGCTGCGCTATAGGATCAAAAACTATACGTAAAAATTTTATCTTAAAAACTATGATTGCACCACAAGATCCCCACAATGAAAAAGAGCGACTAAAGGAATTGGAATCCTACATGATTATGGAAACTGAAATAGAGGAAGAATTTGATAATCTAACAAAATTGGCATCTGAAATTGTGGGTACCAAAATTTCATTAGTAAGTCTATTAGATGACAAAAGACAATGGTTTAAATCTAAAGTAGGTATGGAGACTTCTGAAACTCCAAAGGAATTATCTTTTTGTGGTCATGCGATTGAACGACCTAATGATATTTTAATTATCCCGGATACACGAGAAGATAAACGGTTTTTTGATAATCCATTTGTAACTAGTAAACCTAATATAATTTTTTATGCAGGTGTTCCGTTGGTTTCGAAAAATGGATTCCCTTTGGGCACGTTGTGCGTGTTAGATGATAGTCCTAAAGAACTAACAGAACAACAAATAAGTGCATTAAAGACCTTATCGAGCCAGGTGATGAAATTAATAGAATTACGAAAAGCAAATCACGAATTAAAAGAGAAAACTACACAATTAAAGAGAAAAAACGAAGAAACAGAAAGGTTTGCTTATTTTGCCGCACACGACTTAAAAACTCCTTTAAATAATATAAAAAAAATCATCGATATACTCATTAGAAAAGAATCAATCGATGGCTTTAGTGTAAATGATTTGCTTAATATGGTTAAAGAGTCTTCAGAGCGCCTAACAAAGTTGATCGATGAGATTTTGGAGTTCTCAAAGGTCGATAAACTGTCTGTAGCTGATAAATCAAAAATACTTCCGGATGAATTACTGGCAAAATTGAAGACTACGATCATTCCTGATACTAATTGTTCTATAATCTTGGATACTGAGGTAAAAAGCATAACACTAAATGCTACAGGTACCCTGTTAGTGTTGCAGAATCTGGTTACCAATGCTATTAAGTACTGTGACAAACCTGAAACGATAATTGTTATTGGGCTGACAGAGCAGGATGATGTGTACGAATTTTATGTTAAAGATAATGGCCCTGGGATTGATCCGGTTTATAAGGATAAAATATTTAAACCTTTTGAAGTATTGGCGTCTGAGGATTCATTTGGTAACAGAGGAACTGGTTTAGGGTTATCAATTGTTGAAAAAATACTTGAAAAAATGGGAGGTGTTATTTCTTTTGACTCGGAAATGGGAATAGGTACAACCTTTACTTTTACCGTTAAGAAAAGTGAATAAGGCTACGGGTCTATATTTCGTGCCTGATTTTAATTCTTCTTTGTTAGAGCAATAAAGCCTTTGATGCTTTAGTTAAGAGAGTAAGGTGAGGATATAATTCAAATATTTCAATTGATTGCATCCCCGCGGAGTGCCCTATATTTTTTTCGAGCTTCGACAAAATAAATACTATCGGCATGATTAAAGATGATTTTTTCATAAAACTCTTTAGCCTTTTCAGGTTCTCCTAATTCGTTGGCATACAATTCTGCAAGCCAGTAATACGCATCGTCTACGAGAATATCGGTGTTATAAAACTCAATAATTTTAAGGTAATTTACCTTTGCCTTGTCGAATAGTTGTTCTTTTTCATAGAGTTTTGCTTGTCGCAAAAAGGCTTCATCTTCTATTTTTTCTCCCTTATGATCCGTAAGAATACGCTCATACATTGCAATAGCTTCTTGATTTTTATTTTGATAGGCTAATAAATCAGCTTTTGCAAAAATCTTAAGTGCGGTCTGGGTAGAATCTTCAAAGGAATTATCGCTGATGATCAGACTTAATTCCATGGCGTCATTGGCAATCAGCTGAGAAGTGGAAGATTTCAAAACATCGAGCTGAATCTGGGCCCATTCAAAATCGCCTTTGTAATAACTTGTTTTGGCCACTTTAAATCGCGCGTCTTGAGCTAAGAAATTATTTTTTAATGCATTTTGCACCTGAGTGTAATATATCAATGCTTCATTAAACTTTTGATCCAACACTAAAATGTCTGCGATTTCCATTTTTACCCTGGAGATTTGAAAACGGGATAGTGGTTCACGATCAATCAGGTCTTTAAGGAAGGCAATTCCTTCTTTCTTTTTATCTTGATTAAAGGCTAAAAAATGTGCATAATCAACTTGAAGACTTATAGTTTCTCTTGATTTGCCGTAGTTTTCAAAAACGTTTAAATATTGTTTATTTATTTCCTCGTAATCCTTTTTCTCAGCTTGATCTACTTTAGCCTTCAGAATAATTTTATGTGCCGTCAGTTTAATATCTTCATTAGCATCGGTGCTAAGAATATAATCTAAGATTTCTGTTGCGGACTTAATATCTCTTTCAGAAATGGCAATTCGGGCAAGATCAATAATACTTTGCACACCTTCATTTTGCCTTTTATAAATCGCTTTTTCTTGTATAAATGCTTTTTTGAAATCTTTTTGCTGTATAAATAACCAGCTTAGCATTTTATTGAAGATTACATCAGGATTTTGTTGAAGTTTTTTGATCAATAGCTTTCTAAAGATAATGTTCGCTTCATTCAAAGGATCTTCTGTTATATATTGGCTAAAGTTTCTTTGAATTACATTGACATAGTTTGGCTGAAGTAGTACCAGGGCAATGTAGCTATTGAACATTTTTTCGAGCTTTCCTTGTTCTCCATAAATCTTGGCTAATTGTAAGTGGAAATTAGATCCTGGGTTATTCATCATCCCTTTTTCGTAGACAATAGCGGCTTCATCCAGTAAATTATATTTTTCAAAAGTTTGGGCTAATGAAAATGCCTGATTATAATTAAAATTGTCATAGGTTTCCAGGGCTCTTTGATAATAAGTTTGTGCTTGTTCTTGCTGACCCTGAAGTTCGTAATGGTGACCAAGTTCTACAATAAGCTGAGCATTAGTGCTGTTGTTATCAATTTTGGATCTAAGGATTTTTTCAGCCTCATTAAATTGTTCTAATTCCTGGTGTGCCTCCACTAATCCTAGAATATAATTCATTCGATTAGGATTACGCTCGTATAAGCGCTTATAGATTGTTAAGGCCTTTTCATACTGACCCTGTTCAATATAGTTTTTGGCCAATTGCTCCGATTGACTGAACGATAGCGAGCACAGTAGTAAGAAAATATATAAAAAGCCAAAGCGCATAATGCAGGTTTTTTTGTAAATATAGCAAAATGCGCTTTAGTGATGTGTTAAGGATATTCTTAATCTATAAAGTCAAACCCACAATATGGAACTAATACATCAGGAATTTTGATGCCTTTTGGGGTTTGATAATTTTCAAGAATACCAGCTAATACTCTAGGTAAGGCTAATGAACTACCGTTTAGGGTGTGAGCCAGTTGCTTTTTTCCATTTGCATCTTTGTATCGTAACTTAAGCCGGTTGGCTTGATAGGATTCAAAATTAGAAACTGAACTAATCTCTAACCAACGATCCTGAGCAGTTGAGAATACTTCAAAATCATAAGTCAAGGCAGAAGTAAAACCAATATCTCCACCACATAGTCTAAGAATTCGATAAGGTAATTTTAATTCTCGCAAGATATCTTTGACGTGCTCCACCATGCCATCAAGGGCCTTATAAGAATTTTCTTGCTTCTCAATACGGACTATTTCTACTTTGTCGAATTGGTGTAGACGGTTTAAACCTCTTACATGCGCTCCATAGGAGCCTGCTTCTCTTCTAAAACAAGGTGTGTATCCTGTGCAGCATATTGGGAGTTCATCTCCTGTTAACAGATCATCTCTAAATAAGTTAGTTACAGGAACTTCCGCTGTTGGGATAAGATATAAATCATCACCGGTTACGTGGTACATTTGTCCTTCTTTATCCGGCAATTGACCGGTGCCATAGCCAGATGTTTCGTTGACAAGATGCGGCACTTGATATTCTTTATAACCAGCTTCTGCATTTTTATCTAAGAAATAACTAATTAAAGCCCGCTGTAATCTTGCACCTTTACCTTTGTAAACAGGAAAACCAGCACCGGTTATTTTAACACCTAGTTCAAAGTCGATAATATCGTATTTTTTAGCCAACTCCCAGTGTGGTAAAGCATCTCCGTCTAATCTTGGGATCTCTCCTTCTTTAAAAACTTCTTCATTGTCCTCATCACTTTGCCCATTCGGTACGGATTCGTGCGGAATATTAGGGATGGTATACAGTAATTCACTTAACTCCTCTTGCAAGCTTGTTAATCGAGCAGATAGTTCTTTCGAAGTCTCTTTTAACTTGGCTGTTTTTTCTTTAAGTAGATTTGCTTTTTGAACTTCACCATTTTTAAAAAGTGCGCCAATTTCTTTCGAAAACTTATTGGATTCGGCTAATGTATTGTCCAATTCAGCTTGCGTTGCTCTACGGTTTTCGTCTAATGCAATCACCTTTTCAAAAACAGGTTGTGCATCAAAATTCCGTTTAGCCAGTGCCTTGGTATATGCCTCTTTATGTGCTATTATATTCTGTACTACTAACATGATTCTTTTTTTGGGCGATAACCGGGCTATCCGCTATATCTTTTTAAGGATTCGTCTTATCAATTGACCTAAGGTAATCCTAAAAAAGGATGCCGCTACTATCCCTATCGCAATGAGGAAACAAATTTAATTAAATAGTTGCTTTTAAGACCTTGATTTTTTGTTCTATTTTTAAAGTAAACAGATTATGATGGATACTCGCTTTTCGAATCTTCTATTTTACAGATTTAAATTTACTTAAGACAGTTGCTTATTTAAGTTTCGTCTTCTGTATTTGGATGGTGTAATACCTTCAAATCTTTGAAATGTTCTATTAAAGCTAGTTTTAGAATTAAAACCGCATTCCAGAGCGATAGCCAACAACGTATATTGTGTGTAAAATGGGTCTAGCATTTTTCGCTTCACCTCTTGTACTCGCAGTGAATTAATATAGTCATAGAAACTAACGTTCATATGTTGATTTAATAAATAGGATATTTTTTTGTCAGGGATATTAAGTTCTTCAGATAGCGATTTTAATGATAACTCTGGTATTAAATACCATTTATCTTCTAGGATTAATTTTTCTAACGCCAACTTTAACAAATCCATTTCCTCTGAATTATATAGTACTTTGGTTTGGGGGTTACTAGTTTCTTTATGAGCTATTGCCTCTTTATATAAGATTTCTTCTTTTTGAAATAAAAATTCTGGTAAAAGTACTTTGGTTTGTGATATACCGTGATAAGCTAAGTAAACAATCAAAAAAACAACAAAAAACGCTATAATTCCAATAGCGGAGCTAATGTCTCCAAATACCACTTCATAGATCGTAATACTTATGTCAATACCAAAGATAAATATGGTACAGTATAAAAATTTTTGTAACCAATTTAAATCATTTGCGTTTATGTCAGCATAATATTGCTGCACCAATTTTTTAGATTTTGCTAGGATCCGTAATGCTATAATTGTATAAATCAATGTATAAATATTACTTAGTGCCCAAAGGTTTTCTAAACCTTCACGAAGATGTCCAAAAGTATCAGGTTTTTGGATCAGGCTAACCAATTTAGGAATACTGGCAAAAAGTAAATATAGTATTGGGATGATAAAATGTTTATAATTCTCTTTTACGATATTATTGTTGGGAAAGAAAATCGCTTTGATATATAAATATAAAAACGGACCGATACTGATAGGGATAGTATCCTGAAATAAAAATGCTGAGTAAAAAATAATTTCAAATTCGTTTATGAAACCAAAAAAAGAAATCTGAGTCAGTAATATCCATAAAAATATAACAAATAGAATCCTAAAGTGAATCTCTTTTAATCCATTTTTCCATAAAATATAAAGCAATAACGCATTGGCAAGTATTCCAAAATGTAGAATGAAATCCATTAATAAAAGCAGTGATTATTCGTGTGAAAATTGATGGTTGCAATTTCTTTATTTTTTAATCATTGATGAAATTAATTATTAAAAAATATAGTGTTTCGTAAGCTAATTTGATTTTGTTTGATCAAAAAGATTATAATTTCTTTTATAAAAAGGTGCCACATCTTCTTTTGGGGCGTAAATCAGGAGACTTTCTTTTTAATTAGCATAAGCAAACTGCATTATTCAAAGATCTCATATATAAATAAATGCGTGACACAAACCTTGAGTGTCATTAAATGTTCAAGGGCTTAATCATTATATTAAATTCATTTTCATGAAACAATCTTTATTAAATTTGGGTAAAAAGTTAACCAGGGCAGAACAAAAAAATATTATGGGAGGAGCAAAGCTTACAACATATGATCCGTACTGCGATTTGTATGAGGGTCAAATAAGACCGGGATGTCCTTGTGTTCAAGGTGCTGCTTGTATGGTAAATGTTTTGGCAAATGATGGGAGAGGCTGGATTCCAACAAGCGGAACCTGCCAAGGAGATGTTTGTGTCCCTTAGCCTTTTAAATTATACAATTGATGTAATTCAAGAGTTCTGTTTGAGATTCAGAACTCTTGTTTATTTTTGAAGTTATTCCGTATACTTAATTACCCAAGGATTAGTTTTAAAGTGATTCCATGGTACTGAAGCCAGATCCACATCAGGATCGATGAGGACTTTTCGTTTTTTGCCATTGACCGAGACGCGGCTCTTTACATACACGGCAATATCTTTTCCTTCGGCTTCATAAATTTTATGTAAGCGTTGTGCAAATTGCCACATAAAGTCAGGTTTTGTATTTAGAGAATTCACCTGCTTTTGGGTAACATATTTTAGTTTGTTTACAATTGTTCTTCGATCGGATGGATCGTTCTTGTCTACAATGTAGAAATTAGTAATTCCAGATCTTCCCCTAAGCATCATGCGCCAACTAAGACGATGTCCTTCTTCTGTCCACAATACATCTCCGGGAATAAACCAATGCCTTAACGGAAGAATGATCTGAAGACAAAACCAGATTGTAAGTGCAACTAATAAAGGCTTTTTGTAACTTGGTATTACAATTTCGTTTTTATCATAAAACGGCTTATGCTTCATAAAAATATGATGAATCTTTTCTCGACTAAAAAAAAATACTGTAAAGGCAAGCGACAAATAGGGAAATATTCCAATTTGGAATACTATGGAGTTGAATAAATGAAAAAAGATACTGATTACAAAAGCAACAAACCTTGTTTTTCGCCAGAGTAGGGCGGGTATGATCAATAAATCAAATAAAATTCCAAACCACGCAATACAAACATGAACCCAATGTTCTTGGAGAATACCTCCAATAATTGGATAATTTGCTCTAGCCATCATCAAATTTTTAGGTACATCATAACTTAACCAGTCAGGATACCATTTGGCTACAGAGGCATACGTATACACAATCCATAGTTGTATAATAATAATTAAAAGACACCATCTGGGCATCCAGTTTCTTTTTTGATTTGGGCTTAGTTTAGCATCAAGCGAAAAATTAGCCGCTGCAGGTAGGATGGTCATTAGTATACATAACAGGAAGAGTAAATAATAATGATTATTGTAGGATGATTTTTGCATAAAGTAGGCCCCAGCCCATAATAAAGTATAGCCAAGCATACTCCAACGATATTTATAGCCGACCATCACCAGAAGTCCAAATAGCCCCATAACGGCAAAGTAATAATACATTCCATTACCTGGTAAAGGTTGTAAAAACTCAAAACCGATAAAATTGAAGGTAAAATCAGGCGCTACTAAAGTTCGTCTTACCCATCCTGTAAATATTGCACCAATGGCTTCGGCTGCAATCAAAAATCCAAAAAACACCCTAAAGATTAATAAAGCGCTATTATCAATCCTTGTAAATAGCCATTTGTTTATCATACTAAGGAGTTTATATAATCTCTGGAGTAATCTTCATCTTTTTGCATGGCCTCTTGAAGTTCTTCTAAGGAATCGAATTTTTTTTCATCTCGTATTCTCTTCAGCAAATCAATTTGAATTTTTTTGTCATAAAGATTGAATTGAGCATCAAAAAAATGAGTTTCAATGGTTTGAGATGTTCCTTCAACGGTTGGATTAGTTCCAATATTCATCATCCCAAAATGAATTTTTCCATCTATGGTAGATTTTACAATGTATACACCATTTTTTGGGATAAGCTTATAAGATTCTTCAATATGTAAGTTAGCTGTGGGGTAACTTAGTTTTCTGCCCAGTGCTTTACCTTTTACGACTCTACCGGTAAGCATAAACTCATAGCCAAGATATTTATTGGCTAATGATATATCGCCCGCTAATAGTGCTTCTCTAATCTTAGTAGAACTAACAGCAACATCATCGATGTCTTGTTTCGAAATCTCTTCTACCGTAAAATGATTTTGCATTCCATAAGAAGCTAAATCAATAATATTAGAATTTCGATTACGACCAAAACGATGATCATAGCCAATAATAACATGTCGTACATTGAGGCACTTGATTAACATTTGCTGTACATATTCGCCAGCAGTCATCCTAGAGAATTCTCTAGTAAAAGGATGGATTACCAAACTGTTTAACCCAGTTTCTTCCAAGATCTTAGCCCGTTCATCAATCGTGTTGATCAGCTTAATATCGGTGTCGTGTTGTAACACCATTCTGGGGTGAGGGAAAAAGGTAAGTAATACGGATTCTAAATCGTTTTGTTTGGCAGTGGCCACTAATCGTTCTATGATCTTTTTATGTCCTATATGAACTCCATCGAATGTACCGATGGTAACCACGGCGGGCAGCTCACTTTTGTATTTGTTTGCGTTGCTGAAACGTTTCAAAAAAATATGTTTAGTGTCCTATATATTTCTACAACTTTAGAAATGAGGATAATGATTTTCTAATTATAAAATTAACTAAAAGTGATGAATTGATCTACTATTTTCCGTTAAAGGTATTCATAGTATTAGACAATCCAGCCGTAGCGAAAGACCTAATAAGTGCTGTACTCTTCTTAAGCCTTTCTTTGAGGGCTGTTTCTTCCTCTTCATTCCATTCGCCAAGTACATAATCTACTTGTCGCCCTTTATTAAATTCGGATCCTACCCCAAATCTAAATCGGCTATATTTTGTAGTATTTAGCTGTGATTCAATATCTTTAAGGCCATTGTGTCCTCCAGCACTTCCTTTCGCTTTTAATCGTATGGTACCAAACGGAATGTTGATATCATCTGTAATAATCAAAATATTTTCCAAAAGGATTTTTTCTTTTTCCATCCAATATCGAACTGCTTTTCCACTTAAATTCATAAAGGTATTGGGTTTTAATAAAATTAAGGTTCTTCCTTTATGCTTATGAGTGGTTAAATCTCCCAGTTTTTTAGTTTCAAAAGTCAGCTCTTCTTCTTGAGCGAACTGGTCTAATACTTTGAATCCTATATTATGGCGGGTATTTTCATATTTAGGCCCAATATTACCGAGACCTACGATTAAGAATTTTTTCATCCGTTGTTCTGGTGTTTCTTTCGTTCTTTTGGAGAATATTTTATTGAAGAAAGTAAGCATTAGTTATGCGTAGGTGTTATTTGTGTATACTCAACAAAGCTATGGTTAAGTTTTGGCTATCATCAACTTAAAATTTGCTTCAAAAATAAAAAAAGCATCTTGAATAAAACCAAGATGCTTTTTAATTCTATTAGAGATATAGTTATTCCGCGCTAGAATCTTCAGCTGGTGCAGCTGTTTCTTCTCCTTCTGCTGCTTCGGTCTCTTCTTCTTCGTCTTCATCATCAGCGATAACATTACGAGAAGTTTTAACCATACAAATTACAGTGTTGTCTGGGTGAAGAATAGTGTAATCTTCACTTGCTACATCAGTTACATATAATTTATTACCGATTTTTAAGTGCGTAATATCACCTTCAATAAAATCTGGTAATTTAGAAGCTAATCCTTTAACCTTAATACGTCTTAGGTTGTACCTTAAAACACCACCATTTTTAACTCCCCTAGAGTTACCAGTAGCGTGGAAAGGAATTTCCATAGTAATAGGTTTATCATCAAATATTTCGATAAAGTCGATATGTAAGATCTTATCAGTCACTGGGTGGAACTGAATATCCTGAAGGATTGCATTTATCTTAGTACCATTATCCAACGCTATTACCACGGTATGTACGTTTGGGGTATACACTAATTCGTTGAACGCAATTTCTGGGGCAGTAAAGTGCGTAACAGTGTCTCCACCGTAAATAACACAAGGTACCTGTCCAGCATTACGTAAGGCCTTTGTTGCTTTCTTGCCTACGCTTTCTCTTTGAGATGCATTGATTGTTAATGATTTCATTTTTAAAATTTAAATATTAATTATAATTACATGATAAACTTAGAGCTGATCGATTCATTGTACTGCACTCTTCGCATTACATCTGCAAAAAGATCTGCACAGGATACCACTCTAATTTTATTACTTTCTTGCTTCAGTGGAATAGAGTCGGTAACGATTAATTCTTGAAGCTTTGATTTTTCTAATTTTTGGTACGCATCCCCAGATAAAATAGGGTGTGTACAGATGGCTCTCACGCTTTTAGCTCCACGTTCCATCATTAAGTCTGCAGCTTTAGTCAGGGTGCCAGCGGTATCTACCATATCATCGACCAATACCACATTTTTACCAGTGACATCTCCAATAAGTTCCATGTGAGAAATAACATTAGCTTTAGCTCGTTGCTTGTAACAAATTACCACATCACTAGATAAGGCTTTAGAGTATGCATACGCTCTCTTCGACCCTCCCATATCAGGTGAGGCTATGGTTAAATCTTCTAAATTTAAGGATTGTAAGTACGGTAAAAACACTGTTGAAGCAAATAAATGATCAACGGGCTTTTCGAAGAATCCTTGAATTTGATCTGCATGTAAATCCATAGTTATAATACGGGTTGCACCTGCAGTTTCTAACATTTTTGCTACTAGCTTCGCTGCAATCGGAACTCTAGGCTTGTCTTTACGATCCTGTCTTGCCCAACCATAATAAGGCATTACAGCAGTAATATGTCTTGCAGAGGCACGTTTGGCAGCATCTAACATCAACAGCATTTCCATAAGGTGGTCTGAGCTAGGATGTGTCGATCCTATAATAAAAACTCGAGACCCTCTAACAGACTCCTCAAAGGAAGGTTGAAATTCCCCATCGCTATAGGTTGAGGTAATTACATTTCCTAACTTAGCACCATATGATTTTACAATTTTTTCTGCAAGATCTCTACTTTGTGTGCAAGTAAAAAATTTAGCTTCTGTGAGTGCTTTAGACATCGGGTAAATTGTTGTGTTGTAAAAGTTTAAATGTTGTTTTGAAAAACAAGGTGCAAATTTATAAATTTTATTTTGACTAACAGTTTGATTTTTTAGTTTTTTAAGGCGTAATAACTAATTATTTTTTTAATTTTGCCAACCAATTCAAAAGTTAAGCCTTGGTGGCGGAATTGGTAGACGCGCTGGATTCAAAATCCAGTTCTTTCGGGAGTGTGGGTTCGATTCCCACCCAAGGTACAACAACCTCGCAATCAGTGCGAGGTTTTTTTATGCGTTATGTTTTTCAATATAGTATAGATTTGATAATTGAGTGTGTATTCCCTCAAGGTTTCGGGGCCACCCAAGGAACAACAACCTCGCAATTTATTGTCAGTTTTTTCGTTTATGTTGAGGAGAAATAAATGAAACCTGAATTTTAGAAATTTTAATAATTTTGGTTGAATTAACTGCTTATTAAAAGGATAAAGATCTATTCGTGAAGTAGCTCGAAGAAGTGACTGTAGTTTGCTATCATACATAGATTTCAATTTTTGCATTAAGTTTTTAAATTGTATTTTTAGCGCTAACCCTAAACCAAGCAAGATGTCTGAATTTTGGCTGTATTTAAAATTAGGATTGTTTCACGTTTTAGACTGGAAAGCATATGATCATATCCTTTTTTTAGTCGTACTATCGGTTGTGTATACTTTTGATAGTTGGAAACGTTTACTGCTCTTAATAACCCTGTTTACTTTAGGCCATACCTTGTCCTTATTTCTTGCGGCCTATAATGTAGTAGCAGTCAATTACAAATGGATTGAGTTTTTAATACCTGTTACGATTTTACTTACAGCACTCTTTAATTTGTTTACCGCTAAGCAATCGAATAGAAGTGGAAAAATTGGTGTTTTGTATGGCGCTACTGTTTTTTTTGGGTTGATACACGGTTTTGGGTTTTCTAGTTATTTCAAAGCGATAAGTAGTTCTAGTAATGCTAAAATACTACCCTTATTAGAGTTTGCCTTGGGTATTGAAATCGCTCAGATCGTAGTAGTTTTACTCTTATTAATTATCAGCTTTATTGCACAAAGTATTTTTCGATTTTCAAAGAGAGATTGGATCTTGGTAGTGTCTTCTATAGTAATAGGAATGACTATTCCGATGCTAGTCGATAATTGGATTTGATAATTATTTACAGAAATCAAGTTGTATTTGAAACATTGTAGCAATATCTTCGTATTTTAAAGATATATAAGGTTGTTGCACTATGTCAAAACAAAAACAGCTTAAATACGACAAGGCTTATCTTCGTATTGCAAGAGAGTGGGGAAAATTATCTCATTGCCATAGAAAACAAGTAGGAGCTGTAATTGTAAAAGATCGCATGATTATTTCAGATGGGTATAATGGTACTCCTACGGGCTTCGAAAATCCATGTGAAGATGATGAAGGATATACAAAATGGTATGTGCTACACGCTGAGGCAAATGCTATTTCTAAAGTAGCTTCCTCTACACAATCGTGTAAAGGCGCAACACTTTATATCACATTGTCTCCTTGTAAGGAGTGTAGTAAATTGATTCACCAAACCGGAATTACAAGAATTGTCTATAAGGATGATTATAAAGATAATTCGGGATTGCAATTTTTAGAAAAGGCTGGTGTGCAAATAGAGCAGATTACAGAATTAGATGATTAATGGGATATTCAAAAAAATACTTGCCTTTGTTGTTAGGTGTCGCGGTTGGTGCAGGAATTTATCTTGGCAGTAAATTAAATTTTAGTAATCCTTCTGCTAAATTATTTTCATATAATGCAAAGAAAGAAAAGCTAAATCGCTTAATTGATTATATTGATTATGAATATGTAGACGAAATTAATACGGATAGTATCGTAGAGGTAACCGTAAATCGTATTCTAGAAAATCTTGATCCCCATTCCGTTTATATACCCCCAGAAGAGTTAGAGGGCATTACCGAGAGCATGCAAGGCGATTTTATAGGTATTGGGGTGAGTTATTATCAATACAGAGATACGATAGCCGTAATAAATACGATCAAAGGCGGTCCCAGTGAAAAATCCGGATTACTACCGGGTGATCGTATACTAATGGCCGATACAGATACACTTTTTGGAGCGGACTTAACTACAAATAGACTGGCGGATAAACTTAAAGGGGTAGATAATAGTGTTGTAAAGTTGAAGGTTTATCGAAGAGGTACTGGTGTTTTTGATGTTAAAGTAAGAAGAGGAAGAGTGCCTTTGCAAAGTGTTGATGCTGCTTATATGATCGCTGAGAATATCGGGTATATAAAAGTCAATAGGTTTGCAGAAACCACCTACAAGGAATTTAAAAAAGCGCTAAAAGCCTTGAAAAAAGAAGGGGCAACGGCTATAGTTCTAGACTTAAGAGATAATGGTGGTGGATTTATCGCACCGGCGCTAAAGATGGCGGATGAATTTTTGGCAGATGACACCCTTATGATGTTTACCAAGAATAAAAAAGGAGCTATAGAAAATAATTTTGCTACCAAAGCCGGTATTTTTGAACAAGGCGATATCTATGTGTTACAAAATGAAAACTCTGCTTCAGCAAGTGAAATCTTTGCTGGTGCCATCCAGGATAATGATCGCGGTATGATAGTAGGAAGAAGATCTTATGGAAAAGGATTGGTACAGCGCGAAATGGCACTTGGGGATGGGAGTGCGGTACGATTAACTATTTCAAGGTATTATACCCCTACCGGTAGGTCGATCCAAAAGCCCTATGAGAATGGTAATGAAGCCTATTTTAATGAGTACTTACAACGATACAAAAATGGAGAACTGCAAAGCGCTGATAGTATACAAGTAGCGGATTCGTTAAAGTTTAAAACTCCCGGCGGTAAAGTAGTGTATGGAGGAGGGGGTATAATACCAGATGTATTCGTTAGTAAAGATACCACAAGAGTGGGAGAAACCTTGAGCTATTTATTGCGATCAGGAGTCATGGGGCGTTATGTATTTGAAGAACTCGACAAGAAAAGAGGGTATTATAATGCATTGCCTAAGAATGAATTTGTCACTACCTTTGAGGTAAATACGGAATTGGTTGATGGTTTTATGACATATCTTCAACGACGGAATATAGAAGTTGAATTGACCAATTATGAAGAACAATTAAGAAAATTTCTGAAAGCTGCTATGGCACAACAGCTCTATGGCACTGACTTATTTGAAAAAATCCTCAATCAAGACGATAAAATGATAAAGAAAGTTATTTCTCTATCCAAAAGGAAAACAGTTTATTAAAACAATTTTTGTGGAAGACTATCTTATTATACTAGTGATTTGCGCTCCGATTTTTCTATTTATTATTGGGGTTGTATTTAGATTGCTGGACAATAGTGCATCGATATTTTTAGACAATGAAATATCTATAGACTCTTCTTATGTTTCTGAGGATCTTATACAGGCATATATTAAACAAACTGAAAACGACCTACTTCGCAAGTCCTTAAAAAGAGCTTTGTTTTTTAGAAAAATGCACAACCTTTTTATGATATTAATGGTAATATCGATTCCGCCTGTTATTATTGCAATGATTATTTACTTCTAAGTAACTAGGAGTTCTTTTTGCGTTGCTTATCTTTTAGGGCTATTGCCTTAGAAATCAAAAGAATTATTAATAAAATCACTACACATAAAGAGGCAAGTACGCCAATCACTGCCGTTTTACTGTCGCCAATAAAGGGAGCTCCAAAATCTATCAATGTAGCATTATATACAATTAAAGATATGGCGATTAGTAATAAGGCGTAAATAAAATATTTCATATAAATTTATCTTCATTAAAACGATTAAAAAAGTCCTTGGATA
The DNA here is from genome assembly GCF_004216895.1 of Aquimarina brevivitae. Classification (GTDB taxonomy): domain Bacteria; phylum Bacteroidota; class Bacteroidia; order Flavobacteriales; family Flavobacteriaceae; genus Aquimarina; species Aquimarina brevivitae. The sequence continues at coordinate 270,381 of NZ_SGXE01000001.1, read as the reverse complement.
TTTGTGGTAAACAACTTTACAGCTATGGCTAACAAGATAACCCCAAATATCTTTCGGATCACATTAATACCTTGTTTACCCAGTACACGTTCTATTTTACCTGATGACTTTAACACCACATATACAAATATAATATTGATCACGATTGCAATAATAATATTAATCGTATGATACTCTGCACGCAAGGATAAAAGTGAAGTCATCGTACCTGCACCAGCAATTAGCGGAAAGGCTAAAGGTACTACAGCTGCAGTTTCCGGTGCGTCATCCCTATATAGTTGCACACCCAATATCATCTCTAAAGCAATAAAAAATAGAATAAATGAACCTGCAACCGCAAACGAATTTACATCAATTCCAATAAGGTTTAAGATCTCTTTTCCTACAAACAGAAAAACGATCATCAGTATTGCGGCTACTATGGATGCTTTTTCGCTCTGAATGTGTCCTACTTTTTTTCTTAAATCAATGATAATAGGAATGCTTCCAATGATATCAATAACTGCAAATAGAATCATACTTGCAGTTAACACTTCTTTCAGATCAAAATTCATATCTAAAATTTATAAAATTGCCGCAAATGTAAGCTTAATTAAGGTGTAAATGTAGGGCAAATAGATGAATAAATTGTAAAGTTCTACTGGTTAAAAACTGCCAATTGCTGTATATTCGCAGCATGTTTCAATTAGGAAAGACCATTATATCAGAAGAAGTTATCAAGAAAGATTTTGTTTGTAATCTTTCTGCTTGCAAGGGAGCCTGCTGTGTGGATGGAGAGGCTGGTGCTCCACTTGACCCCGAAGAGACTAAATTATTAAAAGAGATATATCCAAAAGTGAAGCCTTATTTAAGAAAAGAAGGTATAGAGGTTATCGAAAACGAGGGTACCTCAATAGAGACCGATTTAGGCGACTTGGAAACTCCCTTAATCAATGGAGCGGACTGTGCTTACGTGATTTATGATGATAAAAACACAGCGCTTTGTGGGATAGAAGAGGCTTACAATCAAGGAGATATATCTTTTAAAAAGCCTATTTCTTGTCATTTGTACCCAGTAAGAGTTCAGGAATACTCTGAGTTTTCTGCGGTAAATTATCATCGATGGGAGATTTGTGACGATGCGTGTAGCCTAGGTAAAGAATTGCAAGTTCCGATTTATAAATTTGTAAAGGAGGCATTGATTCGAAAATTTGGGGAACAATGGTACAAGGATTTGGAAGATGTGGCAGAAAATATAAAGAAAAAATAAGTTTTTTGTTTTTAAAACGTTTACTTTATATATCAAACCCTAACTAAGTATCAAAACCAATAGACGTAACATGAAAACACTTAAATTAATTGCTACAGCTTTACTAGTACTTGTGATTACTTCTTCTTGCGACAATTCTGATGATGCTGACATTTTAGTGGTGGAAGGAGTAGAAAATGGAGAAATCGTATTTGACCTTCAGCTAGAAAAGCACACATTTAATACCAGATTACTTGCGCTGATCGAGGAAGAAATTGCATTAAGGAGTCAGTTAGAACAAGATCCTGATAATCAAGACAATCAACAACAGTTAGAAGAAAATTTGGCTGAACAAGAAATAGTCCAGGCACGTTTAAATTTAGTGCAAAGCGAACTTGTTTCCTTTGGAATAGGGCCAATCCCACCTCCACCACCATGTGCAGACTTGCCACCCGCAGACTGTCCTATTGGCTTAGAGGCCTTGCAACAATTGCTAATTTCAGATGTGGTTGAAAATTTTTCAGCTCAAATTATCGATATACAAACCGATGCGGTGCTCTATCAGTTTCAAACGTCAGCACAAAGTGATATCCGAGAGGACTTGATCGCTTTACCATTAGAGATTGATTTAGGACAACTGCCAGATAGAGCTATAGTTCAAGTCCAAAAACAAATAGGAGGAGAAGATAGATCTTATGAAACGCTTGTAAGTTTTAGATAAAAAAACTTGATTATAAAATTATTATTTTAGCCTTTACGACATTGTAAAGGCTTTTTTATGCAAAATTATGTTCTTTTTCTATTCGTTTATATAGCACTAGCTTACAGTAGTTACAGTCAAGAGAATAAAAGTAATGAGGTTTTTGCAAGTAAAAATAATGAAGATGTAGAAGAAGAAATGGAGGCTATCTTAGAGCATGCTTCTCCATTTTTCTATACCAATCTGGATAGCACAACCTATTATGCGAATCGGTTTTATGAATTGGCAAGTAGTATAAATGATCTTAACAGCCAGCTAGGTATTTTAAATCAGCTGATCATATCGGATAATTACTTTTATGACTTAAAAAGTGCTTATCGAGATTTGAATCGAATGGATTCACTTATCACCAAAGATCCAGGTTTCGATACCTTGACCAATGGTCCTGCATATTACAAGTTTTTGGTTTCAACCAAGGGTAACTATTATTTTAAAACTAATAATCTTGCGCAATCTAAAGAATATTTTTACGAAGTACTTGAATTAACTAATACCCCTAAAGATTCATTGACTTATTTTGATGCGGCTACACGGCTGAGTACATTAGAATTTCTTGGAGAAATTGCAAAAAAACAAAATAAATTGGCTCTTGCAGAACAATACTATACTCAGACCAAAATTGAGCTTACCGAGTATAAATATCAGAATTGGGAAAATCAATTAAAAGGGATTAATAATAAACTTTCAAAAATTCTGGTTGAAAAGGGAGACTATAACCAGGCTAATAAACTTGCCAAAAATTCTTTAGCGCATTATCAGAAATTAGCATTGTCAGATCCTAAGTTCAAGAACTCTCTCAAGTCTACTTATAAAATAGTAATAGAAAACTATATCCAACAAGATAGCCTTGAAAAGGCGATGTCTTATATAAAGGAAAGCAAAACTATAGTAACCGATGAAGATCCTTTTGATAAACAAATTAATATGCTGGCAGGAGACATCTGGTTAAAACGAAAAGCCTATGATAAAGCCGAACATTATTATAAAAAAGCATTAGGGCAATATCAAAAGTATTTTGGTTTTAAAAATCACGCGGATGTTGCTGAAATTTTCAGTAAACTGGGAAATTTGGAAGTATTAAAAAATCAGCCTTTACAGGCGTTAAATTTATACCAAAAGGCATTTGCTCAATTAACAGAAAGTACTATTAGTTTGGAGTATACGGATAATCCAAAAGTACAAGAGGTTACTTCAAAATTAATATTGATTAAAGTGCTAAATGATAAGACGAATGCTTTAGTCAAACAATATGAAATAAGCAATGAAAAGGAGTATCTAACTGCAGCGCTGCGTACCTCTTTGCTATTAACAGAAACATTAGATGCTTTAATACCAGAATATGAAACTAGAGTTGATAAAGAGTTTTTAATCTCACAAATGTATCCAGGGTTGCAAAATGCGGTACAAATCAGTTATGAGCTCTATAAACTTTCAAAGGACGAAGTATACCTATCACACGCCTTTTATTTTATAGAAAAAAGTAAAGCAATATTATTACTTGAAGCAACAAGAAATTCTTATGCGTATTCTTATGGTGGTGTGCCTGAAAAGGTGATAAATCAAGAAAGACAATACCGAACCTCTATTAACCTTCTTGAAAAGCGAATATTTATAGCTTCCGATAATCAAAGTCTAAAGGAAGAACTATTTCAGGTCAGAAGTGCGTATTACGATTTTATCAAAAGCATAGAAAGCACCTATCCTCGGTATTACAATTTAAAGTATAAAAGTGAGGTTACATCTCTCGAAAAATTAAGTAAAGACTTAGAAGGTGACGTTGCTTTGCTGAATTATTTTGTAACGGACAAATCAATTTTTTTAGTAGTAGTACAAAAAAATAAAAAAAGACTCTACAGGTTTAATTTTTCTAATGCCTTGAAAAGAGAAATAAATGAGTTTTATAATGAGATTTCTCATTTTGATTTTAGCAAAAAAGAATCAGGCTCACCTAAATCTTATGCCATTTATGAAGCTTTAGTTTTGCCAGCGCTAAAAGGCTTAGACGCTACAAATTTAATTATAGTTGCAGATGATATACTGAGTTATTTACCCTTTGACGCCTTAACAGCCACCGCTGATGGAGGACGATACTTGCTGGAAGATTATCAGGTGTCATATGCTAATTCTGCTACCCTGTTAGCAGAACGTAAAAAAAATGATAATGTTGTAACCGGTGATCTATTGGCTTTTGCACCAGACTTTACGGTGCAAACTACAATAGAGCAATTTGGAGACCGATCTCAGTTTGCACCTTTAAAGTATAACGGAATCGAAGTAGAAAAAATTAGTGCTCATTTCGATACGAAGCCTTTAGTAGGAAGAAAAGCTTCTCTTACTAATTTCAACCAACACGCATCAGCATATGGTTTATTACATTTTGCTACGCACGCCTCTGCCAATGATGAATATCCTGATTATAGTTACTTAGCGTTATCTTCTGATAAACATCCGGACAGTATCAATTTTTTATATGTTAAAGACCTTTATGCAAAAGAATTAAATGCTTCATTGGTAACTCTAAGCGCTTGCGAAACGGGTATTGGTAAATTTCAAAAAGGAGAAGGCATGTTAAGTCTTGCAAGAGGTTTCGATTATGCCGGAGTACAAGCATTGGTGACCAGCTTGTGGAAAGTAAACGATGAGTCTACTACTCAGCTAATGGAATATTTTTATGATAACTTGAGTCAAGGTCAGGCTAAAGATGAAGCCCTGCGTAATGCTAAGTTGACCTATTTGAAAAATACAGACGATCAACTCTTAAAGCATCCTTATTATTGGGCTGGATTTGTCATTTCGGGGGATATGGCGCCAATAAAACAGCCCTATTATTGGTGGCTTGGTGTTTTTGTTCTAGTAGCCATGATAGTGATTGGTTTTATGATAATTAGGCGAAAAAAGGCTTAATCTATGGCTTCCAATAACTTAGTTGCCGTAGTTTTTTTATAACTTCCATCTGCAACGATTTCGGTCAATAAGACTGAGGACTTCGCTTTGTTATTTTCCTTTAGGTAGGCAAGTGCTAGATACCATTTACCTCTGATAAGAAGTGGGCTATCCAAAGTAATAAATTTTTCAAGTAGTGGAATAGCTTTTTTAGTATCACTTAAAGCCATATGGCAATTTGCCTGATATAATAAGAGATAAGGTGCTGAGGTGTTTTGATAAAGGGTTTCAAACTGTTGTAAGGCATCTGTGTAATTTTCGTTTTCATACGCTGAAAAAGCCTTTTTTTCATCACTCAACTGTTGCTCACTGCGTACCATTGGGTAGACAACATTTTTATAAGGTTCAAAATTTGCTGCGTATAACGCTTCTGGATCAACAGCAAAAGGATTAAGTAGCATATAGAGACTAACTCCAAATAGAATTAATAATGATGCAGCTGCAGCCCAAAATGATCGTTTTTTGTAAATAGGAATTACTTTGGTTTGATGACCAATAAGTTTTTGTTCTGTAGCTTGCAATACCGATTTGAGCTGAGTCCGATCTTCTAGACCTGCAACATCACGGACCGCAGTACGAAATTCAATTTCTTCTTTAAGGTTGGCATTAATTTGGATTAATTCATCCAATAAAATTTGCTCCTCTTCGGTAATTGTGCCTCTGACATATTTGTCAAGTAACTGTTCTTTATCCATAATTAAAGAGGGTTTTTAATTAAATCTTTCAAAGATTTGAGACATCTTGATTTTTGGCTTTTGACAACGTTTTTGTTTTCGTAGCCAAGGCTGTCTGTGATCTCTTCAATCGTTAGTCCTCTGTAGTAGAACAAGGTTAACATTTCCTGGCATCTTTTTCCTAATTTTTTAAAATGGACCCGAAGCGCAACTTGCTCACTACTAAGTTCATCCTCCTCCAGGAGTTTATATTCGACAGATTCGTCCTGTTTAGGAGCTATGTTCTCATAAGCAATTTTAGACTTAGAAGTTTTTAATCGTTCATAAATCATGTATTTCCCAATGCTGGTAAGATAGGTTTTTATAGCGCTTTTAAGATGGTCTAGATTTCCTTTTAGCGCGTGTTCTCGTAAGGCGATGAAGGAATCTTGATAGATGTCTGCTAAGGTATCTGGATCTAGATTGAATTTTTTGGCAAATTGCATAAAGTAACTCCTGTAATCTTCATATAGCTTAGAAAGTGCCAAATGGTTACCTCTTTTTAAAATAAAAAGCTCTTCTTTCATATACACCTATAATACTATGCAAAGTTTTTAGGAATTGCCAGTAACCTATTTACCTTACGTTTAATTTTTTTGCTGTATAAAGTTACGCTTTTTAAAAATATTCAATAGCATTGGTTTGATATCTGATATACGAATACGCTAAAAAAATACTATCGGTAGTGTCCTAATTCTTGATTTTTAGGAGTTTTTATCGCTAAACATATATACGGTTTAACCATAATATTTTAGGGTTTAATTTTTACCAGTTATAAGACTTGATTTATGACGTTGATTCAAGCTATAGCAGGGTTTCTAACAGTTATTTGGTTGTAGTCTAGTGCTTTCTCAATTATTTTTAAAAATCTGTAAATGAGACATTTAGTTTTATTTTTAGTTTCTCCGTTAAGCAACGAACTTTTTCGCCGTGTTGAAAACTTTGTTGAAAACGTTTGGTAAGTTTACTCAGAATTTCCTCTGCATTTTTTGATCTTTGTTAGACGCTAAAAAAAGAAAAAATCAGTAAAAAAAGGAAGAATGAGTTTAGTAGAGCCAATATTACAAGAGAATAAAGATAGATTTGTTATTTTTCCAATAAAACACCACGACATTTGGGAGTGGTATAAAAAGTCGGAAGCTAGTTTTTGGACAGCTGAGGAAATTGATTTGCACCAGGATATTACAGATTGGAATAACAAATTGAATGATGATGAGCGCTACTTTATCAAACATATTCTTGCATTTTTTGCGGCATCTGATGGAATTGTAAATGAAAACTTGGCTGAGAATTTTGTAAATGAAGTACAGTATAGTGAGGCTAAATTTTTCTATGGGTTTCAAATAATGATGGAGAATATCCACTCTGAGACCTATTCTTTATTGATAGACACTTACGTTAAAGACGAAAAAGAAAAGGATACACTTTTTAAAGCTATTGAAAACTTTCCTGCAATTAAGAAAAAAGCAGATTGGGCGCTAAAATGGATTGAATCTGATTCTTTTGCTGAGCGCTTAATTGCATTTGCAGCAGTTGAGGGAATCTTCTTCTCTGGAGCTTTCTGTTCCATTTTTTGGTTAAAGAAACGAGGCTTAATGCCTGGACTGACTTTCTCAAATGAATTGATTTCAAGAGATGAAGGTGTACACTGTGATTTTGCTGTGCATTTGCATAACAAACACTTGGTTAATAAAGTACCAAAAGAGCGTATTAGAGAAATCATCATTGATGCGCTTACTATAGAAAGAGAGTTTATTACGGAATCGCTACCAGTAAGTCTCATTGGTATGAACGCCAATTTAATGACGCAGTACCTAGAATTTGTAACAGACAGATTATTGGTAGAATTAGATTGCGAAAAGGAATATGGAACCGCTAATCCATTTGATTTTATGGATATGATTTCCTTACAAGGAAAAACAAACTTTTTTGAAAAAAGAGTTTCAGAATATCAAAAAGCAGGTGTGCTTAATAAGGATACCGATGATAATAAAATTAGTTTCGACGCGGATTTCTAAAAGAAGGTTTGACTTTTTTTTGTAACCGCAGAAACCACTGAGCTAGTAGAAATTAGATCTTCTATTTGATTTGCGTATTAGCTCCAACCAATTCGGTTCTTAGAACCAAATAAATAAAACAGAGTCCCTTTTTTGATTACACTTCTTTAATGTTTTTGTAAAGAAGCAGGGTTTCCTTTCTTTTTTAGAAAGAGATTAAAGTGGAATGGTCTAATAGACTTTGGGGAATTATAAGTTAACAACATGAATCATACTTTCAATTCATTTTGGAAGTGCAAGAAAAAACAAAAAGCGTATGTATGTAATTAAAAGAGATGGGCGTAAGGAACCCATTATGTTCGACAAGATTACCGCAAGGGTAAGAAAATTGTGCTATGGGTTAAACCCATTAGTAGATCCAGTAAAAGTAGCGATGCGAGTAATTGAAGGGTTATATGACGGGGTAACCACTAGCGAACTTGATAATTTAGCTGCAGAAATTGCAGCTACCATGACCATTACGCATCCAGATTATGCTAAATTGGCTGCGCGTATCTCTGTTTCTAACTTACATAAAAATACGAAAAAGACGTTCTCTGAGGTGATAACAGACCTGTATGAATACGTTAATCCTAGAACCAATAAAAAAGCACCGCTGATCTCTGATGAGGTCTATGATGTGGTGATGGAGCACAAGGATAAATTGGATTCCACAATTATATACAATAGAGATTTTGGATACGACTATTTTGGTTTTAAAACCTTAGAACGCTCTTATCTTTTAAAAATCAATGGTAAAATAGCTGAGCGTCCGCAGCATATGTTGATGCGTGTTTCGCTAGGTATACACCTTGATGATTTAGACGCTGCTATAGAGACCTATGAGTTGATGTCTAAAAAGTATTTTACACACGCTACGCCTACCTTATTTAATTCAGGTACTCCAAAGCCACAGATGTCATCTTGTTTCTTGTTGACTATGAAGGATGATAGTATTGATGGTATTTATGATACGCTAAAACAAACTGCTAAGATTTCGCAATCTGCTGGTGGTATAGGATTATCTATACATAATATACGCGCAACAGGATCGTATATTGCTGGTACCAATGGTACTTCTAACGGTATTGTACCTATGCTAAGAGTATTTAATGACACAGCGAGGTACGTAGATCAGGGAGGAGGAAAGCGTAAGGGATCTTTTGCTATTTATATGGAGCCTTGGCACGCGGATATCTTTGATTTTCTTGAGCTAAAGAAAAATCACGGTAAAGAGGAAATGAGAGCCAGAGATTTATTTTATGCGATGTGGATCTCTGATTTATTTATGAAGCGTGTACAGGACGATGCAGAGTGGACATTAATGTGTCCTAACGAATGTCCGGATTTATGTGATTTACATAGTGAAGCATTTGAAGAACGATATCTTCAGTATGAAGCTGAAGGGAGAGGACGAAGAAAGATTAAAGCAAGAGAATTATGGGAGAAAATTCTGGAATCTCAGATAGAAACTGGAACTCCTTATATGCTTTATAAAGATGCAGCAAACAGAAAATCAAATCAAAAGAATCTAGGTACGATTCGATCTTCAAATTTATGTACCGAGATTTTAGAGTATACAAGCCCTGACGAAGTTGCGGTTTGTAATTTGGCTTCCATTGCGCTACCTATGTTTGTGAAAAATGGGGAGTTCGATCATAAAGAGCTTTTCAAAATTACCAAAAGGGTAACCAAGAACTTAAATCGTGTTATCGATCGAAACTATTATCCGGTTAAAGAAGCAGAAAACTCCAATATGCGTCATCGCCCTGTTGGACTAGGAGTGCAAGGGTTAGCAGATACGTTTATAATGCTACGCATGCCGTTTACCAGTGACGAAGCAAAGAAGCTAAACCAGGATATTTTTGAAACCTTATACTACGCGGCCGTAACAGCTTCTATGGAAGAAGCCAAAGCTGATGGTCCATACCAATCGTATGAAGGGTCTCCGATATCTAATGGAGAGTTTCAACATAATCTTTGGGGGATTAAAGATGAAGAGCTTAGCGGAAGATGGGATTGGGCGAAGCTGCGTAAGCAGGTAGCAAAACACGGAGTACGTAATTCGTTATTAGTAGCTCCAATGCCTACAGCTTCTACTTCTCAAATTTTAGGAAATAATGAGGCCTTTGAACCCTATACAAGTAATATTTATACCAGACGTGTGCTATCTGGTGAGTTCATTGTAGTGAACAAACACTTGCTAGAGGACTTAGTTAAACTTGGGTTATGGAACGATGATCTTAAAGATGCTATTATGCGTGCTAACGGATCGGTACAAAATATCGATATCATACCACAGGAGCTAAAAGAGCTTTACAAAACCGTTTGGGAATTAAGTATGAAGGATATTATCGATATGGCAAGACACAGAGGGTACTTCATTGATCAGTCCCAGTCCTTAAACTTATTTATGGAAGGGGCTACCATGGCTAAACTAACGTCTATGCATTTCTATGCTTGGAAGAGTGGCCTCAAAACGGGTATGTATTACCTACGAACCAAATCAGCTGTAGACGCGATTAAGTTTACGCTGAAAAATGATAAAAAAGAACAGCCTGAAGCAGAAAAGGTTGCTGTAGCAGCTGCACAGGTTATGGAAGCACAGTCTTCCAAGCCTCAGCCAAAACAAGAACCGGTAGCTGCAGAAAATACCTCTCTCACCCCAGAAGAACTTAGAGCGTTAATCGCGCAATCTAAGGAAGGCGAAGGTGACGATTGTTTAATGTGCGGGTCTTAAGATCCGGTTTATATAGGGCAAAAAGGGAAGCAGAAATGCTTCCCTTTTTATATTTTTGACTTCTTATTTATAACAAATGATGAACTGGGAGCAACTCCTATCCTTAAAACGATACGGAGATACAAACAAACGATTACGCAAAGAGCAAGATGATACCCGATTAGGCTTTGAAGTCGATTATGATCGTATTATTTTTTCTTCGGACTTTAGAAGCCTTCAGGATAAGACACAAGTAATTCCCTTATCTAAGACGAGTTTTGTACACACCCGTCTTACACACAGCTTAGAGGTATCCGTAGTAGGTCGCTCTTTAGGCCGTATGGTGGGCAAGCGAATTATAGAGCGGCACCCGCATCTGAGTACCATCCATGGTTATCACTTTAATGATTTTGGGGCTATAGTTGCTGCTGCAGCATTAGCTCATGATATTGGTAATCCACCTTTTGGTCATAGTGGAGAAAAAGCCATAGGAGAGTATTTTAAGACAGGGAATGGACAACGATTTAAAGAGCAGTTAACGCCAAAACAATATCAGGATCTTATTGATTTTGAGGGTAATGCCAATGGGTTTAAAATTATGACCACGCCTAAACCTGGTATGGATGGTGGATTACGCTTGTCGTATGCAACCTTGGCTGCTTTTATGAAGTACCCAAAAGAATCCTTGCCTAAAAAACCTACTAAGCATATAGCCCATAAAAAGTTTGGTTACTTTCAGAGTGAAAAACACTATTTTGAAGATATTGCAAAAGAGGTCGGGCTTATCCCATCTACTTTTGAAAATGAAATCACTTACGCACGGCACCCATTGACTTTTTTAGTAGAAGCGGCTGATGATATTTGCTATACCATCATTGATTTTGAAGATGGTATAAATTTGGGATTAATTGATGAGGAGTATGCATTGGAATATTTAATTAGCCTTGTTAAAGAAAGTATTACGACTACAAAATATAATAGCCTTACCACCACAGCGGATCGACTGAGTTATCTCAGAGCTTTGGCGATAAATACATTAATAACTGAAGCAGCTAGTATTTTCATTGATTATGAAGAGGACATACTATTAGGGAAATTTGATCAGGCGCTCATAGATAAAAGTCGATATAAAGCGCAGATAGAAGATATCATAGCGCTAAGTATTAAAAACATATACCAAAGCAAGGAAGTTACCGAAAAAGAAATTGCAGGGTATAAGATTTTAGGGACGCTTTTGGATACTTTTGTCTCGGCTACAGAAAACTTTCACCACCACAGCACTAACTATGATAAATTAATTCTACGATCAGAAAAAGATGCTTTTGATTATCAAAATGTTGACGTGTACACAAGACTTATTAGTATTTGTAAATATGTAGCTAGTTTAACGGATGGAAATGCGTTATTGAAATATCAGAAAATTAGAGGGTTGCAGATTTGAAATATACAAGTCAAAAATTGGATTTTATTAACTTATGTGTATTTTTGTTAGGTAAAAACTCATATTGTTTAAGGAATTGTTAGCAATAGTCATATTTTGGTATCAAATGCTTAAACAAAATTAACAAACTCAATTTCATTCTAAGCTATGAAAAAATTTTATGTTACCCTTATAGCATTTGGTTTTGCTATAAATTTGTTTTCTCAGTCCTCTGAGATTGAAGTGGTCAAAGACTACTTAGTAGAACAAGGTTATAATGCCAGCGATGTAGCTGACCTTAAAGTTCAATCTCGTTCCTTTTCTAAAAGTATGAATGTGGATAACCTTTATGTAGTACAACAGCATAATGGTATTCCAATTCGAAACGCAATCGGGAGTTTTGCATTAAGAAATGGTGAAGTAGTTTCTTTTCAGGGAGTTTACGTAAATGATGTAGACGCTAAAGTAAACATCTTAACACCGGTATTGTCTCCTGAAGAAGCAGTCGTATCTGCAGCTCAAAACCTAAACTTGGATCGTCCAGTAAATATGAAAATGATAGGTAAAAAAGCTTCAGACGAAAGTGTTTTTTTACTTTCTAAAAGCAATATTTCCTTAGATGAAATACCAGTACAGTTGGTATATGAGGTTAAGGAAGACAAATTGGTGTTATGTTGGGATTTAAGTATTCATACAAAAAACGGTCAAAATTGGTTCAGTGTAAGAATAGGAGCTAAGGATGGATCGTTACAGAGCCAAAATGATTGGATCGTTCATTGTGCTTTTGACTCTCATGAACATACCAAAAAAGCGAGTACTCGAGCTTTTTCGATATTACAAAAAACTACGACAACAGCTAATATGATCAACAATCCAGTATATAATGCATTTCCAATACCTTTTGTGGAAAGTCCAAATCACGGGGATCGACAAATGATTACAGGACAAGAAGATGCAACTGCTTCTCCTTTTGGATGGCACGATACTGATGGTGTAGCTGGTGCTGAATTTACGACTACACGTGGTAATAATGTATTGGCTTCTGAAGATTATGATGGAAACAATCAGCCTGGTTATTCTCCTGACGGTGGAGCTAGTTTAGTTTTTGATTTTGCTTTTGATCCGGCAGGTACGGTTGCTTCCTATCAAGATGCGTCTATTACAAACTTGTTTTATGCCAATAACGTGATTCACGATGTTTGGTATCAATATGGTTTTGATGAGGAATCCGGTAACTTCCAGGTAAATAATTATGGTAGAGGCGGAAATGAAGGCGACGAAGTGATTGCAGATGCCATAGACGGCTCTGGAATTAATAATGCTAATTTTGGAACGCCACCGGATGGAGCTAACCCAAGAATGCAGATGTTTCTTTGGAATCCACAGCCTGATCCCGAGGCAGAAGTTTTTAAAATTAATAACAACGCTAATTTAGCTAGCGGATATGCTACCGTTGATAATAATTTTAGTCCAGGTAATGTTTCTGCGCCTGCACTCCCAGATGGTATAACTGCTGACTTAGTATTGGCAGTGGATGATAATGCTACGCCAGATCCTAACGATATTTGCTCAGCTTTAACAAATGCTACAGAACTCAATGGTAAAATCGCAGTTGTAAGAAGAGGAGAATGTAATTTTACGGATAAAGTTGCAAGATGCCAACAAGCTGGTGCAGTAGCCGTATTGGTGGTTAACAATGTCGAAGGAGATATTACTATGGGAGGTTCAAATGAACTTATTTCGATTCCTGCGGTAAGTATAAATCAAGCGGATGGAGAAGCAATTATTGCTGAAATGGCAGTGAATACAGTGAATGTAACCCTTTCTGATGCAGGGTTGAATATCTTTGCTGAAGATGGTTCTTTTGATAATGGAATTGTGATTCACGAATATGGTCACGGTATTTCAAATCGTTTAGCAGGAGGACCTGCAGCTTCTGGATGCCTACAAAATTCTGAACAAATGGGTGAGGGATGGTCAGATTGGTTTGCTTTAATGATGACCATTGAACCAGGCGATACAGGCGCTGATGCTAGAGGAATTGGAACTTTTGCTGTTGGTCAACCAACTACAGGAGGTGGAATTAGACCTTTTCCTTACAGTACCGATATGAATATTAACCCTGTTACTTATGCGGATGTTGCGGATGCTGCTAATTTTTCTCAACCACACGGTATTGGGTCGATTTGGGCTGCTATTTTATGGGATATGACATGGGCTTTTATAGAAAGAGATGGTTTTGATCCTGATATCTATAATGGCACAGGAGGTAACAATTTAGCGATGCAATTAGTAATTGATGGGTTGAAATTACAATCTTGTGCACCAGGTTTTGTAAGTGGTAGAGATGGAATCTTAGCTGCTGCAGAATTAACGGCTAACAGTGATGCTAATAAATGTGTTATTTGGGATGTTTTCGCTAGACGAGGTGTTGGATATAGCGCTGATGAGGGCTCAACTAATAATAGAAGTGACCAAACAGAAGCATTTGACCTACCACCGGCAAGCGAATTGGATTGTGCAACCTTAGGTGTTGATGATTTTAATGCTGGAGTATTTAGTATTGATCCAAATCCATCAAACGGAATATTTAATATAAGAGTATCAGAAAATATTGGAGATAGTAAAATTGCAATTTTCGATATGAACGGTAGAGTAGTATATGATAAAGAAGTTAGTCTAGAATCTTCTTATCAGGTACACACAAACTTAAGATCAGGATTATATTTATTGCGTATAGAAGCAAAGGATGGTTCTGCAATCACTACAAGTAAAATACTTGTGAAGTAGATACAGATTATTCTTTTTTAAATATAGGATAGGGAGCACATAAAGTGCTCCCTATTTTATTTTACTCAAGATGTTGATGATCTGATTGGTAGAGATACCGGCAAGTTCTTGAAGTTCTTTTATACTACCATGATGCATAAACTGATCTGGTATGCCTAGAGTGATTATTTCGGCTGCTTTTTGTTTTTGGTTGGCGTATGCAATAATAGAGGACCCAAAACCGCCTTTTATTGCACCATCCTCAACGGTAATAATAGTGTGGTACTCGTTCAAAATAGTAGCAAGTAACTGTTCATCTAATGGTTTTATGAATCCAAAGTGGTAATGACTTATGGGTTTAGCAATGGCGTTTATAGCTTCATTGACATTATGCGCTATTGTTCCTGTAGACAAAACAGCAATGGACTGTCCTTTACGAAGTAACTGTCCTTTACCTAAGGGTATTGTATTAAAAGGCTTTTTCCATTCTAAGATATGGCCTCTTCCTCTTGGATATCGAATAGCAATAGGTTGATCTAAGCCTAAGGAAGCGGTATATAATAGGTTTCTTAATTCAATTTCATCTTTAGGCGCACAAATCATTAAGTTAGGGATACAAATTAAGTAGGTTATATCAAATACACCGTGATGCGTAGCTCCATCCTGTCCTACCAATCCAGCTCTGTCAATACAAAAAATCACTGGTAAGTTTTGTAGGGCAACATCATGAATAACTTGATCATATGCACGTTGTAAAAATGTAGAATATATCGCACAAAACGGAATTAGTCCTTGCGTTGCCATACCAGCTGCTAAAGTAACTGCATGTTGTTCCGCAATTCCAACATCGATGGCACGATCAGGAAAGGCTTCCATCATATACTTAAGAGAACTTCCGGTAGGCATAGCTGGAGTTATCCCAACAATTTTGGGGTTACTTTGCGCAAGTTCTACTAAGGTTAAACCAAATACGTCCTGAAATTTTGGTGGCAATTCAGTTGCCGATTGCTGAACTAAATCTCCGGTTGTGGCATCAAATTTACCAGGTGCATGGTAGGTTACCTGATTCTCTTCTGCTTGTTTCAGCCCTTTCCCCTTAGTGGTTATGATATGTAATAGTTTAGGTCCTGATACAGACTTTAATTGGTTTAATGTTTTTAACAAGGTCGGCAGATCGTGGCCATCTATGGGGCCATAGTATTTAAAGTTGAGTGCTTCAATAATATTATCACTTTTGGGTTTTTGGCCAATTTTAGCCTTAGTGAGGTAATTTTTAAGTGCACCTACGCTGGGATCAATACCGATAGCATTGTCATTTAATACAATAAGCATATTGGTATCTGTTACCCCTGCGTGATTTAACCCCTCAAAAGCCATTCCGCTGGCAATCGATGCATCCCCAATCACAGCAATGTGTTGTTTGTATTCCTCACCATTTAATTGTGAAGCAATTGCCATTCCTAACATAGCAGAAATTGATGTAGAGGAGTGGCCTACTCCAAAAGTATCATAAACACTTTCGCTTCTTTTAGGAAATCCGCTAATGCCATCTAATTGCCGGTTGGTGTGAAAATTGTCCTTTCTTCCCGTTAAGATTTTATGCGGGTATGCCTGGTGGCCTACATCCCAAACCAATAAATCATCTGGGGTATTAAAAACATAATGCAAGGCTATAGTAAGTTCAATAACTCCTAAGCTTGCACCCAGATGGCCTTCTTTGGTTGCCACAATGGTAATTATAAAATCCCTTAACTCCTGTGCTAAATCCTTGAGTTGCTCAACGGATAGCTTTCTAAGATCAGATGGATCATTTATGTTTTTTAGTAACTTGCCCTGCATCTCACAAATGTACTATTTTGTTAGCGTAGAAGGTTAAAGATGTTGTCTGGTAATTAAAATATTTTTTAGCTTTACTTAAAAAAATGATTCAACCTTTTGATGATATTTATTTTATGAAAAAGGCTTTGCAAGAAGCACAGTCTGCCTATGATAAGGGAGAAGTCCCGGTAGGTGCAATTATTACTGTTCAAAATAAAGTTATAGCCCGGACACATAACCTAACTGAAATGCTGAATGATGTAACGGCGCACGCAGAAATGCAAGCCATAACAGCTGCAGCAAATTTTTTAGGTGGTAAATATCTTAATGAATGTACACTCTATGTCACGTTAGAACCTTGTCAAATGTGTGGTGGTGCACTGTTCTGGAGTCAAATTGGTAAAATAGTATACGGGGCTAGAGATGAACAACGTGGTTGTATTACTCTGGGCACCAAACTTCATCCAAAAACAAAAATGGTTGGTGGGATCTTGGCGGAAGAGTGTTCCGAGATTTTAAAACGCTTTTTTATAGAAAAGAGAAATCTTAATTAAGCTGTTACCTTAAAAATTAGCAACTTTTAGAATTGGGTAACGTCTTTGGAAGTAAATCTAAAGATTTTAATGCGACTAAGGTCTTATCTTATACTATTGATTCTACCGCTTTTTGGTTATTCACAAAGTAATCAACTACTCAAAGGTAAAGTGATGTTTCAAACTGAATGTTTAGAGGGTATTCACGTTTTAAACGCAACCACCGGTAAAGGTGTCGTAACAGATGCAAAGGGTCAGTTTATGATCAAGGTAAATGAGAATGATACTTTGGTTGTGTCGTCCATACAATTTAAGGTTAAAGAATATGCAGTAAGCACTATAGATATATCTACCTGTAAAGAACTAGTTTTTTATCTTGAAGATGTAATAAACGAATTGGAAACCGTGAATTTACGGCAACATGCATTATCCGGATCACTAACCGCAGATCTAGAACAGATTCCCACCTTTGAAGATAAATTACCAATTTATAAAGCAAAAGATGTGATGGGATTGCCGCTACATATGGACGAGAAAGATAGGATCTCTACGATTAAAAATAATGCATTACGGGATCATATTGGTGGTGCTACAATGAGTATAGACTTTTCCATGCTTTTTAGGTTAACAGGGAAATTGTTCAAGAAAAAAAAGAATACTGTTACTATTAAAAAAAATGTAGCAGAAATCCTTACAATACAAGTATTTAATAACATAGGATTATTGCCCGAGAAAGAATATCATAATTTCATTTCCTACCTAAAAGAGCGTCCAGAGACTGCTGTAGCTATTACTACTCAGGATGAATTAGCAGTATTGGACTACTTGATCAATCAAAGTTTGCAATATAAAAATAGAATGGAGACCAACTAAAAAGAGCTGTCTATGGACAGCTCTTTTCTAGAATAACATATATCATTAGTAGTGAATTACACGCACCTGAGCTGCGATTATTCCCTTTCTTCCTTCTTCTTCTTGGTATTCTACTTTGTCACCTTCATTTAAGGCTTCTCCGTTAAGACCAGAGGCGTGGACAAAAATGTCCTTCCCTGTTTCGTCGTTGGTAATAAATCCGTAACCTTTTGATTCATTAAAGAATTTTACTGTTCCTTCCATGGTACTTAAAAAATATAAATAAAAAATAATTGAATACTAAAGGTAAGTTTTATTCTTCAGGTTTAATAGTTTAAATGCCAAAACTTAAAAAAAATCCTATTCTTTTTTTTCTTTTTCTTCTTTATCATAATCCATCATTTTTTTCAAATTATCTTTGGTCAGCATGTAATCTTCAACTCTTTTACCTTTCCAGCGATGAATTATAAATAAAGGCATTAGCACAAAGGCAGCCACTAATATTCCGATGCCTACCCAGCGATCACCGGTGAGATGATCATTGGTGTTTTTGTAATAATAGCCCGTGGCAATCATAATAAGGATACCAATAAAAAGGATGCGAATTACATATTTCATGTCAACTATTCTTTGTTATGCAAATTTAATGAGTTGTCTTCGATATGAAGTTAAAAGTTTTGACTTTGAGATGAATCCAATGTATTTATTTCTCCGTACTACCGGGAGATTCCAGGCGCTGCTATCTTGAAACTTCTTCATAGCAGATTTCGCATCATCTTCTTCTTCAATGATCTTATATGCGACAGGACTCATCAAGTCTTCTACCATAACGGTATGATATTTCGTAATGTCAAACATAATATCTCTAATATCATCTAAAGATACTATCCCAATTAGCATACCTCTTTTATTCACTACCGGAAAAAGATTTCGGTTGGATTTGGCAACCGCCTCACTCAATAATTGTTTCAGGGTATAGTCTGGATTTACGGTAATAAAATTCGTTTCTATACAATCTTTAAGATTAAGCAAAGTAAGAACGGTTTGATCTTTATCATGGGTCAATAAATTACCTTGCTCTGCCAACTCTCGGGTGTAAATGGTGTAATCGACTTTATTTTTGGAGATAATAAATGAAATTGCTGTGGTGATCATTAACGGAACAAAAAGTTCATAACTCGTAGTGATCTCAGCTATTAAAAAGATAGAAGTAAGTGGGGCATGTAGCACACCAGATATTAGCCCAGCCATTCCCAGTAAGGTAAAATTGGATTCAGACACCTGAAAGCCCAGTCCGATATTATTTATGATTTTTGATACTACATTACCTAGCGCACTTCCCATTACCATAGTGGGGATAAAAATTCCTCCATAACCACCAGCAGCAAAAGTTGCCGTCATGGCAATTGCCTTAAATATGGTTATACCTGCAAGCAAACCAATTATTATCCAGATGTTAGACTCAATGTTTTGAAATGGGGTCTTTCCTATGGCCTTCATATAATCGCCGTGCAATAAATCATTGATAAAGCCTAAACCTTCACCATACAGAGGAGGAATAAAGTAGAGCATAACTCCTATGGTCATACCAGCCACTAATAAACGATATATTTTTTTTTCAAATCGCTCAAAAAGTTTAAGAATCCAAAAGTACATTTTGGTAAAATAGATGGAAGCAAAAGCAGTTCCTATACCCAAAATGATAAAAAAGGGAATATCTTGAATACTAAACTTCTCCAACACTTCAAACCTGAAAAGCACCTCGTCTCCGATAAAAAAATAGGAGGTGACAATTGAGGAAACCGAAGCAAAAAGCAGTGGAAGCAGTGACGCAAAGGTAAGATCCAAGCTAAAAACTTCAACGGCAAAAACTAAACCTGCTAAGGGGGACTTAAACACCGCAGAGATGGCGCCGGCTGAAGCGCATCCGATAAGAAGCACTCTGGTTTTACGGCTGACGTGAAAAAGCGTACTTATAGAAGAGCTAAATGCCGAACCTGAACTTATCGCGGGTCCTAGTAACCCCACAGATCCTCCGAAACCTACAGTAATCGGGGCTAAAATAAGCGGTAAATAACCGTGAATGGATTTAATAACTGCTCCTTTTTTGGAGAGCGCATACAAAATTAAGGGGATAGCTGACTTGATTTCTTTTTTAACAATGTATTTATTAAAAAGATAAACGATCAAAAGACCGACTACAGGAGTAATGAAATACAAGGTGTTTTGCCAGCTAATGATATCTCCCTGTACCAATCGCTGAATAAGATGGGTTATGTTTTTTAATACCAAAGAAACCAACCCGGCAATAAAACCAATAAGAATACTTAAGATGAGGATAAAGTTTTTTTCAGAAATATTGCGGTATCTCCATTTAAGAACTTTATAAAGCCAAGTTTTTCTTGAGGTTCCCGACATAGCGCGTATAGGTTGAAGTCTTTTAAAAATACTAAAAAATCCCGCTCTGCAGCGGGATTCGTATTATAAATTTAATTTTATATGCAGCTCTTTCAGTTGCTCCTCATCAATAGTGGCTGGGGCATCAATCATTACATCTCGTCCACTGTTGTTTTTAGGAAATGCAATAAAATCGCGAATGGTTTCTTGACCTCCCAGAATTGCTACCAGTCGATCTAGTCCAAAGGCAATTCCACCGTGTGGGGGTGCTCCATATTGAAAGGCATCCATTAAAAATCCAAATTGCGCTTTAGCCTCTTCTTTGGTAAATCCTAAATGATCAAACATTAAAGACTGTGTTGCTTTATCGTGTATTCTTATTGAACCACCTCCGATTTCGTTACCATTAAGTACCAAGTCATAAGCGTTAGCACGTACTTTACCTGGATCTGTGTCTAATAATTTAATGTCTTCAGGTTTAGGAGAAGTAAAGGGGTGGTGCATAGCGTGATAGCGCTCTGTTTCTTCATCCCATTCTAGTAACGGAAAATCTACCACCCATAGCGGTGCAAATTCATCTTTTTTTCGTAATCCTAATCGTTCTGCCAATTCCATACGTAATGCACTCAATTGTGCTCTTACTTTGTTGGCTTTTCCGGATAAAACACAGATGAGATCACCTGCTTTAGCACCAGTCAGTTCCGCCCATTGTGCTAAATCTTCCTGATCATAAAATTTGTCTACAGAAGATTTAAAACTACCATCTTCATTGCATTTCACATAGACCATACCTAATGCTCCGATTTGCGGACGCTTTACCCAGTCAATTAATTTATCAATTTCCTTACGAGTGTAGGATGCTCCACCAGGTACGGCGATACCCACTACCAATTCAGCCTCATTAAAAACTTTGAAATCCTTGTGTTGGGTTACCGTATTTAGTTCGCCAAACTCCATCCCGAATCGAATGTCTGGCTTGTCATTACCAAACCTTTTCATCGCTTCGTCATAGGTCAATCTCGGAAACTTATCAACCGTTACTCCCTTGATTTTATGTAGTAAGTGCTTGGTTAGTCCTTCAAAAGCATCAAGAATATCTTCTTGCTCTACAAAAGCCATTTCGCAATCAATTTGCGTAAATTCCGGTTGTCGATCTGCTCTTAGATCTTCATCTCTAAAACATTTCACAATCTGAAAATACTTATCCATGCCCCCAACCATCAACAATTGTTTGAAGGTTTGTGGGGATTGCGGAAGCGCATAGAACTGCCCTTCATTCATGCGAGAGGGCACCAAGAAGTCTCTAGCACCTTCAGGCGTAGATTTAATTAAATAAGGTGTTTCTATTTCAATAAAACCTTGATCCGAAAGGTAATTACGAACTGCTATAGTAACTTGATGTCTAAAAATAAGATTTTGCTTTACTGGATTGCGTCGAATATCCAGATAACGGTATTTCATACGTAAGTCCTCACCACCATCGGTTTCATTTTCAATGGTAAAAGGAGGTACAAGTGCTGTATTTAGAACAGTGAGTTCGGTGACTAATATTTCAATTTCTCCAGTTGGGATATTTGGGTTTTTAGATTCGCGCTCTATTACAGTTCCCTTTACTTGAATCACAAACTCTCTTCCTAAGGTTCTTGCTTTTTCAACTAAATCTTTAGAGGTCCTTTCTTCATCAAATATCAATTGGGTTACCCCATAACGGTCTCTTAGATCCACCCAGAGCATAAATCCCTTATCTCTGGTTTTTTGTACCCATCCGGCTAAGGTAACTTCGGTATTGATCGCTGAGCTTCGCAATTCTCCACAAGAGTGACTTCTGTACATAAGTTGTAACGTTTTAAGGCTGCAAAAGTAAGAAGTTTTACCGTAAATATGATTTGATTCTGCTCAAAATGAAATCACATTTGTTATTTAATACTCAAAAATCATAGAATTGTTAAATATGTAATGAAATAGTAATTTAAATAGGAAAAATTTACGGTTTTACCGTAATCATTACAAACAAATGTTAGTTTAACATTATTTTTTGAATTTCTTTTAATAGTTTTAACCAACCTTTAAACAAATCATTATGAAAAAACGAACTCACATTAGCAGGGTTAGGTTCTTGCTAGTTTTAATTTTTATGCCTGTGCTTCTATTCGCACAGGAAACCATCACCGGTAAAGTGGTGATTGAAGGTACTGGAGAGCCGGCACCTTTTGTTAATGTTATTGAAGAAGGCACCAGAAATGGTACATCTTCGGATATGGATGGAAACTTCAGTATTACTGTTAGTAGTCTTCCCGTAAATTTAAAAGTGACTGCACTGGGCTTTGCAGGCAAGACTGTGACTGTTGAGAAAGCAGGTGATATTACGATCACGGTAAGTGAATCTATGGAAGCCTTAGAAGAAGTGGTAGTTACGGGATTAGCAAGTTCGATTAAGAGAGAAAACTTAGCAAATGCTGTAGCCACGGTATCTTCAGAGGAATTAGTGGGGACGACCGGTCAACCCACTGTTGATGGAGCACTGTATGGTAAAGTTCCAGGGGTAAATATTGTATCTTCATCTGGTGCGCCAGGAGGAGGATTCGCCCTGCGTTTAAGAGGGGTATCTTCGATCAATGGTAATAACCAACCCTTATTTATTGTAGATGGGGTGTACTATAACAATGATGAAATACCAACAGGATTAAGAGCTGCATCAGGAGCCAATAGAGGTAATGAAGAAAACTCTTCCAATAGATTGGCCGATTTAGATCCGAATGATATTGAAAATATTGAAATCCTTAAAGGTGCTTCTGCTGCGGCGATTTATGGACAGCGTGCAAATGCCGGGGTGGTTATTATTACTACCAAGAGAGGTAAAGGTGGAAAAACAAAAATTAACTTTAGTCAAGATACAGGAATTGCATTTATCATGAATCCATTAGGATTGAGACCGTGGACGGCTGAATCTGTTGAAGCTGCTTTTGGCGCTGCCGAACGAGCTAGATATGAAGCTGCGGTTAATGGCGGCGGTTTAATTGATTATGAAGATGCAATATACGGAGAAACTGCGTTGATCACAGAAACCAGATTAAGTACCTCAGGGGGTAATGATAAAACCAAATTCTATGTTGGGGGATCTTACAGAGATGAAGAAGGTATTATAAAAAATACTGGATTTGATCGTTTATCGATAAGAGCTAATATTGATCACAAAATTTCTGATGTATTTGATTTCTCTATTAACTCCAACTTTGTTCGAAGTAATAATAGTAGAAGTTTTACCGGTAACGAAAACGAAGGAGGTTTAAGTTATGGATATACGCTAGCGTTTACACGTCCGTGGTATAACTTATTTCCAGACGAAAATGGTAATTATCCTAATAACCCTAACTATCCTGGTAACCCTATTTTTGTAAGAGATCAGGCTAGAAATGAAGATTCAACGAATAGATTTCTTCAAGGATTTAAATTAAATACTAAACTATTTACTGATGATCGAAACAGTGTTCGTTTCTTAGTCAGTGGAGGTTTGGATTATGTAGCCAATGAAACTTTTGTATATGTACCTGAAACCCATCAAGCTCAAGTAGGAGGACAGGAAGGTTTTATTGCTGTTGGTAAAAACAATATTACCCAATTCAATACTCAAGCCATTGGAGTTTGGGATCATACTGCCCTTAGTGGTGATTTAAATTTTACCACCCAGGCGGGTATTACTTATATTGATATTGAGCGGAATTTCGTAAACAGTCAGGGTGCAGATTTGTTACCTGGACAAACGAACGTTGATCAGTCAGTAAACCAAACTATAAATCAATTCTTAGCAAAAGAAAAAGACTTTGGATATTTTGGGCAGGTCGAAGGTAATTATAAAGACCAGGTAATCGCTACTGTAGGTTATCGTTTGGATAAATCTACAAGAAACGGAGATCCTAATGAATTTTATGGGTTCCCTAAAGCTTCTTTGGCCCTTAATTTAAACAACTTTGATTTTTGGAATATAGAAGCGATTAATCAATTCAAATTAAGAGCGGCCTATGGTGAAACCGGTAGCCCAGCAACTTTTGGTGCTACTTTTACCAGTTTAGGAGCAACCAACATAGGCGGTAATGGTGGAGCATCAGTAGCCGGTCTAAGAGGAGATCCAGATATTAAGCCAGAAACCTCTAAGGAATTTGAAACCGGTTTTGATATCAGCTTTTTACAAAATAGAGTTTCTTTTGAAGCTACCTATTATAACAGATCTGTAGATGATTTGATTTTAACACGTCAATTACCAGCTTCTTCTGGATTTACTACAGAAACTACGAACTTAGCTGATTTGACAAACCAAGGTGTGGAATTAGCCTTAAGAGCTGACGTTATTAGAACCGATAATGTGTTTTGGAACACAGGAGTTCAGTTCTATAAAAACGTATCAGAAATTACTCGACTAGATGTACCAGCATTTGCACAACCTGGAGCAGGATTTGGAACTGGTTTGGGAACTTTTTTCATAGAAGAAGGACAACCGGTAACACAGTTAGTGGGTAATATTGATGGAGTGTTGACTCAGGTTGGTAATGTGGAGCCAGATTTTCAAATGGCCTTTAACAATCAATTAACGCTATTTAAACAACTTGATATTTCCTTTTTATTGCAATGGAAAGAAGGGGGAGAAAACTTAAACTTGTCAAAATTCTTAACAGATTTAGGAAGAACTACTCCTGATTTAGAAACTCCAGAAGGACAAGCGAGAAGAACCTCTCCTGCTAATGCTGCTCGTTTTGTGGAGCCAGCGGGTTACGTAAGACTTAGAGAGGCAGCGATCTACTACAATTTTGAAAACAAAGTTGTAAAAAGCCTTTTTGGGGATAATGTTCAAGGGGTGAGACTTGGTTTTTCAGGTAGAAATATTTTTACCATTACGGATTACTCGAGTTATGATCCCGAAGTTTCTGTAAATGGAGGTGCTGGACTTTCAAGTGGAATTGAGGTTACTCCTTTCCCGAGTTCGAGCCAATTTTATTTCCATTTAAATGTTAACTTTTAATAATGAATTTGATTATGAAAAATATATTAAAAAATACAGTAAGAACGGGATTATGCCTTTCAATACTGTTTTTTACAGCTTGTAATTTTGACGAGTCTGTAGACCCTAATGGCCCTAGTGTAGAAGGAGTGGAAACAGGGGCGAGCAGAGACCAATTGAATGGTTTAGCAGTAGCCGTTGAAGCTACCTTAAGAAATGGTATTGGTATCGAAACCACATCTAGTGGAACGATGGCAAGAGAATTATACTTGTTTGATGCCGATCCCAGAAATACAGGAGACTTGTTAGGTAAAGACGGTATATCTTTAGATAATAACTCTTTTTACAGTACAGCACAATGGAATGGTAGCTACCGATCTATCAAAAATGCGAATTTATTGATCCAAGCAGCTACAAATACAGATGCGATTACTGATGAAGAAAGAAACGGTTATATAGGCTATGCAAAAACATTGATTGCTTATGAATTGATACAGATTTTAAAATCGTATGGACAAGCAAGAGTAGATGTGGCTGATCCAGATAATTTAGGACCTGTTTTAAATTTTGCTGATGCTTTAAGCGAAGTTAGGTTAATGTTGGACGAAGCGGATACAAATCTTGCTAATGCAGGTGCGACATTTCTATTTGCATTAAGTAGTGGTTTTACAGGTTTTGATACGCCTAGCGACTTTAGAGAATTTAATAGAGCCGTTTCTGCTGTAGCAGCGGTATATGCTGGGGATGGTAACGGAGCACTGACGGATTTAACAGATTCATATTTTGGATTAGGCGTTGATTTAGAAGTTGGTCCAAAGCATGTCTTTAGCTTAAGCGGAGGTGATCAGGCAAATCCAGTGTTTAGAATTCCATCTACATCTGCTGCCGAACCGAATAACGGTGATCAAATTATTGTACACAACAGCTGGATCAATGATGCAGAACCGGGTGATACTAGAGTAGATGAAAAAGCAGCGGTAAGACCAGATCCAAGTACCCAGGATGGGTTAAATGGAACTCACGAAACTAGATTATATGCTTCTAACGTTTCGCCAATCGATATTATTCGAAACGAAGAATTAATTTTGGTGTATGCGGAGGCAAGTATTTTAGCTAATAATCTTCAGGATGCTGAGGATGCTTTGAATGTAATTCGTAATGCAGCAGGATTAGCAGACTATGCGGGTCCACAAACAGCAGCGGATTTAACAACAGAGATGTTGAGACAAAGACGTTATTCTTTATGGTGTGAAAATCACAGAATGTTTGATTTAAGACGATACGGATTATCAAACACTTTGCCAATAGACAGAACTGGAGATCAAATATTTAATGTGCTTCCATTGCCTTTAGCAGAAGTGCAATAATTACAATCTTTTGTATATAATAAACCCCGCAGAATGCGGGGTTTTTATGTATCATAGAACTACTCTACTACAATTTTTCTGACATAGCTTTTTTGAGGAGTTTGTAGCATTAGGAAGTAAATTCCTGAAGGTAGTGTTCCTTGCATAGCAAATGGTATTTCGTAACTATGACTATCATTTCTGCTTACATTGTTGAGCATGGCATTGTTGGCCAGGCTAAACAATTTGAGATCAATGTTGGTAGGTTCATTAAATTCAAGATTGACGGTAAAGTTCCCTTGATTAGGGTTTGGATAGGTTAAAAACTCCAAGAGCCCTTCTTTACGTTGATCTTCTCTATCAAAGGCAGGTTCTCTAACGGTAATGATTTTAGTATACGTTTTGGTACAAGCCCCAACACTCGCAGTCATTTCAATTTGGTAGTCACCTGGAGTTTCGGTGACCAGTTCAGCGTACCCTGGATCAGAAGTGATGACGGTTAGCCCATTAGGTATATTCCATTGAATCAGATCAGGTAGTGGATTACTGACATCTACGATCACAAAAGGCTCTCCTATAAACAAGTCCGAAGATACCAGGAACTCGGCTCCGATTTCAGTATCGAGTACTGTAACTTCTATGGTGTCACTACTGATACAGCCTAAGGCAGTAGTTACCCAAACGCTATAATTACCAGACTCAGCTAGTGTAACTTCTGGAGTAGTTGCCATAAATCCTTGATCACTTTGCCACTGATAAGTTGCTAATGGATCGTTAATGGTTGCATTGAGGGTTGTCGATTGGTCTTTACACAGGATGATATCTTCTCCCAGATTGATGATCAACTGTTCAGGATCAAAGAGTTCATATTGCCAAAGGGTCAAACACCCACGGCTATCGATAATTTCTACGGTATGTATTCCTGCCTCAAGTCCGGATGCATACTGGCTGTTTTGTCCATTGCTCCAGCTGTAGGTATATGGAGGTGTTCCTCCAACAGGGGTAATGTCAATAGTTCCATCATTACCCTGATAACAAGTAGGGTCCGTAGTGGTGGCGGTTAGCTGTAGGGCCTCAGGTGGTGTAGCCGTAACAGAGCGCTGTATACTACACCCTCTTCTGTCTTGTACCGTAAGAATATAAATCCCCGGTGGCACATCCGTGAGTTCAGGATTCGTTCCATACCCAGCTGCCCAGAGGTAGATGTAGGGTGGAGTACCTCCGCTTACCTGGCTGGTAATACTCCAGTCGCTGCCATCTCCACAACGCTGGTAATCCGCAGTGAGTTGTAATGTAAGTGCTTCAGGCTCTGTAATGGTATAGGGATCACTTTGTACTGTGTTGCCATTGGCATCGGTAGCAATTACATAATAGATACCTGTTCCTACACCATTGAGCAGAGCACTGTTTCCTATGCTGTTCGTATTTCCTTGTTGATACCATAAAAAGGAATAGGCTCCAATTCCACCCGTTGCAGTTGCTCTAAGGCTTCCATTAGTATCTGCATTACAAAGAACAATATTCACTTCATTAATGGTTATCAATAGTTCTTCAGGTTGATCTATAGTAAAGGATTGCGAAATCTCACAAGCCTGCGCATCTGTAATCACTAAGGTATAGGTTCCTTCGCCTATGTCTGATAAGGTTGCGGAGGTTTCATTTAAACTTCCATTACTATCCGACCACTGATACGTATAGGGTGGTGTTCCTCCTGTTACCGATGTTATTATACTTCCATTTGTTAGTTCAAACCCTGTGGGATTATTTACTTCGGAGGAACTTATAATCAATGGATCAGGCTGGTTCAATTGTAAAGCTAAAATACCTATATTTCCATTATTTTCATAGAAGCATCCATTAGTGTCTTGTAATTGCACCTGATATAATCCATCAGTTAGATTAGTAATTTGTGTTGTAGATCCATTACTAAAAGGAATCCAGTTGCTGTATGATTCATTGCTCAATCGGTATCGATAGAAGTAGTTTCCACTACCTCCTGAAGCGCTAATGATAATACTTCCATTGGTTTCTCCAAAACAATTTGGATCATAACCAGCAAGATCTCCAGTAATTGGGAGTGGTTGAGTTACTGTGAATACTGCACTGCGTTCAGAGATTCCCTCAGCATTACTTACTATGATATAATAGGAGCCTACCGTAATTCCATTTAAAGTGTTAGTATTTCCTATTTGTATATCTGTGGCTGCATCAAACCATTGATAGGTATTTCCACCTACTCCACCTGTAGTAATGACTTCTAAAATTCCATCGCTACCTCCAAAACAACTAATTTGTTGAGTTTGGGTAATGCCTACTAATAATTCACCTGGATTGGCAAGGTTATAGGTATCATTAATGATGCATCCTTCGGCATCTGTTACTTCAATACTATAAGCTCCTTCTGGCTGATTGGTCAATGTGCTTGTTTGGGTATTGCTATTTGACTCTAAGCTTACTATGGTACCGGTATCATCTGTCCACTGATAGGTATATGGAGAAATGCCGCCTAAGATAGAAATGGCTATAGAACCATCCGTAGCACCTGTTGCTGAAGGACGTACAATAGCGACATTGTTGATTTCATAAGTGTCAGGTTGTAGTACCGTTATGGTATCGCTGGTCACTGAGCAATTATTTTCATCAGTAACCGTAACCTCATAGTCACCTGCGGTTATTCCAGAAATTGTATTTGTGGTAGCTCCCAAGATACTCCATTGATAGGTATAATTACCAGTACCTCCAACTACGGTAACTTCAATACTACCATCTGTACCGTTAAAACATCCAACATCAATTACATTGATGTTGGTAATCTCTAAGAGATTTGGTTGAATAAGGTTGATATTGTTTGCGTCGGTTTGATTGTTATTTGTATCCATCACTTCTACCCGGTATATTCCTGTAGGTATAGCTCCGCTAGTATTGGTATCGCTAATTAGGTTATTTTCGGAATCAAACCATCTATAGGTATATGGGGAAACACCACCCAGTGCATTAGCAGTGAGTTCACCATTTTCACCGAAACAAAGAATAGAGCTTTCAGTGATTGTTACGAACAGAGGATCCGGTTGATCTATTACATATGCAAGAGGTCCAAGTCCACAACCATTAGTATCCAGAAGCGTTAAGAAGTACTCTCCTGCACCAATATTATTTAGCGTATTCATATTGGTGCCTATAGGAATGTTAGCGTCATTTGTCCAAGCATAGCTGTATGGAGGGGTGCCTCCTTCGGCATTTACGGTTATACTACCATTGGTGAGTCCATTGCCAGTAGCATCGATAATAGAAGCTGAAGCAATACTTAACTGAGCTGCTGGTTCTGTGATGTTAATTGTAAGATTAGTTTGGCACAGATTGCCATCTCTAATGGTTAGATCGTAGGTTCCAGCAGAAAGTCCAAATACATCTTCTGTATTAGCACCATTACTCCAGAAAAATGAATACGGAGCTACTCCACCACTAACCGTTACGTCAATACTACCATCATCACCCGCATTGCACGAAACATCAGAAGACAAAAACGAGGCTTGTAGCAAGGGTGGCTCTGCAATGGTATAATTACTAGAAGCTTCATTTCCATTAACATCTGAAACGGTAAATGTGTACGTGCCACTACCTAAATTAGAAACCGTAATTGTCGTAGAAAGTGTGGTAGTAGTATCATTGGTATTAATCCATTGATAAGTATAAGGTGGCACTCCACCGGTTGCAGTTCCGCTTAAGGTTATAGTTTGGTCTCCATAACAAAGAATCGTAGTGTCTTGTTGTATGTTGGTTATTTCCAATAACTCAGGTTGAGTGACCTCAAAGCTATCTATGTAGCTACATCCATTGTCATCAATGATGGTAAGTTCATAGAAACCTGCTTGTAAGTTATTGATGCTGGCAGTTGTACCAATTACCGTAGGATCACCTACTACTCGCCATTGGTAGGTATATGGAGGCGTACCTCCAGCAGCAGTGATGGCTATTGCGCCATTGGCTGTTTCAAAACCACTAAGGTTGGTAATTATACTATCAGCTATGGATATAGATTCAAAAGGTTGTGTCAGTTCAATAGGATCAGAGGTTAGGGTACAATCATTAGCATCGGTGATGGTAACGCTGTAATTATCTTCAACCAGTCCACTAATATCTTCAGTAGTTGATCCGTTAGACCATAGGTAGGTGTAAGGCGCAGTTCCCCCGGTTATGGTTATGTCAATAGCTCCTGTAGCTTCTCCAAAACAGTTGATATTTGTTTGAGTAAAAGAGATGGCTAATGGATCCGGTTGCACCACTTCAAAGAGTGCGGAGGCGGTAGCCCCAGCGGTATCGGTAATATCGACACGATATTCACCGGCATCGGCTCCGATAAGTAGCTGAGAGGTATCACTCAGCGCTACAAAAACATCGGTTTCATCTTTTTTAAACCATTGATAAGTGTAGGGAGTAGTTCCACCTGTAACGGTAGCCAGCAGTCTAGCATTGTCATCACCGTTACATTTTAAATCCGTAGCAGCGGTTTCATAATCCAATGTAACCGTTAAAAGATCAGGTTCTGTAATAGTAAAGGAACGGCTAAGCGTACATCCGGTATTATCCGTTGTACTACCATAACCACCATCCTGTACCGTTAGGGTATAGGTACCTGCAGGGATATTGCTTATATCTTCAGTAGTAGCCGTAAACCCATTAGGTCCAGACCAGCTATAGGTATATCCTCCGTTGCCTCCACTAACAGTGATATCTACAGCACCAGTATTTTGACCAAAGATAGTGACGTCACTGGTTATTCCTGTAATTTCAATAGCAGTAGTAGGTCCTGTGATCGTTTCTGATTGCATATTAGTAGTACACCCATTAGCATCGCTAACAACAATTTGATAGGTAGCCTCTCCAAGGCCATTGAATGCATTATTAGTTTGATAAGAAGCTCCGTTATTAATAGAATAGGACAGAGTTCCGCTACCACCTGTAGCATTAATAACGATGGTTCCGTCATTACCCCCAAAACAATTTATATTGGTAGTTGTGACATTGCTGATACTCAACAATGGAGGCGAAGCAATGGTAAAGGTTGCAGAGGTGACTGTATTTCCTGTTCCGTTAGTATCTCGTAGGGTTACATAATATACACCATCGGATAGCCCAATAATGGTAGCGTTATTGCCAATTATAGTAGCGGGATCATTTTGATTATACCAGGCATAAGTATACTGTCCATCCCCACCTACTGCATTTGCTGTAAGGCCTCCAAGGTCTTGATTACAACGGACCTCTTCACCCGGACTTACAGAGACAGTTACCGAGAGTTCCTGAAGCGTTATGGATTCAGTAGCGGTACATCCCTGGCTATCGGTTGCGGTTACCGTATAGGTACCATCAGCAAGCCCTGATATGGCTGCGGTATTTTGTCCGGTGTTCCAGGAGTATGAATAAGATCCTGTACCTCCCTGTGCTTCCACGCTAATACTACCATTAGTATTACCGGCAGAGGGGCTAAAAAAGCTAAGGACAGTAATACTCACAGGTGTTGGAGGTTCGTTAATAACTACAGTAGAAGAAGTACTGACAGGAGTACATCCTCGACTATCGGTTAGTGTAAGGGTATATGCTCCGGCAGAGAGCTCGCTAAGATCTTCACTAGTTGATGTAAAACTATTGGGTCCTGTCCAGGAGGTGGTATACGGAGCAGTACCTCCAGCAATAGTTAATGCGATACTACCATTATTACCTCCATTACAGCTCACATCTGTACCCACCGTTGAAAAATCAAATACCGCTGGAGCCGTTATGGTTCTGTCTGTAATTATGGTGCTACCGCTACCTCCATTATCTGTAACACTGATGCGATACAATCCCACCGATAAATTATTGACGGTATAGGTTTGGCCATTTGCTAAGGTCAGTGCATCTCCGGTAGAGACGTATGTATTGGAAGTATTTCTTTTTAACAAGTCATAGCGGTAATTGGCAGTTCCACCCTGTACTCTGGCTGAAATACTTCCATCATCATCAGTGGTTGTATTGTTACCACAACTGAGATTAGCTACATTAACCGCGGTAAACTCATAGCGCCCTACCGTAAAACTTCTGGAAACGGAGCATCCTTTTGTATCCGTTACCGTAACAGTATAACTACCTGGTGCTAGTCCGTTTATATCTTGATTTGTAGATGTATAGGAAGAAGGCCCTGTCCAATTATAGGTATAGCCTCCTGTATTTCCACCTGAAGCAGTGATGTTTATACTTCCATTATTCCCTGGACCAAAGGTAGCGTCCTGTGTGGTCCCTGAAATAACGATTGGGGATGGTTGTGTAATATCTATAGCAACGCTTGTGTTGCCTGAAGATGTGCCTTGACAGAAATTGGTGTCTCGAACTTCTATGGTATATGTACCTGCACCTCGGGATAAGGTAGTAGGGTTGCCAGAAAAGGAAGTCCAACTACCGCTATTAATATGATATTGATACGACCCGGTACCTCCTGCAGCATTTATGGTAATGCTTCCATTGTTACTGGTACCCTGACCCGAAGCACAGGAGATATCGTTTTTAGAAACGGTAAACTCAACGGGGACAGGAGCATTGATTTCGAAGAAATAAAATGGCGCCTCAGAACCGACTTGAGAGCCCTCAAAGAAAGATTGATATCTTATGCGATACTGTCCAGGTGATAAATCATAAGGCCATGGATATTGATCTTCACTATTGAGATCATTTGGTAATATTGGAAAAATACCATTATCATCGGTTTGCTGTATCCACTGATTTCCAGCTTCTAATTTCCATAGTTCAGGAGAAAGTGTTTCTCCACTATCAAGAGGTCTGTCAAAGTCCAGTATAAAACTACCATCATTACTATCAAAACATTTAGTTTCAATAGTTTGTGGAGGATTGGCATCAAGACCAGGAGAACAATTGATAAACCTGTATGTTAATGCCTCAGAATATTCATTGTTGCTGGCATTATTGGTATGTCGATATCTAATCCTAAAATTTTGTCCTAATACTAAACCGGGAAAATCAGACAGGTTAATTTGAGTTTCATAGGGATGTTGGCCGTAAGAAAGCAAAGTCCCTTCGTAAATTAGATCTCCATCTAAGTCATATTCTAGAGCGTAAAAAGGATCAATTACACAATTACTACTCATTCTAACTTTTTTACCTTCACAAACTGGTATTAAATTATTAGTAGTAGAATAATTGTTTATGGACTTAACTGATTCTAACTCATATAGGCGAAACCTTGGGGTATCAACAAATCTAAAACAGGTAAATGAAAGCTGCTCATAGGGAAAACAGTTATAGGTGTCAAAATTAATATTATAAGTTCCCTGATTGTTACACCCAGAACCACTAGGGTAAAAGTCCTGACCTATAAAACTTTCTAAATTATCAGCTCTTTCAGGAAGAAGAAAAACTTCATCTTTCGTATAATTTCTAGGGATTCCATTGGGAGTAGAAGTAGCTAAAACAGTAGCACTAATGTTTGAAGGAGTTTGAAGTCTCAAGTACCAATCTGCAGTGGCAAAAGTTGTTCCTCCTTGAGTGACTTCTATAGTCATATCATATTCTACTTTATATCTAACCTGAGCTTTTATAATTAAGCTACAAATTGAAAATATTATTAAAGTTAAAACAATTCTCTTCTTCATATCAATAGGTTACTTTAGTACTACTATACTCAGAATAGCTTCCGTCGTTATACACTACTCTGATGATATATTTGTAGGTTGTATTAATGGTGAGTTTGGTGTCGGTAAATAGTTGGGTTTGGGGCGGTAGTACTTTGTACAAGGTAGACGGTTTATCATCCACCGCTCTGTACAATTCAAATCCTGAAATATCAATGCCTTTAAAACGCCAGCTCAAAACAATGGTTTTTTCATATTGATTCACATTGGCATAAAATCCTTTAACCCCTTCTCGTAAACCACTCTTTGGAATAATAACCGATACTGGCGGTGCGGGTGCTGACTCTAATCCGCTTTCATCTCTGGCAATGACGGTATAGTTGTAATAGTTTCCTGCTTCTACATTTTTGTCGGTATAGCTGCTGTTTTTTGATTTTGGACTTTGATGTACCAAATTCCAATTGGCATCTTTTTCTCCTTTGCGATATATATAATGTCCTTCCACATCAACACTTGAACTATTGGCCCACTCTAGTTGCACATGACCCTTTACTATAGCATAGGAGGTAAACACTGGCATTGTTGGGGGTACCACATCCGGTTTGGTGAGTTCTAAAATTGCAGAAGGCTTGGACATATTATACCTTCTGTCTACGGCAATGAGTTGATAGTATACTTTACTACCCATATTGGCAATAGGCACCGTATCGGTAAATTTGGTTTGGGTATAGGGAGCTTCGGTTAACTGTGAGTATTCTTCATTTTTGCGATTACCACGATAAATACGATACCCCTGAATATCCTCTTCGGTATTCGGTGTCCATTGCAATTGTACCACACCAGTACTATCCACAGTTCCTGTTAAACCTTCTGGTTGTTTCGGCGGAATAGAATCTATCGGTTGTACCAACATCGAAAAGGAATCACGTTGGTTATTTTCTTTACCTATTGCCGTGATTTTAAAATAATTCGAAGCGCGTAATTTGTCATATCGTATCCTTCTGGCGGTAGGAGGGATGTTAGTTACCACCGGCATATAAACTCCTTGGGCAGTGTTGGCTCGCTTTAAGCTAAACCCTGTAATTTCTGGCGTGCCCTGTTCTGGGAATTCCCAAATCAATTCCACTTCATCTTGGGATAACAGTTTTTTAGAAATCAAATGTGGTACATATTTCAATACCGATTTGCCTGTTCCGGTTACTATTGCTGAAGCAGGTCCAGTTTCCCCAAAAGAGGTGATCCCTTTAATTCTGTAATAATAATTTTGACTATTGGCAATGGAATCGATGTATAAAGTCCTTGCAGCTTCTTTTTCTTGTGCTCGGGTTAGGGTCGCATAGGGAACACTACTTAGCTTTCTGAAATTGCTGCCATCTTCTGAGCGTTCGATACTATAGGCATTGTAAGTGTTTTTTAGAATTTTAGAATTCCAGCTTAACAAGGTACTTTGATCCTGAAATACACCAACAAAGTCAACAGGTTCGGGTAAGGGTTCATAATCCATAATTCCGATATAGACCCCTCCTTCCTTGGTTTTGAGTTCGGTTTCAGGAATGTTGGCGACTACTTTATACAAATATTTTTCATTCGGTTGTACAGTCGTATCCACATACCCTAAGCCAGCCTTTTGGGCAATGTGAAAATTTTGATCTGCCGCATATAAAGCAAAGGCAAAACGTTGTTGTTGTTCTTCCGCTCTATTGATAACGGAAGCCAAACCACCACCACCTTCCACAACAAAACTTTCTCCCCATAGTGCTTGAGCCATGATAGCTCCCTGATCACTTTCTTCAGCCAACATTTCCCATTCCATCATAGGAGCCGGCATAAAGCGTTGGCCTATAATGACTTTTTCGGGTTGTGCTAAGGTTTGTCGATCTCTGGAAATGGTATAGCGCTCCAAGGTGTACCCGTAGCGATTACCTTTTTTCCAGGAGATGGGTGTGTTTAGTGACCAACGCAATAGAATTTGATCTTCCTGCGCTCGGGCAATTACTTTGATCTCTGGGAGTTCTTCTGTAGACTGTGCGTTACCTGCTTTTGAATAAAAAGATAGAATTAGCACTAAAAGTACAATTGATTTGAGATTACTACACCCCCTTGGTCTAAGGCAGTTGTATTTAAAAAATTTAAAGTATAGAATTGCTTGTAAAACATCCATCCCCAACCCCTTCCTTCGAAGGAAGGGGTTAGAAGCCTCCCCTTCAGGGGAGGTTGGAGGGGTATTATGCATAAAAATGATATCAATAATTTTAAATGCGATACCCCTGATCTCTATCCACCTTAGGAGGGAATTTTTTTTCTTAATATTTAATATTATATTTTTCACAATTGTAGCTTTCATTTCCTCAATTATATCTTATTACCTAGTCTAATCAGGATTCACATAGTTAAATGTAGCACTAGTACCTGTTATACCTCCAGGTAGCTGATACGTATATTTGGCCTTATAATCACCAGATTTGATATACGGAAATACTCCATTGATTATGTAATTGTACTGTGCAATTTCGTTTTGGTATGCCTCAGGATTATTTAAATATGCATTAACCACCTTGTACTGTATATCTATAAAATCTGATTTATAATAGATCGGTAAATTATAGGTGTGTGGCAAGCGTTCTTTTAGATAAGCGCTCTCAGGGTTCACTTCGAGATAGGTTTGGTACCAGGTTAATTGATCCATACCTCGTTTTGGTGGTATGCCCAGCTCACTAACATTTCTATCTACTGTAAACTGCGGTTTCAATGGATAATTTTTATAAATCAATGGATAAATTTCGTTTGTATAGTAATTATCTTGTAGCGTTGCTTCTACTGCAATCAACGGTGTACCTGCTGTGTATTCCGTACCCAGTAGTTCGGGTATGTCGAAAGCTTCACTTTGTCCCACCACCGCTTTGAGCTTGTGCACATCTGCATAAATAATCTCTCGCAAAGGAGCGGTCAAGCGCTTGTTCTCCATTTTTTCTTTAAACGTGTTATGCGTACTAGTTGCAAAGTCGTACATAAGCATTTCTATAGTTTCTGGATTGGTCGTTAACCCTTCAATACTTACCGATTTCATTTCGATGGTGTTTTCTCCATCCCCTAGATCCGTAGCAGCGTAGGATGCACTGGTGGTACTAACTGCTGCACCTGGTGGGAGGGTTAGTAACTGTATCTTGTAATCTTGGTTATTGCTAAGTACTGGCAACGGAATAGTTACTTTCTTTTCACCAGCGTTATAGGATAAAGAAGACTCAACTGCCATATCAAAGTCGTCTGCGAAAAATGCCTTTTGTGACCAGCCTTCTTCCAGATTAAATAAATAGGACTGTCCTCTTTTTAGCTTTATATACGCATTTTGATACTCTTTCGGAAAGAAATACTGTTGATCAATGACCGGATAGCAATAGGCAATATTCGTCTCAGGAATATAATCTGGGGCTGTGCCTGTGGTAAAGGTGCGTTCTTCTATTTCTTTAACAGCTTCACCGTCTTCTTTAATAGCGGCCCAAATACCGTTTACTTTTTCTTCAAAAGTCACGGAAACGTATAACTTCAGTGTTTTTTGAGGAGGTAATATTTCTGAAGATGTATAACTTAACACATCATTACTGCTATTCCAAGAAATTTCGCCGGGGATATTTTGGCCGGTATCATCTTTAAGGTAAAATTCATCTAAATGAAAGCGGTAATTTTTAACATTCCCGTTATCATCTTCGAGGCGAATTACTTCTCCTACCTGCATATTAAAAGCTACTTGAGGCACCGCAAATACATCTATATCTGTGGTGTTATCTCTAGGTTTGATATCCGCTATAATTTTAAGGCCTCCAATTGGTGACCCTCCGCTGATGACGTCGCATTCTTCACCAAACTGTAATTCAAATCTAAATCTACCTTTAATCAATCCTCCTAACAGATTATAGGAACCGCCTAAATAACCTCTTAGCCATACGGGATTTGGCAGTTTAGCTTGTACCAATGCTGCTGCACCTGCCTCAATGATTGGAATGTTTTTTCGTTTGCCGAAGATTTTAATACGGATACCTAGCTTTCCTTGTAGGTACACATAGGCCTGTCCATTGGCATACCATCCATTGACACCGATCTGACCGCTGCCTCTACAGATGGTATCTCCATAGTCTTTGACCATAATATCAAACCCAAAACCCGCCTGGAATCGTGCGTAGAACACTAAAAAGGTCATATCCCCGGTATCAAATTTAAAATGCGATCCAAAAGCCAATCCGCGTCCGCCTTTAAGCGCATTTTCATCACGCATATAATCTAATTCTCGAAGGTCCAGTCCTAAAATATCTGCTACTTGAGCAGGAGGAGGGGGAGAGGGCGGCATATAGTCTCCCATCATAAAGTAACTCTCAGATTGTATGGCAATACTACCGATACCCATTTTTAGCCCAATGGGATCCGTAGGCGTCCCCACATGGATATACCACTCTCCCGGACCAAAATGTACCACGGCCCATCCGGCACGACCTCCATCGCCTACACCTTTGAATAGTCCTCCTAAGATGTCTATATATAATTCAAAAGTACCGTGGAAGGTATCTTTGACAAAGTCAAATTCAATAGCCACATAAGCATTTAGTCCTTTTTGGCCTTGCATGGTAGCCGGATAGATTGCTTTTGACGCTTCTATCAAATTGGTTTCTTTTAATTGATTTTGTACAGCAGGGGACATCTGGGCCTCTTTTTCTACGATACCCTGAAAATTTGCTGAAATTTCATCACTAGCATCCGTCCATTCGGGTTCCTGCATCATATGACCTTCGCCATATAAACTCACGCGGTTGATACCCCCACTACCATTAAAGGCCATTTCAAAACCAAATCCACCATTAACCATGGATTGTCCACCGGTGACAGAAAACAGCATCATAGCCTTGACACCTAAATTGGTATCGCGATCAGGTACATAGTTAGCCCCTGAAGCTCCGTTATCTAAATTGGAGCTAAAGCCTTCTTTTTTCATACGATAATAGGCACCTCCTCCAAATCCGGTTATGGATAAACCTGTTGGAACAGCAATATCCAGACCTTCGACCATACCGTCAACATACCAATACCTAAAATCGGTTTTACCAAAGGTAGCGCTTAGGTTTACGGCGATACCACCTTTAAAAGTGGCTTTGACCGCTCCGGCAAATCCATCTCCGTAGACCGGATCGTCTTCTCTAAATTCTACATAGCCTTCGATCTGAAAACCAATATCTGCGGCGATTTCCACACGGCGCAGTTTGATCCGTTTAAACTTCCATTTTTCGTAACCTTCGCCATTGTTAAGTTCGCCTTCTATTGATAAGCTCGTTTCTCCGGAAAAACCACCGCTGTCCATCAAATTTATAGCCAGTGTAAAATCTAAGGCAGCCACATTATCCTGTGCGCGGATGCCGATATTAGATATGGTAGCCGGAAAGTTGGCCACTTTAACATCACCCGTATAGTCTGCCCTGCCAATCTGTATAATTGGACTCACCGTTTGCAGCTGAAAATTTTCAAACGTAATCCCTTCAAAATCTGCGGTGGCAGTTGTCGAATTGGACCCATCATTAGAGCCTTTGATGGCCATATTGCCGTGCAGCATGGCTTTGGGTCTAAACTTACCCTCGGATACCCGGAATTCTACAAAGCTATTTTCGGTTAGCGTAGCCTTCGCTTTGAAGATATCAAAGGCGATGGCATCAGCCGGACTGGCATTGAGGACATATTCATCATTGACGGGGTCGATCAAGGCATTATATACCAAAACTTTTGGAGCCGTGATACCCTCTTGTGGCACTAAACGTGTTTGTTCGTTACCTTCTTCATCCAGATACGTCTCCGTTTGTATGGCAGAAACTGTTTCTGTAGTGATCGGTAGTACCAGTGCACCCCCAAAACCAGCGCTTGTCAGGTTACCTGCTATGAATGACACTTCAAACCGATCCACAGAAAACTGCCATCCATCTGCGGTGCCCTGATTGATGGGTAAAATATTTTCGCCTTTAAATGTACCCGAGACCCCATTGTTGTCGATCAACATTTTTTCGGCACCAAAGGTGATGCGTTCATTACTCCCTTTTTTTGAAAATTCTTCTGGGAGCACCACAGTTAAGGATTCTACATACACGCCGCGCCATAAATCCTCTTCGCCTTCGATCAAATACGTTTGCTGATAATCCGGAGAGGGCCATTCCATATTTGGCGAATTACGGATATCGCTAAAATCAAAAATGGCGGTGTTCAGCTCAAAAATGGTCTTCTTAAGCTTGGGTACCTGAAATCGTGGTAAGCTAACCTCTACTAAAATATCATTCCAGTCTGAGGCGGTGACCTGAAAACTGGTGGTTACTTTTACAGGAATATTTGTATTAGGAATGGTAGAATTATCAATCGTGTTATCTGCTTTAACCGGTAAAAGTTTGTTTCTTGAAAACTCAACATCAACCGCAAGTCCTAATTCTTTAAACCCATCACAATCAATGGTTACATAGGTTTTTTTATCTAAATCTCCGGTATCCAGATCAAAACCCCCTTTAAGGATCATCAACACCTCTTTACCCTGAAACGGGATTGGCACATCGCCTAGCAATACCAAATCTGCATCTCCAAACAATCCGCCCTTATGGGACAGTTTTACCCTACTGGCCCCAAAGAATAATTCTCTTTGTTTTCCGGTTTCGTCAATTTGCGGTAATTTAAGGCGCACAAAAATCTCTAACTCAGAATATTCTTTACCTAGCTTAATCTGACTTACCCCCATGATAAACTGCGTACTACCTATCTCTTTTTTAATACCAATAGGTAAGGTAATCGGAGTGTCTCCGGTAAGATACCCTGTAAGACTTTCTAAGAATTTATTTTCGCGTTCCAATTCCAGGATGACTTCTTGGGCTTTACCACGCAGACTGTCTTGTGTGGGATTCATCCCAAAACGGGTATACAACTCATCTGCTTTAAAATCCTGCTGCCTTGCTTTGTTGACCAATTGCTTTAGGTCTTTTTCAATCTTAGTATCCAGACTGGCAAAAGAACGGCTAATCGCCACCGGTGGTGCTATCGGAGCAGTCGCCGTTTCCTTAGCTGTAGCTTTTTTATCCTTCTCCGTATCCGTAGCTGCAAAACTAAGCAGGGATAGGAAAAGGGTAAGTATAAGTAGGTAGTGGTTTTTCATGGTATTTTATGTTGAGTATCCAGGTTCTATCGATTA
Source organism: Aquimarina brevivitae (assembly GCF_004216895.1). Lineage (GTDB taxonomy): Bacteria > Bacteroidota > Bacteroidia > Flavobacteriales > Flavobacteriaceae > Aquimarina > Aquimarina brevivitae. The sequence goes on along the minus strand of NZ_SGXE01000001.1, from coordinate 229,034 downwards.
TAATAAAGAGTCATCAAGCTTATATGTTACATATTGTTTCCAGTCACTATATGGTATATCGTTATGAGGAGATTTTATAATTAAAATATTCCAAGGATCCCATTCCTTTTTTAGCTCATTGTTTGTTATTTCATGATGCTCTAAAATTGCTTTCTCTATATATTCTGGTAGAGGCATATTTAGGATTCTGGAATTCCCATCTTTTATTAGGGTTATTAAATGATTAATTTGGTCAGATAGTATTTTGAATTCAAATACCCCATTATCCCAAGAAGATTCATGATAATCAAAATCGCCGTCTTCGTCGTAAACAGGATTCAGGAGATTGTTGTCTCTTTCATAATCAAAAATTCGATTCATCATGGTTTCATTAATCCATTGATAAAATACATTGGCGCTGTTTAATTTATTTTCTATCTCCTTTTTGTCATCCCACCAGAATTTCTCTATTTGATTTCCATCAGGAAAAAGTTTTATTTCAACTCTATTAAAGCGTTTTAAAGAATCACTAATTACTGATTTATACTTTTCATTAACTAAGTCTGCTAAATCGAAAATCTCAAAACCGCCAAAAAACTCTTCTTTTCCCTCAGATTCAATGATTATTTTGGGTCTAGAAGAACCATTAGAAGTATATTCTGTTTTAAAAATGGCCCTATCCCATTTTTTCTCCTTGAGGATTTCTAGGAACTTTTTATTAACATTTTTATCCATATGGCAATTTGTTTATGGGTTCTCAATTAAGAATGGTCCATCTAGTGCAGGAACTCCATCTTTAGTAACTATTACTCTTATTTCCTTAGGGCGTTTTGAATTTCCTTCAAAAATAAATTGCATGTCAACATCAATCTTGGAATTTGGATTTGCTTGCTTTAGTTCTGTTATACTCTTTTCCATCTGATACCATTCTCCAGTGCGATTTTGATATGCATTTTGAGAAAAATAGTTTATTTGTTCGCTTGGACCACCCCATTGATTTCTAAATATATGGCCTCCATCATCATCAGGTTTTCCGTCCTTTACTTTTTTTGTGTGCTGTTGATAATCTTCTTTCCTTGCCCTTGGGTTAATATCTAAGTCTTTTATTGACGCTGTTTCAACCCTGCCTAAATTGTCAGTGTTGTATATATATTTACCATTATCCACATCATAAGCATAGTTTTTCATTAATGGCGGATCTATGTTTAATAACTTGTTCCAACCATTTCCAGCATCTCCAGCAATAGCTTTAACCTTTGCTGCTGTAATTTCTACCCATTCTTTGCCACTTCCATCGACTAATTTTAAAATACCGCCTCTGTTTTCTATAGTCCAAGTACTTGGTATTTTATTTAGACTCTCCATAAAGTCATCAAACTTACTTCCTAAAGTTCTTGTTAATAAATCAATAACTCCATCCCCATATTTTCTTGCCCTTAATACAACATAATTATCTGTTCTTGATAAACTAGATGAGATATCGAACAAATCATCAATATTACCATTAGGATCAACTTTATACCATTGTTGTGTTTCTATTAAACCATTATCATATATTTTCATTTCACCAGAAGAGCCAATTATATCACGTTCTATTATTTGCGATATCTCAATGGCACTTTCTGTATTATTACAACTCAATAAACGTATAGTTTTATTACTATCCATCCCCTTTAAATGAGTAGCTAATTTTTGAGTTGTAAGCTCATATTCAGTACCATCAATTAAAATTGAAAATGTATTACTATCGTTTGAATGAATTACAACATCAATATAATTATCACTCTTTTCTATCCATGATGAAACTCTAGATAAATCATCGCCTAGAGGTAGTATATCATCAGAGAAGGATGCCCCTCTTAGATACTCATCTACAAGGGGGCTATTAGGATCCAAACCAGACTTGGCTTTTATTTGGCTTTGGAAAGCTTCTACTTGTTCGTCGTTTAAACCTAAAACACCTTTGTTTGTTTTTAAATTACCATATAGTTTTACGGCTAAATCGGTTAATTCATAACTCAATCTCGCAAACCCATAATACATCATGAGACTGTTCCAGTCTTTGAGGAACTGTTGACCTTCTGGTCCACTATTGTTTATTTCATTAAACCAAACTCGATTAATTGAAGCGTCAGCGACACCCAAAACCATGTCTGAAATTGCTATCGAAGTTCTTACAATTCTTTCTGTATTGTTTAGCACGGTTAATGCAGTCTTGATTTCTCCAACCCCAATGGCAAATAAAGCTACATCTAAAGCAAACATTGCGCCTTGTTCAGCACTTTCATTGCTAACTTTATTAAAAAGCATGAACAAGGTAATAGCAGGAAGCTGAACAGAAGTCCCCTCGGTAAATGACATTTGATTTTGAAAATTATAGTCATCGTGGATAAAAATATTAACAACTTCATATGGGTCATAGACAAACTCAATTGTTTCATCGGAAACGGTGTTTCCATTAGTTGTATACCATATTGGAAAATTACCTAAGACAATTTTTCCGTCCTCTCTCAACCATTCGACATTACCATAATTATTGAAAAGTCCTGGAGAAAAAAGTAACTGCTTATCATCAATAGTTCTGGCTAATGGGACTGTTTCTAAAAGTTCTTTGTTTTCAATTAACCATATAGTAATTGCGGTTGAAATATCTATATAATTTTGACCATCAAAAATATATAAAAGGGAGAAGAGCAAATTGGGGCTATCTGGGTTTTCAGGATAAGCTTTTATTAAGTCGGATAGGAAATTTTTCTTGTCATCGTCTGGCATTGACGTTATTAATAACCTTATAGCTGTTTCTCTTTGAGCTATGGCATCATCCGCTAAATCAAGAATCCAGTCTTCTCTTGGGTTAGTTGCAGTAACTTTAATATTTCTGGCATATGCCCTAAGAATAGTTAATCGTTTTTCGTATTCTAATGTGTTGAAATCAGTAACATTAAATCCAACTAAAATTGCATCAAGATCTGTTTTAGGTGTATTAACGCTCAAGTTATTAAGTAAATCGCTCTGATATTGCCTGTATTCATCCAAATATAATCTGAAAGAATCTGCATATAATTTAAAGAATAAAAGAGCATCAGAAGAATCCTCCATTTCTTGAAGTCTAATATAAATATCTTCATATTTTGAACCTAAGGAATGTGTAGTTAGCTTTATCTCAAACTCCTCAAATAGCTCATTTTGAAAAGCCGCTAATGATATTAATCTAAGAATAGAAAAATGAGCATAATTATTACAACCACCGAATCTTTGAATCATCTCTGACTCAAGAACAGTGAAAAAATCTGGGTCTACAGCAATGTCATATTTGTTACTAGACGGCAAAGGATTCATATTGAAAAATTTACTATCCAAAATGTTTCTTTGCGTCTCAGCATAATGTTGAGTGTTGTTACTCTTCATTTTAATCGGAAATTTGATAACATCCTTAATAGGGTCTATTATTTGGTCATAAGGTTTAATGTTTTCAACACTAAATTTTGATAAATAGAAACCGTCAGAACAAGAGTACATCATTATAGCACTTGAGAGATAATTATTGATATTTGAGGGCATTGTGTACTCGCCTTCTTCTGATTCTTTTCGATACTTATCTTCATCAAAATTGTAATTATAGTTAACTACAAAATCTTTTTCTTCTTCAATACCAAAGCCTAGTAATGTCCCTTGAACAACATCAAATTCAGAGAAATCACTACGTAAACCATCTTTAAATACTACATGCTTTAAATTCGCTTTCGGAATAACTATAAGCTCACCACTTGGAGAAATGAAAGTAAATGTTTCGCCCGCTTCATTCTCCAATCCATTAAGTTGAGAAATATTGAAACCTATATTTTCCCCATCCTCATCGCCCTGGAACCAATAAATTTGGATACCTGGAGCGTGCATCTTTTCCCACTCCATATGATTAAAGGTGACCCCATTACCATAATCCATTAACAGATCTGTAGCACCAGAGGTGGTATTGTACTCTGTAAACGGATGCTCTAAGCCAAATACCCCGTGACCTAGCTCGTGAGCTGCGGTTCTACCTACATCACTTTGATCAAAGACAAACCCATACTGCCGCTTTAACGGCATAAAGCCGGATACTCCATCCTTAGTCACCGGCATATCGGTAACAAAGAGGTAATACATCTGGCTATCTACTGTGGCATTGGTTTTATAATAATCAATGATAGCCTTTTCTTCTGTAGTATAATGTTGTAGCGTTTTGCTATCTCCAATATCTAGCTTTTGGTTTAATTCAGCTATGTCCCAAACGTTTTCAGGTATGTTGAGACGAGGCCCAGTTTCGACGTTAAACTTAATCCCGGCCGGATTGTAAATTTCATTAATACGATTGGCGACATCATTAGGTACGGATGCCCCATTAACAGGCACAAGGGTTACATTGATGTCGGTAACTTCTTGTGAGGCTAAATGCCATAGATAGGCGTTACCGGCTACATCAAACTTCGAGGTAGAATCTTTTGGCTTTACCGCAGCAATGATCTCTTCTTTACCAAATTCAAATGCTTTTCTGATGGATAAAGTCGCCGTGTTACCATTCCAGTTGGCAGGTACGTTGACCCCTTCTTTGGTTTTAAAGATGATATCCTCTTTAGTAATATCGCTGTCGTTAAAGGTTGCCTGAGCCGTTAAGAGGTCTGAGGGATGCTCCGGTAAGTTAGACACCGCTTTATAGATAGGGTAGTAGGTACCACCCCCTGTTACAGGAATACTTTCGTAATTATTGGCAATACTACCCCCGGCATTTTGCGGATAGGTATCCACTGCATAGTATCCAGATTTTATAAAGTCGACACGTACGCCGGTTGCGGTTATTTCATTAACTCCTCCGGATCCCACACCATTGGTGTTCCCGGAATTCGCCGGGCCACCTTCTGCTTGTTGACCTTGGGTAACGGTGCCATCTTCGCCTACCTGCCAGGTTTCTCCCGTATTGTCCACGTAGATTACGTCTTCACCACCAGGTTGAATAATTTCCTGACCATCTGCTGTTATAATTGTTATGGTACCGTCATCGTTAACCTCAATATCAACAATGTCATTATCCACATTGATCACATCGATATCTCCGTCATCCCCAACGACAACCTCAATAATCTCATCGGCATCGACAATACTGCCCCAGTTAGGATCATATGTGGTTACTACGAAGCCGTCCACCAGCTTCATATCTGTATTAACTTTGATATTTTCAAACTTTACGGGGATGCGTACTGTGGCTAACCAGGGGGTACTGATATAGCCTTCGCCTGTAATGCCCCCTCCGCCTACGGCACCTCCCCCAAGAGGGGAGGAAAGTTCTTTTATATATATCGGAAAGTCGCCAGCAGTAAATACATCATTTACGAATACCTCAGCAAGTAATTCTTGATTTGATAAGTCTACCGGATCGGGTTGTATGCCACAGGCGGTGTATTCTTCTAGCTCCTCCGTTAAGGTTCTAAAACTGTCCACTGGCGATTCGCTATAACTCTCCTTGGTACAATGCCCTACAACCTTGTATTCGTAGACGGTATTTTCTTTGAACTCGTCGATAGTAATATAATCTCTGGGCGTTGTTTTTTGGTACCAGCGCTCGCTACCTTGCTCGCGGTAATGGACGGTATAATCCAGATGATCTGGCTGACTTGTCCAGCTGATGGTCGCCTGGGTACGGGTAACATCCTTTACGGTAATGCCGGAGGGTTGATTGCAATTGCCCAGATAATCAAACCAAAAGATTTCACTATTACCGTTGTTGTTAAAGACAGAAACTTCCTCACCATTGTTATTGGCAAAGGCTCGGATTCGCCAAGCATAGCGCTTACCGGGCATCAATAACGGTTGTAGCGGCCCGTATACTAAAGAAGTGTTGATGGTAGTCTCTTGATAAAGTGGCGGTGACGCCAAGAAAATAGCCTGTGGATCAATGTATTTATCCCAAACTTCAACCAAACTGAATTCATAGTTCACATTAGGCACGTTGACCTGTCTAGGAGTCCACTGAAATATAATGTTGGTTGGGTTTTGTTCTGTTATGCTCGATTGATTGTCTGGCTTATTTAAAAAAGGAGGTTGGTTGTTTACTAAAAAGATCGTTGCACACTGCTGCGTGGATAGGCGATTGCCATTAAACGCATCAAATACTTCAAAACAGAAACGATACGTTCCATCTGGTAGCGCGCTGTTATATTGAACAGGCGAAATACCTTGTAGGTTTTGAAATTCATAATACGGAGCTAGATCCGCTAGGGTAAGGTTCAGTGGAACCCCACCATCAAGGATCAATGTGGGTGCGCCCACAACGACTGCTGCACTGGTCGCTGAAATTCCATTACCCTCGATAGCGATTCGTAGCCGAACTTCTCGACTAGAGGCGGTGATGTCACTCAGCACTAATTGCACCCGAAGCGGACTATTGATCACGTTAGCGTTGGCATACCCAGAAATAGCAGTAGGATAGGGTGGTAGTGCCTGAGCCGTAACCCGTATCGGAAAGTTCTGAGCACTTACCGTTTGTATACAAAGGAGTAGTAAAAGTAATATTCGTTTCATAATCGATTTGGGGGCATTCAATCAGCAGGTATTAATCTATAGTCTCTTTATATAAGTTGTCATAATAGCTGATGATTTGTTCCTCTAAATATATGTTAATTTTTTCTAAATTTTTATCTTTTTGATAGCGATCGAACGCCAGCTCTTGATACTGATCGGTAAATTGTTCTAGATTTTTTAAACGATCCGTGAGGCCGTTTCCTGCAAATATCTTTTCAATCTCAAATCGGGTAAAGAGATACGATTCTAATCGTTCGGCATCTACTTTTTCGATGGTCGTCAGTTTCATATAGTCGAACTGCTGCTGTTCATCCGCATTCTTACGTTCTTCTACAGATAGTTTATGCAGTGGATGGCTTTCTTTGTCTGCTTTAGCTAGTGCATACTTTTCTTTCATCTGCTGTTCTTTGCCCTGCAGTTCCTGACGTAATTTTTGTAAGGTGCTCGTTAAACTTTCTTTATAAACCCGTACGAAATCTTTTCTGGCATAGACTGCATCTAAATAGTCAATGGCTTCATTTCTAAAATCATCATCTTGAGCAGCTTTGGTTTTAAGAGTTGCCAATTGCTCTTCTAAGCGTTGTTGACCAAAGGCCTCTTTGTTTTTTAGGTAATCGTCATACGATTGTGCTTCAATTTGATTGATCACCAAAGAGGTATTACCTTCATAGACGGTACCCCGATATCGGAAGCGATAATAGTTTTGCTTGGTTTTACCTAACTCTATTTCTAGTTTTTGTAAGCTGTCTTTCGGTGCATTCGCTTGACCTATTTCATCATTTTCATCGGTTCTTCGCTTTAAGAAGCGCAGATCAGGTTTTTTAACATCAAAAGAGTAGGTATATCCAAAAGTCAGTGTAAAATCATTGGCCTTAGTAGTGGTACTGTTTCTAAAAAGTGCCAGAGCGTTTAGATTAAAATTGTGCTTCTCTTTATAGATATATCCTGATGAAGCCCTAAAGTTCATCACATTACCCTGAGAGGTGCCATTGACCAGACTTTCATTGTAGGAAGCAGAGATGCCTGTGCGTAGCTTTTTATCAAAAAACTGCTTGTTTACACCTACAGTAGGGCCATAGGTTAAGGCATCATTTTCTTCGACTTTATTGAAGGCAGCATTAACAGCAGCGTTTAATGATAAGCTTCTTTCAGGGAAGGTCAGGGCGTAGTTGGCGGCTGTATTGTAAAAGTTAGTGGTATTGTTGGTAGCTTCGGCTGTTCCTTGTTCGTCTTTGGTGGTTTGGTAAGTAAGGTTAAACCCAATGTTTTGTTGTTTTGTTTTGCTTTGCGATAGCAAATACCCAAGGTTCAAAGAGGCATTTTGGGACACCTGTCTAAAATCTAAGGTATCTAAATTTTCTAAAGGATCTACTTGATTGATCACGTCAAAAGCAGTTCTGATATTGGTATAGGATTGAAAGTTAGAATAGGAAGCCGCAATGTTCAATCGGTCTGAAGCCTTTATCGTGGCATTGGCAGCCGAGACAATTCGGGTAGATTGGGATTCTTTCTCGTCTCTAAGATCATCTCGCTGCAATCCGGCATTAATTGCTAAATTAACACGACCATTGAATAATTCCTGAGCGGCATTAACTGTTATATTTTCAAGGTCATTATTAAAAAAGTAGGCACCAAATGTGCGATACTCTGGATCGATACGTTCATACCCTACACCAACACTTCCACGGCCATAGGTGTAGGTAAAGTTGGCGTTCATAGCGGTGTAGTAGTCTGTAGAGGCTTTTTCGTCAATCAGCAGTCCGAATACAGCATCCTGCGCTTCGCGCTCATCTTCAATATTTTCGGTTACTGCACTGCGCGCAACTTCGAGGTTGAAGGTTAAGTTTTTGAATACATTAACCGAAGATTCAAGGCTTACTACCAAGTTTTCTTTGGGATCAATATTGATTTCTGAAGGTATTGGATTGTTCAGCGAATTGATTTCATCCTTAGCTTTAAATACCGTAAGGCCAAGATTCCATTGGTTGAACTCATATCCCGCTTTGAGTCCATATCCCATTCTTCTATAGGCGGGTATCGCTTCAGGAACTTCAGCATTGTATTCTGTAGCTCTTAGAAGGCGTCCGTAAAATGCACTTAGTTTCCAAGGGCCGTTTGGCGTAAGATCTGTTCCGAAACCCGTAAACTGATGTCCATTAACCGTGTAAGGCGAAAATGTCATCGCCACATCACCGATATGCGTAGCCACCCACTTATAAGAAGGATGAATGCTGAGACGATTGATCTTAAATGGGGTATTGTATGAAAAGTCTTGATTGGTATATGAAAAAGATAGCGGGATATTATAAATCCCACTAATGTTAAAATTAAGGTTACCGTTTACAAAATAAGTAAAAGGATCTCTATTGGCCGAGCCATTGTAATATATCGTATTTGCGGAAATGCCACCATTTACCTTAACCAAGGGGGTTTTACCTATTTGATCCAGGTTTTGACCAAATGCAATACTAGTCAGTAAAAAAAAGGTTAAGAGTAATTTTACTTTCAATGCCGCTTATTTTGGGATGGCGAATTTAGTATTTTTTTAACAAAATGCAAGGTGAAATTAGTAGTATTCAGGATTTTAACAGTCGTTAATTTATGGTATGATTGTAAAAAGTAAAACCCCGCTATTGCGAGGTTTTATTATTTTAATTATTTCTGTAATCTAAGCTGTTGCTACAGCTTCTGGTCGTTCTACAATTTCTTTTTTGGTAAATCGTACTTTAACTCTATTAACAATAAAGAACAAACAAGGTACAATGATCAAGGTTAAGAAGGTAGCGATGATCAATCCATAAATTACAGCCCAGGCCAGCGGTCCCCAAAAGATAACGTTGTCCCCACCTAAATAGATCTTAGGATCGAATTCCGAAAACAGGGAAAAGAAATCTAAGTTGAAACCTATGGCTAATGGGATTAACCCCAGTACCGTGGTAATTGCGGTTAGTAATACCGGTCGCAACCTGGCTTTACCTCCTTTAACTACTAATTTCAATACTTCTTCATTTGATAACATTTGGTTATCATCCAAATCCAGCTCCGCTTTTCTTCGATCAATCAATAATTGGGTATAATCGAGTAGTACCACCCCATTATTTACTACAATACCGGCTAACGAAATGATACCCATCATCGTCATCATAATCACAAAGGAAGCTCCGGTAATTAAAATACCACCAAACACACCAATAAAGCTCAGAAATATGGCCAGCATAATAATAGTTGGCTTGGATATCGAACTAAACTGGAAAATAAGGATTAACATAATCAGTCCAAGACCTGAGAAAAAGGCACCCATTAAGAACGACATTTGCTTATTTTGTTCTTCAATCTGACCGGTATAATCAATTTTAACGCCTTTGGGTAATTCGTCAAAAGCCTGCATTTCGGTTTGTATCTGAGATACAATGGCACCAGCATCGGTATAGCCAGGTTGTAATCCAGAGTATACTGTAACCACTCGTTTGCCATCTTTGTGTTTAATTGCACTAAAAGAGGAGGTGTTCTTCTGAGAAGCTACTGCAGAAACGGGTATTTCTTTAATTCTACCCGTTGCAGGGTCCCTAAAGGTGATGTTTTGGTTAAATAAAGCACTGGTATTGTAACGAATATCTTCATTAAAACGAACATACATATCATAATCTTCACCATCTTGCTTGTATATTCCGGTTTTTTCTCCAAAAATGGAGCGTCGTAACTGGTTACCTACTTGCCCTGCTGATACGCCCAATTCACCCGCTTTTTCACGATCAACGGATATAAGCATAGACGGTTTTCCTTTATTGACATCAATCTTTAACTCTTCAATTCCTGCGATGTTTTTTTGATTGATAAAAACACGCATATCCTCAGCAATATTGATCAGTTGATCATAATCCGGACCTTCAATTTCAATATTGATAGGATATCCTGCAGGTGGTCCAACGGGATCTTTTTCTACGGAAATCGCAACTCCTGGATAGATGCCTTTTAAGGCTTCCTGCACTTTGCTTCGCAATACTTCAGAATCTTTGCCTCTACGATACTTATACTCGCGCATTGTTGCGGTGATCTTGGCTTTATGTGGCATTTCTGCCGCGCTACCTCCATCCGTTTGTGGGTTACCGGCTCCTTCGCCTACCTGGGATACGGCAGATTCTACCAAAAAGTTGTAACCATCATCCGTATACATATCCGCATTGATCACATCATAAACCCTTTGCTCAATTTCTTTGGTAATCTTGTTGGTTTTATCGATGTCGGTTCCCTGTGGATATTCGATATACACCACAATTTGATTCGGTTTATTATCTGGAAAGAATTCTACTTTAGTTCGCTGACTACCAATGGAGGCACCAAATAAACCAAAAACAACAAATAACAATATTAAGGTTCCTATGGAGAAAGTATAAGGTCTCCATCCTTTAAGGGCGTAGCTCAAAAAGGTATGATATTTATTTTCGAGCCAGGTTAGTATGTTTCGCTGAAAATAATTCGCTGCTCCTTTTAATACATAGCGATATAACCAAAACATTAATGCAGTAACCAACATTAAGGAGCCTAAAGCTCTTACTTCACCACCAAATATGAGGATCGGAAGTCCAATCCCGCCTAAGATTAAGGACAAACGAATCAATTGCTTGCGGGTGAGTTTTCGTTCGCCAACCTCCATAAATTGAGATACCAACATAGAGTTGATGAAGATCGCAACAAAGAGTGAGGATCCCAGTACCACGGATAGTGTGATGGGGAAGTAAATCATAAACTCTCCCATAACTCCAGGCCACATTCCTAGGGGAATAAAAGCAGCAACCGTAGTGGCTGTAGAAATGATAATAGGGAAAGCAATTTCTCCAATACCTTTTTTAGCCGCTTCAATCCTGGACATGCCTTCTTCTTCCATTAAGCGGTATACATTTTCGACCACCACAATACCGTTATCCACTAGCATTCCCAGTCCCATAATTAAGGCAAAAAGGATCATGGTATTCATGGTATAGCCTAAAGCGGATAGGATCATAAAAGACATAAACATGGACATAGGGATTGCAAATCCTACGAAGAGTGCATTTCTAAACCCTAAAAAGAACATCAGTACGCCGACTACCAGGATAATACCAAAAATGATATTATTCACCAGATCGCTTACCTGATTTTCGGTCTTTGCAGATTGGTCATTGGCTACCGTGATTTCTAAATTGCTAGGTAAGACATCTTTTTGAGCGTCTTCAAGAATTTTGTTAATCTTTTCGACCGCTTCGATCATATTTTTACCGGAGCGTTTTTTTACATCAAGCATCACCACACTTTCTCCAAATTCTCGGGCATAAGTGGTTTTATCCTCCTCTTCAAAACTTATGCTGGCAATATCTTTGAGATACACCGCACCGTTTTGTGATTTTACCACAAAATTTTCAAGTTGGTAAGGGTTCTGTATTTCGCCTAATATGCGTAAGGTTCTGCGCTGTCCGCTGGTGATTAGGTTACCGGCAGACATGGTTACATTACCGCCACGGATGGCGTTAATGACATCATCAAAACTTACGGTAGCTGCCATCATTTTATAAATATCTACGGCAATTTCTACCTCTTTGTCTTGCGCCCCACGGATGTCCGCTTTTTTAATTTCGTCCAGGTCCTCGATTTCATCCTGTAGGTATTCGGCATATTCTTTTAGTTTTTCTACCGGATAATCACCTTTGATGTTGATATTCATGATAGGAGTTTCCTCGGATATGCTGAGGTCAAAAATATCAGGTTCTACTTTGGCGCCTTCGGATATCGGCCAGTCAGGAGAAGCTTTTTCAGAATCTACTTCGTCCTTAACTTTTTGTTTGGCTTCGGCAACGGCAAGCTTATCGTCAAACTCTACGATGATGATTCCGTAGTTTTCCTGAGAGGTGGAAGTGATTTCCACGACATTATTCAGATTTTTCAGCTCATCTTCTAAAGGGTCAATAATAAGTCGCTCTACATCTTCTGCGGTATTACCGGGATACGGAACACTGACATAAATTTTGGTTTCGTTGATCTCCGGAAAATTCTCTCTGGGCATAGAAAAATAAGCGATCAAGCCCAGGACCAAGAAGATTCCGATCATTACATATATAGTAGTAGGATTGTCGATGGCCCAAGAGGACAATCGAAACTCCTTATCTACATTTTTTTGATTCTTTTTCATCCTAAAATCGTTACGAATTAGTTGATTATTTTTACTTCTTGATTGTTCTGTACACTACGGGCACCTTCGCTAATGATTTCATCGCCATTGGCTAGCCCTTGTAGGATTTCTATATAGTCACCCTGGGTTTTACCGGTTTGGATAATTACACGTTGTGCAACTGCGGTACTATCTCCTTTTTTACTTTTGGTGACATACACATATTGCTCGCCATCAGCATTTTCGGAGATGATACTTTGCGGAATTAAGATTGCATTTTCTTTAGTATAGTCATTGATCTTTACCTTGGCCGTAAGATTCGGTTTGATACTACCATCTTTGCTAGGGATTCCAAATTCTACGGTGAAGGATCTATTGTTAGGGTTAATGTAATTACCCACTTGTCTGATCTTTGTGGTTACCGTTTCATTCAACACCGGAAAGTACACTTCTACATCTTTACCTTTGGTAATATTAGGAATGTATTTTTCAGGCACTTCGGTTTCGATATACATATTATCCAAATTGACAATTCGCACGATTTGATCCATATTGGTCACTACGCTTCCTTGTTCAGAAAAAACATTATCAATCACTCCGGCAAAAGGGGCGCTAACAACCGTTTTAGCTAGTTGACTTTTTAGTTGAGCCACTACATTCTGTTGCGCTTCGAAGGCAGTTTTAGCTTGTAAGTATTGAATTTCAGAACCAATTTTCTGTTCCCATAGGCGTTTTTGACGCTCAAAGGTCGTTTTGGCTAATTCTGTTTGTACTTCGGCTTGCGCCAATTGTTGACTAAGACCCCCATCATCAATCTTGGCTAAGGTTTGACCTTTAGCTACTTTATCACCCTCTTTAACAAAGACTCTAGTTAATGTTCCTGGCATTTCTGGATGTAGGACTATATTTTGTTTCGTTTCTACGCTTCCTTGTAATTCTAGGTAGTGGGTAAAAAGCGTGTCATTGGCTACTATAGTCGTTACCAAAGGACGCTTTTTTAGGGTATCCTTAGAGGCGATAAAGTCATCAATCCTTTTAAGTTGTTCTTTTAAGGCTTGTTGTTTGGCAGCAATTTCTTTGCGCTGAGCGCGAATGGCTTCAAGATCTCCTTTTTCTAGTGCTTTGTCTACCGATTTAAATTCGTTGTTTCCACAGCTTACGGTGAAGGCTATTGCAACAAGTATATATACGATTCTTTTCATTGTTTTGTTCTAATTTTTTAATTCTAGTACGTTATTTATCCGTTGGTGAAACATCTGGTAGGTTCAATATGGTTTCCAGAGCTGCTTTATTATTGATAATGCTCAGTTTTGCTTGTAAAACTTGCTGTTGAGACGAATACAATTGTAGTTGAGCCTGTCGCAGGTCAAAGCTGGACGCCAAGCCTTCTGTATATTTGATTTGATTTTTGTTTTCGATTCGTTCTGCTAGTGCTAAATTTTTCTTGGCAGCTTCATAATTATCAATGGCTTGTTTGAAATCACTACTTGCCTTATCATACTGTAACTGAATTTGTTCTTCTGCTTTACGCAGCTCAGTTCGCGATTGTTCCAGGGCTATTTTGGCTTGTTGTGTTCGAGCACTACGGCGAAGCGAACTAAAGATGGGTACTTTTAATGATGCTCCTAAAACGGAGGATTGAAACCAACGTGTTTCACTTTCTAGAAACACAAAATCATTATTAAAAGCGGTCGTTCCGTAGTTTATAAATGCAGAAATACTGGGTAATGCTCTACTTTTTTCCAATTTCATTTCTAAACGTCTTTGTTCTGTAAGCAACTCAGCTAATCGATAATTCACATTGTTTTCTAAAACAAATGGTTTGGTTGTGACTGATTTATCCAGATTCTGCATAGTTAATTGATCCAGATCATCAGTTAATACAGTTTCTGCACCTACTTCAATGCCCACTGTTAGGTTAAACATTTGTAGGGCTATTTTGGCTTGTCGCTGCGCATTTTCTAATTGATTGGTGATTTGCAGAAGGGTAATTTGTAATTGTTCTACGTCTTCTTCTTCCGCTAGTCCATTTTCAAAAATTAACTTCGTTTCTTGATAGTTTTTGTCTAAGGTGTTTTTATTCTCCGTTAGAATACTAACTAATTCCTGAGCAACTAAAACGCTTCCGTAAGCATTGATGACCCCTCGGCGGACATCAAGGCGTGTTTTTTCCTCCACATCATCAGTATATTGTAAAAAACTCTTGGCCGCTTCGAGCCCAACCAGGTAAGATCCATCAAAGATAAGTTGTGATAGGGTAGCCGTTAATTGCATTTGCTGTTGGGGAGCAAATACTACTGGGACAAACGTTCCTGGTTCTCCACCGGCAACTTCTCCGGGTAAAGGAGTAACCGGTTGTTTTAACTGATTCGTATAGTCTAAGGCTCCATTGATTTGCGGTAATCCATCTGCTGTGGTTTCCCACTTTCGTTTCAATGCTTTGGCAACATCTCTACGGGCATTAATAGCTTCGTAACTGTTTTCTAAAGCATATGTTATGGCTTCTTCTAAAGAAAAGCTATAGGTTGCTTTTGCAGGAGAATCCTGAGCTTGCAGTAAGCTAGTGACAAGTAGGCCAATTAAAATTGACCACATAGGGTTTCTCATAGTCTATTATTCTTTAATCAAGTTGTTTAAAATTTCTATTCCTTTTTGTGTTGCAATTCCTCGGATGTGATATTCCAAATAGTTTTCCATAAGTGTAGGCATGGGGAACATATCAGATGGAAACATGGTTTGATCTTTAATTCCTGCAATTGCAGTAAAATATAAGCGTGATACAAATTCTACGTCGATAGTGTCTCTGAATACCCCAGTTGCAATACCACGGTTTAAATTTTCGATCACACATTCTTGCATCACCTCAAATTGCTTTGCTTTTAGCGTAGTGTGTATCTTAGGGTAGTATTTTTGAAGCTGATATTGTGGCGAGGTCTTTTCATCTTTAAGGTTTCGCATTACAAAAGACTTTATAGCAAATAATTCCGCTATGGGTTCATGTTTTTCATCTAGTATGCCATCGATTCCATTACAAATCGTGCAGAACAAATGCTCTGTGGTAGCTTCTACAAGTTTGGTCTTGTTTTTAAAGTGCGTGTAAATGGTTTTCTTAGATATCCCCATTTCTGAGGCGAGATCATCCATGGTAACACTCTTAAACCCAAGGTTAAGAAACATATCTTTAGCAGTCTCTATAATTTTATCTTTCATTTTTGGGGAAATAAATTTCAGGCAAATGTAAAGCAGGAAACTTTAAAAACATTAAAAGTTTCCAAAGTTTTACTTTTTTTTAACATCAATTTACATTACGCTAATACTACTGATGGTTTACTAAATATGGATATTGGAGGTGTTTTTAGCACTTTTTATAAGCTATTTTTATTATGCTTGTCCTTTAAATATTTGTAGTATTTTAGCACAAAAAATTAACAAAGTGCACGCAATTACTGACTACCAGGCTCATTTTTTGGCCTATCTTGATCAAAAGAATATTCAAAAAGAACCAAGAAACTTATATGAGCCTATTGAGTACATTCTTCAATTAGGTGGAAAACGATTAAGACCTGTATTGGTTTTGATGGCAACTGAGGTTTTTGATGTGCCGTATACCAAGGCGTTGGATGCAGCTTTGGCTGTGGAGGTCTTCCATAATTTTTCATTAATACACGATGATATTATGGATGAGGCCCCTTTGCGAAGAGGTAAAGAAACAGTGCATAAAAAGTGGGATATCAATACCGGAATTCTTTCTGGCGATGCCATGCTTATTAATGCCTATCAATTGTTCGAAAATTATGATGGCTCCATGTATAAGTCGCTCACTCAATTATTCACCAAAACGGCGATAGAGGTATGTGAAGGACAGCAATATGACGTAGATTTTGAAGAGCGAGATGATGTAACAATAGAGGAATACTTAAAAATGATTGAGTATAAAACTGCGGTTTTAGTGGGTGCAGCACTACAAATGGGGGCTATTGTGGCCAATGCAAGTACAGAGGATCAGCACAGAATTTACGACTTTGGCAGGTTACTGGGAATTGCTTTTCAACTACAGGATGATTATTTAGATGCGTTTGGGGATCCAGAGACCTTTGGCAAACAAGTCGGCGGCGATATTATAGAAAACAAAAAGACATTTCTATATCTGAAAGCGCTTGAACAAGGTACGCCGGATGAGCGTAAACAATTGGAAGGATTATTTTCTCTAGAAGAAGTTAATGCAGAAGAAAAGGTAGAAATGGTTAAGGGATTATATGAAAGTACACAATCTAAAACAGCTACACGGGCAGCAATAGAAAAATACACCAAACTAGCCTTTGAAACCCTATCATCACTTCAAGTTTCTAAAGAGAAAAAGGAGATGCTACAGCAGTTTGGTGAAATGTTGATGAACAGAAGTGTATAGTTTCTGGCAAAAGCACTAAAACAAGCGATTTTCCAGTAAAAAATTACAGCTGTTACCTATTGCTTAATGTATTTTTGTATTAAAAATCGGTAACTTGAGTATCTTTATTTCTGTTGATCTTTTCGATGGTTACAGATTCAAATTTTACATCGGTAGATCCTACAAAACTTTTTCCATTTTTTACATTCATAAATTTCCATTGGTAACCGTTGGACGTTAATGTAATCGGAGAGATAGCGATAGAAGAAGTAGAAATATTAAGTTGCTCTTCAATAATAGCAACTATTCTTTGTTTTATAATTGGATCAGTAACTTCTTTTGACTTTCCTTTTTTAACGTAATACGGATTGTTATTAGGATCAAAAGTTGAAGCTGTTGCTTGTTTTTTGCTAGAACATGAAGCAAGTGCTATTCCAGCAGCCAGAATAAATACGTATTTTTTCATCATAAATTTAGGGTTTTACAGTATCAAAAATATGGTATTTGCTTAAATATCAATTGTTGTTGCTTGATTTTTAGACGATTGGTTACTTCTTATAGATGAAAAACATAATTTGTGTTCTCTTAACCTATTTTCTTTTGTATTTTCAACTTAAAGTAAAGGTAATACCATAGCAACGTGTCTGAAGCATTACAAAAATCAATAGCCTTGGTAAACAATAGTATTCAAGCTAAATTGTTGGATAAAGTGATTGCACAACTCCAAAAAGATCTGGAAAGAGCAGGAGTAGTTTGTTCTAATGAATTGTTGGAAAGAGCTACGCTAATAACTGAATTGCGTCAGATTTTAACAAGACTGGTTGAAGATCATACAGATGTACTCTATACATTTTTGTACGTGGTTGATGTCTCAGAGTTTTCAATTCGACAAATCACTAATCAACAAGCCGTGCTTGAAGTTGATCATTTGTTGTATTTAATTCTAAAAAGAGAATATCAAAAAGTGCAGTATCGTGAGAATTTATAGCCTAAGATCATAAGGAAACCAATACGTATACCTTCATTTTTTTAACGAAGCTGTTACCTAAATAGTCAGATTGTTAAAATTCTAACAAAAACATTAAGAAATCTCACGTATAGCATAGCCAATAAATTGTAAATATTGTATTTTTGTGGCGTTTTGTCATGAATAAAGACACTCGAATACTTACTTATGGATAAATATTCATTTTTGAATGCGGCTCATACCGCATTTTTTGCAGAATTATACGATCAATATTTACAAAACCCCGATAGCGTAGAACCTAGCTGGCGAGCCTTTTTTCAAGGATTTGACTTTGGAGTTGAAAGTGCTGAAGAAGGTGTTGAAACTGTCTATGTAGAAAAAGAATCTGGAGATAAGGTAGCGGTTCCTCAAAATATGCAGAAGGAATTTCAGGTGATTACCTTGATTGACGCCTACAGAACACGTGGGCATCTTTTTACCAAAACTAATCCAGTAAGAGAGCGAAGAAAATATACGCCTACACTTGCGTTAGAAAACTTTGGTTTAAGTCAGGGTGATTTGAATACTACCTTCAATGCAGGAGAAATTATAGGTATTGGTCCCAATACACTTAGCAATATCATCGTTCATTTAGAAAAAATTTATTGTGATGCTATTGGTATTGAGTATATGTATATCCGAAATCCACAACAACGAGAGTGGATTCAAAATAGAGTAAACTTTAATACCAACCGCACCAAGTTTTCTAATGAGGAAAAGAAACATATTCTTAAGAAGCTAAATCAGGCGGTATCTTTTGAAACGTTTTTACATACCAAATATGTGGGTCAAAAGCGTTTTTCATTAGAAGGGGGAGAATCTTTAATTCCGGCTTTAGATGCGTTAGTAGAAAAAGCAGCCGAAATGGGGGTTCAGGAATTTGTTATGGGTATGGCGCACCGTGGTCGTTTAAATACCTTAACGAATATTTTTGGAAAAAGTCCGAAGGATATTTTTAGTGAGTTTGATGGTAAGGACTATGAAGAAGCCATTTTTGATGGTGATGTAAAATATCATTTGGGATGGACCGCAAAGCGAAAAACTGATAATGGTAAAGCCATTAATATGAATATTGCGCCAAATCCTTCGCATTTAGAAACGGTAGGTGCAGTTGTAGAAGGGATTACAAGAGCGAAGCAAGATCGTCATTATAAAGAAGATTCTTCTTGTGTATTACCTATTGTCGTACACGGAGACGCTGCAATAGCGGGACAAGGTTTAGTCTATGAGATTATACAGATGGCTCAGCTTGATGGGTACAAAACAGGAGGAACAATCCATATTGTAGTAAATAATCAAATCGGTTTTACAACTAACTATTTGGATGCAAGATCTTCAACCTATTGTACCGATGTGGGTAAAGTAACCTTATCACCAGTTTTACACGTTAATGCAGATGATGCTGAAGCTGTGGTGCATGCTATGAATTTTGCGCTAGAGTTTAGAATGGAGTTCAAACGAGATGTGTTTATTGATCTTTTAGGGTATCGTAAATATGGACACAATGAAGGAGATGAACCACGTTTTACTCAGCCAAAATTATATAAAGCTATTGCCAAACATCAGAATCCTAGAGATATTTATGCTGCTAAACTTATTGAAGAAGGTGTCATTGATGAGGATTTTGTTTCTAAATTAGAGAAAGAGTATAAAGAGGTGCTCGAAGAAGAGTTGGAAGACTCACGTAAGGTTGAAAAAACAGTGATTACGCCATTTATGCAGGATGAATGGTCTGGGTTCAGTAGAGTTCAGGAGGATGAAATGATGGATACCGTAGACACTTCTTTTGATAAAGATAAACTTACGGAGATTGCCAAGGTGATTACTAAGTTGCCAGATAATAAGAAGTTTTTACGAAAAATAGAACGGCTAATTGAGCAACGTCATAAAATGTATTTCGAGAGTGACAGTTTAGATTGGGCCATGGGAGAGTTGTTAGCATATGGCTCTTTATTAAGCGAAGGCTTTGACGTAAGGATGAGCGGACAAGATGTAGAAAGAGGAACTTTTTCGCATCGACATGCTGTGATCAAAGTTGAAGATAGCGAAGAAGAAATTATGTTGCTTAATAATTTAAGCAAAGATCAAGGTGACTTTTACATTTATAACTCCTTACTCTCTGAATATGGGGTGCTAGGTTTTGATTATGGATATGCGATGGCAAGTCCAAATACCTTAACCATCTGGGAAGCACAGTTTGGAGATTTTAGTAATGGAGCACAGATTATGATTGATCAGTATATTTCTTCAGCTGAGGATAAATGGAAATTGCAAAATGGAATTGTGATGTTGCTTCCTCACGGTTATGAAGGTCAAGGTGCAGAACATTCTTCTGCAAGAATGGAACGGTACCTTCAATTATGTGCTAAGGATAATATGTATGTAGCGGATGTAACTACACCAGCTAACCTTTTCCATTTATTACGAAGACAGCAAAAAGCGAATTTTAGAAAGCCTTTAATTGTGTTTACGCCTAAGAGTTTATTAAGACACCCTAAGGTGGTTTCTAAAATTGAAGAATTTACAGACGGTAGTTTCAAAACGGTAATTGATGACCCTTCTGCCAAAGCGAAAGAAGTAAAATCATTAGTGTTCTGTACCGGTAAATTCTATTACGACTTACTCGAGGAGAAAGAAAATAATGATAGAAAGGATGTTGCTTTAGTTCGTTTAGAGCAGTTATTTCCATTACCCACAAAGGAAATGGATAAATTAATCAAAAAGTATAATAAGGCAGAGGAAATCGTTTGGGCACAAGAAGAACCTAGAAACATGGGGGCACTGAGTCATATACTGATGCATTATGATAAAGCCACTACCTTTAGGTTTGCGAGTAGAAGACCTTATGGGGCTCCTGCTGCAGGTAGTGCTACACGATCAAAACGCAGACATCAAGAAGTAATTGACTATGTGTTTGATAAGTCAAAAAATAACCAAAGAAGATAGTTAACCAACATAAGAATTAGTTTTTCCCGGTAAACGGGATGATATCAAAAAGATAAATTCAAGATTATGGCTTTAGAAATGAAAGTCCCTTCTCCGGGAGAATCAATAACCGAAGTAGAAATAGCACAATGGCTTGTTGAAGACGGAGATTATGTAACTAAAGATCAGGCAATCGCTGAAGTTGATAGTGATAAAGCAACCTTAGAGCTTCCTGCGGAAGCTAGCGGAATCATTACCCTTAAAGCGGAAGAGGGCGATACCGTTGAGGTAGGACAGGTGGTATGCTTAATTGACACCGATGCCCCAGCACCAGATGGTAATGCCGATAATGAAGGAGACGAAGGCGGTAAAGGAAATGCGGCTATGGATGTTGATAAACAACGAGATCAAAAAGATCAATCTGCAGATAGCCCTAAAGCAGCTGCCAAAACAGAGACTCCTTCTAAGCCGACAACACCAGCACAAAAACAGGATACCTATGCAACAGGATCTGCATCTCCGGCAGCTAAAAAGATTTTAGCGGAGCGAGATATTGATGCATCACAAGTTAAAGGTACCGGAAAAGATGGTAGAATAACTAAGGCAGATGCCTTAGATGCTAAACCGTCTATGGGAACTCCTGGGCCAGGTAGTAGAGGTGAAGAGCGTAAGAAACTCTCTATGTTGCGCAGAAAGGTAGCCGAAAGATTGGTGTCCGTAAAGAATGAAACGGCAATGCTGACTACTTTTAACGAAGTAAACATGCAGCCTATTTTTGATTTACGAAATCAATATAAAGAAGAGTTTAAGAGTAAGCACGGTGTTGGATTAGGCTTTATGTCATTCTTTACTTTGGCGTGTGTGCGTGCATTACAAATGTATCCAGCTGTAAATTCCATGATTGATGGTAAGGAAATGATCTCATACGATTTTCAAGATATTAGTATTGCAGTATCTGGACCTAAAGGACTAATGGTACCTGTGATCAGAAATGCTGAAAATTTAAGTTTTAGAGGAGTGGAGTCTGAGGTTAAACGTTTAGCGACCAGAGCTAGAGATGGACAGATTACTGTTGATGAAATGACCGGTGGTACTTTTACCATTACTAATGGAGGAGTATTCGGTAGTATGCTTTCTACTCCAATTATAAACCCTCCACAGAGTGCCATCTTAGGTATGCATAATATTGTAGAAAGACCTATTGTAAAGGACGGTAATATTATTGTTGCTCCAATAATGTATGTGGCCTTATCTTATGACCATAGAATTATTGACGGTAAGGAATCAGTTGGGTTCTTAGTAGCTGTAAAAGAAGCGCTAGAAAATCCAGAAGAATTATTGATGGATAATAAGGTGAAGAAAGCCTTAGAATTATAAAAAAGTTTTTAATCCGCGATTAGAAAGCCTCTTGAATTTATTCAGAGGCTTTTTTTCTAAAGCACCATATCCTCATAAGCGAGTATGGTATGGTAGCCCTTAGCTTTAAAATATTCCATGTCTTGAGCTGTGCCTGTGGCTAAAACAAAATCACCACCCCATCCGCCTAAGCTTTTTATACTACCCGGATAGTCACTAAATAATTTAGATTTTACTGTAGGTGTTTTGATGATTTTTGAGATTATAGCTTCGTGTTGATCAATTAATGCTCTAAAATCTTCGAGTTTATCACATTGAAGTATACCTTCAGTGATCTGATTGACTGAAGTTTCTGCGGTATCAAATTCTTTGAGAGGCAAAGACTGGTAATGCTTAATGGATTCTTTACTATCCTGTTTTTGATTCAGATGAACAAAAAATAATTGTTCTTTAAATGGTGGGTTAAATGTTACTTCTTGCACATTAGGTTTACCACCTCTCTTATATATTAAAGGCGAATCGTGCTGTGCACAAGCGATATCATAACCACTTCCACCAAAACAAGCATCTAGCAATTTAAAACCATCTATCACTGCCCACTGTGCAATATTATTGATTAAAGTAGAAGAAGATCCTAGGCCCCAATTGCGATTGAATTCCAATTTGGTTTTAATCCAAACTCCTTTATTTTTTGCTAAAAACTTGGGGTTAAGTTCTTTTGCACAATTAAGGATAGTGGTTAAGGTTTCTGATAATTTTTGGTATTCTTCGGTTCTTTGATCGTTTGGTTTAACAGTAACAGTTCCATCATTGAGATAAAATTCATCCTTATACCATACATTGTTATTTTCATCGAAGCTAGTCCATAATATACCTTCTTCTTGGTGTTCTTCTACAGTCAGCCATTGGCCTTTTTGGGTAGGTAGTGCTAGTGCTTTGGCACCATCTAATACTAAATACTCTGCGGTTAACAATAATTTTCCGTGGCTGTAGAAAGACTCCTTCATCCTATGTTTAGCGGTGTTAGTTGGGTTTGTGTTGATGGTTTATGAACATAACAAGATCCATCTAATTCCAAAGGACCAAATTATGATGAGCTGCAAAATAGTAATTTTGATTTTAATGAAATAATTAATTGAATACTTTAAACGTACTAATTGAATTACTGATCTGAATATGAAATTAATATGATTTTGAATACTATGATCTTAACTTTTCAAGCAATTGTTCCACTGCACTATAGGAAACCGTATTGTTTTTAAAAAACGAAACTGCTTCGTTCTTTTCATTTTCAGAAGCATTGAACTGATTCAAGATGTTCATTAAGTGCATTTTCATATGGCCTTGTTGTATGCCTGTTGTGATTAAGGAGTTGATCGCCGCGAAATTTTGAGCCAAACCTGCTACGGCAACAATTTTCATCAATTGTTTTGCATTAGGATTACCCAGTAGTTGTAATGCAAATTTTACTAGTGGATGTAGGTTAGTTAGACCGCCAACAGTTCCAAGTGCTAATGGGATTTTAATACTAAAAGTAAATTGATCATTTTCAATAGTTGCCTTGGTAAGGCTCTTGTAACTTCCTTCTTTAGCCGCATAAGCGTGAGCACCCGCTTCTATGGCTCTAAAGTCATTACCTGTAGCCAAAACCACTGCATCAACCCCATTCATAATACCTTTGTTATGGGTAACCGCCCTATAGGGTTCTATTTGAGCGATATGAACGGCTCTCACAAATTTTTCTGCATACTGTTTTGCAGATAGCTGGGGGGTATTTGGAAAATCGCTAATTGGACAACTAACAGATGCGCTAACAACACAATCAGGCACATAATTAGATAAAATACTCATTACAATTTCAAAATCCTGTAGCTTGATAATATCTTTGGGTGATGTTTCTGCACACGCCAATAAGGTCTCTGCAAACTTTTCGAGGCAAGAGTTGATAAAATTGGCGCCCATGGCATCCACAGTCTCAAAGGTGCAATGCAATTGATAGTAATGGGCTAAATCATTCGATTTATTGACCAGTTGAATGTCCCTAATTCCACCTCCGCGTTTTTCCATTTTGGCAGTTAATTCTTTAACCGATGCTAATAGCGTGGGCTTTATATCCTGAAAAAACTCGGATAAAACTGTAGCTTCGCCTTGATACATAAAGTGAACCTGGCCGACTTTGGTTGTGGCTAATACTTCGGCTTTAAAACCGCCACGTGTTAACCAAAATTTAGCAGCTTTACTAGCTGCAGCTACAACACTACTTTCTTCTATGGTCATAGGAATGGTATAACGCTCTCCATTGATTAAAAAATTCGGTGCCACGGAAAAAGGCAGGTAATAATTAGATATTGTGTTCTCCGTAAACTCATCGTGGAGTTGCTGCAGTTGTTCATCCGAATTCCAATACTTTTTTAAAGTAGCTATCGCTTGTACTTCATCGTTAAAATGATGCGCTGCCAGCCATTTTATTTTATCGTCTTTAGAAAGTTTTGAAAATCCAGATATTGTTGGAGCCATTGGTTTATATATTAAAAAAACGCTTCAAAGATACTATTCTGTTTTGTTTTTTAGCGGTTTCTGATAATTGGATTAGTTTTTGATACGCAACTCATAGTTTTTGCATCCAATGACTTTATAAAATATTTAATAAAATCTTAAAAATTCAGCCTACACGTGCTTCAGATTTATTGTATTTAACAGCAATTGTTGTATTTTTCGCAGATTTTTTAGTATTCTTGGCGTTATCAAAAATTAAAATTTACCTATGAAGATCACAAAGTTATTTCTTGGAATCCTTTTATTTATTGGGGTTTCCGGTATTGGACAGAATAAATCTTTTTCTTTACAAGAGATATGGGGTGGGGCTTTTCGAACAGAAGGTCTTCAGTCATTACATCCCTTAAATAACGGAACACAGTATTCGGTTTTAGAAAGAGATCCTACTGGTAATACCGTAATTCAGGTATATGATTACGCTTCTGGTCAAAAATCCAAGGTGATTTTGAGTACTTCATTCATTGATGAGCTCGATAGTTTTCAAGGGTATACTTTTAGTAAAGATGAAAGAAGAATATTGATTGCTACAGAAATGGAGCAGATTTACAGGCGATCTAGCCGAGGAATATACTATATATACGACGTACCTTCTCAATCTATTTTTAAGCTTCATGATAAGAAAATACAATCACCATTACTATCGCCAGATGGTAATAAGGTAGCATATGTGCTAGATAATGATATTTATACGTTAGACTTCACCACCGGGAAAGAGATTCAATTAACTAACGACGGTAAGAAAAATGCCATCATCAATGGATTGACCGACTGGGTGTACGAAGAGGAATTTAGCTTTGTTCGCGCATTTGACTGGAATAAAAGCAGTGATAAAATTGCATTTATCCGTTTTGATGAGCGCGAAGTGCCTGAGTTTTCTATGGATGTCTACGCTAATGAATTATACCCACAACAAGATGTATTTAAATACCCAAAGGCGGGTGAGAAGAATGCAGTAGTATCGCTGCATATTGCAGATATCAAAGCAATGGCTTTGGATGAAATAAAACTAGGTGATTATAAGGATTTCTATATTCCTCGAATTAAGTGGACAGAGAAGCCAAATATCCTTAGTGTACAGGTAATGAATAGGCATCAAAATAATCTCGATCTAATCTTTGTTGACGCCGGTACAAAGGCGCCAAAGGTAGTTATGAACGAAACAGATGAAGCTTATATAGACATCACGGATAACCTTACATTTTTAGAAGACAATAGTTTTATCTGGACGAGTGAAAAGGATGGATTTAATCATATCTATCATTATGCGGAAGACGGTAAATTGATCAATCAAGTTACCAAAGGACCTTGGGAAGTTACTGCATATTACGGTTTTGATCCAAAAAGTAAAACCGTTTACTACCAAAGTGTAGAAAATGGAAGTATTAATAGAGATGTCTATGCAATTTCCTTAGATGGGAGTAATAAAAAACGATTAAGTCAAAAGGAGGGAAGCAATGATGCAGAATTTAGTGCTGACTTTACCTATTATATAAATACATTTTCTAATGTAGAAACTCCTTATTTGTTTACACTTCATAAAGGATCAAATGGCGAGTTGGTGCGCGAGATTAAAAACAATAAAGAATTACAGGATAAGTTAGCAGGCTATAAGTTTATTAAAAAGGAGTTTTCTACGATTGATATCAATGGAGAAACCTTAAATATGTGGACGATTAAACCAAAAGATTTTGATCCATCCAAGAAATACCCTCTTTTTATGTATCAATATAGTGGTCCAGGATCGCAATCGGTAAAGAACGCTTGGAACAGCGCTAATGATTATTGGTATATGATGCTGGCCGATCAAGGCTATATTGTTGCCTGTGTAGATGGTAGGGGAACTGGTTTTAAAGGAGCCAAGTTCAAAAAATCAACACAAAATGACTTAGGTAATCTTGAGGTGCAGGATCAAATAGCCGCCGCGAAAAAATTGGGTGCTTTACCACATATAGATGCCTCTCGTATCGGAATATGGGGATGGAGTTATGGAGGATTTATGTCTAGCAACTGTTTATTTAAGGGGCCGGATACCTTCAAAATGGCAATTGCCGTGGCGCCGGTAACTAGTTGGAGATTTTATGATACTATTTATACCGAACGTTACTTAAAGACTCCACAAGAAAATGCAGCGGGTTATGATAAAAATTCGCCAATCAATTTTGTGGATGGACTTAAAGGTGAGTATTTATTAGTGCACGGAAGTGCCGATGATAATGTACACGTACAAAATACCATGCGTTTGGTTGAGGCATTAGTCCAGGCCAATAAACAATTTGATTGGGCAATTTACCCAGATAAAAACCACGGTATCTATGGCGGCTTTACCAGACTGCACCTGTATACCAAAATGACCAACTTCATCAAAGAAAATTTATAAACAAATCAATTTAATATAACATAATGGCAAATACGGTTAAAGCAGCTCATCAAAAGGAGCTTTTTGGACATCCTGTGGGATTGTATATACTTTTCTTTACCGAGATGTGGGAACGATTCTCTTATTATGGGATGCGAGGAATCTTAGTTCTTTATTTAACAGCTAAAACCAGAGGAGATAATCCTGGATTGGGCTGGCTAGATGGTGAAGCGCTTTCATTATACGGTTGGTATACCATGCTGGTGTATGTAGCGTCAATTCCAGGAGGAATTATAGCGGATAAGATTTTAGGACAAAAAAGATCTGTAATGATAGGAGGCCTACTATTAGTAGCTGGTCACGGTATTCTTTCTATAGAAGAAATGTGGGCATTTTATACCGGGTTGGGATTAATTATTTCTGGAGTTGGTTTATTGAAGCCAAACATCTCAACACTAGTAGGAGGTTTATACAAGCAAGGTGATGAACGAAGAGACAAAGGGTTTTCTATTTTTTATATAGGTATCAACGTTGGAGCAGCTTTGGCTAGTTTAGTAGTAGCCGTAGTAGCTGACGAGTATGGATGGCACGCAGGATTTGGTTTAGCAGCTATTGGTATGGTATTAGGTCAGGCGGTATATATGTTAGGTCAAAAATATATCGTTCATGTAGGTAACCAACCGATGAAATCTATAGGAACCGATAAAGATGATAATGTATCTATAGGCCAAATTTTTAAAGAACAATTTTCTTCTACTGTACCATTATCGGTTACAATTGCATTAGCGATACTTTCTTCAGCTGTCGCGTATATCTATATAGACAGTCAAAAAATAGCTTATATTCTTTTTTTCCTGTTTTTGTCTTTAGTGGTTGGTATGATGATTACAATCTACAGAGATCTAAAATCAAAGGTTGAAAAAGATAGATATATTGTATTACTACTTTCATTTATAATTGTTATTGTTTTTTGGGGAGCTTTTGAGCAAGCCGGTGGGTTAATGAATTTATATGCAAAAAATAGAACAGATAGAATGTTGCTTGGGTATGAAATTCCAGCAGCAGTTTTTCAATTCTTCAACCCTTTTTATATCATATTATTTGCTGTTCCGGTAGCTAATTTTTGGTTATGGTGGAAACATAGAGGAAAAGAAGCTTCTTCGCTGTTTAAAATGGCCAACGGTGTTATCATCATGGGATTAGGCTTTGTATTTATGGTATTTGCTTCTATGCAGTATGAAGAACTAGGAGAGTCAGCTATGTATTGGTTAGTATTAGCATATCTTTTCCATACGGTAGGAGAGTTATGTGCTTCGCCAGTAGCGTTATCTTTTATAACCAAACTTGCGCCTATGCGTTATGGAGCACTAATGATGGGCGTCTATTTTGCTGCCACAGGCTTAGGTAATAAAGTAGCAGGACTAATTGGTGAGTCTGCTTCAGAGGCAGGAGAACTAACCATATTTTCTGGTATCACGATCTTTTGTGTGATTTTTGGAATTTTAGTGATTTTACTTCTAAAACCTTTAAAGCGTTTAACGCATAAAGCTGAGGATTTAAAGCCAACAGACTATAATGAAGAAACTGAAGGATTTGAATTAGCAGATAAACCTAATTAATAATTGTAGCTATGGATATTACAATGTGGATCATGATTGTTGGATGGATCTTTGTATTACTATGGGTGCCATTCATCATTTTCACCAATAAAAACACCCATCCAAGAGCCTTATTTGTGCTTTTCTTTGCTGAAATGTGGGAGCGATTTTCCTATTATGGAATGAGGGCTTTACTAACCCTCTACATGGCTAAGGTTTTGTTTATTGATCTAGCACAAAATGTAGCAGAAGCAAAGGCTTACGGTATTTACGGTTCTTATACGGCAATGGTGTATTTGTTTCCGGTGCTTGGCGGCTTGGTAGCTGACAAACTTCTTGGATTTAAAAAAACCATTATCTGGGGTGGTTTTTTAATGGCTTTAGGCCATTTTATATTAGCATTACAAGGTATAGAAGGTTTAGAAGGTAATTTGATATTCTTTTTTACTGCTCTTGCGTTCATCATTGTAGGTAATGGCTTCTTTAAACCTAATATAAGTTCTTTTTTAGGGACTTTTTATGAAATGGATGATCCAAGAAAGGATGGTGCTTTTTCTATATTCTATATGGGAGTAAATATCGGAGCCTTTTTATCGACCTTGACTTGTGGTTATGTTGGTCAGCAAATCAACTGGCATTATGGTTTTGGTCTAGCGGGAATTGGAATGGTTGTAGGATTAATCGTTTTCTACTTATTTTCAAAAGGATCAGGTTTTGAAGGTAAAGGTTTACCTCCTAAAGAGGTTTTAGAAGGAAATAAAAAATTTCTAGGTTTCAAGCCAGAAATAGGTATTTATATCATATCTCTTTTAGCTATACCAGTTTGTGCCTTTTTCTTGGACTTGGATGAGGTAATGTCTGCTATTTTAATTGTAACTTCTTTGGTTATCATAGGATATTTAATTTTTGTTTCTTTAAATAATAAAGATAAAGTAGAGGGAAGAAAACTGTTAGTAGTTGTGGTTTTATTCTTTTTTCATGCTGTTTTCTGGGCTTTGTTTGAACAAGCTGGTGGAAGTCTTACTATTTTTACGGATAAAAATGTAGATCGTTTGGTAGGTGGAACTGAAATACCAGCATCTATTTTTCAAAGTTTGAATCCTTTATTTATAATGTTATTTGCTCCCTTGTTTTCGTGGATATGGCTTCGCTTAAATAAGGCAAAAAAGGAGCCTAGTACACCAATGAAATTTGTTTTAGGATTGACTCAGTTGGCTTTAGGTTTTGCTGTTATTGTAATTGGCGCTAAGTTTTTTGCATCTGACGATGGCTTAGTACCTATAGCGTTTTTAGCCATTATGTATTTATTACACACTACTGGTGAGCTTTCTCTTTCTCCGGTAGGATTATCCATGGTTACTAAATTATCACCTGCTAAAGTAGTTGGTTTTGTAATGGGCGCTTGGTTTTTGTCCATTGCATTAGCAAATAAAATGGCTGGTTTGATTGGTACTTTAACCACTAGCGAAAAAGTTGATGAGAATACGGCAGCCAGTGTCACTTTAGATATTTATACGAACACCTATTTAATTTGGGGTGTTGCCGTGGTTGGAGGTGCAGCATTACTTTTATTAGTTTTAGTACCTTTGCTTAGAAAATGGATGGGAGGCATTCATTAAGAATGAATTAGGAACAATTTTTGTTGCTAAAAAAACGTAATAAAAATGGTAGTGTATGCCATTTCAAGAATAAATTAAATTGTGAACACATGAGAAACCTACTTATTGTATTTGTGTTTCTTGTTACGGCCTTTGCCCAGGCTCAGCAAGAAATCAAATGGATGACGATGAATGAAGCGTTAGCGGCTCAGGAAAAAGAGCCTAAAAAGATTTTTATGGATGTGTATACCGATTGGTGTGGTCCTTGTAAATTATTGGATAAAAGAACTTTTCATAATAAAGATGTAGTAAACTACGTTAACCAACATTTTTATGCAGTTAAGTTTAATGCCGAAGGTAATGAGGACATTACCTATAACAATTTTACGTATACAAATCCTAATTATGATGCTAGTAAAAAAGGTAAACGTAATAGTCAACACTTTTTTGCTAACGCATTAAAAATAACAGGTTATCCAAGTATCGTATTTTTTGATGAAAACGGTAAACTGATTGCTCCGGTGGTGGGTTTTAAAACTCCGCAACAATTGGAGCTTTACCTTAAAATGGTAAAAAAGGATGATTATAAAACACTGACGTCAGCAGAAGCTTGGCAGGCGTATGAAAAATCATTTGTCGCCACGTTTTCGAATTAAAGTAAAACAGTTTAAGTATAAAAAGCCTTTTGACTATTCAAAAGGCTTTTTATCGTTTAAAAGGTATGTAATTACGACGAACAACACAATCTGTCAAAAAAAATACCATTTTACGTTAGGTTTTTTCTTATAAATTTTTATCTTCGCGTTAATTGTTTCAGAATTAACATAATAACATATAAACTCAAATCTTATACCCAGGATTCTAAACCCTAATGAAGTGAAGAATCCACACTACTTATGAAGAAATTGACAATCATAGCCGCCCTATCTATGTTGTTGATCGCTGTGCTTTTTTCGTTTGCATCTGCAGATCAGCCGGATATACAAAATGATCTCCATACTTCCTTAGCAGCGAAGGATAAAAAGTATCAACCTACTAAATTTAATATTCCTGATTGGTTTCAAATGAAGCTTAGGGATTCGCTCAACGCCTATTTTCAAAAAGCCATTGATCAAAAATTAATTGTGGGTGCCTCTGTAGCTATTGTGCAGTGTGACTCAATTATTTATGCAGATGGATTCGGTATGCGAAATACTAAAGAACAGGATCGCGTTAATCGGAAAACAGTTTTTAGAATTGGTTCAGTTTCTAAAGGTTTCGCCGGAATATTATCGGGTATACAGGTAGAAAAAGGTTTGCTAAACTGGGATGATAAAATAATTGATTATGTACCAGAGTTTAGATTGGCCAATAAAAGATTTACCAATGAAATTACCTTAGAAAAGGTATTATCTCATACTACTGGTTTGCCCTATCATAGTTATACAAACTTAGTTGAAGACGGGTTGTCCTTAGAAGAAATAGCTGCGCGATTTTCGGTTATTAAAACCTTGAACAAACCAGGTGAACTGTACAATTACCAAAATGCAGTATTCGCATTAAGCGGCTCTCTTATAGAAAAATCTACCAATAAGCCATATACCTCTATTATTGCTAATGACATCTTTAAGCCATTAGGTATGCTGACCGCTTCAACTACTTACGAAGATTTTGTTAATAATGAAAATATTGCGTTACCCCATAGAAGAATGTATGGTAGTTGGAGACCTTTAAAAATTAATAAAAAATATTACAATGCTATCGCTGCAGGTGGCGTAAATGCCAGTGCAGAAGATATGGGTAAGTATATGAAAATGTTATTAGGCTATAAACCTGATGTAATTAGCCCAATGGGTCTAGAGGAAGTTTTTAAACCACGAGTGCAGGTTGGTGGTAGACGTAATTATTATCAAAGATGGCCAGGTTATGTTTCTTCACATTATGCGCTGGGATGGAGGCATCATACTTTTAAGGATGAAGTATCTGGAGCACTAAAAAATATCATCCATCACGGAGGACACGTAAACAGTTATCGCAGTGAAATCGCTGTATATCCTGAAGAAGATCTTGGCATAACGGTATTGTTCAATACACCTACTACATTGGCAAGAACGGTGATACCTGATATTAGAGGAATAATTAAGGCTATAAAAAGCCAAAGCCAAAAGGATGAGTATTTAGAGGAGTCTATTGTAACTAATAATAAGAAGCTAAATAAACAAACTACGTTACTGTAAGTTTTCATTTATTGAATAAAATAAAATAAGTAAAGTCCGGGTTGAAGTACCCGGACTTTGTACTTTTTAATATAAGATATTTAAAGCATCCTTATCCGATTGTGTAAATTCTCCATCCTCTGAGGTGTTAAAACAAGAGAGCATCAAGGAATCTGCATAAGGCGACCAAGGTGTTCCAGGGATCCAAATCGCTGCAGGATTTACAGAAGGTTCTGCAGGGAAAGGCCCTGTGTAACCACAACTCCATCTGTTATACCAATCCTGATGTCTAAACCCTACACTATGGCCAATTTCGTGTCCCATTACATGTTCCACAACATTATAACTATAGGTAGCACTATCCAAACCAGAATTAATTCTTATATATCGATTGGGTCGACCACTAGAGGTCGGAAACCCAGCGGACCCACCAGCTGGTCCTGTAACTTTGTAAACTACCATATCTGCGTTGGTTTGATTGGTGCCAAAGGTCAACGTAAAATTTAGTGTATTAGGTAAGGCATTATAATTAGCTATGGCCCAGGATAACGCTGTTCTCATTTTAGGCGTTAAAGCATACGATCCACCGGTCCATCCCAATACTCTAATATTTCTATACGGAGGTGCGACCAGATAATCTGAGCGGTATTGTTTGCTTAGATCATCGCCTGTGGGCATCTCCTTGTATTCATTTAGTTTGTCTATTGGTAAAGAAATATCACCCGAAACAATATGTCTTTCGGTACTTCCATCTGGTAGTGGTACTTCTTTAATAAGTACGTCATCGGTATTTACTCCAATTTTGTCAAGTTTTTCTAGTTGTTCTTTACTAGGTTTCAATTGAACTTCTTCTAAGGTAGGTTCTGATATTTCGTTTTTCTGACAAGAGAATAACGAACCCACGATTATAGCACTTAAGGCTAAAAACTGAACTTTTTTCATAATAATAATGGTTTAAAGATTTATGTTTTAGTTACTTCAATAGTATATTCAAACAAGCGAGGTAGGGTCTTGTAATTCTTTGATGTACTATCTAAATTAAGTGGGGATAAGTAAATGCGAGAGTTTTTCTAACTGTATACAAATGTACAGACTGAATAGTGATCAGTAAAGGGGCTTTTACCTGAAAAGCAAAGGTTAAATAACTTATATTCAGATATATAATCGAGTGTTTATGGGGTTAATTTCATTCTAAAAGCACCATTCGTTCTTGTATCATAAAACGAAACCTTAAATGCGCTACAACTGTTAGTCCAGCGTTGGATATAACTTGAATAGTTACTTGCATCTGCAATGACAATGGATGGTTTGATACGGGTCAATACTCTATTCAGATTAACCTGTGGAGAGTTAGATAATAGAATAATATCTGTATCCAAAGGGATTAAAGCATCTACGAAACTGCTATCTATTACGGCAATCGTTTTATTTTGGATTTTATAAACGTTACTCAGTTTTTTAAACTTGGTAGACAATATGCCCCGATTGGTTACATAGCCTTTAAGTAGAAAATCGCGTTGTGTAACAGATAGGCTATCCCTATGATAGATATGTAATTGCTGTTTATCCTTTACAGCAACGATACTGTTTTTGTATTGATTATAGACAATCAACTCTGAATGGTTATTGTTTGTATATACCTTGTATACGCATGAAATTGAAAATAAGCTCAGAAAAGTCACCACGCTTAATTTTCTATTAAGGGAATTCTTCTTCATAAGACGATACGTTGCAAAGAGCAATACAACAGCAGAAACCAACATCCATTTGTCAAAAGGAATCTCTGTAATAGTGAAAGTGTCATAACTAGCCACTGTAGCAGCCACCCAGTTTATCATATCAATAAGATACCCGAAAAGTGTTACTAGTATCGCAGGTAAAAGATCAAATAAGGCTAAAATAATAACTAAAATACCGAAGGCAACAACGGTACCTAAAAATGGAAGAATTAACAGGTTAGTAATAAAAAATAATATTGGAAATTGATGAAAATAATAAAGGCTAAGTGGTAAAATACCCAATTGTGCCGCCAGTGTTACCGTAAGTATCGACCACAATTTTTTATTAATAATGAACCGTGGTTTGTACAGCGATTGTAACAAAGGTTGTATACTTACAATTGCTATCACCGCACAATAACTAAGCTGAAAACCTACATCAAAAATAATCAAAGGTTGAAAAAGCAGTATCAAAAAAGCAGAAATGAAAACGGCATTCAAAATAGACTTCGTACCATTAAATGCAGTAGTAATTCCAAGAATTGAAAACATGGTAACTGCTCTTAGTACCGAAGGTGAAAAGCCTGTGAGTCCTGCAAAACACCATAACACTCCGATTATTATAATGAGCTTAAAAGTTTTACCCTTTTTAAAATGAATTAAAGGGTTCAACAACAGTAATAATATGCCATATAGTAATCCAACGTGTAAACCAGATACCGCAAGAATATGGATTAGACCTGCTTTTTGATAATTGGAGTTGAGTTCTTTGTTGATATCCTGTCGTTGACCCAATAATAGCGCATTGATAATACTCAATTGATTAGGTGTAAAATCATAGGCTTCGATCCGTTTATTAATTAAACTCCTAATATCATCGGTTAGGGATAAAATACCAGTATTACGTCTTATTGTAATACTATTATTAGCATTCATTGCAATTTGATGATAAATCTCTTTGTTTTTAAGATAAAGGGCATAATCAAACTGATCTGGGTTTAATGGTTTCTCTATTGGCAATACATTACTTTTACTAAAATAAACAGTGCCTATTTTAGGTACTTCCAGGGAGTCCGATTTCTTAACTTTTACGAGTAATTTACCTTGAGTAGGGATAGTATCTACAGCAACTATTTGAGCTATATAACGGTTATAAGTTGAGGTAGGTTTTAATCGTTCTTTTATTTCGAAGGTAAGTGATGGCTCTTGTTCGTAATGTTGTGTTTCGAGATGATTGGTATAATGATTTGGATTGTTTTTTGGAGCGTTGAAATACACTAAAAGGCTACCAAAACAAGTAAAAAACAGGATAATAGATACCAAGGCTAAAACCCCCGTTTTTTGATGTTTCTGTAATAGTAAAAGGTTAGTAATTAGTAAAAGTACAGCAACACCTAATAGAAAAAAGAGGACAGTGACAGGGACAAGTTCATAATACCCTAGTAATACTCCAATCATGGTAAATATTGTAATCAATACAAAGGGAGTATGTTGTAGGGTATTAGTGTTCATAATATTCTACGTGCCCCAACGAAGCAGTTGTTCCAATATTTTTCGTCCAGGTTAGAAATGATCACCCCTCTGGATGTAGAAGCGTGAATAAATTGTATTCCATCATCTGTTTGTACCACTAACCCCACATGATTAATCACATTTTTATTTTTATTGGTTTTAAAAAATAG
This sequence comes from Aquimarina brevivitae, assembly GCF_004216895.1. Classification (GTDB taxonomy): domain Bacteria; phylum Bacteroidota; class Bacteroidia; order Flavobacteriales; family Flavobacteriaceae; genus Aquimarina; species Aquimarina brevivitae. The sequence continues at coordinate 192,981 of NZ_SGXE01000001.1, read as the reverse complement.
TAAATCGCCTATTGTTGCTTTTTTTAGTGGAACAGCTTTACCTTGCGTAGCCATAGCTCTAGAGGTTCTGGGTAACACTACAGCCTCTTTCTTAAAAGAGGTGTATATCAAGCCTGAGCAATCCATGCCTCTTTTGGTAGTGCCACCATACTTATACTGTGTTCCTTGAAATGTTTTGGCGTAATCAATTATGCTTTTTACTTTTTTTGGTGTTTTGCTTTTCTTTTTACTAATAATCGGACTATTAGTAGCTGCTACACTTTTTTTTGAACCGCCACACCCTATAAATAGAAGGCTTAGCATAAATAAAAATAGTATTTTTTTCATTTTGGGTAAATTTAAAAATCACGTTATAGCTTCAACTATGAGCTTTGCTGTTGTATCACTAGCGCCTCGACCACCTAATTTTTTTTCCAAATCATAATAGTCTAAAAACATTACGGCACGCTTGTAGTCATCCAGAATTATCGTTAGCTCATTTTGTAAGGAAGCCGGATTAAAATCATCCTGAATCAATTCTTTAACTACAGGTTTATCCATAATTAGATTGACAAGTGAAATGTACTCTAGATTAATAACGCGTTTAGCGATCTGATATGATATGGCGCTACCTTTATAACAAACCACTTCTGGCACTTTAAATAAGGCGGTTTCTAATGTAGCTGTACCAGAGGTTACAATCGCGGCATTACTTAAGCTTAATAAATCATACGTTTGATTCATCACCAGATGCACATTTTTATATCCAATGAAGGGTTTATAAAACTCCGCATCCTGGCTGGGTGCACCAGCAATTACGAATTGGTAATCCTTGAATTGCTCTACAATACTGAGCATTATGGAAAGCATCTTGGTAATTTCTTGCTTTCTACTTCCGGGTAAAACAGCGATGATAGGCCTTTCGTCCAATCCATTTTTGGTTCTAAAGGATTTGGGTAATATTTGCTCATGATCCGCTATGGCATCAATAAGTGGGTGACCGACAAAATGAACTGGAAAATTATGCTTTTCTTCGTAGAATTTCTTTTCAAAAGGAAGTATCACATACATCGCATCAATAGATTGTTTAATATTTTTTATTCTTCCTTCTTTCCAGGCCCATATTTGTGGTGAGATATAATAATGCGTTTTGAATCCCTCTTTTTTGGCCCAACTCGCTATTCTAAGATTAAAGCCGGGATAGTCTATAAATATGATAACGTCAGGTTGAAAAGTAAGGATATCTTTTTTACAATTTTTTAGATTTTTCAGAATGGTAAAAAGATTTAGCAGGACCTCTACAAATCCCATAAAAGCGAGTTCTCTATAATGCTTCACCATAGTACCTCCAACAGCTTGCATAAGATCACCGCCCCAAAACCTAAACTCCGCGTTAGGATCTTGTTTAAGGATGGATTTCATAAGGTTGGAACCGTGTAGGTCACCTGAAGCTTCTCCTGCAATGAGATAGTATTTCATCGATAATGGTAATTATATAAATTTACTGATTGCGATACAAAGTGCTGCAATTATAGTAGCAAGAAGCACGCCACGTGCATGATAAGGTTGATTTTTCTTCAAAAAGAAGAAAAACAAAAACAAATTCAATATGGCTCCAAGGATAATTAAATTACCAAAGGTATCATTCTGCAACGATGCACTTATTGTTTCTGAAAATGAGCTTACTTTATTTGACAATGAACCAAAAATGAATACACATAGCATAAAACCAATACTATTTGCAATTATTCCAAATACTAATCCTAAAAATATATTCTTTTTAATCATGTAATGACCAATTATTTAATTCTTGAATAAAGTGATGTGCTGTGAGATCAAAATGGGTAGGTACCACAGAAATAAATCCATTTTTTAAGGCCCACTCGTCTGTATCCTCTCCCTTGTCTTCGTTGATAAACTTGCCGGATAGCCAATAATACTCTCTACCCATTGGGTTGGTTCGTTTGTCAAATTCTTCAAACCAATGCGCGTTTGCTTGTCGACAAATTTTAATCCCCTTTATTTCATCTTTTTTCAATTTTGGAATATTAACATTAAGTACAACTCCTTTGGGCAATCCATTTTGTAATACATTTTCTACAATTTTTTTAATAAACGACTCACCGGGTACAAAATTGGCATCCATAGCATAATCTAATAATGAAAAACCGATTGCGGGTATGCCTTCAATTCCTGCTTCGACTGCTGCACTCATCGTACCCGAATAAATTACATTTATGGCAGAGTTTGATCCGTGATTTATTCCACTAACACATAAATCCGGCTTTTTTGGCAGTATTTCTCTAGTAGCCAATTTGACACAATCTACCGGAGTACCTGAGCAGCTATATTCTTGTTGTGGAGCGTCTTTTTCGATGACTACCTTATCACAATATAAGGTATTATTTACAGTAATCGCGTGCCCCATTCCACTTTGAGGGCTATCCGGAGCCACTACATATACTTCGCCTATGGTAGTCATTAATTTGATGAGTGCTCGAATGCCAGGCGCAGTTATACCGTCGTCATTGGTCACTAATATTAAAGGTTTTTCTTGTTCCATACAAAGGATTTAGTGGTAAAAATACAAGTTTTAAGCTTAAAATGAATAGAATATAGTCCTTTTGCATTTGAAGCTTGTTTGCAATAGATCAAGCTATTGCATAACAGCAATTTAAGACCATTTCGTTAAAGTTTAGACTGGCCTCAATAGTCTGATTGTTAATATTAGTTCTTTTAAGAAAAATTTAGTATTATTACCTCTTATTGGCACGATTTTTAATGTATTTTGCCTGAATCCCTAAATTTATTAAGCGTATGAAAAAGAGTTTTTTGGTTTTGATGCTTACCGTGATTGTTTCGGCTGCTTCATGTAGTTTTACAACTAACGTTGAAAACGACCCCGATAAGGATAAACTACTTATTGATCTGATCAGCTATGTGCTGAGTAAAGGTCATTACGATGCAAAAGAAATTAATGACAATTTTTCCAAGGAAGTTTATGATGATTATATTGATGCATTAGATCCTCTAAAAAGATATTTTTATGCAAGCGATATCGCTGAATTTGAGAAATATAAAAAAGAGATCGATGATCAAATACGAGAAAAGGATATTACCTTTTTCAATTTAACGTACCAAAGATTACAGAAAAGAATGACTGAGGCTAAATCTTTATACCAAGAGATATTAGAGCAGCCTTTTGATTTTGATAAAGATGAAGTAATTAATACAGATTATGAGTCTCTTCCATATGCAAAAGACAAAGAAGAGATGACAGATCGTTGGAGATTACAGCTTAAATTCAATGCCTTATCGAGCTACTATGATAAGATGGAAGAGCAAGCAGACTCTATTGCTGCTAATGAAAATTATAAAGCTAAGAGCGTAGAAGAAATAGAAAAAGAAGCAAGAGGCTTAACAAAAACCTCACTAAAGGAATATTTTGAATTTGCTGATGATCTAGAGAGAAAAGATTGGTTCTCCATATACATTAATTCAATTGTTGAAGAGTTTGATCCACACACCTATTATTTTGCACCACAAGACAAAGATAGATTTGATATCGCGATGTCAGGCAAGCTAGAAGGTATAGGAGCTAGACTACAAAAGAAAAACGACAATGTAAAGATTGTTGAAATCATCTCAGGAGGTCCTGCTTGGAGAGGAAATAAGGTTGAAGTAGGGGACTTAATAATGAAAGTTAAGCAAGAGGACGAAAATGAGCCTGTAAGTATTGTGGGTATGCGACTGGATGATGCAGTTAGCTTAATCAAAGGTCCAAAAGGAACCAAAGTTACGCTTACTGTAAAAAAGGTTGATGGTACTATTGAAAATATTGAGATAGTAAGAGACGTAGTAGAATTAGAAGAAACTTATGCTAAATCTTCTTTAGTTAAGAAAAATGGTAAAAACTATGGGTTTATCAATTTACCTAAGTTTTACTTTAATATGCAAGACTACAATCAGAGAAATGCAGCAAAAGATGTAAAGCAAGAAATTATTCGCTTAAAAGAGCAGGATATGCAAGGGTTAGTAATTGATCTCCGAGATAATGGCGGTGGTTCTTTACAAACTGTAGTAGATATAGCTGGTCTTTTTATTGAAAAAGGCCCAATCGTACAGGTGAAAACTAAAGGTGAGTCTGCTGAAGTGCTAAGCGATAGAGATCGTAATATTCTGTGGGACGGACCATTGGTAATTTTGGTAAACGAATTATCTGCTTCCGCTTCAGAAATTTTAGCAGCTGCTATGCAGGACTACAAACGTGCTATCATTATAGGTAGCAAGCAAACTTATGGTAAAGGAACAGTGCAAAATGTAATGGACCTAAACCGTTGGATGCGAAGTAATGATTTTGGAGACTTAGGAGCACTGAAACTAACCACTCAAAAGTTTTATAGAGTAAATGGCGGTTCTACCCAGTTAGAAGGTGTGAAGAGTGATGTAGTAGTTCCGGATCGTTATAGCTATATTGATATTGGAGAAAAGGATCAAGAGAATCCATTACCTTGGGATAAAATCGCAGCTGCGGATTACACACCTTGGGATGGTTATATTGATTTTGATCAAACCATCTCTAATAGTAACACCAGAATGTCAACTAATGAGCAATTAAAATTAATTGAAGAAAATGCTAAATGGGTTAGAGAAAAACGTCAGATAGATATCTTTTCTTTGAATTATGATAAATATAAAAAGAGTATAATGCAAAATGAGCAGCAAGCCAAGCGTTTTGATGCCATCGAAGATTATACTACAGATTTAACCTTTGAGTCTTTACCTTATGAAAAATCTATGATGGTTAAGGATTCCGTTTTACAAGAAAAACGTAATAGATGGCACCAAGAGCTAAGTAAGGATGTGTACGTAGAAGAGGCCTTGAGTGTTCTTGAAGATTTGAAAATCAATAATATTAAAAAAAGAACGAAAAGTTCCTTATCAGTAAAAAACTAGATTGAATAGTTGAATGGAGCATTATGAATTGAAATCCAATTCTTTAACAAATCAAGCGCTCCGGAGATTTAAAAAAAATCTCTGGGGCGTTTTAAGTTTTTGGTTTATTAGTATAAGTTGTTTAGTAGGGATTTTTGCTTATCTGATAGCTCCAGATAACTCTCAGAATGCAAATCAGATGCATATTTCTATTCATTCTAAAGCTCCTGGTTTTGAGGTTAAAATGCTAACCGTTCCTTCCACTACGATTGTTCAAGAGCAATCTTGGTGGCAGCAGTTATTCTTTGGTGTTAAAAATACTGCTACAGAAATACCCATTGCAACTTATCAATTTACGGATTCTGACATTGTTATTACTCCCTATACAGAAGGTGAATTGCCAGAACTATCTCGAAAAATTAATTTGGCTGTTTATGGTGATATATCTAAAAAGGAGATTGAAAACAACTATATCGATGATCGCCATTTTATGTTAGGTACCGATAAATACGGTAGGGATTTATTAAGTAGAATGCTAGTTGGTATTCGAGTCTCAATTTCTATCGGTTTTATTGCTGTTTTGATATCTTTACTTTTAGGAATTTCCCTTGGAGCTATTGCAGGTTATTTTGGGGGCTTAGCTGATAAAATCATCATGTGGCTGATAAATGTAACTTGGTCTATACCTACCTTGTTGATGGTTATCGCAATTACGGTAGCGCTAAATAAAGGGTTTTGGCAAGTTTTTGTTGCAGTAGGATTAACCATGTGGGTAGAGGTTGCTAGAGTTGTTAGAGGCCAGGTACTGGGGATAAAGGAGCAACAATATGTTACAGCAGCTAAGGCTTTAGGATATTCCCATTTTAGAATTCTTACCAGGCACGTATTACCCAACAGTTTAGCTCCTGTAATTGTTATCTCCGCGGCTAATTTTGCGGCTGCAATATTAATAGAAAGTGGATTGAGCTTTCTAGGTATCGGTGCTCAGCCTCCAACACCCAGTTGGGGCGCCATGATAAAGGATCATTATGCATATATTGTTTTAGGCAAAGCCTATCTGGCTATAATTCCAGGCCTGGCTATAATGAGTTTAGTTCTTGCTTTTATGCTTATTGGTAATGCATTAAGAGATGCCCTTGATGTAAAAAGCTAATCAAATAGGCATTTTTTTGATTAAATTAACAACCTAATCCTCTTAAAATAAAAAAGTTAAGTCTTATCTTTAAGAATGGTTCTATGAAGTGCTAATTTTTTTGGTATTATTATTGTTGCTTATTTTATAGATCATTTAGGAGATCACCAAAGTTAATACACCTATTGAATGCAAATACTTTTGGTGATTCCTGGTTCTAGAAAGATTAACCTGGGGATATGAAAAACTTACTTTTAGCAATAATGTTTTTATTTTCATGTAGTGCTATTGCACATACAGATAACGCATCGACATTAAGTACTAAGGAAGAGGGATTTCACCAGGATGTATTGTATCTATCTTTTGTTTCTGTTCATTGGGGAATGGTATTGTTACCAGAATCCAGAACTAATACCGTTTTCATTTTTCTGAAGAATAGAATAAAAAAGCGTAACGGATCTTGTCAACATTTTTTTTCATTTCTAAATCACGTTAATGACAAGCAAACTAGCAGTAATCTATTTACTGGATTTTCGAATGAATCCCCTATTTTCTTACATTCCATAGAAAAGGATGAAGAAGAGCCTGAAAAGGAACCCTATCAATTTTATATAAGCTTAGATATTGCACCACAAAATAAACTTCATAAACATTGGGATTTAGCAAATTTTAATAAAATTTATATTAAACCAACAGATAAGGTCCCTAGGATAGGTTAGTAGTCATTTTAATAGAAGCGAAAATAATTATAGCCTTAAAACCCAAGGCTATTATTGCTCAATCGATTATACTAACTTATAAATTTAGAAGATGAAAAAATCAATTATAATAATTTTATTACTATGGGTTGTTAGTTTACCAGCCCAGACAATAGTTAATTTAAGTTCGATCGCAGTGGATCGAATAACCAGGCAGCCAATTAGCTATGCTAATGTAGGATTTGAAAATAGAGGATTAGGAACGGTAACTAATGAAACCGGATTTTTTGAACTCAGTTTTTTTGAAAAAAGAATTGAGGATTCAGATATATTACAGATCACAGCAGATGGATATTACCCATTAAGACTTCCAAGAAAGGATTTGGAAAAGGTTTTTGAAAAAACCAAAGTATTGTATTTAACACCGAGAAATGCTGAAGGAAAAGAACTAAGTACAGCGGATAATTTTCAAGCACATACCTTAGGTCACCAAAGAGGCAAATTTGCTACTACCATTAATGTAGAAGTAAAAAAGGGATACGAAGTTGCTTCGTTGGTTAAGATCAATGAAGGAGAAATAAAAGTGAACAAACTTCGATTTTTTGAGCTGAGTAAATCAAAAGAGAAGGTTAAGCTTAGACTTAATTTTTATGGAATTAATTCCATGGGATTACCTGAAGATAAAATAGCGGAGTCAATTATGTATACAACAGATCCTTCAAGAGAAGAACAAGTAATTGATTTAGCATCGAATGATATTAGTTTTGCTCAGGATTTTGTGGTAGGTATTGAATTTATTGATGGGAATAAACAAGTGGTGTTGGCTGTTTCAGATCAAATCGGAACTTCTTTTATAAAATATGCAAGTCAAGACGACTGGAGTGAAGTACCATTTCAACCGTTAGCAATACAGCTTGATGTATTAAGATCAGCGGAAAGCATGGATGCTGAAGTAAAAACCAGCGAACCAATGGTAAGAGGTGAAGTCAGTTCTTTGGGTAAACCGGTACAAGGAGTTGAAGTACACGTCAAAGGTAAAAAGGGATACACCCACACCAGAGCAGATGGCTCTTTTGTGGTACAAGCGGAACTAGGAGATATAATCGAATTTAATTCCATAGTAAACCATACTAAAACCGTTATAGTAAAATCAGAAGACCTAAAGGTGAAGCTTGAGCCAAAGTATGATATTTTAGAGGAAGTAATTCTCCAAGCTGACGAAACAAAAGATCCAAGTGATGAAAGAATGGTGATGACTTTATTTGGTCCTCGGCATCCAGAAACATTAGGGTTTAGAGCAATTCATAGAAGAAGAAATGAACTGAATAAATTTGCAGTTACACTTGGTCAATTAATTAGAGGAAGGTTTCCTACAGTTCGAGGGTCTTCAAGCATTACGTTATCTAATTTTAGAACGGTAGTGCTTGATGGAGTAGTCTTTACAGGAGATACGAATTTTATTAATCCTGATATCATTGAGAGTATTACTGTTGTGCCAAGTGCTGCTGGTAATGTGATGTATGGTAGTTATGGACGAAATGGAATCATATATGTAACAACGATAAATGCAAAACGTAATTGGGAATTTGCCAAACGAAATAAGGTAAAAAATAACCTTATTGTAAAAGGAAACGTTTATGAGGACACCGCTCAGCAATATGATTATGACTTTACATTCAAAAGTTATCCATTTAAGGCGGATCAAACCCTGGAAGAAGCAAGAGCAATTTATGCGATGAATATAGATAAGAATTATGATAACCTTAATTTTTTCTTGAGTGCCTATGATTTTTTTGATGCCAGAGATAAGGACTACGCTGTTCAAGTTTTACATACAGCAGAAAGCGTTATGTGGAATAATCCTAAAGGACTTAGAGCATTAGCTTTTATCTATGAAAGGGACCAATTAAATGATAAATCACTTAAACTATATAACCGTATAGGGCAATTAGAACCAACAAGAGCACAGACGTATGTTGATTTGGCGCAGAGTTATTTTGCTAATAAACATTATAAAAAGGCTTTTTCATTGTATAAGTTGATCTTGGATAATAAAATTCCTGGAGTTGTTTTTAGTAAAGATGTGCACGAGATTGCAGTTACCGAGATGAAACATTTGGTTACTGTACAAAAAGTTAATGTTGATTATAGGGATCTGCATCTTTCTTACTATAGTAAAGCCATGGATCTCGATAGTAGAATATTGATAGAATGGAATAATCCTTTAAATCAATTTGAAGTGCAATTTGTGAATCCAGAAGACAAATACTTTAAATGGGCTTATTCTTCAACTTCTAATCCTGAGACCTCTATTAATTCTGAAAAAGAAGGTTATCAGACTAAGGAGTTCTACATTGAAAATGCCAAAAAGGGAAGTTGGTTAATTAATCTAAAAAATTTAAACGCGGTGCGCGAAACGAATACAGGCTCTTCAATACCAAGTTTAATAAAGTGTACTATTTATACTAATTATGGTATGCCGAATGAAACTAAGGAAATTAAAATTTTAGATCTTAATGCCATAAATGAATATACATCAGTGGCAAGTATGACATTGTAATTACCTATTAGTAAATAAAAAAGGCTGTCTAAGTTCAATTTAGACAGCCTTTTTAGTTTTTAGCATATACGAAATGAAGTCTTATAATTTTCTATTGCGCTTCTGCAACCATAGGTGCCTGGTTGAATTTTTCCTGATAATCTTCTACCATAATATTTACAAAATGGAAAAATTCATCATAACTATACTTCTTTGGATATAAAGAACCATTAATTACCGTTGCAGGGGTGTACATTAAATGGTTATCTTCAGCCCATTTGGATTGTTTTTTTAACACTTCAATATATGGAGAGTTTTTATAAGCAACAGTATCGTATTTTTTAATCCAGTTTGCAAAAGTTCGATCTTCAAACCAAGCTGTATAGGCTTCGATAAAGGCTTCCTGTCCTTGACTATTATATATTTCTAATAAGATAAGGCTTATTATCGTAGCATTGTTCTCCAAATCATCAGCATTAACTTTTAAACGTATTACAATTTGCAAGTTATCAGATAAAGTGCGATATACACGTCTATACGCCTCAAAAGCATCTTTACAAAACCCACACATTGGATTGGTAGAACTTATTAACTTAAACCCAGCATTAGGGTTACCCAATATGATTTCGTGCTCAAAAGTTTGCGTATCTTTTATAGTCTCTGATAGACTTAGTAAGTGGTTAAATAGTTGTTCGTCTCTTTTAAATTGGTTGAGTTTTACATTATTTGACTTAAGTTCTTTCGTAGCTACTATTTTATTTTTTATAAAAAAATAGGTGATAGCAAGCACTGAGAATAAGAAAGCAAAGGTTATTAATTCATTTATCTTGATGTTTAATGGAAAATATGTATAAGATAAACCTGCCAATGCAATAAATAGCGTTGCCATACCGATACATACAGCACACCACTTTTTTAGAACAAAAGCTTGAGAATACAAAGAATATAGTACGATAGGAACGCCTGCCAATACAGGTACTATAATACTATCTGTAAAAGAATACAGTGTGATAAAGGCAACTAATGACCCAAAAAACAAAATACCACTATCAGCAAGGGATACGTCTTTAAAAATCTTACCTCTGTCACTATTGATCACCTCGCTACAATCCGATTTGCCAACTGAGGTACAAAATTGATGTAGCTTCTGAGATTGAAATCCTAAGCTTTCTCGTACTGCAAAAACACTTAGTATAGTTCCACCAGCAGCAATTAGAAAGAAAAGTAAATTTTCTATGGACCAACTCTTTTGTAGTAATAAGTATCCAATGCCTAGGACTGTAACAATAGCAAATACCAATTGCAAGGGTGCTTTAGAAAATTTCAACTGCGTAGCGTTTTCATTTTTTTCTACTGCGATCACCTTTGGTTCCCAAATAGCAGTAAATTCTTCAAAACTGAATTTTTTTTGCTTTAGATCAGAATGAGCTACTTCAATAACGCCATTTTTCTTCGTTATAGCGGCAATTTCTTCATAGTCCCCGTTTCTTACTAGAGATATAAAGTGCTCAGGTAGCTGCGCTAATGCCTCTTTTGGCACCTCTACAGCGATATTGTCAATATTAAAATAATCTAAGGTATCTGTTATGGATTGAAAACTTGGAAAGTTAGGGTGTATTTCTAATTGAAGCCCTAAATCTTTTTTGGGATACTCTTTTATGTTATTTTTTAATAAAGTGGAGTGAATGATTTTTTCAATATTGTCCTTCATGTAAAGCGCCTTTTAAAGTAATTATTTAATTTGTGTGTGTATTGAAGCAAATGCATACTTTTATCCTTAAGGATCGTTTAGTATTTGACTATCACTGCCTCAATGTTAGCAGGCTAAAAATACTATTTTAGCTAAAATAACCAATAAGGTATTGGCTTCAAATTAAAAGGGGTAAACCATAATTTGTAATTGTAGCAATGAAACAAAAAGTTATCTATACTGTACTTATGATCTTGTCGGTCATTATATTTTACTATGCAGAAAAGGCAATTGATTTTTACAATTATACACAAACCGATACTGCAGTATTAAAAGAAAATTTTATGACGTATTTACCGAGTTCCACTCGTGATGTAGTCATACATCGGCGTCATTTTTCATTTTCTTACAGAGAAGAACACGAACAAGCGGAGTGGGTTATGTATTATTTAGCAAAAAATAAGCTTACTGATTCCTCTAGAAAAAGACCTTATTTTGAAAGGGATCCTTTTGTGATGTCAGGTTCTGCCGATTGGCGAAATTATAAGAATTCAGGTTATCAAAGAGGGCATCTGTGCCCGGCAGGGGATATGAAATTTGATAAAGAGGCTTATGAGGATACATTTTACACCTCTAATATTACTCCACAATCTGCACAATTTAATGGCGGTATATGGAATCAGCTAGAACATCAGGTACGAAAGTTAGCCATGCAGAAAGATTCGTTGCTTATTATCACAGGTGGGGTACTCTCGCCAGATTTAGATCGCATTGGGTATGAAAGGGTTTCGGTGCCACACTATTTTTTTAAAATTATCTTTTACCCAAAGCAAGATTACAAAGCGATAGCATTTTTAATTCCACAAGAAAATTTTGGAAACGATTTAAATCAATACATCACAAATATTGATGCAATAGAAGCACATACGGGGATTGATTTTTTTAAACAGTTAGACAGTAAAAAACAGGAGAAATTAGAATCTACGATTACGTTAGATTTTTGGAATTTATAACCTTACCATTCATTAACACGATTGGCATCAAGTTTAATAAAAATAAATAATAAGAGGGTAAAGCCCCATAACCCAGAACCTCCGTAACTAAAAAAAGGTAATGGTATTCCAATAGTAGGTAAAAGCCCTGTTACCATTCCTATATTTATGGCAAAATGCGTGAATAATATACCTGCAACACTATACCCGTAGACGCGACTAAAAATGGTTTTTTGTCGTTCTGCTAGTTGTAAAATGCGCAGCAATAGAAGAATAAAGAGAATTACAATTAAAGAAGCTCCCAGAAATCCCCATTCTTCTCCAACCGTACTAAAAATGTAATCAGTATGTTGTTCAGGCACAAAACCACCTTTAGTCTGCGTACCTTCTTTCCAGCCTTTGCCTGTCCAGCCGCCACTACCGATAGCTATTTCGCTCTGATTGGTATTGTATCCAATTCCTTTGGTATCTACTTCTTTGCCCAGTACTATATTAAAACGATCACGATGTCGTTGTTCAAAGACATTATTAAAGATATAATTCACAGAATAACAAAATCCAGCTACAAAAATTAGAGAGAGTAAATAATATCTAATTTTGGGCTTTTGCTTTCTTTTTTTGAATAAGATAACTATCATAACAATAGCTATGGTGGTTATAACAATTATGGGGTTGAAAATTAAGGTAGCGATAAATAAGAATGCAGCTGCAAAAAGAATGATCAGGTAAATGGCGGCTAGTCCTTCTCTATATAAGGGAAAGAAAAATGCCGCATATACCAACGCACTACCTGGATCTGGTTGAGGTATGATGAATAGCGCAGGTAAAGCAATAATTAAAAATGCTTTGGCCTGATCTTTTAATAGGCCGATATTAGTCTGCATTTCGCTTAAAAACTTCGCTAAAGCTAAAGACGTTGCGACTTTAGCAAACTCAGAGGGCTGAAGGCTGAAAGAACCGAAACTATACCAGGATGTTGCTCCGGATATAGTTTTTCCAAAAACAAATAAACCTAAAAGTGATAATAGAGAAATGATATAGATCAACCCGGCAAATCGTTCATAAAATTTTGCCTCTATAGCCTGTGTAATAACAATTAATGCCACGCTTAGTAAGATAAATAAAGCCTGGCGAGAGTACACCTGTGTAAAGTCGAAAATCGAAAATGAATTACTTTCCTCTAGAGATGCAGAGTAGATATTCATCCATCCAAAACCTACGAGAAGCAAAAAAAGTAAAACAGTTAACCAGTCTATGGACGCTAGCGTAGATTTTGGCATTTATTGATTTATTTTAAATGGTTTTCCACTAAGGGGCTTTGCATACTCCTCTTCTAAACTATGCGATAATACCCAATTTTCTAAATCTTTTCTGGTGATTTCTCCTTTGATATGTTTTTCAATCATTAAAGTTGCCATTCTACCAGCATAACGTGCTCCATAATAACCGTTTTCAACAAATACGCAAAGCGCTATTTGTGGGTTTTCTTTGGGAGCAAAGGCAATAAAAACAGAGTGATCCGTAAGTTGTACTTTCTTTCCATCTATTTTGGTGAAGTTTTCTGCAGTTCCGGTTTTTCCACAAATATTGATACCCGGAGATTTAAGATGCGAGGCGGTACCCATTACATAAACCTGATGCATTCCCTCAATGACAGGGTCAAAATGTTCTCGATCTATAGTGGTCTGCTTGGGTATTGTAAACTGCTCTTCTTTTATTGGTTGTCCATCAATAGCTTTCAATATATGAGGAGTAAAATAAAACCCTTTATTAGCAATTGCCGCTGTCATATTGGCTAATTGGATGGGAGTTGCTAATACTTCTCCTTGACCGATGGCATTAGAAATAGTTGCTGTTGCATACCACTTATAGGTTGGATATTCATAGGCTCTGTTATAATCTTCGGCATCTGGTATATTTCCTTTTTTACCAACCGGTAAATCATTACCGAGATAATTGCCAAGACCAAAACTGGTAACATGTCTTCGCCAATTATCAATACCTTCTTGCGGAGTGTCATACTTTTCTATCGCTCTGCGATAAACCGTTGCAAAATAAGCGTTACACGAATGTGCAATGCCAGGAATCATATTTAGCGGAGTAGGGTGGGAGTGGCAGCCTAGTTTTTGACCTTTGCTTCCGTAATAATATCCTAATCGACAATAAATTCGTTCTTCGGTATTAACTACATTTTCTTGCAACCCGATTAATGCATTTATTGTTTTAAAAGGAGATCCAGGAGGGTATTCTCCTTGTAATCCACGATCAAAAAGAGGTTTTGCAATAGTATCATAATACAGTTTGGTAAAATTTGGAGAACGTTTTCGACCAACAAGCAACTCTGGCTTATAAGTCGGAGCGGTAACTAAAGCTAAGATCTCACCGGTAGATGGTTCAATTGCTACAATACCTCCTCTTTTATTCGCCATAAGTTTTTGACCATAGGCTTGCAGCTCAGCATCTAAGGTAATTGTTAAGTCTTTTCCGTTGACTGGTAAAGTATCATAGCGTCCCCCTTTATAAGGACCAATGTCTCTATTGAATCGGTCTTTTTGAATTCTTTTTACTCCTTTTTCACCTCTAAGGATGTTTTCGTATTGTTTCTCTACACCATCTATACCTATTAAATCGCCGGATAAATAGTAAGGGTCTTTTTTTATTTGGGCATTATTCACTTCGCCTATATAACCAAGTACGTTGGCAGCATTGTCCGTATGATAGTTTCTCAATGATCGCTTTTGAATAAAGAAACCATTAAACTTTCTCATTTTTTCTTGTAAATAGGCGTATTCATTTTTGGTAAGTTGTGGAATTATAACCGAAGGAACTCTTGGAGAATACGCCCAAGCTTTTTTAAGGTTTTTGACGAGCTTTTGTTTTTCAATATTTAATAGCTTACAAAACTCTATGGTGTCAAAGGGTTTCAATTCCCTGGGGATCACCATTACATCATAAGACGGTTGATTGGTGACCATTAACTTGCCGTTACGATCGTAAATATCTCCACGTTGCGGATAATCATAAATCACTTTGATCGCATTATCTTCAGATAAGGTCGCATAAGACGTATCATACACCTGAAGATAAAAAAGTCTAAAAACAAAAATAAATCCAGTTGATAATATGATAAGGTATAAAAGTAACTTTCTCATGAATCTCTCCTTCTAAATAATACCAATACAAGCATGGTTACTACTAATGTAAACACACTAGAAAATAACGTTTTTTTCGCAATTAAAAGTATATGAGAGAAGTTAAAAATTTCTAATGAAAAAAGTATTAAGTGATGTATTAAAACCATTAATGTTACGTACACCAAACGCTCACCAAAACTTACATTACCTAATTTAACTGTTTGGAATTCGTAACTCAAACCAAATGAAGACCTTAAAATGACGGGACGTATATACGCTATGGTCACACAGGCTGCAGCATGGATTCCTCCTGAATCACCAGACATATCAATGATTAGTCCTAAAAGAAAACTTACTACCAAAAAAAGACTTCTATTGATATTAATAGGGGCTAATAAAATAAAGATGATATAGAGGTAAGGATTTAAAAATCCCAAAAAATTAATTTGATTCAATACTGTGATTTGAACCACTACTAAAAGCAAAAAACGGGCAATATGTAACGTGGTACTATTGTTCATTTTGTGTTTTTACTAATTCTTGTATTTCTTCCTTGCGATTACTTTGAATCGTATATACATAACCAAGGTCAGTCATATCATTAAATAACTTTACATCAATGGTATAGTAGTTTTGACTTCGATCTAATTTATAATCTAAAATGGTTCCAATACCAATTCCTTTCGGAAAAATGGTAGACCTTCCATTGGTAATAATTGTATCGCCTATTTTCAATAATGCCTGTCGTGGTACGGTTTCTAATTGTACTACATTGGGATTTTTTCCATTCCACACTAATGAGCCATACTGATTGGATTTTTTGAGTCCAGCATTGATGCTCGAATTGCTGTTAAGGATAGAAATGACGCTGCTGTAATTATTAGAAACGGATTCAACGATACCTACAATCCCTTTATCAGTGATGACACCCATATCTGGCTGAATACTATCCTTACTTCCTTTGTTAAGTAAGATATAATTATCCAATTTACTGTAGTCATTTCGGTATACATTAGCTTTGATATACAGATAAGGCGTGGCAAATGAAGTAGAATCAATGTACGAAGTTAAAGAATCTTGGACTTGTAATGATGAAATTCTATTTCTTAATTTTTTATTTTCTTCTAGAAGTTTTTCGTTTTCGGATTTTAGATCAAAATATTGGGTAACTCCTTGTTGCCAATTGTATAGTCCACCAATAAAAAAATTGGTAGAAGTAATAAACTTACTTTTATGATAGGTATGCGATTGAACGGTGAAGAATAGAGATAAAAATAGGAGTAGCAGATATAATAGGGAATTTTTATTCCTAATTAAAAAGTTAATGATCTGCTGCATTCTTTTTTATTATTTTTTGAAATTCTCTACACTAAGTTTTAAAAATAGTTTAACGATAATATGCAGTTTAAGGTATTTAAAAGTCTGAGAAATTTACTTAATCAGTACACTTCTATAGCGTGGAATATTTTTTAAAGTTATTCCGGTACCTCTAACTACTGCTCTAAGAGGATCCTCTGCAATATATACAGGAAGATCTGTTTTTTGTGATAATCTTTTATCTAGTCCTCTAAGCATAGAGCCTCCACCAGCAAGATATATACCTGTGTTATAGATATCAGCGGCAAGCTCAGGCGGAGTTTGCGATAAAGTTTCCATAACAGCATCTTCAATTCTCAAAATAGATTTGTCTAATGCTTTCGCCATCTCTCTATAGGAGATCTGTACTTGCTTTGGTTTACCGGTGAGCAAATCACGACCTTGAACATTCATCTCCTCTGGAGGAATTTCTAAGTCTTCTGTAGCTGATCCAATTTGAATTTTGATTTTTTCAGCAGTTCGTTCCCCAACATATAGGTTATGCTGGGTTCTCATATAATAAATAATATCGTTAGTAAATACATCTCCCGCAATTTTTACGGACTTATCACATACGATACCACCAAGGGCAATAACAGCAATCTCGGTAGTACCTCCACCTATGTCAACAATCATATTTCCTTTGGGTTGCATTATATCTACCCCGATACCGATGGCCGCTGCCATCGGTTCGTGGATTAAGTATACTTCTTTTCCATTTACTCTTTCTGCACTTTCTCTTACAGCACGCATTTCAACTTCAGTGATACCAGAGGGGATACAAATTACCATGCGCAGGGCAGGCGTAAAAAGTTTTTTCTTCAATGCAGGTATGTCTTTGATAAACATACTTATCATTTTTTCACTCGCATCAAAGTCTGCAATTACACCATCTTTTAAGGGCCTAATGGTTTTGATATTTTCGTGGGTTTTTCCCTGCATCATCGCAGCTTCTTTTCCTGCAGCAATAATTTTATTGGTCAAAATATCCCTGGCTACAATAGAAGGGCTATCTACCACCACTTTGTCTTGATGGATAATTAGGGTATTTGCTGTACCCAAATCAATTGCAATTTCTTCGGTAAAGAAGTCAAAAAATCCCATAAAAGATGTTAAAAAGTTACAGTTTGGTAAATGTAATAAAATTAATGTTTAAAATGACGTGTTCCTGTCATAACCATGGATAAACCATTTTCATCGCAATAATCAATGCTCAACTGATCTTTAATAGAACCTCCCGGTTGAATCACGGCTTTGATACCCGCTTTGTCAGCGAGTTCTACGCAATCTGGAAATGGGAAAAACGCATCACTGGCCATTACAGCACCTTGCAAGTCAAACTTAAAAGCCTTCGCTTTATCAACAGATTGTTTCAATGCATCTACCCTAGATGTTTGACCCGTTCCACTGGCTAATAGTTGTTTATTTTTGGTAAATACAATGGTGTTAGATTTGGTATGCTTACAGATTTTAGAAGCAAATAATAGATCTTCAATTTGAGCATCCGTTGGAGCAACTTTGGTTACTATTGTAAGGTCTGCCGCGCTATCTGTTTTCAAGTCTTTGTCTTGCACTAAGCTACCGTTTAGACACGTTCGCACTTGGGTTTTTGGAAGCGCGATATCTTTTTGAATTAATAAAATTCTATTTTTCTTTCCTTTCAAGATTTCTAACGCACTAGTGCTAAATGAAGGAGCAATTACGACTTCGCAAAATAATTTGTGAATTTCTTCTGCGGTAGCCTCATCAATTTCAGTATTACTTATTAAGATTCCTCCAAAAGCAGAAACGGGATCCCCAGCCAAGGCATCAATGTAGGCTTGTAGTATAGTGTCTCGTTGCGCTAGTCCGCAGGCATTATTATGTTTTAAAATAGCAAAGGTTGGTGCTTCTGCCTTGAATTCATTCATCAGGTTTACGGCAGCATCCACATCAAGGAGATTGTTGTAAGATAATTCCTTACCGTGTAATTTATCGAACATGGCATCAAAATCACCAAAGAAGAAGCCTTTTTGATGAGGGTTTTCTCCATAGCGTAATACTTTGCCTTCGGTTTCACTTATTTTTAAAGCGGGAATCTCTTGATCGCTGTTAAAATAATTGAAAATAGCAGTATCATAATGAGAAGACACATTAAAAGCTTTTGCTGCAAATCTTTTGCGGTCGGCTAATGAAATGCTTCCTTTGCCTTTAGTAATTACGTCTAAGAACTCGGAGTAATCATTTACGGAAGCTACACAGGTAACATCAGCGAAGTTCTTAGCAGCAGCTCTAATCAAAGAAATACCACCAATGTCAATTTTTTCAATTATATCCTGCTCAGAAGCTCCAGAGGCCACGGTTTTTTCAAATGGATAAAGATCGACGATAACGATATCAATCTGCGGAATTTCATACTTTGCTAATTCTGCAACATCACTTTCGTTCTCCTGCCGATTAAGAATACCTCCAAATACTTTAGGGTGCAGGGTTTTTACTCTTCCACCCAGGATGGACGGGTAAGAGGTAATGTCCTCTACGGGGATAACATCGATTCCTAAATCTTTAATGAATTTTTCAGTTCCACCTGTGGAGTAAATGGTAATTCCTAATTCATCTAATTTTTTGACGATTGGGGCTAACCCTTCCTTGTTAAAAACAGAAATTAACGCTGAAGATGCGGTTTTTGTGTTGCTCATGAGAAAATTTAGTTGATAAAACGCAAAAGTAGCAATTTAGTATGCAATTAGACAACGAATTATAATGAATTGTTTTAGATATTTTGTAACAAAAATCAAAGGGAAACGTCCTATCTTTAAATGATTCAAAAATATAGCTATGCTCATCTATTTAAGAGTCCTCAAAGAAAGTTTTGCATTTGCGGTTAATGCCTTAAGGAACAATAAGTTAAGGACTTTTCTTTCATTACTTGGGGTAACCATTGGGATTTTTTCAATAATAGGAGTTTTGGCTGCGGTTGATTCTTTAGAAAAAGAGATTAAAGGAAGTTTAAGCTCTTTGGACAATAGTACAATTTATTTAACAAGACGTTCCTTTGGCCCTACCCAGGTACCAAGATGGAAACGTGAGCAGTTTCCTGACGTGACCTATGATGAATTTCAGAATATCAACAAGTCCTTAAATGGGGTAGAAGCTATGAGTTTTATTCTATTTGTAGGTCCCGAAAGTGTAAAGGGAGGTGAAAATACGGTAAGCAATGTTAATGTTAATCCTGTAACAGATGATTACTATGATGTAGAAGAGTTGCAAGTAGTAAAAGGTCGTTTCTTTAATGAACAAGAGTCTGTAGCGGGTACCCCGGTTATTGTTATTGGAGATGAAATTGCAAATAGTCTTTATGGACAACAAGATCCTATTGGACAACGATTGCGATTATATGGTCAAAAATTTACTGTGATAGGCGTTTTGAAAAAGGAAGGCTCTGGTTTGTTTGGTGATTCAAAAGACACCGCGGTTTTTATCCCTGTGAATATGGCAAGAAGAATTTTTGGGGATAATAATAAAGCTTCGCTGCCTGGAATAATCATTAAGCCAGTAGATGATGTTGATAATGCTAAGTTTATTGCTGAACTGAAACAGAAATTCAGAACACTACGCGGTCTTAAACCTGATGAAGTTGATAACTTTTTTGTCAATCAGCTTCAAGGATTTACGGATGCTATCGACAGTATAGCTAGTACAATGTCTGCTATAGGTGCTGCTATTGGAGCATTTTCATTATTGGTTGGTGGATTTGGTATTGCAAATATTATGTTTGTTAGTGTAAAAGAGCGAACCAATTTAATCGGAATTCAAAAAGCCTTAGGAGCTAAGAAAAAGTTTATTTTATTACAGTTTTTATTTGAAGCAATTATTCTTGCTGTAATAGGAGGGCTTATAGGCTTATTATTCGTTTGGTTAATATCTAAAGGAGCTTCTCAATTAACCGGTGATTTTGAATTCATATTATCTTCTTCGAATATGTTTTGGGGTATGTTTTTCTCTACAATAATTGGTTTAATTGCGGGTATAATTCCTGCTTGGATGGCATCAAAATTAGATCCAGTAGAAGCGATACGTACAGGTATGTAAGCTTATATCTTTTAAATTAACTTGCAGAGTAGGTATATATTCATTGCTAAGAGGATAATGATAATGCATCCCACTGCATAAGGGACGGTATTGATAAAACATTTTATTCTATTAATCTTTTTAGGGCACATTGGCAACAGGTATTAGTTTAGTTTTTTAAATGTACACCTAAGCTGTTATAAATGAAATACGTACAAATACTGGAATTTGATTCCATAAAAAAGGACGAGATTTTATCTCGTCCTTTTGTTATACTTGAATTGTACTTAGTTACTGTATTACAATTCTTTTTACTGTTGAACCTTTTAGTGATTTTATTTCAATCATATATACTCCGGCTTCTAGATTTGATATTTGAACTTCTTCTAAGCTATTGGTACTATCTAAAGGTTGCTCTAAAACAAGCTTACCAGTAAGATCAAATATGGCTACACGGGTTAGCTCCAAAGAACTATCTGCAGATACGAATAGCAATCCAGTGTTATTCGGGTTTGGATATAACTTTAATCCTTCTGCTAGTAATTCGTCTTCAACACTAAGAGCTGGATCAAATTCGATCGTAAACTGACTAGCAGCGGTGTTTCCGTTTCCGGCATCATCTGTAGCACTGTCTGCGTTAATATCTACGCTTACCGTACCAGCAGCTGTTGGATTTAGCGTAAAGGTATAGTTTAAACCTGTTCCTGCTAAATTGGAAGCAGTTCCATTGGATATAGTCAAATCAGCCAATTCAAATCCAGTTACATCTTCAGAAAAAGTAACAGTTACAGCTATAGCTGTGTTATCTGTGGGTGAAGGTTCTGTGGAGTTTATGGATACCGTAGGAGCCGTTTGATCTAAGGTTGCAGCGTTATCTGTCACTGTAGATCCGTTATTTCCAGCAGAATCAGTTATAAAAACTTCTACTGTTAATATTCCATCAACTAAAGCACTTATGTCTAAAGTAACTACTTCGGTTGTTGAAGAGATACTTAGGTTGTTGTTTATGGTTGCCGTATTGCCATCACCAGAACTACTAACTACATAGGTAAGATCTGCTCCAATCTCTGCATTAGCAACCGTAAAACTAGTGGAAGTAGCCTCGGTTGAATTAATTAAGTTATCATCCCAAGCCACAGTATAGCCAGATGGGGCTGTTGTATCTTTTGTAATGCTATCGGTCGCAGCACTACCAGTATTATTGGCAGGGTCTGTTAAGGTTGCGCTCAGTGTAATCGTTCCGTCGGCTAAACCACTAAGGTCGATACCTGTAATTTGATCGGTAGCGGTGGCAATAGTACCTGATCCGGTTACATTGGTTCCCCCGCCATCACTACTAAAGGTATAGTTATAGGTTGCACCTACTTCTGCACTAGCAAACGTAAAACTAATAGCACTTTCATTACTAGAGACAATAGCGGATTGATCTATGGTTACGGTATACCCAGAAGGAGCAGTGTTATCAAGCTCAAAACTATCCTCATTAGTTCCAGTTGGAGTTGTGTTTACTAATCTATTACCGGAAGTATCAAAAATATCAATATTACCACCCATATCTGAAGCAAAAGCTAAAGATACCGTTCCGTTAAAATTGACTACATCACCACCACTAAAGGTAACATTATAGGTCGTTGAATTCACCTGAGTAGCAGTAACCGTATAGGATCCTAACTCTAACGATAAAAAATCAAACTGATCGATATCAGTTACGGCTTCGTTAAATGTTATGGTCCATTGTAGCGCATCACTATTGGTTAAGGAGCTTGTAGGATTGCTGCGTGTTATACTGGATATTCTTGGTGCTACTGTTTCCTTAGTTTCTGTATCGGTCGCAGCACTACCTGTGTTGTTGGCGGTATCCGTTAGGATCACATTAAGTGTAATTGTTCCGTCGGCTAAACCACTCAGGTCGATACCTGTAATTTGGTCGGTAGCGGTGGCAACAGTACCTGATCCGGTAACATTGGTTCCACCTCCGGAACTACTTAAAGTATAGTTATAGGTTGCCCCTACTTCTGCACCAGCAAACGTAAAACTGGTTGCAGTTTCATTACTCGTGTTAATTGGTGATTGATCAATAGCTACCGTATATCCTGATGGAGCAGTAGTATCTTTAGTTTCAGTGTCTGTTGCTGGGTTTCCTTCGTTTCCTGCTGTATCGGTTAGAGTTACACTAAGTGTAATCGTTCCGTCGGCTAAACCACTAAGGTCGATACCTGTAATATGATCTGTAGCTGCAGCAATAGTACCTGATCCGGTTACATTGGTTCCACCTCCGGAACTACTTAAAGTATAGTTATAGGTTGCCCCTACTTCTGCACCAGCAAACGTAAAACTAGTTGCAGTTTCATTACTCGTGTTAATTGGCGATTGATCAATAGCTACCGTATATCCTGATGGAGCAGTAGTATCTTTAGTTTCAGTGTCTGTTGCTGGGTTTCCTTCGTTTCCTGCTGTATCGGTTAGGGAAACACTAAGTGTAATTGTTCCGTCGGCTAAACCGCTAAGGTCGATACCTGTAATTTGATCTGTAGCTGTAGCAATAGTACCTGATCCGGTTACATTGGTTCCACCTCCAGAACTACTTAAAGTATAGTTATAGGTTGCCCCTACTTCTGCACCAGCAAACGTAAAACTAGTTGCAGTTTCATTACTCGTGTTAATTGGCGATTGATCAATGGCTACCGTATATCCTGATGGAGCAGTAGTATCTTTAGTTTCAGTGTCTGTTGCTGGGTTTCCTTCGTTTCCTGCTGTATCGGTTAGGGAAACACTAAGTGTAATTGTTCCGTCGGCTAAACCGCTTAAGTCAATGCCCGTGATTTGATCTGTAGCTGTAGCAATAGTACCTGATCCGGTTACATTGGTTCCTCCACCAGAACTACTTAAAGTATAGTTATAAGTTGCCCCTACTTCTGCACCAGCAAACGTAAAACTAGTTGCAGTTTCATTACTCGTGTTAATTGGAGATTGATCAATAGTTACCGTATATCCTGATGGAGCAGTGGTGTCTTTTGTTTCCGTATCTGTAGCTGCACTTCCTGTATTTCCTACTGAATCTGTTAGGGTTACACTAAGTGTAATGGTTCCATCACCTAAACCACTTAGGTCGATGCCCGTGATTTGATCGG
The DNA here is from genome assembly GCF_004216895.1 of Aquimarina brevivitae. Taxonomy (GTDB): domain Bacteria; phylum Bacteroidota; class Bacteroidia; order Flavobacteriales; family Flavobacteriaceae; genus Aquimarina; species Aquimarina brevivitae. The sequence goes on along the minus strand of NZ_SGXE01000001.1, from coordinate 169,345 downwards.
TAGCTGTAGCAACAGTTCCTGATCCGGTAACATTGGTTCCACCTCCGGAACTACTAAACGTATAGTTATAGGTTGCCCCTACTTCTGCACCAGCAAACGTAAAACTAGTTGCAGTTTCATTACTCGTGTTAATTGGAGATTGATCAATAGTTACCGTATATCCTGATGGAGCAGTGGTGTCTTTTGTTTCCGTATCTGTAGCTGCACTTCCTGTATTTCCTACTGAATCTGTTAGGGTTACGTTAAGTGTAATGGTTCCATCACCTAAACCACTTAGGTCGATGCCCGTGATTTGATCGGTAGCTGTAGCAACAGTTCCTGATCCGGTAACATTGGTTCCCCCGCCAGAACTACTAAACGTATAGTTATAGGTTACCCCTACTTCTGCACCAGCAAACGTAAAACTAGTTGCAGTTTCATTACTAGTGTTAATTGGTGATTGATCTATTGTTACCGTATAACCTGATGGAGCAGCATTGTCAAGTGTATACGAATTATTATTAGTTCCTATTGGAGTGGTATTTGTTAAGGCATTCCCTGGACTATCCGTTATATTTTGTCCACCGGCAAAGCTTAAGGTAACGGTTCCATTGACCGCAGCTAGATCTCCTCCTGATGCGGTAACGGCATAGATATTACCACCTAGGTTGGTAACGTTAGTAATCGATGCGGTTGTACCTGAAACGGAAAAGTCATTAGTATCTACATTAACTACAGCTTCACTAAAAGTAACACCCCAGGTTAGCGCATCAGCATTGGTAGGTGTGGTGGTAGGATTTTGTCTAGAAATGCTAGTTACTGTCGGGGCAACTCCATCCACTAATACGGCTGAAGTGCTCCCTACATTATTTAAGGTTAAATTTGCATTAGCACCTCCTGAGTCCTGAATAGTACCTCCATTAGCACTTAAGCTACCTACAACAATTCCATCCGTATCAAGATCCCCAGCTTGCACTACATATTGAAAAACAGCGGAATTATTAATGCCGCTTGTATACGTAGCTTGTCTAGTAGTTCCTCCAATAGTGATCGCCAGTTGTGGCGTGCCACCCGTTGTTGTGGTAATAATATTCTCGTTAAAATTTACCGTAAAAGCCAGCGTTTGTCCCGTTGCATAGGTTGCGTTAGCCGGTACGATTACATTGGATATTACGGGTGCCACCGCATTTGAAATTACTGTTGTGGTGTTATCAGTGGTGTCAACCGTACCATCATTAACTACTACAGTAAAAGTAGTTGTTTCTGATGTCGCAGCTCTATTATCTGTAGGGTTATAAGATAAAGCACGGAGTAAACTTTGTAAGTTGCTTGGTGTAGTGCTGGCAATCGTGTAAGGTCCTGTTCCTGAAAGTCCTGTTCCGGATAGAGCACCCTTGGCATTATCATCTAAGGTGATGGTCGCAGATACGTTATCTCCGTCAGCATCGGTAATGGTGACAGCGGAGAAAGGTGCAATCGTCGCATTATCATTCACAATTTGACCGGCAACTGTACCGCCAATTACAGGGGCATTGTTGGTGGCAGCAACATCCCATCTAAACGCATCTAAAGCCAGATATTCTATTTCATTAGTCCCCGTAAATATAAGCTCATCAATTGTGGTGTTTGAGTAGTCAGATCCTTGGCTAGAAAAATCGATAAACGTGAATCCATTATCAGGATCAAAAATGGTAACATCCGAAAAACCTGAATTTAATGTGAAGGTATATACCTGACTACCACTTAAATTTCCAGTCACTGTTAGAGAGCCTGTACTTGGATTGTTGAAGCCGGTACCGGTTGGATCCGCAACAAATAAATATAAATCTTTAACAGTAAAACCAGAAGCCGAAGTAATAGAAAACGATGTTCCGTCGTTGTCATTAACGTTTCCCGGAGCATCAGAATTATCTATAAACCTGTTATCAGTATTGGTTCCATTATAACCACCATTGGTAAATTCTTCTATATCATAACCATCTGTTGAAATTATACTAAAACTCTGACCGTTGTCTGTAAAACTAGTCGTTCCAGGAGTTTCATCTTCAAAAACCTCGGTAGTTTGAGCTAATAAGGGTTGCCAACTGCTCAAATAGCAGATTAAAATGAGCATTGAAAGGTTTACTACGTAGTGTTTTTTCATAAGTTATTGGGTTTAAATCTCTTCTAAGATATTTTAATTTTATGAATTTTAATAGATTAAGTTGTTAACTCTTTTCTAAAAAGACATAACCAAAGCGTTGCAAATTAGTTATGTTTGTGAATCACAACAATACGTAGAATTACCTAAATTTGATACACAAATAAAGCCGAAGTCTATTCCTTAAACTTCGGCTTTTAAAAGGATTATGGTTTTTTGAGTTGTTAACGAATTACTATCTGTTGAACCGCTGTAGCATTCGTAGCATTTACTTTTAGCAGATAAATACCGCTTGTCAAGTTAGAAATTTCAAGTTCATAAACTTCATTAATCGTTGTAGTTTTCATTTCAAACACCTTTTTACCGGTTAGGTCAAATATTTCAAATAACTGCAGATTTATATTATTAGCTACAGTAATATTTAAAACCCCTGAGGTAGGATTTGGGTATATCCGTAACCCTTCTGCCAGTAATTCGTCTTCAATTCCTAAATCCGGATCAAACTCTATACTGAATTGAGCAGCGGATGTATTTCCATTACCAGCGGTATCTGTAGCGACATCAGCATTTATAGCTACGCTTACTGTACCCACTGAACTTGGAATTAATGTAAAGGAATAAGAGCTTCCACTGCCTGTTAAATTAGTAGCACCTCCATTGGTTATCACTAAATCTGATAATTCGAAACCTGTTACGATTTCTGAAAAAACTACAGTTACTTCAATCGCTGTATTGTCCGTTGGTGAGGGTTCAGTAGAATTTATGGTAACTGAGGGCAGTGTGGTGTCTTTAGTTTCAGTGTCCGTAGCCGCATTTCCTTCATTTCCTACTGTATCGGTTAAGGTAACGCTAAGTGTAATGGTTCCGTCGCCCAAACCATTAAGGTCAATACCGGTGATCTGATCTGTTGCTGTGGCTATAGTTCCGGAACCGGTAACATTAGATCCACCACCACTACTACTAAAGGTATAATCATACGTTGCACCTACTTCTGCACTGGCAAAGGTAAAACTTGCGACACCCACATTGGAACTATTTATTGGGCTTTGATCTATGCTTACGGTATATCCAGCTGGAGCTGTGGTATCTTTAGTTGCCGTATCCGTAGCTGGGCTTCCGGTATTGCTAGCCGTATCGGTTAAGGTAACACTTAGCGTAATAATTCCATCGCCTAAACCACTAAGGTCAATACCGGTGATCTGATCTGTTGCTGTGGCTATAGTTCCGGAACCGGTAACATTAGATCCACCACCACTACTACTAAATGTATAGTCAAAGGTTGCTCCAACTTCAGCACTGGTAAAGGTAAAACTTGCGGCACCAACATTGGAACTATTTATTGGGCTTTGATCTATGCTTACGGTATATCCAGCTGGAGCTGTGGTATCTTTAGTTGTCGTATCTGTAGCTGGGCTTCCGGTATTGCTAGCCGTATCGGTTAAGGTAACACTTAGTGTAATAATTCCATCGCCTAAACCACTAAGGTCAATACCGGTGATCTGATCTGTTGCTGTGGCTATAGTTCCAGAACCGGTAACATTAGATCCACCACCACTACTACTAAAGGTATAGTCAAAGGTTGCTCCAACTTCAGCACTGGTAAAGGTAAAACTTGCGGTACCCACATTGGAACTATTTATTGGGCTTTGATCGATAGCAACTGTATACCCTGTAGGAGCCGTATCATCCTGACAAAATTCAAAACTATCTACAGCTACATATACAAAACTTGAAAAAATTTCAATTTCAATTTCATCAATATTTATATCGGTATAATCAGATGCTCCTGAGGTGGCAAAATCTATTAAGAAAAACCCGTTATTTCCTTCTCCAACTGAAGTAGGGAATGAGGTGTTCCCAGAGTTTAGATCGATGGAATATACTACACTACCATTAAACTTTCCTCTTATGGTCAAAGTACCATCATCAGTAGGAGAACCACCTGCAGCTATGGAGGAGACATATATATACATTGTATTAGGGTTGAAAACAGAATTGTCTGTCGTGGCAATAGCATATGTTCCCGTGCCTGCACCTTCATTGTCTAAAAAGATATCAGACCCATTAGTCCCAGCACCGCTTTGACTGAATACATCGAGACCGTTGGTTAAGGTGAAAGGAACACCATTACTTGTAAAGGTAGTTGCTCCTGGCGAAAAAGACTCATAATTTTCGATAAAGCATTCGGATACAATATGATTTTCACCCGCTGTAAAAGCAGCAGGCCCACCATTGCCTAAACCGTCAGTTATATCAGTGGAAGCATTAAGGTCTATACTAATTGTTCCTTGACCGGATATGTTTTCAACAGAAATAGTATATGAGTTTCCTGTTCCTGTGAGGCTTGTGATATTACCCGTAGTGCCTGAAGTATCTAAACTAAAATCATCAGTAGTAACATTATTCACATTTTCATTAAAGGTTACTAAAAAATCTACTGCATCTGCTATCGAGGAAGGATTTCCTATCACTTCAATACTAAGAACTTCTGGTGGAAATGTATCTGCCGTGCCTTCTTCACAAAATTCAAAATGATCTATTGCTACATATACAAAAGAACCGCCAATAATGATCTCAATTTCATCTACATTGGTTGTGGTGTAATCTGCCGCACCATCCGTAGCAAAATTGATATTGAAAAACCCATTGTCCCCGTTGGCTATCGAACTAGGGAAGTCTGTGTTTTTGCTAATTGTGTATACTGTACTACCTGTAACCTTTCCATTGATGGTTAATGTACCGTCGTTTGTAGGTGTTGTTCCTGCGGCAATTGAGGATAAATATATATCCAGCGTTTTCATGGTAAATAGTTCGCCTCCCGTTGAGGCTATAGCATAAGTTCCGGCACCTGTTCCGTCATTGTCCAAATATTTATCAGAATTACTGGCACCAGCGCCTGCAACAGTTTCAATAGCTAAACCTCCTGAAGTTGTAAAAGGAATACCATTACTACCAAAAGTATTGTCGTTTGTGTTAAAATCTTCGAATGATTCTAAAAAGCACGCAGAGACCACGTGGTTTTCACCGTTAGTAAACGCAGCAGGACCTGAATTGCCTAAATCATCTTCGATATCTGTCCCAGCATTAAGATCAATACTTAGTGTACCTTCTCCACTAATACCAGAAGTGCTTATCGTATACGTTGTACCTGTTCCAGTAATTCCTGTTATTGAGCCCGAAGCTGATCCTGTAAGATCAATGGAAAAATCATCAGTCGTAACATTATTGGCATTTTCATTAAAGGTTACTATAAAATCTACAGCATCTGCGGTGGTTGGAGGAGTACCATTTCTCACAATGGTTAGCACAGAAGGTGGGCTCGTATCTGTAACAGTTTCTTCTGGGCCAAAGGTAAACTCATCTACAGCGATATAATTAAAGTTTCCGGTGAGTTCAAATTCTACTTCATCTATGTTTGTTAAGCTGTTATCGGAACCACCTTCTATAGTAAAGTCTACATTAAAAAAGCCATTATCAGTGCTAAAGTCAGTTGGAATACCAGTAGTTTTTGTAATTGTAAATATTGTTCCACCACCTTGCTTTCCTCTTATTATAATTCCGCCATTGCCTCCTACTGTATTGGCATTATCCTCGGATAAAAAAATGTCAACATCTTTGATAGTAAAGTTCGCTGCATCAGAAGTTTTTATGGAATATATGGTACCTGTACCTGTATTGGAATCATTATCTAAGTACACGTCAGAGCCACTGGCACCAGTGCCTGAAAAACTAGTTTGGGTTCTGAAACCTCCAGTAGTTTCAAAAGGTTGACCATTACTTGTAAAACTAGTAATGTTGTTTCCTAACGACTCAAAGGTTTCTGTGAATTGTGCCTGAGCAGTGTATAATCCTAAAATCAAGGAAATGCTTAGGATTAATAATTTATAGGTTGGCTGTTTCATGATTTTGATTTTTTGTGAAGTGTTCTTCATATTTGAGTGTAGCCAAATTCCATTTAGGTACCGGTTGGGTGCAGTACTTTAATTTGAATTTAGCACCTTTTTCAATATTGTATAGGGATCCAACACAATAGGGGTTAGTAATCAAGGAATCTGCCTGGTTCAAACAGATGTTTTTATAGATTTGTACAAAGGTGTAAATACAAATATCTGGTGCTTCTTCAATTGAGTCGGGTCTTTTAAACCAATCGGTCTCAAAACGCAATGATTTTTCTATATCCTTTGGAGTATTCTTATCTATTTTATAAATGATTTTTGACTTATTTTTAAGGAAATACCTGGATCCGGTATTTTTTATAGTGTACTCATTATTACAAACGCTAAGAATGGGTTCCTTTGCGTAAGACGTATAATCTAATGCTAGTTCGATTGCTTCAGGGATAAGAACCCCTTCTGTTTTTAATAGCGGTGCTAAACTATTCATTATAGCAACCTGAGGCTCTGTAGTCAGTGCATAAGCCATAGTCTCAGATATAATGATATCTGGCAATTCATCTTTAGGTGGTTGGTAGTTTATCGCATCTTCAAGTAATATATTATTAACGTAGTTTTCTAAATCCAATTTTTGGATGACTTGCTTTAACGTATTAACCGAGCCTTGATTTATATCTATAAATGTAACGGAGAGTTCTTCAGGATCAAATAAAGGCAATAATGGTACTAGCAAAGTTCCGAATGGTCCTGATCCTGCATAAAGGATCGAAATAGTTTCTTCTGGTAATTTCTCTTTTTTATCTAAAATAGCGAGATAAATCCCTTTGATGAATTGAATAGTTCTCTTATAATCCAAGACGCAACTTGCAGCTTGAGCTGTTGAAAGTGCTTTTCCGTGATCGACTATAATTTCTTCATAGCTGTTTTCTTGAGTCAGAAATAATTGAAAAAAGTGACTTAAATCGCGCACAGTTTCCTGACCTGATTCCATTGGAGTATCAAGTAGTTTCCTGGTAATGTTTTTTAATTCCTGAACAGTATGATTCATAGTTTAAACTAAAATGAAGAGATGATGTATTCATCTCTTCATTTATAAAAAATTTAGTTTCTTGAGGGAAAAGTCCCAAACTGGCAAATGATAAAATGTATACCAAGCCAGGGCTGCATGTTGTTTACGGACTGGTTTCCACCAGTATTTCCAATAGTAGCCGATTGTTGATTTAATCCAATATCTGGTGTACTGGTATTATATCCTAAGGTAGGTGAAAAAGACCTGCCGTCTAATGCTCCTGGAGTTGCTATTGAAGCTCCATTAGTTGCTGCACTTTGTGTTGCATCTCCAGAGCTTACATTCATCGTTACGCTATGTGTGTGCGAGGGTAATTGAGTAATGTTTAAGATATTGGTTTCAGTACCCGACCGTTCTCCTAATCGCCTTTCCGTTAAGCCTGGTCCTCGACCTGGCCCTATAGGAACTCGTCCTCTAAGATCAGGGAGTGCAAATGTCGTTCTTCCATCTCCACCATAGGTAGTTCCTAAGATTGAAAATAAAGCTTGATTTTGCGAAATGGCAATTAGACTTCCGTTACAAAACGCCCAATTTCTGGGTGCAAAGTTGCCTGCAAACATTCTGATTTCTGCTATGGTTCCTTCCATATTAGTGTTTTTTTATTGTTAATTTCTAGATGGGAAAATTCCTTGTAGACATATGATGTAGTAACAAGATAACCACGGTTGCATATTTTCCACAGGTAAATTTCCCCCTGTGTTTCCTACCGTGATCGATTGTGCATTCAAAGAAACATCAGGAGTTGATGTGTTAAATCCTAATGTTGGTGAGAAAGATCGACCATCCAGGGCTCCTGGCGTACCAATAGAGGACCCTTGTGTTGCCGCACTTTGAGAGGCTTCGGCAGAACTCACATTAGTAACAGCTGCATGATTGTGAGATGGGATTTGGGTTACGTTAAGGGTGTTTTCTTCGCTTCCACCACGTTGGCCTATTATTCTATCGCTTAATCCTGGTCCTCTTCCTGGACCAATTGGCACACAACCTCTTAAGTCCGGAAGTGCAAATGTAGTTCTACCATCTCCTCCATAGACGGTGCCTATGATGGAAAAAAGTGCAGTATTATTTGAAATTGGCAGCAATTGCCCTTCACAAAATGCCCAAGCTCTTGGGGCAAAATTTCCGCCAAACATGCGGACTTCTCCAATGTATCCTTCCATATTATAATATTTAAGTGTTAATAATTGTTATCAATTGTTGATTTTTGTTGTACTGAATTAGTAGTTGTAAATAATTGACCAGGCTTAAGGCCTAGGTTTACATATTTCGTTCCGGATAGTATTCCTGCATCTGTACTTATTACATTGAGCCGCAATAATTGGCCATATCTGCAGCAAATGAACAACCCTTCTTGTGGATGAGCGTGTACGATTTCTCCCGGAGTTCTTCCGAATAAGGGAGTTTGATTCTCAACAGGCGAGACTTCTAAAATTTTAATTTTAGCACCTTGATAGTAGGTAGTTGCTCCACCATATTTAGGATTACACGCATTAATTAAGCGCTCAATGTCATCAGCATTTTGATTTTCCCAATCGATAGTGATATCCTGTTCAATAGGGCGTTTGTTGTACTGAATTTTTCCTTTTGTGGATTGTTCTACTGACGTTAATTCATTTTTTACTTTACTCAACATCTTATCCATTAAGTCAGGAAGTTGATAACTCATTTTAGAGTTTAACATTCCCGCAGTTTCTCCAAGTATGATTGGTATGGTCTGTGAGATTACTATTTTACCAGTATCCCAACCAGCATCCATCTGATGAATACTTATTGCGGTTTCGGGATCGCCATTTTTAATTGACCAAAATAGTGGATCAGGACCCCTGTTTTCTGGAAGTTTGCCAAAATGAATATTAAAGCATCCCAATTTAGGAATGGAGAGTATATCCTTTGTAAGTTTTAATCCTAAACCACATACTAATATAAGATCAGGGTTTTTTGTTTGAAGCCAATTTGGAAAATCACTTTGAATATTAGATCGGTTTAGGGCAAAGGAGTCAACAGTTTCAATAGTGCTGAAATAGTTGTTTTTAAACTCTTCACTTTCAGTGCAAACACCTACAAGATATCCTTTTTCAGAAAGATGGTTGAAAACTAATAGACTGCTAGGGTCGCTTCCTATTAAGATGATTTTCATAGTGTGATTATTTTTGTGTGTTTTTAAAAGTAAAAGACTATACAATACTAGTAATCTAGCCCCCAATGCTAAATAGGTATTAGTACCTGTTTATGAAAGTATTGTATACCCTTTCCCGTTCTTAATCTTAAAGGTAACCTGTTTAGATTCTTTATTAAGAAATGAAAAGGAGTCCTTTTGTTGCTTTGTTTTGATTAGTTTTTTTGGGGTAATAATATTTTTGATATTGATATTAACCCTATTCGATTTTTTGTTCTCTTTTAGGTTAGTGATAAATTCTCCAAACGTATTGGTAATTTCACTTTGTAAAAGTATAAATTGATGTTGGCCTTGTTCTGAAGTCGCAAGAATTAGCTCAATTTTACCTTTAAAATCTATTCCTGTATTTTTAGTTGGTATAAAATGATAATATTGATTTAATTTATATACTTGGTCTGTAATCAGCTTTCGATTAGTTTGTTTTATAAAAACTTGTAGTTCTTTTTGATAATTCTCTGGTAGTTGTAATAAATCATTTTTGCTACAGTAACTTAATAGTGGCAAACTGTCTTCTAAATTTGGTGCAAAATTTATAGTACTGTTCTTGCTAAAAGCAAAAGTTGGACTAATAGCGCATCCAAACATAGTTAACGCGCCAGAATGAATAAAAATTCTTCTGTTCATGATTAGGTTGAGTTATTTTAGTAATTGATTTCCACTGTTGTCCTTATCACTAGGACTTCTTAAAGATAGTTAAAAAAATATTAATAATTCAACCAGTAATCAAATTAGAACGTTCAATTGGAAGTTATTTTAAGTAAAGATTACTGTATTCGTAATCAATAACAGCTTTTCCTGTTTGTAAGACATCTGCACCTATGATACCATCAACTGGGGTAGCGTTATGTTGTATTAAGGCACTATTAACATGGGTTAAATCAAAAAGAATTAGAGGAATATTTTTTTTGGACCATTTTCCTATGGTAATGCTGTTCTTTTGGGATAATTGCGTAAGCATGTCATTGGATCCAGCACCAGCGGCTTTTACTTCACTATCTTCTGCTATTAGTTTAAATTTCGAAATCGCTTCAAAATCTAAGCAAGAGTTAGAGGCTCCGGTATCTACAATAAATCTTCCGGTTACTCCATTGATAGAAGCTTCTATCTCAAAATGATTGGTAATCGTATAGTTTAATTTGATTGGAGCGTATCCTTTTTTGGATAAATACTGGCGTAGTGAAATCATTTAGGTACGAAGTTTACTAATAATGCCCAAGATAATTAGTAATAGTAAAGTTATAAAGATATAATGGAGAAAATTAGTTGTTTCAATTATTTTCTGCTGCTTTCCATAATATACAAAGGAAGCCCAATGATAGGGTGATTTCTTTTGGTTTAAGATAGTTGAATCGTTAATATAGTCAAGCTTGGCTTGATGTAATGCCAGGTCTGGTTTTCCGTGGTCGGTAAAATGCTCATAAAAGTAATCCATCAGAGTGTAGGTAGATTCATCATTTACTTTCCATAAAGAAAACAATACGTTTTCAATACCAGCATATTGAAAAGCGCGTCCTACACTAAGCGGTCCTTCTCCTTTAACTCTTTTGCCAATTCCGGTTTCGCAAGCACTTAAAACTACTAGATTTGCCCTTAGGTTCATACCATATAATCTATCAATGGGAATATCTTGATCAAAAAAAGAGATATTTGCTGGCTCTTGATATGAACCTGCAGTGGCATGGGTGGAAAGATGTAAAATAGTATAAGTATTGGCGTGCTCTTTAAAAGTAGAAAATGTAGCTTCCTTTTGGTTTAAAAACATTCCATCTAATTGTTGCTGAATTGCTTTTTGCTCTAACTCAGAATACGACAGTTCATTACTACTGCCTTTAAAAACTGGAAAGACACCTAAAACTGATGGTTTTTGAAGAACACCCTTTCTTTGATCAACATATTTACTTGCCGAGATTTCATAGCTGAGCATTGTTGACCGTAGTAAAAAAGGCATTTTTGAATATTGAAGTGTATTTGTTTTTTGAGTCAGTAAGGCTTCAAATGGAACAAAATATAAAATATCATCGGGGATAATTAACAATTTTTCTGTTTGCTTAGGAAGGTTAAGCACGGTATATAATTCATAGGCGGCTTTTGTAAAAGCGCTGATGTCATTGTTTATCCTATCGGTTGTATTAAAGAATGAAATATAGCTTTTGATGATTAGTTCCGCTGCCGTCACTTCGGCAACTTTTTCAAAAATAATATTGTTTGAAGATATGGTAAACAAATAGATGTGGCTGGTTCCATAAAAATATTCCAGCAAGGTTGTTTGTAACTTCTGTACTTCTTGTTGTATTTCTTCAACTGTAGCAATTGGTTGTTTTGCATTTAGTTCGGGATACTTTTGTTCTAGTAATGCATAAGTTTTTTTGAGCGCTATACTTGTTTTTTGACGCTCATCTAATAGGTTTTGAATTATAGCTACACGAGCCGCATTTCCTTTAGATTTCTCTTTAAAAAGTTTTACAGAAAGTACGGCAAGCGAGTTTTGTAATGTCTTGTACCTAATCACTAAGGAGTCATTTTCTATTTGTAGTAAGCGTTTTTTATCATATAGCGATTTGGTAACTATTGGCGACTTCGTACGCTCCACTGCCCAAAAAGCCTTGTCGATATATTTTTTGTCGGAAGTGGATTGGTATAGTTCATAGGCAATTGCTATGTAGTTTTCTGTGCGAATTCTATTCTGCCCATGTGACAAAAGCTGACTATCCTGAAGCAAATAGTGTTGGTTGATTAAATCGTGCACCTTAAAAGCCTTTTCGTATGCAAGTAGTGCAGCGTTATTTTGTCGGAGTGCTGTATAAATTGCTCCCTGAGCATCCAATGCATTTAATAGGACTCTGTCGGCAAGTAATACATCGTCATCTGGTAAATTCTGGTTATAGTCATAGGTGCCTAGTAAAATCGAATAAACTTCTTTTAGTCTGGAGTTTGCTAACGCATAGTCGTTCTTTTGAAGTAAAATATCCACAAATTCTAGTTCAATCATTGCAAGTTCCCTAGGAAGAAACGTAGTATTAAGCATCTTGGCTTTGGCCTTTTTTAAATATTCAATAGCTTTATCATGGACATCCTGCGATAAATATACCGCAGCCATTATGGTGTAGGCTTTAACTTTTGAAGCGTCTAATTCAATCACCTTTTCTGCTATATTTTTTGCATTTGAATAATTTTTCAAGCTTAGTTCATTAGAGGCTAAATTGATAAGTAGCGAAGTGTTATTTGGTGCTATCTTCAGCCCTTCTTGTATAATACGAATAGCCTTTTCATATTGCTTTTTTTGATGATAAACTATCGATAAGTTGGTGATACCCGCGATGATAGCGCTATTATTTTGTTTTTCTTGAGCTGAATGTAAATACGATAGTATTGTGGTTTCCGCTTTGGGCAAGTCCCCAGTTTGTATGTACAGATTTCCCAAGGGTTGTAGGCAGTTAGCAATAAGGTCGTAATTCGTAAGTTGATGCGAGTTAAAGGCTGCCCAGGCGGTTTCATATAGTGAAATTGCTGTGTTTTTATGCTGATATTGATTATGGTAATAGGCGAGATTACACAGTGTTATTACCCAGGCCAAGTGATCATCTTTGGTGTTTAACTGCTTTTGGAGATCATAAGTAAAGCTGGTTAAATTTGATAGTGCATCAGGATTGGGGTTTGCCAAAAATTTATCAAGGGATTGATAGAGGAGAGTTGCAGATTTTTTTTCAATTTGAGCGGCTTTACTACTTCCATAGTGGACGCAAATCATAATAAGTAACGCCCACAGCGATACCTTAAAATTTCCAAATCCCATACAGTTGAATTTGTGAATGCGGCGAATCAAAATAGTGAATGTATCGGGCTCCAAAACTTGGTCCAATTCTTATTGTACCCACATTGAAACCAACAAAAACCCCGGTTTGAAAATTAATAAAACTTTCTTCTATCGTGGCACTGCTGGATTGGTTGAGGTCTGGATTAGGATTCAGCTGCCCATCAACATCCAGAAAGAACCCTTCTCCAATGGTTTGTTGTTCATTTTTGCTGGTCAAATCAATTTTTGCCTGTATGCCGCTACCTATGGCAAAATAATTCGAAACGTTATACCGTATAGATCCAGGAACAGCATATAATGTAGTGGTAGTATAACTATTGGATTCCGTAAATCGCACTATATTTTCTGAACCATCTGCATTAATGGTACGCTCTTCGTACCTACGGGTTTGGTCGTAATTAGCTAATGATGCCATAAGTTCTGCCTGATAATAGGCTCGATAGGATTTAAAAGGGGATAGGGTAGTGCCCACAAAATATTCGCGCGAATTATCAAGATCAGGGGACCAACTATACCCGGCTTTAGCTCCAATAGAGATACCTGGCATAAAGCGAGTCACTGCATAATTGGTGATAATCGGTTCGTTTTTATCAAAATAGATGGCTGTTCTGCTTTTGGTTTTCTTTTTGTGAAAATTCTCACCAAACTTTAGGGAGTACTTTACAAACCCTTTTGTAGAGTCGATTTCTGCTACATTTTTTTGTTGGCTTCCGGGTAGGTAAATCCTGTTAAACTTAAAAATTATTTTATCTTTTTGAAGTACAGTATCCAAACAGCTATAATTTACTTCTTTGTTTTTTGGGCAAATGGGGCAATCTGGATAGATACCTTCAATATTTAAGGTAGATTTATCAAACATTTCAGGGACATCCGTTTCTAATCGTATCGTATTTGCGGGTCCTTCTCCGTTGTTCTGAAACCGAATTTTAAATTTTAAACGTTTAAACCGTACAAGCCTATAATTCATAAGCCATCCGTTGGATGACATTTTATTGGGATCGTGAGAGGTTACAATCTCCATCTCCGTTTCTTTTACGGTATGATTATCATAATTATCATCGGGCACATAAATACTCCTCAGGGTAACGATCGCACTGGTATCTTTAAGCATTTCAGGGGTCGTTTTTAAAGTTCTAAAGATATTCCGTTCTTCTCCCGGTTGCATATCATAAAATTCAACCACCTGATAATTTCGATATTGTGCCTTCGAATCTTCTAAGGTCAAGGGTAGATTTGTTCTTTTGGTACTATCCTGAAGAATAAGATTTCGTATAGTATTCGACGTTTCCGTAGTGCTGGCTAAATAACTATTTGTATGGTTTGGCTCTAATTGAATTGCTAAATTTTCTAAGGGAACTATTTTCTCTCCATGATACATTCTAGTATCTTCAAGTGTAAAGTTGTTATCTTTAAACTTAGTATCATTATAAAATAAATATAGTTTACCGTTACTTACATAATTTTGGGTATTCTTGTAAGCGGTAATTAACACTAATTCTTGATTAGGCACTGGGTCCCTATTCGTTTTAATCATTAAATGTTCATCTTCTTCAAATAATGATGAGGTGTCTAGCGAGGCTTCATCTATGGTACTTGACACCTTTACTGAAACGGGTCTGCTAGCTGGTGGAGGTCCGTTGTCATAATTATTGGTGGCCCAAAGTTGAGCCGTATAATTCCCAGGCTGTGTATATTGATGTTCTGGTTTTTCTTTTTGGCTGTAATCACCATCTCCAAATTCCCAATAATAGGTGTAAAAAGCTTTTGGTGCACCTGCGATTTGATGAAGTGCAGGCATGGTAGCGTTAAATCGGACTCGATTGCCTTCAATATCATAGCTTATCGGTGCAATTCTGGGGATGGAATCCCTTTCCATATCCTGACCAAAAATAGATTTTGTAAAAAAAATTACTAGCGCTATGTAAATGAATCTGCCCCTCATGAATTGTGTTTGAATACTTTAAATATAAATATTTGTTTACAAATAAAGCTTTCCGCAGCAATTTCCTTCGGAAAGCTTTATCCTATTAGTAGGTCATTAGGGTTGTACCCAAGCATTATTGTAGGCATTGTAAATCATTTGCCGAAGACTGATGGTACCTTGCAAGGTAACCCCTTGTGAATTCATAACTACTACGCAATCAATTCCGTTGAAAGGAAACATAACGATTTGTGTTTGTACACCTTGCGAGGTTGTAGGGTCATTTGAAGTTCCAATACTGCCCGCTTTACTATAATAATTACCGTGGATTTCATCAATAGGATCTGCAGTATCCATACCCAACCGATGTAGTTTCATAATAGCTTTTTGTTCATTAGAAACTAATACTTCGGTGTGTTCAAAATAAGCATTCACTTTGGCCATCTCCATTGTTGTCATAAAATAGCCTCCACCACCAGATTTGTTATTCCAGCTGCCATAATATTGACCATTACCCCCATTGTTTGGGTTATTAACATTATAATATAGTGTAGCGGTTTCTCTATCTTCTGGGACACACCCGACTAATGGTAACGATAGTGGATCAAAGACATGTTGCTGCATATAAAGCAAATACATAAACTGAGTGTTGGCATCATTTTCAATATCAATAGCAGGACTTCCTTCGAGATTACTCCACAAGGATGGGATCAATACCCTAAACAATGCAAAATTAACGTTGAGGTAATTTCTGGTAGTTGAGTTGACAACTCCGGTTTGTATACAATTTTGCAAGCCTTCATACCCCAGTGTGGTATCAAAATTGGTATTAGTGCTTTGCAAACCCGATTCGTGTTTCAGTAGGTCTTTAAAAGTTAACTCAGACACACCAGGACCCTTGACCCATGTATCAGGCAGCCAGGTATTAATTTTATCCTCTATAGTCAAATTGTTGGCTTCAAGTAATTGCATAGCTGCAATAGCGGTATAAAATTTAGATACGCTGGCAACATTGATTTCCTTTTGTGGTGTAAAATTTAAAGTTCCATCTGCTGCTGTTCTTGCTTTACCAAACGCATTTGATCTCGATAAGTTACCGTCTTTACTAATGGTGTATGCCCAACCAACGGGTGTGTCCCCTCCAGCATTGATATAGTCAATGATGTTTTGTTCAAAAAGATCAAGGTCAAAAATCGGAGTGTTCGTTTGTAAATCGGTTATAGCATTGTCTTGTTCACAACCTAGGATACTTAAAACGATTATACCGCTTACTAAAATTCTAGAAATTAGATGTTGTACAGACCTACTATTGTTCGGTGATGTACTATTTTTTGCTTTTGTTGACATGTTTGAAAATGAATTAAGTTTTTGTAATACACTCTTATATCATAACACATCATAAGTTGTTACCCTAGAAGACAAAAAAATCCGGAAAAAATTTTCCGGATTTAAAAATTAGTAGCTGTGAACGGCTTTGGTAATAACTTAGATTAAGGAAGGTCATTAATTAATGCGACCAACTCGGCTTCGGTTGCTGTAGAAGTTTCTGTGATAACTTCAGTATGATCTTCCTCGATAGTAGTGGGTTGAATTGCATATACATATTGATCATCCTGAATAGAAACAAAAATGATGTGCACCTCTAACCCAATCGGTATTTGACCATAATGTTCCGAGAATAATTCGGTTTCGGTGTTGTAGATATCTAATAAAGCTAATGCAGTTGGTTCTCCGTCATAAGATACGTATACATTACAATTGGTGTCATCAAAACCTTCTGGCACATTAACATAAAGTGTAGTTTTAGGTCTTGGATCACTAAACCATCTATCGATGTTTGTCCAACCAAAATTACTTAGAAATCCACCATAACCAGATACGCCCTGACCGTCAGGACCCTCGCGCTGCATAGGTTCTAGCCCGCCTTGTTCTTCTTCTTCCCAAACAACATCACAGGCTACATCAGGTTCTGGGCAGTCATTTGCTACTCCATTAAATAATTGCATACCTTCATCAAATTCAGCTGCAGGCGCAAAGAGCATAAAATTGGTTGCAAGGGTCAAATTTTCACCAGCTTGTGTAGCATTGATGAAAAATTCTCCTCCGGATTTTAAGGTTTCTACGGTACCATCAGGTCTTTTACCGTTAGTAGGCAATTTAGCAAGTACCATTTTTGATTTGTCATATACTTCTAGGAGTTCTATAGTTACCGATCCGGTGACAGGGTTACCATTTTGATCTTCAAAAGCATTCGGGCCAAAACTTAATATGGTACCTTCTTCTCCTTGAACTTCACCACCTGTTTCTGCTGTGATCGCAAAACTTTGCACGTTTTCAGCTCTAGCCTCTTGTATAGCTTGTTGTAACGCTTCTCCGTCAAATGACTCTTCAAATGGCTGCGTATCATCATCGGATTTACAGCTTACTAGTAAGACGATTAACAGGGTCATAAAAATGTTACTTAAGATTTTAGCGGTAGTAATTCTACTTTTATTCAAAATTACATGTGTTTCAATTTTTGTTTTCATTGTGTTTAAATTTTTCATTTACACCCTTATATCAGACCAATTGCTTTTTTGTTACCCTTTGCTCTCAAACTTTTTTTAAATTAGATGCAATAATGCCGTATTTATGAAACAAAAGGATCTTCATTCAGATCAAAAATATATTGACGCGCTCGTACACAATGACACTCGACTCATTACTGAGATTTACGAAAAGTTTGCGCCAAAGGTGATAGGGTATATTAAAAAGAATAGTGGGGATGAAGCCCGAGCTCAGGACATTATTCAAGAAGTGTTAGTTGTAATCTATAAACAGGCAAAGGAAAAAGGTTTTGGGTTAACGTGTCCTTTTGATGCTTATTTTTTTCTTTTATGTAAACGCAAGTGGATAAATCAAATCCACAAAACCTCCAATAAAGGGGTAACAATTAATGAAGAGGTTGTATCTAAAGATGATGGAAGTTTAGACCTGATGGAAGAAACAGCACTTTTTGAAGCTAAAAATGATCTTTTTAAAGCCATGTTTGATCAATTAGGGAACGCCTGTAAAGAACTATTAAAATTAACGTTTACTGTTAAATCTATGGAAGAAGTAGCCAAGCAATTAGGACAATCTTATGGATATGTTCGTAAAAAGAAATCCTTATGCATAGGCAAACTAACAGAATTGGTTAGAAGCTCTCCTAGATTTGAATACATAAAGAAAATGCTATGACCCCGGAAGAGAAATATTTACTGTTTGATTCGTATTGCAATGACATCTTATCGCAAGAGGAGCGTCAAAAGTTTTCAGACTTATTGATGTCTGATGCCGAACTTAAAGAAGAGTTTGATACATACACGGCATTGCACGATTACCTTGATGCCACATTTAATACCTCAACAGAAGAACAGGAATTAAAAAACACCTTAGATCGGGTAAGTGATACCTATTTTAAAACCAACAAGCAAGAGCACAAAACTAAAGTTATTAAATTGCCTAATTGGGCTTATGCTGCAGCGGCTTGTGTGGCAATATTACTAGGAACTTATTTCTTTTACCCAACCAATCCGTCCTATGCAGATTTTGCTGCAATACCTCAGTTAAGTCTTACGCAAAGAAGTGCCGAACAAGGAACAATAAAAGAAGCAGAACAGGCTTTCAATCAACAAAATTATAAAGCAGCAGAAATCCTATTGAGTACGTTGTTACACACAGACAAAGCTAATTCAGAGTTGCAATTCTATTATGGACTAAGTTTGTTAGAGCAAAACAAGTATAATGAAGCTTCAGACATTTTCATGGAATTAAAAAACGGCAGTTCTATCTTTAAATACCGTGCAATGTGGTTTGAAGCCTTAAATCTTTTGAAACAAAAGAAGTTTGAAGCGTGTAAAGCTGTATTACAAGCTATTCCAAAAGAAGCAGAAGATTATGAACAGGCGCAACAATTGTTAGATGAATTGTAATGGGTTTTACTTTATTATAAGATAGGATCTGTTTCGAAACCGATAAGAGTGGGTTTGGTAAAAATTCTTTAGTACTTTTGCCTGATGAATTTAACGGATACCCATACACATTTATATAGCGAAGCATTTGATGAGGATCGTGATGAAATGATGAAAAGAGCTTTGGATGCTGGAGTTCAACGTTTTTTTGTCCCTGCTATTGACTCTAGTTATACCAATGCCATGTATGCTATTGAGGAGCAATATCCAGCCCATGTTTTTTTAATGATGGGATTGCATCCAACTCATGTGAAAGAAAACTATGAAGAGGAGCTCGCCCACGTAGCTGAAGAATTGGAAAAACGACAACAAATCTCTACTTCTAAGAAGTTTTACGCAGTAGGAGAAATCGGCATAGATTTGTATTGGGATAAGTCCTTCTTAAAACAACAGCAAGATGCCTTTGTACGACAAATACAAATGGCGAAGCAATATGAATTGCCTATAGCAATCCATTGTCGGGAGGCTTTTGACGAAATCTTTGAGATTTTAGAACAGGAAAATGACGAGAAATTATTTGGGATATTCCACTGTTTTACCGGTAATTTAGAACAAGCTCATAAAGCTATTGATTTCAATATGAAATTAGGTATTGGTGGAGTGGCCACCTTTAAGAATGGTAAGATAAATCAATTTTTAGATCAGATTGATCTGAAGAATATTGTTTTAGAAACGGATGCACCGTATTTAGCTCCTGTACCTTATCGAGGAAAGCGAAATGAAAGCCTATACCTTACTAATGTGGTTAAAAAGCTAGCTGAAATCTATGGGCTTCAACAGGAAGAAATCGCGGCAATAACAACGCAGAACTCTATTGATGTCTTTGGTAGGTAATTATTTCAGTGTAACGAGTACTAATAAAGTGATTCATAACAACTAATCATATGAATACTTCTTCTCCTTCTATATTATTGATTTATACCGGTGGTACTATCGGTATGATTAAAGATTTTGAAACAGGGGCTTTAGTTGCTTTTAATTTTAAAGAATTATTACAAAATATTCCTGAGTTAAAACAGCTAGACTGTACTATTGATACCAAAAGTTTTAAGCAGCCCATTGATTCTTCGGATATGGATGTCGACAGATGGGTAGAGTTAGGGGATATCATTAATGATCATTATGAGGATTATGATGGATTTGTGGTCTTGCATGGTAGCGATACGATGTCTTATACCGCTTCTGCGATTAGTTTTATGTTTGAAAATTTAAACAAGCCCATCATATTTACCGGTTCTCAACTCCCTATTGGAGATTTAAGGACAGACGCCAAAGAAAATTTAATCACTGCAGTACAGATAGCTGCGCTTCAAGAAAAAGGAAAGGCTGTCATCACGGAAGTAGGTTTGTATTTTGAATATAAGCTATTAAGAGCCAACCGAACTACCAAGATAAATGCAGAGCATTTTCAGGCATTTAAATCCTTTAATTATCCACCATTAGTGGAATCTGGGGTTCATTTAAAGGTAAACAAGATGGCGTTGCGCAATGTGAACCGAAGAAAGAGGATGGTATACCATACCCATTTTGATAATAATATTATTGTAATTAAACTTTTTCCAGGTATTAATGAAGCAATAGTGAAGGCCATGGTATCAGCGACGGAATTACAAGGCGTAATCTTAGAAACCTATGGAGCAGGTAATACTTCGACTAAAAAATGGTTTTTGGATATTCTAAAAGAACTACAAGCTAAAAAAATACCAGTCGTGAATGTAACACAGTGCGCCGCTGGGAGTGTAGAAATGGGTAAATATAGCACTAGCGTAGCGTTAAAAAGAGCAGGAGTGATTTCCGGAAAGGATATTACCACTGAGGCTGCAGTCACCAAATTAATGTACTTGTTAGGGGAAAAATTACCCATAAAAGTGTTTAAAACGATCTTTGAGTCCCCAATTAGGGGTGAAATGTCAGAAAATTAACGCCTCAAATTTTAGTAGCTTATATTTTTTTTGTTATTTGCCCAACCATTTTTAGGGAAACTAGAGAGGTGGCCGAGTGGTCGAAGGCGCACGCCTGGAAAGTGTGTATACGTCAAAAGCGTATCGAGGGTTCGAATCCCTTCCTCTCTGCGAGTAAAGAAAGTGTTTCAATTTAGTAGTGTTTTTGGAAAAAAACTTTAAACGCTAAAACATTTTGCTTTCTGTTTTTACATGTGGAAAGGAGTGGAAGTGTTACTCTTTCTTTCTGCATTATTATTAAATTTTTATGGATTTTATAATATTTTTTTATCTTTAACACTTTAACTAATTAAAATTAAGAATCAGCGCAATGAAAAGACTATTTTCTATTCTGGCAATCGCAGCAGTAATGGCTTTTGGAAACGTACAAGCAGCTACTGCACCTGCTCAGGTATTATCGACTAATGTGCAATTAGCAATTGCTCCCTTAACTACAACCGCAGTGCAAGATGCTGCAGCAGAAGACGCAACTGATGATTTATCATTTCATCAAGAATTAAAAAAGCGTTTTATTGAAGGTGGACCTGGGTTCATGGGGATTGTACTTTTATGTTTAATTCTAGGACTTGCGATAGCAATCGAAAGAATTATCTTTTTGAACCTTTCTACTACAAACACAAAGAAACTTCAGCAAAATGTTGAGGATGCTTTGAATAGTGGAGGAGTTGAAGCAGCTAAGGAAGTTTGTAGAAATACAAAAGGACCTGTGGCATCTATTTATTATCAAGGTCTTGACCGTGCTGATGAAAGCATTGACGCTGCCGAAAAAGCTGTTGTTGCTTACGGAGGTGTTCAAATGGGTCAATTAGAGAAGAATGTATCTTGGGTATCTTTATTTATTGCTCTTGCTCCGATGCTTGGGTTTATGGGTACGGTAATAGGTATGATTCAAGCATTTGATAAAATTGAAGCAGCAGGAGATATGCAGCCATCACTAGTTGCAGGAGGTATTAAAGTAGCACTTCTTACAACGGTATTTGGACTTATCGTTGCTATTATCTTACAAATCTTTTACAACTACATCGTAGCGAAGATTGATAGAATCGTTAATGATATGGAGGATGCTTCTATAACATTAATCGATATGTTAGTAGCATACAAAAACAGAAAATAATTATACTTTGTTCTCTATATCTTATGATTAAATAGGTATAGTTAGTTTACAAATTGATAATTATTAACTGGAAACTTAAGTTTCGATTTTAAATTAAACATACATGAAAATCTCAAAAATATTAACATACGTAGTTCTTGCTGTTGGTATACTAGGTGGTGTTCTTTGGTTTGTAATGAGCAACACTATAGGTAATCTTGAAGCTGAGAATGGCGTAACTGACGCGAGAGACTTACCTTTAGAGTTAGTAGAGCCGGCTGTTAGCCCTCTTTACTTCCTAACTTGGGCTATATTTATTTTAGTAATTATAGCAACTTTAGTATCTGTATTTTCTACGTTAGCAAAAAATCCTGGAGGGTTAAAGAATACCCTAATTGGAATTGTTGCTTTTTTAATCGTAGTAGGTATAGGATATGTCCTAGCGGATGGTGTTGAAACACCAATGAAAGACGGAGAAGTATTGTCTGCAGGTGGATCTAAAATGGTCGGTGCAGGATTATACGCGTTTTATTTCTTAGCTGCGATAGCAGTAGGAATGATGTTTTTATCCGGAATAAGAAAATTAATAGGTAAATAATATGGCAAGAAGAGCAGCACCAGAAGTTAATGCGGGATCTATGGCAGATATTGCGTTTCTTCTTCTAATATTTTTCCTGGTTACAACTACAATTGAGACGGATAGCGGTATTAGCCGTAAACTTCCGCCTCCTGTAGATGAACAGGAGAAACCACCGATTCTTAAAGAGAAAAATATATTCGTTGTCGAAGTGAATAAAAACAATGATTTATTGGTAGAAGAAGCGCCAATGGAATTAAGTGAACTTAGAGCTGCGGCAGTTGCCTTTCTGGATAACGGTGGAGGTAAAGGAGATGACGCTTGCAACTATTGTCAAGGAGCTAAAGATCCAGCTTCTTCCGATAATCCAACTAAGGCAGTTATTTCTCTAAGAAATAATAGAGAGACTTCATATGCTACGTATATTGCCGTACAAAATGAATTAGTTGCGGCATATAATGAATTGCGTAATCGAGTAGCAATGCAGTTATATAATAAGACCTTCATTCAGATGGAGAAAGATCTTAATGACGTTAACTATCCTGGTAATAAGGAGAAATTAAAGGATCAGATTAAAAGAATTCAGGAATTATATCCTGAAAAGCTGTCTGAAGCAGAACCTAAGAAATAATTTATAACATAAAAAGTAAGATTATGTCAAAGTTTAAAAAGAAAAAAAGTGGGGATTTACCAGCTATATCTACCGCTTCTTTACCAGATATCGTTTTTATGTTGTTATTTTTCTTTATGGTGGCTACGGTAATGCGAGAAAATACGCTGATGATCGAAAATAAATTACCGGTAGCAAATCAAGTAGAAAAACTAGATAAAAAGAATCTAGTAATGTATATCTATGCTGGTAAACCAAGTTCTCGATATAAAAGTAGTGCAGGTACACAAGCAAGAATTCAGTTGAATGATAAATTTGCTGAGATTGAGGAGATTGCTCCATTCGTTCTTGCTGAGCGTGCATCTAAAAGAGAAGAGGAAATTCCATTTTTGATTACTGCGCTTAAAGTAGACGGTGAAACAAACATGGGACTCGTAGGAGATATCAAGAAAGAATTAAGAGAAGTACAGGCTTTAAAAATTAACTATACCACCAGAATTGGTGATGCAGCCGATAATTTAAAGTAAGTTCTTTTCTTTAATCTATAAAAAAAAGTCATTCATAGATCTTGTGAATGACTTTTTTTATGTGCCTATGAATAAAAAGTTACTAACTTATAATTATATTTTAATACTTACTTTTATTAAAAGAATAAACATACATTATTTGTGCTTGGGCAAATTCTTTACCCTTAGATATGATGCTTAGATTTATATGCATACTACTTTGTATACTTTCATTAAGTTCACTTTGTGGACAAGAAAGAAGAGTCTCTGATTCTTTGTTTATTAAAAGTGCCGATTCCTTATATAGAGAGGATCAGTTTTATTTCGGTTTCACTTTTAATTTATTGCTTAATAAGCCTTCTGGTATTGACCAGTCTGGACTAAGTGGTGGTTTACATATCGGTTTTATAAGAGATATGCCGATTAACAAAAGACGCAATGTTGCTATTGGTTTAGGAATAGGATATTCTTTTAATTCCTATGGACAAAATCTATTTATCGGCGAGCGCGAAGGAACTGAGGAAAGTATATTTAGTAATTTAAGAGGTGTAGCATATGATCGTAATCGTTTTTATACGCATATTATTGAAGCTCCTTTAGAGTTACGATGGAGAACATCAACGCCTCAGGATCATCGCTTTTATCGAATTTATACTGGGTTTAAGCTAGGTTATATCTATTATTTTAATTCAGTATTTGTAGATGGCTCTAATACCATTAAGCAAACGCAGCTGGATGAATTAGAGCGACTCCGTATGTCCCTTACCTTATCATTGGGATGGAATACTGTAAATTTCTATTTTCATTATGGGATCAATCCTTTATTTAATGATAATGCTACCTTAGAAAGTGGTGAAGCTGTTGGGCTCAATGCATTTAAGATAGGTCTCTTATTTTATATTTTATAACCATAAGTTTATTAGGGTTAATTGGGGTAAGATACCAATAAGAATTCCTAAGATTAACTCGAGATTGGTATGTGCTTTCATATGTAGCCTAGATGTAGCGACAAGACCATTAGCCACCATAAGTATGGCGATGAGTGCAGTAAGGTTAATACTGAAATGAATACTCAAGGCAACCGTAAACATGGTAACTGCAGAAATTCCAACCATGTGTAGACTGGCTTTGATGTTAAAAAAGATTACAAAAATGGCACTTAAAGAAGAAAATAAGGCTCCTAGAAAGAAGTAATATAATTCAGGATAATGATAGATATCAATAATTAATTTAATAACTACAATGAGCAGTATGGATTGTAGTAATAATGGAATTTTACGTTGTTTTACTTCTTCTAAATGCGGAGATGAAATGGCACCTGAACTTTTTAGAAAAAAATATAATACAATTGGGGTAAAGATGGTAATCACTACTAGGCCAAATATTTTAGCGCTAATGATCTCATCAGGAATAAACCTAGGTGCAGCTGCAAAATAGATAATAGCACCTAATAAAGGCATTAAAATAGGGTGTAATAGGTATGAAAAGCTTTTTAGAAAGAAATTCATTAAATCTTTTTTCTTAATCGTGCTACGGGTAGGTCCAATTGCTCCCTGTATTTGGCTACGGTTCTCCTCGCTATTGGGTATCCTTTTTCTTTTAAAATTTTGGCTAACTTTTCATCCGTTAGCGGTTTTTTCTTATCCTCTTCGCCGATAGTGATTTCAAGAATTTTTTTGATTTCTCGGGTGGATACCTCTTCGCCTTCGGTGTTAGTCATCGATTCTGAAAAGAAATCTTTTATGAGCTTTGTCCCATAGGGAGTGTCTACATATTTACTATTGGCTACTCTTGATACCGTACTAACATCCATCTCAATCTCATCAGCAATATCCTTAAGGATCATTGGTTTTAGGTTTCTTTCATCTCCCGTTAAGAAATATTCCTTTTGATAGTGCATAATAGCGCTCATGGTAACAAATAAAGTCTGTTGTCGTTGCCTTACTGCTTCAATAAACCATTTTGCGGCATCTAATTTTTGCTTGATGAAAAGTACTGCATCTTTTTGAGATTTAGATTTTTCTTTGCTTGCTTTATACGCCTGGAGCATATTATTATACTCTTTAGATACGTGTAATTCTGGAGCGTTTCTACCATTGAGTGATAATTCTAATTCTCCGTCAACGATTCGAATCGTAAAATCTGGAACTACGTGTTCTACTATACGTGTATTACCCGAATAAGACCCACCAGGTTTGGGATTAAGATGCTCTATTTCTTCAATCGCTTCTTTGAGTTGTTCTTCTTCAATATCAAATTTGGACAACAGTTTGTCGTAATGTTTTTTACTAAAGTGATCAAAGGCGTTTCTGATCATATCAGTGGCCAATTTGATAGCAATCGTTTTATCCTTGCGCTCTAGCTGAATTAACAAGCACTCTTTTAAATCTCTGGCGCCTACGCCAGCAGGGTCTAATTGATGGACTATTTTGAAAACCTCTTCGATCTTGTCTTCGGTAGTGTATACATTTTGTGTAAATGCCAAATCATCTAAGATATCGGCAACATTTCGCCTTATATAGCCACTCTCGTCAATACTACCCACTAAGAATTCAGCAATTGCTCTTCGCTCTTCATCTAGTCTATACGTATTTAACTGCTCCACCAAATGCTGATGAAAGGTGGTACCAGAAGCATAAGGTACACTTTTTTCATCATCGTCAGCGCTATAGTTGTTTGTACTTAGGCGATAACTTGGTATCTCGTCGTCGCTAAGGTATTCGTCTACATTAATTTCAGTTTCTATCGTTTCCGACCCATAGTCATCATCATTTTGGTCATTGGCATAGGGATCCTCATAGTCGTATTCGTCTGTTTGATCTTTACCGCTGTCTAATGCTGGATTTTCCTCTAACTCTTGCTTCAGTTTTTGTTCAAAAGCCTGTGTAGGTAACTGAATCAGTTTCATTAACTGAATCTGCTGAGGGGATAATTTTTGAGAAAGTTTAAAATTAAGTTGTTGCTTTAACATAAATGTGATGATATTCCTACATCTACAAAAATAAGTAAAAACAAAGTACTTATAAGCGCATAGATGGTTAGTTTATTGACAATTGGTTATTTATTAGTCTTAACTTTTTCTTAAAAGTTACAGCTAATAAACCTGCCTAAAGCAATAAACGCGCCAAACTTACTTTTCATTGTCATTTATATCATTTATCTAGGGCACAAAAATTTTATTTTTAATCGCATATATCACCAAGCCTGTTCTGTTTTTGAGATTTAGCTTTTCAAAAATAGAATCTCGATAACCTTCAATGGTTTTTGGACTTAGGCACATATCACTAGCAATTTCTTTATAGGTTTTTTCTGTACACGCGTGTTTGATGAATTCCAATTCGCGTTCCTTCAGCGCAACTTTATTTTCTTCTTTAGGATTAAGAGATCCCAGTAAAAGGTTGGTTACGTTTTTTGTATGATAGAATCCGGTTTCCTGTACTTCAACAAGGGCATTTTCAAGGATACTTTTTTCGGTGTCTTTTAGTAGATAGCCTTTAGCACCGGCTCTGAGCATTTTGAGTATTGTTTTTTCATCTTCTTCTACAGATAGAGCCAGCACCTTTACATCAGGATACTCTTCTTTGAGTACTGCCGTGGTTTCTAAGCCATTCATAATGGGCATATTGATATCCATAAGTACGATGTCTGGTATATTTTTAGGATCTTTAAATCGCGTTAGCAATTCTTTTCCATTTTTACAGATGTAAAGAACTTTAAACTTTTCGAAACCATCTACTAACCCAGATAATGCCTGGGATAATAAGATGTGATCTTCTACTATGACTACGGAGTAATTCATGATTGTGTGTTTTGATGAAGATGATTATGATCGGTTTTTATAGTTAGTCTATTGGATCATAACACATCGCTGAGTTATTGGTTTAGTGCTTTAGTGTATCGCTTTCCTTATTAATATCAAGTAAAACAGTTCAACGTTTATAAAAAATGCTAAGTTTCAATAATGCTAAGCTTAGGGCTTGTTTCTGGTTTTTGTTTGTAAAAATATACCAATTTGATAGAGGTTCCTTTACCAATTTCAGAATGTAAGCCAATTTCTGCACCTATCAGTTTGCCTCTGTTTTGAATATTACACAGTCCAATACCTTGTTTGGTTTTGGTATTGGTAATATCAAAGCCAACGCCATTATCTTCTGCTTTGATTTCTATTTTATCTTTGGTAAAAGTAGTATGTACGGTTAATTTGGTTGCTTTAGAATGCTTGATAGTGTTGGTAAAAAATTCTTGTAAAATCCTAAACAATACGATTTCTTCCTGGCTATCTAGCTTACGCACCTCACTATTACCGGTCATAGACGCTTCAATGAATTGCAGTCGATTAAAGCGTTCAATCTCGAGTCGGATGGCTTCGCTAAGCGATAGGCTTTTAATCGCATCAGGATTGATCAGTTTTGATAACGATCGCAATTCCGTTAAGCTCTTGGTTATGGTGTCTGTAACTTCTTGTAGTTTTTCGGGTTGACCCTGCGCAATACCAATCTGTATTTTTGCCAGTGTTAGGAGTTGACCGATATTATCGTGCAACTCCCAGCTGATGTTGCGCAGGGTTTCCTCTCGTATTTCTATTTGTGTTTGCGCAATGGCTCGCTCAAATTCTCGTTTTGCTTCGCGCTGTTGAAGCAACAAGCTGTTCTTTCGTTTTTGAAAAATCAAAAACAAAAAAATCAATAAAATTATAATTACCACAAGTACAATACTTGCGATTAAAATTGCTGTTTCTTGTTGCTCCATA
The DNA here is from genome assembly GCF_004216895.1 of Aquimarina brevivitae. Taxonomy (GTDB): domain Bacteria; phylum Bacteroidota; class Bacteroidia; order Flavobacteriales; family Flavobacteriaceae; genus Aquimarina; species Aquimarina brevivitae. Next base: position 140,864 of record NZ_SGXE01000001.1, on the reverse strand, counting down.
TAAATCCAATTATAAAACAAGAATTAAGTACTACTGTTAACACAAAATTTACCAAGAATAATATTGTAGCATCTGCTAACTGTATATAATAATTTCTGAGTATTCTGAAAGGGAGATTACCAACATAATAGATTAGTAAACCCACACTTATCCAAAATAAAAGATTGTTTTTTGTATGTAATACTTTTTGAGAATTTAATACTTCTATGAAGTAAATAACAATTGTAATTATTAAAAATAATGCAGCAATAATATATGGTAGTCTTTGATAATCGATAAGATAGTTTTCGAAGAAGCCATTTATAATAAAAGAAATTATGTAAATCAAAAAAAAGCTCAAAACAATTTTTTTGTTGAATGTAATTTTCAGGTAATATCTATAAAGTAAAAACCAGAAAGAGAAATTAATTACATAATAGCTATTATATAGTACTGCATTGTAATCAGTTATATATTCTCTTACAAACATACCTAGCGAGTCGTTTAAGAATATATAAGCTAATAAGAGCAAAAAGTACCTTAATGCAGTGTTCTTATATTTATAGAAATAAATTACCGCTGTGATTAGAGCTAGAAGCTCAAATAATAATCCGATATATCGTAAAATTCCCAAAAGCTATTCAGAGTTATTTTCCTATCGGAGGTGAACTTCCCATTTCATTAGCAATTAAACTGTTTTTTTCATCCAACTCCTGAAACAGGTTGAAATTAAACAAGCTTCCTTTTTGCATTCTTGCTTTACCGAATTGATCTACTCCTATAGTTTCTGATAACAGTTGTACGTTAAAATCATTATCTAGAGTATACCCTAAGTGCACGACTTTATCATTCATCTTTCGTGCTACGGTTGGAGCTATAAAAAAGGTAGTGCGCTTAGCGTAATTTTTCGATCGGTCTCTAACATAATCCTCAGGATAGATCCCAAAGTAAAAGCGTACGCCCGATGGTCTTACCTTAGCTTCGCTAGATTGTTTGCGAACATAGGCTAAGTAGTTATATAATTCATTAAGGTCATAGTATAACGATCTAGTAGCCATAAAACGTTCACCATCTCCATCGGCACCAACGGTTTCGCTTATCCACTCCGCTCTTGTGGTGTAATTATCATAAAGGTTTTTGGCAAAACGAGAGGTTATAATATTATCCGGTTTACTGCCTTGCTCGGATTCAAGTCGTTCTTTTAAACTAGCAATGGTTTTTTCATATTCCTCAATTTTTTTCTTGTAGTCTGCTAGTTGGGCGCTTTGGTCACCGGTTTGTAAATTGTCACACGAACCTAAAAGGGTAGCTCCAAAAATAAAGACGATTAATGTGAATAGGTTAGTTAGTTTTTTCATTTTTTGTTTTAAGTGTTTGTTAGTTTAGATGATTTATACCTCTAAAAATAGTGTTATTCCGCAGTATTAAAAAAAATTGACTCAGTTTTGTTATCTTATACATAGGTAACACCTTGTGATAACAAGGCTACCTGTAAGATTAGTGTAAAATAACGATTGTTGGAGAAGGAATTCAAGGGGGGAAAACCCCTTTTTAAGAAAAGGGGGAAATAACTCTGGATTTATGTGTTTAAATGACACCCATCCCTGGCCCTTCCCTCAAGGGAAGGGAGTCAATTCTCCCTTGGAGGGGAGATTTAGAGAGGTGTTTTTACGACTTGTTTTGTAATGTTTCTTTAAGTTTGGTTTATAAGGAGTTAGATAAGCAATGTTGACACCCATCCCTAGCCCTTCGCTCAAGGGAAGGGAATCAAGTCTCCTCTTGAGGTGAGATTTAGAGGGGTGTTTATCTATAGTGCTTCATTTGTAATCTACAGAAAACCTTCTCTTTTAGGTATATCATCTAATAAAATTCATTGAAGTTCGCTTATAGTTTCTGTAATCTCCTGGATTACATTGGGCAGATCATTATTTATTTGATTGTTACTAAATCTAAGAAATTGAACTCCTAGTTTTTCTATCCTCTCCTGACGTTTACTATCCTCTAAAAACTGACTGTTGTGATACTCTCCATCGATTTCAATGGCAAGTCCAATCTCCTTTACGTAAAAGTCAACTACATAATCCAGAATAGGGAATTGTCTATAAAACTTAGTGCCGAGTTGATTCTTTCTTACGTTGTCCCAAAATAATTTTTCAGATTGGGTCATGTTTTTTCTTAAAGTTTTAGCTCTTTCCCTTGCTTCAGTTGTATATGGAAGTATGTTTTGTAATGCCACGCTTATATATTGAATTTGAAAGATAGGAAAAAGAAATTTTGCTTACATAAACCTCTTTTCATGTAAAAAGTTTAGGACAGAAAAACATCCATCCCTGGCCCTTCCCTCAAGGGAAGGGAAAAAAGTCTCCCCTTGAGGGGAGATATAGAGGGATGTTTCAATAAAAAAAGTCCGACTGTTTAAGTCGAACTTTGATAAGCTAATTTTTAGTTATTATTCAATTCCAAATGGAGGAGTTCCTGAAAGTTCATTGGACAATGAACTTGACACTAAATTATCAGACTTTGTAGGTAAAAATTCAATGATATCTGTTTCAAAATTAAATGAGAAATTATCTTGCTGTGATAATGAAAAAACAGATTTACCATTAATCACAGAAGGACTAAAGAATAACGTTTGATGATTAGCATACTCTCCCAGTGCAGGATCATTGTCATAAACACCAAAAACAATATTTACCCCATTAAGATCCGCTTTGTTTTCTTTTGCCTGTTTCTGTATGTAATTAAGATATTTTTTAAAGGTATCGCCTTCATAAAAGCAAAAGCGAGTATCGTTTTTAACTTTGTTATTTAACGGTTGTACGTATGTATCGTAATAATTATTGTAGTTTTTGATTATACTGGCAAGAGAAACAGTACCATTTTTTCCTAATAATAAGCTCTGTGTTTTATCAGTTAATGTACTGTATTTTCTTAAGTTGCTATATGCATCAAATGCGTTATTATCTATAAAAACTACTGTGTTATTATCAATAGAAAAAGGCATATTAGCATTTGTTTCAGGATGTTTAGCTAACGGAGCTAACACTATATCTCTTTTGTTATTTTCATCTACAGTAAGGATATACTAATACCTGTAACAGCTATATTGTTTTGGTTAGCTACAACATTTATTTTATTTAAGTGACTTTCTAGAGACTTCATATCAAACCAAACTGCTCTTGTTTGGTTTGTATTGGCTTTGCCTTCAAAAGGGGCAATACGAGTATGATAAAAATTATTATACTCTGCTATAGCCTTGTCTAAAGAAATAATTTTTTCAGGTATTAACTGGCTGTTTAGTTCTTGTTCATTGGAGGTTTCGTTTTCGCAACTTACTATTGAAGCAGAAAGTAAAACCCCAAATCCGAGTTTTAAAAATGTGTTTTTTTTCATGTACTGAAAGTTTAAGATTTAATTGTGTTATTAAAGTAAAGCAAAGTTATGCTTGTATACTTTATAGCATGTGTCTTAAATCGTGGTTTTGTTACCCTATTTTTTTGACTTTAACATTTGTAAGAAGTTTTGTAGGGTTTTGAAAGCACCCATCCCTGGCCCTTCCCTCAAGGGAAGGGAATCAAGTCTCCCCTGGAGGGGAGATTTAGAGGGGTGTTTTTACGACTTGTTTTATAATGGTTCTCGTAGTTTGGTTTATTAGGAGTTAGATAAGCAATGTTGACACCCATTTCTAACCCTTCCCTCAAGGGAAAGGAATCAAGTCTCCCCTGGAGGTGAGATATAAAGAGGTTTTTTGTTGGTTGTAAAACTCGAACTAAAATATAAAAGGTGCTTTAATCTATTGCCAATTCCATTTTAATATTACCACGTTGATAGGGAGGGTTGGCTTCGAGGGGGATTTCTACAAAACCGTATTTTTTATATATGTAAATGGCATTTTCGAGCTTTCTATTGGAGTAAAGTATAATTTTTTTCCAGCGGTTTTTTTTAGCCAGCTCAATACAATATACTAACAGTTGCTGCCCAATATTTTGACCTTGAAACTCCGGAGATACTGCCATTTTACCCAATTCATAAATACCATCACTGCTTTTGATGAGGGAGAATGTACCTGCAATCGTATTATCGACTTTTGCAAAGAAAATATAGCCTCCTTTGTTGATAATAGTTTCCTCACATCGTTGCAGAAGATCTTCATCATGCGGCTCTACCACAAAATATTTTTCTAACCACTCCACATTTAAACGCGCAAAATCTTTTGCATAATGGGATGTAAAAGGGATGATTTCAATTGTTTTCATTTTGCTTTTTTAGTTTACTATACTCCTCTAAAATCCGATTGCTTAGTGACTTTTTTTGAAGTTGATTTTCAAAAAAGTTTAGGTGACTCGTTAGGCTATTCGCGGAACCCTCAGTTAGCCACTTCACTTGCTGATCAATAATTTGCCATAACGGTATGAGCTCATGGTGTAGTGCAATGCCCTTTTTGGTGAGCTGAAATAGCTTTTTGCGTTTATCTTGCTTATCAACTTTATGGCTAATCAATTTTTTACTTGAAAGTTTTTTAATGGCTTGTGTAATTGCGGGTTGCGTGTATTGTAAAGCTTCTTGTATGGTAGTAGTAGTTACCTGTTGATGCTCTATAATTATATTAAACACCGGAAAGAGGTAAGGGTCAAACTCAATATTGCAAGTGTCATATACGACATGTATTTCGCGCATCATAAGATCACTCAGTCTTTTTAACCGAGATCCCAGACCTAATTCTCCATAGGTTAGTAAGGCATCTTGCATAAGTATTTATATAAGTGCTTATGTAAATATATCAAAAACCCTTAGATTTTAAAAATTGAACTGAGTTTTTTAACGTTGATTAATTTTGTAATTATTCGTTATTTCAATTCCTGCCTTTCCGAGAATGACAAGTGCCGATTGAATTGCCTGATTTATTATCCCAAGGTACGTTAGGGTCTATTATTTTTTATTATTTATGTTTACAAACACTAAAAATGTAAGACTATCATTTCTCCAACCCCTTCTTCAACACCGATTGAATACCAGCAAGATGTTCGCTAAATTGCATCATTTGTGCGAGTACCTGTGCCATTTCGTTTTTGTCCCCAAAGCCTTTTAGCTTATTATTTTTCACAAAGGTTTCTTTAATAGCGGCCCATCGTTCTTTTTCTTCGGCAGAAATGGTGCCTGCAAGTTCTTTGTACTTTAACAAATTCGCCTCTGCGGAACTGGTAAGCGTTTGCGATTCGTTTTCATAATGGGATAGGAGTAGTGTTTGTAATTCTTTTTCGTTCATAATAGGCACTACCTTTGCTACCAACTTACTCATATCTCTATACGATCCTTGTAATTTAAATGAAGGTTCTACACGATAGGCGTCTTCCATTGCCGCAGATTGTATATAGGTTTCGTTAACCTTTAGTACGGTGTTTCTTATGGTCAATACCTTTTCTAATACAGCTACATAATCCTGAATTTCTTGCTTGGTATGATTTCCTTTTAGTTCGATACCATCCTGCGTGCCAGATTCTGCAATTTTGATGAGTTTATATACATCTTCAAAATATTTACTACTTAATTGATGTAAAACAGGATTAGAAGTCATCGCATTTTCAATAAGGCTGAGCTTAAATAAATCTGCGGTATCCCCAATGATATCTCCAAGGTTATAGATATCTGCCCGGTTAGCTAACATATCAGGGATCTGAAATTTATCACCGCTTTCGGTATAGGGGTTACCCGCCATAATCACACAGAATCGCTTACTGCGCAGGTCATAAGTTTTTGGTTTACCATTGTATACTCCTTCTATTTTTCTGGTACCATCAGCTAGTGAAATGAACTTTTGTAAAAACTCTGGATTACAATGTTGGATGTCATCCAGGTAGAGCATTACATTGTTACCCATTTCTAAAGCAAGATTCAGCTTTTTAAGCTCTTCTCTGGATGCGGCATTGTTTGCTGCCATAGGATCTACCGAAGTTACCTGGTGCCCAATGGCAGGGCCATTGATCTTCATAAACACTAACCCTAAGCGATTGGCCATATATTCCATCAAGGTCGTTTTACCATACCCTGGAGGTGAAATTAGCAATAACATACCCATACGATCAGTACGTTTATTATCACCTACACTACCTAATTGTTTAGCCATATTATCACCAATCAAGGGTAAATATACCTGATCAATTAATTTGTTTCTCACAAAAGAGGAAAGTACTTTGGGTTTAAACTCTTCGAGCTTTAGTTGTTCTTTTAATTCTTCAGTAACCTGGTGCTTCGCTTCTCTATACGCTTCATAAGCAGGCACTTCTTTTTTAGTAAATTCGGAAACCGTAGTTACAAAATTATGATAATTAAACTGAAACGTTCCTTCTTCGATGGTGTAATGGCTTCCTTTTAATCCTGTAATGGTTTCTGAAGGATTTACGTGAATGATATCTATGGCAGAGGTGTCGCTGAACAGTAAAAGGCAAACTACCTCGTTGATATAGGTTTCGTAACTAGCATAATTAGAGTTAATAAAAGAGCTAACCCACTGTTTAGCAAGATTTATTTTATCATTCCAGTTTACGGCTCCATTGGTTCGTTTCTTTTGATCTAAACCTAAAGAGGTTTTAAGTTTAGCAAGTATATTTTTCTTTTTTAATGCCGAAAGTAAAGCTTCATAAATTTCATGAGCGGTTTGGCTATGACTGAAGGTAGCATCAGATTGTAATTCCTTAAATAAATAATACGCTATGGCATCTCCATTTTCGACATTGAAATCATCCACTTCGTTTAGCACCTCTGATACGGATTGATGGATGCTTTTTGTTAAACCAGAAAGCAATGACAAATAGGCCTTACTCTTTGGAAACATGGCTAAAACATCACCTGATTCTTTGATTTTGGTGTTCCAGTATTCTTGTTTTTCTGCTGAAAGACTGAACCAATAATACTGTGCAAAGGCTCTGATGTTTGGATCATATTGCAACAGGCCGAGATCGTTATGTTTAGTAACCAGTACCTTGAGGATTTTTGCAGCGTCTATATCGTGAACCCCTTTGATATATCCTTCTGCATAGTTTTTACTGCTTTCGGATCTTACTAATTCCAAAAGCTCCTCATCGTTCATACTTGTCAGACTGAGCCTGTCGAATTCTTTAGTGTTCTTTTTATTTGATTGCGCTTTGACAGCATCCGTGAGATGAAGCAGAAATATCTTATAGGCCAGATAGGCAGAACGATACACGTCTTGATTTTCAGAAACGAGTTCCTGGTTCCAATACTTTTTAGATTGTAACAGAATTTCATTTTCGATTTGCTGATAAAAATCTGTTCCTGTAAGATGATACGCTAAGCCTTCATCTTTATAAACAATAGTTAAATCAAGAGGTTGTTTGTTAACTCCAAATTTGTGATTGCCTAGCTTGATGATGTTTTCTCCATCTTCATAGAGGTCTTGTTTGTCTTTAAGCTTACGGGTAGCATCTTCTTTAGCAACTTTCAAAGCGGTCTCAATCGCTTCAGCTTTACCGGCATCATCAAGATTTTGCAGTTGGTTGATGATATCCCGAAGTTTATTGATCATTAAATCTGAAGCAAAATAACCATTAATTTCAACGACAGAATCTAGTCCCATTGCTTTTTTTGCTACTCCTTTTACAATTCGCTTGGCAGCATTCTCTAGGGCAACCGCTTTTTTATTGCGCTCCTCAATCAGGCTATTTTTTCGTGCTTCGAAGGCATTGTATACTTCTTCGCGCTTTTCGATGATCTGAGTAATAAACTCTTCAAAATCTGCAAAGCGTCCTTCCAAATCTTCGAGCTGAACGGAAACTTTATTTAATAACTCATCTGTTTTTTCAGGAGTATTGGCAATATCTAAGTAGTTGATAATACTTTGGTCTACCAATTTGAGCTGGGCAGCGAATTCGGCAGTGGCTTCTTTACTACCAAGTGATTTTATTTTGTTTTTAATCCCCGCCTTAAGCTGATTGATGGTAGCAAAAATTAGCGATATATTATCAATAATCTTGGTGGAATGAGAGGTGTCTTCAATTTGAAGATTAGAAACGATATCGATCAACATTTCCAGATCAGTAGCAATTTGGTTTACCTCCGCTTCTAATTTCTTGGCGTCTATAACCTTATTGATTTTCGCTAAAGCGTCTTCTTTTTCTTTGATTCGATCGTGATAGGGCAGAAGGGCTTTGTCATCTAGTAGAAATTGTACACAGCGTTGTGAAATTTTTTCAGTTTGTTCTGCTATTTCATTTTCTAGCTTTTCAATAAATATCTTTTCTACATATCGGATATCGTTTAGCGCTATGACTTCGCCTCTCAATGTTCTTAATTGAGCAAGTACGTTTACAAAATCATCGATAGAGCGAAACGAACTACTTTTAATTTTCCCAAAGATTGCATCGGCCTTATCTTGAGTTTCTTTGGTTATTGCAGTCGCAGTTCGCCGTAATTGCACAACCTTTTCGAACTCGTCTATGGCTGCATTAGCTGCATTATTGATTTCGGATAAAGGTACATTCAGGCGAAAGGTGGCTTCTTCTCTAATCCAATAGTAACTATCAATAATATCATTAGAGGATTTGGCAATATCATCATACAGCCCATCGTAACTGTCCTCTTTGTTAAGCAGGGTAATTAAAGCCTGGCATTCTGCCATGGCTTTTACAATATCTTTATTGCCTATTTTGTATAGTAAAGTGTCCGTATGCTCAGAGGGCATTACATTTCCTTTCATAAAAGGCGTTTGCCATATCTGAATGACATGGTGTTTGGTTTGCTCGTCTTCAGTTTTAAAATAACATAGCTCACCCTGCTCTAAAATGGTAAATCCATTGCAGATAATGGGCGTTTTTACCTCTTGTTCAATTACATTATAAGACATCAACACATACAGCCCTTTTTCATTTTGATAAAAGACGTAAAGAAAATCTTCGCCGTTGGGTGAACTTATTTTATCCTGAAATTTTACATTAGTAACACTATTTTCAAATAACTTGAATTCTCCAGACTGTAAATAGTATCCATTAGGATAAATGACTCCCTGTTCGTCGGGTAATAATACACAGGCATCTTTGATCGCAGGAATCTTTTTTACCTCTTGTATCTTGTGATTATAGATAAAATATTGTGGTTTTTCTTGAAAGGGTTTAATCTCTAAAGCGATAAGGTTACCCAGGTCAGCAAAACGATACTGACCATCATCTAGGGTTTGATCGACGTGTTCTACGGCCTCGTTATATATTCCCTTACCATCTTCAGTATTGTCTTCAATTTTAATAGTGAGATCTCCACCAACAGTCTCTACAAATACCTTGTCTTTAATGGATATATGAGGGTGCGTTCCATATCGATGCATGTCTCTGCCAACTTCTGTCCAGTTAAACTCGTGTTGTTTAGGAAATTTAAACTCGTGTTCACTTCTGTTATCTACATAGGTCAGTTTTCCCTCATTAATTAACCACTTAAAGGTTTTAATGTCAGAAACACTATCGCTAAGCTGAAAAACCATATGCAGGTAGTTACCCACAATCGCAAATTTAGAAAAAATGGTATTTCGGTAGTACTTATAGAGATTGGTAAAATCATTTATAAATACGTTATCCTGAATTAATTCTAAAGGCTCGGTAGAAAAATGATCTTCTTTGTAGGTGTAAATACTAAATACATCTGCAAGTGTAATCTCAGTGCGTAAACCAAAATGAACATTATACCCAAAAATACAATACTGACCAATCGTTACAATATCGCGCGCAATACAATTATTCTCGGTGTTGATACGATTATTAGCGATTAGTTTGGTTTCTACACTACCAAAAACTTCTTGACGAGCTGCATTGAGCTGCGCAAGCCGCTCTAAAAGTTCATTTTTTTGTTTATCCAAACGGTTTTGAATGATCTCGTAGGTACCACCGTCTAGTTGTTGTGTATGTTGGGTCGTTTTATCTTCTTGCATACTATTAATGCTATTTTGTTGTTTGGTTGCGCTTGTTGAAGCACAAACAAAAACTTTACTTTTTATTGAGTTATTACACTTCGACAAGCTCAGTGTGACAACCAACTATTATCAATTTCTTGTCTATTTTTACAATTTTAGAGCGCTTAAAAGAATTTTTTAACTCATACTTATATACCCTATAAATGTTATAAAAGCACAAAAAATAATAATGCAAGCAACAAGTCTTTTTAAAAATAGAGTACTTCGCTGCTTTCTTAGTTTATGTCGTATTTCTTGTAATAGCTCATCAGAAACAGGTTCTTTTTTAATGCCCTGACTCTCTTTATCACTCGCTCTCCATCCATCATAGGCTTCTCTTTTTTGCCTTCTACTGTTTCGTAAAAGATTGCTCAAATTATGTCCCGATCCTCCTCCTGCGCTCATCGCATTAAAATTTAGAAGTAAAATAAAAGAGTAAAGCAATGGTTAAAGCAAGACTTATAGCAATCGCTATTGTCATTTTAATGCTTAAAATTCGGTTTTGCTTTTTTAATTTTTCTCTTATTTCTTGTAAAACTTCATCAGTAACCGGTTCAACTTTTATTCCCGGACTTTCATTGTCTAAGCTTCCACTTATATGGCTGAAAGCTTCCCTTTTGTTTCTTCTATCATTAAACTTGATTGAAGCAATCATTGCTGCAATACTCATAATTAAACCTATTTAAAGTTAAACAATTCCCATCCTGAGTCTCCCCGGATGGGAAGACTCTTATGGGTTTAAAAATGTTGTTGTGATATTCATATGATTTATATCAAAACGGCATATCAGACGTTGCGTTATTTCAACTTTTTATCAGATAATCCTAATCCTTTCGCCAGATTGAAGAGATTGGTAAACAAGTTATTCTCCTCCGGGTCGCTTGTTTTTTGCTTAAGCTCAACTAAAAGATTAGCGATGGTTAGATTTTTAATATCTTCTGATGATATGCCGTACTTTGTAGCAAACTCTTTTACTTTTTGTAATAGGTTGCCTTGTACGTCTTCACTACCTAGGATAGCATCCTTTACATCCTGAATATTCTCTGAATGTTGTACCAATCTATCGAAGCCTTTAGCTCTTGTAATTTGCCCCATAATCTGTTCGAAGAACATAGTTTCACCACCAACAATATCAATATTAGCCGCTTTAAGTGCTTCACCAATTACGGCAGCCTGTGCATCAGCGATTTCTTTTTGGACATTGATATGTGCAAGATCAACTTGTAATTCCTTATCAAGCTTTAACTTGAACTCTTCGTGTTCTTTACCAACACCATCAAGTTTCTTCATCGCTTCAGCCTTTTCTTCGATACCAGCAGCATCCGCAAGGGCCTTTTCTTTGATCACTTGTGCTTCTGCCATACCATCCTGACGTTTTGCTTCTGCTTTTGCTTCAATACCTGCAGCTTCGGCTTTGGCTTTTTTCTCGATAACGTTAGCTTCCACTAGTCCCTCGCGTTCTCTGGCGTCTGCTTTAGCGTGCATCACTTGTGCCTCGGACATACCCAGTGTTGCCTCTTCTTTCGCTTGTGCTTCTGCCAGCGTTTTGCGGGCTTCGGCCTCTTTTTCACTGGCTTCTTTACGTGCCTGCGCTTCAATATTAATTTCTTCTGCTTTCTGCTTCGCGGCTTCTTTCTGTGCTTCAGCAGCTTTCGTGGTTTTGATTAAAGCTTCTTGAGCATCAGCTTCTGCAATGGTAATCTTAACCTGCTTTTCACGATCCGCTGTTTTAAAAGCTTCGATGTCTTTCATATTTTCTTGCTCCTGAACCACACCTTTCTCTAGCATCACACGATCGCGGATTACATCTTGAATGTTTTTCTTCTCTACTTCAACGACTTTCTCCTTTTCGATCTGTGCCAGGGTTACAATTCTTTCGCGCTCCGTAGCCTCTAGCATTCTGTCTTTTTCTACTCTTTCGGTCTCTACGGCTTCGGTTCTTTGTTTATTCTTTAAGGCGACAATAATCTGGCGTTGCATATTTTCTTCAGCAACCTTTACTTTTTCTTCTGTAGCAATACGTGCGGTTTCGGATTTAAGACGTTCCTCTTCAGATACTTTAAGCGTTTCAGCCTCCTCACGTGATTTGATGTTTGCAATCTCACGTTTTTGTTGTTCTTCTTTTTCCGCTAATTGCTTATCCAGTTCTAATATGGCTTCTCTAGCTTCAACATCTTGTTTACGGATGGTCTTTTCTTCATCCCTTTTTATAAAGTTAGACTTTACGTTCTGAGCCGCAGTTAACTCGGTAATTTTTTTGATACCTTCGGAATCCAGAATGTTATCTGGTTTCAATACACTTAGTGAAGTTTGCTCTAGATCATCAATGGCGCAATCATCTAGAACATAACCATTTAAATCTGTACCTATGATGTCGATAATTTCTTCTCTAAATTCCCTCCGAGCTTCGTATAATTCTACGAATTCGAATTTTTTACCTACTGTTTTAAGCGCTTCAGAAAATTTGGCATCAAATAAATTTCTTAAGACATCAATTTCAGAGGCTCTTTCGCATCCTATGGTTTGTGCAACATTGATAATATCGGCCGTAGATTTATTTACCCTTACAAAGAAGGCAACTTTAATATCAGCACGAATATTGTCTTTACAAATCAAACCATTAATTCCTGTTCTCTCTATTTCTAACTTCTTTACAGAAATATCCATTATTTCCATTTTGTGAAGTACAGGGACCACTAATCCGGCATTGAAAAAAACTTTTGTTCCTCCCATACCTGTTCTTACTAAAACTTTACCCTGAATAATTTTCTTATACATTGAAATTATCCAGACTAGTAACCCAAAGCCTACAATTACTATAGCAGCTATGAGTATTATTGATGATTTTTCTAGCATTGTATTATGATGTATTTAGTTATTATGTTATGAAATGGTATTAAACTTTTCTATTAGGTAATATTTTTTATCCTTTGATTCATTGACAATTATGGCTTCCTCACCAGATTGGATTTCTGCACCTTTGAATCCTTTAGCGTACACTAAAATAGGATCTCCCTTTACAGTAACTTCGACTTGTCCAATTTTGGAACCAGATACAGGTGATTTTACAAGACATCTTCTTCCTAAAAAGTCAATTTCTTCTTCCCCTTTATGATTTATATGTCGATATATTCGTGCTAATGGCTTGGTCACAATTTTGGCAATAAAAAGACTTACTATAAGGTTAGGAATCAAGAGCACAAAACCAATCCAGTTTTCAGCCAAACCAAGATAATGTGTAATATTTACCGAAATAAACCACATAGAGAAGAATATAATGGTGATCATAAACATCAGTGGTAATTCGTCAAAATTAAAATACCTTAGTATTTGAACTCCAACACCTTCAGTTGCGCCTTCTGTTTGAATATCTTTTCTAGGTAAGTCAACGTCCGGATTATAATTATCGATATCACCATCTACGTCTACGTCTAAATCAAAATCCGCTGAAGCATCAAAGTCAACATCGAAAAAATCTAGATCAAAACCAGTAAAGATGGTTAAAACCCAATATAGCAGTAGAAACAAGCATACGATTGAAAAAAATGCATTTACCGGTGAAAACGCTATGTCTATAAGTTCTTCCAAGGTTTTAGTTTTTTAGTTTTACTATTTTAATCTCCTCCGCAGGATGAGCAGCTAGAGCAAGAGGAACAAGAAGAGCAGCTTGACCAGCTGTCATCAGATCCCCAATCTCCAAAATCAAACCAGCTTGAAGATTCTTCTTGTGCAGGTTCATTTACGCTCAAAGGGTCTTCAGCAAGTGTGTTTTTTATGGTTTCTTGATTTGCATCAGTTTTAAAAATACCATCATCAGATGAGATTTGATCTGCATATCCTAAAGGCTCATTTAGCTCATTCTCAAAATGTGTTTCCTGAATAGTGCAATGGTGCTCGTGCATTATATCAGACCATATGAGTGTATAAAATACATAATCATCAAATCCATAATACCTTCCATAAGCACCACCTCCACTATACTGAGACTTGTATTCTTTTTTATCCACGACTTTTTTAGAAGTGATAATTTGTTTCGTTTTCAAAAACACTTCGATGTCATCTATCTTAATTTGTTTTTGGAGCTCGTATTTGATTTTATAGAGATAGCTTCTGAATAGTTCTTTTTTTAAGTTTTTATAGCTGAGAAATGTTTCTTGATCAGCTATTATTGCTTCTATTTGTTCCTTTGGATTTTCTGTTGAAAAATCCTTTAGAAATCCGGATACATGAATCTCTATGGGATAAATACCCACTTTATGTTCTCTATTAATGGAAACATCAATCAGGTACTTAAAGCTTTCATCCTGGTGTTCTAATACAAGGTGTAATTGTGAAAAGTGAACAGACATCGCATCATTTACTTCGATCTCATATTTATCAAGCGCTAGCTTGAGGTCATTTTTTTTACCTTCTTTATCGTGGTAGAAGTCAATGTCATCATGAGAAATTTTAATAATATTATTAACTCCCAGTTGTTTGAAGCTTGCGTTGATTTGTTGTAAAATTGAAACAGCTGTAAATGTTTCCCGTTCTTGTTTGTCACTAACGGCTCCAAAGGTCATACTATGTAAAAACTTTCTGAAGGCTTTAGTAGGTTTTACGGGTACTATTTTGGTTAATTCAGCAGGATCAATTGTTATAATTCCTTCAAAATACATATTGATTGGCTAGTTTAGGCATGATCCACAATTGGAAAGCTCCCATTCTTCTTTAGCTTGTTTTCCCCAAATTAAAGGGTTTGGTTGCCCAAATTGCTGGATATAAAATTGAATTGTTTTGTTAAAAATTCCTGGTTTTGTGTTCTTACTAGGGGTGTGATGTATATATCGGCCGTAGTGTTCGGTACAAAACTTGGTATAAAATCGTGTAAAAAGGATTAGTTCGTGCCAAGCTAAATCCACAATTAGGGATGGGCTAAGTTTAGACTTTGAAATATGAATTAAGTCTAGAAAGCGAACTAGTTCTTTAATCAGCTCTTGATGACCAACTTGATATTTGCTACAAATAGGATCTAGCTTTTCTTTAAATAGAGGTATGGAGTCTACTATAAGCGCTGTCTTATCCATTATAAGGGTTAGGCCTTTGATAAGGTTTCCTGAAAAATCAGGAAACCTAGTTATTATCTTTGTTGTCCATTCCTAATTTCGCTTTAAGTTTAGCCAAATCATCATCTGCACTTGCTTCGGTAACATCAATTGCTTTGTCCAATTCTTCATCAATAGATTTAGAGGCGTTAGCAATGTCACCATAAGCTTCGGCAAGCGCTTCCTCTTGATTGACTTTGTCCTTCATGCGTTCTAACATAGAAACGGTACTGGAGCTATCAATTTCTGCCATTTGCTTGTTTAGATTTTTAGTTGCGTTAGAAACTTTTACTCTCGCTTTTAAAGTTTTGAGTTCGTTTTCCCATTTAGAAATATTTTGCTTTATTTCTTGTACATTCTTTTCTAATTGAGCTACTGACTTGTCAAATTTTTCAGACTCTTCAACCGTACGAGTAACGTGCTGTTGGGCTTCCTCTTTTTTAATCAAAGCTTCTTTGGCTAAACGATCCGCTTCTGCAGTATCCATATTGCCAGATTGGGCTTTTTTAAGAATTAACATTGCCTTTTGCTCATAGTCTTGTGCTTTAGCTTCGTATTCTTCTTTATCGTTACGGGCTCTAATTGCCAGGGCTTTTACCTGAGCCAATGCCTCTAAGCTTTTATCAAGATCTTGTTTCATATCTCGTATTCCTTGTTCCGTCATTTTGATAGGATCTTCAATTTTGTCAATCGCAGAGTGTGCTTCTGCTTCACCTATCTTAAATAGTCTTCTAAAAAAGTTCATAGTGTTTAGTGTTTTGAAAAGTTTATGATTTGCTCAGAATATTCGCTAAGTAATAGTCCTAATGAATTTAATGAGCCTTCTATTTCGTTGAGATCCAGATTTTCTACTTGTAGTGTATCTCTAAAAATTACTTTAGTTCCTGATTCATCCAGTACAAAAGCTCCGTGAACGATATCTCTATTTTTTTGAAGTAAGCTTTTGTATACAAATTCAGTATTGCTTTTAATATTGAAAATGTGTTGTTCCATAATTAAGATGGGAGGCGCTACTCCTAATATCATATTGTTTATACCTTCACTTTCCTTACTTATTACTAAGATTCCCTCGTTTTTATTTTCGTGGGTGATGTTGTAATTAAGTTCCAAAAGGTATGTTTTAACCTGTTTGAAATGATCCTGCATCTTTGGTTGTTTTGATTGGTTTTATAAATTGATTTCTAGCGGTTTTGGAGAGAAGTCAATATTACAAAAACTCTACTAATTTTTCTACGATCTCAACAGTTAAATTAGCGATATAGTAAATGGCGATTATCATGAGTTTAGTTTTTAAAAGTTAAACATTGTGCTAAAATTTTTAGTAAAAATTAGAATTGTGTGAAATATTAATTTTTTTCTATTAAAATTAGCAGCTTTAAAAGATATTAGCTAATATTGTTAGAGCAAATATACAATAATTTTAGATTATTGCAAATTAAATTAGCAAAATATGTCATTTTTTGGAAAGAATATTAAAAAAATAAGAAGTATAAAGAGTTTAAGTCAACAGGCATTTGCTGAACTTTTTGACTTGAAACGCGGAACTCTAGGGGCCTATGAGGAAGGAAGGAGTGAGCCGAAAATTGAAACCATAATTAAAATAGCTAATTATTTTAGCATTAAAATAGATGATCTACTTACTAGTGAATTAACCGTAAATCAATTATTGAAGTTTAAAGGGGATCTTACTACCAACGTAGATGAAATAAAGAGAGAACGTTTTCCTTACATACCTTGTATTACGGAAGTAACATTACAGGATTACATTTCTAATTATAATAAAGAGACTTTTATCAATGAATTACCTACCATTCAATTGCCACTGAATCCTGATAAAAAGTTTAGAGCATATACAATTTCTAATCTCGAAATGACTTCGCACGATAAGGGTTTTTATCCTAAAGATATTGTTGTAGGTGAGTATGTACCCAATGACATTATTAAAAAACTCAACAATGGCACCTTAGTATTTGCCTTAGTTAATGATCAATTGCTATTTCGACGCTTATATGTTACTAATAATAAAATGGCAGTGCTACGAGCAGATCACAAAAGTATTGCCGACGAAGAGTTTGAAATACAGTCGATCAAGGAATTGTGGAGAGTTCGCTATGTGTTTTGTAGGCGAATTCCTGATTTTACAGATATCATGGAAGATAAATTATTAATGATTGAGCAGGAATTGTTAAAGATGAAGAAGAAGTTAGGATAGTATTTAAAAATTTAGAGAGTCTAAATTATCATTATCATATTTTTATAGGCATTGAGCAAAAATTGAAAAAACAGTAACTTTTTATAGTAATTCATATAGAATTTGTAAATTAATAACTCAAAAATTAACAACTGCAAATAAGAGGTTGAAATATCGTTATAGATATTAACTATGAAGTGTATTGACAACATAGTCTATTCTTATTTTATATTTGGGTTATTTAAAATAAACAAACTCTTTTTACTATGGAAAATTCTAACGGTTCAGCTAATACTTCACAAGGTCATAGTACTATTTATAATGTGAATCAAAGTGAAGCTATGTGTCCTTTCTTAAATGGATCCTTAAAAAACGTAGCTGGTGGTGGTGCCAATAATCGGGATTGGTGGCCCAATCAATTAAAATTAAACATTCTACGACAAAATTCTTCTTTAGTAGACCCGATGGACAAGGATTTTGATTACGCAAAAGAATTTAAGTCTTTGGATCTAAAAGCTGTCAAAAAGGATTTAACTCAGCTGATGACTGATTCTCAAGACTGGTGGCCTGCAGACTATGGTCATTATGGACCCTTTTTTATTCGAATGGCCTGGCACAGTGCAGGTACCTATAGAATAGCGGATGGTAGGGGTGGTGCTGGATCTGGTACTCAGCGATTTGCACCGCTTAATAGTTGGCCAGATAATGCCAATTTAGATAAAGCTCGGTTATTGCTTTGGCCAATTAAACAAAAATATGGTAAGAAGATCTCATGGGCGGATTTAATGATCTTAGCTGGTAATGTTGCATTGGAGTCTATGGGTTTTAAGACTTTTGGTTTTGCAGGGGGTAGAGAAGATATCTGGCAGCCAGAAGAGGATATTTATTGGGGTCCCGAAACGGAGTGGCTTGGCGATAAGCGGTATGAAGGTGATCGTGAATTAGAAAATCCCTTAGCCGCTGTTCAAATGGGACTGATATATGTAAACCCAGAAGGACCTAATGGAAATCCAGATCCTATTGCCGCTGCACACGATATACGCGAAACCTTTGGTAGGATGGCCATGAATGACGAAGAAACTGTGGCACTAATTGCAGGAGGACATACTTTTGGAAAAACACACGGTGCTGCAAATCCAGATGAATATATAGATCGAGAACCTGCCGGAGCGGGTATCGAAGAACAAAGCATGGGATGGAAAAACTCTTTTGGTACCGGGAATGCACAATATACTATTACCAGCGGATTAGAGGGTGCCTGGACGACTACACCCACCAAGTGGAGTAATAATTACTTTGAAAATTTATTCAAATATGATTGGGAATTAACTAAAAGTCCGGCTGGTGCACATCAGTGGAGACCTAAAAATGGAGCAGGAGAGGGTTTAATTCCAGATGCACATGATCCAAATAAAAAGCATGCTCCTTTTATGTTAACAACAGATCTATCGCTAAAAATGGATCCTGCGTACGAGAAGATTTCTAGGGACTTTTATGAAAACCCGGATAAGTTTGCGGATGCGTTTGCTAGAGCGTGGTATAAGTTAACGCATAGAGATATGGGTCCGATAGCACGCTACTTAGGTGCTGACGTGCCCAAGGAGGAATTGATATGGCAAGATCCCTTACCAAAAGTAGATTATGACCCTATCGATGCCTCGGATATTGCAAGTTTAGAAGCTAAAATTGCTGAATCTGAAGCTACCATTTCTGAATTAGTTTCTATTGCTTGGGGAGCAGCTTCATCCTTTAGAAATTCGGATAAGCGAGGCGGTGCTAATGGTGCCCGAATTCGTTTAGCTCCGCAAAAGGATTGGGAAGTTAATAACCCAAAACAATTACAGCAGACATTAGGAATTTTAGAAAAAATCCAAAAAGAATTTAATGATAGCCAATCCGGTAATAAACAAGTGTCGCTGGCAGATCTTATTGTATTGGCAGGTAATGTGGCTGTAGAAAAGGCGGCAAAAAATGCAGGTTATGATATAATAGTGCCCTTTACCGCAGGTAGAGTAGATACTACGCAGGAATTGACAGATATTGAATCTTTTGAGCCCTTGGAACCAAGAGCTGATGGGTTTAGAAATTATATTAAAGAGGATTATCAAGTATCTGCTGAGGAGCTGTTATTAGATAAAGCACATTTGTTAGCCCTAACCGCACCGGAAATGACAGTCTTGGTTGGAGGTATGCGAATGTTAGGTGCCAATACCGATGGTTCTTCTCACGGTGTCTTTACCACGAAAAAGAACACTCTTAGTAATGACTTTTTTAAAAATCTCTTGGACTTGAATACTACCTGGAAGGCGGTTTCAGATAAGGAAGACATTTTTGAAGGCCGAGATCGCAAAACTGGAAATCTAAAATGGACAGGGACACGTGTAGATTTAATTTTCGGATCTAACTCTGAACTAAGAGCAATTGCTGAGGTTTATGGTTGCCAAGACGGAGAAGAAAAATTTGTGCACGATTTTGCTAAAGCTTGGGCTAAAGTTATGCATCTGGATCGATTTGATATGTAATCAAATAGTGAATAAAAATGTAGATACAAGGCACAGGTCACTACTTTCATAGTAGTCCTGTGCTTTACTAAAATTAAATCAGTATATTTTATGAGTTTACTATTTGATGCCATAAGGCATAATAAATTAGACAGCATACAGCAATTAGTAACGGCTAACGAATCATTAGTGAACACTGTAGATGAACGTGGCTCAACTCCATTGTTACTGGCATCCTATTATGGTCACTTGGAGGTTGTACAATTTCTATTATCTTTTAATCCTTCAGTTGATGCCGTGGATGCTATGGGCAATACCGCTTTATTAGGGGTAAGTTTTAAAGGATATACCGAAATAGCATCCTTATTAATTGCAAAAGGAGCGAATGTAAATCATCAAAATAAGGCAGGTGCAACTGCTTTGATCTATGCAATTCGATTTAATCAACCAGAAATGATAAAAATTTTGATGGAGCAAGGCGCTGATCCTAGTATCGCGGATAATGAAGGAAATTCGGCAAAGACCTATGCTTTACAGCAAGGGATAGATTTAGATGAATTTAGAATAATATCAAGTGGAACCTGAAGCTTATACTTATATAAAATCGGTAAACGTTAGATCTGTTCGTTTAAAGCGTCAGCTATTGATGTCCGCATCAAAAGCAGATGATTTTGAAACTTTTTTAAGAGAAAGTATTGGTACTGAAGTATTGGTTGTGAACTCTAATATGGGTATGGAAG
This sequence comes from Aquimarina brevivitae, assembly GCF_004216895.1. GTDB lineage: Bacteria > Bacteroidota > Bacteroidia > Flavobacteriales > Flavobacteriaceae > Aquimarina > Aquimarina brevivitae. The sequence goes on along the minus strand of NZ_SGXE01000001.1, from coordinate 120,417 downwards.
TGTATTATTATAGCTTTAAGGACTGCAGCAAATTTATTAAAGACACTTTATTAATTTACACCATAAATTCTTTAGATAGTTCAAAATTAAGGTTCAGGAGTAATACAAATGAAGATGAAGTATTCAAATGTTTTGAAGAAGCTTTATCCTCATTTTCCCAGTACCCTCAATTATTTTTAGGGTATGTTAAAAAGTTTCTTTATTTACAACAAAAGAATGCGGATAGCATTTACCTTGTACCAATTCTAAACGAATATTTTGAGAAGGTGTATACGAGCTTGAGCCATAAAAATCAATTACCGCACTTAGAAAAAATCGAAAAAGCGAGATCCAATATTACAAAGGCAAAGGATAAAGACCTCATTCAAAATCTAATTGCCGAAATTTTAAAAAAAAGTCATTATAATTAGAACAACCTAACACCACTATAATTTTCTGTAAACGTTGATTTTACCCTTTTTGATACTAAGAAATATGGTACCCATATCACCATAACGAATAGAGACCTAGCTATATCCTTATATGCTTCGATTTTATCTGTTTCAGAATAAAGTGTATCATTAAGACTAAAGGCTACAACGGTATCTAAAACTGTAAATGCAAAAGTAACTACGTAATATATAATTATAAGCTGTGGTAAAATCGTTCTTCTTTGGTAAAACAGAATGGCAATTAAAATTGAATATACAAGGAAAGCAGCATTGTAGATTATTTCGAGAATAATTAGCAAAGAATAAGAGAGCTCAGTTAAACTACTATGCTCTTGACTGATGTAAGCCCAAGTAGCGGCACTAAAAAAGTTATCAAATTCAGTATACATAGCAATTATTGATCGAATAGGAGTAATCGTAATACCAATGGCAATTAATATAAGCCATCCTCCAATTTTTAAGCTTTCTTCTCTTGGGTTTTGAGATTCTTTGTTGTAGGAAGTATAAATTTTTATACCAAAAAATGTAAAAAGGCCTATAGAAATTATACCAATCAATAGTAATATCCAACTTATACCAGTATTGTCACCAATATAATTGGTGTTATAAGTAAGTAGATATGATAGTTCGTTTTGAATTTTTTCATGTTTAGCAATAAAACTAGCCGCTAAGTTTGATGGTATATAACTTTGAAAAGTTTTATAAGAGTGCGTAAGGTTAATTTTCCGATAGGAATAATCCACATCGTAAGTATACCTAAAACTTTCTCCTTCAATGGTAGAATGTTCTGGTGAGATATTCCAATCCTCTGGTAAATTAACTACAATTTTATGTTCAAGATCAACAGGATAGCTAACGTAATATGGCATAGTCCTTTGCGGTGACTTACTAAGGTTAGTGTAGGATTCTAGATTTAAAGGATAAAATTCGCTATATAATATCTTTGGATCTTCTGGTGATTTTGTCCATAAAGAGTCGATGAAATAGGCTTCCTTAATGGTTACTTCATTTCTGTGAATTCTATCATCAATAAACTCGATTTTGGAAAATTCCTTTATACTAGGATACAGTGCACTATAAAAATTAAGGTAATCTTTCGCAATTTTATTTTTGTCTCTTTGAGCAAATAATTCTCTTTGATTATCAGCGCCCGCACCAGAGTATTTTGTGGTAATGAAAAGGTACGCTGAGCCTCCTATTTCATCTATATCATATTCTTCTAATATGCGAGTTTTGTTATTTGTTTTGTATTTAATTGAAATTAAGTCTCTTTTCTCATGATTCAGCAAAAGGCCTATTTTATAGTCAGGAGTATGTAAGTTTTCTATACTTCCGCCCTGATGACTAATTGTAGGATCAATAAAATACTCTGAGTTGTCTTTTACAACGTGAACAATACAGTGGTTAAATGCATTTGGTGATGGAAGCTCTTCTTTGATGTTTTTTCCGTTGTAGGAGTGTACCAATATAGGATAAGCTTCAATATTAAATATCTTTAAAGTCTCTGCTAGTAAGAAGGATTTCGCTTTACAATCGCCATATCTTTGATCAAGAACATTATTAGGTGTCGTGGGTATATGAGAATTAAGTCCTCCTTCAAAACCCAGATATCTGATGTCGTCTTGAATAAAGGTTCTTATCTTAGATAAAAGTGAGTCTTTTGGTACATTTTTGAAAAGTTTTTTTACCTTCTTTTCTAACTTATTTCTGTTATTATCACTAATACGATAGTGTTTGGAATATTGATTTGCGACTTGGCTCCAACTATCGAATTCTGATATGGATACATTTGGTGAGGGGTCATACCAAGAAGGTGTATTGGTGTCGTAAATTAATGCTTCTAACTTATGTAGTTCCCATTTGTATATTCTTGTATCGTTAAGCTCTTGGATATCAGCTTTTGGAGCGTCATTAAAATACTTAAGGTTAAGTTTCCTTGTGTTGGATGTGATGAGTTTAGAAAAAAGTTTATCAATAGGTATTCCATATTGAAAATAAATTTTAGTATGATATTTATTCTCGTATACAGGATTTAAGCCTTTAATTGTAAAAGAATAATCAATAATATCTCCTTTTCTAACATCGGTTAGATTTATAAATGCTGTTACCGTACCGTCATATAGAAACCTTTCCATATTGGTTTCTCTTTGAACGGTTTTGATATCGCTTTCTGATAGTTTGTTAATTGATTCACCATTCCTTATGATATTAATCTTATGAAAGGTTATATCTTGAAAAGAAGGGTCAAAATCAATATTAATATCAGATACCTGTTGAATACCTTCGTGATTTAAAATCTCAACAGTATAATGAGAGAAGAAGCTTTGTTTTTCAATATTTGATTGAAAGTCAAGTAATCGATAGTAACATCCACTGCCTATATTATCAATATTCGTAATTGTAGATTTTGAATTCTCTACAGATTCAATCCAATTGGGCTGGGGTCCTATTGAAATATTTTTTTCCTGTCCGGATATATAATAGCAGGATAGTACGAAAAATGAAAGAAGTATAAATTTGTTCATTTTATTGATTTTTATACCTCTGAAAGAAAGTTGGGGCTCTTTCAAAAGAAATTATTATAGTTTAGCTTGCTAAAACTCAGCATTTAAAGGTGTTCTTGGATATGGAATAACATCACGTATATTGCTCATACCCGTAACAAATAATACTAGCCTTTCAAAACCTAATCCAAATCCACTATGTGTGCAGGTACCGAAGCGACGTGTGTCCAAGTACCACCAAAGTTCTTCTTCAGGGATATCCAAAGCAGCCATTTTTTCTTTGAGGACTTCTAGTCGTTCTTCACGCTGAGAACCTCCTACGATTTCACCAATACCAGGAAATAGAATATCCATAGCCCGTACTGTGTTTCCATCTTCGTTTAACCTCATGTAGAAGGCTTTGATTTTAGCAGGATAATCGAATAAAATCACCGGGGATTTAAAATGCTTTTCTACTAAAAATCGCTCGTGCTCACTTTGCAAGTCAGCTCCCCATTCTTCAATTATGTATTTGAATTTCTTTTTCTTATTTGGTTTGGAGTTCTTCAGAATTTCAATCGCTTCCGTGTAGCTTACTCTTTTGAAGTTATTTTCGAGCACAAATTTAAGTTTGTCTCTCAATAGCATCTCCGAACGCTCTGCCTGTGGTTTTTGCTTATCCTCCTGTACCAATCGATTTTCTAGGAACTCTAAATCATCTGCGCAATTATCTAAGGCATATTGAATCACATACTTGATAAAGTCTTCGGCCAGATCCATATTGCCATCAAGATCACAGAAAGCAACCTCTGGTTCTACCATCCAAAATTCAGCAAGGTGTCTTGAGGTATTCGAGTTTTCAGCTCTAAATGTGGGTCCAAATGTATATACGCTACCCAATCCCATGGCATAGGTTTCGGCTTCTAATTGCCCAGATACAGTTAAGTTAGTTTCTGCTCCAAAAAAATCTTCTTTGAAGTTAACAGCTCCAGTCTCATCTTTTGGTACATTAGTAAGGTCGAAATTAGTTACTTTAAAAGCTTCTCCTGCGCCTTCAGCGTCGCTCTTGGTGATCACTGGTGTATGCACATAGTAAAAGTTGTTTTTTTGAAAATATTCGTGGATTACGAAAGAAAGTTTAGAGCGAACCCTCATAATAGCCCCAAAGGTATTCGTTCTTACTCTTAGATGTGCTTGCTCTCTTAATTTTTCTAAAGAATGTCGCTTAGGTGATAATATGGTTAACTTAAGCTCTTCGGGGTTAGATTCTCCCACCACTTTTAGCTCAGTAATCTGTATCTCTACTTTTTGTCCTTTTCCCTGACTTTCTACCAAAGTACCGGTAATGGCTACAGCTGCACCTACCGTTATTTTTTCTTGTACTTTGTTGTCGATTGCATTATCTTCTAAAACACATTGAATATTATGAATCGTAGAGCCATCATTTAATGCTATGAATCTATCGTTTCTAAATGATCTGACCCATCCTTTTACGGTTACGGGTTGTAATAGTTTATCGCTTTTAAGAACATCTACTACTTTACTATGTTTCATATGTGTTTGACTTTTTACTTAAGGTTTAAAAATCAGAAAAATTCATTTTAGCACTATACCTCTTATCGATGAATTGCGTAAGAAGTATAAAATTTAGTTGGCAAAGATAATTGTAAATATTATTGTCACCTAATATAGGTTTTCAAAATTGTAGTTTCTACCTGTCATTTTTTGGATTTATTGCATTAAAAAAACCACAACTTTGATGTGGCAACATATATTCATATCCTATGTTTTTACCATAAAAAGTGCAAAATTGGGTAATTATAGTTGTTAAAATTTACTAGCATAATGCAACAAAAACCGTATTGTTGAGCAATGTAATTGAAATTAAAATATTGTAAATCAATTAATTATATGAAACAAAAATTTTTATACGATTGATTGAATTGTTAAAATTTTTATACATTTTAAATTAGGGTATTTTTCCCCCCTTGAAGCTATTTTTTAATCAAAGGACCCTTCTTATCTTGCATATGCAATTATGACGATTGTGTTTACGTTAAGTTTAGTTCGATAGGTTTTGGGGTAATCTATCTTACAGAAGTCCCGGAAGTTTTTTCGGGGCTTTTTCATTTAATGCATTACTGTTTTTTTTTGCTGTCTTCTTCGAGTAACTCATCATCACTAGGCGCAATTTGAATCGCTGGCTCTCGTAGTGTTTTTTTGTTAGCAATACTCCTTTCTAGCGAAAGTAATAATGAAGGTAAGAGTAATAAATTTGAAAGCATAGCAAAAAGTAGCGTAGTAGATACCAATCCTCCTAAGGCTTTAGTTCCTCCAAAGCTAGAAATCATAAACACTGAAAACCCAAAGAATAGCACAGTTGAGGTATAAAACATACTTAGCCCTGTTTCTTTTAATGCAGCGAATACTGATTTTCGAATGCGCCAGTGATTTGCTTTTAATTCTTGCCGGTACTTCGCTAAAAAATGTATCGTATCATCCACAGAAATACCAAAGGCCACACTAAATACTAAGATGGTAGAGGGTTTAATAGGAACTTCTAGATATCCCATTAATCCAGCAGTCATAAGTAACGGCAGTAAATTAGGAATCAAGGAAATGATAATCATTTTAACAGATCTAAACATCCAGGCCATAAATATGGCTATTAATATAATGGCTAGTCCTAGAGAGAAAGTTAAATTCCATACTAGATAATTGGTTCCTTTTTGAAAAATCAGGGCCTTACCAGTAAAAGAAACGTCATAACGTTCTTTGGGAAATAATTTTTCAAGCTTTGGTGCTAATGCTTCCTCAATTTTTTCCATTTTTTCCGTACCTATGTCTTTCATAAATACAGTTATTCTTGCGTACTGTCCCGTAGAGTCTACATAGCTTTGCATTACCCCAGCTTCATTTTCAAAACTTTTGGCGTACGGCAAAATAAAATTTCGCTCTTGGCTAGTAGGTAGTTGATAATACTTAGGATTACCGTTGTAGAAAGTCTGTTTAGCATACTTCACCAAATTTACTATAGAAATTGGTTTAGAAAGCTCAGGAATTTCTTCCAATACTTCTTCCAATTCATTCATCCTTTTAAGCGTTGATAGCTTAAGTACGCCTTTTTTTCGTTTGGTATCTATAAGAATTTCTAGTGGCATTATACCATCAAACTCATCTTCAAAAAACTCTATATCCTTAAAGAACCCAGCGGATTTGGGCATATCTTCGAGTAAACTACCACTTACCCTAATGGTGTAGATGCCGATAATACTAACAATTAATATGATAATAGATATGGAATAAATGGCAATACGCTCATTTTTAACCATACGCTCCATCCAGTCTACCAGTTTTTCCACCCAACTTTTTCCTAAATGTTTTAGGTGTCGTTCCTTGGGTTGAGGCATGTAGCTGTAGATGATCGTAATAACCAACAGACAAAGAATAAATAAAGCGACTATGTTAATGGAGGCAACGATACCAAATTCTTTGAGGAGTTTGCTTTCTGTCAATGCAAAGGTGGCAAAACCAGAAGCTGTAGTAATGTTAGTCATTAAGGTCGCATTACCTACTTTGGTGATTACGCGTTGTAGGGATTTCGCCTTGTTACCGTGTTTTTTAATTTCTTGCTGATACTTATTAATCAAAAAGATACAATTCGGAATACCAATTACAATTACTAGTGGAGGTATAATGGCAGTAAGTACGGTAATTTCATATTCTAGCAAGCCTAAGATTCCAAATGCCCACATTACACCAATAATCACTGCAGTCATTGAAATGAAGGTTGCTCTAAAGGATCTAAAAAATAAAAAGAATATCAAAGAGGTTACCAGTAACGCAGCTAAGATGAAAATTTCAATTTCATCCATAATTCCCTGCGAATTTAAGGTCCGTATATAAGGCATTCCTGATACCTTAACATCCATACCTGTTTTATCTTCAAATTCTAGTATTCTTGGGGTCAAGGTGTTTTCGATGAATTTTTTACGTTTACTGGTATTTACGATATCCTTTTTTAGATATAGTGCACTTTGTATCGTTTTGGAGTTAGGACTATATACAAGTCCTTCATAAAAGGGGAGCTTATTGAATAATTCGTCTTTATAACCTTCAATTTGTTGTTTAGAAAAAACAGTATCTTCTAGGAAGGGTATGAGTTCAAATCGTTGAGGATTTTGTTCTTTTTTAAGCTTTTTTAGGTCTCCAATAGAAATTACCAGATCGATTTCTTCGTACTGTTTAAAGGAGGCATTGAGATCGTTCCAGGCTTTGAAATTTTTGGGTGTAAATAAACTACTATCTTTAACTGCCAGTACAATTAAATTTCCTTCTTCTCCAAATTTATCAAGAAATTTTTGGTACTCTACATTCACCGGATGGTCGTATGGTAACATATTTGCTTCCGAAAAAGATAAGCGCATATTTTTCCACTGGAAGCCAAGAAATACAGTGATTCCTATGATCCCGATAAGAATTATTAACCTATTTCGAAGAATTATACTTGCTAACGTATTCCAAAAACCTAGAGTAAGTAATCTTGCCATGCTTTTTTTTCCTACTGCAAATGTAAGGATTTAGGGTATTTTATAAAGTAGTTTTTTAGGAAAGAATACAGAGTTTTATCTTCTTAGTTAGAGCTTTAAATAAAAGGTAAACTTAAAAGATAGGTTATCGGCAAAGCTTGGCAAATGATATGCCCCATACCGGTAGGCGAAACTCAGTCCAAAACCCGCTATTATTTTGTTGATTTCAAAACCGGATTCTTGATAGCCGTGTTGTAATGAGTTGAAGGAAACACCTTGGTGGTTTTGCTGATTGCGTACATCGCCAATGGCATATCGGTTGATTAAAACCAATTCTGGTTTTATACTTTCTGAAACTCTAAACGGAGGTAAACGATGCCTGATCTGAAGTGTGGCTAATTTATCGCTAAAAAATTCACCAAAATACATAGTTTCAAAGCTTCTTCTGCCGGCTACAGAGAAGCGTTGTAATACTGTTTCCTTGGTTGGTGCATTAGGATACGCGTGGAAGAGATGTGTTAGTGGGATATTACCACTGGCGATATCCATTTCAAAAAGAAAGCTGGTTCGCGATAAATTTAAGCGTTGAATGGCATACTCCGCTTTAACAGCAATTTTGCTGTAATTAAAATTACTTTCTAAAAATCCTTTAAATCCTTGAGTGTACTGGGCCGTTATTTTTGGATATCCGTCATAGACTTCTTTATATCCCGTTGGTGTTTTAAGATATTTGCTAAAGGGAGTCCACCGTAAAGAAATAGAGGATTCTGCCATTTTATAAGATGAAAATGCTTCGCCATCATCCAAAAATTGATATCCACCTGTTTGTTCAATATCACTAATGGAAACTTGGGTTTCGGTTAGTAATTTTGGGGAAATCCGATGTTGTAAGCTGGTGCTATATGTTCTGTGTTTGTAATAGAAATCAATGTTTACTAATCGCGGCTCAAATAGTGAATACACCCTTCGATCCGTTAGGAAAGCAAAGCTTCCGACTTCTCTTAGGTCATCTTTGTAGTTAATATTTAACCAAGAACTTTTATTTTGGTTAAGTAAAACCCCTCCGCCAATACCATATTTAAATTTGCCATCTCTAAAACCGTACACTAAATACGATTCTAGTCTAAATAATTCTGAAAACTTTTTATTGGTAATCCCTCCAATACCAGTTCTTACCCCCTCATAGTTGTTATATTTTAAAGGATAGGTTAAATCAAAATTAAAAAACCCTACGGGATAGTAACCGATATTAAAACTTTGAATTACGTCTATTCTCCGTTCAATGTGTTGAGCTTTGACGATGCTATCAACAACGCCAAAGGAATTACGATCTATTTTTGAAATCGTATCTGTTCTATATTTCTGCCAATAGGATTCAGGTCGGTTAATGGCTTCAGGGGCTATGGATATGGCAGGAGCAATACTTTTAAGCGTTAGGTCTGCATTAAGTTCAACTTCTTTTATGTCAGTTTGAGAAATAAGGAAGTCGTTATTTTTTATGTTGTCCTTTTTACGGTTTTGCAAACTACCCACCGAGATTTGGCCACCAAACAGGCTTACTTTTTGTTTTCCAAATCCTGGCTTGATTGTCAATTTTTGACTTTGCGGAAACCAAACCTGGGCTTCTTGGTAATACTGGAAATCGTGTGTTACTACAATATTTAGTTTACCCCGAACTTCTGCGACTGCCTTTTGAATGGCTAAAGTTTGCATGTCTAGATACAGTACTCCTTCTAGACTTGCTACTTTTTTGGATCGACGAGGTTGAAACAAAATTACATAAGCTGGGCGCTGCCCCTGAAGTGTATCTAATACTTTGTAATAATAGTTTCGAGTAGCATTATTTGATAAAGGGCCTGCATATCGATTATCAAAGATGATGTAGTCTTCATTATACAGAGAGGTAGATTGAATGTTTATGCCGAGTACGTCATAAACTGGTTTTTTAAAACCGGTCATTCTTGTCGCTAAAACCGTTTCTTTACGGTCTTTACCTTTTTGGTATTGATGTAAACTGATTTTTTCTGAAAAAAACGAATGTGCTTTATTAAATAGGTTTTCCATTTCTACATTCGTAGTGTCTTCAGCAGAAGTTAATCTAGCTTGATTGTCTTCAGTAATTTTAAAAGTGTTATATGTTTTATAGCGATAGCTATTTAACTTCTTTTCAGGATTGTTTTGTGCTTTTCTTTGAATGGCTTCTTTGATGATATTAGCCGCAATGCCACCTTCAAAATCAATTTTTACTGCAGATAACTGTTGATGATCTGGTTTTAACTTGATCAGTAGATTTGTTCTTTTACTTTTTTTCTGGACAGTTATGGTATTTTGATGATACCCTAGGTAGTTAAACTGTATTTGTAATGGCAGCTTTTTACATCGTATAAAAAATGTACCCTCTGAGGAGGTTAAGGCATAGGAGCCTTCGGATGTATTTAAGGTTGCAAAGGGTAGTGGCTCGCCTGTGGTGATATCAATAACTTTTCCTGAAATGTTAAATTGGGCAACAACACCAAGTGGTAGTATCAAAAGTAGATAAAGGAAAAATATACGCATTCGAGGAAAAAGGTTCAATTGAACGAATATACAAAAAAAGTGCTTCGTTAGTACCGAAACACTTTATTGTAACAATAGTATTTTACTATACTTAAACTGTCATAATTTCTTTTTCTTTAATCGCTAACATAGCATCTATTTTATCGATGAATTTATCTGTTAGCGCTTGTATATCAACTTCTGCATTTTTGGCCATATCTTCAGACAATCCTTCTTTTTCTAATTTTTTAATGTCATTGTTGGCGTTCTTTCGATCGTTTCTTACTCCGACTTTAGATTCTTCTGCTTCAGCCTTAGCCTGTTTTACCAGGTTTTTTCTTCGCTCTTCAGTCAATGGTGGTACATTGATGATAACACTTTCACCATTATTCATAGGATTGAAGCCTAAATTTGCTTCAAGAATACCTTTTTCGATTTCGCCTATTAAGGATTTTTCAAAAGGTTGAATTGTAATCGTTCTGGCATCTGGTGTACTGACATTACCCACTTGATTCAATGGAGTAGGTGTTCCATAGTACTCTACCATAACGCTACCTAACATAGCTGGTGAAGCTTTACCTGCTCTAATGTTTAATAGCTTCTTCTCTAAATGAGTAATTGCCCCCTGCATCGCCTCTTTAGTAGAATCCAGAATAAATTTTACTTCGTCGTTCATTGTTAAGACATTTTAGTTGTTCGTTCTATACAAATATTAACTAATTTGGTTTATAAGTTTACTTGTGTTCCTATTGGTTCTCCAGATACTACTTTAAATAAATTGCCAGCTTTATTCATATCAAATACAATAATTGGTAATTCATTTTCTTGGCTTAGCGTAAATGCTGTGGTATCCATAACCTTTAAGCCTTTTCTTAATACATCATCAAATGTTATGAAATCAAATTTGGTAGCATCTGCATCTTTTTCAGGATCTGCCGTGTAAATACCATCAACGCGTGTTCCTTTTAAAATAACATCAGCTTTGATTTCGATCGCTCTAAGTACTGCAGCGGAATCTGTAGTAAAATAAGGGTTTCCTGTACCTCCACCAAATATAACCACTCTGCCTTTTTCGAGATGCCTGATTGCTCTTCTTCTTATAAAGGGCTCTGCTACTTCATTTATCTTAACCGCAGATTGTAGTCGAGTAGGTATTTTTGCGTCTTCAAGTGCACTTTGTAAGGCCAACCCATTGATTACGGTAGCCAACATACCCATATGGTCTCCCTGTACACGATCCATTCCTTTACTTGCTCCGGCTACACCTCTAAAAATATTACCTCCTCCAATAACTATGGCAACTTGGACACCTTCAGCGGTAATTCTTTTGATTTCTTGAGCGTATTCTGCCAATCTATTAGGATCAATTCCGTATTGACGATCACCCATTAGTGCTTCTCCTGAAAGCTTTAGTAATATTCTTTTGTATTTCATATTGCAATTTACTGTCGTGCAAATATAGTGATATTATCAATTTACAAAATACTTTCTAAGCGCAAAGCAAGCAGCTCATTTTAAATTATAAGATTAGGGTGTCAAAGATCCCCTGATTAAAAAGGGTGTTTTTCCCCCAATCAAAGGCTTGATTGGTGCATACTAATATCCTAAGTTTGCTAAAAGAAAACAAAAAACTAGGGAAATCGAAATATTTGAAAGGTTTTGCTCCGGTGTTTTTTCGAAGTAAAGTTGGAGTACTTAGGTGCCACAACGTTTGCTTCAGACTAATTGGGGAGTTAGTCTTTTTTGGGGTAACATTTTAGAGGGGTCTGAAATGAGAAAGTAAAAATATCTTAGCGATTACCTACTTAATATTTCGAACATGAAGAAAGCCGCTTCTTGGAAGCGGCTTTTTCTTATGTTTATTATGATGTATGTTTATCCTAAAGCTACTCTTTCAAAAGCAACTACTTCTACATCACCAAGTGTTTTTACGTAATCCGCAACACTTTGCTTGCTGTCTTTAATAAAAGCTTGGTTTACTAAAGTGTTGTCTTTGAAGAAACGCTTAATTTTTCCCTTAGCAATGTTATCTAACATATCTTCTGGCTTTCCTTCCTGACGTAGTTGATCTTTAGCGATCTCAACTTCTTTTTCGATCACTTCCTGATCTACGCCATCTTCATTAAGTGCTACTGGGTTCATTGCTGCAGCTTGCATAGCAACATCCTTTGCTACAACATCAGCACCATCAGCATTTGCAGATAAACCAGTTAATACACCGATTTTGTTACCAGCGTGAATGTAAGATCCTACAAATGGAGCTTCTAATGTTCTAAAGTCTCCGATTTCTATCTTTTCTCCGATAACTCCAGTTTGCTCAGTAAGCTTTTCTTCAACAGTAATACCATCAATTTGCTGCGCTAAAAGTTCTTCTTTGCTACTTACCGCTAATGCGATTTCTGCTAATTGGTGTGCAAGATTTACGAAAGAATCATTTTTACCAACAAAATCAGTTTCGCAATTAAGCGATACAATAACACCTTTATTGTTTTCTGCATTAACTTTTGCGATAACTGCACCTTCAGTTGATTCTCTATCAGCTCTGTTAGCAGCTACTTTTTGTCCTTTTTTTCTAAGAACTTCGATTGCTTTATCAAAATCACCGTCTGCTTCTACTAATGCTTTTTTGCAGTCCATCATTCCGGCACCTGTAGCTTTACGCAATTTATTTACTTCTGCGGCTGTAATTTTTGCCATATCTCTTAAAGTTTAATATGTGTTGTTAAAAAACGAGTCGTTTAGCTCATTATGTACAAAAGTATAGAACTAAACGACTCCTTAATTTTATGATATAGTTAAGTTTAAACTATTCAAAAAAACCAAATGGTTGATGAACGTTTATTCTTCCTCTTGCTTAGCTGCTTTATCAGCTTCTGCCTTTGGAGCTTCTGCTTTTGCTTCTTTCTTAGGAGCCTCTGCCTTAGCTTCTTTTTTAGGAGCTTCTTTAGCGGCTTTTCTTTCATTTAATCCTTCAGAGATTGCATCAGTGACATAAGTCATCACTTTATCGATTGACTTAGAAGCATCATCATTCGCAGGGATTACATATTCTACCTGTCTTGGGTCAGAATTTGTATCCACCATTGCGAAAATAGGAATGTTTAATTTTTGAGCTTCTTTTACAGCGATGTGTTCTCTGGTGATATCAACAACAAATAATGCTCCCGGAAGTCTGGTCATATCAGAAATAGAACCTAAGTTCTTTTCTAATTTAGCTCTCAAACGATCAACTTGTAAGCGTTCTTTTTTAGAAAGTGTATTAAAAGTACCGTCTTTTTTCATTCTATCAATTGAAGCCATTTTCTTAACAGCTTTACGGATAGTAACAAAGTTGGTAAGCATTCCACCAGGCCATCTTTCAGTAATGTAAGGTTGGTTTGCTTGTGTTGCTTTTTCAGCTACAATTTCTTTAGCTTGTTTTTTCGTTGCTACGAAAAGTATTTTTCTTCCTGATGCTGCAATTTTTTTAAGCGCTTCGCTAGCTTCATCAATTTTTGCAGCAGTCTTATATAAGTTTATGATGTGAATCCCATTTCGTTCCATATAAATATATGGAGCCATATTTGGATCCCATCTTCTTGTTAGGTGACCAAAATGAACACCTGCGTCAAGCAATTCTTTTACTTCGATATTGTTTGCCATTTTTGTAATAGTTTACGTTCTGTTGAATTAGCAATACTCAAGTGGCTATCTATTGATACGGCCTTGAATATTTAGATGCTAAACTAACCCTCTTATTGAGGTAACAACAAATACATTTTTTAATAGATTAACGTTTAGAGAACTGGAATTTCTTACGGGCTTTCTTTTGACCGTATTTCTTACGTTCTACCATTCTTGGGTCTCTTGTTAAAAGCCCTTCTGGTTTTAGGATTCCTCTATTCTCCTCGTTTAGTTCGCACATCGCTCTGGATATGGCTAAACGTACAGCTTCTGCCTGACCTGTTATTCCTCCTCCGTATACATTAACATTGATGTCAAAATTACCTTCGTTGCTAGTCATAGCAAGTGGTTGATTGACTTTGTACTGCAATGTACCTGTAGTGAAGTAAGTGTTTAAGTCTTTTTTATTAACGGTGATGTTTCCTGAGCCTTCTTTAATATAAACTCTGGCAACAGCTGTTTTTCTACGACCAATTTTGTGAATAACTTCCATTACTTAAATTCGTTTAAGTTAACAGTTTTAGGCTTTTGCGCATCTTGATTGTGATCTGATCCTGCATACACCTTTAGATTACGGAATAAATCTGCACCTAATTTATTTTTAGGAAGCATTCCTTTAACCGCTTTTTCAATTAAACGCTCTGGATTTTTTTCAAACATTTCCTGAGCAGTAAGACTTCTTTGCCCTCCTGGATATCCTGTGTGACGGATATATGATTTTTCCGTCCACTTTTTACCAGTTAAGTTGATTTTTTCGGCGTTAGTAACAATTACGTTATCACCGCAATCAACGTGTGGGGTAAAGTTAGGTTTGTGCTTTCCTCTAAGTAGCTTTGCAACTACAGAAGATAGACGTCCTAAAGTCTGTCCTTCAGCATCTACGTGTAACCATTCTTTGTTAGAAGTGGCCTTGTTGGCAGATACTGTTTTGTAACTTAATGTGTCCACACTTATTAATTTTACTTATTAAACATTCCTTTCCTATTGTAAATAGGGGTGCAAATGTACAATTATATATTTATATAGCAAACAGGATTTTGAGAATATTTAAGTCTATGATTCCTTGATATACAGAAACCTATGTTTAGGTCTTCAATTTCTCCTCAAAGTAGTAGTGAACTAAGCGTTCATCTTGTTAATCTTTTATTAAAAATAAGAATTGGGTGTGACAAATATCGTTTTAATAAGTCATTTTAGGCGGGTCAATCAATCAAAAAATAGTAACAGTGAATATATATGTTTTATTGTTTTTGTTTTGTTGCCAGTTGCTACTAGCACAAAATGAGGATAGTACCGTTCCTAAAAGAGTATATACTACAAAAGCGCTTGGTGCTGCTAAGGCACCGGTAATAGATGGAGTTCTGGATGATAAAGCTTGGGATATCATCGATTGGACAGCGGATTTTATAGAGAGTAATCCTGATGAAAATACACCACCGGACCAGGAATCCAGATTTAAAATTATTTATGATCAGAAATATTTATATGTAGCGTATCGTTGTTTTGATAAAGAACCCGAAAATATTGAAAAACGATTATCGCGCCGAGATGGTTTTGCCGGAGACCGAATAACAATCATTTTAGATACGTATCACGACAAACGTACTGCGTTTTCTTTTACAATTACTGCTGCAGGGGTTAAAGGTGATGAGTTTGTAAGTCAAAATGGAGACAATTGGGATAGTAGCTGGAATCCTATTTGGTATGCATCCGCCAGTATAGATGATAAGGGCTGGGTAGGAGAGATAAAAATTCCATTAAGTCAATTAAAGTTTGGAAAAAGTAAAGAGCAGATTTGGGGATTACAAGTCACTAGAATGCTGTTTAGAAAACAAGAACGCTCTGCCTGGCAACGAATTCCTGCGGATGCTCCTGGTTTTGTAAGTGAATTTGGAGAGCTTCATGGTTTAATCGATATCGAACCTCAACATCAGTTAGAGATACAACCCTTTGGTGTGGTACAGTATGATACTTTTCCTGAGGAGGAAGGAAATCCGTTTCGAGACGGTGATGATTTCAAATTAAATGGGGGATTAGATGCTAAAATTGGGATAACTAATGATCTTACACTTGATTTAACGGTTAACCCAGATTTTGGTCAGGTGGAAGCAGACCCAGCAGCTATTGCGCTGGATGGTTTTCAAATTTTCTTTAGAGAACAACGTCCTTTCTTTGTAGAAAATAAAAACATATTTGATTACCGTTTTGCTAATGGTCAGGATAATCTCTTTTACTCTCGTAGAATTGGGAGAAGTCCTCAAGGCTTTGTGGGTAATGCCACTAACAGAGAGTTTGTTGATACACCGCAAAACACTACCATATTAGGTGCGGCTAAATTTAGTGGAAAGACGAAGAACGGATGGTCCGTAGGACTTTTAGAAAGTGTAACTGCAAGGGAGTTAGCCCAAATTGAAGATCTAAATGGTAATAGAAGAGAAGCAGTCGTTGAACCCATGACCAACTATTTGGTAGGTAGGGTACAGAAGGATTTTAATGACCGTAACACCTACATTGGCGGTATTTTTACAGCAACGAACCGAAATCTAAGCGATATACTCAATATTGATTATACTAATCCTAATACAGATGAAACCGCTGAATTAATCGGTTTGCGAGAAAATAACCTAAACTTTCTACGAGAGGCTGCGTATACCGGAGGGTTAGATTTTAGACATAATTGGAAAGATCGCAAATATTTTGTCGAGGGTAATATTGTAGCAAGTCAAGTGAAAGGTTCACCGGAGGCCATAGCAGCTACACAGCAAGAATTAACACATTTGTTTCAACGAGTTGATGCCAGTCATGTAGAGGTTGACCCTACAAGGACCTCTTTAACAGGTACAGGCGGTAAATTGTCAGCGGGTAGATCTGGTGGTGGCAATTTGAGGTATGATGGAGGATTCTTTTGGCGTTCGCCAGAATTAGAACTGAATGATGTTGGTTTCTTAAGACAGGCGGATGAAATCATACAATTTGCAGGGTTGCGCTACCTTTTTTTAAAACCCACAAAATGGTATAGAAGGGCTAATATTAATCTAAGCCAGTTTACTACCTATGATTTTGAAGGCAACTACAATCGAATTCAGTATGAATTTAATAATTATATCAATTACCAAAATAATTGGTGGACAGAGGTTGGATTGGGTCATAAACCAAGAATTTTTACCAATACCTTTTTAAGAGGAGGCCCAAGATTTCGATTTTCTGAAGAAAATTTTGCGTTTGTGTACTTTGGATCTGATCAGAGTAAGAAGTTTAACTTTACTCTAGGTCACGTCAATTCATCTGCTAAGCAGAATAATTTTTCACTACAGCGATATGAACTCCGTTTAAATTATCAGCCTTTTGATGCATTTAGTCTTTCGTTGAACCCACAGTTTGAGCGTAACCCTAATAAAACACAATATGTTACGGAGACGGATTTCAATGGAACACCAAGGTATATTACTGCTAATATTGACCAGCAGACCTTAAGCGCTAGTATCCGTTTAAATTATAATATCAATCCTAACCTTACCATACAATACTATGGTCAGCCTTTTATATCTAGAGGTCGGTATACGGATTTCAATTTTGTTAATGATGCTACAGCCGAGGATTTAAATCAACGTGTAACGTTATATGAAGATGACCAAATTTCATATGCTAATGGGCGGTACACGATTGACGAAGATGGAGGAGGGGCAGATTATTCCTTTTCAGATCCTGACTTTGCTTTTGTACAATTTAGATCTAATCTGGTTGTACGCTGGGAGTATATTCCTGGGTCTGAGATTTTCTTGGTATGGTCTCAAGGGATCAACGGACTGGGGGATGCACAAAATAATTTATTTAGAAGTTTAGATAATCAGATTTTAAATCAACAACCAGAAAATACCTTTCTGATTAAGGCTACCTACAGATTTGTACTTTAAGTTTCTTTGATACAAAGACAAATAAAGATTATTTTGCACCCCAAAAGAGTTGCGGTATATGAAATACTATTATTTTCTAGGGATATTCTTGTTTTTTTCTTGTCAGGACAATGCAGTAAAAGAGGAGGTCAATTTGAAGGAGCCTGAAGTGGTTAAGGAAGACAGTTTCACTTTGTTTTTAGAACAGTACGATAAGTTTTTTACCACTAATTTTAACGTATCAGAGTGTCCAGGTGCCGCTGTGGTGATAGTCAAAGATTCTACGGTGGTATATCAAAAAGGTTTTGGTGTCAAAAGGATTCATACTACGGATTCAGTAGATGTCCATACCGTTTTTAGAATTGCCAGTTTATCAAAGGGAGTCACTGCAGTCTTGGCAGGTAATCTAGTCGATAAAGGTGAGTTGCGGTGGAATCAAAAAATTAAAAAAGTACTTCCTGAGTTCAGTTTAAAGGATCACGGCCAATCCAATCGACTAGAAGTAAATCACGTATTATCGCACACCACTGGTTTGTATAAGTATACGTTTAGCCGATTGATCAGTAGAGGTGTATCCAGGGACCAATTGATAAAGCAATTCAGGTATAAGGGAGTGGTTGATGAAGAAGGTGTGGATTATGAATACCAGAATGCGATGTTTTCGGTAATTGAAAAGGTTATGGAAGCCCAAACCGGAAATTCTTTCCAGCAACTTATGAAAGAACGGTTATTTAATCCTTCGGGTATGGACAATGCAAGCTTAACCTACCATGATATTATGGATAATACGAATGTAGCCAAGCCACATACGTATAATCATTACTCTAACACCTATTATTTGACAAAGTTGCACAAGGGGTACTATAATGTACCTGCTGCCGGTGGGATCAATGCTTCAATTTCTGATATGGGCGCCTATCTCAAAGTGTTACTAGGGTATCGACCTGATATCATATCCGAAAACAGTTTAAAAGACATCTTTAACCCGAGAATTTGTACAAGTAATGAAGATACCTATGTCAATTTATGGGAAGGGGTAACGGACTCCTATTATGCAATGGGATGGCGCATCTTGGATTACCACGGTAGACGAATTATATATCACGGAGGTAATGTAAACGAATACAAAACTCAATTGATGATCGATCCCGAAAATAAAATTGGTATCTGCATTTTATTTAATGGGCCGAACCAGTTTAATGGCCCCGTAATACCAACCTTCTTGAATTATTATGATTTCTATAAAAAACTAAAAGCAGACTAGAGGTCTGCTTTTTTATTTTTAAAACTGTTTTCTCGAAGTTCTTTCTGTGCTAAGAGCT
Organism: Aquimarina brevivitae; assembly: GCF_004216895.1. GTDB lineage: Bacteria > Bacteroidota > Bacteroidia > Flavobacteriales > Flavobacteriaceae > Aquimarina > Aquimarina brevivitae. Next base: position 101,561 of record NZ_SGXE01000001.1, on the reverse strand, counting down.
TTTTTTGATAACGTCCTTGAACAATATCAATAAGCACTAAAACCACAATAACAAAATAGAAGGTAGTTTTGCTCATTGGGGTAATAGGGTTGCCAAATAGGTGTAGGTGTGCTAAATGTCCTCCTTCTGATAGCAGCATAATCCCTACAATAAGAAGTATAAAAAGTCCTAATACCTCATACATTCTGTTCTTTTGTAAAAAGTTAGATACTTTATCAGCCAAAACAATCATTAATATACCACCAGCTACAATAGCAATGGTCATTAGTGTTAATTGAGAAGCGTATTCCATACCACTGGTTAGTGCTAACGCACTTAGGATAGAATCGAATGAAAATACCAGGTTCATAATAACGATCCAAAATATGATCATATTGATGGATCCTTTTTTGCTACTTTCTTCGTTGGATTCGTGCTCGTGGAAAAGCATCATATGCCATATTTCCTTAACTGCTGTATAGATGATAAAAACACCCCCGGCTAGTACAATTACGCTATGCACATTAAATTCAAACTCCAGGATATCATTACCGTGTAGCGCGGCAAATGGTTTTTGGAAATACTGAATCAAGGACATCAGGGCAAACAGCAGTACGATCCTTAATATGATTGCCAGTCCAACGCCCATTTTGCGCACAAAGCTTTGCTTTGCTGCTGGGGCCTTTTTCGATTCTAATGAGATGTATAATAAGTTGTCAAAACCTAACACTGCCTGAAGCAACACCAGCATAAAAAGGGTGATCAAGCTGTCTAATGTAAAAAGTTGTTCCATTATTTATTGAATTGGTTTGGTGTGCAAATATAGAATTTTGATAAAATCATTTACATCAATTGCATTAATGATATGTAAAAAAACGTTGCGTATTTCAATTAATGCGCCTCTAACCAATTGTTTCCTGTGCCCATATCCACGTCTAAGGGTACTTCTAGGGTATATGCGTTTTCCATTTCAGTTTTGATCATCTTCTTGACCTCATCCAATTCTGTTTTATACGCATCAAATACCAATTCATCATGTACCTGTAATAACATTTTGGTTTTATAGTTCCCTTCTTTGAGCTTTTTTTGGATATTGATCATGGCAATTTTAATGATGTCAGCGGCACTACCTTGTATAGGTGCGTTAACAGCATTTCGTTCTGCCGCTCCACGGACCACAGCGTTGGCAGAATTAATATCTTTAAGGTAACGTCGTCTTCCTAAGACCGTGGATACATAACCGTGTTCTCTGGCAAAATCAACTTGATCGCTCATATAATTGCGTAGCTTGGGATAGGTTTTATAATAGGTGTCAATCAATTCCTTTGATTCGCTACGGGTAAGATCTGTTTGATTACTTAAACCAAAAGCAGAAACCCCATAGATAATCCCGAAGTTTACTGTTTTTGCATTGCTACGTTGTTCTCTAGTTACTTCTTCAATCGGTACATTAAATACTTTGGCCGCTGTTGAAGCGTGAATATCTTCTCCTTTTTTAAAGGCTTCGATCATCGTTTCCTCCTTACTAAGTGCTGCAATGATTCTAAGTTCTATCTGAGAGTAATCCGCTGCCAATAAGGTATACTCCTCATTTCTGGGAACAAATGCTTTTCGTACCTGTCTTCCTCTTTCTGTACGGATCGGTATGTTTTGCAGGTTAGGGTTATTAGAACTTAGTCTTCCTGTTGCCGCAACGGTCTGCATATAATCGGTATGCACTCTATGAGTGGCTTCATTGACCTGAGAGGGTAAAGCATCCACGTACGTACTTTTTAGTTTGGCTAGTCCACGATAATCTAAAATATTTTGAATGATTTTGTGATCTTTAGCCAAATAACTCAATACGTCTTCTGCAGTAGAATACTGACCCGTTTTGGTTTTTTTGGGTTTATCAACCAGCTTAAGTTTTTCAAATAATATTACACCTAATTGTTTAGGCGATGCAATATTAAATTCTTCGCCTGCTTCTTTATAAATTGCTTCTTCTAAATTTTTGATATCATGATCTAAGGCTTCTGATAGCGAGTTTAAAAAGTCTTTATCAAGATTGATCCCTTCAATTTCCATAGCCGCCAATACTTTGAGCAATGGAATTTCAATATCTCTAAATAAGGAAAGTGTTTTAGCTTCCTCTAGCTCGGGTGCAAAGTGTTCTTTTAATTGAAAGGTAATATCAGCGTCCTCTACTGCATATTCGGTTTGTTTTTCAATCGGTACACTCCTGAAGGATTTTTGATTTTTACCTTTTTTGCCAATTAAATCTGTAATTGAAACCGGAGTGTAGTTAAGATAGGTTTCAGCCAATACATCCATATTATGGCGCATATCTGGATTGATCAGATAGTGGGCTAACATGGTATCAAATAAATCGCCTTTGACTTCCACATTGTATTTGGCCAAAACTTTAATATCGTATTTTAAGTTCTGTCCAATTTTTTCGATGGTTTCAGACTCAAAGAATGGTCGTAGTTCTTCAATTAATTCTTGTGCTTCATCCTTTGCTTCAGGAAAGGGGATATAAAATCCTTTTCCGGTTTCCCAGCTAAAAGCGATACCAACTAATTCGGCTGTTAACGGATCTAAACCAGTGGTTTCGGTGTCGAAGCAGACACTTTTTTGCTTTAGTAGGTTTTGGATAAATAAGTTCATCGCCATTCCTGGCTGTACGGTTTGATAGAAGTGAGAGGTGTTCTCAATCGTTTTTCGAGATGAATATTCTTCAATATCATTACCCTCTTCTCCAAAGAGTGAAAACTGACCGGCTCCAGCTTGTGCAGCCTGTTTTTTTGCGGTGCTCGTGCTCGTTACTTGAGTGGTAGAAGTTTCTTCACCTGAGAAAATCTTTATAAACTGGTCTTTTAACCGTCTGAATTCTAATTCTTCAAATATCTCTTGAACTTTCTGTGCATCTGGCTCTGAAAGTTCATAATCTGAAGCGTCAAATTCCACATCACAGTCGATCATGATGGTTGCTAGTTTTTTAGAAAGCATTCCTAGCTCTTTATTGGCTTCTACCTTTTCTTTCATTTTGCCTTTGAGCTGATCAGTATTGGCTAATAATTCTTCCATAGAACCAAATTGCGCAATAAACTTTTTAGCAGTTTTATCTCCTACACCGGGTAGTCCAGGAATATTATCCACTGAATCTCCCATCATACCCAAGTAATCAATGACCTGCTCTGGACGTTCTACCTCAAATTTTTTCTGAACTTCAGGAATACCCCAAATCTCAATGCCATTACCCATTCTTGCTGGGCGGTACATAAAAATATTTTCAGAAACTAACTGTGCATAATCTTTATCCGGTGTCACCATATAGGTTTGATACCCTTCTTTTTCAGCTTGTTTGGCGATTGTACCAATAAGATCATCTGCTTCTACACCAGACCGTTCTATGATTGGAATATGCATCGCTTTTAAAATATCCTGTATGATAGGAACTGCAATCCGTATAGCTTCAGGTGTTTCGTCTCTATTAGCTTTATACTCCGGAAAAATTTCAACCCTATCTGCGCTTCCATCCTTATCAAAGGCTACCGCCAAGTGGTCTGGTTTCTCTCTTTTAATGACGTCAAAGAGTGAATTGACAAACCCCATAATGGCTGAGGTATCCTGACCTTTAGAATTAATTCTGGGATTTTTGATAAGTGCATAATAACCACGAAATATTAATGCATAGGCATCTAAAAGAAAAAGACGTTTTTGTGACATGATCGCTTTAAAAAATTATGAATTGCAATATAAAAATTAGAATTCCAAAAATGGACACGAATTTAGAATATTATAGGAGTTTACTAAATGGCTTAAAAAAGAAATGCCGTCAAGGACTGACGGCATTTCGCCCCAAAATAAAATTGATAACTATGTTATCAATTATCTTAAATATTTTTAACGATAGACGAATTCAAATTCAATTGCCCATAGTACTGTAGGCGCTAGGGACGAAGGTACGAATAATTATTTTTTATCTAAAGAAAAAAATAGTAAGAATTATATACCTATAACTCCAAAAAATTGGATTTCTTATAAAGTTAGCTATAAATAGCGTTAATTTTAACTTAAAAGTTCACTCTAAGCACAAAACTCCCAATAGTTTTGTGGAAGATAAAGACTAGTGTTTATGCGTTGGATTATACTTATTTCCTTATATGTAATTATCGAAATTTATGCCTATCAGGCTATAAAAACGATAACGAAGAATCAAATTATACAGATAGGTTATCTAGTACTATCCCTTGCTATCATAGGCTACGTCATTTTTATTTTTGCCAATTATGACCGAAGTGTAGGCCCTACCAAATATACATTAAGGGCTAGTGGGTTTTTATTTGCCACTTTAGTGCCTAAGCTAATCTTGGTGCTATTTATGTTTGGCGAAGATATCGTTAGGGTATGTGTTGCGGGATATAATTATTTAAGCAATACTTTTTTTCAAGGTAAAGCTCCCCAGTATATGCCAGATCGAAGAACTTTTGTCAGTCAATTAGCCTTAGGCGTGGCTGCTATCCCCTTTGCAGGGCTGTTGCATGGAATTTTTTGGGGGAAATACAATTATAAGGTAATTACACACGTGTTGGATTTCGACGATCTACCAGATGCCTTCGATGGGTATAGAATACTTCAAATATCAGATATTCATTCTGGTAGTTTTGATGAAAAAGGCAAAATAGAATATGCTATAGATCTTATAAATCAACAAGAAATGGACCTATTGCTATTTACGGGAGATATTGTAAATACAGTTGCGGAGGAAATGGATGATTGGATTGATGTCTTTAAAAAAATTAAAACGCCCAAGCACGGAAAGTTTTCGGTTTTAGGAAATCACGACTATGGTGAATATGTAACTTGGGAAACACAAGAGGCTAAGGATGCAAATTTTGAAGCCATAAAGGAAGTACATCAAAAAATCGATTTCAGATTATTGCTTAATGAAAGTGTTTTTGTAGAAAAGGATAATGAACGTATTGCAGTAATTGGAGTAGAAAATTGGGGGCATAATTTTAAAAAAGCAGGGGATCTAACTAAGGCTTCAGAACAGGTAGAAAAAGAGGATTTTAAAATTTTGCTAAGTCACGATCCATCGCACTGGGAGTATGAAGTAAAAAGACACGAAGATCACTACCATCTTACCTTAAGTGGACATACTCACGGTTTTCAATTTGGTATAGAAATACCAGGTTTTGTGAAATGGAGCCCGGTGAAGTATGTCTATAAGCAATGGGCGGGGATGTATACAGAAATGGGTAGATATTTGAATGTCAACCGAGGGTTTGGTTTCCACGCATTTCCAGGGCGGGTTGGAATCTGGCCGGAAATTACGGTAATTGAATTGAGAAAGAAAAACCCTACTGCATAATAAAGATAAAATAGTATATTTACCGTGTTTAATAAAATCGTGATTTTATAGCGGTTTAAAATTATAAACAATGTCGAAGTTTGGAGAGTTAATTGATCTTGAAATTCCGGTACTCTTAGATTTTTACACAGAGTGGAATGAACCTTCTACTGCTATGCACCCAGTGCTCAAAGATGTGGCTGCTGCAATTGGGGATAGAGGTAAAGTAATTAAGATCGATGTCGACAAAAACGAGGAGTTAGCTACAGCGCTGAGGGTTAAAGGTTTGCCTACTTTAATGATCTATAAAAAAGGTGAAATGGTTTGGCGACAAAGCGGTGAACAAGACGCCAATACGTTAATCGGAATTATGAAAGAGTACTTTTAACAGGGATAGGGTCAAATCGATACCCTTGCTTACCTAGTTCTTGAAGTACTCTAGGTAATGTAGTTTTTAAATTCCGCTCTGCTTTAAGACTATCGTGAAATACAATGATACTACCCGGTAATGTGTTTTTTATCACATTATTAACATAGTAGGATTCTTTTCTATTTGTTACCCAATCTTTAGATAAAACATCCCAAAGGATTATTTCGTATCCTAAGGCAATTAGCTGAGTGCATTTTGATTTGCTTATTTGGCCATAGGGAGGTCTAAACAATTTTGGCGCACTAGTTTTAGTGCTATTCCAGTTTTTTTGGATTTCTTCTTGGCACAAAAGAACATTACTAATATACGTTTCAGTACCTGTGCGCCAAGCTTCTAAATGATCATAGGTGTGATTGCCTATTTGATGTCCTTGGCTTATGATCTCCGAAAAAATATTTGGATGTTTTGCTATGTTTTGTCCAATACAGAAAAAGGTGGCTTTGGCATTGTATCTTTTTAATTCTTTCAGTACATATTCAGTAATTTCAGGAATTGGACCATCATCAAAGGTTAGGTAAGCCACTTTATCTTGGGCATCGACAGCAAAGCTCCAACGGTATTTGGGAAATAGCCATTTCAAGAGTTTTGGTGTTTTTGCTGGAATACCTTTCATGTGTAAAAAAAAGAGCCTTATGAAAAGGCTCTTATATAAAAATCATTATTGAACCGACAAGGAGTCGCTTACCGTATCCTGGATTTGTTGGGTATCCTGAAATTCTTTAATAAGTTCCTCTTGCTGTTTTTGTAATACTTCAGGGTCTTCATACTGTTCTTCAGTAGAATACAACCTTTCGAACATTCTTAGGTGTTTATTAAAGACTTCGATTTCCTGGTCCATCATATCTTTATCTTGATTGATTAGCAACAGGTCGATTAACCCTCGGTAACGTTCTACGTTGGTTACAATCTCTTCTGCATAGTTGTATTGCCTTTCGAGATTTAAGCTACCCAGGTAGTTTAATTGCTCTTGATATTTTTTTGCAGTTTTGGACCACAACTCTCGAGCTTTTTCCTTTTCGCCAATTTGATAATAACCACTGATATAAGGCTCTAATAGGGTATAATATTCATAATACTCTATGGGTAATTTCTCCATCCCCAAATCCAATATTTCTTTAGCCTTATCTATCTTTCCTTTAGCAATTAATGCTTCAACCAGGCGTGCCAGATTACTTCTATAGGTAATGGCATTTTTTCGAGTTTCAGGATCGTGATAAATATCAGGACTTTCGCTATTACCCCAATCCCAGCTTTTTACATTCTCATACATCACTTCTGTATCGATCCTACCCATATCAAAAGGATTTCTACGGTCAATAGGAGTACGAATTGGTACCAATTTGTAGGTTAGCCCATCAAGTTGTAGATAGTCCTTCATCCATAAATAATCATCGTCACCAAAACTACCACCGGTGAAGTATATTGGTCTTTCCCAATTGTTATTGGCAATAATATCCAACATCATCAATCTGTTTTTAAATAGGATACTTCCTTTGAGATGAATATCAATATAATCTACAATCAGATCCGCATCTTCCTGAGGAACTATACCATTTTTAAGTACTGCTTCCTTATCCACAGGAATTCTAATATGTTGGGTAGGGAAAGTGTTGACGTATTTACCACTGCCTACCTGTCCTTTGGTACGCTTGTCATCAGTTTCGATCCAACGCAACCAATTTTTAATGAGCATAGTATCATTGGTAACTGGTTTGTAATAAATAGCATCATTATTACCGTATGCATAGAATTTATGTTCAAATTGCGAAGGAATCGGCTTACTCTCATACGCAGCTCTTTTCATTTGATCAATATACCAGGCTGTAGCAAATAAGCTCGTGTTAATTGTACGTACATCGGTTCTGTATCCTTCAATTTCTTGAGCATACCAAAGCGCGAAGGTATCATTATCACCAATTGTAAATAAGATAGCATCTTCTTGACACGACTGAAGATACATCTTCGCCATAGCTTGAGCAGTGTATCGATCAGATCTATCGTGATCATCCCAGTTTTGCGCAGCTAAGAGCACGGGTACTGCTAACAAACAAATTACAGTAGCAGCGGGTGCTAGTATTTTACCGCTAATCTTATGTCGAAGAAGGTCAAATAAGGCATAAACGCCGAAACCAATCCATATGGCAAAAACATAAAAGGAGCCGACTAAGGCATAATCTCGTTCTCTAGGTTCATAAGGTCGCTCATTTAAATATATTTTTAAGGCCAGACCTGTGAATAAAAAGAATACTAAGAGGATCCAGAAATTTTTCTTGTCTCTGGTAGCTTGGAAAACTAAACCTAAAAGCCCTAACAATAGAGGAAGGAAATAATAGGTGTTTCTGGCTTTGTTTTTTAATGCATCACTAGGTAGATTGTCTTGCGAACCTAATCGTGCAACATCGATAAAATTGATTCCGCTAAGCCAGTTTCCGTGTAGGTCAGAGCCCTGACCTTGCACATCATCCTGTCTTCCTACGAAATTCCACATAAAATAACGCCAGTACATATATCCCATCTGATATTCTAAGAGATAATGTACGTTATCTATAAACGAGGGCTTCTCAACAATTAGGTATTCGCCGAATTCTCTTAAAAATCGGTCATAATCTTCATTGTCCAATTTACCAACAGCATACTCTCGCTTAAATTGAGTTACCGCGGTGAGCAATTCATTTTCACTTTGATATTCCGGGCGTATCTTAAATTTTAGAGGGCCAGTATATTCCATATAGTTAGCAATGTGCTCCGTGCTCCACATCCTAGGTAATATGGATTTATGTGCATCATCTATATTTTGTTTGGCGTTTTTCCAATCATTAATTACTTCATATTGACCCGTTTCTTCATTTTTTTCATAGATAGGTTTGTCATCCTTATAAGGATTGTCCGGGTCTAATTGTGCATATATTTCAGTAAACTGTGGGCCATAAAATAAATGCGTTTCCGGATACTGCTCTAGATTATAATACGCTAATAATTCCCTTGCGTTATTTGGATTGTTTTCATTGATAACTGTACCTGCATTGGCTCTTATTGGTAACATAATCCAGCAAGAAAAACCAATAAATATAAAGACCACACAAAGAATCACTGTATTAAGTAGTGGGTATTCTTTTTTTCTTGTGATTTTGAGTAAGTAATAAAATAGAGCTACAATGACGATGCCTAAAAATATAGTCCCCGAGTTAAAGGGTAATCCAAATGTATTAACGAAAACCACTTCGAACCAACCAAATAATTGGAGTGTTGAAGGGAGTAACAATTTAAAAATAAAGAGCAAGATTGCTACCACAGCTACATTAGCCACGATGAAATTCTTTGCCGTTATAGTTTTATAGTTTTTAAAGTAATACAGTAAACCAATAGCGGGGATAGAGAGTAATCCCATAAAGTGTACGCCAAAAGAAAGTCCAACAATAAATGCAATGAGAATTAACCATTTGTTACCACGAGGTTTATGCATATCTCGTTCCCACAATAATCCCAGGTAAAAAAGAACAGCAAGGATGCACGTGGCCATGGCATATACCTCGGCTTCAACAGCATTAAACCAAAAACTATCTGTAAAGGTAAACGACAACGACCCCACAAGCCCACTTCCCAGTACAGCAATGGCTTTGGAAGTTGTAATTTCTTCTTCAACCAGAATTAATTTGCGCACAAGTATGGTGATGGACCAAAACATAAATAATATGGCAAATGCACTGGCAAAAGCGGAAGTCATATTCACCACAAACGCAATTTGACTTGGATCTGTTGCAAAAATAGAGGCAGCTGCTCCAATCATTTGAAATAAAGGCGCTCCTGGTGGGTGTCCTACTTGTAGTTTAGATGAGGTTGCGATATATTCTCCAGCATCCCAAAAACTTGCGGTAGGTTCTACGGTGAGGCTATAAACACAAAGTGCTATTGCAAAAACAAACCACCCCAAAATTTTATTCCACTTGGAAAAATTGAAAGTATCCATATATGATCTTGTTGTTATCTATTGTGTGGCGAATTTAGTAATAAAAATACTTTTTAATTGCTTTTTTTGGTAAACGGTTAGTTAAGCGCTTTGTTTTTCAAAAGGATAAAAAATAATGTGATTTTTTTTAAAAAATATTTGCAGACCTAAAAGAATGTATTAAATTTGCACCCGCAATCAAGCATTGGTCTATGGTGTAACTGGCAACACGTCTGGTTTTGGTCCAGAAGAGTCTAGGTTCGAGCCCTAGTAGACCAACATACCAAAAGAAGGAACTGCAGCAATGTGAGTTCCTTTTTTTGTACCCATAAATAAGAGTCATTATACTAAAGCGGAATACTAAATCGGGAGTTTAAGGTATTGTCATTCAAATTAAAAAGGTTTATTAAAAAAACAAAGGAACACAATGTAGTGTTCCTTTTCTTAATGGTTTAATTTGTTATTTGTTCTTTAAGGTGTTCTTAAATCTTAAAAGTAAGTACAGGGCGTTTTGCGTGATTTACTACATCTTCACTTAGGCTGCCATTAATGAAGTGGGAAAGTCCTCTTCTTCCGTGTGTGCTTATACCAATTAATCCAGCCTGTATCGATTCCGCAAAATTAAAGATGCCTTTTTCAACAGAAATATCATTGTATACGTTTAAGGTATGGTTTTCAATGTCCATGCCCTCTAAGAATTTATCCATTTTTTCATGGATGTCGTGGGTAGTTTTAAAACCATTGGCGGTATTAACCCATACTAAATGCTGTTTTGCACCGATGAGCTTAGCAAAATCATTAGCGGACTTTAAAGATGGTTTGTCCTCATCATCAAAGTTAGTAGCGTACACAAAGTTTTCAATGCCGTAAATGTCGCAATCTTCTTTGACGACCAATACAGGTACTTTTGAAGTTCTTACAATCTTTTCGGCGTTAGACCCGATAAAAAGTTCTTCAAATCCAGAGGATCCGTGTGATCCCATTATGATAATATCGGCATTATTTTTTTCGCTAGATTCAATGATACCTTCCATTACCCCTTCAAAACTTACTGTTTCTTCAATCTCAAGTCCTTTTAAATTCTCTTCGGCAAGCATTTCTTCAAATTTATTATGTGCGTGCTTCATAAAGAATATAGCTTCAGGTGCAGGTGCAGGATTGCTAGATGCCATTAGATCGGTTAGGTGTAAAGGCAGCTCTAATATATGTAGCAAGTAGATTTTTGCATTGTTCTTACGGGCAATCTGAGCCGCAACATTTAGAGCGCTTTGTGCCTGTTCAGAAAAATCCGTGGGTACAAGGATATTTTTTATCATAATGTTCTTTTATTTAAGTAAATTAAGTTAGTACAATTGTGTTGTTAGAAATTACCGAAATTCATTGGTAAGACTATTTAAATTTACAAAATAAATTGATTATCAACTATTTTTTGAAAGTAAGATATTATTACTATCTTTGCAGCGTTGAAATTAAAAAACCAGGATGAGGGGACGAAAAGTCCCCTCTTTTTATCTTACTATGTCATTAAAGAATACGGTTGAAGAATTAGTAGCGGGGGCATTACAAGAAAATCCATCTTTATTTTTGATTGATTTAAAAGTGCACCCTGATAATCGCATTGAAGTGATCATTGATGGTGACCAAGGTGTTACTGTGGATGATTGTATCGCTGTGAGTAGGGCTGTAGAACATAACCTTGACAGAGAGGAGCAAGATTTTGCACTGCAAGTGATGTCTGCAGGAGTTTCTGAAGGAATAACACACCAGAGACAATACCAAAAAAATGTAGGCAGAAAGTTAAAGGTAAAGACTGCAGAAGATAAAGTCGAAGGGGAATTAGTTTCAGTAACTGATGATGGTATTACTTTAGTTTGGAAAACCAGAGAGCCTAAACCGGTAGGTAAGGGTAAAGTTACAGTAACTAAAGAAGCCAACATTGCATTTAAAGATATACGAGAAGCTAAAGTTATGATAACATTTTAATTTAGAATGGATATGGAAAATATCGCGTTGATAGAATCATTTTCGGAGTTTAAAGATGACAAATTAATAGATCGAGTTACCTTAATGGCGATCTTAGAAGATGTATTTAGAAATGCCTTAAAGAAGAGATTTGGTAGTGATGATAATTTCGATATCATTATAAATCCTGATAAAGGAGATTTAGAGATATGGAGAAATAGAGTTGTTGTAGCTGATGGCGAAGTAGAAGATGATAATCAAGAAATTGCATTAACAGATGCTCGAAAGATAGAGCCTGATTTTGAAATCGGAGAAGATGTTTCTCAAGAGGTAAAGTTGATCGATTTAGGTAGACGTTCTATATTAGCATTGCGTCAAAATTTAATTTCTAAGATACACGAACACGATAACACCAATGTATACAAACAGTTTAAGGATCTTGAAGGAGAAATCTATACTGCAGAAGTACACCATATAAGACACCGTGCCATCATTCTTTTAGATGATGAAGGCAATGAAATTATTTTACCAAAGGATCGTCAGATCCCTTCCGATTTCTTTAGAAAAGGAGAAAATGTAAGAGGAGTTATTGAGTCAGTAGAATTAAAAGGAAATAAACCTTCTATTATACTGTCCAGAACTTCACCAGTATTTTTGGAGAAATTATTTGAATCAGAAATTCCTGAGGTATTTGACGGGCTTATTACTATAAAGAATGTAGTTCGTATTCCTGGTGAAAAAGCTAAAGTAGCGGTGGATTCATACGATGATAGAATCGATCCTGTTGGAGCCTGTGTGGGGATGAAAGGATCACGGATCCACGGAATCGTGCGTGAGTTAGGTAATGAAAATATTGATGTTATTAATTATACGAATAACATACAATTATATATAACAAGATCGTTAAGCCCAGCTAAGATTACTTCGGTAAAAATTGACGAAGAAAATAAAAGAGCTGAGGTGATGCTTAGACCAGAAGAAGTGTCTAAGGCAATCGGTCGTGGTGGACACAACATAAGATTAGCAGGTCAATTGACAGGTTATGAGATTGATGTGTTTAGAGAAGGCGTAGAGGAAGATGTAGAGTTAACTGAATTTTCTGATGAAATCGACGCTTGGATTATTGAAGAATTTGCTAAAATAGGATTAGATACAGCTAAGAGTATTTTAGAGCAAGATGTAGAGGATCTGGTAAAACGTACGGACCTTGAAGAAGAAACAATAATTGAAGTGATTCAGATATTAAAATCAGAATTTGAAGATTAATAAAAGCAATTAAATTATATTTGAGCATAAAATTAAGGAAGCATTTATGGCTGAAGCAAAAACAATGAGATTAAATAAGGTATTACGTGAATTCAATATCTCGCTAGACCGGGCTGTTGACTTTTTGAATTCAAAAGGTCACGAGATAGATGCGCGTCCTACCACAAAGATTTCTTCAGAGATCTACCAGCTTTTGTTTGATGAGTTTCAAACCGACAAAAGCAAGAAGGTAGCTTCTAAAGAAGTTGGCGAAGAAAAAAGGAAAGAGAAGGAAGCGCTTAGAATGCAGATTGAGCAAGAGCAAGAAGAAAAGCGCAAACAAGCAGAGGAGCAAGAAGTCATAAAAGCTAAAGCTAATCTATCTGGACCTAAAGCTGTAGGTAAGATAGATTTAGAGGATAAATCTAAAGATGAATCCTCCAAAGAAACAAAAGAGGAAAAATCAGCCCAAAAAGATACACCTCCTAAAAAAGAGCCAGAAACGGTTTCTAATCGACCAGAAAAGAAAGAGCTTAAAATTAAGCAACAAGCTCCAAAAGAGGAAAAGGAGAAAAAAACCGAAGTAAAACAGGTTAAAGAAGAGCCTAAAACTTCCAAAAAGCCAGAAAAGGCTGAAGAGAAGGCAGCAACGCCTGAAGCATCTGATTCAGATACGGTTAAAACTCAATATAAAAAATTAGACGGTCCTAACTTTACAGGAGAAAAAATAGATTTGTCTAAATTCAAAAAACCGGCCAAGAAAAAAGATGACAAGTCAGATAAGTCTTCGGATGGTAAAAAGAAACGTAGACGAATTAGTAAGGACAATACTAAAGGCGGTAACAAGTCTAGAGGTACTGATCCAAGAAGAAGAGGTGGTAATCAGAACCAAAATAGAGGAAAAGGAAGACGTCCGGCTGTTGTAAAAGAGGAGCCTAGCGAAGAAGAAGTACAAAAACAAGTACGAGAAACCCTAGAAAAACTTCAGGGTAAATCCAATAAGTCTAAGGCTGCTAAATATAGGAGAGACAAAAGAGATCAACACCGTCAAAAGGTTGAAGATGATGTAGCGCAGCAAGAACAGGATAGTAAGATACTTAAAGTAACGGAATTCGTTACGGTTTCTGAGGTGGCAACGATGATGGATGTGTCTACGACTAAGGTAATATCTGCCTGTATGTCTTTAGGTATCATGGTAACCATGAACCAAAGATTGGATGCAGAGACTTTGTCTATCGTAGCCGATGAGTTTGGATACGAAGTAGATTTCATTACTGCCGATATTGAAGAATCTATTGAGGTAATTGAAGATGCTCCAGAGGATTTAGAATTCAGAGCTCCGATCGTAACTGTGATGGGTCACGTAGATCACGGTAAAACTTCATTACTGGATCATATTCGTGAAGAAAATGTGATCGCTGGTGAAAGTGGTGGAATTACCCAGCACATCGGTGCTTATGGAGTTCAGTTAGAAGGAGGTCAAAAAATCGCTTTCTTAGATACACCAGGTCACGAAGCCTTTACAGCAATGCGTGCGCGTGGTGCACAGGTAACGGATATTGCAATTATCGTAATTGCAGCGGATGATGATGTGATGCCACAAACAAAAGAGGCGATTAGTCATGCCCAAGCAGCGGGTGTACCGATTGTCTTTGCAATAAATAAAGTAGATAAGCCGACAGCTAATCCAGATAAAATTAAGGAAGCGCTAGCATCCATGAATTTGTTAGTTGAAGATTGGGGAGGTAAAATACAATCTCACGATATCTCAGCTAAAACAGGTGCTGGTGTTAAAGAACTTTTAGAAAAAGTATTGCTTGAAGCAGAAATATTAGATCTTAAAGCGAATCCAAATCGATTGGCCAATGGTACTGTTGTAGAAGCTTTCCTAGACAAAGGTAGAGGATATGTATCTACAGTCTTGGTGCAAAATGGAACCTTGCAGATTGGTGATTATGTTTTAGCCGGTAAGAATAGCGGTAAGATCAAAGCTATGCAAGATGAAAGAGGGAACAATGTAGAGAAAGCAGGGCCTTCAACTCCAGTTTCCATTTTAGGATTGGATGGAGCACCACAAGCAGGTGATAAATTCAATGTGCTCGAGGATGAAAGAGAAGCGAAAGATATTGCTTCGAAGAGAGCTCAATTACATAGAGAGCAATCGGTTAGAACACAGCGTCATATTACCTTAGATGAAATTGGTAGACGTATTGCTTTAGGTGATTTCAAAGAATTAAATATTATTCTTAAAGGTGATGTGGATGGATCGGTAGAAGCTTTAACGGATTCTTTCCAAAAGCTGTCAACAGAAGAGATTCACGTTAACATTATTCATAAAGGAGTAGGTGCCATTACTGAAAGTGATGTGTTACTTGCATCGGCATCTGATGCGATTATCATCGGATTTAATGTGAGACCAGCAGGAAATGCCCGAATGGTCGCTGATAAAGAAGAAATCGATATCCGTACATATTCTATTATTTACGACGCGATTAATGACCTTAAAGACGCTATGGAAGGTATGCTTTCTCCTGAGATTAAGGAAGAAGTTACTGGTACTGCGGAGATCAGAGAAACCTTTAAAATCTCGAAAGTTGGAACCATCGCTGGTTGTATGGTACAAACCGGTAAGATCTATCGAAATTCAGGTATCCGCCTGATTCGAGAAGGTGTAGTGGTATATACTGGAGAGTTAGCTTCTTTAAAACGATTCAAAGATGACGTTAAAGAGGTAAGCAAAGGTTACGACTGTGGACTTCAAATTAAGAACTACAATGATATTAGAATTGGTGATGTTGTAGAAGCATACCAAGAAGTAGCAGTGAAGAAAAAACTATAAAGTTTTAGAAAATTAATAAACGAAAAAGCCCGAATCATTCGGGCTTTTTTAATGTAGTTATGTTGTTTAAATTATAGTTCTCTGGGTTTAAAACGAATGGCATTAGGAAATTCTTCTAGTATTTTTCGATGGGCACGATCTGCTTCTAGTTTGGTTCTAAAGTTGCCAATCCATACCTTATAATCTGGAGTTTCGTATTTAATGGTAGAAGGCCAATCTGGAAAAATTTCCTGTGCTTTTTTAATGATTTCATTCGCCTTATTTAAGCTTCCATTATATAACTGCACTTTATAACGATCGCTGAATTTTCCTTCCTTTTCCATTTGGATTTTTAAATCCGCCAACCGTTTAATTCTTGGATCTTCATTAATAGTTACCGTAGCCTCTTGTTGAGGCCCAAAATCAATTTTTTGAGTAATAAATTGATTAATTAATGAGTCCGCTACAGAATTTTTTGGGTTGTTTTGAGCACTTACTGTAATGCCTGAAAACGTTAAAATCGAAAAAATATAAATGTTTTTTTTGGTTAAAATTCTCATTTCAAATAGATTTAGAACAAAGGTAAAGCTTATTAACTCAAAATACTTAAAATTTATTATTTAGAATAATTATAAATTAGTAATTAACGGAACACTAACATTTCCAAAATCGACTTAATATAGTACTTTTGCTGTCAAATTTATAGTGATGATTTGTATTCGGTAGTAGTATCGAAAAAATCATACCAAACATTAAGAAGTTAATTCTACTTGATAATATGAAACAGGTGAAAAACCGAAATTTTGCTTCCAAACTCCTAGTTCTAGGAACTGTTTTTTTATTTACATTTTTCAATACTTTAGCTCAGGAAACTGCTGAAGCACCAGCTACTGAGGCTGAAGCGCAACCTGAAGCTGCGGCGCAAGCATCGTCGATTGGTGATGTTGCTGCTGGTGAAAAATTATTTAAATCTTTATGTGCAGCTTGTCATAAGCGGTACAAGAAAGCAGTAGGTCCTGCCTTATTTGGTGTGGCTGATAAGTACGACAGAGAGTGGATTTACAAATGGGTAAAAAACAGTGCTGAGTTGATCGCTTCAGGTGATCCGCAAGCGGTAAAAATCTGGGAAGAGTACAATAAAGTATCGATGAATGCTTTTCCTCAATTGTCTAACACAGATATTGATAATATTTTGGCTTATGTAATGGAGCCAAAACCCGAGCCAACAGCTGCGGCAGTAACAACTACGCAAACTACAGGTGGAGGAGGAGTATCTAGCGATGTTATCTTAGGTGTGTTAGCAGTGGTGTTTTTAATGCTAGTCATTGTATTGTATTTGGTGAACAAAACCTTACGCAGTTTTGCAGTGGCTAACAACATTGAATTGCCTGAGTCGCCACAGCGAACTCCATTATGGAAGGCATTTGTTCAAAATCAATTTTTAGTATTGGTTTCTGCAATCATATTGTTATTGGCTAGTGGATATTTTGTGTATGGATATTTTATGCAGGTAGGTATCGATCAAGGCTATGCACCAGTGCAGCCGATACATTATTCTCATAGAATACACGCGGGTGAAAACCAGATCGAATGTAAATATTGTCACTCTTCAGCTAGAGTATCTAAGCATTCAGGTATTCCATCGCTTAACGTGTGTATGAATTGTCATAAATCGATTGCTGAAGTAGCAGAAGGTACAGCTACAGAAGAATACTCAAAAGAGTTTTATGATGGTGAAATCCAAAAATTATACAAAGCTGTAGGATGGGATCCTGCTGCACAGGCCTATACTGGTGAAACACAACCGGTAAAATGGGTAAGAATACACAATCTTCCTGATTTTGCATATTTCAACCACTCTCAGCATGTAAGTGTTGCAGGTGTAGAATGTCAAACGTGTCACGGACCTGTGGAAGAAATGGAAATTATGTATCAAAACGCTCCATTAACAATGGGATGGTGTATTAACTGTCACAGAGAAACTAATGTTAATGTTGCAGATAACGAATATTACGAAAAGATTCACAAAGAACTTTCTAAGAAATATGGTGTAGAGCAATTTACCGCTGCTGATATGGGAGGTTTAGAATGTGGAAAATGTCATTATTAATTTCTTCTCTTAATACAATTACGAAAGAAGAAATAACTAATTAAGAAGCTAATATCAATTATATATGTCATCAAACAAGAAATACTGGAAAAGTGTTGAAGAGCTAAATCAAGACAGTTCTATTGTTGAGACGCTACAACAAAATGAATTCGTTCAGGAGATTCCTACGGATGAGTTTTTAGGAGATAAGTCATCTCTAGAAAAATCTTCTACTACGCGTAGAGACTTTTTAAAGTATGTGGGATTCAGTACTGCTGCTGCAACCTTAGCAGCTTGTGAAGGTCCTGTAAAAAAATCAATCCCTTACGTAGTACAGCCAGAGCGTATCGTTCCTGGAGTTGCTAATTATTATGCAACAACTATTGCGGATGGTTATGATTTTGCTAGCGTACTAATTAAAACAAGAGAAGGGCGTCCAATTAAAGTAGAGAACAACGACCTGGCAACTACAAATGGTAGTGCTAATGCTAGAGTTCATGCTTCGGTACTTTCACTTTATGATATTACAAGGCTACAAGGCCCTAAGAAAGAAGGTAAAGATATTAGTTGGGCAGACCTTGATAAAGAAGTTGCTGATAAGCTTAAGGCTGTCGGAGGAAAACAAATTGTGTTATTGACACAAACCTTTGCGAGTCCTTCTACATCAAGATTGATTGAAGAGTTTAAAGGAAAATACCCTAATGTAAAGCACGTAGTATACGATGCGGTTTCTTCGTCAGAAGCATTAGATGCGTATGAGAAAATGTATGGAGAGCGCGCATTAGCGGATTATGATTTTTCTAAAGTAAATACTATTGTGAGTGTAGGTGCTGATTTCTTAGGAGATTGGCAAGGTGGTGGATATGATAGTGGTTATGCAAAAGGCCGAATTCCACAAAACGGAAAAATGTCAAAGCATATTCAGTTTGAATCTAATTTATCCTTAACTGGTGCTAACGCAGATAAGCGTGTAGCAGTAACACCTACAGATCAGAAAAAAATACTTTCTGCATTATATGCCTATGTTACAGGTGCTGGATCAAAAAGTACATTAGATCCTAATTTGGATTCGGAAGTAGTGAAAGCTGCTAAGCAAATTCAAAAAGCTGGTAAAAATGCTGTAGTAGTTTCTGGAGTACAGGATGTGGATGCACAGTTAGTAGTGTTAGCTATCAATAAGGCTATCGCTAGTAAAGCATTCAACGCGGATACACCTCGTATGATTCGCCAGGGTAATGCTAAAGCTGTGGCGCAATTAGTAAAAGATATGAATGCAGGTAAAGTAGGAGGACTTCTGGTAGCAGGAGTTAATCCAATGTATTCTTTGCCAAATGTTGATGCATTTAAATCAGGAATGGAAAAAGTATCGGTATCGGTTGCTTTTTCTATGCATATGGATGAGACTGCAGAAGCTTGTCAATATGTAGCTACAACACAACATTACTTAGAGTCTTGGGGTGATGTACAATTTAAGAAAGGAAGTTATAGTCTAATGCAGCCTACTATTAGGCCATTATTTGATACCAGACAGTTTCAGGATACTTTATTAAAATGGACGGGTAATCAAACAGCTTATGTAGACTATATTAAAGATACTTGGTCAGGAGTTTTAGGTAATATTTCCTGGAGTAAAGCATTGCACGATGGGGTGCTTGTGAAGCCGGTAATGGCTAAGCAAGAGTTAACAGATGCTCTTGCGGCCACAGAAGGTGAGCAAACCAATGAGGGCGAAGCTATGGTGGCTTCAAGTGAACCTAACGTTGCTGCAGCCGCCAGAAGATTGTCTACAGCGAAATCTAATGGTATGGAGCTTACGCTTTACACAAAGACTTCGTTAGGAGACGGTCAGCAGGCGAGTAACCCTTGGCTTCAAGAAATGCCAGATCCAATCACAAGAGCTTCTTGGGATAACTACTTATTAGTGTCACGAGCAGATGCTGAGAAGTTAGGGTTGATGAATGAAAATGTAGCTAACGGAGCCTTAAATGGTAGTTATGCTACTGTTACTGTAAATGGAACTTCTGTTACGGTACCAGTAATCATTCAACCAGGACAGGCAAAAGGTACGGTTGGACTAGCCCTTGGATATGGAAAGAAGAAGGGACTAAAAGAAGAAATGCAGGTAGGTGTAAATGCTTATCCTTTATATCAAGACTTTAATAACGTACAGGATGTTACGGTTAAAGCAGCAGAGGGTGTACACGAGTTTGCTTGTGTTCAGTTGCATAATACTTTAATGGGTCGTGGCGATATCGTTAAGGAGACTACATTAGAGATTTTTAACACCAAAGATAAACACGATTGGAATAGTATTCCAGAAGTGTCAAAGAATCATATTGAGTACGAAGTAACCTCACCAGAGGTAGACCTTTGGGATGAGTTTGATCGTTCAGTAGGGCATCACTTTAATCTATCTATTGATTTAAACGCCTGTACAGGTTGTGGAGCTTGTGTAATTGCGTGTCACGCGGAGAACAACGTTCCTGTGGTTGGTAAGGATGAAGTAAGAAAATCTAGGGATATGCACTGGTTGCGTATCGATAGATACTATTCTTCTCAAGAAACCTTTGAAGGGGATGATACTAAGAAAGATAACATTGCTGGATTAGGAAGTTCATTATCTGAATTTGGTGAGATGGAAAGTGCGTCTGATAATCCACAGGTAGTATTTCAGCCTGTGATGTGTCAGCACTGTAATCACGCACCTTGTGAAACAGTATGTCCGGTAGCCGCTTCTTCTCACGGAAGACAAGGTCAAAACCACATGGCATACAACAGATGTGTAGGTACAAGATATTGTGCAAACAACTGTCCTTATAAAGTACGTAGATTTAACTGGTTCTTATATAACCAAAACGATGAGTTTGATTACCATATGAACAACGACTTAGGTCGAATGGTAATTAACCCAGATGTTACTGTACGCTCAAGAGGAGTTATGGAAAAATGCTCTATGTGTATGCAAATGACACAAAAGACCATTTTAGATGCGAAACGCGAAGGAAGAGAGATCAAAGATGGTGAATTTAAGACGGCTTGTTCAGCGGCTTGTTCATCAGGGGCAATCGTATTTGGTGATATTAACGATAAAGAAAGTAAGGTTGCTAAGCTTAAAGAGGATGATCGTATGTACCATCTTTTAGAGCACGTAGGAACTAAGCCTAATGTGATGTATCAAACTAAGGTAAGAAATACATCAGAAGCCTAATTAACTAATTAAAGAATAAATTCAATTAATAAAGGATTATGTCTCATTACGAAGCACCTATAAGAAAACCTTTAGTAACCGGTGATAAAACCTATCACGATGTTACTGTGGACGTTGCTGCACCGGTTGAAGGTAAGGCGAATAAATCCTGGTGGATAGTATTTTCCATCGCACTTATTGCTTTTCTTTGGGGAATAGGATGTATAATATACACGATTTCGACAGGTATCGGAGTCTGGGGATTAAATAAAACTGTAGGATGGGCCTGGGATATCACCAACTTTGTATGGTGGGTAGGTATTGGTCACGCAGGTACATTAATCTCAGCGGTACTTTTATTATTCCGTCAAAAATGGAGAATGGCTATTAACCGTTCTGCAGAAGCAATGACAATTTTCTCAGTAATTCAAGCTGGATTATTCCCGATCATACATATGGGTCGACCATGGTTGGCGTATTGGGTATTACCAATTCCAAACCAATTCGGTTCGTTATGGGTAAACTTTAATTCACCGCTTTTATGGGACGTATTTGCGATCTCTACTTATCTATCGGTTTCGTTGGTATTCTGGTGGACAGGTTTACTACCTGACTTTGCAATGATACGCGATAGAGCGATAACACCGTTTAACAAAAAGATTTATGGTTTGTTATCATTCGGTTGGAGTGGTAGAGCTAAGGATTGGCAACGTTTTGAGGAAGTATCATTGGTATTAGCTGGATTAGCTACTCCGCTTGTACTTTCTGTACATACCATTGTATCCTTTGACTTTGCTACTTCTGTTATTCCAGGATGGCATACTACGATATTTCCACCTTATTTCGTTGCAGGAGCAATTTTCTCTGGATTTGCTATGGTGAACACCCTTCTTATCATAATGAGAAAGGTATCTAATTTAGAAAATTACATTACCATTCAACATATAGAGTTAATGAACATTGTAATAATGATTACTGGTTCTATTGTTGGTGTAGCTTATATTACGGAGCTGTTTATTGCTTGGTACTCAGGTGTAGAATACGAACAATACGCCTTCTTAAACAGAGCAACTGGACCTTATTGGTGGGCATACTGGGCTATGATGACCTGTAACGTATTCTCTCCGCAGTTTATGTGGTTCCCTAAGCTTAGAAGAAGTATAATGTTTTCTTTTATAATTTCTATAGTCGTTAATATAGGAATGTGGTTTGAGCGTTTCGTGATTATTGTTACCTCGCTCCATAGAGATTATTTACCATCTTCTTGGACGATGTTCTCGCCAACTTTCGTAGATATCGGTATCTTTATTGGTACAATTGGATTCTTCTTCGTATTATTTTTATTGTATGCAAGAACCTTCCCGGTAATCGCTCAAGCAGAAGTGAAGTCTATTCTTAAATCTTCTGGTGAGAAGTACAAGAAGTTAAGAGCTGCAGGTATTGATCATAGAGATGAATTGCCAAAGACGGGAGCTAAAGTTTCTTCTGATGTTATTGAAGAGAGTGTAAAAACTGAAGATGTTATCACTGCTTCTGAAGAAGATATTGATAATCTGTTAGGTAATCTGGGAACTTTCAATCCAGATACAGATACGGCAGATGATCTCAAAAAGGTGAATGGAATTGGACCTGTTATGGAACAAAAACTGAATCAAATTGGTATTTATACTTTTGATCAGGTAAGCAAAATGACAGAGACTGAATATAATTTATTAGATAAAATTACCGGATCTTTCCCAGGAAGAGCACAACGTGATGATTGGGCAGGTCAGGCAGCTAAACTTAAAAATAACTAATAGTATGGCATCAAGGGTTATACATGCTTTATATACAGATGATGATGTTTTAATGGACGCTGTTAAAAAAGTGCGTTCAGAGCGTTATCATATAGAAGAAGTTTTTACTCCTTTTCCGGTTCACGGATTGGATAAGGCTATGGGACTTCCACACACACGACTAGCAATCACAGCATTTATGTATGGCTGTGTTGGACTATCAGTAGCCATTGCTATGATGAATTACATTATGATCGAAGATTGGCCACAAAATATTGGTGGTAAGCCAAGTTTTAGTTTCTTAGAAAATATGCCTGCCTTCGTTCCTATTATGTTTGAACTTACGGTATTTTTTGCGGCGCACTTAATGGTAATCACCTTCTATATGAGAAGTAGGTTATGGCCTTTTAAAAAAGCAGAAAATCCTGATGTAAGAACAACCGATGATCACTTTTTGATGGAAGTTGATGTTGCAAATCATGATGTTGAAAAATTGACTAGTTTCTTAGGTGACACAGGTGCAGTAGAAATAAAAATCGTTGAAAAGGATAACCATTAGTAATAATGAAGAATACGCTAAAAATAGTAACAGTAACAATGATGGTTTTTACGCTTTTATCCTGCCAGGATAAGAGAAAGCCAAACTATCAATATATGCCTAATATGTACGAATCTGTAGGATATGAAACATATGGGGAATATAATGTGTTCGAAAACGATCAAGAGGCTAAATTGCCAGTAGAGGGATCAGTTCCTAGAGGATGGATGCCTTATGATTTTGAGAATTCTAACAAAGGTTATCAAACTGCAAAAGATTCATTGAAGAATCCAATTGCATACACCGAAGAAAATTTAGCAGAAGGTAAAGCATTATATGATATTTATTGCGCAGTTTGCCACGGTGCAAAAGGAGATGGACAAGGTATTCTTGTGCAAAGAGAAAAAATACTGGGTGTTCCGGCATACAATGATGCGGGTAGAGCCATTACTGAAGGAAGTATTTATCACGTAATGTATTATGGTATTAATTCTATGGGTTCTTACGCATCTCAAACAAGTATTGAAGAGCGTTGGCAGATAGTGGCTTATGTTGAAAAGCTAAAAGCCGAATTAGATGGTAAAGCACCAAGAGTTGATAAGCTGGATGAAAGTGATGCGCCTTCTGATATGATACCTGCAGTGAATGCGGATCCAGAAGTAGCAGTTGCCGAAGAAGCTGAGGAAACAACTAACGAATAATTAAGACGAAGACAGAAAAACGATATTAGATAAAAATATGTATACGCTATCCAATAGACTTAGATTATTTTCAATCATATGTATGGTTGTAGGAGCAGTGGGCTTAATGGCTGGTTTTGCTACATCTCCTGATTCTATAGAAGATGTAAAACAACAGCTAGCTTCTCATGATGATCACGGTGGTGGTCATGCAGAGGTTAAAACACATGATGATAACTCACATGATGCTAAAGAAGAGCATGGTGGAGATGCACATTATGAGCATATTTTGCATCAGTTGCAAAATAAACCTTGGGCTTCTTTATATATTGCTGCGTTTTTCTTTTTTATGATAGCGTTAGGAGTATTGGCTTTTTATGCTATTCAATTTGCAGCACAAGCAGGTTGGTCACCAGTATTATTTAGAGTAATGGAAGCGATTACGGCTTATTTGGTACCTGGAGGTATCATTATGTTTGTAATACTTGCATTGTCTGGATTCCACATTAATCACTTATTTGTTTGGGCTGACCCAGAGGTGGTAAAACACGATGAACTTATTCAAGGTAAATCTGGGTGGTTAAATGGAACAGGATTTATTATTAGAGCATTAATCTTTTTAGGAGGTTGGATATTATATCGTCACTTTGCGGTAAAGTTTTCTAGAAAGCAAGACGAAGAACCAACAGGTAATAAATGGTATAAGAAAAGTTTCAAGATATCTGCAGGTTTCTTAGTGTTCTTTATTTACACAGAATCGATGATGTCTTGGGATTGGATTATGAGTTTCGATCCACACTGGTTCAGTACTTTATTTGGATGGTATGTTTTTGCTAGTTTATTCGTTTCAGGAATCACAGTGATAGCATTGATGACGATCTACTTAAAATCTAAAGGATATTTGGAGTTTGTAAATAATAGTCACATTCACGATTTAGCTAAGTTTATGTTCGGGATAAGTATTTTCTGGACATACTTATGGTTCTCGCAGTTTATGCTTATTTGGTATTCAAACATTCCAGAGGAGGTAACTTACTTTATAACAAGAATTGAAGACTATAAACTGCCATTCTTCGGTATGCTAGTAATGAACTTTATATTTCCATTATTAGTATTAATGAATAGTGACTTTAAACGCATTAACTGGTTTGTGGTAATGGCTGGTGTTATTATTCTTTGCGGACACTATATTGATATCTTTAATATGGTGATGCCTGCCACAGTAGGAGAATCTTGGTTTATTGGTTTAAGCGAGATTAGTGCTGTGTTATTATTTTTAGGGTTATTCCTTTTCATAGTATTTAGAGCTTTAACTAAAGCACCGTTATTAGCTAAAGGTAATCCTTACATTGAAGAAAGTAAGCATTACCATTACTAAACAATAGATAGAATAGAATTAAAATAGAAGATAGATAAAAATGACTGTATTATTAACTATAATAGTTGTAGCACTTGTTGGGATCACATTTTGGCAAATGTCTAAGATTCTTAAGTTATCACAATTAAAAAATGTTGATACTTCTCAAGTGGCAAAT
This sequence comes from Aquimarina brevivitae, assembly GCF_004216895.1. Classification (GTDB taxonomy): domain Bacteria; phylum Bacteroidota; class Bacteroidia; order Flavobacteriales; family Flavobacteriaceae; genus Aquimarina; species Aquimarina brevivitae. The sequence continues at coordinate 76,039 of NZ_SGXE01000001.1, read as the reverse complement.
GATAAAGACAATGATACTCAAGGTAAACTAATGCTTGGTTTCGTAATCTTTATTTACGTGTTAACCATATATTGCTTTTCTGCATACAATTCATTCTTTCTACCTGAATCGGCTTCGAAGCATGGTGTAGAGTATGATCAACTGATGTTAATTTCTTTAGTAATTATTATGATTACCCAAATAATTACACAAGGATTATTACACTATTTTACGTTTAAATACAGAGGTAAATCAACCAATAAGGCATTGTTTTTTGCGGATAATGATAAGCTTGAGTTTGTTTGGACGATCATCCCAGTAATTGTATTATCTGCATTAATTATTTATGGTTTGTTCACTTGGTCAGATATTATGAATATAGACGAAGAAGACGGTGATCCTTTAATAATTGAGTTATACGCTTACCAGTTTGACTGGAGAGCTAGATATGGCGGTGAAGATAATGTATTAGGTAAGGCTAATGTTCGTTTCATCGAAGGTGTGAATACCTTAGGAGTAGATGTGTCTGATTCGTACGGAAAAGATGATAAAATTGTTAATGAACTGCATTTGCCAGTAAATAGAAAAGTAATTTTCAAAATGCGTTCTCAGGATGTATTACATTCTGCGTATATGCCATTCTTTAGAGCACAGATGAACGTAGTGCCAGGTATGATTACCGAATTCTCATATACACCAACCAAAACAACAGAGGAGATGAGAAACTCTGAGTTTATGGTAGAGAAAGTAGCCACAATCAATGATATACGAAGAGAAAAAAGTAAAGCCTTAATTGCTGCCGGTGATGAGGGATTAGAAACTTATGAGTTTGATTACTACTTACTATGTAATAAAATCTGTGGAGCTTCACACTACAATATGCAAATGAAAATTGTGGTTGAGCCAGAAGAGGACTATAATGCTTGGTTAAAGGAACAACAAACTTTTGGTGAGCAGATGTCAGCTCAGGCAAGTAATTAAAAAAAGAAAAAGAAAAATTATATAATTAAAAAATAACTAAAGATATGTCAGCAATAGCACATGCAGATGATCACGCGCACGACGATCACGGACATCATCATAAAGAGACCTTTATAACAAAGTATATTTTTAGCCAGGATCATAAAATGATCTCTAAGCAATACTTAGTTACCGGTCTTATAATGGGTATAATTGGAATTGCTATGTCCCTTTTATTTAGGTTACAGTTAGCATGGCCAGACCATAAATTTACTGCCTTCGAAATTTTCTTAGGAAAATTCGGTGAAGATGGTGTTATGGATCCAAGTATTTATCTGGCATTAGTTACCATACATGGTACTATTATGGTATTTTTTGTTCTTACAGCAGGACTTAGTGGTACTTTTAGTAACTTATTAATTCCATTGCAAATTGGAGCAAGAGATATGGCTTCAGGATTCCTTAACATGGTTTCCTACTGGCTATTCTTTTTAAGTAGTGTAATTATGGTTATTTCTTTATTTGTTGAGGCTGGACCAGCTTCTGCAGGTTGGACCATATATCCACCACTTAGTGCCTTACCACAGGCTATAGGAGGTTCTGGTACAGGGATGACACTTTGGTTAGTTTCTATGGCGATATTTATCGCATCCTCTTTACTAGGATCTTTGAACTACGTAGTTACTGTAATAAACCTAAGAACAAAAGGAATGTCTATGACAAGACTTCCTTTAACGATCTGGGCGTTTTTCGTAACTGCGATTATCGGTATCATTTCATTCCCGGTTCTATTATCTGCCGCGTTGTTACTAATTATGGATAGAAGTTTTGGAACTTCATTTTATTTAAGTGACATATTTATCCAGGGCGAGGTATTACACAATCAAGGTGGATCACCGGTATTATTTGAGCATTTGTTTTGGTTCTTAGGTCACCCTGAGGTATATATCGTATTATTACCTGCTTTGGGAATAACCTCTGAAATTATTGCTACAAACGCAAGAAAGCCGATATTTGGTTATCGTGCGATGGTTGCTTCAATTTTAGCGATTGCCTTTTTATCAACAATTGTTTGGGGTCACCATATGTTTATTTCAGGGATGAACCCATTCTTAGGTTCGGTATTTACATTTACAACCTTATTAATTGCTATACCATCTGGTGTAAAGGCTTTTAATTACATCACGACCTTATGGAAAGGTAACTTGCAACTGAATCCAGCTATGCTATTTTCGATTGGTTTAGTATCAACATTTATCACAGGTGGATTAACTGGAATTATTCTGGGAGATAGTACACTTGATATTAACGTGCACGATACGTATTTCGTAGTAGCACACTTCCACTTAGTAATGGGTATTTCTGCATTATATGGATTATTTGCTGGGGTGTACCACTGGTTCCCTAAGATGTACGGACGTATGATGGATAAAAATTTAGGCTATGTACATTTCTGGGTAACCGCTATTGGAGCCTACGGGGTATTTTTCCCGATGCACTTTATAGGTATGGCAGGATTACCAAGACGTTATTATAAAAATACAGAGTTTCCGTACTTCGATGATTTAGCAGATACTAATGTGCTAATAACAATATTTGCATTGATCACAGCAGCTGCGCAGTTGGTATTCTTATATAACTTTATCCGTTCTATGTTCTATGGTAAGAAGGCAGAGCAAAATCCTTGGAACTCTAATACACTAGAGTGGACTACTCCAGTAGAACATATCCACGGAAACTGGCCAGGAGAAATTCCTTCAGTATACAGATGGCCATACGATTATAGTAAGACAAAAGATAATGGTGAGTATGTAATCGCTGGTCAAGACTGGGTGTCTCAAACCATTCCTTTACAAGAAGACGAGGAAGAATTACACCACTAAAATTCTTTTAAGAATATAAATAAAGGCCCTTTCTTATGGAAAGGGCTTTTTTTGTATTAACAGCTTTTGGGATCTTCATTTTAGTATCTTTGTAAGAAGATAGCTTAATAATAAAATGATAGTTACCGGAACTATTAAATCGGTATAAAGGATTGTGTATGAATGAAAACTTAGACCCTACTGGCGATAACTATTCAAGAGAAGAATTGGATATGGAAAAAGCGCTGCGACCGCTTTCCTTTGAAGATTTTACAGGTCAGGATCAGGTGCTAGAAAATCTTCAGATTTTTGTAGAAGCGGCTAATATGCGTAATGAAGCTTTAGATCATACACTATTCCACGGTCCTCCTGGATTAGGTAAAACAACCTTAGCACATATTTTGTCTAATGAATTAGGTGTCAATATTAAAGTTACTTCGGGTCCGGTATTGGATAAACCTGGTGACTTGGCTGGATTATTAACCAATCTCGAGGATCGTGATGTTTTATTTATTGACGAGATTCACCGTTTAAGTCCCATAGTAGAGGAATATCTATATTCAGCTATGGAGGATTACAAAATTGATATTATGATCGAAAGTGGTCCTAATGCAAGGACGGTGCAAATCAATTTAAATCCTTTTACACTCATTGGAGCGACAACCCGATCTGGTTTATTAACGGCTCCGATGCGAGCAAGATTTGGTATACAGAGTAGGTTACAATACTACACCACAGAATTGTTATCGACTATTGTACAGCGTAGTGCATATATATTAAATGTGCCCATATCTATGGAAGCGGCAATCGAAATCGCTGGTAGAAGTCGAGGGACACCAAGAATAGCAAATGCCTTGTTGCGTAGGGTAAGAGATTTTGCTCAAATAAAAGGGAATGGTAAAATTGATATGGAGATATCAAAATTTGCTCTCAAAGCATTAAATGTTGATGCTTTTGGCTTAGATGAAATGGATAATAAAATACTGACCACATTAATAGATAAATTTAAAGGTGGGCCTGTAGGTATAACTACACTGGCAACTGCAGTTAGCGAAAGTGCAGAAACGATTGAAGAAGTCTATGAACCCTTTTTGATACAACAAGGATTTATTGTAAGAACGCCTAGGGGCAGAGAAGTTACTGAGGCAGCATATAAACATTTAGGTAAACTAAAGGGCGGTATCCAGGGAGGATTGTTCTAAAAATATAAGTTGATGCTACAAACCGTTTCTTTTTTTGAGGTACTTAAAAATGCAGGTAATATCTTAAGGAATCCACTACCTTTTCACAAACGTAATTTTGAAAAACATGGGGATACTTTCAGAGTCAATCTCGGATTTGGCAATAGTGTTGTTTTTACCAGAGATGCAGGTTTAGCAAAACACATGCTCCAGCAACAGCATAGAAATTACCATAAATCACCATTGCAGTCCAAAGAGTTAGCACGTTATATAGGAGAAGGCTTGTTAACTGCTAATGGAGACAAATGGTTAAAGCAACGAAGGTTAATACAACCAGCATTTCATAAAAAGAAATTAGAGATGCTAATTTCGACGATGCAATTAGTTATTGAACAAGAATTGCAAAAAATTCCAAATGATCAAAGCATAGCCATTTATCCATTAATGAGTGATTTAGCTTTTAAAGTGGTCGCAGCAAGCTTGTTTAGTTATAAAGGGATTGACAACGAAATTCAGCGTTTGCAAGAAATTACTGAAAAAGCACAAAAGACATTAATCAAAGAAATAAGACAACCTTACAAAAAAATATGGTATTATCTAAATGGCACTGTGCGACGTGCGCTAAAAGACACTAAAGAAGCAAGAGCCATTCTCCATCAATTAATTGAAGAAAGAAGAAAGTCAGAGGAGCATTACGATGATTTATTAGACATGTTGCTACAGGCACGATATGACGATGGAACAGATATGGACAATGACCAACTAATTGATGAGATCTTAATATTATTTACTGCGGGGCACGAGACTACCTCTAATGCACTCACCTTTACACCAATGCTTCTTGCGCAACACCAGGATATTCAAGAAAAGCTCTTCGAAGAGCAGTCGGCCCTGAAAAAAGAGTCTCTTGGAGCTATGGAGCATATAAAAAAATCTGAATTCACCGCTAGCTGCATAGAGGAGGCAATGCGGTTATATCCACCTGCCTATTTTTCGGATCGTGTGGCTATAGCTGATGACAGGTACAACGAGCTGCACATAAAAAAAGGAACAACTATTCTGATATCATTTTTTGAAATCCACCGGCATTTAAATCATTGGGATAACCCCGAGGAATTCAATCCCGATCGATTTTCTGATACAGCCAAAAAACACGCAGATTATTACTTTCCTTTTGGTGCAGGTCCAAGGATGTGTATAGGTAGTAATTTTGCGATGTACGAAATGATTATGGTTATTAATTCATTGGTTTCAAAATATCAAATTAAAACGAATACTAATACCATAGCCATTCAGCCGTTGATAACATTAAAACCTAAAGGCTCACAGCTGTCTTTTCATCCACGTGTAAATGTTTCAATTTAACTAAACTTAAGCTAGCGACCATTGAAATCCATTGAAAAGCATACGGTGCTGATTAAATCCGAAGCGAAACGGCTTGGGTTTCTTTCGTGTGGTGTTGCCAAAGCTGGGTTTTTGGAAGAAGAAGCGCCTAGACTTGAAGCCTGGTTGCAAAAAGGAATGCACGGGGAGATGCAGTATATGGAAAATCACTTTGACAAGCGACTCGATCCTACAAAGTTGGTCGAAGGCAGTAAGAGTGTTATTTCTTTACTCTTAAATTATTTTCCTTCCGAGACCCAAAAAGATCCGGAAGCTCCTAAGATTTCTAAATATGCCTATGGTAAAGACTATCATTTTGTAATTAAGGACAAGCTTAAAGCGTTACTGCATTTTATACAAGAAAATATTGGTGAAGTACACGGTAGAGCATTTGTAGACTCCGCCCCAGTATTAGACAAAGCCTGGGCAGCCAAGAGTGGTTTGGGTTGGATTGGCAAGAATAGTAATTTATTGACCAAACAAGTTGGGTCATTTTATTTTATAGCCGAGCTCATTGTAGATTTGGAGTTAGCATACGATACTCCTGTTACAGATCATTGTGGTTCTTGTACAGCTTGTATTGATGCCTGTCCTACGCAGGCGATAACCGAACCTTATGTAGTTGATGGGAGTAAGTGTATCTCATACTTTACCATCGAATTACGTGATGAATTGCCAACGAAGTATCAAGGCAAATTCGATAATTGGATGTTTGGTTGTGATGTTTGTCAGGATGTATGCCCCTGGAACCGTTTCTCCAAACCACATTCCGAACCTTTGTTTGATCCAAATCCAGCTTTACTAACTATGAATAAACAAGATTGGATCGAGCTTACACAAGAGGTGTTTGCTGATATATTTAAAAAATCTGCGGTAAAAAGGACAAAGTACAGTGGGTTGATGCGCAATATTAAGTTTCTGAAATAGATTTTAAGTCAATTCTTACCAAAATTTCCAAAAAGTCTCTTTATCTTTTAAATAGCTGAATTCTAATTTAGTAATTAAGCACAAAAAATTTTAATTTTTTAGGAGAAATTATGAAACCATATCAGCTTCATGACTGTAAGCTTTATATATTATTGCTAATTGTATGTCTTGGTTGTGCCACGAGAAATGATGAGCAAAAGAAGTATACAACGATTATGCAAGCGCTTCTTCAACAAGAAGATACAGATGGTGATAATAAAATTACAGTGGAGGATAAAGGTGCTAAATCTTTTACGTTTAAAACTAAATCAGGTGCTGAAATAACAATAAAAGGTACATATCACCTTTCTAATCTACTACAAGAATTGGCGATCAGTAGTGAGATAGATACATTAAGGCTCGATCGAATAACCGAAAAACCAGCCTTTAGAATTTCAAGATTGATAGCTAACCAGTATTGGGATACCTTGACAAGATCGATTGATAAAGCAGGTTTGGAGAAAGTTCTTCAGGATACCAAATCCACAGTAGATACCTTGAGAATCTATATTCCTTATAAGGATACTGAAGCTTTTCAATACTTTAACGGATTACAAGAAAATATCTCCAGGCTTGCTGTCGTGCAATTGCCAAAAAATATAACCCCACAATATGTAAAAAGTATAAACTCAAAACCCGGAATTTTAAATTTAGACTATACCATAGCGCAAGGTAAGTTAAAAGGGAAACCTTTTGTTGTTCCTGGAGGTAGATTCAATGAAATGTATGGTTGGGATAGCTACTTTGAATCCCTGGGATTATTGGTAGATCATAGAGAGGATCTGGTTATTGCTATGGCTGATAATTTTGCCTATCAGATCAATCACTATGGTAAAATTCTGAATGCTAATAGAAGCTATTACCTTACCAGAACACAACCGCCATTTTATAGTTCATTGGTTAGAGCCATTTATGAAAATAATACGAATACTTCCAAGTCTTGGTTACAAAAGCAGTTACAGGCAATACTTATGGAATATTTTAAAGTTTGGATGCAAAAGGGTATTCGACAAACCGAGAATGGCTTAAACAGGTACTTTGCACAGGGTATAGGTATCCCACCAGAAACAGAAGAAGGTCACTATAATCAGGTACTAAAAACGTATGCTTTAACATATCAGACAACTATTGAAGATTTTGTAAATAAGTATCAAAAAGGTAAGGTTAAGGAACCCCAAGTGGATAGTTACTTTAGCCACGATAGATCAATGCGAGAGAGTGGTCATGACACCTCAAATAGGTTGGTAGCCATATGCGCTGATCTTAATACGGTGGGGTTGAATAGTTTGTTATTTAAGTACGAAATGGATATCGCTTATCTCATAGAGACAGCTTTTGACAATTCATTTCAGTTCCGGGATGTCACATATGATGCTCAATATTGGAAAGAAAAAGCAGAGGAGCGAAAAAAATTAATGAACGAACTGATGTGGAACGAGCAAGAAGGCACCTTTTATGATTATAACCATACCAAACAACAACAGGAAGAAGTCATAGCAGCTACTAACTATTACCCGTTGTGGGCTGGTTTGTGTTCAGAGCAACAAGCAGCAACGATGGTAAACCATCTTTTTAAAAATTTAGTACAAAAAGGAGGGGTGGCTGGGACCACAAAGTTTTCAGAATCATCCAACGCACCACAGCGACAGTGGGATCACCCTTTTGGTTGGGCACCGCATCAAATGATACTGTGGAGGGGTTTGTTAAATTATGGCTATAAACAGGAGGCTCAGCAATTGATATATAGATGGCTATGGATGATTACAAAAAACGCAGTAGAGTATAACGGTACAATTCCTGAAAAATATGATGTAGTAAACTGTACGCATAAAGTATATGCGGAATATGGTAATGTAGGGACGGACTTTGATTATATAACAAGTAGTGGGTTTGGGTGGATGAATGCGTCTTATCAATTAGGGCTACACCTATTGGATGAAAATAGGATTGAAGATTTAAATAACCTTATTGATCCTGATATAATTTTTAAAGAAAAAGCCTTTAAGGAAAATAATATGCAATGAAATCAAATAAAAACAAAGAAATAGTCAAGATTATGGATTTTTTTGAAGATAGTATACTTTAAATTTCCGCATCTCATGCAGACTTGTAACTTTGTAATCTTAGTTTCGCACATTTATCTTAATGCGTATGAGTATAGAAAGTAAAAGAAGAGAGGCATTAGTGTATCACGCTAAACCTACTCCAGGTAAAATAAAAGTTGTTCCAACTAAAAAATATGCTAGTCAACGAGATCTTTCCTTAGCATATTCCCCAGGGGTTGCAGAGCCCTGTTTAGAGATTGAAAAGGATAAGGCAAATGCGTATCGCTATACGGCAAAAGGAAATCTGGTGGCCGTTATTTCTAATGGTACAGCAGTATTAGGTCTTGGTGATATCGGTCCTGAGGCTTCTAAACCGGTGATGGAAGGAAAAGGCTTATTGTTTAAAATATTTGCTGATATCGATGTTTTTGATATTGAAGTGGATACTAAGGATGTAGATGCTTTTATTGAAACGGTTAAGAACATAGCGCCTACCTTCGGAGGAATTAATCTTGAAGATATTAAAGCACCAGAAGCTTTTGAAATAGAAAGAAGGCTTAAAGAAGAGCTTGATATCCCTGTAATGCACGATGATCAGCACGGTACTGCAATCATATCTGCTGCAGCCTTACTCAATGCCTTAGAATTAGCAGATAAAAACATTGAAGAAGTAAAAATAGTGGTTAGTGGTGCAGGTGCAGCAGCGGTTTCTTGTACCAGATTATATAAGGCATTTGGAGCTAAAGATGAAAACATTGTGATGACCGACAGCAAAGGCGTCATTAGAAAAGATAGAGACAATCTAAGCAAAGAAAAGGCCGAATTTGCCACAGATAGGGATTTAGAAACCTTGGAAGATGCTTTAAAAGATGCAGATGTGTTTATTGGACTCTCCATGGCTAACTTAGTATCGCCAGAGATGCTAAATTCAATGGCTGCTAATCCAATCGTTTTTGCCATGGCTAATCCAGATCCCGAAATTGATTATAATTTAGCTATTGATACCAGAGAGGATATCATAATGGCTACAGGTAGAAGTGATAATCCTAATCAGGTGAATAACGTATTAGGGTTTCCGTTTATTTTTAGAGGAGCGCTAGATGTCAGAGCAACGGCTATAAATGAAGAAATGAAAATGGCAGCCGTCAAAGCTTTAGCCGAATTGGCAAAAGAGCCTGTACCAGAACAGGTAAATATTGCGTATGGAGAAACTCGATTAAATTTTGGCAGAGAATATATTATTCCAAAACCTTTTGACCCTCGATTAATTGCTAAAGTGCCTCCAGCAGTGGCAAAAGCAGCTATGGAAAGTGGTGTCGCTACTGAACCAATTACCGATTGGGAAAAATATGAGGACGAGCTTTTAGAACGCATGGGTAATGACAATAAACTAGTGCGTTTGCTATTAAACCGTGCCAAGACCGATCCTAAAAAAGTGGTGTTCGCCGAAGCAGATCACTTGGATGTACTAAAGGCAGCTCAAACCGTCAATGAAGAAGGTATTGCTCACCCGATATTGTTAGGAAGAAGAGATGTGATCCTAGAGCTGATGAAAGAGCTCGATTTTGATGCTGAAGGTATTGTGATTATTGATCCAAAATCTGACGAAGAAGCAGAGCATAAAAATTACTACGCAAAGAAGTATTGGGAAAATCATAAACGCAAAGGCATCACTTTATATGACGCCCAACGTTTGCTAAGAGAACGCAATTATTTTGCAGCCATGATGGTTAACGAAGGTGACGCAGACGCTGTGGTTACGGGTTACTCTCGTAGTTATGCAACCGTTGTTAAACCAATGTTAGATTTAGTTGGTTTGGCTAAAGGTGCTGCCAGAATCGCCACAATGAACGCGATGATTACCAGTAAGGGGCCGTTGTTCATTAGTGATACTTCTATTAATATCGATCCTGATGCCAAGGAATTGGCTAAGATTGCGCAAATGACCGCAAGAACAGTGGAGATGTTTGGTGTAAAACCAGTTATGGCTATGGTATCTTATGCTAATTTTGGTTCTTCAAAACATCCAAACTCTAAGAAAGTCAGAGATGCGGTAGCGTATCTGCATCGATATCACCCTAACTTGGTGGTCGATGGTGAATTACAGTTAGATTTTGCTTTGAATAGAGAAATGCGCAAAAAGAAGTTTCCCTTCTCTAAATTGAACGGGCAAAAAGTGAACACACTGGTATTTCCTAACTTAGATTCAGCCAATAGTAATTATAAGCTACTCAAAGAATTGAATAACTCAGAATCAATAGGTCCAATTATGATGGGAATGCGCAAACCAGTGCACATTCTTCAATTAGGTGCTAGTGTAGACGAGATCATTAATATTGTAGCAGTAGCGGTAATTGATGCACAACAGAAGGAGAAAAGAGAACGCGATTATATGATGATGTCTAAAGAATTGTAACAATACAGGTTTATAGAATAACTAAAGCTTTGAAAACTCAATTTTCAAAGCTTTTTGTTTTAAATTATGTATATACCAGAATTTTATTACATTTGGATACCTAACGCATTGCAAATACATGATCACACACATTAAAGGGAGACTCGTAGAGAAAAATCCTACGGATGTCGTTATTGATGTTAACGGAGTAGGGTATCTACTTCATATTTCATTACATACCTACTCATCTCTAACGGATAGCGAGAATATTCAACTATACACCCACCTACAGGTAAAAGAAGACTCTCATACCCTTTTTGGTTTTGCGGATAAGTTTGAAAGAGAATTGTTTCGATTGTTAATTTCTATTTCAGGAATAGGTGCTAGTATAGCAAGAACAATGCTTTCTTCCCTTCATCCTGATCAGGTCAAAAATGCTATCGCCAGTGGGGATGTAGCCACAATTCAATCCGTTAAAGGAATCGGTGCCAAAACAGCGCAACGCGTTATCATCGAGTTAAAAGATAAGATTCTTAAAGTCTATGATATTGATGAAGTTTCGGTTACTCAAAACAATACTAATAAAGAAGAAGCGTTATCTGCTTTAGAAACCCTTGGATTTAACCGCAAACAGGCTGAGAAAGCTGTAGATAAAATTGTACAAACTAACCCCGAAGAAACAGTAGAAACTATTATTAAACAAGCACTAAAAAATTTATAATTACCTTGAATTCTTCACAGCATCTACAAAATACTTTTTGTAAAGTACTGGTTTGTTTGATTACACTTAACTTCACTGTACTGCATGCTCAGGACACTGAAACCGTTAGGGATTCTACGAGCACTACGCATTCTTTGGGAAGGATTACTCTACCTGATCCTACGAGTATCATTACCAAGTACGAATATGATCCTATCACCAATAGGTATATTTATAAAGAAATGTTGGGTGATTTTAATGTAAAATACCCCTTGTTTTTAACGCGAAAAGAATATGAAGCCTTAGTTGAAGAAGAAGAACGAAGAAATTACTTTAAAGAAAAGATAGATGCGTTTAGTGGTAAGACGGAGGGTAGTGAAGAAAAACGAAAGAATTTATTGCCGATCTTTTATGTCAATTCCAATTTCTTTGAATCTATTTTCGGAGGTAATGAGATAGAAATAATTCCACAAGGTTCGGTAGAGATGGATCTAGGAATGTTATATACCAAACAAGACAACCCTGCATTTTCACCCAGAAACCGAAGTAACTTCACCTTTGATTTTGACCAGCGGATAAGTTTAAGTTTGTTGGGTAAAATTGGTAAGCGTTTGCAGATAAATGCCAATTATGATACCGAATCTACATTCGATTTTCAAAATCAAATTAAGTTAGAATATACACCTACAGAGGATGATATTATTCGTAGTATAGAGGTCGGTAATGTCAATATGCCTTTGAACAGTTCTTTGATTCAGGGAGCGCAAAGCCTTTTTGGAGTAAAACTAGGTATGCAGTTTGGTAACACCTTGGTGACCGGGGTGTTCTCTGAGCAACGTTCCGAAACACGATCCGTTAGTGTACAGGGAGGTGGGACAGTACAGGATTTTGAAGTATTTGCACTGGATTATGATGACAACCGTCACTATTTCTTAGCGCATTATTTTAGGGATAATTACGATCAAGCCTTGCAAAGCTATCCATTTATTAATAATAATATAAAAATTACCAGAATTGAAGTTTGGGTAACCAATAGAGCTACAAGTGCTCAAAATTTAGCCGATGCCAGGAATATTGTTGCCTTACAAGATTTAGGGGAGTCACCGGTTGATGGTAATTACACGATTCCACCAGGTTTGTTTAATAGACCGGCAGGATCCTTCGCTGATAATAGTAATAATGATTTAGATCCGTTTTTGATTGCTAACTCTAGTGGAGAATTAACACCAAGTATACGAAATATAGCCACGGTACAACAAGGATTTAGAACCATATCTGCCCAAGAAGGTAGAGATTATGCGATTCTGGAAGGTGCCAGAAGATTAAGCCCTAACGAATATTCATTAAACGCACAGCTTGGATATATCTCATTGAATCAAAAATTGAATAATGATGAAGTTCTGGGGGTTGCCTTTCAATATACCGTGGGAGGACGCGTATACCAGGTCGGTGAATTTTCGCAAGACGGTGTTGATGCAACGGTAGGTGAAAATTCAGGTAACCCGGACAATGTAGGTTCAGGCCAGAATTTAGTAGTAAAAATGTTGAAAAGTCCTATTACCAATGTCGATTTGCCGATATGGGATTTAATGATGAAAAACATCTATAATACGGGCGCGTTTCGATTAGAGCGAGAGGACTTTAGGATGAATATCTTATATACCAACCCTTCTCCTCTTAATTATATTACCGCTGCAGAGGGTGCTGGGCCATTACCAGAAGGTGTGGCAGAAACCACCTTACTACGTGTGTTTAACTTAGACCGATTAAACCCAAATAATGACCCGGTGATTGGAGGGGATGGATTCTTCGATTATGTCCCGGGCCTGACTATTGATACCGAGAACGGGCGCATTATTTTTACTACTGTCGAACCCTTTGGAGAACATCTGTTTGAAAAATTAGACGACGGTTCACCAGGCACCAATTATAATGACCCTAACACCTATAATGGTAATCAGGCGCAATATGTCTTTAGAGAGTTATATACAGAAACCAAGATCATCGCCGAGCAGCAAGGGGCAGATAAAAACTATTTTCAGTTAAAAGGAACCTATAAATCTTCTGGTCAAGACGGTATTCCATTAGGTGCTTTTAATGTGCCTCAAGGGTCGGTTACCGTTACCGCTGGTGGTAGGGTGCTTCAAGAAGGAGTAGACTATACCGTGAACTATCAGTTGGGTAGAGTTACAATCCTGGATGAAGCTTTATTAGCATCTAATACACCTATTAATGTTTCTACGGAAAATAATGCAGTGTTTGGGCAACAAACCAAGCGATTCTCTGGGATCAATATTGAGCATCGTTTTAGTGACGATTTATTGATTGGGGGAACATTTTTAAATCTAAATGAACGACCGATCACCCAAAAGTCAAGTTATAATTACGAGCCTATTAATAATACCATGCTTGGCTTCAACCTAAGCTATGCTACAGAGGTGCCTTTTTTGACTAGAATGGTAAATCATTTACCAAATATTGATACAGACGTACCCTCTAATATTTCAGTACGAGCTGAAGCCGCTTATCTAATTGCGGGTGCTCCACGTGGTGCAGATTTTGATGGAAAGGTAACGACGTATATCGATGACTTTGAAGGTGCTCAAACCCGCATAGATGTCAGTGCTCCATTGTCCTGGGAGTTATCGAGTGTCCCTATTGGTTTTGATCCAAGAAGTACAACTGATGTACAGGCAGGTGTAGAGTCAGGTTTTAATAGAGCAAAATTAGCCTGGTATTCGATCGACCCTATTTTTTACAGTAATGGTCGCCCCAGCGGTATTTCTGATACAGACTTATCCAGTAATGCTACGCGTCGAGTATTTAATTCCGAAATTTTTCCGGATACCGATATTGTACAGGGTCAAACCCTAGCATTGTTTCCACTAGATTTAAATTATAATCCGCTACAAAGAGGACCCTATAATTTTGACCCAATAGCTGAGGCAGATAATACTTTGGACCAACCTGAAACTAATTTCGGTGGTATCATGCGCCAATTGACTTCTACCAATTTTGAGCAAGCTAATGTGGAGTTTATTGAGTTTTGGTTGTTGGATCCATTTTATTCGGGTTCCAGTGGAACCATTCCGCCTTTAACCCAATCTACTAGTGGTAAGGTTGTCTTTAATTTAGGTAATGTAAGTGAAGACGTTTTAAAAGACGGAAGAAAGCAATATGAAAATGGTTTGCCTGATGATGGTTCTGACACCGGTACGATATCCAATCCAAACAATTTTTATGGAAGAGTGCCTCGTAATCAATCGCTGATTTATGCGTTTGATACGGAAGGACCTGCGAGAACAAACCAAGATGTAGGGTATGATGGTTTAGATGATGCAGACGAAGCAGCTTTTTTCAATTATTCAACCCCAGAAAACGACCCTGCCGCGGATAATTATCAATATTATTTGCAGGCTGAAGGAGGCATATTAGAACGGTATTTAAATTATAACAACGTACAGGGAAATTCGCCCGTTACCGTAACTAATGATGATCGAGGGAATACTACGCTACCCACGGTAGAAGATGTGAACCGCGATAATACCATGAATACCATCGATAGTTATTATGAGTACGAAGTGCCACTTTTTCAGGGGATGGACATTGGTAATGATAACAACACGGGATACATAACAGATATTCGAGTATTAAATAATATACGAGCAGCCAATGGAACCACATTAGAAACACGTTGGGTGCGTTTTAAAATACCAATCTACGAACCCACCACCGCTAGAAATATAAATGATTTTAGATCCATTCGTTTTATGCGGATGTTTGTGACTGAGTTTGACTCTCCTGTAGTGTTGCGTTTTGGTACCTTGGATCTGGTAAGAGGTGATTATCGAAGATATGTACAGGCGGGTAATACCACTACAAACCCTACCAATGGTTTAAATATATTTGGCGACTCTGAGGTCATTGTAACTTCCGTAAGTGAAGAAGAAACACCGAACTATGTAACTCCGCCTGGAGTTCGTAGAGAAGAGTTGGTGAATAATAATACGACTATCAGAGAGGATGAGCGTTCGTTAGCGCTTACGGTGAATGAATTACGAAATGGAGATGCAAGAGGAGTGTATAAGAACTTTAATGTGGATATGCGTCAGTATGAAAACTTAGAAATGTTTTTACACGCAGAACCCGTTCCGGGAGGTACACTTAGTGATGGGCAACTCACAGCTTTTGTTCGAATGGGTAATGATTTCACTAATAACTTTTATGAAATTGAATTGCCTTTAGAGGTTTCAGCCCTTAGTGATAGAAATGCAAATGATGTTTGGCCAGTAGCCAACCGATTAAATCTCCCCTTAGAATTTTTGAGGGATGTTAAAGCTAGAGTGTTGAACGATCAAGCCTTAAATCCCTTAGAACTCAATATTTTTCCAGGTCCAAATAATCTCAATGTTGGGATCAAAGGTAATCCGAGTTTTGGGGATGTTAGGGTAATGATGGTCGGGATCAAAAACCAAAGTGGAGCTACACAGTCTGGTTCGGTTTGGTTCAATGAAATGCGACTAAGCGACCTTAAAAATCAAGGAGGTTGGGCTGCTGTAGGTAGTTTTGATGGAAATATAGCAGATTTTGCTAATGTTAATGCAGCCGGTAGAGTTTCTACCATAGGTTTCGGAGGTTTGGAGCAAGGACCTAATGAGCGTAGTAGAGAAGATACCAAACAGTATAATGTAACCACCAACGTTAACCTTGGACAGTTACTGCCTAAGAAATGGGGGATCAAAGTGCCATTTAATTACAGTCGTGGTGAAGAATTAATTACACCGCAGTTTGATCAATTTTACGAGGATTTGGAGCTCGAAGATCAATTGAATAATGCCACTACAGAACGCGCAAAGGATTCTATCCTTAATGTAAACACCTCATATACTAAAAGACAAAGTTTTAACGTCATTGGGTTACGTAAGGAACGGGTAGGAGAATCAAAGCCAATGCCATATGATGTAGAAAACTTTTCTTTTTCTGGTACCTACAACCAAACAGATCATCGAGATTTTGAAATTAAAAACTCCTTGGATCAAAGTGTGCGTCTAGGGGGTACCTATGATTTTAGCTTTCAGCCCAAAGAAATAAAACCGTTAAAAAACGTGAAGCTTTTAGGGAAGAGTAAATATTTTGATCTATTAAGAGACTTCAATTTTAATATTCTACCAACGAGTATAACCGTTAGCTCTAATATTAATAGACAATACAACGAACAGGTTTTTAGAGATATTACGCTAGGGCCAGATGATATTGGTACACCCGCCCTAATTCAGCGTAATTTTTTATTCGACTGGCAATATGGAATCAATCACAATCTAACAAAATCCCTAAACTTTAGTTTTACATCAGCAAACAATAGGATTGTAAAAAACTTTATAGACGACCAGGGGCAAGTGATCAACTCTATAGATTTATGGAGTGGCTTCTTTGATGTAGGTGACCCTAACTTCCATAGCCAGCAGTTACAGGTTAATTATGAGTTGCCGATTAATAAAATTCCACTATTTAAATTTATACGAGCTACCTATTCCTATACAGGAGATTTTCAGTGGACAAAAGCCAGTGAAGCCTTACGAACTTTAGAAGATATTCCTGATCAGGGTAATACCATACAAAATGCCAATGTGCATACGCTAAATGGTTCCCTGGATATGAATACCTTTTACCGATATATTGGTTTAAGAAAAAAACGACCAGGGAGATCAAAACCAAAAACAAGAGCGGTGGTAAAGACCACTGATGATAAGTCTAAAAACAAAAAGAAAAAACCAAAGTCTAATAAATTAACTACTTTAGATAAAGCACTGAATACAGTAATAGATGTAGTTACTGCAGTAAAAAAGGTAAATATTAATTATCAGCAAGATAACGGTATTTATCTACCAGGTTATATCCGGGAACCAGGTTTTATAGGTACCCTAAAACCCACTGCAGGATTTACCTTTGGTAGTCAAGCTGAGGTTAGAGACATCGCGGCCAGAAACGGTTGGTTGACCTTATATCAGGACTTTAACCAACAGTACAGTGAGGTAGAAGGGCGTAAATTTAATGTACAGGCTTCATTGGGTCTTATTAAAGATTTAACGATTGATATCAGCGCCAATAGAAATTATGCTGAAACGTATTCAGAAAATTACAGAATTCTAGAGATTGATAATAATTTGGAATACCAATCTCTGGCACCAAACACCTTTGGTAACTTTACGATTTCTACCTTATTAATTAAAACCGCTTTTGCGAAAAGCGATGAATTTGATTCGCAAGCCTTTGATGAATTTAGACAAAATAGGCAGATCGTTGCCGACCGTTTGGCTACAGATTTTTATGGAACCAGTTCTTTTCCGCGTAGTGATGAAGTAGAACCTAATGGGTATCGCTATCCTGTAGGCTTCAATAAAACCAATCAGGCAGTATTATTGCCTTCATTCTTGGCGGCGTACTCAGGGCGTGATGCATCCAATATACAAAAAGGAGCTTTGCGCGATATACCGCTACCAAACTGGGATATTAAGTATACTGGGTTAATGAACCTAAAATGGTTTAGGAATAGATTCAAGCGTTTTTCTATGACTCATGGCTATCGTGCAAATTATAGTATAAATCAATTTCAGACCAATTTGGATTATGATCGATCAAACCCTGAAGCGGTAGATCAATCTGGTAATTTTAAAAACCCGATTCTGTATTCGAATGTAAATTTAACGGAACAATTTAGTCCGTTAATACGTTTGGATATGGAAATGAAAAACTCCGTAAAGGTGTTGGCAGAATGGAAAAAGGACAGAGCGCTATCCTTGAGTTTTGCAAATAATTTGTTGACGGAGATACAAGGAAATGAGTATATAATTGGATTAGGGTACAGATTAAGCGATTTAAGTTTTTCAACAAAGATTTCAGGAAGAAAGCAAGTCATTAAAAGTGACCTTAATCTAAGAGCAGATTTATCTTTAAGGCAAAACGAAACGATAATTAGATATTTAGATGTCGATAATACACAGGTAACTGCTGGTCAGGATATATACGGTATTAAGTTTACCGCGGATTATGCATTAAGTAAAAATTTAACCGCCTTGTTTTTCTATGATCATACCTTTTCAGAGTATTCGATTTCAACGGCGTTTCCTCAAACTACGATAAGAGGTGGGTTTACACTGCGCTATAATTTCGGGAATTAGTAACCCTAAACTAGTAAATAACTTACTTTTAATAATTTTTGGCTGGTTTGTAATGAAAAAAACCAAATAAGGATTATTTTCGTGTCCAAATAATACTAATCTTAAAAATAGTTTCGAATGAATATTCCTTCAGATTTAAAATACACCAAAGATCACGAATGGATCAAGATCGATGGCGATGTAGCTACCGTGGGTATCACCGATTTTGCTCAGGGTGAGCTAGGAGATATCGTTTATGTAGAGGTGGAAACAGTCGGAGAGGAAATGGACCAGGAAGAAGTTTTTGGTACCGTAGAAGCAGTAAAAACCGTTTCTGATTTATACTTACCCCTAAGTGGAGAAATCTTAGAGTTTAATGAAGAGTTAGAAAATGAACCCGAAGCAGTGAACTCGGATCCTTATGGAGATGGGTGGATGATAAAGGTAAAAATTGCTGATAGCAGTCAGATAGATGATCTTTTAAGTGCAGATGCGTATAAAGAGCTTATTGGGGCATAGCATTATTTGGTTAGCGGTTGCAAGTAGTTTTACGATACTACTGACAGCAGCTTCACTCTATAAGTTTATACTTTCACCTTTTGATGTTGATCTGGATAACGGCGATAAAGTTTTGCACTTTGTAGCTTATGCGATTTTAGCTTTGGTGTGGTTTTTTTGTGCATTCTTTTCTACTAAAATAAAGTATACTTACACTAAAATTTTAGCCTTAGTAGCAATATTTTGTGCTTTTTATGGTGTTCTTATGGAAGTAGCACAAGGTTTTTTAACCACCTATAGAACAATGGACTATAAAGATGCCTTAGCTAATACAAGTGGCATTGTTTTTGTTGTTATTATTTTGATTATCAGTAAACAGTCAGTTCTTAAATGGAAAAATAGTAAACGATAGATGTGGTTAATGCTGCTGAGGAATATGAGGTGGATACGTTAAATTTTAAGTTTTTATCTTACATTCTGTTTAATATTTGGAAATTTTTAAAGAAAATGGCTATTTTAGCAAACCTATAATAAATACGTAATATGGAACCCAAGAAAAATCCTAAAGCAGATTTATCCAGATGGAGCGTTTACTTTTTACAAGCGGGTCTTATTCTGGTTCTGTTTATTACCTGGCAGGCAATAGAATGGAAAACCTATGACCGTACCAATACCGATATTGGTCAGTTAAACTTAGATGAATTGGAAGAAGAAGATGTTCCAATTACACAGGATTTTAATACGCCACCACCGCCACCACCGCCACCACCGGCGCCGGAGATTATTGATGTGGTAGAGGATGAAGAAGAAGTAGAAGAAACAATTATCGAGTCTACAGAAACCAATCAAGAAGAAGAGATCGTAGAGATCGAAGAAGTTGAGGATGTTGAAGTGGAAGAAGAAATAGCTGATGTACCATTTGCTGTAATTGAAAATGTGCCAATCTTTCCAGGATGTGAAAATGAGGCTGGTAACGCTGCTAAAAAAGCGTGTATGAGTGATAAAGTGAAAAAATTTGTGACTCGTAAATTTAATACAGATCTTGCTTCAGAGTTAGGTTTATCAGGAATTCAAAGAATTTATGTTCGATTTAAAATCGATCGTAATGGTAACGTAACAGGGGTACAGGCAAGAGCGCCACACCCTAGATTAGCTAAAGAATCACAGCGAGTTATCGGGATGTTGCCTAAAATGACACCGGGTAAACAACGTGGTAAGTCTGTAGGGGTATTATACTCACTACCTATAGTATTCCAGGTTCAAGAATAAATAGAGTAATAATATACTTGATATATAAAGCTCCTATATTTATAGGGGCTTTTTTTATTGAATTACAAACCTATTTTAATGACTTTTAGTATAAATTTCATTGGCTAACATATAGTGAAGTCTTATGTGATTGGTTACATCAAATATGGAAATAACCTCAGAATCCCGTAACAGTTTTGTTAACGGGATTCTTTTTTTGGTATGCTTGTTGATTCGATTTTAATTGTAACGTTAAAACTAAATAGTATGAGTAACAAGCATGATGCAAATGTACGAAAAAGTACAGTTGTCAACTTTCAGATCGGACTTATCGCAAGTCTTTTATTTACCTATGTAATGTTTGAGGTGTATACTTCTGCTCCGGTAACGGTTAGCCCTCCAGAACCTGAACCTGTTGAAGAGGAATACAGTTGGAATGAAGTTTTTATGGTTGAAAAAGAACCAAAAAAACAAGCCGTTGTAGAAAAACCTAAAAGGCCTAAAGAGCAACCACAGGAGTTTAAACAAATAGATGACGATAAAGAAATCGCTAGCTTCGAAAAAGAATTCGAAAATAAAACTACTAAAGCTCCTGCTAATTCTGGTGTTAAGACTTCGGATATTGAGGATCTTAAAGAAGAGGAGGAAATAGGTCCAATACCTTTTATAGGAGTGGAGTCAGTGCCAATTTTTCCAGGATGCGAAGGGTTGTCAACGAATGAAGAAAAAGCATCTTGTTTTTCTCAAAAAATTAAAAGATTAGTTTCTAAGAAATTTGACACCTCATTAGCGGGTGATCTTGGATTATCAGGATTACAACGAATCTACGTACAGTTCGAAGTTTATAAGGATGGAACAATTCGAAACATCAAAGCCAGGTCTACGCATCCTTTGCTAGAGAAAGAAGCCATTCGTGTGGTCCAAAAGTTTCCCGCAATGACACCAGGTAAACAGCGTGACAGAAACGTAACCGTCAAATATCAATTACCGATTATTTTTCAAATTCAATAAGCTAAGAGTGGTACCTAAAAGCTTTCTGTTCGCAGAAAGCTTTTTTATTTATAGCTAATCTTCTGAAATGATGTTAAAAAAGGGAATTAAAATTCTAATAGTTGTCTAAAACAAGGCTAAGACTTATCTTTGCACCACTTTTTTAACTAGCAATAGAATAAAGTGCAAAATTTGAGCATAACCCAGATCAATACTACTAAAGTTTCAGTACTTGAAGATTTTAAGGAAATAACCAAAATGCGCTTGGCGCTAAGTGTTGTTTTTTCTTCGGTAGCCGGTTATTTATTGGGTGTTGATACGATCAATTGGGCAACACTTGGTTTATTAGCCATAGGAGGATACTTTATGGTAGGTGCCTCTAATGCATTTAATCAAATCATCGAACGTGATTTGGACAGTCTTATGGACCGAACTAAGAATCGACCTATACCTTCCGGTCGAATGTCGGTGAATACAGCCTTCATAATTGCAGCAGTTTTTACATTATTAGGGATAATTGTGTTGTATATTATCAATCCTATTACAGCAATGTTTGGGGCGATTTCAATATTTTGCTATGTAAGTTTATATACCCCGTTAAAAACTAAAACACCTTTAGCTGTATTTGTAGGTGCTATACCAGGGGCTATTCCTTTTATGTTGGGATGGGTCGCTGCTACCGGTAATTTCGGTATTGAACCAGGAACTTTGTTTATGATACAGTTCTTCTGGCAATTCCCTCACTTTTGGGCAATAGGTTGGTTTTTATTTGAGGATTATAAAAAAGGAGGGTTTTTTATGCTGCCTACAGGGGAGCGTAATACAGGTACCGCAATACAAACCATAATGTATACGGTTTGGACAGTTATTACCTCGCTTGTGCCAGTACTAGGTCTTACAGGTAAGTTATATTTGACCCCAGTAGCAGGTGTAATCGTTTTAGTATTAGGTATATTTCTATTGCGTGCTGCCTTTCAATTGTATCAAAAAAAAGATGCAATTAGTGCCAAAAAATTGATGATAACTAGTGTAATATATATAACACTGCTGCAGTTGATTTTTGTAGCGGATAAGTTTATAAGAGAATGGATTTAACAGAGGGAACTACACAAGAAAAAATTAAAAGATCAAAAAAAACCATGATGTGGTTTGCTATGATCAGTATGACCATGGTTTTTGCGGGATTAACAAGTGCGTGGGTGGTTAGCCAGGGAAGAGAGGATTGGAAGATTGATTTAAACTTTCCAAATGCATTTACGATTAGCCTTGCGGTAATATTGTTAAGTAGCTTCACATTTTATGGTGCAAAAAAGGCAATTGATGTGGATAAGCGACCTTTTGCTACAGCGCTATTAGTATTGACGCTTGTTTTGGGAATTCTATTTGTAGTTTTGCAATTTATGGGATTTTCTGAGTTAATGGAGCAAGGTTTTTATTTTACAGGACCTACGTCTAATATCGTTACTACCTTTATGTTTATTATCGTAGTAACCCATATGGCCCACGTTGCAGGTGGACTGATAGTTCTTTTTGTCGTAATTTATAATCATTTTAAACAAAAATATAAACCCGGGCAAACCCTTGGTTTAGAACTAGGTGCTATGTATTGGCATTTCGTAGACTTTTTGTGGGTTTATCTCTTTTTATTTTTATATTTCTTTAGATAAGAAAATTGCTTACTTTTGTGGAAAATTTAACAATACCAAATTCTTTTTATGGATACAGCTGTTACTAAGACAGGTACGGAAGGTAAAATCTGGGGTGGTGGTAATCAACCACTAAAAGCCAGTTATGGTAAAATGATGATGTGGTTTTTTATTTTATCCGATGCCTTGACATTTTCAGGATTTTTGGCGGCCTATGGCTTTTCAAGATTCAAGTTCATAGATTCTTGGCCAATTGCGGACGAAGTTTTTAATCACTTTCCTTTTCTACACGGGGTGGATGCTCCGATGTATTACGTAGCGTTAATGACATTTATACTGATTTTTTCTTCGGTAACGATGGTATTGGCTGTGGATGCAGGGCATCATATGAAAAAGAATAAAGTGATCATTTATATGTTTTGGACGATAATAGGAGGTCTTATCTTCGTAGGATCGCAAGCATGGGAGTGGAAAAACTTTATTAAAGGTGAATATGGTGCGGTAGAAACCAAAGGGGGTCAAATCTTACAATTTGTGGACAAAGATGGGCACCGTGTAGCACTTGATGAAATTGCTATACCCATAACCGATGTAAGAGAGCAGCATCAGGATAAGAATGGAATTTGGTACGATAGTGAAAATACATTGCCTACTTACACCGTAAATGAAGTAAAGGCTGGTTTTGTTAAAAACACAGATTTATTGATAAGAACGCAACAGTTAACGGAGACAGGCGAAAAAACTGTACTTTCAAGAGAAGAGTCGTTGCGCAGATTAAATACTGACGCAGTGGGTATAGTAGAAGGTGCAAACCTAATTCATAATGAATACGGTACTCCTCTTTTTGCCAACTTCTTTTTCTTTATTACTGGATTTCACGGTTTTCACGTTTTTTCTGGTGTGATAATTAATATCATCATCTTTATCAACGTAATTCTAGGAACGTACGAAAGAAGAAAGAATTATGAAATGGTGGAGAAAGTAGGATTGTACTGGCACTTTGTCGATCTAGTTTGGGTATTTGTATTTACATTCTTCTACCTAGTTTAATTAATAAAAGCATAACGTAATAATGGCACACGATACAGCGCATCACGAATCAAACAATAAGAGAATCTGGAATGTATTTATTATACTTTCTGTGATTACCATTGTAGAAGTTATATTGGGTATTATTAAACCTGCCTTTTTAGTAGAAACATACTTAGTAAGTATGAAACTTTTAAACTGGATTTTTATTATCCTTACGATTTGGAAAGCCTACTACATCACCTGGGCATTCATGCATATGGAAGGAGAAACTAAAGGATTACGAAGATCAGTGGTCTGGACAGCAATTTTTCTTATATGTTATTTGATTTTTATCTTATTAACAGAGGGAGATTATATATACGAAGTGTTTAAGTCTGGTTATAAAAGCTGGGACTTCTAAACACTTTTTAGAAATAAGTTAAAGCATTATAAAAAGACGGTTATTTTGAACCGTCTTTTTTATTTTTGCACCTAATTATAGTAAAGATAAACCGCTAGGCGCTTATCTTTTGAGAATAGAAGTATATGGGAAAAAAGAAATATTTGGTGTTGGGGATTTTATTTATTCTTCCGTTAGTGGCTTATTTATTTTTTGCCTCTGGAGTGCATAATTTCGCCAAACTTCCAGTTCTAAATCAAAATGTAAAAAGTGTACAAAGCTTTTCGGGTTTATCAAACGATGAGGAAATA
This sequence comes from Aquimarina brevivitae, assembly GCF_004216895.1. GTDB lineage: Bacteria > Bacteroidota > Bacteroidia > Flavobacteriales > Flavobacteriaceae > Aquimarina > Aquimarina brevivitae. Next base: position 51,307 of record NZ_SGXE01000001.1, on the reverse strand, counting down.
AAACTACAAGATAAGATCACTATTTTAGGTTTTCTAGGCGAAGATATTTACAATAAGCAGGGTAATGCTTTTAATCTCAATCAAAAGATTTATAAAAAAAATCATGAATTTAGAGATTTTCAGTTCGTAATGGTGCTGCCCTACGGTAGCGAGGAGGCTGCCAAAGAGTTGTTGAAGGAATTAGGAGCGATTACAGATGTATCAGAGTGGAAGTTTTTATTTGGAACAACAGAGCAAATTCAATCTTTTTTTAATTCTTTACAGACACCATATACCTTAGACAACCGAATGGCAACAAATTACGTATTTATCATAGATAAAGATGGCAATTTAAGAGGGAGAGATGGCTCAATCGACGATAAAAAGATATATGGTTACGATGCAAGCTCGGTTGCTGATATTACAAATGTAATGGAAGATGATGTTAAGGTCATTTTAGCAGAATATCGATTAGCCCTAAAAAAATATAAGGCAGATCGTAAAAATTAAGATGTAATGAAGAAATACTCCTATGTAGGCATATCATTCGTGATTTTAATTTTTGGAATTATCTTTATTCCAAGAATAGTAAATCGCATAAAAGACACCTCGGTGATTAGCAATGACCGAATGAGTGCAGAGAACCCAGTGACCAATGAAAAGTTAGCGTACATTAAAATCAATGGTAAGCCGCGTAAGGTACCGGATTTTGCTTTTTTGAATCAAGATAGTATCCTTATCACCAATCATGACTACAAGGGGAAGGTATATGTTGTAGATTTCTTCTTTACTAGCTGCCCAACCATATGTCCAAAAATGACCAATAATTTGGTGTACCTTCAAGATGAGTTGAAGGAGTATGAGGATTTTGGCATTGCTTCATTTACGATTAATCCAAGATTTGATACCCCAACTCGACTTAAAGTGTATGAAGAACGATACGATATTACAGATCCCGACTGGAACCTGCTTACTGGCGATAGAGAAGATATTTATGACTTAGCGAATGCAGGTTTCAATATTTACGCAGCAGAAAACCCAGAAGTACCCGGAGGTTTTGAACACAATGGATACTTTGCCCTAATTGATCAAGATGGCTATATAAGATCCAGATATGATGCATCAGGTAATCCAATCATCTATTATCGAGGTACTATTGGTGTAGACGAAAAAATGGATGAGAATGGCGAAGAGGAACAAATCAATATTTTATTAAAAGACATTAAGAAATTGTTGAAAGAAAATGAATAATACTACTGATATCGAAAAAAAGTATAACAAGTGGATAATTGTACTATCCGTGGTGATTCCATTAGCGGTTGCTGCATTGTTCGGTGTTAATTTGCGAGAGCTTGGTTTTGATGTTGAACCGCTAACCTTTTTACCTCCAATCTATGCTTCTATAAATGGATTGACTGCGGTTGTATTGCTGGCGGCGCTATGGGCAATAAAAAACAATAAAATCCAATTGCATAAAAAATTAATGACCACGGCAATTGTATTTTCCGTGTTGTTTTTGGTGATGTATGTTGCTTATCATATGACCAGTGATTCCACTAAGTTTGGTGGAGAGGGCGTTATAAAATACGTGTATTTATTTATTTTAATTACACACATAATCCTTTCAATAGTGGTGATCCCGTTTGTGCTGGTTACTTATGTAAAAGCTTTGGCGGAGCGATTTGATAAACACAAAAAGATAGCAAGAATTACCTTTCCGATTTGGCTGTATGTTGCAATTACAGGAGTCATCGTCTATCTAATGATTTCACCATACTATGGTTAATAAAAGATACATAATACTACTAGTAGGACTTTTGTCCTCGCCTATAGTTAGCGCTCAATGCGCTATGTGTAGAGCAGTCTTAGAAAGTGGTTCTGATCAAAAAGTAGCTGAAGGGGTAAACAATGGAATTATGTATCTTATGGTAATTCCATATATTTTGGTAGCAGTGGTGGGTTATTTTGTATTCAAGTCAAAAAAATCATAAATCGAAAACTAATCACTTCGTACTCTTTTATTTAACATTTTACTAACAGCTCACACTGTAACAATAGTTTAGGTTAGTAGTCTTACATAGTAAGAGATAGCGCTAACCATCTGCTTTTTTCTTTATTTTTAAGACTGAAGGCTCTTTTAGGTATTGCGTTAGGCTGTTGGTAGAAACAAAAGAGAACAAGGATGATTGAAATAAAGGACTTGCATAAATCCTATAAAATGGGTAGCAATGAATTGCATGTGTTAAAAGGGATTAACTTCAATGTAGCAGAGGGAGAGTTAGTTGCAATAATGGGGTCTTCGGGTTCAGGAAAATCTACACTTTTAAATATACTGGGAATGCTGGATGAAGCTGATGCCGGTAGTTATACCCTAGATGGAATTCCGATAAAAAACTTAAACGAAAAAATTGCTGCACGCTATCGCAACAAATTTCTAGGTTTTATATTTCAATCCTTCAATCTTATTGGTTATAAAAGTGCCTTGGATAATGTGGCTATGCCATTATATTATCAAGGAGTTAAGCGTGCCGAAAGAACGGAAAAAGCCATGCACTATCTAGAAAAGGTTGGTCTTGCCAACTGGTCTGATCATTTACCAAACGAACTTTCAGGAGGGCAGAAACAAAGGGTGGCAATAGCGAGAGCCTTAGCCTCGGAGCCTAAAGTTTTATTAGCAGATGAGCCAACAGGAGCCCTAGATACTAAAACTTCTTACGAAGTAATGGACTTGATACAAGGGATAAATGACGAAGGAAAAACCATTTTAATTGTTACTCACGAAAGGGATATTGCCAATATGACCAAACGTATTGTGAATCTCAAAGATGGTATTATTATCGACGACTCTAAGGTAGAACAGGTTAAAGCTTCAGCAAATGTTTGATATTGAACGTTGGGAAGAGATATTTGATACGATAAGAAAAAATAAACTTAGAACATTTCTTACAGGAGTTTCTGTGGCTTCAGGAATTTTTATTCTTGTGATTTTATTAGCCCTGGGTCAGGGCATGCAGAATGGTATTAGCAAAGAGTTTGAGCAAGATGCATCAAATAGAGTATCAGTGTGGTCCGGCGTAACCTCAGTAGAGTATAAAGGTTTAAATCCGGGTAGGTTTATCCAGATGAAAAATGAAGATTTTGATTTTATTAAAACAAAGTTTGAAAATGATTTAGAATATAAATCTTCTGTGAACAGGATCTGGTCGGGTTTAGCATCGTATAAAAAAGAAAATGGAAGCTATCGCATTGAAGGCGTCTACCCAGATTATCAGTTTATCGAAAATGCATCGATGACCGCAGGACGATTTTTGAATATCGAAGATCATAGGAATATCGAAAAAGTCGCAGTTATCGGTTATAGAGTCCAGCAAGATCTTTTTAAAAAGGAAAATCCTATAGGCAAGATTGTAAAATTATCAGGTATTAACTTTAAAGTGGTTGGCGTCTATACAGATCCAGGAGGAGAGCGAGAAGAAAATAGAGTCTTTATTCCTTTGTCCACATCCCAGCGTGTTTACAATGGGTCAAATGTAATCCGAAATATGGGTTTTACCATGCAGCCACAAAACACCTTTGAAGAAACCCTTGCTCAGTCCAAAGTATTTTCCGAAGAACTTGAAAAGATATTAAAAGAAAGACATACCGTAGCACCGCAAGATACCAGTGCAATCAACGTATTTAATACGCTTACCGAAGTCAAGCGCTTCTTTGATTTGATAACGATGATAAAGCTCTTCTTTTGGGTGGTTGGAATTTGTACAATTATAGCAGGAGTAGTAGGTGTGAGTAATATTATGTTGATTATTGTAAAGGAACGAACCCGCGAAATAGGTATTCGTAAAGCTATTGGGGCACAACCCTGGTCGATAATTGCAATGATTCTTCATGAGGCTATTTTCGTTACTGCAATTGCTGGTTTTACGGGTTTGTTGTTTGGAGCGGGCTTGCTAGAACTCGTAGGGCCAAATATTGAAGTAGATTATATTGTTAATCCTTCGGTTAACTTTAATGTAGCGCTGACTACAGTGTTTATACTCATTTTTGCTGGTGCTTTAGCAGGTTTTTTTCCGGCAAGAAGAGCGGCAAAGATAAAACCCATTGTAGCACTAAGAGACGAATAATATGTTTAACAGAGATCGATGGAGTGAAATAATAGAAGCCTTAACCAGCAATTGGTTTAGAACCATTCTAACCGCTTTTGGGGTACTTTGGGGTATTTTTATCCTTATTGTGTTACTGGCTGCTGGTAAAGGCTTAGAAAATGGTGTAAAAAAGGATTTTGATGGCATTGCAACCAATACGATGTTTATGTGGACTCAGATTGCTTCTAAACCGTATAAGGGTTTACCAAAAGGAAGAAGGTTCAACTATCGAGTAAATGATGTTGAAGCCTTAAAACAAAATGTTCCAGAGCTGAAATTTGTTTCTCCCAGAAATCAATTAGGAGGGTTTGGAGGATCTAATAATGTAGTACGAGGCTTGAAAACGGGTGCGTATAATGTATACGGCGATTATCCTGAAATAATTGAACAACAACCTATGGATATCACTATGGGTCGCTTTGTAAATTATGGCGATATTGATGAAAAACGAAAAGTAGCTGTAATTGGCGAAGGGGTGCAAAGAGAAATGTTCGAAATCAATGAAAACCCTATAGGTGATTATATAAAAATCAATGGGGTAAACTTTATGATCATTGGTACTTACAAGAAAAAATCAAACAATGGTGATGCGGAAGAGGCTCAAAAGGAAATCTACGTTCCTTTCACTTCTTTTTCCCAAGCTTTTAATAGAGGAGATAAAGTGGGTTGGATGGCGATCACAGCTAAGGATGGTTATTCCATTACAGAATTAAAAACTGAAGTTTTTGATATTATTAAAGAGCGACATACCATACACCCTGAAGACAACAGAGCTATTGGTAATTTTGACTTGTATGCACAATATCAAAAAATTGAACGCTTATTTACTGCACTGCGGATTGTTGGGTATGTTATTGGAATTTTAGTGCTTATATCCGGAGTAATCGGTATTAGCAATATCATGCTGATAGTTGTAAAAGAGCGAACCAAAGAAATAGGAATTCGACGTGCCATTGGGGCCACCCCCTGGTCTATAAGAGGACAAATTTTATTAGAGTCAGTATTTTTAACCATTATATCTGGTATGGTAGGTATCATACTGGGTTCAGGTCTCATCTATCTCATTAATTATATACTGGATAGTAGCGGGCCAGTGGATATGTTTGCGAATCCCAGTATCAATCTGGGGGTAGTGATGATAGCATTGTCTATCTTAATCATATCAGGATTATTAGCAGGCTTACTGCCTGCACAAAATGCAATACGAATAAAACCCGTAGATGCATTACGAACAGAATAAATTTAACCAAAAATAAAGCAATCAAAGGTGAAAAAAGTTGTTACCATTATCATTTTACTTTTTATAGTAGTGTTCTTCGTAGGAGCGCTGTATTATTTGTATTCTAAAAATCAAGAAGACCCGGTAGTGTATCAAACAGAGTCTCCAACCACAGAGAATATCGTGAAAAAAACGGTGGCCACGGGGAGTATTGTTCCCAAAGAGGAAGTGTTGATCAAACCAAATATCTCTGGTATCATAGAAGAGATTTATATTGAGCCAGGTCAAAAAATTAAATCTGGAGATTTAATCGCTAAAATAAGGGTAGTCCCCAATGTTTCTTCTTTGCAAAGCGCCAAAAACGCATTGGAGTCTGCAAAAATAGCGTTAGAAAACCAACAAAAAGTGTATACACGACAAAAAGAATTATTTGATAAAGGGGTGATCTCGGCTAATGAATTTGACCAGGTCGATGTATCTTATCAACAAGCAAAACAGAGTTATGAATCTGCGCAGCAGAATTACCAAATTGTTAAAACAGGAACGGCTAAAGGCTTGGCAAGTGCTGCTAACACTAATATTAGATCTACAGTGTCTGGAATGGTCTTGGAAGTACCAGTTAAGACAGGGAATCAGGTGATTGAAGCGAATAACTTTAATGATGGTACTACAATTGCTACGGTTGCTGATGTAGGTAATATGATTTTTGAAGGAAAAGTAGACGAGAGTGAAGTAGGAAAAATTAAAGAAGGCCTTCCTCTTGAAATTACCGTAGGTGCTATAGAAAACAAAAAGTTTAACGCCATATTAGACTACATTGCTCCAAAGGGAGTTGAAGAAAATGGTGCTATACAATTTGAAATAAAAGGTACGCTGAATAAAAATGATACAACCTTCATCAGAGCTGGCTTAAGCGCTAACGCTTCAATTATACTGGCTAAGGCAGATAGTGTCATCGCGCTAAAAGAAGCGTTGGTACAATATGATCCCAAAACACAACAACCTTATGTAGAAATCCAGAAAGGAGATCAACAATTTGAAAGAAAAGATGTGGTCTTAGGTATCAGCGATGGAATTAATGTAGAGGTAAAAGAAGGGGTCTCTGCATCTGACAAAATAAAGGTCTGGAACCAGATTAAAAAACCAGAGTTTAGAAATTAATTCAAATAAATTGTAACAACACATATGTATTGTATACATATAGTCAAAGAATGAGTAGTAATCTTTGGTAATTTTACAACATCATATTTATTAAATAATTGCACACAAATGAAATTTAATACCGCAATACTTTTACTATTACTTATAGGTTTTTCAAAAATTAGTGCTCAAAATAAGCAATGGACACTACGAGAATGTGTAGAATACGCATTAGAAAATAATATAAGTATTAAGCAGTCTGCTTTAGATATTGAAACAGCGGATATTGCAAAATCGGATGCATTTGGTGGTTTTTTACCAACTTTAAATGCATCGGCATCTAACTTTTGGAATTCAGGTCTTGTAAATGATCCTAGAACTGGAACCAATATAGAACAAACCATCAGAAGCTCGAACTACGCAGCAAATCTAAACCTTAATATTTTTGATGGGCTAAGAAACATACGTCAGTTTCAGAGAGCTAAGTTAAACCAACTTTTAAGTCAATACAATTTGGGGAAATCTAAAGATGATATTGCGTTGTTTGTAGCGAATAGTTACTTGCAGATATTACTAAACAAAGAATCCCTAAAAGTAATAGAAAAACAACACGAAATTACCTTAGAACAATTAACAAGAACTAAGGATTTGGTGGAGGCAGGGGTCTTACCGCAGGGAGATTTATTAGAAATTGAAGCCACATCAGCTGATGAAATTACCAGAATTGTACAAGCGCAGAATGCAGTACAGATTTCTAAAATTAGTTTAGCACAAACGCTACTAATTAAAGATTACGAAACTTTTGATATTGCGGATGAAGATTATATGATGCCTGATGCCAAGGTGCTAAATACTCCCGTAGAACGTGTTATTGCCAATGCAAAAGAAAATCGATATGAAGTACAGATTGCAGAACAAAATAAATTAATCGCAGAAAAAGATTTACAAATAGCCAGAGGGGCATATTATCCTACACTAAGCTTTTCTGCAGGAGTAAATACCTTTGAAACAGATAGGGATCAGATATTACGTGATGACAATGGCGATCCTGTTTTTAATCCTGCTGATGGAACACCGGTATTAACTGATCCCGATCCAATATGGGACCAATTTTCAGACAATAGAAGTTATCGTTATGGAGTCTCACTTAACATACCTATTTTTAACGGTTTTTCCGTTAGAAACCAAGTAAAACGTAGTAAAGTAAGTGTAAAGCGAGCTGCATTTCAATTGGAGCAGGCAGAATTAGATTTAGATAGTAATGTGTATCAAGCTTATTTAGATGCAAAGGGTGCTGCAGAGGCTTATGAAGCGTCTCAGGTAGCAGTTAAAGCACAAGAAAGAGCTTATGAGTATGCTAAAGAACGATACGATGTTGGTTTGACCAATGCATTTGACTTTAGTCAATCCAAGTTTAGACTTGAGAATGCGCAGAGTCAATTGGTGCAAAATAAATTTGATTATATCTTTAAACTAAAAGTTTTAGAACTGTACTTTGGAATTAAAGTAGCAGATATGAAACTCTAAAAGCGCAAAATTCTTTAAAAACCATAGATCCTAAAAAACACAAAAGTCATGAGTAGAAAAACATTACTCTATATTATCATTTCTGTAGTCATTCTTGTCGTGCTATTAATTGCAGGTAAAAAAGCAGGGTGGTTTGGTAAATCCGGCAACTTTAAAGAAGTGACTATAAAATCTGTTGAGCGTTTGGATATCGTGGAAACAGTAGCTGCTACAGGAAAGATACAGCCTGAAGTAGAGGTAAAACTATCATCAGAAGTATCTGGTGAAATAATTGAATTACCCGTAAAAGAAGGGCAGCAAGTAAAAAAAGGGGATCTACTAGTCAAGATTAATCCAGATATTATACAAGCAGGATTAAATAGATCACAAGCTACTTTAGAAAATGCTAAAGCGGGTTTACAGCAAGCAGAAGCAAGTCTCAAAGAAGCAAAATATAGTTACGAACGTAATAAAGGTCTGTTTGATAAAGGAGTTATCTCTAAAGCAGAATGGGATAGAGCCGTTTCCGCTTATGAAGTGGCAGAAGCATCCAAGCAATCCGCCTTTTATAACGTTCGTAGTGCGCAAGCTACAGTTAACGAAGCTAGAGATAACCTTAGCAGAACAACTATATACGCTCCCATGAGTGGAACAATTTCTAAACTTTCGGTAGAGTTAGGGGAGCGGGTTGTAGGAACTCAGCAAATGGCAGGAACGGAAATTGTTAGAGTGGCAAATCTAAACAATATGGAAGTTGAGGTAGATGTTAATGAAAACGACATTGTTAAGGTAGCCATTGGGGATTCTACTATCGTAGAGGTGGACGCGTACTTAAAGAAAGAATTTAAAGGTATCGTTACAGAAATCGCTAATTCCGCTGAGAATGCTTTAAGTGCAGATCAGGTTACTAATTTTAAAGTTAAAGTACGCATCTTAGAGGAGTCTTACGCGGATCTTATCGAAGGCAAACCAGAAAACTACTCACCTTTTAGGCCTGGTATGACGGCTACTGTAGATGTTATTACCAAAACTCGAAATAATATCGTAGCTGTGCCGATTAGTGCAATTGTTATTAAGAATGATACTAGTGCGACCAAATCTTTTGAAGATAAAGAAAAAGACGAATTGGTTGAACAAAAATTTGAATGTGTCTTTATCGCCAAAGGTGATGAGGCCAAGCTTCAGGTGGTTAAAACAGGTATACAAGATGATACCAATATTGAAATTTTGGAAGGATTAGAAGAAGGGGATAAGGTGATAACTGGACCCTATAATGTAGTTACTAAAACTTTAAAAACAGGAGATAAGGTCACCGAAAAGACTAAAGAATAATTTCGGTTTACTCTCCAAATTAATAAACTTATCTTTGTCTAAATTTATATGATAAAGATGGGTTTTATTTTAGCCATAGAAACAGCCACTACCAATTGTTCGGTTTCAATCTCTGATAATGGAAATTTACTTGGAGTAAAAGAAGATAACAGTGCAACCTATTCTCACGCAGAATCTCTGCATGTTTTCATCAAAGAGCTTTTAATGGAAACTGGTGTAGCAATGGATCGGCTAGATGCTATCGCTGTTAGTAAAGGGCCAGGATCTTACACAGGGTTACGCATTGGTGTATCAACAGCTAAGGGGTTATGCTACGCTTTGGATAAGCCATTAATAGCAATCCCCACGCTTGAATCCTTAGCGTTACAGGTCAAAGAGAATCAAGGAATCGTTGTACCTATGATAGATGCGAGAAGAATGGAAGTATATTCTACTGTAATTTCTGCTGAAACAAAGAAGCAACTAAGAGCAACTCAAGCAGAAATAGTAACGGAACAATCATTTGCTACCTACCTTAATGAATCCAAAGTCTTTTTTATAGGTAATGGTGTTGATAAGTTTGAAGAGCTATGTCAACACCCAAATGCAGTTTTTATTAAAAACAAATTGCCATCTGCAAAGGAGATGGCAATCTTAGGTTTTCAATCGTTTCAAAACAAAAAATTTGTCGATCTTAGTTATTTTGAACCCTATTACTTAAAAGACTTCGTGTCGGGTTAGCATCTAAATTCCTTAAGCCATTATACTTGGCTACGAATTTAAGTAGATCTTCTTCTTTTTTTGGCTTGATACGTTCTTCTTTCATATACTCTTTTAACGCTTCTTCTTTATCAGAAAATACTGCGAGTAGATCTTTTTTATTGGTAGGAAGTTCAACTATAGTACCATTTTCTTCTAAAAAATAGGTTTCTCTGGTTTCGATTTTTGCAATTTGGGCAGCACCAGTATTGGCATCCATAGCCTTAGCTTCAGTGACGTCTAACTCATATTTTTTATAGACTCTGTAGAAATCAGTTAACTCAACCAAAACATAATATCCTTCTTTGTTGAAACCGCGTTCGCTTTTAAATTTGCAATAGTAGAAATAGTCATCACCAATACGAACGTGTGTAGTTGGGGTCTTAGCAAGTTCATACAATTGAGAACCATCTTCGCATTCTATAGCGTCATTAAATATATTATAACGTACAGGTACTTTAAAGGTTCCTGTTTTTTCTGCAACTACTGTAGCTCCCTGATAATCGTCGTTGGAATAGATAGATCCAACATAAGAATCAAATACCGTAGTTTTTTCTGTCGCAGTTAAAAGTTCTTGCGGTAATTGCGCCATACCACTAGCAGTGAATAGTACAATTATAATTTGTAGTAGTTTTCTCATAACATTGGGGTTTTGATACGCTAAACTACAAAATAATATCGATAAATGAGCTAAAAAAATAGACAAAATACGTTTTTACCGTAAAAATAATTGGAAAGCCTTAATTTTAGTAGCCTTTCATTATAAGATTCATAAAAGCAAATTTTATTGAAATAAATAGTAGAAATTATGAAATCATAAAAAAAGCCATCAATGATGGCTTTTAAATATATATTTCTTTATAGGAATTAGTCAATACCGTTTCTGTTGGTTAAAAGTCCGTTAGAGATGTCCCCATCAATATTTTTAAGGGCATGATATCTGCTTACAATTCTGATAAGATCTTCTTCTTTGCGCAGACGTATGCGTTCTTCTTTCATATAATCTTCCAATTCGGTTTCTTTATCACGAAAGATGGCCAAGAAATCCTTTTTGCGCATAGGTAATTCAGTGATTACCCCTCGTTCTTCAAGATAATAAGTTATGACTTGATTAATTTTACCAGATTCTTCTACTTGAGTCATCGTTACTCTTTTAGGCTCTCTGAACTCAAGGTCGTATTTTTTATAAATACTGTAATTTTCATGCTTTTCAATTAAAACATAATAGCCTTCTCTGTCAGCTCCTCGCTCATTCTTAAATTTACAATAATAAAAATACTCGTCGTCAAATCTTACGTTGAGCGTAGTTCGCTTGTAGAGTTCGAAGTATCCATTATCGTTTTCGTATTCTAAAGCGTCCGTATGGATATTATATCTCAATTCGGCGATATGAGTTCCATGTTGTTTATCTGATATCTCCGCTTTTCTAAAAGCAACACGTTCGTATACACTTCCGTCATAGTCATTAAATGCAGATGGTTTCTGTATGGGTCTAGCTATGCTTTGAGATAATTGAGCCGTTGACTGTAAACAAACAAACAGCATTATTATTAGGGAAGATACATAAGAATTTCTCATAATTATTAAGTTTTAAGAATTGAAATGTATGAATAAATTCGACAAAACACAATAAAATTCGACAAAACACTAAAACTTTAACAATCTAATTTTTTTTATATACAAAACTAAAATAGACCTTATTGACTTATTTTACTTGGTGTTTAGAAGATTTGTGCTTTAAATTTCTTAATAATAATTATGGTTATAACGTTGTAATAAATAAGAAAATTCTTACATATTATTTTTTGTTAGAAATTAATGAGTCATAATAACTCACCAGTATAGTATAGTCCTTTTCAGTTTTGAATTTCAATTTTTGTTTTTGGACATATTTTTTAAGTTCTGCTTGATGTTTGGGAAAGTCCTTATGAATTTTTGATTTTTTAGAATTCAATAGTGAAATTTCATTGGCTATTGCGATATAATATTCTTGATGATTACTTAGCTTAGCTGGAACATCTTTTTCTAATGATGTTTTGGCAGGTTTTGGCATATGAAGCTTTTGATAGTTTCGCTTGAGCAGAGTGATGTCACTGTCAAATTTGTTGATTTGTTGTAAATATCCTGATTGACTAACGTTTTTATGGTTTTTAAAGGAAGTATATATAAATTTTGTACCGTCCATTATACAATCTAAGCCTGGTTTTTGTATAAATCCAAAACTTTCTGAAGAATTTAAATCGTACTTTACCTCAAATATATCGCTATACACATTATAGCGTAGGAATACTTCAGCAACCTTGCCGGTTAGATTATCTACTAGAGTTCCTGGAAGAAATTGTTCCGTATAGAAAGGGGAGCCTTTGATATCTTCTAAGGCAATAGTAGTTTCTTTGATCATACTATTGAGGAACTCATCTTTAATGCGTTGTGCATTATAGGTATCTCTAACAGAAAAGTTGTAACCTCCTGCAAGGTCTGATGCTGCTCTGAGCTCAGATTGGGCGTATACAATAATAGGAGTTATAAAAAGATAAATAAATAGTAGCGTTGATAAAAATAAGTAATTCCTCATGACTAAGATAATTTGTTGAATGACAGGTATTAAATTAGATATTTTTCCAGTCAATATCAAAAATATTCTCTGTTGTTTTAAGGCAAGCTTGATCAGTACACAAGTAAATTAAGGTTTTACCGCTTTTGTATTTTTGACTAAAAAGGATTAGCTCAGCATCTTTATCAGTACTTCCCGTTATTAAAGTATGAGGTAGGTAGCGTTGATGTAGCTTTTTGATCTGTTCATTGGCTGAATCACCAACAACGATTAGCTCATAAAATTTAGCGCTGTTATGTAATAATAGCTGTAACCAATTGGCGTAGCCCATTGGATAATCTTCTATTTTGGTCAATATGGTTTGTAGGGCTTTATTGCTGATATTTTTAAAATCTAGATTGTTCTCAAATTTAGCAAGTAAGAATAGGTTTGTGGCCATAATAGAGTTAGAAGACGGAATTACGTTATCTTCATATTCAATACTTCTTACCACTAGCTTTGGATCCAGATCTGATGTAAAATGGAATAATCTTTTTTCAGTATTGTAGAAGTGAGTTATGGTATATGAGCTTAGCTTTTTAGCTAAACGATACCATTTTGGATCCAATGTAATATTATACATTTTTATAAAAGCCTGGATAAGTGTAGCATAGTCCTCTAAATACCCATTGATGGTGGCTTTTCCATTTTTATAATTTCGATAGAGACTGCCATTCTCTTCAATTAGATGCTTTGCCAAAAAGTTGGCACAACATATGGCTTTATCCTTAAATTTATCTTCTTTGAAAGCAGTAAAAGCATCAATATAAGCGGATATCATTAATCCATTCCAACCTGTCAAGCATTTATCATCTAAAGGGGGTTTGTTACGTTTTGCACGCTCCTTTTTTAAAGTAGTATTCCAATGTTGTTTCAACTCAGCGAGATGCTGCTGTGTAATGCCTTGTTTTTTGCAAAAATCTTCATCCGATTGTGTGCGTATTAATACATAGTTTTCTTCCTCCCAATAACCATAACTATTAATATTGTAATATGTGCTAAATAGCGAAAATGAATCTGAACATAATTCTATTAATTCTGCTTTGGTCCAAACATAAAATGCGCCTTCCTTGCTTTTTCCGGTAGCATCTTTGCTGTCTGCATCGAGTGCACTGTAAAATATACCTTCGGGAGCGGTTAGTTCTTCTGCTATAAAATCCAGAGTTTGATATACGATTTCTTTATATAATGGTTTTTGAGTCAGTTTAAAAGCTTCGGAATACAGACTAACTATTTGTGCATTATCGTATAACATCTTTTCAAAATGCGGGATATGCCATTTTTCATCAGTTGAGTACCTAGAAAAACCACCTCCAATTTGATCGTAGATACCGCCATAAGCCATTTTATCTAGGGTTAGTAATACATGATCAAGTAGGTTGTTATCTTTCTTCAGATGTGCATAGTGCAGTAAGAATTTGTAATTGCAAGGCATCATAAATTTAGGTACTCGATTTATGCCTCCCAATTCATTATCTAAGTAGGTCTTCCACTTAGAAATGGATTCAGAAAGAATTGCTGTGTAGTCATTGGAAGATGTACCTTCAATAGTAGTAAGGGTAAACATGCCTTGCTGTAGCTTATCAGCGTATTCCTCTAATTTCTTTGGTTGTTGTTGAAACAAGAGTGCTATCTTCTCTAATGCCTGCATCCAATTTTCTTTTGGAAAGTAGGTGCCTCCCCATATAGGTCTTCCATCCGGTAAGGCTACTATATTTAAAGGCCAACCACCTTGACCTGTCATCAATTGAACTGCTGACATATATACCTGGTCAATATCGGGGCGTTCTTCTCGATCGATCTTTATCGGTACATAGAATTTGTTCATCAGGGTGGCTACATCACTATCTTCAAAGCTTTCATGCTCCATAACATGGCACCAATGACAAGCTGCATACCCAATACTGATTATTATTAGTTTGTTGTTTTCTTTTGCTATTTGTAGTGTTTCTGGATTCCAAGGGCGCCAGTCAACAGGATTATAAGCGTGTTGGAGTAAGTAGGGGCTAGTTTCGTTGATAAGTTGATTAGCGGATGAACTCATAGATGTATGGTGGTCAATATGTTTAATAAAAAAAGCACCCATATTTGAGAGGGTGCTTGTATATGTAACTTAATTACGTTTAATCGATTTCAAAGGAAACCTTCAAAATAACTCGATACTCTGTAATTTCATTGTTCTTTATTATTAATTTCTGATCGGAAACCCAGGCAGATTTGATATTCTTAACGGTTTTTCCAGCTTCTTTTATTCCGTTTTTTGCTGCGTCTTCCCATCCTTTTCCTGAAGTTGCGATAACCTCGATTACTTTAACTATTGCCATTGTGTGAAAATTTTAAAATTAATACCTATTAAAGTTAAGCGTTTGGTATTGGTTTTAAAACTTTATCGCAGCGTATTTATTTTTTTTATTAAAAAATTAAGAATTACCCATTAATAGCTTCAACAGTTTCAACTTTTCCAGTAAGCATTTCTTTAAGCATGTTTTCAATTCCATTTTTAAGCGTGAACGTAGAAGATGGACAACCACTGCATGCACCTTGTAAAATGACTTTTACTCGTTTACTAGCTGGGTCATAAGAATCAAATACAATATTTCCGCCGTCACTGGCTACTGCTGGTTTGATATACTCATTGATAATACTAACAATATCTTTTGATACATCATCCAAATTATCAAAATCCGTAACGGATTGTTCTTCTTTTTGTTTTACTTGCTGTACTTGAGTAGCATTAATTATTTCCTTACCTTCTTCAATGTAATTTTTAATAAATTCTCGCAGCTCTAAGGTAATATCATTCCAATCTGCCATATCATATTTGTTTATTGAGATGTAGTTATCCTCAATAAAAATCTCTTTGACAAAAGGAAAATGAAATAGAGATTGGGCTAATGGTGCATTTTTAGCATCATCTATATTCTTAAACTCGTGTGTGCCAGTTACCAGTTTTTTATTAGCCACAAATTTTAAGACCGCGGGGTTAGGAGTGCTTTCTGCATAAACAGTAACAGGCACTTTTGTAGTGTTTTCCGTTGCTGTTAGTATGGCTTTTCCGCTATTGAGATAGGTTTCTATTTGTTGTGCAACTTCATCCTGTACATCGTTCCATTCCACTATATCATATTTGTCAATGGCAACAAAGTTCTGAGCAATAAAAACTCGTTTTACAAAAGGTAGATGAAATAGCTGTTGCGCTAAGGGAGAATTTTTGGCTTGATCTATATTTTCATATTCAAAACTATCATAATTAGTTAAAAACTGATTGGCTTCAAATTTAACGATACTAGCATTTGAGGTAGGCTCTATCGTAATGGTATACGCTTGTTCCATACTTTTTTTTGCAAATTTAGTGAAAAGAGTACTGAATTAATAAAATAACTCATTGAGATATTCATAGTATCTATAGTTAGAACCAATCTTTTAGGTGGACTAGTAAAAAAAATTTTATATTTGGCACGGCAATAAACTATCTTTTTTGATAAAGAAATGCTAAAGCCCACAATATTAACTGTTTTTAATAGTTTAATTTAAGTATCAATTGGCCCTAAAAATTATCGACTTTACAAGGATGAATATTTATAAATCTCTCTTTTTGTTTATTGCCTTATTTTCAATTGCAAGTTATTCGCAAGAAGGAATTCCTGTGTACGCAGATTATCTATCTGATAATTTATATCTGATCCACCCTTCAATGGCTGGAGCGGGTAATGCTAACAAAATAAGATTGACAGCCAGGAAGCAATGGTTTGATGTAGACAATGCACCAAGTACTCAGTCTGCAAATATTAATTTTAGAACCGGTGATAAAGTTGGTCTCGGTGGCGTTGTTTATAGAGATGAAAATGGAAGATTTTCACAAACTGGCTTTTATGCCACATTTGCGTATCACTTGCTTTTTTCAAGAGACAGAACGGATCTAAATATGCTTTCCTTTGGTTTAAGTGGTGCTATCATCCAATCAAATGTTGATTTAAGAGGTTTGGACGACCCTTTTGACCCAGATCCAGTAATTTTAGATCGCGTACAAAAGGATGCTTACTTTAATGCTGATTTCGGGATGTCATACAATTATTTAGATTGGTATGCACATTTTACGGTTAAAAATTTATTACCCACAGCTAGGGATATTTTTGATAATACAGATGATCCTAATATTTCAGTAAGAGATTCTAACAATCAAAGACGTTACATATTTTCTACAGGATATACTTTTAGTGTTTATGGACCTTGGAGTTTAGAACCAAGTATGATGTTTCAAGCTACCGACGAAACACAGGAAAGTACCTTTGATTTAAATCTTAAAGCCTACTACGGATTAGAGAACGCCTTATTATGGGGTGGACTATCCTATCGTAGAAGTTTAGATGGCGCTGAGTTTTCACAAAATGGTACTTCCATAGAAAGTCAACAATTACAATATTTTACACCTTTTATTGGGGTAAATTATAAAAAATGGATGGTTGGCTATACGTTTAGTTATCAATCAAACTCAGTGGTACTTAGTAACGGTGGGTTTCATCAGTTGACCTTAGGTTACGATTTTGGTAAGCGTGAAGAACGTTGGGATTGTAATTGTCCCGCGGTTAATAGCAAAAATTAAGATGACCTGCTAGTTTATGGCAAGCCATCTTGATTAAAAACACCCAAACTTAGTTTACACTTACTCCCAACTAAATGATTTTTCCTGGCCTTGTGCTTTGATGGCTTTAATTAGTGCGTTTTCAAGTCCTCCCCCTTCTTGTTCTTTATTTTTTGCTATATAGGAGATACGTTTTTTATTCAATTCCTGAATCTTATCTTGGATCTGTTGTCGCTCCTGCTTCTTTTCATTGATAAACGCTTCTTTTTCAGCTGTGGTTTTATTTTGTAATTGAGCGGGCAATTCTTCTTCCGCAACTTCAGAAATATCAAACTCCTCAGCTTCCGCCGCATCAACTAAATCCCAACTCTTATTCTTATAAAATCTTGACGATTTACTTACCGTACGGCTTACCGCATTAGCTGGACTGTAAGAACGGGCATTACTATCTTGCTGGGCCTGTAGTTCCATTTTCTTTCTGCCAGCATCGCCATAATGGATATAGGTGTTATTTAGCTTATTATTAAGTTCCAATATAACGTTGTCATACGGTGTGGCTATATGTATTGTTTTTTGATTATGATCAATCGCAGTATAGGTTCCTTCGGCGATGTCAGCTCCGTCTTTCCAATGTGTATTTATTCCTTGTCGATAATCACCACAATAAATCGTATTGATAGAAATATCTTTTTCCAAGGCGTCGGTTGCAGCATCTTTGTAATTTACAGGGCCTTGTGTAAAAGGTTCATTGCCCGCAATAAATATTAGTTTCAAGTGCTTGTCACCATTTTTCCAATCCAATTCATTAATTGAAGAAGCGATAACTTTGCCACAAAACTCGTTCCCCCCATTGGTCGTTAACCCAAAAAGTTCTTTAGAGATTTCATCGAGATCTTCGGAAAAGGGGAGTACCTGTCTTAAATAACCTTCGGTTGAGGGCAAACCACTGTTGCCATATTCATATAATGCTATTTGTAGTTTTATAGCATAATCACCACACTTAGCATAGGATAACTCATTAACAATTTTCCATAATTGTGCTTTGGCTTGATCAATAAGACCATCCATGCTGTTACTTGTATCCAACAATAGCGCGACTTGGATATTCCTTGTCTTGGGGTTGGTTTTAACTGTAAACAATTCGGTAGTGTTGTAATCATTAGATGATGTGGTGTAATGATCAGCTTTGCTGTTAGCATTGCACGACCAATGAAATACAATGGCTAGTGCTATAAGAAGTATGGCTTTACTTTTCATGGTTTTGTTTTTTTAAGGATTCGTTGATAAATGTAGTGTCAACTTTTTGAGCTAAAAATGAAGAATGAGTTATAGCTGTTTTTAGATGAGTAAACCCATCGTTTGAATTAGTAATCCTATTGAAAACTACTGGTAATTGGCATATATCTTTGGTCTTGGGTTATCCTGTATTTTATTATCCCGCACAAATAGTTTATGTTTACTGGTAATTAGAGTAGTAATGAAAAAGATTATAGCGCTTATACTATTCCTTTGTCCCTTTGTTATTTTTGCTCAGGTGGAAGCTGAGGCAAGTATTCCGGAACTTTTTGATATCAAGGGGTCTGTAAAGGAAGCTAAAACCTTAAAACCAGTACAGGATGTTGAAATACAGGTTTTAGGCAAGGGAGCCTATGTGTCAGATCAATTTGGTAATTTTAGAATACAAGCAACTATTGGAGATCAATTGGTAATCAGGCACCCAAGCTTTGAGACGATCTTCCATACCGTAACTTCATCCGATAGAATTGATATCAAAGTAAAAGAAAATCCCATAGTGGTCGCAAATCAGCCATCAGCGGCAAGGCGCAAAAGCTCTTTGTATCAATATAATATTCAATCAGCACGTACAAACCTAAAAAAAGATGCAGCAACTAGCATTGACTTTGCAGCAAAGGCTTTAGAATCTATCACAGATGATGATTCGGAAGCAGATGCTAAGAAAGCTACCTTATATGAGCTATTGGGTGATATTTATGGGTATTGGAATCAACCTGATTTAGCAGCAAGTAATTATTTGACCAGTTTGTCTAATCGCTACGATAGTACCGTACAATTAAAAATGGCTAAGGTGCAATATGCGAATGGTTCCTACAATAAGGCATTAAAAAGTTACAAAGATCTACTAAATAAAGTAAAAGATAAAGGGCAGTTAGTACAGATATACGAAGGTATTGCGGATGCATATGATAAGTTAGACCGCTTTGATAGTGCCAATACCTATTATACAAAGGCATTAGATTTAGCGAAATCATTAAACGATTCAGAACGTATAATCCAGATTAACTCTAAACTAGCCGAGGTTTTGCAAAAACAAGGTAAAATGCGCGAAGCAAATTCATATCTAGACAATTCCGTTCAATTAGCAGAAAAAACGAGTAAAAAGGCAGTAGCAAGACAACGCTCCAGAGCTGCCGATATGTATAGTAAGAGTAATCGGTATACGGAAGAGATAGCCTTACGTCAACAGGCACTGAAAGATATTGAGGAGTTAGAGGGTGAGACAAAAAGTGATACAACCTCTACTACAGAAGAGGATAGAACTATAACACCACAGGTTCAAAATTATAAAATTGCAAATGCTTTTGCGGCACAGTCAGCGTATGAAGAGGCTATACCGTATTTAAAAGAAAGTATAAAAGAGGCGGAATCACGAAATGATTTAGTAGTACAAAAAGATGCAACCCGAAAACTAGGTGAGGTGTATAGAGAGAAAGGGGAGTTGAAAAAGGCTTCTGAAGTGTTTGAAGAGTATGAAGCTATAATTGATAAGTTATACATTCAAAAAGAACAAGAAATTGCTCAGGCAGCTAGATTAAGTCGTGAGTTGGTTGCCAGAGCTAACCGAATTACTACTTTAGAAAAAGATAGGGAACTCAACGAAAATCGGTATAATCTGGTATTAGCTTCGCAAGAATTGGCGAAACAGCAAGCTGTAAAGCAAAAGGTTATAATTTATGCCTTAATAGGAGTCATGCTTCTATTTTTATTAGCGGGTTATTTGATGTATAGAAATATTCGACAGCAAAAATACGCAAATAACTTACTGGCATTAAAATCATTACGTTCACAGATGAATCCTCACTTTATTTTTAATGCCTTAAATTCAGTAAATACTTTTATTGCTACTAATGATGAATTGGCTGCCAATAGATATTTGACTGATTTTTCGTTATTAATGCGATCAGTTTTAGAAAATAGTGAAGAGGATTTTATTCCATTGTCTAAAGAAATCGAACTCATTTCACTTTATGTTAAGTTAGAGCATTTTAGATTTCAAGATAAATTCGATTATCAAATACATATTGATCCTACTATTGCTGTTGATGAATATGTGATACCACCAATGCTTCTGCAGCCTTATGTAGAAAATGCAGTATGGCACGGACTACGGTATAAAGAAAACGACGGTCAGTTGACGATAGCTTTTACCAAACTTGATGAGCACTCTATCGAAATTCTGATTTCTGATAATGGCATAGGAAGACAACGGTCAAAAGAATTAAAGACGGCTAATCAAAAAAGACAGCGCTCACAGGGAATGAGTAATATTAAAAAGCGAATTACTATTCTTAATGCTATGTACAAGGATAAAGTGGACGTTGAGGTCGAAGATCTTACGCATAATGGAGAAGGTACAGTGGTTCGCCTGGTTTTAAAGAAAGACAAAAACTAATACCAATACGCTATGAATTTAAAAGCAATCATAGTCGATGATGAGATTAATAGTAGAAAAATTTTAGATAATTATCTGAGAAAGTATTGTCCATCGGTGACCGTTATCGGACAAGCCGAAAGTGTAGCTGAAACACTTTCCTTGTTAGAAAAAGTAAAATATGAGATTGATATCTTATTCTTGGATGTGGAAATGCCCTATGGTAATGCATTTGATTTTATAGAAAAAGTTCCAGAACGGAATTTTGAGATTGTATTTGTTACTGCATATGATCATTACGCTGTAGAGGCGCTAAACGCGCAAGCCACGTATTATTTACTGAAACCTATAGCAATTGACCAATTAATCAAGGCAGTTCAGCACGTTATAGAAATTAAAGAGAAAGAAGCAGCTTTATCTGATAAAGTGCTGACTCCAAAAACTGAAATAGTATCCGATAAAATTACTGTCCCTACTCAAGAGGGCTTTGATGTTCTCAGTGTTGCGCAGATTTTATACTGCGAAGCAGATGATAATTATACTAAGATATATTTGGATAAGGGTCAGAAACTGGTCAGCAAAACCTTAAAGTATTTTGAAGATCTTTTAACGGATAAGGGTTTTGCAAGGATTCATAAAAGCTATCTTATAAATGTTACTGCGGTTAAGAAGTTTAAAAAAGGTAAAGGAGGAAGCGTAGTTCTGAGTTCAGGTAAGGAATTACCAGTTTCATCATCCAAGAAATCCAGGTTGTTGGATTACTTTGTATAACTAACTAAAAATCCAATTGTTGAACCGTAATCCGTGAATAGTTAGGGTTATTGGCTTGCAGGATATTTTTAAGTACGGCTAATGAAGCATTTGTATAGAATAGGCAATTACCTTCACTAGCTGAGCTATTCAGTAATTTTGATTGCTCTAAAATCTTATGAGTTTGCCTTGCAACTGCTTGCCCACTATCTATAATGGTTACTTTATCGTCAAGTAATTGTTGAAGCAAGGGAATCAGGTATGGGTAATGAGAGCACCCTAGGACCAGATGGTCAATGTTCTTTGCAATCATCGGTTGAATGAAATCCAGGAGCTTATTCCGTATTAATGTTGAATTCAGCTCACCTTGTTCGATCAATTCCACCAGACCGCTACCTATAACTTCGACGACTTCTATGTTTTTCGCATAAATTTCTGAGGTTTCTGAAAAAAGTTCACTTGAAAGTGTTCCTTTGGTAGCTAGTATCCCTATAGTCTTGGTTTTGGTTTGCAACGCTGCTGGTTTAATAGCAGGCTCAATACCTATGAAGGAGATGGGGTACCTATTCCTAAGAATTTTAATAGCGTTAGTGGTCGCTGTATTACAGGCAACAACAATTATTTTAGAACCTAGCTCCAACAGTTTTTCGGTATTCTTAATACTCAACTCAATGATTTCCTCTTTAGAGCGTTCTCCATAAGGTGCATTGGCGCTATCGGCCAAATAGATAGTATTTTCCTGTGGTAATAGCTGATGTATCTCCTTCCATATGGAAGTACCTCCAATACCTGAATCAAAAATACCTATAGCATCATGGCTCATTATAACAATTTTACGTTTGCTAAAAATAAAAAACAGTGGGTTTTTTACCCACTGTTTTTTGAATTTCTATACAATTGAGGTATGTATTAAATACCTAATTCTTTTTTAACATCTGCCATTAGGTCTTTTCCATCAGCCATAATTACACCTGTTCCGGTAGTGGAATCCAATACGTATTGAAAGCCTTGTGCTCTAGCTACCTTTTGAATAGCAACTCTAGCAGACTCATAGATTGGCTTTAGTAATTCCATTTCTTTTTTCTGAAGATCTTTTAAAGCATTTTGTCTGTAATCACCAATGCTTTTTTCTGTTGCCTGAACTTCTTGAGCTCTTTTTGTATTTTCTTCTTCCGTTTTATTCGGTGCCTCTGCTTGATATTTCTTCATCGTATTTTGTAATTCCAATACCATGTTTCTTATTTCAGCGTCATAGGTTTTGTTTAACTTTTCAATCTCAGCTTTAGCGGCTTTAAAAGCAGGCATAGCTTCTACTAATTCCTGAGAAGCAATATGTGCTACTTTAGATTGTGCGTTAACAAATCCAGATGCTCCTAATACCAATGCACAAGCTACTAATAGTGTTCTAATCTGTTTCATTTTCAGTAATATTAAGTGTGTATAAATTTTAAAATTGATTGTTTTTCTAATTATTATCGTTGTCTTCGTCTTCTGTTTCTTGGTTTTCGTTTCGAAGCGCATTTATCGAATCTCTTTTTCGCTGCTGTGCTTCTAATAATTGCGCTCTTCGTGCTTCAAACTCTTTCTTTTTCGCTGCTCTTATTGAATCTCTTTGTGCCTTGCGTTCTGCTAGTAATCGCTCTCTTTCAGATTGTCGCTCCAAGGCTTGTTGTTCTCTATCGCTAATTTCATTTTCCTGCTCTAGATTTCGTTCTTCAGCTCGTTCTACTTGTTTTTTCTCTCTTCGTTCCGTGACCTGCTTTCTTTTAGAAGCTCTATTGATTCTTAATAAAACCTGATCACTAATATCATATCTATCGGCGGAGTATAACATAACCAAATCTGCAGATTTGTCAAAAATGAAATCGTATCTTTTATTTTTGGCAATTTCCTGCACCGCTACAAAAACCTGATCTTGTACAGGTTGTACTAGCCTTCTCTTTTGAAGAAATAAATCTCCATTAGGACCAAATCGTTTTTGCTGATATTCTAATATTTCTTTTTCTTTAAACAAAATATCTTCTTCTCTTTCTTCGATCAATTCTTTGGTTAGCAATACTCTTTCGTTATTTAGATCTTTTCTCATTTGCTCAACCGCTTTCAATTCAGCTTCAATTTCTACTTTCCACTTTTGCACTTTGGACTCCAACTCTGCTGCAGCCTGGTTATATTCAGGTACATTTTCTAAAATGTAATCCATGTCTATATACCCAATTCTGATACTTCGTTGCGCCAGTATTTCGCTTGTAGAGAAAAGTAAAGTTAGGGCCGCTAAGATTAAAAGAACTTGTGTTTTCATGATCTGTTGTGTTTATAGAAATAATCGTGCCAAATTTAAAATTGTTGACCAATTATAAAATGAGTTTCCCATCCATTAGGTCCAGTATTGGTTCCAGGGATAGGGTCAAATCCATATCCAAAATCAATACCTAATAAACCGAAAGCAGGCATAAAGATACGAATACCTGCACCGGCAGAACGATTTAATAAAAATGGGTTAAAACTTTTAAAACTGTCATACGATGCACCTCCCTCAATAAATCCTAGCATGTAAATGGATGCTGAAGGTTTAAGAGTAATTGGGTATCGTAATTCTAACGAATATTTATTATAAATTGTTGCCCCATCTAATCCTGAATCACTGTCATCAGCTCTGTTTAACGGAACAATGGATTGGTTTGGATATCCACGAAGGGCAATAACTTCTCTTCCATCTAATGCGGTTGCTCCTAAACCATCACCACCCAAGAAAAACCGTTCGAAAGGAATGTTACCTCTATTATTATTATATGCACCTAAGAATCCATACTCAGCCCGTGTTTTAAGAACTAACGGTTGATTACCAAGTTTAAAAAGACTGGTATACCAGGTTCCGTCAAATTTGATCTTATAATATTCTAACCAATCAAAGCGCTCTTGATCAATATCACCGATTTCCCCGTTAATTTCCTGCAATCGGTCAAAGGCTTGTGGATTTATATTAGGATTATTGCTGATGCCTGGATTATCCCTAAGAATTTCTTCTTGTTCAGCTTCTAAATTATTTTGTTCTTGTGACAAAGCACTATAATCAACCCCATCCCAGATAGAATAAGGTAGGGAAAGCTTAGCTACTAGATTAAACTCCGAACCGCCTGTTGGGAATATTGGGTTTATACGGGTATTATTTCTATTTATACCTACGGTATAGGACACATCATTAGAGGATCCATTACCAAAGGTAAATAAACCGGTATTATAGTTCTTTAAGTTGTAATGACGTATACTTACAGCCTGCGAAAGGGTAAAGTAGTTATCTGGCCAGTTTAACCTTTTGGCAACACCGATTGATCCTCCGGTAATTAAGAAGCGTCTATCTCTATCTACATCTCTTGTACGGTTATTGAATAAAAATTGTACGGTATGTGATATTGAGGTAGATAATTGATATGGTTTTTTACCACCTAACCAAGGCTCAATAAACGACAAACTGTAGGTTTGAAAAAACTGACTGGCTTGTGCTCTTAATCGCATGGTTTGCCCATCTCCCATCGGTAATGGACTATAGGCTTCTTTGTTAAATATATTTCTAAGCGAAAAGTTGTTGAAGGCTAGTCCAAGTGTACCAATAAAACCTCCGCCGCCGAAACCTCCTTGTAGCTCGATCTGGCTTGAACCTTTTTCTACTACAGGGTAATTGATGTCTATCGTTCCATCTTGTGGATTTGCATTTTGAAACTGCGGTTCTAATTGTTCTGGATCAAAGAATCCTAATTGTCCTAATTCCCTTATGGTTCGAACTACGGCATCTTTACTATAGACTTCTCCTGGTTTTGTTCGAAGCATTCTATAAACAACGTGATCGTTGGTTTTATCATTACCAGTAACTGTGATATGGTCAAAGTGAACTAATTTGCCTTCTCGTATTCGTATCTCAAAATCGATGGTATCATTGTACACTTTTGTTTCTACTCCGTCAATATTAGAGAATAGATATCCATTATTTTGATATAAGTTGGTTAAGTCATCGGCATCAGGTCTGCTACCATCTGCGATTTGCTTTTCTAATAAAACACCATTGTATACATCTCCTTTTTTAATCACTAATTGGCGCGCTAACTGCTTATCCGTATAAACACTATTTCCGATAAAGGAAATATTACCAAAATAATATCTGTTACCCTCTTCAATTTCAAGTTGTAAAGCAATATCACCGTCTTCTTTTTTAATCAGGGTGTCAGAAACTACACGAGCATCTCGATATCCTTTTTCCTTATATTTCTTTACGATATTTTCTTTGTCTTCAGCATAATCGTCTTTGATGTATTTTGATCGCTTCCAGAATCTCCAAAACTTTTTCTTTTTGGTGTTTTTCATGGCTTTCTTGACCTTGCTGTCCGAAAACTTTTCATTTCCTTCTACATAGATATTGCTGATTTTTACACGATCTCCTTTGTCAATTCTGACCAGCATATTTACCTTGTTTCCAGGAATAGTATCTTTAAACTCTGAGAGATTTACGGCAACTTTAGTATTTAAAAACCCTTCTTTTTTATACTTATTGGCAATAAAATTCTTGGTAGTAGTTACTAAATTCTCTGTCACCTTAGCACCTTTAGTAAGGCCATTTTCTTTAATGAGCTCTTCGGCTTTTCTTTTTTTAACACCAGTGATTTTGATCTCATTTAACTCAGGAACTTCTTTAATGTTGATTTCAATATCAGCAACATCACCATCAATATTGGTAATGTAAAAATTGATATCGCTGAATAATTCTAGATCCCATAATTTTTTAATCACCTGACTGATACGATCTCCTGGCAAGGCAATACGCTCCCCTTTTTTCAAACCGGTAAAAGTAACTACGGTACTCTCATTATACGTTGTAGTACCGGTAACTTTGATTTCACCTAGTTCGTATATTTTGCCATTGGTTTCAGGTAAGTTTTGAGCTGAAATATGTAGAGTAAATAATACTAATAAAAATGTGATGAAATTGGTAATAGGTAATTTTCTTATCATTTTCTTAACTAAGCTGCTCACTTGTTTTTCCAAATCTTCTTTCTCTTTGTTGATAGTTGTTTACGGCTTCAAATAAATCGGGTTTTTTAAAATCTGGCCATAATATGTCTGTAAAATATAATTCTGCATATGCTATTTGCCATAACAAAAAATTACTGATACGCTTTTCCCCGCTAGTGCGTATCAATAAATCTACATCAGGTAGCGTTTTGGTATACAAATGCTCATTAATGACTGCCTCATTTATTAAATGTGGCGAAATTACGTTATTTTTAACTTTAATACTTATTTCTTGTATAGTTTTTACGAGTTCTTCCCGGCTTCCATAGCTCAAAGCTAGGGTTAGCGTCATATGCTTATTTTCTTGTGTTTTCTCAATAACTTCTAACAGTTCTTTTTTTGCTTTTTCTGGTAGCAGATCTAAATTCCCAATAGCATTAAGCCTAATGTTATTTTTCTGAAGGGTGGTGATCTCTTTTTTGAGTGCTTTAACCAAAAGCTTCATTAAGGTTTCTACTTCCAGTTTAGGTCTGTTCCAGTTTTCGGTGGAAAAGGCATAAAGAGTCAAGAATTTAACCCCTAATTCTGCACACCCTTCAACAGCTTCTTTTACTGCTTTAGTGCCGTTTTCGTGTCCAGCAACTCTAAATAAGCCTTTTTGTTTAGCCCACCTGCCGTTACCATCCATAATAATGGCGATATGCTGAGGGATGTTATGTGTTAGTTGTTCTTTAGTAATCATTTCTTAAAAAGCACAATAGCAGGGCATTCTACCCCAGGTAAAGGATAATGTGATGCCAGCAAAAACATACCAGTCATTATTATCCAGATTACCAAAACCATTTCCATTATCACTATCCGGGTTGCTCCCGTCTAAATTGTCAGTGAATGTATATCGAGCCCCAATTTCGGCGCCTAATATCCATTGTCGACCAATCGTCTTTTTTATTCCTAAAACCATGGGAATAGCTGCACTCCACTTATCACCATAGGCACTAATTTGATTACCATTGGTAGGGTCTAAGGCTTTAGCGGTATAATTAAAACCTGTTAAACCTGTATACAGATAGGGAGTGAATTGAGACTCATAATCATATAAGTACCAGTCCCAGAAATTAAACTCTAGACCCACGGAGAATTCTTTAACAGCATTATTAAAACTATAGCCTCGTTGTTCTCTTCTGGTATCACCGTTAGCATCGTTAGCATATAATTCTGCATATAGAAAAGAAGCTCTAAATGCGTGTCTTTTACTGCGATTCCATTTTCCAATAACTCCAAAAGCAACATCGTTTGGCGCTAAATAATAAGTGGAACCTACATCACCGATGTAATTAGAACCTCCTAACATCAGCCCAACTTCGTAAGTTTGACCCGATGAAATTTGACCAAAAAATAATATAAATATGATTGCTGCTAAGTATCTCATAGATTTTCAAAAGTTTGCAAATATAACAATTAAGTTTACTACACAAGAATTTGTGCCAAATAGTCTGTTTTTAAAAACAGTTTTTACTTAATTTTATTGTTTAATTACGCTTATCCTCACCCCAAAGCATTTTTTTCCGCAATGTTTTTAAAAAACTATCTCCTTCCAAAACCACCATATTAATTTTGAAGGGTGTGGTTCTAATACGCACAATCGTTTCATTGGCTAAGGTATGAATTCTTGAGTCCAAGGAAACCAGGTAAGTATCCTCTCTTCCTGAAACCTGTAGCGTAATTTCTTTGTCATCAGGTATCACTAGCGGTCGAGCATTAAGGTTATGAGGAGCAATGGGAGTAAGTGTAATGTTTTCTGAGTCTGGCATAATTACAGGTCCTCCGCAGCTCAGTGAGTATCCAGTAGATCCCGTAGGAGTCGAAACGATTAAACCATCAGCCCAGTATGAGGTTAAAAACTCCCCGTTTAAACTGGTATGTACGGT
This sequence comes from Aquimarina brevivitae, assembly GCF_004216895.1. Lineage (GTDB taxonomy): Bacteria > Bacteroidota > Bacteroidia > Flavobacteriales > Flavobacteriaceae > Aquimarina > Aquimarina brevivitae. The sequence continues at coordinate 22,727 of NZ_SGXE01000001.1, read as the reverse complement.
GATCATCGAAGTAGTATTTCTACGACTTACCGCTATTTCATTCATGGCAAAGTTTAATGTTCCAAATTCTTCGCTAGGAGGATCAGTTTGAATATTTAAGAGACTTCTTGCGGATATATGATACTTTTTGTTGAGAATAAGATCAATGCTGTTTTTTATATCTTCTTTTTGGATCGTGGCTAAAAATCCTAACCGTCCGGTATTGATACCTGCGATTGGGATACCCAGGTCTCTCACATATGTAATGGTTTTTAATATAGTTCCATCGCCACCAATACTAAAAAAAAGATCATAGGTGTTGTCTAATTCTTCAAAAGTACTAAAGTGGGAATAGGACTTATGTATGGTTTCATTGGCATTTATTAAGGCCAAGAAGTCTTTTTCTATGACAACTTCGACATTATTTTTGTCGAGTATATCTAGTAACTCCTGTATATAAATCCCTGAGTTTTCGTGGTAAAATTGACCGTAAATTCCGATCTTCATGAAATAAGTTTGTTTTGGTTAGGTGGTTGTCGGCTTACATATTTAGATACTTATCTAAATATTTTGATCGCTCTTTTAAGTTTTCCAAAAACGTGTCTTCTTGATGTTTTGATACGATGTTGTAGCTATACCTTCTAAACGTTTGTACAATATTATTAATGTCAGCATCACTTATTTTCACGGTGATTTCAGCTACATCGTATTCTAGTTTAGATATGAATAAACCTAAAATTTTGGCATTGTTGGACTCTACTATTTGAGCGATTTCGCTGAATGAATAGTCCATCGCTCCTTTTTCAACGATGAGTACGTTGCCAGGTTCGCTTAAAAAAGGAGTGTCGTTAAAAAAGTTCATAATATCACTTAGCTCAAAAAAGCCAAGGTATTTGTTGTCATCATCCAGAACAGGAATAATATTGGATTGATTTTGTGCAAAAGATTCGAGGATATCTAACCAGTTGTCGTTTTCTCTGGCAAAAAAATGTTCTAATGCATATTGATATTCACTGAGTTTTTTGTCGGATTCATAACACCTGATGTCAGCTTCGGATACACAACCCAGATACACTCCATCCTTTACAATGGGGAAATGGGTATAGGTAAGTTCATTAAAGTGAATTTGCGCCTCTTTAACTGTACTATCCGTAGTTAATGGTTCAATTTCTCTTACTATGTACAAATTCGTTTTCATAGATTGACTGCCTTACGTATGCAAATTAATCAAAAAATATACAATCAAGGCACACTCAAGTTTGTATTTTTGTTTTTTTAGATAAACGACAAAAAATGATGACTAAACTAAGTGTTAATATCAATAAGATTGCTACGTTACGAAATTCAAGAGGAGGTAATGTTCCTGATTTGATCCAAGTAGCTAAAGATGTACAACGATTTGGCGGACAAGGAATCACTATACATCCTCGACCAGATGAAAGGCATATTAAATATCAAGATGCTCTAGATTTAAAATCGGTGGTGCACACAGAGTATAATATAGAAGGGAATCCTATAGCTAAATTCGTAGACCTGGTATTAAAAATTAAACCAACACAAGTAACACTGGTGCCAGATGCTGAAGACGCAATAACCAGTAACGCTGGTTGGGATACGATAAAACATAAGGCTTTTTTGCAGGAGGTGATTTCAGAATTCAAAGCCAATGGCATACGAACGTCTATTTTTGTGGATGCTGTTCCGGCTATGATTGAGGGAGCTAAACAAACAGGTACAGATCGAATTGAGTTGTATACCGAAGATTTTGCCAAAGACTATGCCGCAGGCAAAGGAGATGCGTCGGTTAAACCCTACCGGGATTGTGCTATTGTAGCTAATGCTATAGACCTGGGAATTAATGCGGGGCATGATCTTTCTTTGGATAATATTAAATATTTCAAAGAGAATATTCCTGGCTTATTAGAAGTGTCTATAGGTCACGCCTTGATTTGCGAATCCATTTATATGGGTCTTGATAACGTGGTTAATATGTATCTCAATAAATTAAAATAATTGACTATGGAATTATATGCTAATGTGATAGGAACAGGTAAACCGTTTATCATTCTACACGGTTTTCTTGGAATGGGTGATAACTGGAAGACTTTGGGGAGAAAAATAGCAGAAGAAGGATATGAGGTGCATTTAATAGATCAGCGCAATCACGGTAGGAGCTTTCATAGTGATGCTTTTAGTTATGAGCTCATGGCGGATGATCTAAAAGAATATTGCATAGCAAAGGGTTTGTCCTCGATAAAACTTTTAGGACATTCGATGGGCGGTAAAACGGCTATGTTGTTTGCCTCATTATTTCCAGAATATATGGACCAACTTATTATTGCCGATATTGCACCAAAGCATTATCCACAGCATCATCAGAAAATATTGGAGGGTCTAGATGCATTGGACTTTAGTGTTATCAAAAGTAGAGGAGCAGCCGATAAAGCACTGTCTGAATATGTAAAAGAGCCTGGAGTACGAATGTTTTTATTAAAAAATCTATATTGGAAAAAGAAAGGAGAACTGGGATTACGTATGAATCTTAGCTCGCTTATCAAAAATATCGAAGAAGTCGGTAAGGTATTAGATTCAGATTTATCGTTTGAAGGTAGTACATTATTCCTTAAAGGGTCAAATTCCGGATATATTGAAGCCGCGGACGAAGCTTTGATACAAGCGCAATTTCCACAGTATCAACTTGTAGAAATCACAGGGGCTGGACATTGGTTACACGCAGAGCAGCCGGATCTATTTTTAGAAGAAGTTTTAAGGTTTCTCAAAAAATAATTAAAATTTACTATGTATGCATAATATTTTAATGAATCCGTTGGTAGATTGGTATTTTCCTGTAATTTTGGTTCCTCAAATTTCTAGAATTCTAAAATCAAAAACAATTCTTAATTTATTATGAAAAAACTTTTATTATTAGTTGTATTGGTCTTGGCTTCATACACCACTTTTGCCGGAGGGTATAGGGTAGGTGTACAGGGGCAACGAGCCATTGCAATGGGGCACACTGGGGTAGCTGTGGTTGACAATGCTGAACTTGTATTTTTTAACCCGGCGGGTCTGGTTTACTTAGAAAACAAACTTAATGTGAGTGCTGGTGCCAGTGGTATTTTTACCGATGTTATCTATCAAAATGAAGAATTTGGTACTTCTTTTCAAACAGATAGCTCTGTAGGTACTCCTTTAAATTTATACGGATCTTACCAGGTTAATGATTGGATGGCTGTTGGTCTTGGGGTGTATACTCCTTATGGTAGTGAAGTAAGCTGGCCAACGGATTGGTCGGGATCACACCTGGTGAACAATATTGATTTGGCCGCTATATTTGTACAGCCGGTCGTTTCTTTTAAAATTTCTGACCACTTTAGTATTGGTGGTGGACCTATCTATGTAACTGGATCGGTTAATTTTAATAGAAATGCCAATCGTACGACAACCGACCTTGAAGGGAATCGTGCAAATATTACAGTAGATGATTCTGGGGTTACTAACTGGGGTTGGAGTGTAGGAGCGATGTTCTCTCCAACAGACAATTTTAGAGTAGGATTTAACTACCGAAGCGAGATTATATTAGAAGCCGAAGGTGGAGAAGCAACTTTTGCTAATTTCCCTAATTCACCGGCAGCGCCAGCAAATGGTACTACTACATTTAGTGCAGAACTACCATTACCTGCTGAGTTAACTATCGGAGTTTCGTATCAGTATGGAGAAAAATGGACATTTGCCTTTGATTACAACAGACAGTTCTGGGATGTGTATGAATCTTTAGATCTTCAGTTTGGTAACGGTGCAACATCCATTAACCCAAGAAATTATAAAAATTCGTCGGTATATCGTTTTGGTGCGGAATACAAAGCAACGGATAAAATTTCATTAAGAGCAGGATATTACAGAGATGAATCTCCTGTACAACCAGGTTACTTTGCTCCTGAAACACCAAGAAATGATTCTGATGGATTTACAGGAGGACTTAGTTTTGCTATTAATTCTAAGTTAGCTATTGATGCATCTTTCTTTTATTTGCGATTTGAAGAGGTTAATGCTTCTTATGATTACTATGAAGAAAACGGTCAGCAAGTTCCATTTGAAGGAACCTATAAATCCAGTGCATTTGCACCAGGACTTGGTTTAACTTATAAATTATAAAATAATGATTAAGAACACTATAAAATATTTTGCAATTCTGGCTTTAGGATTAGTTGCTTGTGAGCCAGAGTTTGACAATCCAATAGAAGAATCTGGTATATACGCTAGTGGAGAAGCTGATTTCAGCACTTATGTAGCTTTAGGAAATTCTTTAACAGCGGGTTATGCTGATGGGGCATTATATATTACAGGACAAGAAAATTCTTATCCTAACCTATTAGCGCAACAGTTTCAGCTAGCAGGTGGTGGTGATTTTACACAACCATTAGTAGAAGATAATACAGGAGGATTGCTTTTAGGAGGTAATCAAATTACACCTAATCGATTTGTTTTGGCAATTGATGAAAATGGTAATCCCGGTCCTGCAAGATATGCTGGTGCAGCACCTACAACCGACATAGCAAATAGGTTGACAGGATCATTTAATAACCTTGGTGCTCCAGGTGCTAAAAGTTTTCATTTAGTTACAGAAGGATATGGTAATACGGCTAATGTGCCAATTGGCCTAGCTAATCCCTACTATGCACGCTTTGCTAGTGCAGATAATGCAAGTATTCTTGGAGATGCTGTAGCACAGAGCCCAACATTTTTTAGCTTGTGGATTGGAAATAATGATATCTTAAGTTATGCTACTTCTGGTGGGGTTGGCGTTGATCAAACTGGGAATCCAGATCCTTCTACTTATGGAGGAAATGATATTACAGATCCAGGCCTTTTTGATAATGTATACAGAACCATGGTAGGAACACTAGTAGCAAGTGGATCAAAGGGAGTTGTGTTGAGTTTACCAGATGTAACCTCTATTCCTTATTTCACTACAGTGCCGTTTGCGCCATTAAGCCCGCTTAACCCTGATTTTGGTCCGCAAATACCAACTTTAAATGCAACATACGCAGGTTTAAACCAGGCGTTTGCATTTTTAGGGGTGCCAGAACGATCAATTCAGTTTTCTACTACCGCAGCTAGTGCTGTAGTTATTAAAGATGAGTCTTTAACAGATATTTCAGCACAGTTAACCCAAGTATTAACACCAACCTTTGGAGCAGAATTAGCTGCTATTTATGGAGCACAATACGGGCAGGCAAGACAAGCAAACGCAAATGATTTACTGGTATTGCCAAGTTCATCAGCGATTGCACAGCTAAATACTGATAGATTGACAGAGCTAGTAAGTTTTGGTTTAACTCAGGAGCAGGCAGGTCAATTGTCGGTTAATGGAATTACTTTTCCTCTAGAAGATCAATACGTATTAACGGCAGCGGAACAAGCTTTAATTTCTGCGGCAAGAACTTCATATAATGCAAGTATTAGAGCAGTAGCAGAAGAGAATGGATTGGCGTTCTATGATGCTGCGGCTGACCTGGCTATTTTGGCTAATACCGGTATACCCTTTGACGGAGGTGTAGTTACTTCTGATTTTGTGACCGGTGGTGGTTTTTCACTAGACGGCGTACATCCTACTCCAAGAGGACATGCTATTGTTACTAATGGAATTATAGAGGCAATTGAAAATACTTACGGAGCTAGTTTGCCAAGTGTTAATCCTGGAGATTATGGAACGATAACCTTAAGTAATGAAGTGAATTAGTACTATATTTCTAATAGATAATAAAAACCGCTTTGCAACTGCAAAGCGGTTTTCTTTTTTTGATGTATTTTTAAATACTTTAATTCTTAAATTAGATCTTACGTATGAAAGTTTTATTAAAAATAGTATTAAGCGCAGTGGTGGTATTAATTTTAGCTCAGGTTTTGCCAGGCGTTGCTGTAGAAAGTTTGTGGATAGCCATTATAGTTGCGCTGGTTTTGGCTTTATTTAATGCAATTTTAAAGCCCATCTTTGTGATTTTAACCTTGCCAGTAACCATCATTACCCTAGGGTTATTTTTACTGGTTATTAATGCTGCTATTATTTTATTGGCAGATTATTTTATTGATGGATTCACAGTTTCAGGATGGCTGTGGGCTTTGATCTTTAGTCTGTTATTGTCATTTTTTCAATCCATACTACATTCGGGATTAAAGAAAGATTAAACGTAACTGTATTTCAAGAAGTTAAAACTTTGTCGGGTTGTAAAAAAGTATTACTTTTGCAACCCGATTTTTAGTACAAATACGTAGAGCTAATGAATATATCTAAAGAGCAACTAGACGATTTAAATGCTGTAATTACAGTAGATATCAATAAAAAAGATTATAGCGATAAAGTTGATAAGATTTTAAAAGACTATCGCAAAAATGCGAATATACCAGGTTTTAGAAAAGGACACGTGCCTATGGGCTTGGTAAAAAAGCAATATGGTAAGGCTGTTTTGGTCGATGAGGTGAATAAGTTGCTTCAGGATGCATTAAACAAATACCTAACGGAAGAAAAACTTGATGTGTTAGGTAATCCACTACCTAAAGAAAAGGAAGGCTTCGATTGGGATGCTGATAATTACTCTTTTGAATTTGAATTAGGTTTAGCGCCAAAATTTGAAGTTGATCTTAAAAGCAAAAAAGCAATTACACAATATAAGATTGTTGCTAGCGATGAAATGATTGAGAATCAATTAAAGACCATCCAAAAGCAATATGGTAAATTAATTTCTCAGGAAGCTGTTGACAAGGATAGTTTAGTAAGAGGTACTTTTACTAATGAAGCTGAAGATATTGAAAATGAAACAACAGTTAGCCTAGATGCCATAAAAGGCAAAAAGAACATCGATAAGTTTGTAGGTGCTAAGGTTGGAGATACCTTAACCTTAAAAACTAAAGGATTATTCAACGAGGATAAAGATGTAATGGCTGCCCTTAAAATTGAAGAGGACAAAGCAAAAGATCTTGATGTAGAAGTTGAATTTACCATAGCTGAAATCAATAAGCAAGAGCTTGCAGATTTAGATCAGGAGTTATTTGATAAATTATATGGTCCTGGTAACATCAAAACAGTTACTGAATTAAAGGAGCGTATAAAAGAAGATGCAGAAAAGCAGTTTTCACAACAAGCAGATCAGCAGTTGCTAAATGATATTACAGAGCATTTATTAGAAAATACAAAGTTTGAATTACCAGTAGACTTTTTACAGAAATGGATTAGAGCCACCGGTGAGGAGGAACTTACTGAAGATCAAGCGAAGGACGAATATGAAAAAAGTGAGAAGGGATTACGCTATCAGTTAATTGAAGGTAAGATTATTAACGATAACAATCTTCAGGTAACTTTTGAAGAATTGAAAGATTTCGCTAAGGATTTGATCAAAAGGCAAATGGCTCAATTTGGTCAAAACGCTCCAGAGGACAAAGAATTGGAAGATATTGCAGCCAGAATTTTATCAAATCAAGATGAGGTAAAGCGTATGTCAGAGCAGTTGATGAGCCAGAAATTACTTGATTTTTATAAAGAAAATGCAAAGTTAAAAACTAAAGAAGTAACCTTTGATGAATTTGTAAAAGAAGTGTACAAATAGTTATTGTTACAGCTTATAATGAATTTTATACTTATATTTAGGGCGTTAAACAGTATTAGGTTAACGCCTTTTTTATTTAGATAAATTCAGGAATAGAAAAATATGGATTACGGTAAAGAATTTGAAAAATACGCGACTAAGCATCACGGAATTAATAGTAATTACTATAATGATATTATCAGTAGTATGAATCCTCTGGGAATGACTCCCAATATTATCGAGGAGCGCCAAATGAATATTGCTATTTTTGATGTCTTTTCAAGATTAATGATGGATAGAATCATTTTTTTAGGAACAGGTATCAATGACCAGGTAGCAAATATTGTTCAAGCGCAATTACTCTTTTTAGAGAGTGTAGATTCATCTAAGGATATACAGATATATATTAATTCTCCAGGCGGTAGTGTATACGCTGGCTTAGGTATTTATGATACCATGCAGTTTATCAAGCCAGATGTAGCTACCATTTGTACTGGTATGGCAGCCTCTATGGGAGCTGTACTATTATGTGCAGGACAAACGGGTAAACGTTCAGGGCTTCCACATAGTAGGGTGATGATTCATCAACCACTAGGAGGAGCACAAGGACAAGCAAGCGATATAGAGATCACAGCAAGAGAAATCCTTACATTAAAGGACGAACTGTACAAAATAATTGCAAAGCATTCAGGTCAAACTTTTGAAAAAGTGTATGAAGATAGTGATAGAGATTACTGGATGAAAGCAGATAAAGCCCTAGAGTACGGAATGATAGATGAAATTTTAACCAGGGAGTAAAAAAGTAAGATCTCTACTAGTTTACTCAAAAAAAGAAAGATATGGCTAAAGAAGATTTAGAATGTTCATTTTGCGGTAGGAAAAAGCCTGAAACAAATTTACTAATTGCGGGATTAGATGCCCACATCTGCGACAGATGTATCGTGCAAGCACATGGTATTGTTGTAGAAGAAGCGAAAGAAGATGATACAGGAGAGCTGAGCAATGAGCTGATGTTGAGAAAACCAATGGCAATCAAAAAGTTTTTAGATGAATATGTTATTGGTCAAGAGTTTACGAAGAAAATAATGTCCGTAGCAGTGTATAATCATTATAAGCGATTATTACAGCCACAATCTGATGATGATATTGAAATTCAAAAAAGTAATATCATTATGGTTGGGCAAACTGGTACCGGAAAAACCCTGATTGCTAAAACTATTGCGAAAATGCTTAATGTGCCTTTAGCTATAGTAGACGCTACGGTATTAACTGAAGCCGGTTATGTAGGTGAAGATGTAGAAAGTATACTTACCAGATTGTTACAAGCGGCGGATTATAATCTAGAGAAAGCACAACGCGGTATTGTTTTTATTGATGAGATCGACAAGATTGCACGAAAAAGCGATAATCCTAGTATCACCAGAGATGTATCTGGAGAAGGGGTGCAGCAAGCCTTGCTAAAACTTTTAGAGGGAACTGTTGTTAATGTACCGCCTAAAGGAGGCAGAAAACATCCGGATCAAAAGTTTATTGAAGTAAATACCGAAAATATCTTATTTATAGCCGGTGGAGCTTTTGATGGTATTGAGCGAATCATTCAGAAACGTTTGAATATGCAAGCTGTTGGTTTTAGTGCTTCAAAAACTGAAGATAGTATTGAAAAAAACAATTTATTGCAATATATCATCCCGAAGGATTTGAAAGAGTTTGGATTAATTCCTGAAATTATTGGGCGACTTCCGGTGTTGTCTTATATGAATCCATTGGATAATAAAACACTTCGATCTATTCTTACAGAGCCTAAAAATGCCATTATCAAGCAGTATATAAAGCTGTTTGAAATGGATGATATTGACTTTTCCATTACTGAAGGTGCTTTAGCATATATTGTAGAAAAAGCAGTAGAATATAAATTAGGTGCTCGTGGTTTGCGTTCCCTATGCGAGGCTATTTTAACGGATGCGATGTATGAGCTTCCTGAAAGTAAAGAGAAGTCCTTTAAAGTAACAAAGGATTATGCAGAACAGAAATTGAATAAGCTTACGGTGAAAAAGCTTAAAGCAGTATCTTAATTGGTTGAAAGATACTAAAACTAAAAAACCTGAAATCATATGATTTCAGGTTTCTTTTTTGTTACCAGTTATGTATTTTATATAGATTTACTTTTCAGTATATAAGGTTTGATTACGCTTTTTTTCAATAATTTCTCTAGTTTTTCGAATGGCTAGTCGATCACTATCCTTTAGGTGAATATTAAAACCGTTTTCACTTATTAAGGATTCGTAAAAACTTAATTTTGATTTTTCAGCGAAACACGCCTTTTCTTCAGCATTAAACTTAACACATTTCTTAGTTGCCTTGTAATTCGTAGTTGTTTCTTGTACGTTTTGAGTTTGTATCTCGTTATCTTGCGCAAATATGTTCAGAGCAAGAAAAAATAAAACGATAAATGTACTGGTTGTTTTCATCTGGCAAAAAAGCTTAGGGTTAAGTTTCTGATTCTAAATTTAGTATGTTTTTATCTGCGATAAAAACAAATAGATAAGTTTTAGATAAAGCGTTTTTTTTACAGGATAAAAAGCTCAAATTATAGCAAAAACTTCAAAAAAATAAGTGAACCCCGTATCTTTATAGGTCGGAGGTAAGTGTATTTGCCTTGTTCAATTCCAATAATTGATCCACATAGGTGCGAGAATTGGATAACCGGGGAATTTTATGTTGTCCGCCTAACTTATCATGTTTTTTTAACCAATCGTAGAATAAATTCTTTCGACCTTCTTTTAATTGTAGAATTGTAAGAGTAGTGTTGTTAAAACGTTTTGCTTCGTAGTCGCTATTAACACGCTTTAAATTGTCATCAAGAATTTGTGCAAATTCGTTAAGGCACTCGGGTTTCTTTTTGAATTCAATAATCCACTCGTGGGCACCTTTTTCTTTACCTTTCATAAAGATGGGTGCTACCGTATAGTCTACGATTTCACTATTAGTAGCCAGCGAGGTGTTGCGTAATGCTTCTTCTGCATTTTCAATAATGAGTTCTTCTCCAAACACATTAATGTGATGCTTCGTACGTCCGGATATTTTAATTCTGTAAGGGTTTATAGAGGTAAATCGAATCGTATCTCCAATTTTATAACGCCATAGCCCGGCATTGGTGGTTATGATAATGGCGTAATTGACACCAATTGCTACTTCGCTAAGGGGTATCACTATTTCTTCAGGCGTACCATAGGTATCCATAGGAATAAACTCGTAAAAGATCCCATAATCCAACATCAATAAGAGCTCAGTGGAGTCGTTACGATCTTGTATGGCAAAGAACCCTTCTGAAGCATTATATATTTCGTAGTACCTAAAATCTGGTCTAGGAAGAATTTTTTGATACTGTTCCCTATAGGGCTCAAAACTTACGCCTCCGTGAAAATACACTTCTAGGTTAGGCCAAATCGTTAAAAGGTCCTCTCTACCTGTGGTTTCTAATACTTTGTTAAGTAAAACTAACATCCAAGAAGGTACTCCTGCTAAACTGGTCACATTTTCTAATATGGTTTCATTAACGATGGCTTGCATCTTGATTTCCCAATTGCTCATCAAAGAAACTTCGTTACTCGGTGTAGAGCTAAACTCTGCCCAAAAAGGCATATTGTCAATAATTATTGCCGACAAATCACCAAAATAAGTACCGTTTTCTTTATACAATTCCTTACTGCCGCCTAAGCGTAAGCTTTTTCCTGTAAATAAGCGAGATTCAGGGTTGTTGTTAAGATACATGCATAACAAGTCCTTACCGGCAGCAAAGTGACAATCTTCCAGCGAGTCCTGGCTTACGGGTATAAACTTACTCTTGGCATTGGTAGTCCCACTGGATTTGGCAAACCACTTAATGGTGGATGGCCAAAAAATATTGTTTTCACCGTGCCGGCAACGTTCGATATAAGGCTCATAATCCTCATAGGATCGTATGGGGACACGTTGTTTAAAAGTTTCGTAATTATGAATACTGCTAAAGCCATATTCTTTGCCAAATTCCGTGTTTCTGGCTGTATCCAAAAGAACGTGCAACAACTCTAATTGCACTTCATTAGGATACTTTAGGAATAGTTCCATCTGGTGAAAACGTTTCTTCAAAAACCAGCTGGCTATAGAGTTTACTAAAGGAATTGGCATTTTTTAATGTATCTTTAGACAAAAATTAAGATGTCTTTTATTACCTAGTCTTAGGAATCTAAAATAATAAAAAATATTTCATTTTATAACAGACTACATTTTAAACACGGACTTTTTATGAACTATGAAGGGGTATTAACCAAGATGAAAACGGAATTCGGAGATCCTATTCAATATTATTTAATTTTTGACACGGATTTTATACACGTCAATCAGTTATTAAACAGGCAATTGTCGATTTCATTCGTCAGGTATCAGTGTTTGGCCTGTGGAAAGGACAAAAAAATATTTAGACAAGGCTATTGCTATGATGATTTTTATAATCAACCGCAGGTCGGGGATTGGGTAATACGACCAGAATTAAGTACGGCTCACCTGGACCAAGAGGATCGAGATTTAGCCTATGAAAAAAAGATGCAGTTGCAGCCACATATTGTCTATTTAGCAAATTCTAGTAATATCAAAGTAGGAGTGACCCGAAAGTCTCAAGTGCCTACACGTTGGATTGATCAGGGCGCACACGAAGCTATTGAGCTTGTTGAGGTGCCTAATCGTTATTTAGCCGGTATAACCGAAGTAGCATTAAAGGATCAGGTAGCTGATAAAACCAATTGGCGAACCATGCTAAAAAATGAAGTAGTGGACGAGGATTTGGTTGCTTTTAAGGCAAAGCTAAAAGAATTTATCCCTGAAGAAGTACAAGAGTATTTTATTGATAATGGCAAGGAAACGGAAATACACTTCCCGGTACTACAATATCCAACAAAATTAAAAAGCCTGAACCTTGAAAAAACACCCGATTACAGTGGTGTTTTAAAAGGAATCAAAGGACAATATTTAATATTTGAAGACAATACAGTCTTCAACGTACGCAATAGCGAAGGCTATGTAGTTCGTCTTGAAGTTCAATAAATCAATACCCCAAGCGCTGTATTTCTTCCTGTCCAAAAAGGGTACATTGGGTAATGGTTGATTTTACATCTTCTAGCGTAGTTCTTGGGTTGATTAAACACATACGCAATACGATTTGACCTTGAAGCACAGTGGTCACCAGTAGCGCTTCGCCTTTGTCAGTTATTTTTTTGGATATGCTTTGATTTATAGTATCCAATTGATGCTCTGTTAACTGCTTTGCAATAGGATGATATCTAAAGTTGATAATAGCCAAGGTGGCAGGAGAAACGATTTCCCACTCGCCGCTTTTCCTTAATAAGGCCTCAGTTTGCTCTGCTAAATCAATATTGTATTGTATGGCTTTTTGAAAAGAAGAAAGTCCAAATGTTTTAAGAGACATATAGAATTTTAACGCTCTAAACCTTCGGGTTAGTTGAATGCCGTGATCAAAAAAGTTAATTTCCGAGGTGTTACCTTCAACATCTCTGAGGTACTCTGGTTTTTCGGTAAAGGTGTTTTTTAACCAATTGTGATTTTTAACGAGCAGGCAACCAATCTCATACGGCTGAAAAAACCATTTGTGTGGATCAACGGTTAATGAATCCGCTTTTTTAATGCCTTTTAATGCTTTTTTACCCTGATCTGCTAAAATGGCCGCTCCACCATAGGCGCCGTCAATATGAAACCATAGGCTTTCTTCTTTACAAATTTTGGCAATCTCATCTAATGGATCAACGGTTCCGGTATTAGTTGTGCCAGCAGAGGCGATCATGCAAAAAGGATGATAGCCTGCTATGCGGTCCTTGGCGATCGCATTTTTTAACTTGTTAAGTCCAATCTTAAATTCAGAATCTGTAGGTATGATACGGATTTGTTCTTTTTTAAAACCAATTACTTTGATCGCTTTGATATTCGATGAGTGTGCCTGGTCCGATAGGTATATGGTGGCTTTGGAAAAGTCTTCACCACATTTAATTCTCCGAGCGGTGACTAAGGCTGTAAGGTTGGCCATGGAACCCCCACTGGTAAAGATACCGCCTCCTTTTTTTGGTGGAAAACCAAAAATTTTCAACAACCAGTTCATGGTAATAATCTCTATTTCTGCAGCAGCAGGAGAAGCCGCCCAGCCTCCAGAAAAAATATTGAATCCAGTGGCCAGGGTATCAGCCATAGTACTGATGTAATTGCTAGGACCGGGGACAAAAGAATAGGATTTAGGGTGGGATACGATATTACTGTGTGGTATCACATTTTCCATAACAAAATCGAGGACCTGATTACTATCTGTGGGTGTCATCGGAATGTCCTCGGCCAATAAGTTATCCATTTCCTTTCGAGTGGCTTGGCTTACCGGAGTTTTTTGATCTTGGGTGTCAAAGTGCTCAACGATTAAGTCGATCACCTTATAGCCATATTCCTTCATGGCTGCCTTGGATAGCTCCAATTTGTCGTTTGATTCGCTCTTTTTCATTACAAATATCCTTTTACTACTCTTTTGCAGTGCAAAGGTACTTTAATTGAGATAATTTATCGAATAGCACCCGTACTAGTTGATATTTTATCATTTAACCAATAACGCTGCTCAGTCTAAACATCGGTAAGTACATAGCGATGAGTATAACACCCACAATCAACCCTACTAGGATTGTTAGAAAAGGATTTAGAACATTGGAGATCACTTGCGATTGATATTTTACCTGAGTATTATACTGCTCATTCAGCTTTTGGAAAATAAACTCGGTTTGATTGGTTTCTTCGGCTACTCTAATGAGGGCGATCATTTTTCTGTCAAAAATTGGGTTTTGGCCAAACGCTGTACTTAGTTTTTCACCAGATATCACTGCGTGATTCGCTTTTTGTAGTCCACTTTGAAGCGGATAAAAGTTAATCATATTTTTAACCAAATCTATACTGTCCACCATAGGTATTTTGGCAGCGGTCAACAGGGATAATGCTTGTGTAAACTGGGCGAGATAGATCTTTTTGAAGTAATTACCCAATACCGGTAATTTTAGCAGTGTATTGCCAGTGATTTTACGATACACTTCGGTCTTTGCGGCAAATCGACTGCCTATACCTATCAACAAAAGTAGCACCAGTATAAGTAATCCATGTTGTTCTGTAAATTCAGCAAAGCTGACTATAGCTTTGGTAATACCTGGTAGTTCTACGTTATTTTGTTTAAAGATATCGACAAACATGGGAACCACATATTTTAGCATAAAATAAATTACCAATAGTGCTGTGCATAATACAATTACGGGATACGTTAGCGCTGATACAATCTCTCTTTTTAGCTCATTTTTGCGCTTGTAGAACTCACTTAATTCTGCGGTAATCTGTGCTAATCTTCCGGTTTGCTCTCCGATTTTAATCGCATAGAATTCATAATCGCTAAAATTGCTATCCTTCTTCAGGATTTCTGATAGGGAGCTTCCATCAATTAATTGGTTGGTCATAGCAGCAAACAACTGCTGATCGTGTTGTTTTTTTTGAGTTTCGGCCAGTAATTCTAATCCACTTTTGAGATCAATCCCCGATTTAAGCAACACACTTAATTCTGAATAAAATTGTTCTTTCTTTTTCGTATTAAAGGATTTACCAAAGAGTGTAATTTCTTTAGTCAGTAATTCTGAAATATCAAAATCGCTGTCTTTTTTTACTTTGTTTTTAGTATTTGATACTTTAATACCCATATTCAGAAATGTATTGCAGGATCGTTTTTTCTGTAGACAAAGATACAATACTCCTTGGTAGTTTTGTCAAACTCTAGCTTTATCGCATCAATGCTCCCTGAGGCAACGTCTTTACCTTCAAGGAAAAACGATTTTTCTTTTACGGCGACCTTAAATGTATTGATATCGCTAACGATACTATCCTGATAAAACCGATAACTTCTTGTTGCTACTGGAGATGAAAACTGTAATTTATCTTCTTTGGCGATCCAGGCTACCTGAGTACATGAATTCATATCAGCAGTAAGCGCAACTTCGAGTTGCGTAAGTTCGGTGGCATAGCTATAGTTTTGTTCGATACTCACCATGTTTTTTTGTACAATACTTAGAATGGTAAATGCTAATCCAACTACTATAGCAGATATGACCAGAACAACCATCATCTCTGTTAAGGTAAAGCTTTTTATTTTGTTAGCGTGTTTCACCATTTTTGTTTTTTTGTGATGGTATACCCGTTCCGTTCTGCTGATATTAGTAGCGCTTCGTTTTGTACTTCAATATATATATCCCAATTCGCAAACCGTTCTTGATACGGCAGTTGGATTACATTGTGCCTGCTTTTATAGGTTAACTCTTTGAGGCGATTGTCAATTGCGGAATGATCTCGTTTTTGATGATTGATAAAAATAGTATTGAAACTAAGACTGGCGATCATAAAAACAATAATTATGATAACGGAAGCGGTTAGCGTTTCCACCAGGGTAGCTGCTTTTATTTTTTTTAGTATAACCATTTGGCCAGCCGTTGTGTTTGGTTTCCCAAGGGTAATCCTGCATAGTCCTCAACAGGATTAATCAGTACTTTAGTGTTATATAGATGATTGAGATATATCGATCCGGATTGATTCGCAGTAAATTGCTGGGTGTACAAAGCCCCTTGCACAGTACCCAACATATCTAAATTACCCTGACAGTACACTTCTCCTGTTATCATTACTTCGGGATCAATTTTAAGGTTGGTTTTTACATTACTGGTTCGTTCTTTACTTTTTTTCAGGTAAAGCACTGTGCCTTGGATTTCGGTGTTAGGTTGAATCCTAAAATCTGGTGCTCTATCTATAGCCGTATTGTTTGTGGGTTTGTTTACCTGGGTATCATAGAGTAATGCCGAAGATGGGTAGTTCAATTGACAATTACTGCCGATTTCTAGTTTTTGCGTAGCAAAAAGCTGCATTCTTCCGGTTACCCCATTTTCAATCTTAATTCTCGGAGCAACGATAATAACGTCTTGCAGGTCTGAAGCAGCACTTATGGTCACACTAGATAAGGATTGTATAATGATATTGCCATACAACTTTTGATTACCGATAAATACGGGATCAGGATTGAAAACATAGCGAACAGGATGCTGAAAGCTATTTTTTACCTCATTAGTTAAGGTTGTAAAGGTGTCCCGCGATTGTTGTGGAGGATCAATTAAGCCATTGAGGTATGCTATCCATTGTGGGTCCAATTCTGGTAATGTTGTACTACTTTGATATGCAGTGCCGTAATACAGGCGCGTACCCTGGTAGTAATTGCCAGCAATATTACCAGCTTTGATACCTTGTTCCGGGAGATAAACATTACCTTCTAATCGGGTGCTGCCTACAACCACTAATGGAGCGTTGGTATTGCACAGATAAAGATTTGGTGATTGAGGTATACTGGCCGAACCGATTAACGCCGTTTTGGCAACGGAGCGTCCGTGTTTAGTAACCTGGGCGTGTGCCTTAAGCCATAAACCATAATAGCTCAGGTGCAGCTTTGTTACACTGTTGGGACTTTCCTCTCTTATTGTATCGTTAATGGTAATCTTTTCTGGGAGCTGAAGCAGTGCCGTATTCAATTCCTCATAGGCTGTGATTAACTCATCTGATTTAATTTTAAAAACAGATTGTGTATGGGTTAATAAAATAAAGGCGCCCAATAGTAATGCTACTATTACCGAAACTAATAGCGCAAACTGCAACGCCTGGGCTTTTATTTTAATACTTGTTTTAATCGTTTTTTGTATTAATTGCTAAGAATAGTAAACTCTTTGATTTTTCCTTTGTACCGGGTTTTAATCTTTTGTTGATCTCCATTTACCAGGGTAATGTCAGCCATCGTTTCTCCAAGTTGCATTAACTGATCAGTACCATTGATACTCACCAAAAAAATAGCCTGGGTAGCATCTCCATTGCTTACTACGCCTTTGTATTGAATGCTTGGCCAGGAAATAGAGGTAGCCTTAGGTCTTCGGGTTGGTGAAGGTGTCACTTTTTTGGGTTTGTATACGGTTCCTAAAAAAGGATCCCGGTCTACTGTGCTTAAGGTAAAGGCTTTCCTTTCATTAACCTTTATATCTTTAACGTTGACTATGGCTGCATTGGTTAGTATTGGATCCTCATCCGCAAAAGCATCTACGACCTGGTAGATAATCGCTCCCCAGATCAAAAGCACTAATGGCAATAATATGTATAAACCTTTTTTACCTTTTAGCATCGTTAATTGATTGAAAAGGTGAGTGTATCACTGGTTTCACTTTCGTTACCTGCTTCGTCAAAGGCTTGTACCACCCAAAAGTAGGTTGAGGACGCGCCTAGTGTAATGGTTGTAGGAGCAGTGGCCTGATCTTTAGTAACGAGATCGGTAAGCTGCTGATCGCGATATACATAAATGCTGTCAAACTCCGTTGTACCTTCAATCAGTTCTCTGGTCCACGAAAAATCGACCGATGTGCTTGTTAGTGTAGCCTGATTTGCAGGAGTAGTACCAACCGGTTTTGCAGGATTAGTGCTATCTACTGTAATGGTACGCGAACTGTATAAAGTATTTTGGGTATCGTTTTCTGCACGTACTTGCCAGGTGGTGGTACCTTCAGGAAAAACAAACTGGGCGGAAGTTGTTGTCACTGCCTGTTCATCAATGACCTGATTGGTGTCATCTAACAGTTGTACTCTGTAGGTAGTAGCATCTGTAACTTGCTCCCAGGTTAAGGTAATTGTCGCAGTATTTATGATTTGATTATTCTGTGGACTAAGCAGTACTACATCTCTAGCAGGAAAATTATCACTTTCGGTAACACTAAATGCCGCAGATGTATAGACGGTGTTAGACCCTGCATTTTGAGCTCGGACTCGCCACTCATAGGTATTGCTAGTAAGTGTGGTACTAAAACTTGTTAGTGCTAAGGTGGTATCTTTAACTACCTGTACAGCACTTGCAAAAGAAGGTCTGGCAATTTGTAAACGATACGACGTAGCCGGATCCACAGCCTCCCAGCTAAAATTAACACTGGCATTCGCTACAGTGGATCCATCAACTGGTGCGATTAGGGTAACGGTATCATCAGATAAGTCTTCTTCGATAAGTATTTCTTCGCAGCTAATAAGCGATATAATTGTTATACCTATGTAGATAAAATATTTCTTCATAATATTTTGATATATTGTTCATTTTCTTTGCCTGCCCAAAGAAAACGGAACCAAAAGAAAGGGTACCTTTTACAGGGAATTTTTTGGTAAACCAAAAACCACTCTCAAAACTTCGCGTCGCTTATCCTTTATAAGCTCCTGAATCTCGAAGCTTTTGAGTGTTTATTCTTAGTAATAGGATTATGGCCTACGCCAATTTATAATTTAAAATAATCCATTTTATCCCTGGCCTTGTCCGCACTTTGGTAAGTACCTTTGGGACAGGAATCGTTAGTATCTACTAAAGCTTGTAGCACTATTTTTCTGCGTTTATTTTCACCCCAACAGAAGCAAGACAACTCATAGTCAAATACCACTGCCTCTTGTAACGAAATTTGTTGAACCCTATTGCCGTCCTTTACCAAAGCAAGTTCATATTGTTTATAGCGGTTGTTTTGCAAAAACAAGGCATCTGCCTTAAGAATTTCATCCTGTACGGTTTTAGGAAATACTACAGTTATTGCACTAACCAGTCTGCTGTCGTTCTGTGTTTCAATATAGTTAGCAATACTGCTATTTGCGCTGGTCTTTAGCGCCTCGAGCACAGCAATGCGATCAATAAGCTGCAGCTGTAAATAATTGGGTTTATTGGGTATAGAATCTACATACTTTACCGGAACTTTTGTAGCCTCGGGAGATTTAAGTAATTTTTTGTACGCATTTTTGTTAAATGGCTTCGCTGTAGCATACACCCGGATCCCCTGGAGATATTGAGGTAATGCGTTTACGGTAAATTCTGTGGCTAACAACTGCTTATCCTCAGTGCCGATAGCGCCCAAAACCGCAATATCACCTTTAGGGGTATAGGTTGGGGTAGCATCTTTAGGTTGTAAAATAGAGCACCCGGAGAGTACTAACATCATTAATATGCAGTAACCAAATCGTATGTAGTTCATTGAAATCATAGCTATTAGCGGACAAAGATACGTGATGTACTAGGATTATACCAATGCATCTTGGCTTTTTCTATAGGTATGTGTCTTGGATAGTACAATTGTTACTCTTAAAAGTGGGATTTTTTTGTATACGGATGATCGATGTCAGGTAGTTGATGTATTTCAAAAGACGTACTTATTTCATAATTGTACACTGACTATTGTAAAATCGAACTATCGCTTCAATGTCTTTTTTCTTAAATTCTCTTTGCTGTATTTTTTCAACCAATACTGGGCAGTCCGCAAAGTAATCGGAAGCAGCTTTTTTAAAATTTTTGCTAAACAATTGGGTGGAGCCTAAGTGCGTCACGGCCTCTTCTCCTTCTTTCTTTACATAATAATCATTAATCGAGTAGGGTGTAGTCATGACCATAGGGGCTCCAAATCCACCACCGGCACCGCCACCCATCATCATGGTGTTTACACCAGAGGTATTAATTTTATATAAGGATACTTTGCCTGACTGCATGCGTTGTAAAATTTCGGGACTGGATTGTCCTTTTACCTTTAAGCGAAAGTAGGTGTTGCCTCCATCTCGATCATAAAGGGTGGCATATTGTAAGGTTTCGAAACTGTATTTTACTCGTTTTTCTCCTTTGGCTTTTCTGAATTTGATGATACCAGCGCGGTTAATTTTTGCTAATCCTTCAATTTTGGTTCCGTCCTTAAAAACCAGAATTGCTTTATTGCGCTGGCTGTAGGCGTGTACACAGATCAGGCAGGTAATGATAATAAGGTAGGGGCGTATCTTTTTCATAGCATGGGGTTGTAGCGTTTATTATTATTTTGGTTGGTGCAAAGATAAGCGGTTATGTATACTATGCAAATTTGGAGGTTGGTAGACGGGTGGTGGTTGTTTGAGGTCCGATGACCGGTGACGGGTTTTAGGTGTTTGTTGACGGGTGAAGGAGAACGGATGATTGATGTTAGGTGTTTGAGGTCCGATGACAGATGTCTGATGTAAGCTGATTGAAGATGGGGGGGGTGGATGACAGGGGTGTGAAGTCGGATGACGGATGCTTGAGATTCTCTTTTCGGTCCAGAAGCGTTGTGAGATCTGGGATCTTAGCTCTTCTTAGCTCTGCGAAGTTTGCAACTTCGCAGTTTCAATTTTATGGTTACCAAGAGATACTTTTCCAAAAATCATTATCACTATGTACATTTACAACAGGGTTGTCAGCTAGCATAATGTTTGCTATACCATTTCCATTAACATAATTTGAAGCACTTGAATAGATATAATGTGAAGCTTTACTTACAATACCAGCTCTAACCGGATTAAGATGAATATAATCCAGTTTAGACCACAGAAATTTTTGACTGTAAATTTCTTCGGGATGATTGCCGTATTTCCAAAATTGATACTCTTTATTTCGATTGTGAGATTCAGTAGCTTTAGCACATAATTCTAGTATCCATACTCTTCTACTTTCAGGTTCATTTTAAATTTGTTGTATGATCTTTTTTGCTGTATGTTTTTTGAAATCTCTTATCAACCCAGATAAATCATTATTGTCACTTTGCAAAATCATATGAACGTGATTACTCATAATGACATAACCATAGAATACCATACTTTTGTTTTGTATACAGTAGTTGAGATTATCAATAATAGTGTCTTTGTAAATCTTTCTGGTAAATATATCTATCCAATCTACAACGGTTAATGTTATAAAATGTGGTTTTGATTGCTCTCTTATTTTGTAGCCATCTAATTGCATTGAAGAAATATAGTAATAAAATCAGGTTCTGTGAAGCTTAGCTCTGCGAAGTTTGCAACTTCGCAGTTGTAAATTATAATAAGACATAACTGTAGTACTAATTTTAGTGAATACCACAGTTTTATACTTAAAAGTCTATTGGCTGTTTATAATGTGCTTCGAAGTTACAAACTTCGAAGAGCTGGTCTTAGCTCTGCGAAGTTTGCAACTTCGCGGTCTCAATTTTATGGTTACCAAGAGATACTTTTCCAAAAATCATTATCACTATGTACATTTACAACAGGGTTGTTAGCTAGCATAATGTTTACTTTACCATTTCCATTAACATAATTTGAAGCGCTTGAATAGATATAATGTGAAGCTTTACTTACAATACCAGCCTCGGCTAGCGCTCGACTCCTGTCGGGTGCCGAATATGCTAAACATAATACTAATCAAGTTCAATAAATCCTGTTTTATCTATTTGTAAAATTGTTTCGTCTTCTTGAAAGTTTCTTGCGCTGGAATATTTCCAATCCACAGGATCGGTTACGAAACCTGACGCTATAGGATTATTATGAATGTAATCAATCTTTTGTTGAATAACTTTATCTGTCCATAATTCAATTGGTTTATTATGATGCTGCCAAAACTGATATTTAGTTACATTTGATTTATTGTTTGCAGCCCTCTCAAACATCCATCCCGATAGCTATCGGGACCATTCTTTTCTGCTCTCTTGTGGATTTCTTGATATTGACTCAATAACCTTATTGGATGTGTACCTCTTGAAGTCCCTCAATAATTCCACGGGTTGTTCGTTTGATGAACGAAAAATAAGATGTACGTGGCTTGGCATAAAACAATATACGTACAATTCCATACCCTTTTCTTTCCTGCAGTATTTTATACTATCTGCTAGTACATTAAAATAGACTTGCCTGGTAAAAACATCTATCCAGTACACGGTTGCAAAGCTTACAAAATACAGACCATTTTTATTATCAAACTTGTATTTCCTACTCATATGTCTAAAAATACAAAAGCTACTTCTTATTGAAATAGCTTTTGTTTGATTTCTTACTCTTATACGGCACTCGACAGGAGTCGAGCGCTAGCCCTTAGTTTAGTATAGTTGTTCACATAGAGATAATTTAACAAAGTTAATATTGATGTAAGTGGTTGATTTTCTTTTGTTTTTGTTTCTTTTTATTTTCTTTGTTGATAACCTCATTAATTGTGGATAACAGCCCAACCGATAAAGGTGAATTAGGAGCGCCGCAAAGTTTATAGACTTA